>NZ_WHLY01000002.1:3942500-5227732 GCF_009296315.1 Salmonirosea aquatica
TGGTGCGTTGGAGCGGAGCCTTCGGGCGAGGCGAGAGGGCGGACGCGCTTCCAAGAAAAGCCGGCGAAGCGCCAGCTGCGGGCGGCCCGTACCGCAAACCGACACAGGTGGTCGGGAAGAGGATTCCAAGGTGCTCGAGTGAATCACGGCTAAGGAACTCGGCAAATTGACCCTGTAACTTCGGGATAAGGGGGGCCTACTCTGAGAGGAGAGGCCGCAGAGAAACGGCCCAGGCGACTGTTTAGCAAAAACACAGGGCTCTGCCAAGGCGAGAGCCGACGTATAGGGCCTGACACCTGCCCGGTGCCGGAAGGTTAAGAGGGGATGTCAGCCGCGAGGCGAAGCATTGAATCGAAGCCCCGGTAAACGGCGGCCGTAACTATAACGGTCCTAAGGTAGCGAAATTCCTTGTCGGGTAAGTTCCGACCTGCACGAATGGTGTAACGATCTGGGCACTGTCTCAGCCGTGAGCTCGGTGAAATTGTAGTGGCGGTGAAGATGCCGCCTACCCGCCACGGGACGGAAAGACCCCGTGCACCTTTACTGCAGCTTTGCGTTGGTCTTGGGTCAGCGGTGTGTAGGATAGGCGGGAGGCAGCGAAGCGGCGTCGCCAGGCGCCGTGGAGCCAACCTTGAAATACCGCCCTCCGCTGTCCCGGGTCCTAACCCGGTTCAACCGGGGACCGCGCATGGCGGGCAGTTTGACTGGGGTGGTCGCCTCCGAAAGGGTAACGGAGGCTTCCAAAGGTCGGCTCAGCACGCTTGGTAACCGTGCGGGGAGTGCAATGGCACAAGCCGGCTTGACTGCCAGGCCGACGGGCCGCGCAGGTGGGAAACCAGGGCATAGTGATCCGGTGGTCCCGCATGGAAGGGCCATCGCTCAAAGGATAAAAGGTACGCCGGGGATAACAGGCTGATCTCCCCCAAGAGCTCACATCGACGGGGAGGTTTGGCACCTCGATGTCGGCTCGTCACATCCTGGGGCTGGAGAAGGTCCCAAGGGTTCGGCTGTTCGCCGATTAAAGTGGCACGCGAGCTGGGTTCAGAACGTCGTGAGACAGTTCGGTCCCTATCTGTGGTGGGCGCAGGAGGACTGAGGGGGGCTGCCCTTAGTACGAGAGGACCGGGGTGGACCCACCGCTGGTGAGCCGGCTGTCCCGCCAGGGGCACGGCCGGGTAGCCACGTGGGGAGCGGATAAGCGCTGAAGGCATCTAAGTGCGAAACCGGCCCCGAGATGAGTCCTCCCGATAGCAGGGCCGTCGTAGACGACGACGTCGATAGGCCGCAGGTGCACGCGCCGAGAAGCGCTCAGCCGAGCGGTACTAATCGCCCGAGGGCTTGCGGCACACTCCCGCACACAGCCGATTTTCTTCTCTCGTTTCCACATGCTCATTGACCGCAAGTACATAAGTACATACAAGCATTACCTCCCATAAAAGCCTTGCTGGCGGCTATGGGGCGGGTGGTCACCTCTTCCCATCCCGAACAGAGAAGTTAAGCCCCGCACCGCCGATGATACTGGCCTCGAAACCGGTAAAGTAGGTAGCCGCCACAATACCATTGCAACAGCCCCCCTGCCACAGGCAGGGGGGCTGTTTGCTTTATACAGGGTTGGAGCGAGAATATTCAATTCCTGTTTGATACTATGGAAGAAGCAAAGTAGCTATTCGCACAATACAAACCAGCTTCCCACGCATGCCTCTATACATCTGCCTGCTAGTACTAGCCTAACCGTTTAATTGGTTTCAGATAGACCGTTTTTCTATTAGCCAGCCACTTCCGATCAATACCTTCTACATTAAAGACCCGATCCCACATTCGCTCGTAACCATGAGCAGCATTGGGAAAAGTCGTAGTTAGTTTAAAAGCTTTTTGGTAAAAGGGAAGCGGTTGAGCATGAACTAATTTTCGTGAAACGATAAGCTGGGCTCCCAACACAAACGGATAAGAATCTGGGCCTGAAGTACCGAAAAGATTCTGGTGTAATCCAGCCAGATCCAGTTCATCACCCACCTTGTTTTTTGACCATTGCCGAAATAGCAAACCATCGGGCGTATCTGTATCAATAATATGCCCCAACCAAACAAAAGATTGATCAGAGAATTCACCCGCTGCCAGCTTGCGCAATGTGGCATGGAAATCGTAGGCATGGTCAAAGGGTTTTCCCTGACAAAAAACTGTATAGTCGGCTAGGGAATGGTAGCGGGTTACTAAGTGGTGTAGATAAGAATGGGCCTCACGTCCGACATTGGAAAGGATGTGATGAGGAAGGAGGAGTGGAGCTTCTGCCTTGGAATAAATTGTTTTCTGGATAGTACAGGGGACACGCTTCAACCAATTAAGATTTTCATGATAGTGGGCTACGACGAGTTCTATCGAAATATCCTTCATAGGTACCTAGGCGGTAATAGTTCATGGATCAGTTTTTCCATTGCCATGGCTTATATAGTAGTATATCGAGCTAATGAAAAGTCTTAGCAAGGGTAAGTAAACCATCGGCTGTTTGAACCTACTTCTTCTCGATGCCTGATAAAATCCGGCCAATTTCGTTGGCTTTGACCATGAAATCCATACTTTGAGGTATATCCTGGCTGTCAATGGCCTGCTTGAAGCGTTGCAATAAATCGATGTAGTCGGCAAGGGCTTTGGACACATTTTCTTTATTCTGGTCAAAGATAGGAGCCCACATCGCGGGAGAGCTTTTGGCAAGCCGCACCGTAGAAGAAAAGCCTGTACTCGCCATGTCGAAAATCGTCTTTTCATCTTTTTCTTTCACCAAAACCGTCAGCCCTAAGGCGAAAGAACTGATGTGGCTGAGGTGCGAAACATAAGCTAAATGCAAATCATGTTCGGCGGGTGTCATGTAGTGTATTTTCATGCCAGCATCCCGCAGTAAGGCCTCCACCAAAGCCGAAGAATCGGGATGGCTTTTGAAAGCATCGCAGATGATGACATTTTTGCCAGGCAGCAGCTCACGGAAGGCTGCTCCGGGACCAGAGTTTTCAGTCCCCGCCATTGGGTGTACAGCTACAAACTGCGCGCGCTTAGGATGTGTGTCGGCTATCTGGCAAATAGCTTCTTTCGTGGAGCCGAGATCCATCACTGTCCTTCCAGCAGGTATTTGATCTAGAATGTGGGGCAGCAGCTGAAGGATACTATCTACGGGAGTAGCCAATACACTAAGTTCAGCTTTCTGCAGAGCTTCTTCTAACGGTAGAATTTCGTCAACGAGACCTTTGGCCAACGCTATTTTCTGGTTAACAGTCGACTGGTCTACGCCTACGATTTTCAGATAGGGGTACTTTTCCCGTAATGCTAAAGCGAATGAGCCACCTAGTAAACCAACGCCTATAATATTAATGATCATTTTTTAGTAGCTGTTAGCTAGCAGCCATTAGTTTATGGCTTCGGGCTGAATACCATTGAATAAAGTAGTTTCGAAGGAGCTTTTGAGCTGTTGTCAATAGCTTAAAACTATTGCCTGACTCTTTCCGCGGCTTCCCAGATTCTCTCCTTAGGGGTACATAGGGACAGGCGAATGTACCGATTTCCTTTGGGACCAAAAATAAAACCGGGTGCGATGAAAATGTGCTTCTCGATCAGAAGCGAGTTTACAAGTTTTTCCGCCGACTCGGTGGTTTCCGGAAGCTTGCCCCATAAAAACATGCCTTCCTGGGCTGTATCCCAAGTGCAGCCCAAAGCGGTCAATAAAGCTTCTGCGGCTTCCAGCCTACCTTCATACACGGCATTTCGCTGCTGGTGCCAGTCATCGGAGTTTTGTAGAGCGGCAACCGCGGCTTCCTGAACACCCTGAAACATGCCTGAATCCACATTGCTTTTTATTTTCAAGACAGAATCCACGTATGGTTTCGCCGCTGCCAGCCAGCCAAGCCGCCACCCGGCCATATTATGTGATTTACTCATGGAATTAAGTTCGATCGCCACTTCTTTGGCGCCCTCAATTGAAAGCAAACTAATCGGCGGCTTCTTATTTAATATCAGACTGTACGGATTGTCGTGACATAGCAAAATTTTGTGCTCCTGCGCAAAAGCGACAGCCTGCTCGAAAAGCTGGGGCGTGGCAGGTGCGCCTGTGGGCATGTGGGGGTAGTTGAGCCACATGATTTTAGTGCGGGGCGTCACAAGCGCGCTCATTGCAGCCCAATCGGGCTGCCAGCCATGATTCTCACGCAGAGTATACTCTTTTACAACAGCGCCAACCATCTGACTCACGGCGCGGTAGGCCGGGTACCCTAGTTCGGGTACCAGTACTTCATCCCCTGGATCCAGAAAAGTGAGTGAAATATGAGTGATACCTTCTTTAGAGCCGATAAGGGGCAGGATTTCGGTCGTTGGATCGAGCTTAACGCCGTAGGTATGGGCGTAAAACCCGGCAATGGCCTGCCGGAACGCTGGGGTACCTACGTAAGGCTGATAGCCATGGGCCTGCGGTTTTTGAACTGCTTCACCTAAGGTAGTCAGAGTAGACTTTGAGGGCATCATATCAGGATTGCCGATACCTAGGTTTATAACGTCATGGCCCTCAGCCAATAACTTGCGCACTTCGGCCAATTTTACAGAAAAGTAGTATTCTGAGGTCTGGCGAGTTCGTTGCGCGGGTTCAATAATCATTTGTAAAAAATCAGGACTTTCGAAGGGATAAATACAAAAAAATACCCGGCTCGAACGTTTTAGTACGTATACATCACTTGGAGCCTGCAAGTTAGTACAAAAAAGACGTTTGGGACGAAGACAGCCCGCATGGAAAGCTCAGTATGTCAAAATTTCCTTTCTATGATTGTTCCACTGCCAAAAAGGCCTACTCTTGCCCTGTATACTTTTTTTGTACAAGTTATACATCAATGGAATGATTTTTTTCGTATATATAAGTACAATGAAGAACTTACAACCTAAAATAAGAAAGGAAATACCCATGAAAAATGTAATGAAAAGTATAATGCTGATTCTGCTGGGAGGCTGGTTTGTTGCCTGTTCACCCTCCTTTCAGGTTCAAAACGATTATGACCGAAGTGTCAACCTGAAGCAGTTCAAAACCTTCTGGGTGCAAGCCGAGAAGAATATGACGCAGGACCCTCTGTTGGGTAGCGAATTGAACCGCCGCCGGATTACCGATGCGGTAGTGCAGGCAATGGAGGCTAAAGGATACCGGCTGGACGAAAGCAACCCTGAGCTGGTGGTGCGGTACTTGACCGATGTGAAAGACCGCCAACAGGTACGTTCTAACAACATGTCGCCCTACTGGTGGTGGTACGGTCCACAGAACAATGTCTCCACGTACAGCTACGAAGAAGGACGTTTCATTGTCAACATCTATCAGAACCGTAGCGACCGGATGATTTGGCAAGGTTGGGCGTCTGGTAAACTGAAGGCACCCAGCAAGCGTGATGACCGCGCTGCCATGATGCAGGGAATTATCGGCGATATTCTTCGCTCGTTCCCACAGGCTACCTCCGATACCTATTCCAATGAAGTAGGTACCCGGTAAGAAATAACTGCCAAACAAAAAAATGGGAATCCACTACTGGATTCCCATTTTTTTGTTTGGCCAAAGTTTTTGATTGCTATTTTGCCTGACGCAATCCGGCCTGTAGCGCCTTGTTATCGGGGAAATCCTGAGGAATCCAGCGGTTTACAATCCGGCCATTGGAATCGATTACCATAAAGGGAAAACGTGGCTCGATGGCGTACGACTCTTTTAGTTTTTCTATTTGTTCGTCTGTCGCGTACAAATGCAGAGCGTTTGGCCGCTGCTCTACATATTGTTTCCAGGTACCAAAGGGAATGCCCGGCGTTGCACTCACATAGACGAACAGTATACTGTCACCCTTGGCATTTTCCAAAAGCTTGAGCGCCGGTTCGTGCTGTTTCAGGTTAAAGGCAAAAGCCACGGCCAGCGGCTTCCCGCGCAAGCTGCTGAGGGATACGGCCGAACTGTCCTTGTTCAGTAATGTGAAATCAGGTGCCATACTACCCTGGGCCAGTTTTTCTTTTGCCGAAATCAGTTTGGAAAAGTACCCATTTACCGCTGCCCCAGGGTACCTTTTTTCAAAATCGGTAAGCAAGCTCCGGGCCGTCTGCGTAGAGGGTAGGGCGGTGGAAGCGTAATTGAGCCAATAGGTAAGGAGATACTCCTGCTGTTTGGGATAGCCACTGAGTTTTTCGGCACTGCTTTGGTATACTTCTGCCACTGCTTCCGGACTGAGGGCCGCCGGATCGGCTTCCAGCGAGTACTTTTCGGTCACCGGAATCATCACCCACTTTTTCAATTCATTGCGGTAGGCTGCACTAGCCAGAGCGGCATCAGGGAAGAGCTTAAAATTATTCAGCGTAATGGCATTCAGTTCTTTACGTTGTTCGGGCGTCAGTTTTACGGCCTTATTTTTCCGTATTTCCCGATCTTTCACAATACCCTGCATCAGGTACCCCTCGACTTGGGTAGTAGCATTTACAAAGGTATCGAAGGCTTCATCGGCCGGATGCGCCGCCTTGAATACTTCGTATTGCTGGGTACGTAGCCGCGCCAGGCTATCGCTTTGTTTCACGATGGCCGCATTGTCGATTTGCCGGGGATTGAAGCTGAACGCAGGTAGGTACTGGTAATGATTGTCCAGAAAATAATTTTGTAAAAAGACCTGCCGATCCGCGTGATCGCCCGTAAAAGCCAATTCATTTGCGTTGCCGACATTAATCGTCAGGTCGTCGTTCGGAATGAGGTACAGCAGGTAGGTACGACTCTCATTACGCACGCCGCCAGGATTGGTATTGGTAGCGGCGTTTTTGGGAGTCCTTACCAGCCGCACCAGCGCCGGTTCGCTGATAGGCACGGTGGCCGTGCCTTCTTTCTGCTGGCTCAGATCGAAGGTACCCACGGGTTCGAATTCTGTTTCGGATAATCCTACCCCCAGCGTTTCATGAAAGCGAGGTCGCTCCAAGGTAAGCGAATAGGTATAGTCGGTATTCTCGGCTGACTTGATGGTAATTTTTGCCGGATTTTGCGCCCAGGTATTCAGCGTGGCCAAAGCCAGCAAGCTGGAAAGTAAGAATTTCATAGGTTTGTGTTTGGTAAAAACGGACTGGTATACGTATTGATAAAACCGTTCCACTAATTTAGCATTCTATTTTTCCCAAGTGCGGCATGACCCGACCTACCTTTTTACAATTCAATACCTTACGTGCCGATTTTTCGGGCGAACTATATTACGACACTTCCACTACCCATGAAGCCATCCGGCGACTTTACGCCACGGATGCCTCGGTCTACCAGGAACTACCCCTGGCCGTAGCTCTGCCGCGCCACGAGGAGGATATCCGGCGGCTGATCGCTTTCGCCACCCGCCACCACATAACCCTCATTCCCCGTGCGGCGGGTACCTCGCTGGCCGGACAAGTGGTAGGAAATGGCCTGGTAGTGGATATTTCCAAATATTTTGACAAGATACTGGAAGTCAATGCGGAGGAAAAATGGGTACGCGTACAGCCCGGGGTCATTCGCGACGACCTCAACAAACACCTGGCTCCCTACGGCTTGCTGTTTGGCCCTGAAACTTCTACGGCCAGCCGGGCCATGATCGGCGGTATGATCGGGAACAACTCCTGCGGGTTGCACTCCATTGTCTGGGGAAGCACCCGCGACCATCTGCTGGAGGTGAAGGTACTGCTGGCCGACGGTTCCGAAGCCGTTTTCTCGGAATCCACTACCCCGGATTTTTTGCAAAAGGTAGCAGCCACTTCTGCTAATAGCAAACGCCAGCAAGCCATTTATGCCGGAATGTGGGGAATTATTTCCAACCCTATCGATCAGGAATTAATCGAAAAAAGCTTTCCTAAAAAATCGGTAACCCGGCGCAACTCCGGCTATGCGCTGGACAGCCTGAACACCGGAGAATCCATCAACCTGGCCCGGCTCATTGCGGGTTCGGAGGGTACCCTCTGCTTCATCACCGAAGCCAAACTCAACTTAGTCGACCTGCCACCTGCCGCTGTGGGCGTAGTCTGCGTGCATACCCGTTCGCTGGCCGAAACTCTGCACGCCAACCGCGTGGCGATGCGGCACGCTCCAAAAGCCTCCGAGCTGGTAGACAAGTACATTATGGATTTTACCAAGGAACACCATGAGTACTCCAAAAATCGCTTTTTCCTGGAAGGCGATCCCGCTGCCCTGCTGCTGGTGGAGTTCTGGGGCGATACGGAAGAGCAGGTGCAAAAACTAGCTTTGGCTTTCACAGACGATTTGAAGCTGGAAGCCCTGTGCTACGCCTACCCCCTGCTGTTCGGGGCAGATGCCACTAAGGCCTGGGATATTCGTAAAGCCGGACTGGGGCTGATCCGTAATCTACCGGGCGATACACAACCCGTCAACCTGATTGAAGACTGCGCTGTAGCCGTAGAGGATTTGCCCGACTATATCGCAGATTTGGAACAAGTACTGGCCCGCCACCAGCTTCATGCCTCTTACTACGCTCACGCCGGGGCGGGACAACTGCACGTGGAGCCTATGATCAACCTTAAGACCAGCGAGGGAAAACACAAATTTCGCGAGGTTCTGGCCGATACGGCCGTACTGGTGAAAAAGTACCGGGGCGCGCTATCGGGCGAACACGGCGATGGTCGCCTGCGTGGCGAATTCATTCCGTTTATGATGGGCGACGAGGTATACGAATTGTTCCGGCAGGTCAAGCGCATCTGGGATCCGGCGGGTGTTTTCAATGCCAACAAGATTGTGGACACGCCGCCCATGAACGAGTCGCTGCGCTACGTACCCGACGCGGTTCAGCCCAAAATCGATACCGTGTTCGATTTCTCACGAGAAGAAGGCATCCTGCGACTGACCGAAAAGTGCAGTGGCTCCGGCGACTGCCGCAAAACCGAACTAACCGGGGGTACCATGTGTCCCAGCTACATGGCCACCCGCCGCGAGCGCGACACCACGCGCGCCCGTGCCAATATTCTGCGGCAGTACTATACCAAAGGTACCCCTGATCATAAAAAGGAAATGGCCGCCACCGATGCCGACATGGTGAAGGAGGTGCTGGATCTGTGTCTTTCGTGCAAGGGCTGCAAAGCCGAATGTCCATCGAGTGTGGATGTGGGCAAAATGAAGGCCGAGTTTACCCAGCACTACCACGATACTCACGGAATTCCGTTGCGGTCGCGGCTGGTCGCGGGCTTCACCAAGCAGATGGAACGGGCCATGTGGGTACCCTGGGCCTACAATGCTGTAATAGGTACCCCCTTTCTCAGACGACTGGCCAACCGGGTGGTAGGTTTTCATCCCGATCGCACCATGCCTAGTTTGTCGGCCACGACGTTGAGAAAATGGTTTGAAAAAAGAAAGAAAAAAACGCATGACCAGGGTACCCCCTCTCGGCTGGTGTACCTTTTCTGTGACGAATTTATCAATTTCAACGATGTGGAGGTAGGTAAGAAAGCGGTGCTTTTGCTGGAGGAACTCGGTTATGAAGTCCGTATTCCCAGCCATGTGGAGTCGGGACGTACCTACCTGTCAAAAGGTCTGGTGAAAGAAGCGCAGGAAATCGCCAATCGTAACGTCCGGCTTTTAAGTAAGATGGTACATGACGAGTGTCCACTGATCGGTATCGAGCCTTCGGCTATCCTGACGTTCCGCGATGAGTACCCCGACTTGGTCAAGCCCGAACTACGGGAAGATGCCCGGCAGCTGGCGCAGAATGCACTTTTATTTGAGGAATTCGTGGCCCGGGAAATGGAGAAAAAAGCCATCACCAGTGCGCAGTTTACCACCGAAAAGAAGGCACTGAAACTTCATGGGCATTGCCATCAGAAAGCATTGTCGACACTGTCGGTCGCGAAGAAAATTCTGTCTTTGCCGCTCAATTATACGGTGCAGCTTATTCCGAGCGGCTGCTGTGGTATGGCCGGGAGTTTCGGCTACGAGGCGGAACACTACGAACTTTCGATGCAGATCGGTGAATTGGTACTGTTTCCCACTGTGCGTCGGCAGCCCGACGACGTGCTCATCGCCGCCTCGGGAACCAGTTGCCGCCACCAGATAAAAGACGGAACCGGACGCAAAGCCTTGCATCCGGTCGAGATTTTGTGGGAAGCCTTAAAAAAATAGGAGTCAGCGTGATTATTTACGAATGTCAGTAGCCAAGGTATCAGCCATTTGATCGCCCGCGACGGTATCCGACATCATGGTGCCCGTCTGATCGGTCTTGGGGGTTACGTCGCCACCGTGGTTGAACAAACCACCCGCAAAGGCAATAATTGACAAAACAATACCTATGCCCACGATCCAGAACAAAATGTTCTTGGTATTTTTAGTCTCTTTGGTTTCCTGATCGATTTCTTTCCTGTCCATAGTAGTTGGGTTTTTTAAAAGCTTGCTCCAACAAATCTGTACCAGTGAAGGCAAAGTAGTCATTTTAAAGTAGTCTGGGGAAAAAATACCCCTTCCATAGGGTCGTATCGTTTTATGTATATTGCACTTCATTGACAACCTGCCCCCGCGTGCATGAATCCAAAAGAGCAGAAACAACAATTGATTGATAAAATCCGTGAAATAAAGCATCCCGAGGCTTGTCTGCTTTTTTTTCGGCTTTTAAAAGATATGCTGGACATCACCAATCTGGCCGACTCCGATCCGCGGCTCTCGATTGTGGTGCTCAAAAATGCCCCTGGTATCTCGGTCAATATCAATGTGTACCTGGCCTTGCGGCTCACCAAAACCCGAAGTGAGGGCCTGCGGCTATGGTTTGTTTTTCCCAAGGAGTACTTTCAGCAGGAAAGTTCGCCCCTGACCCGGGCGGGCGGCTTTGAAACCCGTCTGAACGGCCCTCAGGCTGACTACGTGTGGCTACCCTTACCTTTTGCCGATGCCGATCTGGATCGGTATGATCCCGAAGCCAAGCAACAGTGGGAAAACTGTCTGCTGGAATTTGTGGAAAAGGCCCGGCGTAGTCCGCATATCAAAAAACATAATTCGGCAGCCTACAAAGCGGCGGTGGACGAATCCTACCGGGGCGAAATCATCGCCGCTGCTACATCCGGTTGGCAGCAGGGTAGGGTGGAGGAAGGACAACCGACCTATAACGCACTACCCGAAGGTACCTCACCGCCCGTTGTGAGACCCGATATCCCCCTCAATTACCTGCTCTACGGCCCGCCGGGAACGGGCAAAACTTTTCGGGTACAGCAAATGCGCGCCCTATTTTCGGATGCGCATTTTGTGGCGTTCCATCCTTCCTATAGCTATGAGGAGTTTGTGGAAGGCATACGGCCCGATCTCGTAGGTGGACAACTTCACTATCAGGTCAAAAAAGGCATCTTCTACGAGGCCTGCCTGGAAGCCCTTCGGAAGGTAGGGTACTCTTCGTTCGAAAGCTACCTGGACGATACTCCCACTCGCCGGGCGGAGCGCACGGCCGCCGCTCCGGCGCATCTCCTGATCATCGATGAGATCAACCGCGCCAATTTGCCAGCGGTGATGGGAGAATTGATCACCCTACTCGAACCCGACAAACGGCTGGGGGCCGAACGCGAACTATGGCTTACGCTGCCCTATTCGCGGAGTCGGTTTGGGATTCCGGCCAATCTTTATGTGGCAGGTACCCTCAACACTGCCGACCGCTCCATCGCCCTGCTGGATACAGCCTTGCGTCGCCGTTTCCAGTTTGAGGAGGTACCTCCCAACCCCGATCTGCTTGCCGGGCTTGTGCTCGAAGGAATCGATATGCCGCAGATGCTACGAGTCATGAACAAGCGCATCGAAGCCCTCTACGACCGGGACCACGCCCTTGGCCATGCCTATTTGCTTGGGGTAACTTCCCATGAGACGCTTTGCGGCATGTTTCGCCAACGAATCATCCCCCTGCTGCGGGAGTATTTTTATGACGATTGGGAAAAAATCCGCCTGGTGCTGGGCGACAACGAAGCCTGGGGTAAAAGCTACGATGAACAACTCGTCCGCCGCGCGCCGCTTCGGGAACGGGACCTTTTTGGTGAAGAAATTCTTACCCATTCCGATCCTTATACCTACGAATTGAACACAGCCCTGAGTCAGGGCCACTTTCACCTCCTTCCCAAGGAAGCTTTTATCCGTATTTATCAAAAACCTCCATCCTAGCTACATGTTAGATCAGGCGGCCCGTAAAGTCAATTCTATTAAAAATAATAACTATGTTTATGAATAAGTCTTTCGTTTATCCCAAGGCTCTGGCACTGATGGTCATTATGGGCTCGCTCATTTCCTTTTCATGTCGGGCGCAAGATCGGAATGGCGTCTCTTTTTCGGGCGGATATAGCTTGCCCATTGGTAAGTTTGCCAGCAAGCAATTCAGTAACCCCGAGGCGGGCCTGGCTGGAGAAGGATTCTTTGGTCAACTCAGCTATGAGCGCAGGATCGGCTCGTGGGCAGGGTTGCGCCTGACGGGCAGCCTGAACATCAACCAGGCCAATTCAGAGCCTTTGATCGAACAATACAGTCAATTTTTGCCCAATCCCGATACCTATACCTGGCAAAGTGAAGTCACAGATTGGCAACTGGGAGCGGTGCTCGCCGGACCGGTAGGGTACCTGTCACTGGGCTCAGTGGAACTGGAGGGTCATATTCAGGGCGGGATGGTGTTTGCTGAGGCGCCGGGTGTTACACTCAACGGCGTTTCCTCCACCGGGCAAAATGCCGTAGACGCTCGTGTACCGGTAGCTTCCACCCGGGCCTTCGGGTATGGTGCGGGTGCGGGGGTACGTTTCCGACTGACCGACCACCTGCGCTTTCAACTCACTGGCGACTGGATCGGGGCCAATGCCCAGCTCAAAGACGTACCTACCTATGTGAAGGTCGGTGATCTTCCTCCCATCGAAGGTTCCATTAGCCCCCGGCGGTTTGTGACGGTACTCAATGTAGGCGCAGGGCTGGCGGTAATATTTTGATCAAGGGAAGAAGGGAAGGCCTGTTTCACACCATTTGCTACTTGCTTTCTGATTTCAGCCCATATTTATTTTTAAAATATCAATATATGCTGTAATCGAGTGAATGGTCGTATTGCAATTGATTTTTTGCTTTATTTTTACTGTCTAATTCAGGCCCATTGTTTTCAATGAAAGTCTGTCGTTTTTTGCAGAGTCAGGCAATCCTTGAAACCTAAGGGATTCCATCGCGACAAGCTGGTAACGTACGTATTCTTTTGTCCTTTTATTCATACTCAAAAACAACCATGATGAACTTCAAATCTCCCCTCTTGGGCAGCCTGGTGGCTGCTTTTCTGCTTACCGGTTGCGAAGACCACCGCATTCCCGCCGTCCAAACAATCCAGGTAACTCCTTTTGCTTCCGGGCTAGCCGGACCCATCGGCCTCGAAAAGGACGCCGGTGGGCATATCTGGGTGGCGGAGGCCGGTTCCGGCCAAAACGACGGCCGGATTTCGATGCTGACACCCGATGGCAAGGCTCATCCCGTCATCACCGGTTTCGATTCGGAAGTCATCATGGGCGGTGAACTGAACGGGCTCAACCACATCCTGTTTGCCGACGGCGTGCTGTACATCCTGGGCGCCCATAGCAAGCTCTACAAAGCTAATGTCGTCGGCTTCAAGCCCGGTGATACACCTATGCTGGCCAAAGACCTGCCCGTAGAAGACATGCAGCAGTTCATCCTCGATTACAATTTTGCGCAGGATACCCAGGATACGCACCTGTACAACATGACTGTGGGGCCAAACGGAGACCTGTACTTCACTGATGCGGGGGCCAATGCCCTCATTCGGCGCACCAAGGCGGGCGTGTGGAGTGTATTTGCGGTCATCCCGGGTATCACCAACCCTACGCCGGTAGGTCCTCCTTTTGTGGAGAGTGTTCCGACAGGCATCGTTTTCGACGGGCAGAAGTTCCTGGTAAGTACCTTGCTGGGCTTTCCTTTTCCGGCCAATGCTTCTATTATTTACCAGGTGGATCAGGCTGGAGCGGTTTCTGTTTACCAGGGAGGATTTACGAGTTTAGTCGATATCAACCTGACTACCGATCCCGGTGCTCTCGTCGTACAGCACGGAGTGTTTGGGGCCATGGGATTTGCTCCCAATACGGGCCAAATACGTCGGGTAGCTAACAACGGCAGCTCCGTAGCGGTGGACGGGCTGAACCTGCCGACCGACCTGGTGCAGATGGACGCCCACACCTACTACGTGAGCGGGCTCGATGGCAACGTCCAGAAAGTGACCTATTAGGCTCCCTCTTTTCTAGATTCTTCAAAAAAAAGACCTCCCTGCATTTTGCAGGGAGGTCTTTTTTTTATTCTGAGCAACTTTCTATGCCTCTTCCAGGGTATTTTCTTCGTCTTCTTCCAAAACTCCACCGCTTGCTTTGGCAATTTTCTCAAATTCTGCCACGTCGATGGTTTTTTCCTCAGTCGCGATTTGTTCGCGAATCAGATCCAACACTTTGAGGTCGAACACCTGGTTGTGCATGGTAGAAAAATTGTCCTTCTCGCGGTCGGCCAGGTAGCCCGCAGCCACACGCTCAATGACTTCATCCATGCTGTCGTCGTTGCCGTACATGCCGAATTGGCCCCGCATCATCTGCTTGGTGTAGGCCATGATCTCGGGGTACTCTACCTTCAGTTCGGCGGTTTCGGCTACCCTGTTTTTGATCAGGCTTAGTTTCAGAGATCGTTCAAAATCGTCAAACTGCTCCTCAATCTGCTCGCGGGTAAACTTACCCTCGTTGGTACGTTCAAGCCAATTCTTCAGGAAGTCGGCGGGTAGGTCGATTTTGATAGAATCCAGCAGAGCTTTCTCAATATCGCGACGCAGTAGCGTCTCCGATTCGCGCGCGTAGTTTTCTTCGATAATGCTCAGAACTTCTTTACGGAATTCCTCTTCGCTTTCTACCTTGCCGGGACCGAGTACTTTGTCGAAGAATTCCTGATTCAGTTCGGCGGGCGCCGAGCGGGTAATGTCCTCCACTTTAAAAGTAAAGTCGCCCGTCAGCTCGCTTACGTCCTCCTTTTTCTTACCTGTTACATGGGCGATGGCGGCTTCGTCTTCAAAGGTATTCTGAATATCGAATACGATCTCGTCACCTTTCTTCACACCTACGAACTGGGCTTGCTGACTTTCCTGCACGCGCTTGGTCGGGATTGCCGTATTGGTTGTGAATTCGGAAGACTCCTGCTTTAGCTCACCATAGAGCATATCGCCCGCTTCGGACACTTCGGGGTTGATGGACTCGGCAAAACGCTCTCTGAGATTAGCAATGGACGCTTCCTGTTCCTTCTCATCGGCCGTAATCGTATAGTGGGGAATGGCCGGGATTTCTGAGAAATCCACCTCGAAATCGGTTGCTACCCCCAGATCATACACAAATTCGAAATCGCTCTGCTTGTCCCAGTCAATGGCATCGGCCTGCTCGCGGTTCGGGAGCGGGTCGCCCACGACCTGAATTTTATTATCCCGGATATAATCGCTCACCGCGTGACTGAGCATGTGGTTCACTTCATCCACCAAAATGCTCTTGCCGTACATGCGGGTGATGACGTGCATGGGTACCTTGCCGGGCCGAAATCCTTTCAAATTGGCTTTTTTAGCGTAGTCCTTGATGGTTTTGTCCACCTTGGGCTTATAATCTTCCTGAGTCAGCTTTACTTTGAGCGAAGCCGTAGTGGGGGAGCTTTTTTCTAACAGAACTTCCATTGTTTGCAATGATAGATTGAATGAATGATAGAAGGATAGAATACGTAGCAATGAGAACAAAATACTCTATCGAACCTCTCATGCTCACATTAAAAATAAAGCCCTCAAAACAGCGAGTCCTGAGGGCTTCTCTCTTTTTGATCGTACGGGCGGAGGGACTCGAACCCCCACGCCTTGCGGCACCAGATCCTAAGTCTGGCACGTCTACCAATTTCGCCACGCCCGCATGTTCCAACAACTATTTTTCAGGAATAGTCATTTTTGGGAGTGCAAAGGTAATTATATATTCCAAACTGTTCCTAATTTTCTGGTAAGAAATATAGTTTGGAAAAGTATTGTTGATAATCATTGGTTAATGAATTAATTTGGTGTAGCGTTACTGGAAATGAAATGACACCGTGGAAACAATCGAAATAGACTTAGCACAGGAGCGGAACGACATCCTGAAAAAATACAGGAAACTACTCAGAACGGCCAAACCCTACCTCAAAGACAACGATGCCAAGCTGATCAAGAAAGCCTTTAATACTTCGGTGGAGGCTCATAAAGACATGCGGCGGCGGTCGGGGGAGCCCTACATCTACCATCCCCTGGCCGTGGCGCAGATTGTGGTAGAGGAAATTGGGCTGGGTACTACGGCCATTGTGGCCGCCCTGCTGCACGATGTGGTGGAAGACACCGAAATGACGATCGACGATATCAGCCGGTTGTTTGGTAAGAAAGTGGCCAAAATAATCGATGGCCTGACCAAGATTTCGGGCAAATTCGAGTACGGTACTTCCCAGCAGGCAGAGAATTTCCGGAAAATGCTGCTCACGCTATCGGACGACGTGCGCGTAATCCTGGTCAAACTGGCCGACCGTCTGCACAATATGCGCACGCTGGACAGTATGCCCCGTGATAAGCAATTGAAGATTGCCTCGGAAACCATTTTTATCTACGCCCCGCTGGCGCACCGTCTGGGCCTGTATGCCATTAAATCCGAGCTGGAGGATCTGTACCTTAAGTACGCCGAACCCGAAGCCTACCGCGATGTCTCCCGCAAGTTGCGCGAAACCAAAACTACTCGCGACCGTTTCATTGCCCGCTTTACCGATCCCATCGAGCAGGATTTGCAGGAGGCGGGCTTTAAGTACGTCATCAAGGGACGCCCCAAGTCCATTTATTCCATCTGGAATAAAATGCGCAAACAGAACAAGCCTTTCGAGGAAATTTACGATCTGTTTGCCATCCGCATCATGATCGATGCTCCGGCGGAATTCGAGCGCGAAAAAGCGTTGTGCTGGCAGGCCTACTCCATCGTCACGGATCATTACAAGCCCAATCCCGATCGCCTCAAGGATTTCCTCAGTACTCCGCGCGCCAACGGCTACCAGTCGCTGCATTCCACGGTCATGAGCAAAACCGGCCAATGGGTGGAGGTACAGATCCGCACCACGCGCATGGATGAGATTGCCGAAAAGGGCTACGCGGCCCACTGGAAATACAAGGGTAACGACACCAAGGTGCGGGGAAACATCGAGGTGTGGATCAGCCGGGTGCGCGAAACGCTGGAGAACGGATCGGGCGATCGTACCGCGGCCATCGAATTCCTGGACGAATTCCGTAGCAACCTCTTCACGGAGGAGGTTTTTTGCTTTACACCTAAAGGCGAACTCAAGGTACTCCCCCAAGGGGCCACTGCCCTGGATTTTGCCTTCGACATTCACTCCGAAGTAGGGGCCCATTGCATGGCGGCGAAGGTAGGGGGTACCCTGGCACCCATCAGCTACGTGCTGAAGAACGGCGATCAGGTAGAGATCATCACGTCCAGTAAGCAGAAACCCAACGAGGATTGGCTGCGGATCGTGGTGACATCCAAAGCCCGGACCCGGATCAAGGATTATCTCAAGGAAGAAAGCCGCCGCTACGAAACCGACGGGAAGCAAATGGTGGAGAAAAAGCTTAAAATACTGGGCATCGAAGCCAACCACGAAACGTTCAATCAGTTGCGGGCCTTCTTTGAATCCAAAACACCTGCTGACTTTTTCTACCGCATAGGCAAGGGATATATCCAGGTCGACGAGCTTCGAAAGTTCAAAAAGTACAAGGAGAGTAAGGAAAATAAAGAGCGGAAGGACAAAATCGGTGCTGATGACACCCCGGATGGCAAAACGGTGGTCAAGCTTTTGAAAAATATCCACGGTGAGCGATCCGATAGCGATACGCTGCTCATTGGGGAGGATATGGACAAAATCGACTACAAACTGGCTCCCTGCTGCAACCCCATCTCGGGCGACGACGTGTTCGGTTTCGTGACCATCAACGAGGGTATCAAGATCCACCGCACTACCTGCCCCAATGCCGCCGAACTCATGTCCAAGCATGGCAACCGTATCCTGAAAGCCAAGTGGAAGTCGCAGAAAGAAGAGGCCTTCCTGGCCGGGCTTCGTATCACAGGTACCGACCGTGTAGGACTCATCAACGACGTGACCCGCATTATTTCCAGCGACTTGCACATCAACATGCGTGGGCTGACCATCGATACCGAAGATGGTGTCTTTGAGGGGGACATTAAGCTGTACGTGCACGATACGAGCCACCTGGATATGCTCATCAATAAACTCGAACGGGTGGACGGGGTTTTTAAAGTACTCCGTTTCGATGCCAACCTCAACGCCGTGCCCCTGTGAACCGTAGCCGGTGCCGAGACGTTATAGAATGTCCCGACTTCTGTTATTTTCGGGTAAAAACACCGATATTTGCACCTGATTCAGCAACCTATGTCACAAAACGGTAAGGACAATATGGAAGCCGCCCGGAAAATCCTGACGGCTTATCTGGAAAACAAAGGCCTTCGCAAGACGCCCGAGCGGTTTGCGATTTTGGAGGAAATCTACACCCGGAGCGATCATTTTGATGTAGACGAGCTCTATATCAGCATGAAAAACAAAAAGTACCGCGTCAGCCGGGCCACGGTATACAATACCCTGGATGTACTAGTCGACTGCGATCTGGTTACCAAGCACCAGTTTGGTAAAAATCTGGCCCAGTACGAAAAATCCTACGGCTTCAAGCAGCACGACCACCTGATCTGCACCGACTGCCACAAGGTGATGGAATTCTGCGATCCCCGCATTCAGTCCATTCAGAATATGGTGGGTGAAATGCTGCATTTCAAGGTGGACCACCATTCGCTGATTTTTTATGGCGGCTGTACGCGTTCCAACTGTGAGAACCGAAAAGACATTGCCGAAGAGGAGCTCTTCGATCGAAATAATAATTGAACTAACTCATACGGCCCGATTTGACCTATTATAGGGTCGAATCGGGCTTTTTTTATTTTAAACTGCCGTATTGAATGAAAGTCGACGTATTGCTAGGCCTCCAGTGGGGCGACGAAGGAAAAGGTAAAATTGTGGACGTCCTTGCGCCACGATACCAGGTGGTAGCGCGTTTTCAGGGCGGCCCCAATGCGGGACATACCCTCGAATTTGACAATATCAAACACGTGCTGCACCAAATCCCGTCCGGAATTTTTCGCTCCGATATTCAAAATATCATTGGAAATGGAGTCGTACTTGATCCCATTGTATTCCGTCGGGAAATCGAAGGCTTACAGAAGTTCAATCTGGATTTGAAAGCCAATCTTTTTATCTCCAAGAAAGCATCGCTCATCCTGCCTACGCATAGTCTGCTGGACGCGGCTTACGAAAAATCAAAAGGGGAAGACAAAATTGGCTCCACGCTGCGGGGCATCGGCCCTACCTACCAGGACAAGGTGGCGCGGCTGGGGTTACGGGTAGGTGATTTGGTTTCGGGCGATTTCAAGAGCAAATACCACAAACTCGTCAAGGCGCATAAGGCCATCCTTGATTTTTACGAGTTCGACTACCAGGAAGCGCTGGCCGCCGCCGAAGAGCGTTTCTTTGCTGCCGTGGAGTTCATGAAAGAATTTCAGTTGGTGAACAGTGAATACCTCATCAATGAATCACTCGATCAGGATAAGGCGGTACTGGCCGAAGGAGCCCAGGGCTCACTGCTCGACATCGATTTTGGTTCCTATCCTTTTGTGACCAGTTCCAGCACCATGACTGCCGGCGCCTGCACAGGATTGGGCGTGTCGCCGCACGCCATCGGCGAGGTGTACGGCATTTTCAAAGCCTACTGCACCCGCGTGGGTAGCGGGCCTTTCCCGACCGAACTGCTGGAAGAAACCGGCGAAAAAATGCGGAAGGAAGGTAACGAGTTTGGCTCCACCACGGGCCGCCCGCGCCGCTGCGGCTGGCTGGACCTACCCACCCTGAAGTACGCGGTGATGATCAACGGCGTGACGCAACTCGTGATGATGAAGGTGGATGTACTCAACATTTTCGACACGATACGCGTATGTACCCACTACCGCCTGGCCGATGGTACCCTCACTGACCAGCTACCTTACGACCTATGCACCGAGAAAGTAGAGCCTGTGTACCAGGATTTTGCGGGCTGGGAACAATCGCTCGACGGCATCAGTGCCTTCGATGATATGCCCGCTGAACTCACTACTTATGTGGAGTACCTGGAAAAGGAGCTGAAACTGCCAATCAGTTTTGTCTCTACGGGTCCCGACCGGGAGGCGCTGATTCATCGCGAAGCGGTGTTAGGATAGGGCTTACGGTACGTTTCGGAGCGAAGGCAGGATTGTGCCGCAGTTCCGAGTCCTAAAAAATAGTTTTGATTAATGAACGACTCCGCTGCTTTTTACAAAATCTTTTTTCAGGACGATACGCTGTTTCGGGTGGATGAACCCGTAGTGGTCGTTCAGGCAAAAGAAGAAAAAGCAGCGGAATCGTCGATCAGTGAAAAGGTACCCCCTGTTCTAGCGGAAAAAGTACCTGATCCGGCGGTCGGCAAAACCGAAAGTGTGAGCAAGGTACCCCCGGCTGTTACAGCCCCCGTCCCAGCCATTTCCCCGGTGGCTGTTCAATTCCCCGCTTTACAACATCAGATTCTGGTATTGGTAGATGAAAAAAAACAGGCCGATCTACTGCCTTCGGACTCCCTGTTGCTGGAAAATATCCTGAAAGCCACGGGACATTCCATTGCTGAAACCGACATTCTGAATTTCAGTACCCTTTCTTCTGCCGATGCAAGAGCAGTTTTGGCCACCAAAAGTACCAACTACTTCATCACGTTTGGGGTACCTTTGATCAAACTCCAGCTCGATCTGTTGCTTCCACCTTATACGCCCAAATACATCGAGGGAATCTGGTTTCTGCTGGCCGATCCGCTATCGGTCATTGATGCGGACAAATCCTTGAAAAAACGGCTGTGGCTGGCCCTGAAAAAGATGTTCGAGGTAGGTTGAAATCCGTTTATTCTACACGTAAATTTTACCAACTATCACAATAATGTAGATTGTCCGGCAGTTTTGGTAGATAATTGCAGACAAACTTGTATTGTCAATCTTCCATTACCCATTAGATCATGGCGACCGTCTGGGAACGTTTTTCGCAATTTGTCAAGGGGTCCGGTGATCAGGATCTGGATTATTATGAAGATGAAGCGCAATCTGCTAGCAGCGAGACCGCCTCATTTCCGTTGCCTTTGCCCCATCCTGCTACGGCCCCACCGCCAGCCGACAGTACTCCCCGGTTCGTTCCAAAACCAGTCGAGGTACCCCCTCCTTCGTACCGTATTCCAGCTGAGGTCGAGGCGACTCAGTACAGCAATATACTCTCCGAAAGACCACAGCCTGCCGCCCTTAATCCTGTATTAAAACCAACCTTGCCGATTAAGGAAGCAGAGAGTGCGCAGGAGGGTAGCGGATCAAGTGAAACAAAAACTTCCCAGCAGGAGCGGGCGCAAGGTACCCTTGCTCCCGCTCCGGGTGTGTCCACACCGGGTGCATCCACACTGGGTGCAGGTAGGCCGCGCGCCGGAGTGCCCCGGATGGAAATGCCGGAAAATGAATACGTGCTGGAAAGTACTGATCTGACGATTCCCTATTGGCTGGCTGATGAAGATACTTTGCGTGACGAGGGTGTACTGTTTGGCCTTGCGGAATCGGAGCCTACCGAGAAAACCGACATCATTCAAAATTATTTTTTACACCTGACCGCACCCCACGAGCGTCGCATCGAGCAGCAGAACGAGCGCGTGCAGGAGATGAATCTGTATATTGGTCAAAAGGAAAACCGAATTCAGGAACTACAAGTCAAGTTAAAAAACCTGGAGAACTCCCGGCTCGAGGGCGAACACCAGCTGCCGCGCACTGTGGTAGGGCTGGTACTTTCCGTTGCCATGTGCGTAGGCAATTACTATTTAATCGAAGAAACCCTGCGGCCTTCTTTTGCCAGTAGTTCATTCGTGGCGTTGGGCGTGTTTCTGGCTGGAATGTTCAATCTGTTCGGACGTATCTCACTTTTCCACGATACCGAAAGCCGTGTGACGTGGCGGCAGATTCTGGAGGAGGTAGGTATGCCGCTGGCGGCGGCACTGTTTGTGTTTGCGCAGGCCTCGCAAACCCAGAACGCCTGGCAGGCCACCGCGTTATTTGTATTTGTCTTCTTTCTGTTCCTCTTTGCCGGCAAACTATTCCTGAGCAACCTCACCGTGCTGCGCAACGACCTGCACGTGTGGCTGACTTCCCAACGCGGCCGCCGGGAATCCGTGAGTCATGCTCAGCTTTGGGAAGAAGAGATGGGATACCTGGAGCAGGAAATCAACGATCTACGGGTACAGAAATGGCAGGTACTTCGCGAGCAGGGTACCTCCGAAAGCGAGCGTGCCCGTCTGCAGGCCCGCCGCGATATGCTCATCAAACTCTTTGAAAGCGAGTTCTATCTGGCCCGGAATATGAAAGGTCGCCTTTCTGAGAAGCAGTTACGGGAAATCAGGGGCAACTAAAAGTGAAAAAAAAGACCTGAAAGCCCTGATAGGGCGATTGTCTGAATTATCCTGCACTCATCATTGTTTACCAATTTCACCTTTTCTCGATTGATATGGCATAAACATTTCCATTTGATAATTTCTACTTTCGAATCTCAACTGAATAAAAATGGAAGAGCAACAGCCAAATCAACACCCCGATTATCAGCACGGCTATACGAGCGGAATCGAAAATCTCAACCGGGAGGCTTATGAAGCTTACCTGTCGAGCCAGGTAAGTCATGAATGGGTAGCGGAACGCCTGGATGAGAAGAAAAACGAACTGAATACGCTGGGAACGACCCGGCAGGATACCCTGGGCAAGCGTAAGGGCGCCTTCGATGCCTTACAGGAACATCTGCTTGGCCTTAACCAAACCTCGAAGCGCGCACAGGAAATCCAGGGCCGGGTAGCCGAAACAGAGCAGGAAACCGAACTTTTAAAAGAGAGGCGCACCAACGCCGCCACGCACTACTCGCTGCTGGCTGGGTTTATTTTTCTGGCGGCGGGATTATCCTTCATTTTCGGTGATCTGATTATCTCGCACGAAATTGTAGCCTACGCGCTCAACATCCGAAATTCTAACGAAGCCTGGGCTTTTGCCGTGGGGCTGGCAATGGTATCCATTCTGCTGAAGCCTGCCTACGACCGTCTGATCGAAGGACCTTACCAAACCGACGATTCACCCCGTATTAAGAAGCGTTACGGCCGCTTCAAGGTCATTCTGGCGGTGTTTGCCGTAGGTACCCTCCTGGTATTGGGCTGGTTCCGGTACGAAGCCTACCGGACAGACAAGTTGAAGGAGGCCATTAATAAATCCATCAAGAACCTGCAACTCAACGCTGTGGATCCACTGACGGGTGCTACCGTCAACAGCCCTGAACTGACCAATAAAATAGAACAGGCCCTGCGCGACTCCGACAACGTGAGTATGATGCTGGTCAACAGTCCGTGGGCATTGCTGTCGTTCGTGCTGAGCGGTGTACTGTTTGCCATTGCGGGGGCCGTATCCTTAGGTATGGCATTGCCTGTTTTGCAGAGTTTTTGGTACCGCTGGCTTCAGATAGACCCGCGCTTGTGGCGGTTGCGGCGGCGGCGCAAAAAACTGGTCAAGGAGCTGACCGCCGTGGAGCAGGTACTCTCGCAGCAAATGATACAGAAGAATATCATGGAAAACGATCTGTCGGTACTTCCGGCGCTGGATGAGCTGAAGGAGCAGGAAAAAGCCCTGCGCAAAGAAATTGCCGATCTGGAAGAAGAACGCAAACTAGCTCTGACCGATAGCCGCATTCATGCCTACAACGACGGTCACGCGCGCGGCGAAGTGGTGCGCCACATCATGACTGACGAGGAATATGACCAATGGCGCAACAGCCACCTCACGGTGTCTAACCTGGCTCTGCGCGCCAAATCGTCGGCTACCGATCGCGCCGTACCCCGCACCCGCAGCGCAGGCATGCGCCCGCACCAGGCAATTCGAAAAGCTATTACGGATCGGTTCGATGAGGAGAACGGGTAGAGGTGCCTTAAAAGCATGGTGGGGTTTATGGCATAGCCCGCATCTGGAACTTCATTGAGATAAAGCCCAAAAACCGGCATTCACACATCTGTTGCTTCGCTTCACACAAAGGTACCCCTCAGCACGGGGGTACCTTTCTTTATTTTGTGGCATCGCGTTGCTCAGTGGACGTGTAGTAGCATTTGTATATTTCAACATTTTTTATGCGTGCCATGAATGCCAAATTTCTCTTGATTGCCGCCCTGATTGTACTGGGCTGCAAAGATCCCGACCCGATCGAAGATGGGCAAGCCACCGCCTGGGGTGATCAACCCGCCCTGCCTGCCGTGCAGGGAGAGGCCACTTTTTCGCTCAGCGCGAGCGAAACCTCCGTGAGTGTAATGGGCAATACACTTCCCCGAATGCCCAATTTCCCGGCCTTATCCGCTAAAAAAGGAGTCGTGCGCGGCTATGTCGCTGATTTGAGCGGCAAGCCGCTGGAAGGAGCGTATATTGGTATACGATCGACGGCTACGGGCGGCTACTATTCCGGCGCATCCGACGAAACCGATGCCAAAGGCTATTATGAAATCCAGGTACCCTGGGGGACGGCCGAATTCTACGCCGCCGGCTACACCATCGACTACGGCGAAGGCCGGGCGGTCATGAGCCTGTATGCATCCGATGGCAAGGTAGGCAGCTTCCCCTCCGGCGATGGACTGGTCAAGAATTTTGTGCTGCTGTCTTATGGCGTATTCAATAAAGATCTCGTCAGTCAGCGGCCCAACGATCCCACCAACTATGCCGGTGGTTCTCTGTATATTACCTACAATGTGAGCGATCCATCATCGGTGTATAATCCGCCGAGCTATATTCCGGAAAACGCGGAGATTCAGGTAATGCTTACCCCGGATGGCCCTGGTTTGTACGGAGAACAAAAAAAGTTTGTAATCAACAAAAAGGCCAGTCTCCAGAACTATAATTTCTTGATTATGAATGTTCCGGTGGGTCGGTATGCCATCAGTGTCAGGCTCAAAGACGGCCCCCCACTGCACATGGAAGCCGTGGGCCGGTATGCAGGCGTATATCCCTACTTCGGCTTAAAACTTGGCGAGGCCATCGGTACGGCCAAGCTGCTCTTTACACCTGATATAGGTGCTGAAAATGCAACAACACCTCCCAATCGGGGTAAATGGGGATCGATACAGATCAAGGTAGATGTACCCGAGTAGCGTCTGATTTTCTTACAAATTCTCATAAAGGACCATGAACAATCCAATAATCACAGAGACTTCTTGGGATGCCGGGAAGAAATTAATCATCACCCATATCAGCGGAGCTGTAGAAAAGTCTGCAATTGAAACATGGGAGAAGACATTTCAGGCTGCCCTGGAAAGCATTCCTGACAATGGTACATTTAAGGTACTGGTCAATATGTACGGATTTGAAGCCGTCGATCTAGAAGCCCACAAAAGATTCCGGGGAATTGTGCCTGTGACCCTGGCTGGCTACGGCTGGAAAGTAGGGTATGTGGATCTGTTTCCAGAAGAGGCTAAAACCATGAAGTACACCCCTACAAGAGGAATCCAATGCGTGGGTGCGGCGCACGTCCATCAGGACTCGACTAAAATGGACCTGTACAATACTCGCTTCGGTCGGGATACCGAACGCTTTTTTACTGATCCGGATAGGGCGAGAGAATGGATTGAAAGCATTTGAGTTCAAAAAAGACTGAGATGCCATCGAGTATTACTTTACACCTGTCCCTTCACCACCGCCCACACATTCTCGGCCACGATCTTATAGCCGTCGGATTGATTGAGCTAGCCCTGTGTTTGGGCCTTAATGTAATCTCTTACTGCCCTTTTAATTTTCTCCTTCACGCTATTCCAGTTGTGCTTTTTGAGTGAGAGAGGCGGCTCGCTTCCGTCGGCATCGGCAAAATAAATTAGCGAACGGAGGATATGACCCACATCGGTTGCCGTGTGTTTTTGCTTGAAAAATAGCAGCATTTGTTCCAATGAAAAATGATCTAACAATTCAGCAATATCCCAGAAATCCTTCTGAACGCCTCTTCGGGAAATGGCGTTGATTTTCATGGCCACCACATCGGGCAAAGAGGCAAGCCGGATATCGTCTATTACTTCAATGGGTTCTAATAGCAGATATTCGTACAGGATGAAATCCACCTTTACCCGCCGAATATAACCCAAAATAGCCCCGGGAGTGTGCCTGACGATAATCAAATCGGCAAATCTCTTTTCTAAAGCGCCAAGCAAAACATCACTATCGAACGGTGTTTCTGTAAAAAGGTCTAAATCTACGGACACCCGATGGCCCAATTTTAGGGATAAGTTTGTACCTCCTACCAGAAAGAAGGATGACAACTCGGGAAGTTGCATCAATTCGTTCAGTAAATCCAGAGTGGATTCTGCGACTGTCTTTCTTTGTAGCATGTAAAGTCGTCGGGCGATAGACGGAAATAGAAGCAAACAAAATTAAGCACTTCTTTACTAAGATAGGTGGAGTTGACAATTTCTTGCCTGATTCGCTCCTCCCCATAATACTTTATGAGGTTGATTATATCATCCCAGGGACCGTAGTTAAGTACCTTTTCCATGACGAAAAGGCTGTTTTTTTGGTAGTTTATTTTTTCAAAGTCCACATCCCAGAAAGCCAGGGAAGAAATATTGGGCTTTGTTGATTTACTGGTTGTGTCCATGATTCAGCGTTTTTTGCCTGTAAACGATCTTGGTTGAAGGTGAAACGTTCCCTCCCTCAAACCTGCCCCTTTACCACCGCCCACACATTTTCAGCCACGATCTTGTGGCCTTCAGGCGTGGGATGAATACCGTCAGACTGATTTAGGGTACGCTCGCCACCGACGCCTTCCAGCAGGAAAGGAATGAGGGAGATGTTGTTTTTTTTGGCCAGCTCGGTGTAGAGCGCCCGGAATTCGCTGGCGTAGGTACCCCCATGTTGGGGGGTACCTGCATCCCGGCCAGGATAATTTTCACATCGGGGTACTTCGCTTTAACCTTATCGATAATAGCCTGCAGGTTTTTGCGAGTTTCGGTCAGCGGGATGCCCCGCAGGCCGTCGTTACCGCCCAATTCCAAAATAAACACATCCACTGGCTGGCGCAGTACCCAGTCGATGCGGCTATTGCCGCCCGAGGTGGTTTCGCCACTCACTCCGGCATTCACCACTTTGTAGGGCATGTTCAGCGAATCCAGTTTGTTCTGAATCAGAGCCGGAAAAGCCTCGGCGGGCTCCACGCCGTAGCCTGCGGTGAGGCTGTTGCCAAAAAACAGAATCGTCTTTTCCTGTTTTTCCGGGGTAGCCGTATCACTCTTCGTGGTTGCTGCCGATTGAGAAGAATCTTCCTTTTTGTTTTCAGAACAGGAACTCAACACGAGCACCGGAACTAAGAAGAAGCTAATTATTGATACAATACGCATAGGTACCTGGGCCTGGGGTGAACAGTAAAGTCGGGAAACGTGTTGATAGGTTTTGTTTCTCAACGCAAAATAATCCCATTTCCTTTCACTCCTTGCATGAATAGCATACTCAATTTACGGGAAGTCAATAAAATATACCAGAGCGGTGGCCGGGATCTGAAGGTGTTGGATAGCGTGAGTTTTGCCGTCGAGACGGGTTCTACCATGGCCATTGTGGGTCCGTCGGGCAGTGGAAAAACGACTTTGCTGGGCCTCTGCGCCGGACTGGACCGCGCGTCTTCGGGCGATGTCACGTTGCACGACACGCGGCTTAACGACTTGACCGAAAACCAACTGGCTGCCCTCCGTAACCGCTACGTGGGCTTCATTTTTCAAAACTTCCAGTTGATGCCCACCCTCACCGCCATCGAAAACGTGATGGTACCTCTCGAGCTTCGGGGCGAAAAAAACGTGCGGCCCGTGGCCCTCGACCTGCTGGACAAGGTAGGGCTGGCCGACCGTTCCCACCACTATCCCACCCAACTCAGCGGCGGCGAGCAGCAACGAGTATCGCTGGCCAGGGCTTTTTCCAATCAACCCCAAATCCTGTTCGCCGACGAACCGACGGGCAATCTCGACGCCGAAACGAGCGAAAAAGTGATTCAGCTCCTGTTCGACCTGAACAAACAAGCCGGTACCACGCTGGTACTCGTCACACACGATCTAGATTTGGCGGCGATGACCCAGCGTATAGTGAGAATCAAGGGCGGCAAACTGGTTTCCGATGAAAGAGTATAAAGAAAGCTTTTCCTTCTCGTGGCTCCTGCAAATGGCCTGGCGCGACAGCCGCCGCAGTCGGTCACGCCTGGTGTTGTTCATTTCGTCGGTCATTCTGGGCATTGCGGCGTTGGTAGCCATCTATTCGCTGGGCGAAAACGTCCGTCGAAACATCGATACCCAGGCCGCGACGTTGCTGGGGGCTGATCTGGAGATTTCCGGCAACCAGCCCGCCCCGGCCAAAATCCGCCCCTTGCTGGATTCGCTGGGCGAGGAACGGTCGGAGGAGCGACGCTTTGCTTCAATGGCCTATTTCCCCAAAAGCGGCGGAAGCCGCCTGGCGCAGGTACGGGCGCTGGAAGGGAATTATCCCTACTACGGCGAGCTGGAAACCATTCCGGCGGAGGCAGGCCGTTCGTTCCGGAACAAGCAACAAGCTCTGGTGGATCAAACGCTCATGCTGCAATACGACGCCAAGGTAGGTGATTCCGTAAAGGTAGGGGAGGTGACGTTTGTCATTGCGGGCGTCTTGCTCAAGGCCCCCGGTCAAACGGGCGTCACCACGACGGTGGCCCCGGCGGTGTACATTCCGCTGAGGTACCTTGAACAAACGGGGCTGGAACAAAAAGGTAGCCGGATCAACTATCTCTATTTCTTCAGGTACCCCCCGCAGACGGATGTGGAGAAAATCGTAAAAAAGATTGAACCCCGCCTGGAACTCGATGATTTCGACACGCAGACTGTTCAGGGACAGAAGGAATCAACGGGCCGTTCTTTTGAGGATTTAACCCAATTCCTGGCGTTGGTAGGTTTCATCGCTCTGCTGTTGGGCTGTGTGGGGGTGGCGAGCGCGGTGCATATCTACATTCGCGAAAAACTCAACGCCATTGCATTGTTGCGCTGCCTGGGGGTAAAATCTTCCCAGGCTTTTGTCATCTACCTTATCCAAATCGTGGGGGTAGGTTTCCTGGGATCAGTGCTGGGAGCCCTTCTGGGGACAGTGATTCAGCAGTTTCTGCCTATAATACTCAAAGACTTCCTGCCTTTTGATCTGACCACCGAAATTTCGTGGGCGGCCATCGGGCAGGGGGTAGTGCTGGGTACCCTCATCTCCATTCTGTTTGCGTTGTTACCCCTTATTTCTGTGCGTAATATTTCGCCCTTGCGCGTTCTGCGGGCTTCCTTCGAGCCTGAACCCTCGACTCAGGACCCTCTGCGCTGGTTGATCTATGGCCTGATCCTCGTTTTCGTATTTTTCTTTACCTACTTACAAACGAATAGCTGGCTGGAAGCCGCGATTTTTACGGGAAGTATCCTGGGGGCTTTCCTGCTGCTGTTGGCGATGGCGTCCCTGCTGATGGGACTGGTAAAGCGGTTCTTTCCATCCTCGTGGAGCTATGTATGGCGACAGGCGCTGGCCAATCTGCATCGTCCCAATAACCAGACCTCCATTCTGATTGTCTCCATTGGCCTGGGTACGGCCTTTATTTGTACATTGATTTTGGTGCAGTCGCTCCTCCTGAAACGCGTGACCCTTTCCACGAGCGGGAATCAGCCCAATGTCGTATTGTTTGATATCCAAAGCAATCAGCGCGATGAGGTACTTTCATTGGCCACCAAACAGGGTTTGCCCATTATTCAGAGTGTGCCGGTGGTGAATATGCGCTTGGAAAAAGTGAATGGACTCACGGCTGCCACTGCCCAGAAAGATACATCGAGCCGCATTTCATACCGCATTTTCAGCCGCGAATACCGTGTGACGTTCCGGGATACACTTACGGAGTTTGAAAAACTAAAGCGAGGTACCTGGCAGGGACGAGCCGAAGGAAACGGACCGGTGCCTATTTCAATCGAGGAGGGTTTCGCCATGCGCAACCGCCTCCGGCTAGGCGATACTTTAACATTCAACGTGCAGGGTGCCTTGCTCGCCACGGTGGTAGGTAGCTTGCGTGAAGTGGACTGGGGCGGGGTGCGTACCAGTTTTCTGGTATTATTCCCTGCGGGCGTTCTCGAAGAAGCTCCTCAATTCCATGTATTGCTCACGCGGGTGGAATCCAACGAGCGTTCGGCTGCTTTCCAGCGCACTATCGTCCAGCGGTTTCCCAATATCTCCATCATCGACCTGGGGCTGGTGCTGAAAGTTCTGGACGAATTACTGGAAAAAATCGGGTTTGTTATCCGCTTTATGGCTGGCTTCAGCATCCTGACCGGGCTGATTGTGCTGATTTCTTCCGTCCTCATCAGCAAGTACCAGCGCCTGCAGGAAAGCGTGTTGCTCCGCACCATTGGTGCCAGCCGCAATCAGATTTTTGCCATTACGGCGTTGGAATATTTCTTTCTGGGTGCCCTGGCCGCTGCCACCGGCATTCTGGTGGCATTAGCGGGAAGCTGGGGGCTGGCCAAGTTTACTTTTAAAGTAGACTTCACCCCTCAGTTTGTGCCCATTTTACTGGTATTCCTGATCGTTTCGAGCCTTACAGTACTGATTGGTCTGGCCAATAGTCGGGGTATTCTTTCCCGCTCGCCGCTGGAAGTACTGCGACAGGATGGGTAGGCTTCGGGAAGTTGAGTATTTCCCGAAGCCTACCCATCATGAATACGATGCCGGTTATTGCCGTTTCCTGATCGTATCCTTCCGGGTAGAGTCGGGGTGTAGATTGGCCTGATTTTTAGGGTACCCTCCTTGCTCATCCTGGTTGCCTTCTCCGACCCCAATGGCCGCCCTGCTCTCCTCGGTACCTGTGGGGGTAGCTCCATTTATTTCAGAATTGGGGGATTGTTTCTGTTCGGTGGCAGGCCCACAGCCCGATAAAAGGACAGCGGATAGCAGAACCGTTCCGGCTAATTGCACAATTTTCATAGCAGTATGGTGTTTTAGGTTAATGGTAGTAAAAAAAGGTACCTCAAATATTGTACCTACCCAAAATGGGGCGAAAATTGGCCTTCAAAATAGGAAATCTCGAAAGATTACCGATAAGTAAGTGCATCGATTCGCTTCCCACCTCCAGTAGGCTATATAGCCGGATATTCCTACCTTCGCACTTGATTTCTAGTCAAAAAAACGGAACGAATGGCGTGGTACCATACTTTTTTCGAGGGATTGCCCCAAGTAGCCTGGAAGCAAAATCAGACCGAGGATTATACCGATTGGGAAGTGGATTTTCTGGTCGATCTGCTCGGGCTGATGCCGGGCAGCCGGGTGCTGGATATTATGGCCGGCTATGGTCGTCACGCCCTTCCGCTAGCCGAACGTGGCCATGTACTAACGGCCGTGGATATTTCGCAGGAGTACTGCCGGGAGCTGGAACAAACCGCCCGGGCACAAAACCTGCCGGTCACGGTGCTTGAAGGCGATTTTGTAGAAATGCAATTGCCTGCTGCGACCTACGCGGGCGCTTACTGCCTGGGCAACAGCTTCAGTTTTTTTTCCCGGGAGGTGATGCAGGAATTTCTGCAAAAAATCGCCGACCAGTTGCCACCCGGTGGCCGGTTTATTGCGCACACGCAGCTTCTGGCCGAGAGTGTGCTACCCGATTTTCAGGAACGGTCCTGGATGAATTTAGGAGATGATATGATGTATCTGGCTCAGAATGAGTATGATGCATTACGCGGAGTAATCCTGGCCGAACTTACCTACGTATGGGGAAACGAACGGGTCACCCGTAGTGTTGAGCAGTATGTTTACACGCTGGCCGAACTAAAATCCCTGATGCAACAGGCGGGACTACTGGTGACCGAAGTGTTCAGCAGCCTCGACGGCGAATCATTCGCCCTGGGTGACGAGCAGGCTTATCTGCTGGCTGTACGGCAGTAGAAGGTCCTGACTGAGTGATCCACTGCGCGATAAAGGCCGGAATGGACCTGTTATAGTAAGATTCCGGCATCGTACATTCAATATTAGTGCGGCAACTTTCTCTGGATAATGCCATACGTCCAGGTACCCAGGATAGCGCTCAATAATGTTACGATCACAGCCAGAAAACCGCTGCCGATTTGGGCGTACAGGGGGCCTGGGCAGGCGCCGGTCAATGCCCAGCCGAGGCCGAACAGCAGTCCACCGTAGATTTGACCCTGATGGAATGATTTCGGCTCGATGACGACTTGCTCGCCCGCGCTGGTTTTGATGTTCAATTTTTTAATCAGAAAAACGGATAGCATACCTACCACGACTGCCGAGCCGATCACGCCATACATGTGGAAGGAATCCAGACGGAACATTTCCTGAATACGGAACCAGGAGATGATTTCGGCTTTCACAAAAACAATACCGAACAATATCCCAACCAGCAGGTACCTGCCTAGTGCGGGGATACTTTCAGGATTTCGCTGCTCATTCTGATTATCAGGTTCCGAGTCTAGAACAGAAGAAGATTTCCGGGGGATAGGCTCAGTGGCCTTCGGGGTTAAAATATTTGCTTTCAACGTATTGGTCAAAATTAATTTTTCAAAATAGTCGATTTCTGCTCATCACACTCATACGAGCTGCATCAGCCAAGGCAGCAGCACAAGGGTACCCACGAAGCCCCCAATCATAAAGCATATCGTTGCTACCAGCGATGGCCATTGTAAGTTGGATAGCCCCATGATGGCGTGCCCCGACGTACAGCCTCCCGCGTACCGGGTACCAAAGCCCACCAGAAAACCACCCAGTACCAGGAAGATAAATCCTTTGAGGGTAAAGATATTTTCTATGGAAAATAGTTGGGCGGGCATCAGTCCCGAAAAGTCGGTAATGCCCAGGGCTGCCAGATCGCTTTGGGTCGAAGCGGCGATCACAATTTCGTTAGGATCAGCCAAAAATTGGGTTGCAATGAAGCCGCCGATCAGGATTCCCAGCACAAAGGCCAGGTTCCATCCCTCTTTTTTCCAGTCATAGCGAAAAAAAGGAATATTGGCCGGCACACAAGCCGCACAGATATGGCGTAGGGAGGAAGAAATCCCGAAAGCCTTGTTGCCAATCAGCAATAAGGCTGGTACGGTCAGGCCGATGAGCGGTCCCGCCACGTACCAGGGCCAAGGCTGCGATAAATAATGGATAATTGACAAGGGATACTGAAAAGTTAGATGATTAATATTGACAGGAAGGCTAAAAGAAGCGAACCACAGCCTATCGACTTAGTTCTGAACCGCCGAATCACGGGTCACAGGTACCCCCGCGGTTTTCATGGCCCCGTAGCCGCCTTCGATGTTGACTACGTTATCAAAACCCCGTGCCTTGAGGATTGAGGCGGCGATCATGGAGCGGTAGCCGCCCGCACAGTGCAGGTACATGGATTCGTTGTGGGGAAATTCGGCCATGAGGTCGCTGATGTAGTCCAGGGGCAGATTTTTGGCACCCTCCGCGTGTCCGCTTTCAAATTCGGTGGGTTTACGAACGTCGATTACGGAGAGGTCATTCTTCTTGAATTTCTCCGCAAAATCCGCGGCTTCCACCCACTGTACGGTATCGGTTTCCATGCCTGCGTTTTGCCATGCCGCAAAGCCGCCCTCAAGGTACCCCAGGGTGTAGTCGTAGCCCACCCGCGCCAGACGGGTGACCACCTCTTCTTCGCGACCGGGATCGGTCACGAGCAACAGGCTTTGTTTTAAATCCGGAATCAGCGCACCTACCCAGGGAGCAAAGCTGCCATCGATACCGATGTTGATGGAATTGGGAATGAAGCCTGCGGCAAAATCGCGGGCCGCGCGGGTGTCAAGCACCAATGCGCCCGTTTCGTTGGCGGCCACCTCGAAGGCCGCCGGACTGAGCGCCTGCGCGCCACGCTCCAGCACAGCGTCGATGCTGTCGTAGCCTTCCCGGTTCATTTGCACGTTTTGCGGGAAGTACTGCGGAGGTTCGGCGAGGCCTTCGGTGACTTCCTTTATAAATTCTTCGCGGGTCATATTGGCCCGCAGGGCGTAGTTGAACAGCTTCTGGTTGCCCAGCGTGTCGGATGTTTCTTTGCTCATATTCTTGCCACAGGCCGAGCCCGCCCCGTGGGCCGGGTACACGATTATGTCGTTAGGCAGGCGCATAATTTTGGTTCGCAGGCTATCGAAGAGGTACCCTGCCAGGTCGGCCGTAGTCAGGTCGCTTTCCTGGGCCAGATCGGGGCGACCTACATCGCCAATAAACAGCGTGTCACCGCTGAACAAGGCGGTTTCTTTCCCATTTTCATCCAGCAGCAGGTAGCAGGTGGACTCCATCGTGTGGCCGGGCGTGTGCAGGGTACGGATGGTGACGGCTCCCAGCTTGAATTCTTCCCCGTCGGCGGCGATGTGTGCGTCAAAGGTAGGATTGGCATTGGGGCCGTAGACAATTGGGGCGCCCGTTTTCTGGGAAAGATCAAGGTGGCCCGACACGAAATCGGCGTGAAAGTGGGTTTCAAACACATACTTGATGGTCGCGTGCTCGCGCCTGGCTTTTTCGAGGTAGGGGGCTACTTCGCGCAGTGGATCAATCACGGCTGCTTCGCCCTCGGATTCAATAAAGTAGGCACCCTGCGCCAGGCAGCCGGTATAGATTTGTTCGATTTTCATAGGTTTTCAGTTTGAAGGGGCAAAGTTCCAGAGGTACATAGACCCAAAGTGGAATTAAAAGAAAGTACCGAAGTGTTAAGTTTCTTTATAAAAAATTAATAATCAATGAGTAAAGCTGTTTTGTTGATCCATTTCTGCCCCTTTTTCAAAGGAATTCCTTCCACAAAATAAATGCTGCCATTCCGAGTACAAACCATCCGAAGAGGCGTTTTAGTTTCTCACCAGGGATGAAGCGGGTCAGATAGGAACCCAGGAAAATGCCGACGACCGAGAGCGTGGTGAACAAAGCCAGGAACGTCCAGTCCATGGGCTGTTGCCCTATGTCGCCCAGAAATCCGATCAACGACTTGGCCGCGATGATGAGCAAAGAGGTACCTACGGCCATTTTCATGGGAATGCGGGCCAACAGCACCAGCGCGGGAATAATGAGGAACCCCCGCCTGCTCCCACCAAACCCGTAAGCAACCCCACAGCGGCCCCTTCAAGGGCGATCAGCGGATAGTTGAACACGATGGCGGGGGTACCTGAATCTTTTGGCGTACCTTCTTCCTTATGCCGGATCATCGAGTAGGCTGCGGCCAGCATAATCAGGGCGAACAGCCCCATGATTCCCGCGCCTTTTTCCAGCGTAAAACCCCCAAGTGTAAACACGGGATCGGGAATAGCCGGTACCAGGTACTTACGCGTCAGGAATACCGCGATGAATGAAGGGACGGCAAAAACCAGCGCGGCTTTATAATTGACCAGTTCCTTTTTCATGTAGGTGAAAGACCCTACCAGCGACGTGGTACCTACCACGAACAACGAATAGGCAGTGGATAGCACGGGATTGAGGCCAATCAGATACACCAGCACCGGAACCGTGAGGATGCTTCCGCCACCGCCGATGAGCCCGAGGCTGACGCCGATGAGTATGGAAGCAAAATAACCGAGGATGTTCACAGTAAGTGTTTTGTGGTAAAAACTAGGAAGACGACAAAAAGGAATCGTTTTTTCTGACTTCTCCTGCAAAAGTAGGGGGCAAAAGCCCTTACCTCTGTAACAAATATCACAGAGGTAAGGGCCAGGTGAAAGAAAAGTTTCTGTCTACACCTCGATGAGCTTCCAGCGGCCGCGCCGGAATACCAGAATACTCAAAATAGCCAGGAGCGATTCGGCGATGGGAACGGAGGCGAAAACGCCAATGGGGCCCCAGTCCAGCACTAAAGCCAGCAGATAAGCCACCGGAATCTCAACCAGCCAGAAGCAAACGAGGTTGAGGTAAATGGGCGTCTTGGTGTCGCCCGCGCCGTTGATGGCCTGGATGACTACCATACCATAGGCAAAAAAGCCATAGCCCAGGCATAGCACGCGCAAAGCATTGACGCCCGTACGCACCACAGCCGGCTCGGTACTGAAGAGGCCCACAATCCATGGAGCACCCGCAAAAAACAGCAGCGCTATTCCCAACAGAAACCACATATTGAGCCGCGCCGTGCGCCATACGGAGGTTTCGGCGCGGTCGGGCTGGCTGGCACCGAGGTTCTGGCCCACCAGCGTGGCGGCGGCATTGGCCATACCCCACGACGGCAAAAGCGTGAAAATGATGACCCGGATGGCAATCGTATAACCCGCTACCACATCGCTGCCGAACTCGGCCAGGATGCGCGTGAGGAATACCCAGCTCGCCGAGGAAATCAGGAATTGACCCGTAGCACCCGCCGAAAGATTGAGGATATTTTTGATCACCGCAAAATCAGGTACAAAATCCGGCCAGGTGATGGACACCGCTTTTTTGGTATGATATAGGAAATACAGCTGGTACCCTACACCCACGGTACGTCCCAGCGTGGTAGCAACGGCGGCTCCCGTAACCCCTAGCTCGGGAAAGAACCCGATGCCAAAAATAAACAGGGGATCAAGGATCATATTGAGACCGTTGGCAATCCAGAGCGAACGCATGGCTGCCGAGGCGGAGCCCGCCCCGCGCAAGGCCCCGCTGAGCGCGTAGAGTAGCACAATGACCGGACTGCTCAGAAACTCAATCCGGGCAAAGAGGGTACCTACCTCAATCACCCGCGCGTCGGCTCCCATCAGGCGCAGGATATCTCCGGCCCAGATAGTACCACAGCCCCCCATAACCACTGACAAAGCCAGCGAAATCAGGATGATTTGCCCGATGGCCTTACCCGCCTGATCGGGGTTGCCTTCGCCTACCCGCCGCGCTACCAGCGCCGTGGCGGCGGTGCTGAGGCCAATGGCTACCGAATAAATAAGCGTGATGACCGACTCGGTAAGGCCTACCGTAGCCACGGCTTCGGTGCTCACCTTGGATACAAAGAAAACGTCCACGACCGCGAAGAGCGACTCCATGACCATTTCGAGGATCATCGGGACGGAAAGCAGGAAAATAGCGCGGTTGATGCTGCCGCTGGTATAGCTTTGCTCGGAGCCGTCTAAGGCGGTGCGGAGCAGCTGGAGGTATTTTTTCAAAATCTTATACGATGAAGCAGTCAGTTTTTCCCAAACGAAAGAACTCACCCGGTGCCCTTCGGATACAGGAGGGTAGCAATCCGGAAAAATGACTGGATGGATAATGAGGATAGGGTACTCGGTACTTCAAAAAAAGTACAGGAGTACCAGGAAAGACCGAAGCGGGATCGGCAGGTAGGTCAGTTAGACCCGAGAGAGCAGAATCATGGGCATAAAGATTTTTACAAAGCTAGAATTATTTTTTTATAAAGTTTCAACGGGTGTAGGTTAGGATCTTTTCCTGGAAAGAACTAATATGAGAAAATCACCGTTCTCCCTAGCTTGCCCATTCCAAGAAAAGAATGGCTGCCAGGCAAGTGTTTGATTTCAGAGTGTGTGATTTACAGAAAACAAGCACCGTCAACTACCAACTGTCCATTGTCAACTGAATACGAATGATTGATAAAAGAGCAACGAACTCAACTGAAAAAAAACAGGAAACGGCTGTGCTGATAGCGGTGAGTCCGCAGCGCCAAAGCCCGCAACAAACCAAAGAATACCTTGACGAACTGGCTTTTCTGGTGACGACGCTGGGCGTGGAAACCCGGCACACGTTTACCCAAAACCTGGAACATCCTGACCCCAAAACCTACGTAGGAAGCGGGAAATTGCAGGAAATACAAACATTTGTTGCGGCCGAGCCCGTGGACATGGTCATTTTTGACGATGATCTCAGTCCCTCGCAGGTACGAAACCTGGAAGCCGCTTTTGAAAGCGAAGAAATCAAGGTACTCGATCGCAGTCTGCTGATCCTGGACATCTTTGCCATGCGCGCCAAAACCGCCCAGGCCAAAACCCAGGTAGAACTGGCGCAGTACCAGTACATGTACCCTCGTCTGACCCGGATGTGGACGCACCTTACCAAACAAAAAGGGGGGTAGGTATGCGCGGTCCGGGTGAGAAAGAGCTCGAAACCGACCGCCGGATTATCAAGGATCGGATTACATTCCTGAAAGACAAACTGGATAAGATCGATCTGCAAAGTGTGACCCGCCGGAAGGAACGCGACCGCCTGGTGCGCGTGGCGTTGGTGGGCTACACCAACGTGGGTAAGTCCACTTTGATGCGACGCCTGGCCAAAGCCGACGTCTTTGCCGAGAACAAACTGTTTGCCACGGTCGACTCCACGGTACGGAAGGTGTCGGTGGGTAATATACCCTATCTGCTTACGGACACAGTCGGGTTTATCCGTAAGCTACCCACCACCCTCATCGAGTCATTCAAATCTACGCTGGACGAGGTACGTGAAGCCGATATTCTGCTGCACGTGGTGGATATTTCGCACCCGTCGTTTGAGGAGCAAATGGATGTGGTGACCAGTACCCTGGCCGAAATCGGTGCGGGCGATAAGCCGACAATTATTGTTTTCAACAAGATCGACCTCTACCAGCCGCCCGTCGAGACAGAGGCGGACGAAGACTGGCACGAAGTAACGGACGACACGGCCACGAAGCCCCTGCCTAGGGAAGCCCTCATTGCGCAACTTCGCAAGAGTTTCCACGCCCGCAAGGCCGATCATGTGGTGTTCATCTCGGCGGAGCACAATGAGAACATGGACGAGCTACGCCAGCACCTCGGCGCCCTCGTGCGCGACAAGCATTTCCTGATCTATCCCAACTGGCTGGACGTAGGCTACTACGACGAAGGCGATTGGCAGAATGAAGTGGAATGAGGGTTTGGTAGGGATACGAAAATTATTGAAATTTGCGGGCCGGAATATCGGCATACCCCAGGTTCCCGTCCATGACCCCGTAGTTCAACGGATAGAATAGAAGTTTCCTAAACTTTAGATATGGGTTCGATTCCCGTCGGGGTCACTGAATATAAAAGCCACTGAATTTCAGTGGCTTTATTTTATAAAAGGATTCTGATTATCTTATAAGCCAATCCTCACCCTACCTTCTGCATTTTTTTTATGGCGGTCCATCCTTCCGGTGTGATGCCCATGATCTCGGTGGCAACGCCCAGGGTCTGATAGGTGTCAAAGAAAGCCATTCGTGCGATGGGATGATCCACCTGGCTCAGGATCGCATACCCTTGGTCGGATAGATCGCTGATGACCTGATCGAAACCGCTAACCGGCAAACGGAACGCCAAATGTTGGGTACCCCCAGCCGGATACTGGGCCAGATAGTCATGGAACATGCTTTGGCCGGAAACAGGCTGAATGAGTTCGATGAAGGTACCTCCGTTATAGGTTTGGGTGGTGAGCCATTCACCGGCTTCAACCTTGCCGTAATAGGTCATACCCAAATCTTCTGCCCGTATAAGCTCAGGTTGGGGAAAGCCAGCGATGCCCAGCGCGTTCGTAAGGAATTTCATGGTAGTGTGAATGTCCGGGACCACCCAGCCGATTTGTGCCAGTTCGAGTCCGGCGATGGTGTCGTTGATACTACTCATAGTGGTTTGCTGCTAGGATAGTGATTGGATAAAGTTAGAACGGATGGGTTTCTGACACAAGTTTTTTTTGCGCCAAAATAAAGATGTGCAGGTGAAAACGATGCTAAATGTAATGGGACGATACTCTCATCCCAAATCAGCATCATATCGGGTTAACAATCACATAATGGTTTGTTAACGTCCTTTCCTGACACATTCGCCCCGATCTAGGTTTCTTTGCGTAATTTCCATTCCCTCAACCTATTACGCATGTTTATTAAAAAACACTTCTCTAGCCTGACCCTATCCGGGCTGATCCTCGCTGCCTCATCGTGTATCCAGGACCACGACCTGGGCAATCCTTACCAACTACCGACGCTTAGCAATCAGGGCGTTGCGCTACCTTATACGGTACTGGGTTCACAGCTTGGCGTTGAAATACGAAACGGTGGCTTTGGTTCTTCGGCCGTGGCGCACCCCTACAATGCGGGGCAGTTCTACGCCCTGACCGATCGTGGCCCCAATGCCGACGCTACGGGTGGTAAGTACTTTCCCGTACCCAACTACACACCCCGGATTGGCCTGTTCAGGCTGACAAGTGACGGTAAAATTGAGAAACTGTCCGAAATCCTGATTAAAGACCCTTCGGGCAATCCCATCAGCGGCCGACCCAATCCGGCCGGCAAAGGTGCGACCGGCGAAATTCCGTACGATTTGAACAATCAGGTACTCGACTTTGATGAGTTTGGGCTGGATACCGAAGGCCTGGTAGCCATGAAGGATGGTACCTTTTGGGTTTCGGACGAGTACGGTCCGCACATCGCTCATTTGAAGTCCGACGGCACGCAAATCGAACGCATCAGCCCGGTCAACGTGAACACCGGAACTCGTAAATTACCCGCGGTGCTCGAAAGACGATGGGCTAACCGCGGCATGGAAGGGCTTACCATCACACCCGACGAGAAAACATTGGTCGGAATTATGCAGTCGCGGCTCTACAACCCTTCGAATTCTGCCGCCACCAACCGTACCCTGACGCGGATCGTGACTTTCGATATTGCTACGGGGAGTACCAAACAGTACCTGTACCGTCAGGAGATCGACAATAATTCTAACTCTGAAATCACGGCCCTGAGCGCCACACAATTTTTGGTGGTAGAGCGGGATGGCAATTTCAGTGCGGATGGTCCGGTGATGAAGCATATTTATAAAATCGATATTTCCCAGGCAACAGATGTCTCGGGTGATTTCAATTCTCTGGATGGTATGCTGGTGAATGGCAAAACGCTGGAAGCCAATAGCTGGGATCAATTGGCCGCGGCGGGTATCGTTCCAGTCCAGAAAACTTTGGCCGTGGATCTGATTACTGCCCTGGGCGACTACCCGCACGATAAACTGGAAGGGATGTGGCTGATTGACGGCAGCACACTGGGAGTAATCAATGACGATGATTTTGCCGTGTGGAGCGATCCTATCCTGAAAATCAAACAAAAGACACTATCTCCCACGAAGGGTACCGTGATCGATGGCAACCGCCTGTATATCGTAAAATTCTAGAGGTACCTCTACCGGTTGAAACGGTAAATGGCGGGCCCCGGCCCACCATTTTTTTGATTCCCTATTCCTTTGTAGGTACCCTTACCTCATAAAAACTACCCGAAGGCACCCGCAGGCGATAATCCGTCGTGTTGCTAAACCAGGGATTGAGCAATCTTAATTCTTTATAGGTAGTCTTGTTGGCTTTGGCAAATGCAATCAGGTCCGTATCGCGATCTACCTTTACCGTTTTGAACTGGTAGGGGCGGTACTGATCCTCAGGGCGTAGGAAGTAACCATAGGCTTCCGGGTTTTCCAGGATCACCTTGAAAGCCAGGATACGGTAAAAGTATCGCGCTGTTTCGGGATTGAGGTACAGGTCCCAGAAATTATCCGTCTGCTGGTACTTCAGCACATTCTGCATCCCCGTGAGCCCCCGGTTGTACGAACTAGCGACCAGCGGCCAGCTTTTCAGACGGACGTAGGCCCATTTGAGATAGCGGGTAGCGGCCTCGGTGGCTAGCTTGGGATCGCGGCGCATGTCCACGTCCTCGTTGATGGTCAGTCCGAAATCACGGGCCGTAGGCTGCATGAATTGCCACATGCCCACCGCCCCGGCGGGCGACTGCACCGTGTTTTCGAGTTCACTTTCGGCTACGGCCAGATAAATCAGATCGGTAGGTACGTCGTTTTCGCGCAATGTTTTTTCGACCAGTGGCCGCCAGCGAGCGATATTTTTCATCACGAAAATAGTCCGCGAATGCCCGAATGTGTTCACTACCAATTCACGTTCAAGGCTCTCGCGCACATCGTCGCGCTCCAGGGGTACCCGCTCGCCGGCGAAGGTCAGCGTGTCGGGCAGGGGAGGCAGCGTGACATATTGCGGCTTGCCGGCGGGGAAGCTATCGATGGGATAAATGGCAGTCCGTTCCGCAAAAGGCAATCGCTCATCTTGTATCGAGGGAGGCGTTGTGTTCTGAGAATGGCATCCGTAACAGAGGAGTACATTGAGAAATATAAGGTATCGGGTCATGTATTTTCAAATATTGTAGTACCACCCGCGCCGTGTTGGTTTTTCCAGGCCCGGAACATCACGTCGCAGTTGACAACCAGTTCGGCGTTCCCGAATCGATCCACGGCGATCAGACCGCCCTGGCCACCCGCCTTTCTGATTTTTTCATGAACCACTTGCTGGCAGGCTTCCCGCAATGATAGGCCTTTATACTCAATCAAACAAAAAACGTCGTAGGCTGCCACGGCCCGCATGAAGTACTCACCGTCACCAGTGCAGGATACCGCACAGGCCTGATTGTTGGCGTAGGTACCACTGCCGATGATGGGGCTGTCACCTACGCGGCCATAGTTTTTGTTGGCAAATCCGCCCGTAGAAGTGGCTGCCGCCAGGTTGCCGGCTTTGTCCAGGGCTACTGCCCCTACGGTACCTTTGCCCGTGTTACATTCTTTTGCGCGTTGCTTGGCGATCAGGAGTTCGCGGTAGCGGTCTTCGTTATAGAAATAGGTATCCTCCTCGAAGCGCTGTCCCTGCTCCCGGGCAAATGTTTCGGCACCTTCCCCCGTTAGCAGGACGTTTTTGGTTTTGTCCAGCACAGTACGGGCCAGCCTGACGGGGTTCTTGACGTTACGTACCCCCGCCACGGCTCCCGCCTGTCCGGTTTGCCCGCACATGATGGCGGCGTCCATTTCGTGAAACTGATGGTAGTTGAAGGCCGATCCGCGTCCGGCATTGAACAGGGGGTTATCTTCCAGCGTCGTTACGGATTTTTCAACGGCGTCCAGTGCGGTACCTCCCGCCGCCAGCAAAGCATAGCCTGCATCCATCGCCTCATTTAGGGCGGAATGGTATACTTTTTCCAGATCGGGCGTGAGGTCAGCCGGGTCGATCCAGCAGGAACCACCATGAATGGCCAGGGTGAACATAGGGGGTAAGATAGATTGGGATTTGAAAAAATTACTCCGCCGGTGCCAGGTCCAGTACTTCACTGGTATAGGTACGCATCGCATGACAGAGCGCCGGATTATCGCCCAGGGACTGTCCGTAGGACGGAATCATCTCCCGGAGTTTCTGTTGCCAGGCATTGGTGCGAAGTTGCTCAGGAAAGCATTTTTCGAGCAAACTCAACATGATCGACACCGCCGTGGAAGCGCCCGGCGACGCGCCCAGCAACGCGGCCAGGCTGCCATCGGCGGCGCTGACTACCTCGGTTCCGAATTCCAGAATACCGCCCTCTTCTTCGTCTTTTTTGATCACCTGAACCCGTTGTCCGGCAATTTCGAGCTCCCAATCGTCCAGCCGGGCTTCCGGAAAGTATCTTTTCAGAGCGTCCAGCCGTTCCTGGGGCGTCTGGCTTACTTGCTCAATGAGGTACTTCGTGAGCGGAATATTGTGGAGACCGGCAGCAATCATGGGCCGGATGTTGCGCAGGTTTACCGAAAAGGGGAGGTCAAAAAAAGAGCCTTTTTTCAAGAACTTGGTTGAGAAACCCGCGTAGGGACCAAAAAGCAACTCCTGCTTACCCTTGATCATACGCGTGTCCAGATGCGGTACCGACATGGGCGGCGATCCTACCTCGGCCTTGCCATAGACTTTGGCATGATGCTGCCTGATGATGTCGGGGTTGGTACAACGCAACCATTGACCGCTTACCGGAAAGCCCCCGTAGCCGCGGCCTTCGGGAATGCCGGATTTGAGCAGCAGCGGCAGAGAGCCGCCACCCGCGCCGATGAATACGAATTTGGCATGGATTTTCCGGCGCTCGTGGGTGTCCCGATCCCGGACACTCACCTCCCATGAACCGTCCCGCTCGCGGTCCAGGTCGCGGACTTCCTGATTGAAATGTAGCGTCACGCCTTCCATATCTTTAAGGCAGTGGAACATGGCACGGGTCAGGGCGCCGAAGTTGACATCGGTACCCAGGGGCATGTAGGTGGCAGCTACCTTTTGATTTGGATCGCGGCCTTCCATAATCAGCGGCATCCAGTCGGTAAGCTGGCTATGATCATCGGAATACTGCATTTCCTGAAATAACACATTCTTCTGCATGGCTTCGTACCGTTTTTGCAGAAATGTGACATTTTTCTCGCCCCACACAAAACTCATGTGTGGAATCGGGCGAATGAAGGAGGTAGGTAGCTCCACGAACTCATGTTGGGTCAGGAACGCCCAGAACTGCCGCGATTGCTCGAAGGATTCGGCTACCTTGACAGCCTTGGAAATATCCACCGAGCCGTCGGGACGCTGGGGCGTATAGTTGAGCTCGCAAAAAGCCGAGTGCCCGGTACCGGCATTGTTCCAGGCGTCGGAGCTTTCGGCGGCGGCGTGGTCGAGCCGCTCGATGATTTCTATGCTGAGCGAAGGGTCGAGTTCTTTGAGTAGCATCCCGAGGGTAGCACTCATGATGCCCGCGCCAATCAGAACAATGTCGGGATGGTTATCTTTACGGGTAATAGCAGTCATTCAGCGATTTTTTGAAACGGTGTACAAGACCTAAGCGATCGGATTCATCACCCACAGATATGTAGGCGACGAATCCCTATCCCTAAAAATCCGTACCTGGTTCCGGCCTCACGACACGGCCTCTAACTGGGTATCGCTGTGGAAAATGGCCTCGCGATGCTGAACGCCCCAATTATGCAGCGCTTCGGTTACCTGCCGCAACGTCTGGCTGTACGGGGTAGCCGCGTACTCTACCGTGATGGGGCGGGTGTCGCAAACTTTCCGGCTGACCAGATTATTCATTTCCAGTTCTTTCAACTCCTTCGACAGAATCCGGGGCGAAATGCCTGATTCCCGGGAAAGCTCTTTGAATCGTTTTGTTTCGTCCATCAGGATCGCCAGAATCACCAGCTTCCATTTTCCACCCACCACCGACAACGTATCCTGAACGGCCATGTGCGCTTTTCGACATTCGTGCTGTGTCATAATATAAATAGGTATCCTTTTTGTTACCGGTATCCTTTATGTAATTCGTTACAAAGGTATACCGATGCGCCGTAAATTTGTAGCATCAACTAAAAAAAAGAATCGTATGAGCACTAAAACACAAAAAATTATCGGATGGGTACTTACCGGACTCATCGCGCTGGCCTTCATCGGTAGCGCTAGCATGAAACTGGCGGGCGGAACCGGGGCGGAGGAAGCTTCAGAAGCCATGGGCCTCACGGCAGAAACGATTAAACTGATCGCATTCGTAGAGCTGATTTCGGTAGCTCTTTTTATTGTCCCGCGTACAGGCTTGCTAGGTACGCTGTTGCTGGCGGCCTACCTGGGCGGGGCCATAGCTACACACCTTGAGCATCAACAGCCCTTTTTTGCGCCGGTTATTCTTCAGGGGCTGGTGTGGATTGCGGCAGTCCTGCGTTTTCCAGAATTAAGCCGGCGATTCTTAGGTACCAAAGAATTGGCCTGATCCATAGGTACCCCCTTCAAAATCAAAAAGCCCGTAGAACTAGTTCTACGGGCTTTTTGATTGAATATAAGTCCGGTTATCAGGAAGGATTGGAATTGGACACATAGTGCGCGCGCGGATGCAGGGCCTTACCGATGATCTCCACCAGGTCAGGATTGACAAATTGCTCATCCACAACCTCCCACTTGTCCTCGCCACGATACACCATCACAAATGAATCTTTTTCGGGGAAAATAACCCGCAATCCTTGCTCGTCGCCGTACATTTCGGGTTCTACCTTAAAATGCATTTCCTGCCCGTCCTGCGGGTCTTTTATTGTTAAGTCCATGGTATTAGGGGTTTAGTGTACACAGAAATGGGGCGGTCGTAAGCGTGCAGTATTTGTTTCCGACCCATCATTTTTTACCTGCCGACCCAAAATAATTATACCAGCCATAGGTACCCTCTGACTCATTTGTTCGATTCCAGCAGATCCTTGTAGCTGATCAGCCGAATGCCTTTTGCTTTGATTTTTGCTTTCACGTCGGCGCTGGTAAATAGGTCGGTCACGCCCTGCCGGTCTTCGGCCACGTTCTCGTAGCCAATGTGATGGATAGCACGGAGCTCGGCGTTGTCCAGGCCCGGATGCTCCACAAACAGGTAGGTTTTGCCGGGTTCCACGCGGCTGAGAGCGTTCATAAAGCTTTGGGCTTTTTCGGTGGGGGTACCACGCGGCCCTTCCAGCGGCAGCCGCTGTACCTTGTATGCATCCGTATCGATATCGATTTTGTATTCCTGCGCCAGTTTTTTAGTAAGTGCCGTTACTTCCTTCGATAACGCTGTGCAGCCCATGTGCGAAGACAGGTGACTGATGCGCGGGATGTGCCGCAGGGCGGTTTCGATCTGCGCCCGGAACTCACGCTCAATGTCCTCGAGCTTCCATTTATTTTCGGCAATGGCGCGGCCCGGATAGTTTTTATTGGGAAAAACCATCGGGTAAAAGTACCCATCTGCGTCGACCAGACTACTGGCCTGGGTCATGGGACGCCACTTCACCAGATCCCACTCACTGGTCAGGGCCAGGTGAATACCTACGTCCGCATCGGGTATTTCTTTCAATAATTGCACCGCTTCAGGAAACCAGGGCGAGGGTACAATCACTTCAATGGAAGTTTCGATGCCCTTTTTGTACGACTCCACCAGGGCCAGATTGCCCGAGTGCGAAAAGCCCATATCGTCGCCACGAATGATCAGGCGGGCGGGTGGGGTTTGGGCGAAGGCGTGGCCCACACAGAAAATCAGAAACAGCAGACGAATTGTTTTTGGCAGCATGGCGGATGAGCTAAGGTAGGTTTTCAAAGGCGGGTTACCGGGTTATTATTCCGTAAAGCTACATAAATTCCATTTCTTTGTGGTCGGGCGGTACCCAGGGTACCCTCTTTCTCTTGAACTCATTGGCCACATGCATACACTCATGAGAATAGTAAGGTACCTCATGAACGTACTGACGTACCTCGATTTTCAGCCTTCCCGAAAAAAAGCCCTGTACTTAGTACTAGGATTGACAGCACTCTTTCTGCTGTTGACGGCCTTCGTATACCTGCTGCCGACCACATTCATCGACATTGAATTTTCCGAAGAGGTGCAGGAGTACAACAGTCCTTTCCTGGACGCCGTGATGAAAGGCGTCAGTTGGTTTGGGACGCAAACTGTGGCTATTTCCCTTGCCCTGGCTACTGCACTCGTTTTTCTGATGCTTCGCTACCGCTGGGAAGCTCTCTTCCTAAGCCTCACACTGCTGTCTTCGGTGCTCAATTTTGGCATTAAGCTACTGGTCAACCGTCCCCGTCCCACCGACGATCTGGTGCGGATTGTGGTCAAAGCGCAGCACAACAGTTTTCCCAGCGGGCATACCGTGTTTTACGTTACTTTCTTTGGCTTTCTGATCTTTCTGATGTACCGACTGCGGCAATTTCCTCCCGCTGTGCGGTGGGGGATAGGTGGGGTGAGTTTGCTGTTGATCCTGGCCGTGCCCTTTTCCAGGGTGTACTTGGGGGCGCACTGGTTTTCGGACGTCGCCGCGGGTTTTATGCTGGGTCTAATTTCTCTGATCGGGCTAATTTTGCTTTATCTCCCGTCTACTCATTCTTCACCCCCTCACTCGTAGTACCCTACCAGGGTGGTCACGGATTCGGGTACCATCACGATTTTATCGCTCGTCACTGATGCTTTCGCCAGGTTTTTGTCCTTATCAGTGGTGTAGGTTACGAAGCGCTTGTTCTTTACGGCCAAGCCCGACAGCGGCAGTGCCACGGGTTGGGAAGTCATATTGACGGCGACCAGCACGATTTTCTTACGGGTTGCGTCCTTATAGCCCGACATCATGTAGGTACCTGCCTGCGCCACCGGATCAGCGTTACCTTCGATCGCTACCTTAATGCGTTTCATACCGGGTCGTACAAAACGGGCGAAATTCCCAAAAGTCCACAACTGCTTCGACTCCACGACCTGCCCCGCCAAGCGGGCGTTGTCGTGGTTCTTGAATTGTCCGTCCGGGCCATTGATATACACCAGGCCGTCGCTGTAATTGTAGGGGTTGATCGCCAGCCACCATTGCCACGAGGCTACGTTAGATACCGTGAGGTCGTTGTGAAGTACCTTGGCCACGTACAGCCCGTAGTCAATAGCCGTATGGCGGGGAGATCCATTGTATTTGCCGCAGATGTCGCCCAATACCCCGAATTCGCTCTGCCAGAGTGTGGGACTGCCCGCCGCCCGCGCGGCCTGAAGGGCTTTTTGCCGGGTTCCGACCAGCCGGGCGTCGTCGCAAGTAGAAAAGTAACTGTGGTACGCCGCGATGGGTTGGACATTGGGCAAGGTACCCAGCGAAGTGCTTCCGCCGAACAGCTCTGCCAACTGGTTGCCCCGACCTGATTCTGCTTTGTCGTAGAGGTAGTCGATCTGTGCGGTTTCGCCGGTAACTACCGTGGTTTTGCTGTCTGTGGCGTTTAGTCGGTCAGATAAAGCCTTCGCTACCGCGATCAGGTCGCGGCTGCGGGCGGGGGTACCTTCCTGCCCGGCTTTTCCGTTTTTCTTGGCCTGCCAGTCCCACTGTGGCTCGTTGACGGGGCTAAGGTAGTCAAGGTTAAAGTGATTGGCGACTTCGGTCAAAAAATCAGCAAATCGGGTCAGTTGATTTGTGCGGAGATTCAGCGAATCGTTGTTTGATGCGCTTGCAGTACCTGGCGCAAACGCCTTGCCGTTGACCGTCATGTGGACAGGCGGTGAGTTGGCAAAACCCAGCGTGTAAGGTACCCCTCGCTGCCGGGCCGCATTCAGGAACCATTGGCTGCCCGCCTGCTTCGACCAGTCGTACCTACCCTGGGCGTCCAGAAAGCATTCCTCCCGCCGCCACGCATCGCCGATGTCGCTGGCTTCACCCTGTTCGTAGCTACCCGCACCGATGTTCATTCGCCATAGCGACAGGCCGATGCCCTTTGGCTGCCCCGCCGCCGTGGTGTCGAGGCTGAAAAGCAAATCCGCGATCTGATTTTTCTTGCTTTCATCGGCCCAGGTACCAATAAACTTGGCCGACCAGCAATCGGATGCACCGAAGCTATGGATCGTCTGGAATTCTTCGTTCAGTGAAACCACAGCTCTGGCTTCTCCCGGTAGGGGTACCTTAGGTAGGGTACCTCCGATCTTAACGCAGGATAAGGTGAGCAGTGCTGCGCAAAGCAGCAGGATGTTGTAGTTTTTGTGAGGCATGTGGGTCAGTAAATTCCAACTATTAGTTTCTGCTCAATATCGAATAGTGAAAAATGCACGTGCCTATCCTACTTATTCCTGGCTGAGCAATTTGAAGGTAATTCGTTTCTCCTTACAAATTGGGACGGAGGAGGTACCTTGAGCAGTGCTCTGAGGGGAGTCAAACCAAGCTATTCTTGCTTCTCTCCTCTGAAAATCCAGGAGACACCAAATTTATCGGTGAGCTGCCCGTAGGTACCAAAGGGTACACTACGAAGCTCCATAAAGGTCCGCTTGTCCCGGTCCGCTCCTTCCGCGAGCTTCTCAAAAACCGGTTTCAAATCAGCAAGGGAAGTACCCACGACAAACAAGCTGAACGTATTCCCGGGCTTGGGCTCGAGTTGAGGAGAAGCCATCCAATCGGTAGCCGAAAAGTCAATTGCGCCACTTTTCAGTTGCGCATTAATGATTCTTCCGTGTTTTTCGGTCGGAAACTGATCTTTCATGGGCGTATCACCCAGTTTGGTCAAGGTCAATTCTCCACCAAGGCATTTCTGGTAAAAGGTCATCGCTTCGGCGCAGTTTCCGTCAAATAAAAGGAAGGGAGTACAATGTAACATTTTCTTATTTCTGTTTTTTTGGTAGTTTTAAGCTATCGGCTGATCAAGCCATGCAGAACTAAATGGATTTGATTATTGATGGGCGAATTAATTCGTAAAGATAAATACCCCAGAGGGGTCAACGGTTAATAGAATGGATATGTTGGAAGAATCAAACACACCGGAGGGGTCGGCCCCTCCGGGGCGATTTGTAAGTAATTACACCTTTTTACTAGTAACCGTCGACACCTCCGGCGTGGTAATTCGCAACTTTACAAGTTAATTCATTTATCAATAAAAGATCCGCTCCGAAGGATAAAATCAGTCAAAGGGTACCAGGTCTGGCTCGATAAATTCCTGTTTCGCCAGTGACGAATTGAAAATATCGCCCGAGTAGTGCGTATTAATCAATTCTTTAAAATTGGATTTAAGCCTTGGGAATTCAGCAATAAAATCTTTGAAGGTATCAGCAGAAGACTTATTAATAAAATGATTCACTGCCTTGACGGAGGCAATGGTCAAGGTATGGTTGTACTTTGCGCTGGCTCCCAGAAATGCTACGTACTGAACCAGTTGTTTCGTAACGTTTAGAATCGCTGTTTCTACGCCATATTGAGTAACATGAATCCACGCCAAACGCAGGTGCGCTTCGTGCGTAAAAAGTGCAGGATCTAGGCTACAGTTTTCAAATTGCTGGGCAAACTCTCTATCGCTCAAATTAAAATGGTGTTCCATAGTCTGCTCTTTTGTTAGTCAGTTTACGCGCCTCGCAGAATCTTCTCCATTTTGCGTCCCTTGGCCAGCTCGTCTACCAATTTGTCCAGGTACCTGACCTGCTGAGTTAATGGATTTTCTATTTCTTCTATCCGATAGCCACAGATCGTACCTGTGATCAGGCGGGCATTTGAATTCAGAGTAGCCTTCTGAAAGAACTTTTCAAACGTCGCCTTTTCTTCGATGAGTTTTTTTAACTTTTCTTCATCATACCCGGTCAGCCACTCAATTACCTGATGCAGTTCTTCTTTCGTCCTGGCTTTCTTCTCGACTTTATTGACATAATGCGGATAGACCGAGGCGAAGGTCATCTTTGCCATTCGTTCATCGTGATTGTTTGCGTTGTTCATAGCTGGTGCTTTGATAGGAGGTCGTTCTTCTTTTCATTGTATCAAGATAGGTTTCAAATCACTATTGCCATGCCATTCATCAACTACTTTTCGTTTCCTAAATCGTTTACTGATGAATAATCGATAGGATCCTTCATCCATATCTTCTGTGAGTTTCATCCAAAGAGGTATTTCATTGAATGCCGTTACCAAAGAGTTAGCAGTATCCTCTAATCTCAGTTTTTTTTCAAGTATTTTTGGTAAAGCGTGGTAGAACATTATCTCATCCATGTTTGTCTTTGGAGCTTGATGCTCGTTTGGATCAAATTCTAGAATGAATGTTGAATATCTGGAATTCATTCTCTTTGTAGCTTTCTCCAGCTGCTGAGTTAGAAATTCAACATTTGTTCTATTCACTAGATTATCAGTTTAATATTGCCCAACATCCATATCATTTAGTCACTACCTTCACATTCCTGAACATGAACGGATTGTCACTAACGCGCAGGGGCTTGCCGCTGGCGGTAGTCACATTCTTGAGCACGACTTCTTTGGTAATGACGTAAGGAAACTGCTCCTGGTAGGATTCATCCTTCATTTGGGGATTGAAATTGGCGAAAATAGCCGGGCCCTGGTAGTTGTCGGGGTGGTGGGAGTCGTCGATTTTGAGGTTTTCAATGATAATTCGCTCCGGCATGTATGCGGTATAGCCGAAATCATGTTGCCCGGAATTGGAACCACCGATCAGGGAAGCAGTGACGGGTCGGCCGCCGGAAGGGACGAACGTGCAGTTACGAATAATGAATTCACCCTGCCAGGTACTGCCGTAGTCGGAGCGCAGGTTGATGAGGGTACCCCCCGGATCGTGCTGTTTTCCACGAGAAACGTCCCGCTGCCGATGGCATTGATGCCCATGTGCCCCAGCGTCGAGTTGCGGATGGTGGCATTGGCTACCCCCATGTGGGCATCGAACCGGGAAAAAACGCAGGAGTCGTACAGCATATTCTTACAGAAATTGGAACCCAGAATGCCCCAGTACGTGCGGTCATTGATATCGTTGGTCTGGCTGCAGTTGATAAAGGACACATTCAGGGCGCGGTTGGGCGACAGGTCGTAGGTACCCATGGAGACGGGCTTCCCGGCCGCACCGATGGTAGTGTAGGTTTTGTGGCCAGTCAGGACGGTGTTTCTGACTGTCACATAGGCGCAGTCCCGGATATTGAAAAAGCCGCCGTAGGGCGCACCGTGGTCGCCTTCACCCGTGACGCGGTGTTCGAGCCCGTCCACCACGACATTGGAGCGTTTAATCAATATATTGCGCTGGTAGTAGGTGTACTTCGATTCAGCCTGATTGGCGATCGTGGTGAACCGTCCTCCGGTGATCTTCAGGGGCTTTTCGTCGATGGGAAGCGCACTGATCTCGGTGATCTGGTCAAAATCCCAGATGATCGGCGCGTCCATGTCCACCTTTCCGGTTTTGTCCACCATGAAGATATCCGTCTGCGACGCTCCATTGTTCTGGTTCAGTCCGTACCGGATGTAGTGCTTCTTGTTCGCATTTGTGACCGTAATCAGACAGGGACCAGGTAGTTTGGCGTCAATTTTTTCCTGATTTCGCTTCAGCGATGTAATGCCCTTCAATGGAAAAGATTGCAGGCTGGAACTGACCACGAAGACAGAAGCATTGCGATTTTCCACATCCACATCGTCGATGATGAAAGCCGCCTTTCCAAAATCGGTATCCGTCCGCACTACGGCGGTGCGCTCTTTTCCGCTGATGTAGTAGGTAGCTCCCTCGTCCGCTTTTACCGGTAGTTTCTGCTGATTGGCGAAGGCATGGGCCGCGGCGATCGCGTCCATATCATCGGTTTTGCCGTCGCCCTTGGCCCCAAAATCACGATAGCTGACCCACCCGCGAGACTTGAATGCCTGAGCCTCTTTGGGGGAGACATTCACCTGTAATCCTCCATCATTACTGGTACTTACCTGGGTTTTCTGATTTTGGGAGGTGATAACTACCTTTTCCTTCGTGCTTTCGGTTTGGGCCAGGGCCAGACTTGACATTGCCAGTAGACAGCACCAAAAAATTGGATATTTTAGCAGGAAAGGTAGTTTTGATGTGTTTATAAATTCGAGTGGACTGTTCATTCGCTTTTTTACAGTTTAAGAAGTACTTCATCTTTTACTGTAAAGAATAAACCGAATGAAATCTATCGAAATTTTGAGGGTTAGGAAACCATTCAATAGCACTGGAACGTGGGATATGTGAAGTTTTAGCCCAGGATTAGCCGCACGCCTGTTTTCTCCCAGATTCGCATTCATCCCCAGTTCAAGTACTTCTGCCAATTATGTTGTTCTTTAAATCCCAGGACTTCCCGGATTTTCCGATTGGAATACAAAGCTTCATACTCCCCCAATTCACGGGTAATGGGTACCCCAGGGAAAAACCGCTCTGCCAATTCTTTGCTGGGAATAATGGCTCCGTTTTCATCATTTGCAGCGTTGAAAACCTCATACCCGAGGCCGTCTTTTTTCAAACACAAATCCACGATCTGTCCCAGGTCTCGCGCATCAATGTAATTGAAGGCATTTCGGCGACGTACTTCGGGGTGCTTAAAATAATGCGGAAACAGTTCAGCGTATTCATGCGGTTCAATCACGTTGCCGATGCGGAGGGCATAAATATCAAAACCTGACCGGCGCTGGAAGCCCCTGGCCGTTTTTTCATTGACCACCTTCGATATTCCGTAGCTATCCATGGGGTCGACGTCGTAATCCTCCTCCAGCGGAAGTACTTTGGGGTCGGTTTTACCGTCAGAAAAACAGATGCCGTAGGTAGTTTCCGACGAGGCAATAATAATTTTCCTGATGCCCAGCTTGACCGCCGCTTCAATTACATTGTAGGTACCTAGGGTATTGATCCGGAAAGTTTCATTGTCGGGTTTGATCAAGATCCGGGGTATGGCTGCGAAATGCACGACGGCATCGAATTTTGGTACACCGTTTCCCGGTTCCAGCTCATCAAGGTCCGCATACGAACTCATGGCATCGAACATTTGCCCGGAATCCGTAATATCCGCGATCAGGTTATCTACCCCCGGGTGATCCAGAGGCTTCAGGTCTACATTCATCACCCGATGTCCTTGGTCAAGCAGGTAGGGAATTACGTGCTTACCTGCTTTGCCCGATCCTCCTGTAAAAAATATACGCATTGCCGTCATTTGTTCTCCAGTTTAATGATAGTTTTATTCGTTATAAACTCCTAGTTTGTGCGGTACATATCCCAGGCCAAAGTAACACTTATTTTTCGTGCAGTAAGGTTGGACTAATGTACCCCTCCTTATCCATACCTAAACCACCCATTCATTCCTATGAGAATACTCGTTTTGCTTCCCCTGCTGGCTTTCGCAGCGGGCTGCAACCAAACCCAAAAGAAAACGGAAACTACCGAAAAGCGGGTCGTCGTGAACGACACGATTCCCAGCGAGCGGACCAACGTCGACCCTAAGCCGGTGGCTACCTACTCCGCGCGCGTCCCCGATGCGCTGAATCAGTTCAAATTCACGGTGAAGCTGTACGAAACCCCGCTACGGTTCCGCTACCGGGTAGCCGTCACCTACAAAATGCTGGATGTGAAAGACAGTGTTGATATTCCCAACTTCGGCTATCAGCCCAAAGTCGACGTGAAGAAGCAGGAAAATGATCTCTCCGCTATGATTGGTTTCTATGACGCCAAGGGTACCTTCATGGATCTGAAAATAGTTGAAGTTGTCAACAATCAACTCAAAATGCGGCAGGTAAAACGGTACGGCGTAGGGACGGTCAGAAAGAAGTAGCGGCAGTGGGTGGCACATTTATCCCCCACTCATCCTAGGGAATATAGTAGGTGTTTAAGAAACAGTACTAGTCAGTAAATGAGGTTTTTATATAGATATTACTATACATTCTTTTCGCTTCACCTAAAGGACAATCTCAATGGAACTAACAAAAGTCCAGCCTGGGTATCTGCCCTATTCCAGGTCGGCTTAGGAATCGCAGGTCTACTTTTGCATAGTACTTACATAGCCAGCGTTCTCCTCAATGGAAGTAATGCTGATAAATTTTTCCCGCACACATACGTTGTCGGATTGATTACAGTTCTTGTCCCGACAACCATCCTTTACCATCTATTATTCAACTATTACGGGGTTTCGAAGGAAACAGGACTTACATCAAAGGATTTTTTTGTCGTTACTAAGCGCGCCAAACTATTTTTCTGGTCATTCTGGATTCTATCACTCCTTGGAATGGCACTATTAGCGCGATTGATTAAAGACAGTAGTATGTGATATACTGTAATGAATCTAAATCTCGCAATGTAAAGAGCGGCACAAAGTACTTAGGTAAAAAGTCGAAAAAGGGTGATGAATTGTGATTTCATAGCTATCATAATTCATCACCCTTCACCATTTTTTTCGTTTCTAAAATTTAAGCCACACCGGGCTCTACACCGGCCATAATCAACTTTTCGGGCGTGATAGGCAGGTCACGCATGCGCTTACCGGTGGCATTGAAAATGGCGTTGGCAATAGAGGCCGCCACACTGGTGATGCCCAACTCGCCGATGCCCTTTATGCCCATTTCATTCGCTATTTTATCTTCTTCGGGTACAAATACGACTTCTACATTGGCCATATCCAGGTTGACTGGAACGTGGTAATCAGCAAAGGAACGGGTAATGAAGTTGCCAAAGTTCGGCTCAACCCGGGTCTGTTCTGCGATCACCATGCCTGCGCCCATGGTCAATCCGCCGATGATCTGGCCAAAAGCCGTTTTGGGATTCAGTATTTTTCCGCAGGCCCCGACATTCAGCATGCGCTTGATCCTGAACATGCCGGTATCCTTATCTACCCACACTTCGGCGAAGTTAGCCCCGAACGAATAGACCGAATGCTCTTTAAATGCTTCGGAAGGTTTGGCGGTACCTTTGGCTTCGTAGGTAGTTAGCTTGTTGGCCGTCATCAGCTCTTTCACACTCATTTTTTTATCACCGGCATTCAGCTTTTGCTTTAATTCCTTAATCGCATTCTCACAGGCAACGCGCGCTCCATTGCAGTAGGAAGCCGCTCCCCACGATCCGCCGGAACCGGGCGTTACGGGAAATAGCGAGTCGGCAAGTTGCACAACTACCTGCCCAACGGGAATATCAAGGTACTCCGAAGCCGTCTGCGCAATAATGGTATAGCTGCCGGTACCTATGTCCGTGGCATCCATCTGAATGGTAGCCAACACGGTTCCGTCTTTGAGCGTCAGTATTACTTTCGACGATGTTTCCTGATAAGGTGCTGCCCGCGACGCACCACTTACGCCGTACCCTACCAGCCAATTGCCATTGGTATTTTTCGCCGGTTCCATTTTTCGTTTGTCCCAACCGAATTTATCGGCCCCGATCCGCAGGCACTCGACCAGCAAACGGGAAGAGAATGGTTTGTCGTTACTGGGATCGGTTTGTGTATCGTTTTTGATCCTGAATTCAATCGGGTCCATTTTAAGTTTCCAGGCCATTTCATCCATCGCCGATTCCAGCGCAAAGCTTCCGGTAGCTTCACCCGGCGCGCGCATGGCGAAAGGCGTCTGTAGATTCACCGGCACCAGCCGGTGGGTTACCTTGTTATTGGGTACTTTATAAAGCATTTTGCTCACGGTACCGCACGATTCCTGGAACTCTTCGTAGGTTGAAGTATGCGATAACGTTTCGTGGGCCAGGGCGGTCAGTGTTCCATCTTTGGTGGCACCTATTCTTACCTTCTGCTCATTGTGCTGCCGGAGGTTGGTGTTGGTAAACATCTGGTGCCGGGTAACGGTAAGCTGCACCGGGCGACCGGTTTTTTTAGCCGCCATAATGGCCAAAATCACGTGCTGCTTGGCGTGTAGTTTAGAGCCAAAGCCACCACCTACATAAGGCGCTATGACGCGTACATCTTCTTTGGGAATCTGGAAAGTATTGGAAATAGTGATGGCAGCATCGTTAATCATCTGCTGGCTGGCGTACGCTTTTACCTTGCCATTTTCCCACGAGGCGATAACGGCATGCAGCTCCATCGGGTGATGGTGCTCGATGGGCGTATTGTAGGTCGCTTCCAGCTTTTCGTCGGCCTTGGATAATCCTGCCTCCACATCGCCCCGGGAATAATCTGAGCTTTCCTTGGGTTTATAAGCGTCCGATCGGTGGTCCTTGAAATCTATTTTTGGCGTTTCTTTCTTGTACTCGATCTTGACCAGTCTTGCGGCGTATTGGGCTTGCTCAAAAGTTTCAGCTACCACTACGCCTACATATTCCCCGTAATAATTAATGTGCGGACTCTGCAGCACCGGTTGGATACTGGTGGTAGAAAGGGGTGGTAGTTTCTTATCAGGCGTCTTAAGCTTCTCGGCGTTTTTGTAGGTAATAATTTCAACGATTCCCTTCTGCTTTTTGGCTTCTGCTGTATCGATCGACGAAATTTCACCTTTGGCAACAGTACTATTGATTGCCTGGGCATACAGCATTTTATCGACCGGAAACTCCGACGAATATTTGGCCATCCCGGTCACTTTCAGGTGCCCCTCTACCCGGTCGATCGGGTTGCCTATTCCTATTGATGTGTCCATACTATGTTATATTAATGGGGAAAATAAATCCCCGGATCAATGTCTTACCTGATCAAAAATGTCTTTACGCGTTTTTCTCAAAAGCCTGCGTAAGCGCTCTTACAATGGCTTTTTTGCCCATTTCAACTTTATATTCATTGTCGGACAGAGTGCGGGCCGGGCGCATGGCCAGTTCCGCGGCCTGCTGAAAGTTGTCCTGAGTGGGTTTCTTGCCGCTCAGAAAGGCTTCGGCTTCGGTCAGTTTCCAGGGTTTGTGCGCCACCCCACCCATGGCAAGACCGGCTTTGGCAATGGTACCGCCCTCCATTTGTAATCCGGCCGCGACCGAAATGAGCGCGAAAGCATAGCTGGAACGCTCCCGGATTTTCAGGTAGTAATAGTGATCGGTAAAAATAGGCTTGGGTAGGTCAATCGCCGTAATGAGTTCATTGGGTTGCAGCGTGTTGTCTTTCTCCGGCTGATCGCCCGGCAGGCGATGAAAATCGGCAAAATCAATGGTTCTGGATTTACCGCCAGGCTGTTGCACGTGTACCGTAGCACCGATTGCCGCCAGAGCCACACACATATCGGAAGGATTGACGGCTACGCATTCGTCACTCCACCCGAAAATGGCGTGCTGGGCGTTCATGCCTTTCCTGGCTCCACAACCCGTGCCTGGTTCCCGCTTGTTACAGGGCATCGACGTTTCGAAAAAGTAGGGGCAACGGGTACGTTGCAATAAGTTGCCGCCGTTGGTCGCCATGTTCCGGATCTGCGCCGTAGCCGCCGACAGCATCGCCATGGAAAGCAGAGGGTAGTTTTTTCGGATGTCGGGATGGTTGGCGGTATCGGAATTGCTGGCCATGGCGCCCAGCGTGTAGCCGCCTGCATTGTTCGATTTAATGTCGTTGAAACTCAGGTCCGCCACTTCGATCAACTCGGTAGGACGTTCCACGTCTTCCTTCATCAAATCGATCAGGTTGGTACCGCCACCCAGGTACTTGGCTTGTTTGTTGGCCGCAGCGGCCGATACGGCGGCCTGCGGATTCTGCGGCTGGGTATATACAAAAGGTCTCATTGGTTACTGATTTTGTGGCGTTGGAGCCGTTGAAAGACGCTGATTCTTCTTTTCCAGGTACTTGACTAGTGAAATAAGGTCAGCTTTTAGCTTTGGCTTTTTGCATTTGTTCCGCCGTGGCAAATTCCCATTTGGGTTTTGTTTCTGTTCCAGATTGTACTTCCTGAATGGCCTGCACAATATTGTTGTAGGCTCCGCACCGGCAGATGTTGCCCGACATCCGTTCCCGGATTTCTTCTTCGGACAGTTCTATATTTTGCCGGATGTTTTTAAAATCCTCCGTCACATAGCTGGCTTCCCCGTTTTTAGCTTCCTGTAGCAAGGCGACGGAAGAGCAGATTTGTCCGGGCGTGCAGTAGCCGCATTGGAAACCATCATGTTTCAGAAAGGCCGCCTGCATGGCGTGCAGCTCATCGTCATTGGCCAAACCTTCTATGGTCGTAATTTCCTTGTCTTTACAACTAGCCGCCAGCGTAAGGCACGAAAGCTTGCGTTTCCCGTCGATAATCACGGTACATGCCCCACATTGCCCATGATCGCAGCCCTTTTTGGTGCCGGTCAACTGAAGGCGTTGCCGAAGCGCATCCAACAGAGTAGTTCGGGAATCGATGCTTAGGGGTTTTGTTGAATTATTTACCCGTAATCGCACCTGAATTTCGTTCAACATGGCTTCATTATTAGTCGGAAGTTCTTGTTTTGGTGCTTTGCCAAACACTTCCGAAGTGAAGAAAGGCGTGGCAAACAGGCTAAGCCCGGCAGCAGAGATTTTAGTCATAAACCGGCGACGAGATTCCCCGAAAAGCCCCAGCTGATCAAGAATTCTACTTTCATCTTCTGTCAACTGCCTCTCTTCCAAATGATCATCCTGGTTAAATTTCTTCATGACATAGGTAGGTTAATAAGTACTAGTAGCATGTGCCTGATGGGAAATAGGCCTTTAAAAAAAGAGTATCTATACTACTGTGTATGGGTAGGAAAGAAAAAAATCATACCGTCACAAAAGCCGAACCTACCTATGGTAGTTCATGGGAAGTCACGCAGTAAACAGTACCGCTTTCAAATTGAAAGTGGCCCGGCCTAAAGTGGCGGGGTTGCTTGGGAGCTGGAATCTAGTCATTTACAAGGTACCCTATACTAGTAGTTCAGCCACAAGGTCACCTTTTCGTGGTAAACTCAGCTTACCCCAGGACTACCCATGAAACAGTTCGATTCACCGGCAGATGTACTGCCTTATTTTTCGGCTTTGCCTTACGAGGCTTTGATGGAAGCCCGGCACGAGAGCCACCTTCACATCCCGACCCAGCAGGAAATTTATTTCTGGTTTGTACGGGAAGCAGGCTTTGAAAAGTTGAGCCAGAAGCTGCAGGTGGTGCTGCGCCCGCCCCAACATACCTTAAAAGTAGGGGATGCTTCTATGGTGTACTATGGACCCCTTGGAGCCTACAGTAACATGAAATCTGTGCTAGGTGCGGGCAATCTGAAATACTACTTCCAGTCGGAGATTCCGCATAAGCCCCTCGATTATACACTGGAAGGGTATTCCCTTCTTTCCTGCTTCCGAAAAACCATCGGCGGCCTACTCACGGACGATCTGCTGGCCGGGCAGGAAACCGTAAAATCGTTCTTCCACGATTATCTGCGGATCTATTTTCTGGCCCATGACGCCACCACCGAGGAAGAGGGCATGGTGGCCCGTAACGCTGTAAGATCAGATCTTCTCCACGTAAGTCAGGCGATTGCTACGCTCGGTCGTCCCGGCATAGCCAGCGGTGCCTATGCCAACAAAGGTGCATTGGTCTATGACCATTATGGTCCTGAGGTAAGGTTCATCCTGGAAAGCCGGCGTTACTTCGCGGAATTAATGACATTAGCTAACATCCGACAAAAATATCAATTGGACGAGGAGGCCGGGAATGAACTGATGGAGCCCAGAGTCTTTTTTTGATGAAGGGAAAAGTTATGGCTGGCTTTTTGAAGTACTGCGCTAGTTGATTTTTGCTTTGCTTTTTGTGGACATTTGCCAAACGGTTGAGTAAATAGACTGGTACTTTCCAGTACCGGTTTTCAACCGTCGTTGCTTATTGGGGGTAGCGCGTAGTCTGGCAGCTGGTGTAAGCACCGGCAGATCGCTACCTACTTACCCTTTCCGGGTGGCATTTCTGCCGCGAAGTCGTCGCTCAGGCGTTGAAACCAAAGGTTCTGCACACGCCCGTTCGACATGCGCAAGCCTACTACTTTGTCGGCGCTGTCACGCACCAGTTCAATATTCTGCACAAACCACCACGGAGCTTGCAGCTTGTCTTTACTTACTATTTTTAGAGGTACTTCGCCGTGCTGCACATGGATCAGTCTGAGCGTAGCGCCCTCCTGGACAATGGTATAGATAGTTTCTAATTCGGGGCTATAGTACTTGCCTACGATTTGCTCCCGCTTCACTTCGGGCGCTTCGGTAGGTTGTACACGGGTACCTGGATGATTTCCATTCTGCTGTAGGGTTATGCGGCTCACCGGTCCTGCCTTGGTACGATGGAAGATTACCGACGCTTCTACCACTTTCAGGAAAAAAGTCGAATCGGACGAGGGGAACATCTCCACTTCCGACTGGCCGGTGGCCTGGGTGAAGTAGCGGTCGCCTTCGCGCCGGAATTTGAGGATAAAACCGGAGGCTTCGGCCAGTTCGTACGAGCCGGTGTAGTTTCTGAACAGCGTGGAGTCAAACTTGTAATCCCCATTAGCAACGGGCGGGGCAGCTTTTTTCTCCTCTCTGAGGTACGGGGCCAGGTACAGGCTGGCTAATTCCATGGCTTTTCGATCGGAATTGAACTCGGCCTGATTACTAAGGACAATAAAGCCGTAGTCTTCTTTCGGAAAATACGCCAGGGCCGACCGGAATCCCGCATCAGCCCCGTTGTGTCCATAGTAGGAAATTCCCTGGTACTGGCCGTGGGTTAGGCCCAGGGCGTAGGCCAGGGTGTCGCCATTGGTAAGGCGTCCCCGTTCCAGCATCTGGACCATGGTACCCGGCGCGCCCACCTTTGGCGTACGGAAGTTGTCAACCCAGCGGGCAAGGTCCTGAACTGTCGTGAACAGACTGGTAGCGCCCACGTTGGCGTAATTTAGCGGACTCTTGCTGAAAGTACCCAGGCCCGGCGTCCGGTGGAACGAGTAGGCCCGTCCTTTGACCAGGCGCTCGTTATTATCATAAAACAGGGTACTCTTCATGCCCAGCGGCTGGAACACGTTCTGCTGCATCCAGTCCGGGAATGTTTGTTTACTAACACGGCTGACGATTTCAGCCAGCAGGGTATAGCCCGTATTGCAGTAGGCATAGGCTGAGCCAGGTTCAAAGTTCAGCTCCCGCTGCCGCTTGATGAGGTTAAAAATATGGTCTTTGGTAATGACATCATCCAGCCCCCGGCCCGACATGGCCAGCAGGTTCCACTGGTCGCGCAGGCCGCTGGTGTGGTTGAGCAGGTGCCGGAGGGTAATGGTTTTGCCAAAGTCAGGTACCTCCGGCACATACTTCCGGATGTCGTCGTCCAGCGCTAGTTTACCCTGCTGCGCCAGCAGCACAATGGCGTACGCCGTGAACTGCTTTGATACTGATGCCACGTGGAAGATCGTTTCGGGGGTAATGGGCGCACCCGTTTCCAGGTCGGCTTCGCCGAATCCTTTGGCATATATGAGCTTCCCTTGGTGTACCACGCCCACGGATGCTCCCGGCATACCAGGCTTGTTCCATTCCGTAAAGAGAGAGTCTGCTTTGGCAGACAGTGGTGGCGTTTGGGCTTGGACCGAGCAAGGGCCGGCCAGCAGGTAGGCGACCAGGAACAGGGTGTAAACGAATGGCTTCATACAGACAGGCCGTTTGGATAGCTAAAAATGAGGGTTTGGTAGTCAGGCGATTAGACCACAAGGTACCTGTCTGGACCGGGAAGAACTACCCAAAAAGGGCAGACGGCCGCACAAATGGGTGAGTGGCACTCCTTGTCCCGATTTCCATCTTGCCAGAACCTATATTCCTTCACGTTCGCCTCAAGCTTACCTGGGTAAGCAAAGTGTTGCAGCATCTGCCGCTGCAATGAGATGGAAGTGATTTGATAATCCATCACCTCCCTACACGCTTCATCTCCTCGATCTCACCACGTTTATTACTGTCAATTTTGCCACCCAGGGTTCTGGAATAGGAGATTTTGATGATGCGGTAGAGGGCGGATTCATCCCGCCAGTCGGAGACCGTGTTGATGTGAAACACAATGGGCGTCATGCCGCTAATGTGGGTGTGTACTTTCATACTTTGAAACAAATCGGGTAGGGTAAGCTGAAAACTACCTCTGTTATATTTCAGTTTTTTGGCGAGGCCCAGGTTTACTATTCCGAAGCCATTGGCGCGGTTATGCCCGTCATACACCGGCAGGTTTCGCCAGCCGCTCAGCTCCAGCTCCATAGCAAACGGTAGCTTGAAATTAGAACTGAAACTAATGCCCTGAAAAACATAGGCCTTCGCCGCCACCGAAGGTGTATACGAGATCTGATATTTCCTCAAAGAAGTGGTGCTGCTCACCGAGAGATTCCACCAGTTGACCAGCCGCAGCGGGACAGTGAGAAACAGTGTGAGGCTCTTTATATAATCCAGGTTTTGAGGCGAAGAAATACCTATATTCTGCTCGGAATTGGTAGTAATCTGATGCCGCAAAATAGGGTGCAATTCATGCTGGAAAGCAAGGCTGGTGCTCAGAACCGGGACGTTCAATTCTACTTTGATCTGATTATTGATGGCCGGTTTCAGCTTCGGGTTTCCGGAGAAAACAAAGGTGGGGTCATTATAGAACAGGTTGGAAACCAAATCGGTGTAGAGCGGTCGAGTAATGCGTCGGGTATAGCCCAGTTGCCAGCGGTAGCTTTCTTTCCACTCTTTGTTTACTAAAAAGGAAGGAAAAAAGCCGGTAATGCGGAAGGGTTGCTCTTCGGCGTTCAGGTCTCTTCGCCAGTATTCGTACCGCAAACCGCCGTGCAACTGGATGTTGGGTCCCAACTGAAACTGAAACTGCGAATACGCCGCCAGCACTTTCTCCTTCCCAAAAATCAGACTTTGGGAACGGGTATCGGGTTGCCATACACCATCGATCAGGCTTTTGATGCTGCTGTCGTTTTCGTTGTTAGACCAACTGGCTTTGACTCCGAAGGTTCCCCGCAACTTTTTGCTAAAGGTTTTCTCATAATCCATTTTGGCCACTCCCACGCGGATGTTCGAGAGGCTCTGCCCGCGGTTTCCGCTGGTATAAATGGCGGAGGGAGAAACGGCAGGCTCGCCGTTGCGGTCGTAATATTTCGAATCGATCGTAGTCGGACTGTCGTTCAGATAGGTGAGCACACTGAGGTCGAGGCCCAGCGTATTTCCTTCTCCCCAGTTTTTGTTCATATACAACGAACCGATGAGGTTGGACCGCCTACTGTGGCCATCAGAAAGTCCTTTCAGGGATAAATAACCAAAGGCCTCTGTATCCCAGGCGACGTTGTTATTGGATAAGTTATGGTTTTGGGCGAGGGACAAAATCCAGTCGGTACCTAGACTGAAGCCATTTTTGGGACGATACTCAGCGGCCAGATTTAGGGTATGGCCGTTCTGTGTTTCCTTACCAAAGGTAGAGAACTCCGCACTTCCACGGCCACCCAGTATCCAGGGTTTCTGGCTCGTTCCAAATCCCTCAAAACCCGAGCGACGCACATCCCGTGCATAGCCGTAGCTGCCGGTCAAACTCACTTTTTGCCAGTTTTTCTGATAGTTCATGGCCAGTGAGGCTTTTTCTCCAAAGCCGTACCCGCCCATAATCGTAAAACCAAAACGGCTTTTTTTACTGTCAGCTTCGTTCATGATGATGTTGATGATCCCTGCACCTCCATCGGCATCGTAACAGGCAGAGGGAGAGGTGATGAGCTCCACTTTTTCGATGTTATCGGCCAGGGTGTTTTCCAGCAGGCCCATCGCCTCCTGCTGACTCATCATTACCTTGCGGCCGTTTATCATGACCGTCACACCCGATAGCCCGTTCAGGTTGAACTGACCGTTTTGTCGGTCAGTCATTACACCGGGCAGGCGTTCCAGCAGTTGCAGGGCATTGCTGCCTTTGGTAAGCAGGCTGTTTTGCACATTCACCACCTTGCCAAAGGGCGTTTGCTGCACCAGATCACGGCGGGCCGAGACTACCACCTCTTCCAGCTGGCTGCTCTCATTTTCCAGCACAATCGCTCCCAGATTCAGGGAATCCGACAGTTCCAAAGCAAGTACATAGTCGGTATAACCAATGCTGCTGCATTTCAGAAAGTATCGGCCGGGAGAAACGGCCGGGATACGAAAGCGACCTTCCTCATCGGTCCCCTGCCCGGACACATAGCTGCTATCGGGCAGGCGGTGCAAAATAACGTTGCCAAAAGGGACAGGCTTATTTTGGGTATCGGTCAGTAGTCCGCTCAATTGTGCCCAAGTTGGCAAACAGGCTGTTGAAGTGAGAAAAAGGAAGAAGAATCTGCGCATGTCTTTTTTGGCTTCAAAGAAAGGAAGCCGAAAAGAGTCTTGCAGAAATTCTTGATTTTCAGTAGTATTAATTTGATAATCGGCAGTTTTGGTGGTCCTTCCCCATTGGTCAATTTATTCCTGCCATTGGTCAATATAGTTGATCCGATGAACCGTTCAGGCCCTACTTTCGCGACGATTTTTCTTTTTGAATGATGCAGTGGATTTTAAAATACAAGCTATACCACATTCCGTTTTGGGTGGCTTACCACCTGATGTGGCTGCTGATCAATACCGATGGACTGCATAATTCCTGGCATTACCTTTTTGGCGGAGAGGTGCCGGTGAAGTTTTTGGGATACATCATTTTTCAGGCTGCCGGGGCCTATTTCAACCTCTATTTTCTGATTCCCCGCTTTCTTTCCGAGGGGCGTTACGGCCTTTATTTTATTGGCGTGGTACTTACCATCCTGATCTGTACAGCTCTGATTACCAGCGGATATTACCTGAACGCTTATCTTTCAGATCTCACTTTTCAGGAGCTTTTTGGCAGGCCTCCTTCTGATTTCCTGTACATTTTCTCCCGCATGTGTCTGCCTTCCACCGCCGCCAGCATGACCCTGGCCATGAGTGTGAAACTGGCCAAAAACTGGCTGCAAACCGAGCGGGAAAAACTGACGCTGCAAAAGGAGAATCTGGAGACTGAACTGAAGTACCTGAAATCACAGATTAACCCGCATTTTCTGTTCAATACCATTAATTCCATTTATGTGCTGATTCACAAAGATGCTGATCTGGCTTCCGAGTCGCTGGCTTCTTTCTCAGACATGCTGCGGTATCAGCTATACGAATGCAATGATTCGTATATTCTCCTGCGCAAGGAGCTGAATTTTCTGGAAGATTTCATCAAGCTGGAAAGTCTGCGGCTGTACGATGATCAGACGGAACTGGCTTTTGACCTGAGTCAGCAGGTGAGTGAGCATCTAAGGGTTGCTCCGTTTATCCTGCTGCCTTTTGTGGAAAATGCCTTCAAACACGTTTCCAGGGATAAAATCCGGGCCAATTTCATCCACATGCAGCTGTCGGTCTGCGATAAAAATCAACTGCACTTGAGACTGGAAAACAGCAAAGAAAAAGGCAGTGGAAATGAATCATCGGGCATTGGACTGGCCAATGTGAAACGCCGGCTAGAGTTGATTTATCCGGGAAAGCATGACCTGGAAATCAGGGACAAAAATGATATCTTTAAGATAGAACTAAAACTGGATTTGGGGTGAAACTAAAATGCATCATCACCGACGATGAACCATTGGCCGGCGAAGGACTCGCCCGGCACATAAAGGTGGTGGATTATCTGGAGCTAATCGGGGTGGTGCAAAACCCTGTGGAATTGGATCAGCTCATGGAAACCGAAAAGCCTGATCTGATTTTCCTGGATATAGAAATGCCGTTAATGAGCGGTATGGAATTACTGCATCTGAAAAACGCACTGCCCATGGTGATTTTAACCACGGCCTATCCCAATTATGCTCTGGAAGCCTTTCAGTTTGACGTGATAGACTACCTTCTGAAACCCATAACCTTTAACCGGTTCTTTAAAGCCGTCAAAAAAGCCAGAGAATTGTACCTCCTGAAAAATCAGAAATTGCCCCACACGCCGATAACTCCCCCCGAACCCGATTATTTCTTCATTAAAAGCGAGGGTAAATATGAAAAAATCCGTACCGATGCGATCAACTATATACAGTCGCTGCAAAACTACGTGATTATCCATACGGATAGAGGCAAATTCATGACGCTGATGTCTCTCAAATCGCTGGAAGAAAACCTCGATGCCGAACAGTTTTTGCGGGTGCATAAGTCATATTTGGTAGCTATTGCCAAAGTCACCCGCTTTGAAAATTCCGAACTAAAAATCGGAGAAGACCTAATCCCCATCAGCCGGATGAATAAGGATTTTGTGATGGAGAAGCTGCTGGGCGAGCGTTATTTAGGGAGGTAAAGAAGTTTTGGACGTTCATGCCTGCCTTTGCGCTCGACTTTGGTGAGGTAGTGCGGGTACACCGACGCAAAAGTCATTTTGGCCATTCGCTCGTTGTGCTCGGGCGCAATATTCATTTTCCAAAAATGTCTTTTTGTTAGAATTGCGTAAACTCGCTAACACTGATTGCAAATTAAGGTTAGCGGGAGATGATACGCTCACCATTCAACCTTGATCAAATCAGGGTACCAGCTAAACTTTTCATCGAAAGTTATTATTGGCAAGCCTTCGACTAAGGCCGTCGCCAGAATCATGCGGTCGAATGGATCTTTGTGATCTTCAAGTAAAGGAATTTCACTGTACGCCAAAATGTGAGAGTGTTCAATAGCCAGCGTCATTATCCTTTGGATTTGGCTGTTTTCAATCAGAGATATCAATCCTTTTTCAAGGCTGATTTTCCGAACCGCTATTTTGATGGCAATTTCAACGTAGCTGAACTGGCTGACGAAAATTTCGTTATCAGGATTTTTAATCAAGTCTTTGGCACGACTGGAAAGCCTTGAATTATCATCAGCAAACCAGATCAGTGCCTGCGTATCAACCAAATATCTCATGAATCACATGTAGTCATTCAAATCATCCAATGGCTCGTTGAAGTCGTCGGCCATCCAGATTTGCCCCGCTAGCCCGCCGGCCACGCGTTCCTTTGCAGGCAGAATAGCCGGAGATTCCTCTTCAAAAAAGGTAACGAGTACTTTCACCCTTTTGTGGGCAGGTGGGTTTTCGGTAAACTTCACCACGCCGTTGTCATAAATTCCTTCGATCGTTGTGAGCATAATGGTTTTTTTGTAGAAAGACTTTCCAAATATAAGGAAAATGACGGTAGGAAGGCCGGAGAGTACGAACTGCTTTTCGTTCTTCTACGCGGTTCTTAAAATCTTTTCCATCTTTTTGCCTTTCGCCAGTTCGTCCACCAGCTTATCAAGGTACCTTACTTTCCGGGTGAGTGGATTTTCAATTTCTTCGATCCGGTAGCCACAGATGACGCCCGTAATCAACTCCGCCCCCGGATTCAATTCTGCTTCGTTGAAGAATGTTTCAAAAGTCGCTTTCTCATCCATCAACGCTTGCCGTTTTTTATCGTCAAAACCAGTCAACCACGTGATAACCTGATGTAGTTCTTCTTTGGTCCTGCCTTTGCGCTCGACTTTGATAAGGTAGTGCGGGTACACCGAGGCAAAAGTCATTTTTGCCATTCGCTCCTTGTGCTCGGGCGTGATCTTCATGTTTCAGAAGGGTGTTTTTGTTTGAGTTATGTAAATTAATTTTGCTAACACCGATTTGAAATCGGTGTTAGCGGGCTTTGTTAAAACTTCAAATCTTTGATTACACGATTTGCTGCTTTCGTAAAGTGATCATTGCTATGCCAATTCGAAAAAAAAGCAATATTTCGATTATTACGAAGGTATGATGCCCATCCAACGTCTATCGAGAATACCTTTTCATCGATAGCTAAGGGAAACAATACAATTCTATTTTCCCTGCGCTCTCTTTCAAGGGCCTTTTCAACTTCCTGCTCAACCCACTGACTATTGATAGAATTTTCTGATATTATTAGTATTACTTTATCATGTATATTTATAGCTGAATCTATTGAAGAACGAATTTTATCTCCAATTTTCATGTCCTCTGGTGCAAACCAGCAATCAATCTTATTATGATCTAGATAAGTGTGTAATTTTCTAACGAATTGCTCATCCAAGCTTGAATAACTAATAAAGCAAGAATAATAATTGATACTTTTTTGCTGAAATATACTTAGATAATCCTGCATTTCAGCAGAAATGCCACAATTCACTAAAAGACTGCTAGGAATTTTTCCATTTGATTTTTGTAAAGTATCTGTACCCATATGAGATCGATCAAGGTGCTGTACATCATTTAGCCCAATTACTTCGGATAAATCATTGTCTACAAGGATGGTCACGCCCATAATTGAATAACTCATATTTGCTCCTCTAAGCTGTGTTCCGTTCAGATTCGCTATGTAAAAATTAGCATTTTGTAAGTTAGAATTTCTTAAATCTGTTCTTATTAATATAGATCCAGCAAAATCTGCATACGACAACTCACAACCAGACAGATCAGCCTCACGCAAATCTGCCGTATAAAAATTTATACCTCTTAGATTTAGATCCCTTAGATCAGCATCAACCAAATCTGGCCATATATGCATATTATTTTTTCTCCAATTATTCCAATATGATACACCTTTTTTAATCAAATCAACTTGTTCTTTATTTGCCATGACATATTTTTTATTTTATAATGAAACTTATGGATATTATTCGCTAATACCGACTTAAAATCGATGTTAGTCTTGTTCGAAAATCTTGTTTAGCAGGTTATTTATTGAGGGGATGATTTGAAAAGAATTACAATCCATTCAAGTAATTCTTGAAATAACTTTGTTCCTGAAATAATAGAGATAGACAATACTAAAATCAATTTAATGCTGGCCTGGGTCACTTCTCGTAAAATTTTATCCATTAGACTTTTATCATTTCCAATAGTTTGATTAATTTGATTAATTTGATTAATTCCAGAAATTCTGGAATTAATTTTAATAGATATAGACGCTATCTCTTCAAAATCTGTTAATAATTGAATTTTAAAATTATCTTTTGGATTCAGAAGCGCAGCAGAAATGTATAGTTTTTCATGTTTTTTTATTAAAGAGTTAGATATATTTATAGGTGATCTATCTATAATTTCATATGAAAGTATATCTATTTTTTTATTTAAAGGTTGAGTTAAATCTAACTCAATATCATTCTCGAAATCACTTTTGAGAATTGGCTGATTCCCTGTATTTATAATTTCAATTGTTATGAGAGATAAATCATTAATGATTTTGCTATCAAATTGAATTTTAAATCTATTTCTATATTCTGAATTTATATTTATTAGGCTTATTTTGTCCTTTACAAAATAACTTAGCTCCTTTTTGAAAGATTGTTTTTTATAAATCCAAAATGCAAGTAATGTAGAAATAATAAATGTAGGAATTCCAATTATATAATCGGCCCACTCTTTAAAAAAGACAAAATCTGCATTTGTATGAGTTGAGTCTAGCTGTAGAAATATTGTTTCTATCATATATTTGGAAAGTATGCTGCGATTTTGTGATTATGTAGAATACCCCATTGATTTCAATTTGCAATGAGAGTTGCATCATCTCGCATTTATTTTACCAATATATGCAAAGAGATTTGTCAACGAAAAACTACCTACCCCTCAATACTTCGCCGCCATCCCCTTGCCCGGCGTGGCCTTCAAAATAAACGTCCGTAAATCGTCATTGGCTTGCACGAGGTCTTCCTGCCGGAGGTACATCATGTGGCCGCTGCGGTAGCCCTTCCAGTCCATGCGGTCTTTGAGGCGGCCGCTGGGGTCCATCTGCCATAGATTGGCCTGCGCGTTGAAGTAGTCGCAGGCCCCGTCGTAGTAGCCCGATTGTACCAGCAGGTACAGGTAGGGGTTTTGGGCCATCGCCTGCCGGAGGGTTTCGCCGGTGTTGTCGGCGTTCTCGCCCGAGCGGGACCAGGGGTACACCGGGCCAAACATGTAGTACTTCAAGTCCGTCTTGTATCCCAGCTCCTCGCGGAAGTACTTGTTGATCGGCGGCGTGAAGGAATGCAGCCAGGACGTCAGCTCGGGCGCGTAGTCGGGGCGCTCGCCCGCGTCCTGCGCGTCGATGCCGAGGTACCTCGAGTCGAGCCGCCCGATGGTACGGCCCTGCTCGCGCAGCAGTTCTTTCCAGAAGAAGTTCGTCGGGATTTGCAGGTTGTGTTCCAGCACTACCTTTTCAGACAGCCCCGAGTAGCGGGCCACGCGGGTGGCCAGCGCTTTCCGTTTGGCGGGGTCGAGGTACCCGCCCATCACCAGCGCGGGCAGCAGTTCGTTGGTGGTGAAGTTCTCCACTTCGGGCAGCATTTGGGTGAGGTCTTTCTGCTGTAGGTCGGCGGGTAGTTTCTTATGGTACCAGGCCGTGGCGGCGTAGTAGGGCAGCATATTGGCCGCGCCCAGCGGCCCTTCGCGATCCAGTCCGAGGTTGGTCGGCGACACCAGAATGACGCCGTTGAGGTACATCCAGTTGGCATTCTGCAGTTCCAGCGCCAGGCCCGACACGCGGTTGGTCCCGTAGCTTTCGCCGATCAGGTACTTGGGCGAGCGCCAGCGGTCGTGGCGGCTCACGAAGGTATTGAGCCAGTCGGCTAGGTACTTGATGTCCACGTTCACCCCGAAAAATTTGGCTTTTTCCTTCGCCGTTTCCTTACCCGCCATGCGCGAGTAGCCCGTGTTGACGGGGTCGATGAACACAATGTCGGCCACATCCAGAATCGAGTTCGGGTTGTCCTTGATGGTGTAGGGTTGCAGCGGGTACCCTTCGGCGTCCACGTTGAGCAGCTTGGGACCCGTGTAGGCCAGGTGCATCCACACCGAAGCGGTACCCGGCCCACCGTTAAACGAAATCACCAGCGGACGGTTCACCCGGTCTTTCACATCGGTGCGCTCGTAGTAGGTGTAGAACACGCCCGCGATGACCTTGCCTGCCTCGTCCCACACGGGCTGCGTCCCGACCTGCGCCGTGTAGGGTACCTTCTGGCCCTTGATCGTAACGGTATGCGACGACGTAATCGTCGAGTCCATGTCCAGTTTCAGGACATTGGGCGCGGCAGTGGCGGTGAGGTTGGACTTAATGGTCGCCGTGGGTTTCTGGGCGAAGAGCCCTTCGGCTAGGCTCAGGATGACAAGGAGCGGTACGAGGGATCGGAGGAGGGTATATTTCTGCATAGTATTTTTGGCGTTGAAGTTTTTGTAACAGAGAAATTTTATTCGGACTTTATTTTACTTTCGATAGCTTCGATCATTTCTTTGGCAGACACCGAATATATTTGAATTGTTTCTTTGTCTGCCTCAAAGAAATCTTCATAGTCTCCCTTTTGTCTACCATCATAAAGTATAGCCAATAGCCTACTATATTTTTGATCAAAAATTCCCGTTTTTACGAAATATTGGGCAAACTGACTTTTTGTAGCTGAGTGCGTTTTTGCTTGGATGTCATTGATGAATAATAATGCGCTGACAGCATAATACACTGCGTAATACAGCCTGTTCATAGCTGAATTCCATAAGCCAATGTCTGCACAGGCTTTGGCGGCGGCCAAAGCTTTGTGTGCTGATTCCAATCGGTAAAGCACATACGCTTGCTTTTCGTCTTCCTTCATAAGCGTACCCCTTCCTGACTAATGCTGTTATAAAATGGCGTAACCCGGTGCTTGGTTTTCCATTCACTTTTTGAAAATACAAATAAGGAAAAGGACTCAGCGGTTTCTAACTCTAAATCACATAAAACATAGCGAAACTCGTGCTCTCGGTTGAGATCGACTGGATAATCAGTGAGTACCAGAATGTCCCAATCGGAATCCTTCCGCTCGTCTCCGCGAGCGCGCGAGCCGAAGAGGATTACTTCCGCCTTATCGTCCACCTGATTGATTGCCTGACGGATAAGATTGGTGATTTTTTTTGTAGTTGGTTTCATGAGATTAAGATTTTGGTCAAGCTTGCTGGTGAGCTACTTTGTGTCCAGGTCTGAATCTCCTCAGACCATGGGATAGGATTTATTTCAAAATAAATTCAATGGCGCGTTCGAGCAATTCATCCTTGCCGCTCTTAATGCCTTCGATCGTCGGTTTTACTTCAATATCCGGGATGATACCAACGCGTTGGGTTTCGGTACCGTCGGGATAGTACACGCCCAGACCTGAAATCATAGTTCCCAATCCACCTGGCAAAACCAGGTTGGAAACATTTCCATCGGCACCCGCCGTGGTGCTGCCCATGATCGTGGTGTTGTCTCCCGCCCGAAACGCCATGGCCGTGTATTCTGCCTGACTTTGCGTTTGCTCGTTGACAAGTACTACCAATTTCCCCTTATAGGTTTCGGCGGGATTCTCTTTTGGAATAACAACGGGTGGTGAGAAACTAAATTCGCCGGGATTATTGACATTTCCGCCCGTGAATTTTACAAAAGGAGTGGCTTTGGAAATAAAGTAAGTACCCAGAGAAAAGGGGACAAAAGTGGAGGGGTAGTTGCGAATATCCATAATAATCCCCTTCGTGTTATTCAAAGAATCTTTGATAACGGGAATGTCCTGCTCCTTGATGGTTTTCAGCGTAACGTAGCCAATATTATTTTCCAGGAGCTTGTAGCTTTTTGGAGGAATAGATTTTTCATACCATTTCTTCATTTCCAATTGATCAACGGGATATAAAGTCAATTCTTTTTCTCCACTTCCACTAGCTGAAAAGTACTTGATGGGCACCACGTTTTGCTTTGAACGCAGTATCTGCATACTGATATTCCGCAATCTTGTAGGTTGGTTGGAGGCAGGGTAGTACGCATTGAGACTATCTACCAAATGCTCGACTGATGCGCCGTTGATATGCGTTATTACATCGCCGACCGATAGCCCCGCTGCGCTTTTCAAACCATCTTTATAATAATCGGCCACGACCAGTTTGTCTTCAACAAATTGCAGGGAGAATGGCGGATAAAATTTTCCTCTCGAAGCATTGATAGCATTACCACCGTCCCACAAGTTGGCGTGGGTATCCTTCACTTCGCCAATAATCTGGAGCGCTGCCAATTCGTATTCCAACTCGGTTTTGGCGTCGATAAACGTAGGGATATACTCTTTCAAGACATTTTTCCAATCCTTGTCTGTCAGAGGTTTGTAGGGAAAGAAGTACTGGATTGCATTCCAGTATCGATAAAGCGCCAACAACCGAAAACCAGCATCGGGATAAGGTTGATTAGCGTACGAATTTTCATTCATGAATTGCGGATTGCCCACACCAGCTGTCTTTATGTAATAATGCTCGCCCTGGTTTCTGTTCTTATAAATATACCGTAAAGCTTCTTCTAATTTTGGGTCAAGTTGGCTATCGCTAATCCACGAGAAATCGGGTTTTAACGGCGCATCTTCCGGGGTTTCCTCGCACTTCTCACACAGCGGTACTTTACCAAAACCATTCACCCAGCTCAGTAGTACTTGATCTCTTTTTTGATCATTCTTGACTTGCAGGTAGTCAGGCAGAACACGAAATAGTTCGTAGTCCATGTTGTAATTTCCTTTCCCTACTTCGGGATGGTAGTATTTCAGGAAGCCCCAAACTTTACCCAGCAAAGCCAGATTTCCTACCTTTTTTTCGTCAAGATTAGCAATGGATACTTTTGAACCCGCATCGAATTCATGATCGGAATTAGCTTTGAAAACCGGGCCTTCTTTTTCCTTTAAAGTCTGAATGTTCTGCCCATCGATGGTTAAGACGAAATCATCGAACCAGGCTTTGCCTTTGCCCACCAGAATCCCAGCCACGTAAATGTGTTCGGCGTTTGCGGGATAGGCCAAGGTAATGCTGTACTTTTTCCAATCATTCGTGCCCGTTATTTTTTGATTTTGCATATTGTCAAAAGCCAGCACCTTAGCATTGCTGTCGACGCGCATCAACAATCCGGCGTGGCCGTTCTCCACGCCCTGTGTCTTCATGTATCCTTCCAGGGTGATGCTTTTCCCTTCATAATTGGCTGGAATTCTGTAAGCAACACTACCGAACGCCGCTCCCTTCGGGTCGGACGTAATACTCGCCGCGTGTTTCCCCGAATGGACCGTGGTGGAGTCAAGACCGAGTTCATATCCCCCCCACTGGAACCAGCCGCCCTGGTTCAAGTTTTGACCCGGGGCGTATTTCTCAAAATTCAAATTGAATTTGTCGGTACTTTGAGAGAAACATTTGACACTCAAAGAAATAAGAATTACGAAAGCTAGATTTTTCATTGTGGACATGTTATTTAAAGTTATAGACTAAGTTCAATATTTCGCCGGCTGATCCGCCTTCGGCAGTGTCCGCAAAATAAACTGCCGGATATCCTCATTGGACGTCACGACGTCGTCGTCACGGAGGTACATCATGTGGCCGCTGCGGTAGCCTTTCCAATCCATGCGGTCTTTGAGCTTGCCGCTGGGATCGAGGTGCCACATGTCGTACTTGGCGTTAAAGTAGTCACAGGCGCCATCGTAATAGCCCGACTGCACCAGGACATTCAGATACGGGTTCTGGGCCATCGCCTGCCGGAGGTTTTCGCCGGTGTGGTCGGCGTCGGCACCTTCACGGCTCCACGGGCGGGTTTGTCCGGCGATGAAGTACTTCAGGTCGGTTTTATAGTTGAGTACTTCCCGCAGATAGTAGTTGATGGCGGGCGTAAACGAGTGCTGCCAGGAGGTATATTCCGGCGAGTAGTCGGGACGGTCGCCGGTAGCGGCGCGGTCGATGCCGAGGTACCTTGAGTCGAGCCGCCCGATGGTATAGCCCTGGTCGCGCAGCAGTTCTTTCCAGAAAAAATTCGCAGGTACCATTAGGTTGTGTTCCAGTACCACTTTTTCCGAGATTCCGGCGTAGCGGGCCACGCGGGCGGCCAGTTGCTTCCGCACGGCGGGGTCGAGGTACCCCCCTTTGGCCAGAGCGGGAATGAGTTCGTTGATGGTGAAGGTTTCCACTTCGGGGAGCATGTCCACGAGATCTTTCTGCTGTAAGTCAGTAGGTAGTTTCTTGTGAAACCAGGCCGTGGCGGCGTAATAGGGCAGGAAGCTGGCGGCATCCACCACGGTGCCGCGCGGCAAGCCGAGGTCGGTCGGCGAGACAAGTACCACGCCGTTGAGGTACATCCACTGCGCGTTTTGGAGTTCCAGCGCCAGACCGGACACGCGATTGGTTCCGTAGCTTTCACCCACAAGGTACTTGGGCGACGACCAGCGGTTCTTGCGTCCCACGAAGGTATTGAGCCACCCGGCTAGGTACTTGATGTCGGCATTGACGCCAAAGAACTTTTTCTTGTCAATGGTATCGGATAGCATCCGCGAAAATCCGGTGTTGACGGGCTCGACGTACACGATATCGGCCACGTCGAGAATCGAATTGGGATTGTCCTGAATGCCGTAGGGCTGGACAGGGTACCCTTCGCTGTCGATCAGCACGCGCTTGGGACCGGTGTAACCGAGGTGCATCCAGCAGGAAGCCGCACCCGGCCCACCGTTGAAGGAAACTACCAAAGGCCGCGTCGTACGGTCACTGACATCGGAACGCTCGTAATATACGTAGAACAGGCTGGCGATGGGCTGGCCGTTTTCGTCCCACACGGGCTGAGTACCGGCGGAGGCGGTGTAAGGTACCCGCTTGCCTTTGATCGTGACGGCGTCTTTGGTTTCGACGCTGGCATCCGGGATTGGCGCGCGGTTTTGGGCGAAAAGGGAAGGTACTTCGGCTACGCTCAGGATGACAAAGAGGAATGGTACTGCGGCCCCAAGATTTTGTAAGCGTTTTTTCATATTGTTTTTGAATAAAAAACTGAAATAAAAAGCTGTTTTGGAAAGAGATAGGTAGGTTTTTACAACTTTCCGTCAAGGTAGAGATTTGCCCCTGAAAACCCAAAGCCGGGCGAATGAATCAATCGACTCTTCCGCCCGGCTTTGGCAAACTAGTTGGGTACTGAATACCGATATGGTTACTCAGGGCAGGCTTTGGCACTCTCCGCGGCGTACTGCTGGTACAAGGTACCTATTTCGTCGGCCTGCTTATCGTCGGGATCGCCCGTCTCGTATTTCTTTTTGATATTCTTCTCACGGGTTCTGAACGTTTCCAGCACGCGCTGCTGGTTGGTGAGGCAGGCCTTCTGTTTGTTCAGCTCCTTCCTTTTTTCGGGCGTAAGGTTGCGGTCGCTCAGTTCGTTTTGGATTTCTTCGTTGCGGGCCTGAAACTGTAAGTCCATAATTTGCCACATCGAAACCTGATTTTCGGGGTTGGTGTAAGCTTTGGCCAAATCGGCCAGATCGCTGGTCTGTAGAAAATCGCCGTTATTCTGTTTCAGGTTTTCCGATATATCGCCGATCTTTTCGGCCTGCTGCATTTTAATGCGGCGCAGTTCGGCATTTTCTTCTTCGGAAGCATTCTGCCTTTCTCGGGCTACATTTTCATCGATTTGGGCGTTGCTCAGAGCCAGTTCTTTGGCCAGGTACTCGCCCATGGGTTTGTAGCCTTGGCCCGAAAAAGGTACCCGGCTCAGATAGCTTCCTTTTGGGGCCGAGGCATCCAGCGGAATGATGTTCCGGACGGCGATGCCATTGACGCCATCGCTTATTTCGTGCAGGTAAAAAAGGTGCCGGTTTTTTTCGTTGTAGAGGTACCCCACCCCGAAAGCCGTCGCCACGTAGTTTTTGGCCAGAGGGCGATCGGCCATCACGCCCCAGTCGTGCATCCAGAAGGTGTAGTTTTTCCCTTCGCTGCTGTACTTGTATTCTTCCAGCACGAGGCCCTGCTCGTAGGGCCAGCGGCGGCTGTTACCCGTTTTACGCGCTCCATTCCAGAACATCTGCGAATTATTCCAGCGGTCGAAATGGGCCGAAACCATCGAAACGCCGCTTCCCATCTTGGCCGCAATTTTGCCAGTTTCGGGTGTTTCCGTGTACATCAGCGCGTCGGCATTGGGCAGGAAGGTTACGAACTTGATGTGGTCGGTCTCTTCCGTTTGGGCCATCCCTTTCCAGCCTACGCGCATCATTTCGCCCGAATAGCCAAACACGCCGTTGGTACTATTGAGGTACGCTTCCACAACCATGCTGCCTTCCAGGCTCAGGATTTCCATGGAAATAATCTGGTTAAATCGCATGTCGTCGTTCAGACCCGGAACCGGATCGGGATTTTGAGCAATGCCGCTTCTGATCTTAGAAAAGTCGAGTTCTTTCTTGCCGCCTTGCCCGGCTTTTTCCACCACAATTTTCTGCTGCCCGCGGGCGGAAAAGCACAGGAAGGCCAGCAGCAACGCAAGGAGGGATAGGTACTTCATCGGTAAAGAAGATTGAATAAAATTCAGGGCATTGAATCGGAAATCAAAGTAGGGTGTATTTACCGATACTACCAAACGGCGGTGAGCCATTGGCCGCGCAGGGAACATTGTTGGCTCACCGGGCTTAGTAGACCACACTTTATTTCCTATATTGGTGCTTCATCGCTCTATCCCTCCGTCTGTAAGATGCCCACGCACCCGCTTTTTGTCCTCGCGGTACTTTGTCTCAATGTCGTCATCTGCGATTGGCTGGCTACCAAACCCTACTTCCGGCACCTTGGCACCGCGCTGATGGTCATTTTGCTCACGGCGATTGTGGCCAATCTGGGTATCATCCCGGCTTCTTCGCCACCCTCGCCGGTGTATGACGGAATCTTTGCCTACGTAGCGCCAATCTCCATTTTCCTGCTCATGCTGAGTGTGAATCTGAAAAGCATCCGCCGCGCTGGTCCGGCGATGATCGGACTATTTCTGGTGGGGGCCGTCGGGACGGTGGTCGGGGTAGCGGTGGCTTTCAAACTGCTGGACGCAGCGGCACTGCTGGGCGAGAATTACTTTGCACTGGGCGGCATGCTGACGGGTACCTACATTGGCGGTAGTCTCAATTTCAATGCCGTAGCCCTGCATTATGGCATGGCCCGCGAAGGTACCCTCTACGCCGCTACGACTGCCGCCGACAACATCATAACGGCTTTGTGGATTGTGGCGACGCTGGCGTTGCCTGCTTTGTTGCGGGGGAAAAGTAAAAAAACGATTGCCCCGGCAGCCGGACCGAACGTAGAAACGGATACGTTCGATGAGCAGGAGACGATCAATCCGATGGATGTGGGCTTGCTGACGTCGCTGGCTTTCGGGGCGGTGTCCCTGGCCGACTGGGTTTCTTCGCTCTATCCGGTAGTCCCCACCATCCTCACCATCACGACGGTGGCTTTGGTACTGGCCCAGTTTCCGGTGATAAGCCGTTTGCGCGGGAGCCGTACGTTAGGCATATTCATGATCTATCTTTTTCTGGCGGTCATCGGGGCTTATTGCGACGTACCCGCGCTATTGCAAGATGGTACCCTGGCCGTCTGGCTGCTGGTGATGATCTGCATCATTGTACTGGTTCACGCCGTGCTGCTCATTGGGGTAGGCAAATTACTGAAACAGGATGCGGATGTGATAGCCATAGCATCACAGGCCAATATCGGCGGGTCGAGTTCGGCGCTGGCGCTGGCCCGCAGCCTGGGTCGGCCCGACCTACAGCTTCCGGCGATTCTGGTAGGTACCCTGGGCAATGGCCTGGGTACCTACCTGGGCTTTGCCGTAGCGGAGTGGCTGCGGTAAGGTGATGGACTATAATCTTCTGGCACAAATTTCTTGACCAAGAGGTCGGTCAAGTTGGGAAAATATATTTTTGCAGGGTACCCTCTCACATAACTCAAAACTCATATCTAAAACCATGATCTTTCGCTGGCTACTACTCCTGATTCCTATTTCACTCGGACTGCAGTATTTTTTTGAAGTACCCCCGTTAGTCAATTTCGTAGTGGCCATTCTGGCCATCATTCCGCTGGCGGAGTGGATACGCCAGGCGACCGAGCAACTGGCCGATCAGCTGGGCGCTACCATCGGCGGATTACTCAACGTGACTTTTGGCAATATGGCCGAGTTGCTGTTGGCTATTTTCGTACTCATGGATGGGAAGACCGATGTGGTTAAAGGACAAATCACGGGTTCCATCATTGGCAACAGCCTGCTCGGTTTGGGCCTGGCCATCGTGGTAGGTACCTGGGGACGCTCCAAACAGACTTTCAATAAGGAAAGCGCCGGACAGCTATCGAGTTTATTGATTCTGTCGGTGATTGCCCTGCTGCTACCCGCACTCTTTCACTATACCGAACGGGGCATCGCCGGTCCGGCCACTACGGGTGATCTGGAAGAAAAACTGAGCCTGGGCGTGTCGGTGGTGCTGATCGTGGTGTACTTGGCCAATCTCGTGTATACCCTCAAAACCCACCGGGATGTTTTTGAAAGCGCGGGGCATCACAAACCCGAAACACCTGAACCTGATGACGAAAAGCCTTGGCCTAAGTGGGTAGCTGTGGCCGTATTGGTGGTAGGTACGGCATTCACGGCCTGGGAAGCGGAGATCGTGTCCGGCGGGCTGGAGGCAGCGGCGGAGGGCCTTGGCCTTTCCACTTTTTTTCTGGGCGTAGTGGTGCTGGCGATTATCGGTAATGCAGCAGAATACGTAGCGGCGATTTACTTCGCCCGTCAGAACCAGATGACCACCGTAATGGGTATCACGGTGGGTTCCACGATTCAGGTAGCGCTTCTCATCGCTCCGCTGCTGGTGATTATTTCCTACCTCATCGGAGCGCCGATGAACCTGGTATTTGCCAATCCGCTCGAGCTGATCGCCATTGCTGCCGTGGCCTTCATCGTGAATGCTATTGCTCACGATGGCGAAACTACCTGGTTCGAGGGGGTATTGCTTATCGCGGTCTATGTAGTGCTGGGTATGGCTTTCCTCCTGGTGGGGCCGTAGGGGGTACCTTAGGTGTATTATGGGATAACGGCTGGAATCAGATAAAAAAAGATGCTCGATTTTGCAGTACCTTTCGCCCATTGACGGTGAAACTACCTGACGCAACGAGTAGGTCCGAGGTGAGTTTCCAGGCATTTTGCCTCATCCACTGCCAGCGGTGAAGAGGATAGGTACCCTACAGCTTTCCCTCAAAGGTAGGTATAGGGCTTTTTATCTATTTGTTACCCTCTAATATCTTCTTTTTTTCTGCTTCAAACTCTTCCTGAGTTATCACCTTTTCGTCAAGAAGTTGTTTTAGTTCTCTTAATTGGTCGGTTTTCGTTTTGACCGGAGTCAAGGACTGGGCTCCAGGTACATATTGATTGGCTTGGGTACCACCCGTAGGAAGTTCGTACGTATGGAGTGGCTTGTACTTCATGGTCCACAGAAAAGGGACCAGCAAAAAAACGCCCCCGATAATTGCTCCCACATCGGCCTCTTCGTTACGGGAAAATGAAGTGATCAAGGGAGCGTAGCCTTCTTTCTCGAGCCGGACTGACGTTGTAGAGCCTACGATCTTCGAGTCACGGTGCGTATAAGGCGTCGTTCCTACCGGTTCCTCGTTAAGGTAGACTTTCGCTCCACTGGGATTGGACTGAATGGTGGTTACGCTGCTGCAGCTTGAAAACAGTATTGAACCGGCTAAACCCATCGCCACGGTCTTTCTGACTGTAATTTTTTTAATCGTCTTCATCTGAATCAGGTAGTTTAGAACAACCAATAAAGATCACGTACTTTACATGAAATCAATTCTCCAATGCAGTGACAATCCGTGCGTAATTTCCCCCTACCGGTTGGACTTGTTTTTTCATGACCGGAGGAGACAGTATATTCCAGCAAAAAATTGGGAATCAGTTTTTTTCTAGGATTTCTTCCAGGAACTTACGGAAGGGCGCGGCAAACTCTTTGCGTTTCAGAGCGAAGGTGACGGTAGTTTTCAGAAAGTCGAGCTTATTGCCGATGTCGTGCCGCTGACCCTCGATGCGGTGGGCGTAGATGTTATCGCGACGCAGCAACAGCAGCATCGAATCGGTAAGCTGAATCTCGCCGCCCTTGCCTTTGGGAGTCTGTTCGATAGCCTGAAAGATGTCGGGCGCCAGTATGTACCGCCCCGCAATAGCGAGATTGGAAGGAGCGGCGCCAATGGCGGGCTTCTCAATCAGGGTGGTGAGCTCCAGAATGGTGTCGCTCAACGCATTTCCTCCCACAATTCCGTAGCGGTTTACCTTATCGGAGGGTACCTCCTCTACGGCAATCACCGAGCCTCCGTACTGCTCGTAGGTATCCATAAGCTGTTGCGTAACCGGAATCACCGAATCCATAATGGTGTCGCCCAACAGAACGGCGAAGGGCTCGTTACCGACATGGTGCCGGGCGTAGTAAATGGCATCGCCCAGGCCGTTGGCTTCCTTTTGGCGCACAAAGTGGACATTGGCCATATCGGCCAGGCGGCGCATTTCGGTATACCAGGCTTGATCTTCTTTTTCTTCCAGCCGGGCTTCCAACTCAAAATTCCGATCGAAGTGGTCTTCAATCGCCCGTTTACCTTTACCCGAGATAATCAGAATATCCTCAATGCCCGAATCCACAGCCTCCTGCACCACGTACTGGATGGTCGGAATGTCGATAATGGGCAACATTTCCTTGGGCATTGACTTGGTAGCAGGCAGAAAACGGGTACCTAGTCCCGCGGCGGGTATAACGGCTTTACGAATCATTTTTTTTGAGCTGATGGCTGTTAGCTATTGGCTGATAGCTTCCATTATGGCCAGATGAATTTGTGTTCTGATTTCATTCAAAAAGCCAATAGCTATCAGCCAACAGCTATCGGCTTGTCTTCACACCACGAAGGGTTTCACTACGCGGGCGTTATACTTTTTCAGCTCTACAAAAAGCCGGTTGAGCATGTCGTCGTCGCGATAAGTGCCAATGATGGTACCCCCCGATCCGGCGAATTTGGCCGAAGCGCCGCAGGCGCGAGCCGCCTTGATCAGTGCTTTGTTGGATTCTGAAACATTATAGATCTGACAACGGTAATCGAAATTTTGATTGACCAATTCGTGCAGATCGTCGGGCCGATCTTCCAAAAGGGCCTTCCGTCCTTCCTCGGCACATTGCGCAATATTGCCCAGGGTTTCGATCACCTGGGCTTCACCCCGATCGAAGCGGGCCCGCACATCGCTGTGCACTTTGCCGGAAACCTTGCTGAGTTGTGTATTGTAAGCCACATAAAGCTTGGGGAGTAGGGTAGGGTTCAGCCGTTCGTAGTGGCCGTACCCTTGTTTTTCAATCAATTTCTGATCAAAATTCATGTACACACAGCCTTCGTAGCACTGAATCACCCGGTCCTGTAAACCCGCCGTAATACCGAGTTCTTCGGTTTCGGAGGTAAGTACCAGCTGAGGTAGTTTTTCGAGGGGTATGTCTACTTTATAGAATTGCAGTAAAGCCCGAAACAGCGCTACCACAATGGCGCTGGAACCCGACATGCCCACCTGGCGCGGGATGGACGATCGGTACCGTACCGTGAAGTTGCGGTTGGGCAGCCGGATGGCTTGCTGCTCGCAGTAGTCAGCAAATTTCTTGATTCCTGCTTTGATCAGCGGAATGCCGCCATTGTAGCCCAGCATGCTTACCGAATCGCGCAGGTGATACATACTCTTGAAGGTACTACTGTCCTGGGGTTGTGGCTCGATATGTAGCTCGGGCGATTCATAAAGCGAAATAGACGTGCCGAAGTTGCGCACTGAAATGGAAATCGTTTTTCCAAAAAATCCATCCGAGGGGTTGCCCAATAGTCCGGCCCGGGCATAAGCACGCGTTTCGATGATCAAGGAGATGCGGTATTTTTTTGCCAATATTACTAATAAATTTCGAATTGACTGGGATTAGATCCCAGTCAAAAATGCTGTAATCGAAAGAAATAGTAACTGGATGTATGCAAAAAAAACAGGGAAGAACGATTGGATTCGTTCTTCCCTGCCTGGCTAATTTATATTAAACAACAGCGAATTAGGCGGGCCGTGCGATCTGGACATTAAGAGCCAGCCTTACTTCGTCGCCTACCACGATGCCGCCTGCTTCGGTCACGGCGTCCCAGGTAAGGCCAAATTCTTTGCGGTTAATTTTTCCGGTTATTTCAAAACCCGACTTATAGTTGCCGTAGAAGTCAGTCATGCTACCTCCAAACTCCGCTTTCAATTCAATGGACTTGGTAGTTCCTTTGATAGTCAAATCACCGATAACCTTGTAGGTTTCATCGTCTATTTTTTCCACGCTGGTAGACTGGAACGTCATTTTAGGATACTGCTCCGCGTCAAAAAAATCGGCCGAACGCAGGTGTTCGTCCCGCTGGGGCTGGTTGGTGTCCACACTGGCCGTTTCGGCCTCAAAGTGGATAGAGCCCGTGGCGAAGTCATCGCCCTGGGTTTCTACGGTACCCTCAAATTTCCGGAAATGACCTGTTACTGTCGAAATGACCAGGTGTTTTACTTTGAATTGAATTTCTGAATGCGTAGGATCGATGGTCCAAACTGTTTTCGTTGCCGTTTCCATGTCTTGTTTTGATTTCTGAATGAATGTTATGTATATGTGCTGACATTTAATGTATATACATTTAAAAATTCAAAAGAGTTCAATCCAAAGCAAAAAAATATCCGATGCATTCCGGCATCGGATATTTTAAGGAGGATATTTCAAATTCCTCCTTCGCGGTCTGCATCCCGGTCAGGCTCCTTTCCGGGTACCCCATCGGGATTTTCAGCGGGTGGGGTGGTATTGGGGGTATTCCTGGGGAATGACGGATATACGGGTGGTTCCAGAAGTTCTTTTCCGGTACCGGGTATTGCGGGTTCTCCTCTTTTACGTGCCATGGTAGGTATGGTTTAGGTTTTAAATAATTCTATGTCTGGTACCCCAAAAGAACCGTTCCATTTTTATTAGAGCGGTTTCTTACCGGAAATGTGGAAAAAACTCTATGGGTACCCTTACGAATAAAAAAGCCGCTTCTCTCTCTGAGAAGCGGCTACTGAACGTTAAAACGTTAGGCGATTAGTTTTTGGGCATCGCAAAGATGCTTTCATCCACGGTCGGGTTCACCTCTACATTTTTCACTACCATGGTCATAACGCCCGGCATGGCGGGTGACTCTACTTCCGTCGTGAAAGGAAACGTAATGCCGTCGACCTGCTTAAAGTTAGAAAAATTAGTTTTGAGTTCTACCTCCTGACCCTGGGCAGTAGTGTTCATTACGGATTTCAGAATGTAGTAGGTATCCTTGGAGATATAGTGGGTTGCCACGGTACCATTGCCCATATCGACTTTCACCACGTACACCGGCGCTCCCTCAACTTTGTCTTCGCCCGTTAGCTCGGCGGTGTAGCCCTTTGACTTATAATTGTGCAAGCCAGTCAGGTCGAGTTGGCCCGCCGACATTTTCACCTGGTCCTCTGTGAGGGGAGTAGCGCCGCTCTGACCCGCCATGGGGTTGATCATCCAACCGGTTTTGCCATCGATGGCCTGTACGATATCGGATCCCTGCACGGTCGTTTTGCTGATAAGCCCTCGTCCCTGCACAATGGTAGTGCTTGAGGGTAGGTCCATGCCCATGATTTGGGCCGACGATTCTATTTTGATACTTTTTATGCCCGTATATTTGTCACCGCCCATGGCGGCCACATGCTTGTTGATAATTTCATCCACACTCTGAGCCTGGACGGTTTTCGACTGGATGATGAAGGCCAACACCATCATGACCAGAAGTTTTAAGAATGATTGACTGCGCATACAAAAATCGGTTTGGAATAAGTGAATGGAGTGAAGTACAAAACTAGCCCTGAATAACGTTCCTCCGGGCAAATATAGTATAAGCGGTTCAGCCGCATGATTTACCTACCTTCTCTTCCCATCAAGTTGCTATATTTGCCCAATTTTACAATCCATTCACCCGCTACCGGCGGGCCTCTGCGTTTCGCCGATTCGTTGATTTCCCGGAATCAGCGTGCCAAATCAGTCATTGAATGCCAAGAAGAAGAAATGATGCCCGCTCTGCCCGCCTGCGTTTTCTGGCGGTCGTAAGTCTTTTATTTATAGTCATTCTGCTGCTTTCCTTCGGCATACTGGCCTTTGAATTTATTTATGGGAATGCCGACGGGGTCTGGCATGACATCGACGTGGTACAGGGTACCTATCAGGCCACAGTAATACTGGCCGGACTTGGCCTGCTTATGTATGGCCTATTCTTCGGACCCAATTGGATAAAGGGCGTACTGGGTACTCTAATACTGACTTTACTGCTATTGCTGGGATTGGAAAAAGCCAGTCTCTGGCTCGTGAACCGTAATCAGTCCAAGCCTCTCGGTACGGCTCAAGCACAGCCTTTCCTCCGGCCCGACCACACCGAGCCGTCTGTTATGAGCGATACCCTGGGGGTACGGGCCCGACCCAATTGGCATATCAGATGGGTACCGCTGAAAGACAATGTCCGGTATGATACCGTCACGATATCAACGGATTCGCTTGGTCGCCGGGCTACGCCTCTGCCCGATTCTCTGCCCCGTCCGCGCTACGCCCTGTTCCTGGGCTGCTCGTACACCTACGGCGATGGGGTATCGGATACCCAAACGCTGCCCTACTATTTTCAGGCCCTGTCGCCCACCTACCGTGCCTATAATTATGGGTACATGGCTTACTCACCTCTACATACTTTGGCCCTGCTCCAGCAGGGAGCATTGGAACGGCAAATTCCACAGAAAGACGGTTTTGCGGTTTTTACACTCATCAATGACCATCTCGATCGCGTTATTCCGGCCACACGGTGGATCGAACTTACCCAGGGCAGGTTTCCCTATCTGGATAAAAAAACGATGCATACCGAGGGTATTTTTGCCGATAAAAGACGCCTGTATACCCAGGCGGTTTTGAACTTCCAGGGTACGGGTCTTCAGCAAATCATGAAATGGGGGTACCCCCGCACCCATACCGACGCCCATTACCAGTTGCTGGTCGATATTATCAAGAAATCAGAGGAAGAGTATACCCGCCATTTCGGAAACAACCGTTTTTATGTGGTAGTCTTTCCGGGAAATCCGCTTTCTGCCGAAACCGAGCGACTTTTTAAAGCAAAGGGCATCCACTATTTCGATTATTCCGGACTGATGTCCATCGAATCGAACATGCTGCCTTTCGACAATGCCCACCCTGCCCCCCAGGTGTACGAAAGGGTGGCCCGGCAGCTAAGCCGGGATCTGGATTCACTCGGCACAAAAAGAACGGGAACCGGCCAATAGCCTGTTCCCGTTCCTGCTGGTTCTATCTGAGGGGTACCCTATACCAGTGCTTCGGCTCCTCCTACAATTTCAAGGATTTCCTTAGTAATAGCGGCCTGCCGGGTACGGTTGTACACCAGCCGTAGTTCTTTCAACAGTTCCTGTGCGTTGTCGGTAGCCTTGTCCATGGCCGTCATGCGGGCTCCATGTTCCGAAGCGTTCGATTCGAGTACGGCGCGGTACAACTGAATTTTGAGCGATTTGGGGATCAGTTCGTTCACGATCTTTTCTTCCTCGGGCTCAAAAATATAGTTGATATTGGTCCGACCGGTTTGGGTGTTGTTGGGGCTATCCGCAATAGGTAGGTACTGTTCGGTACGGATTATCTGGGTAGCCACGTTTTTGAACTCATTGAAAACCAAATCCACCCGATCGTAGCGTCCCTGCGCAAAAGCATCCATGATGTATTCGGCAGCTTCCTTTACCTCCACAAAACTGAGCTTCATAAAAAGATGCTGAAATGTGGTGGTGACTTTGAATCCCCGGCGTGCCATGCCTTCGGCACCTTTCTTACCGATGGCTAGTACCTCAACGTTCCCACGTCGTGCCAAATCGGCATAATTAGCGTTGATATGGGCCATGGCGGCCTTAATTACGTTCGTATTGAACGCTCCGCACAAGCCGCGGTCTGAGGTGACGAGCACCATCAGTACTTTCTCTACGGGCCTCGCTTTCTTAAAAGGACTGTCTGAGCCCCTCTCGCTGCCTGACGATACCGTCGCCAGCATTTCGCCCAGTTTCTGAGCGTAAGGACGCATCTGAATGATGTTGTCCTGCGCGCGCCGTAATTTGGCCGCCGCCACCATCTTCATGGCTTTGGTGATTTGCTGGGTAGAGTTGACCGAAACGATCCGGTTACGTACTTCTTTTAAACTTGCCACTTGTTTAGTTGAGAGTTGAAGTTGAGAGTTGAAAGGATTGGTTTCTAACTGTCAGCTTATTGCATAAACTTGTCTTCTCGATGTTTTTTGGCCGAAGTTGTCCGGTTGGTAAGCGATCTGTTAGGCTCGCCTACCAACCAGACCTGACACTCAAATGTACTTGGCTGAAATTTCCTTGGCTACCTTTTCCAGAACGCCGGTCAGGCTGTCGTCGAATTTGCCCGCCTGCAGCGCTTTCAGCGTATCGCTATACTGACCGGATAGTACCGTCAGGTATTCCGATTCAAATTCCTTTACCCGGTCCACGGGAACTTTGTCGATCAGGCCTTTGGTGGAAGCATAAATAATGGCTACTTGCTGCTCCACGGCCACGGGGCTATATTGAGGTTGCTTCAATACCTCCTGGTTGCGGCGTCCGCGGTCGATCGCCAGCTGCGTGGCGGCATCGAGGTCAGAACCGAACTTGGCGAAGGCTTCCAGTTCGCGGAATTGCGCCTGATCGAGCTTCAGGGTACCCGCTACCTTTTTCATGGATTTGATCTGGGCGTTTCCTCCTACCCGCGATACCGAGATACCGACGTTGATGGCCGGACGGATACCCGAGTTAAACAGGTTCGTTTCCAGGAATATCTGCCCGTCTGTAATCGAGATCACATTGGTAGGAATATAGGCCGATACGTCACCTGCCTGTGTTTCGATGATAGGCAGAGCCGTCAATGAACCACCCCCTTTTACCTTGCCTTTCAAAGAAGGGGGAAGATCGTTCATATTTTGGGCAATGGAATCGTCATTCACGATTTTGGCGGCCCGCTCCAACAGGCGGCTGTGCAGGTAAAATACGTCGCCAGGATACGCTTCGCGTCCGGGAGGCCTACGTAGCAGCAGTGATACCTCGCGGTACGATACAGCCTGCTTCGAAAGGTCGTCGTAAATTACCAGGGCTGGACGTCCCGTATCCCGGAAGTACTCACCGATGGCTGCTCCCGTAAAGGGCGCAAAGAATTGCATGGGAGTGGGGTCTGACGCACCGGCCGCTACAATCACGGTATAATCCATGGCACCATAGCGACGCAACGTGGTTTCCACCTGCTTGATGGTGGAGGCTTTCTGGCCGCAGGCTACGTAGATACAGAAAACGGGTTCGCCGCGATCGTAAAACTCTTTCTGATTGATGATGGTATCAATACAAACCGCCGTCTTGCCGGTCTGACGGTCGCCAATGACCAACTCACGCTGACCACGCCCGATGGGGATCATGGCATCGATGGCCTTAATTCCGGTTTGCAGAGGTTCAGTTACGGGTTGGCGGAAGATTACACCCGGTGCTTTACGTTCCAAAGGCATTTCGAACAGCTCGCCCTGAATGGGGCCCAGGCCGTCGATAGGCTCGGCCAGGGTGTTCACCACGCGGCCCACGATTTTGTCACCTACCTGGATGGATGCGATTTCGTTGGTACGTTTTACCGTGTCACCTTCTTTGATTTCACTCGATTCGCCCAGCAATACCGCCCCCACATTGTCTTCTTCCAGGTTAAGTACAAGCGCTTTGAGGCCATTTGCAAACACGAGCAGCTCACCTGCCTGTACTTTGGAAAGCCCATAGATACGCGCCACGCCGTCGCCGACTTGTAGCACCGTACCCACTTCTTCGAGTTCCGCCTCCGATTTAGCGCCCGCAAGTTGCTCGCGCAGAATGGCTGAAACCTCGTCCGGTCTAACAGATACCATGTTATTTAGTTACGTATTGTGAATGTTGAAGTTTAGTATTCTCGAAAACAGCCGCAAATTTAGGGTTTTATTCTTTAATTCCGGTATTCATTCTAAAAAAACTACAAGCCAGAAATTAGATTTTTCTAAGGTAGGGAGGCCGAACCCGCCCAGGATATGGAAATACGCTTCCGGGGCTATTTTAGGGGCGCGGCCAAACTTTTTTGGGGGTCAGGTGTGTTTATTAGCCGAATGCTTTCGTTTTTTAACAATCTTACCAAAAATTCATCCCTACTTGTCTTTTTCAAACCGAATGTTTCGTAACGCAAAGAATGTTTTTGCCGTTGTCATCTGCGCTGCAATGATGGCTTCGGAGGTTGATGCTCAGACTGCTAAAGCTCCCACCAAGAGTACCCCAAAACCCACCGCGACTGCCGCAGTCGCCGCTCCCGTCCTTAAAACCGCCCTTGACTCGATTGCCTATTCGATCGGCCTGAGCGTGGGAGGCTCCCTGAAAGCCCAGGGCCTGGCCGATATCAATACCAATTTGCTGGTGAAGGCCATCAATGAAACTTTAAAAGGTACCTCCACCCTGCTAAGCCCCGACCAGGCCAACCAGTTCATCGGTGAGTATTTTCAGAAACAAGCCAACGTCAAAGGGGATGCTAACCGGAAGGCGGGAGAAGCATTTTTGGAAGAAAACAAGAAACGGCCCCAAGTTACCACAACAGCCAGCGGGCTCCAATATGAAGTGTTGAAAATGGGAGATGGCCCCAAGCCTGCCGATACTTCGCGCGTCAAGACCCACTACCATGGCACACTTATTGACGGCACGGTATTCGACAGTTCGGTGGAACGGGGCGAACCGGTGGAATTTCCGGTCAATGGAGTTATCAAAGGTTGGCAGGAAGCCCTGCAACTGATGCCGGTTGGCTCAAAATTCAGATTGTACATTCCTTCGGATTTAGCATACGGTGAGCGTGCAGCCGGGCCTACCATAGGCCCCAACTCCACGTTGATATTTGATGTGGAGCTTTTGGATATCTTAAAATAAATTTCGCTATGAGAAAATACCTGATCACTCTAATACCTGTAGTGCTGCTGAGCTGGCAGCGAGGCCCCGAACCCCAAAGCGCCGTTCGGATTGACGAGAGCATTGCTCTGGAAGGAGGAGCGCTCACGGAGGATCTGAAGCCCACCGAGGCGCAGTTCAGGGCCGAAGCACTGGTGACCCGCATTCTTACCAACTACCACTATCGGAAAACCAAACTGAACGACTCCCTGTCGTCCGCCATATTTTCCAAGTACCTGGACGACATCGACCACGGCAAGCTCTATTTCCTGGCATCCGATGTGAACCAGTTTGAAAAATACCGGAATTCATTTGATGACTTCCTGAAGAACGACGAGCTCGAGGTACCCTTCGATATCTATAATGTATTCCGCAAGCGGTATCAGGAGCGTAGCGCTTACATCCAGAGTCTGTTAGAAAAGCCTGAGCCGTTCAACTACATGACGGAGGAAAGTCTGAATACTGACCGTGAGAAAGCTACATGGGCCAAAAGTACCGAGGAACTGAACGATACCTGGCGCAAGTACATCAAGAGTGAAGCCCTGGACCTGAAGTTGGCGGGAAAGGCCGATACGGCCGTCATCTCAACCCTGCGCGATCGCTACAAAACCCGTGATCGCGCCTTAGCCCGCATCCGTACCGAGCAGGTGTTCCAGATGTACATGAACGCCTTTGCCGAATCGCTTGATCCGCATACCAATTACCTGGGCCCGGTTTCGGCCGACCGATTCAAGCAGGACATGAGCCAATCACTCGAAGGAATTGGTGCCTTGCTGCGTGAAGAGGACAACTATATTAAAATTGTGGATGTGATTCCCGGCGGCCCGGCCTTCCGGGGTAAGCAACTGAAAAAAGAAGACCGCATCATGGGGGTAGCTCAGGGCGATGACGGCAACTTCGTGGATATCGTGGGTTGGTTTGTGGACGATGCTGTCAAGCTGATCAAAGGCCCGAAGGGTACCGTAGTGCGTCTGCAGGTACTGGCCGCCAACGCGCTACCCAATACGCCGCCCCGTGAACTCCGGATCGTGCGTGAGAAGATCAAACTGGAAGAACAACGCGCTAAAAGTGAAATCGTGACTGTGGATCATGGCGGTAAGCCCATGAAGGTAGGAGTAATCGATATCCCACTGTTCTACCGCGATTTTGAAGGCGCTCAGAAACGCGAGAAAGAATTTTCAAGTACCACCCGTGATGTACAGAACCTCATGGATCAGCTCCGTAAGGATGGGGTAGAAGGTATCGTGATCGACCTGCGCAATAACGGCGGTGGTTCGCTGACTGAGGCCATTTCGCTCACCGGTTTGTTTATCAACAAGGGCCCCGTAGTGCAGGTCAAGGAATCCGGTGACGAAATAGAGGTACAGTCCGATACCGATCCGATGATCGCTTATGACGGCCCCTTAGCCGTCATGGTGAACCGTTTCAGTGCTTCGGCTTCTGAGATTTTCGCGGCTGCCATCCAGGATTATAAGCGTGGTATTATCGTAGGCGAACAGTCGTACGGGAAAGGTACCGTGCAAACGCTCATCGAGCTTAACAAATGGATGCCTAAGGAAAGTGATCCGCTGGGTGAGGTGAAAATGACCGTGGCTAAGTTTTACCGCATCAATGGTAGCAGTACCCAGTTGCGGGGCGTTACTCCTGATTTGGAGTTGCCCACTCCGTACAAAGCCGACGAATACGGGGAAGCTTCCCAGCCCAGTGCCTTGCCCTGGGATCAAATCCCTTCGTCGCGGTATGAAGTAACCGATAACATTACGGACAAGCTGGTGGCTCAACTGCGCGATAAGCACAACCAGCGTTTGAAGTCGGACGAAGAACTGAAAAAGCTTGTTGAGGACATGGCAGCTTTCCGGAAGGCCCGTGAGGATAAAATGGTATCGTTGCAGATTGACAAACGCCGGAAGGAGCGCGCCGAAGCTGAGAAGAAGCGTGCCGCGCTCAAGGACTTTGGGGATGAAGCCGATGATGATGAAGAAAGTGGGAGTGATTCTACGGCCGTGGCCAAAGCTACCCCCGTTAAAAAGAAAAACGATGTGTATCTGACTGAAACCAGCCGTATCGTAGCTGATTTGGTGACGATCACCAACGAACCCGCACTGGCTGGAACCAAGAAAAAGCGTTAAGCTTTCCACTATTTGCGCTCAGTTTTCCTGAAAGCTGAAATTCTTAATGAAAACCAGAAAAGGCGGTCGCTCTATACATTGAGCGACCGCCTTGCTTTTGATGATTCATGCTGCAAGTCGATTCTATGGATGAAAACTCCACTACCATCCAATTCATTCTGCGTGATTTCTGGGGCTTTTTAATAAGGCCAGGATACCCTGAGCATACCTACAGCTTTTCGCTACTTATTGCTTTCAAGCTGTTTATCGGTTTTTTTATAATTCGCGTTCTGGGTATTATTCTGGAAATGAATGGTTTCCATCCCCTGGTGCTTTATTTTACCGGACACGAATTACAAAAACAGCAGCACCCCGATTTTGGAATAATACCTCTGTTGATTGGCGCACTGTTGTCGGCTCCGTTGCTCGAAGAAACCGCCTACCGCTGGGGACTACAATTCAGTCCGGTCCGTACGGCCGTATCGCTGGGTCTGATCGTTTTTTACTGGCTGCCCTATGGGGGTACCTACTCCACCACCATCACGCGGGTGTTGGCCGCGCCTGGTTTTTATCTCATGGTTGGTATGGCCGTAGTAACGGGACTGACCACGTATGCCCTATTGCGGATTCCCTATTTTGAACATAAGGTAGGACACTGGTGGAAAAGAAATTTTGGCTGGGTGTTCTACGTCTCCTCGCTGTCATTCGGCCTGATGCACATTTTTAATGTCCGTGAAATAAACCCCACGGTCGTAAGCCTGGCGTTCTTGATCACATTTCAACAGATTCTGCTGGGGTTGTTCAACGGCTACGTCCGGATGAGGTTTGGGTTTGCTCAAGCCATTGTTCAGCACGCGTTATTCAATCTGGTACCCGTGGTAATTCAACTGAGTCAAGCTTAAACGGCGCGGTTGAGGTTTCAAACATGCGCTACCTCGGGTTCAATTTCATCCAGCTTAACGCGGGGTAGCTTATGGTAAAACCGGTAGGTGAGCAAAGCCGCCGACACGGTGAGGCCCGCCAGAAGCCCGATCCAGACGCCCGTGGCATCCATGCCCAGCGGGAAAGCCAGCACATAGCTCAGCGGTAAGGCCACCACCCAGTAGGCGATGAGGGTCAGTAGGGTAGGTACATTCACATCCGCAATACCACGAAGTACCCCAAGCCCTACCACTTGTACGCCATCGGAAAGTTGGAAAAAACCGGCAATAATGACCAAAGTGGTAGCAATAGCAGTTACCCGGACATTATCACGGATATATAAACCGATCAGCCATTCATGGGCCGTGAGAAACAGGACGCAGCATCCGGCCATAAATACTATAGACAGTAGAAAGGCCGCCGTCCCGGCCCGCTGCACGGCCGGTCGGTTTCTGCGCCCTACGGCGTTGCCTACCCGGATGCTACCCGCAGCGGCAATGCCTGTGGCCATCATGTAGGTAGTGGAGGCCATGTTGATCGCGATCTGATGGGCTGCCAGTTGGGCTTCGCCCAGCCAGCCTACCATGATTACCGCCAGGGAAAAGGCTGCGATCTCGAAAAAAAACTGAAAGCCGCTTGGTAGACCCAGGCGCAGGATTTTAGTAATCAGCGGTGTGAGCGGGAGGGTACCCTGCGTTTTAAGGTAGGGGATAAAGAAGGAGTCTCTTTTTACGTAAATCCAGATCGCCAACGCCATGTAACAGCGCGCCAGCAGGGTACCTATGGCCGCACCGATCAAGCCCAGGTGGTGAATCAGAAAATAATTCAGTATTGCGTTCAACCCCAGAGCCGACAGTGTGATGTACATTGTGACTTTGGGGCGGGAGAGGCCATCGCACAACTGCCGAATGGCGATGAAAAGTAACAAAGGTACGTTGGAAAGCGTTAGGATAAGGACGAAGGGCCTGGCCATGCGCGTCACGGTGGGGGTTTGGCCGAAAATCTGGAATTGCCAGGCCATCAGGGTACATACCACCCCTAAGACCAAGCCTAGTAACCAGGCTGCCCGGATAGCAGCACGATAGAGCCGGTTGACTTCGCCGGGATTGCCTTTTCCCTGTGCCTGCGAGATCAGCGCCGATACGATCAGCAGGCCACCGAAGCCGATGCTGCCAATCATGAATGTGACAGAATTGGCTATGCCAGCGGCCCCCAAAGGAACCGCTCCCAGCATGCGACCGATCATCAGGTTGTCCGTAACCCCCATCAGTACCACACCCAGCTGGGCAATGACGATAGGAACACTAAGCCGGAGCGTTTCGCGCAGGTCCTGACGGAAGAGACGTAGAAGGGGGTACATAGTGAGAAAGCAGGCAGAGTGTTATTTTGGAGTTTGCAAAAGTAGCAAATCCCCTTTGTCCGGCCTGCCTGCCCGAATGGACAATGGCCTTTTTATGATAAAAACTTCTTAATTTTGTCAATCTTAAATAATCTTCACGCTTTTGAAAGAATACGGTAGCAACGTACAGAAACTCGCCGATCACATCGTCCAGATGGAAGATCCCGCGAAGCGCACCCTCTATGCGCACATCCTGGTAGAACTCATGCGCCAGATCCATCCGGGTATGCGGGACAATCAGGACTATTATAACAAGCTCTGGGACGACCTCTTCATTATCTCAGGCTTCGAACTGGAAGTGGATGGACCTTTTCCGCCACCCTCCAAAGAATCGCTGGGTAAGAAACCTCAGAAGGTTGGCTACAATCAGCATAAGCTGAATTACCATCACTACGGCAAGAATATCGAATTGCTGGTAGAGAAAGCCATCGAAACCGAAGATCCCGACGACCGGCTAGCGTTTGTTTCGTACCTGTACCGGCTGATGCGCTCGTTCTATAATGCCTGGAACCGTGACAATCCCGAGGATGTGGTACTGCTGGAGCACCTGATGGAGCTATCGGATGGGAAATTGCAGGCCGAAATAGAATACATCCGTCAGAATGGCCCCATCGAAGCCTCGCCCAAGGATCGCAACAGCAACGTCGATCGCAGCCGTGGCAACACGGTGACGGGCTATAAGGCTCAGACCAATTTTAATAACGACCGGGCTAAGAACACAAGTAATGCGGGAAATACCAGCGGCAACTCACGCAACCGCAATTCCAATAAGTTTTCAAACCGGAATAACAATAATAATAACCGCAACCGCCGGAAATGAATAGGTAGTTGATAAGGCCTGATGATTTGTCGGGCGAGGTATACGACCCGGGAGATGTTTGCCTGCCAAGGCATGTAAGCAGTTCCGATCCGCTATTCATTTTCCACTCTCAACTTACCAAATGGCTTCATTCAAAATTACGGGTGGCCGCCACCTGAAAGGCGAAATAATACCCCAGGGTGCCAAAAACGAAGCGTTGCAGATTCTCTGCGCGGTACTTCTGACCCCCGAACCCGTTACGATTCATAATATACCCTCGATCCGGGACGTCAACCAGCTCATTGATCTGCTGGGCGATCTGGGCGTTCGCCGTACCTTGCTCAGCGACTCCTCCATCCGTTTCGAGGCGAGCGATGTCAATACCGACTACATGGAGTCGGAATCATTCAAGCAGAAAGCCGCCGCGCTGCGGGGCTCGGTCATGCTGCTGGGACCTATGCTGGCGCGTTTCCGTAAGGGGCGCATTCCGCGTCCGGGAGGCGACAAGATCGGCCGCCGACGCCTGGATACCCACTTTCTGGGCTTTGAGAAACTGGGGGCTGAATTCAGCTACACCCAAGAGGATGGTGGGTTTTACCGGGTGGATGCTAAAAATCTGAAAGGTACCTACATGCTCCTGGACGAGGCTTCCGTGACCGGTACGGCCAACTTGTTGATGGCGGCCGTCATGGCGGAGGGTACCACCACCATCTACAACGCCGCCTGTGAGCCCTACCTGCAGCAACTCTGCCTGATGCTCAACCGCATGGGCGCCAAAATTTCGGGGGTAGGATCCAACCTGCTCACCATCGAAGGCGTAGACAAACTTCATGGTACCGAACATACCATGCTGCCCGATATGATCGAAATCGGTAGTTTCATCGGCTTGGCCGCCATGACCCAATCCGAAATTACGATCAAGAATTGCCAGGTACCTATGCTGGGAGTTATTCCCGATGTATTCAGGCGTTTGGGTATCGAGCTGGAAATTCGGGGCGACGACATATTTGTGCCGGCTCAGGACCATTACCGCATTGACAGCTACCTCGATGGCTCTACCCTCACCGTGGCGGATGCCCCCTGGCCGGGCTTTACGCCCGACCTGCTCAGTATAGTGCTGGTGACCGCCACTCAGGCGCAGGGTACCGTGCTGATTCACCAGAAAATGTTCGAGAGCCGCCTGTTCTTTGTGGATAAGCTCATCGAAATGGGTGCCCAGATTATCCTGTGCGATCCCCACCGCGCCACGGTCATTGGCCTGAACCGCGAAACCCAGTTGCGGGGTATCCGCATGACCTCGCCCGACATCCGGGCCGGGGTGGCGCTACTCATCGCGGCGCTGTCGGGGCGTGGGGTTAGCATCATCGACAATATCGAGCAGATCGACCGCGGGTACCAGCACATCGACACCCGCCTCAATGCCATTGGGGCCGAAATCATCCGGTTGTAGTTGCTGCCCGTTCTTCTATGCCCCGCCCCAGCGTAGCCACCCTATACGATTCCGGAGAGTACCGTTTGGTCGAATCGTTCACGATCGACGAAATGCCCCAGTTTCTGGCCCGGGAAGCAGGTTTCGCCAGGGTACCCCTGGCCGGACAACCTGAAAAAAAAGCTACTCCAAAGTGGGTACCAATTGCCGTACTCTTTGTGCTTGGAGCGGGGTTCGGGGCACTCTTGGGCCTTTCCATCAAAGGCATGGTTTCTCCACCCCTGCTACCCCTGGGCTGGCAGTTGGTACTAGGCGTAGTGGGGCTTTTTCTGGTAATTCTACCTGTTCATGAAGGCATCCACGCCCTGTTTTTTAAAATACTGGGTGCCAGAAAAGTGGGATTTGGCTATTCGAAAAAGGGCCTCATGGTATATGCCTACGCACAGCGGTTCGTGATGTCCCTTCCGGAGAATGCACTCGTGGCTGCCATGCCTTTCCTGCTTATCTCGCTGCTACTCTTTATCTGTTGGGTAGGGGTACCGGGACTGAAAGCGACCTGGATGATTATTTTCCTACTCCACATGTTAGGCTGTATGGGTGATTTTATCCTGATAGGCCACGCCTGGAAAAACCGTAAGAAAGCTATGTTCACGTATGACGACCTCGACGAAAAACGTACCTATTTTTTTGAACGTCAGTAGGCTGGTCGCCTGGGTTTGGAAATCCGGGCTGGCAACCTGTATTTTGCAGGAAGTGAATTAATTTTGAACCCCAAAAGGAGAGATTGGGCGAATGATTGCTAGATTTGCCTAAAGTCTGCTTTTCCATCGCTAACTCTATCGCTACTATGAAATTTCCCGAAGAATTGAAATACACCGAAGACCACGAGTGGTTGCGCCTGGAAGGCGATATGGCCACGGTGGGCATCACGGATCACGCACAGCACGAACTGGGCGATATTGTATACATCGACATCAATACCCTGGGCGATACGCTTGCGCAAAATGAAGTATTCGGCTCGGTGGAGGCAGTCAAGACCGTTTCGGATCTGTTTCTGCCCGTAGCGGGGGAGGTACTTGAAATCAATCCGGCGTTGGATTCCGCTCCTGAGGCGGTGAACAACGATCCCTATGGCGAAGGCTGGATTATTCGTATGAAAGTATCGGATCCCGCTGAAGCGGACGGCCTGATGTCGGCTGATGATTACAAGAAGTTCGTGGGTGCCTGAAAGGCCCCCCGCGAAGCTCCGAAAGGGGCTTTTTTTATGCAATGCATTGAAATGAAAGTACCTACTCGACAAAAATAGGGGGCCGATCCCCCAATCAATTGGATGAAAATACTCGTACGTTCCGTACGGATCATGGATAAGACCTCGCCGCTCGACGGTCAGGTTCGGGATATCTTGATAGAAGAGGGCCGGATTGCGCAGATTGGCGAGTCGCTGACAGCGAACGAAGCCCAGGTCGTGGAGGCGGATCATTGGTGTGTGTCGCCCGGCTGGCTAGACTTGCGGGTAGCCTCGCGCGACCCCGGCTTTGAACACAAGGAGGATCTCGACTCCGTGCGCGAAGCGGCTTTGCGGGGAGGATTTACTGAAATCGTACTACTGCCTAATTCCAGTCCGGTGGTGGATGCCAAGGACACACTCAACTATGTGCGTCGGCCTTTGGGTGGGCCTGTACGGGTACACGTGACCGCCGCAGTAACACGAAAAGCCGAGGGTACGGATTTCACCGAGATGATCGATCTGCACCGGGCGGGCGCAGTCGCATTTACGGATGGTGAAAATCCGATCCAGAACGCGGACATTCTGCTCAAAGCCTTGCTGTACCTGCGCCCTTTGAATGCCCTGCTCATCAACCGTCCCGAAGACCGGCAACTGACCTTGTACGGGCAAATGAACGAGGGAGTTACCAGTACCCTGCTGGGTATGAAAGGAATGCCTGCACTGGCCGAGGAAATGATGCTGAGCCGCGATTTGAAATTGCTGGCCTATGCCCTGGAACAGGCGGTTCTGCCCCAGGATCACTCCCATTCTGACACGCTGCCCATGCTGCATGTATCCCTGGTTTCTACGGCGCGCGCCGTGGCGCTGATCCGGGAAGCTAAGGCGGCCGGGCTACCGGTTTCGTGTGACGTGGCGGCCCACCAGCTGGTGTTTGACGACAGCGCTCTGCTCGGTTTCGACACGAACCTGAAAGTGAACCCCCCTTTTCGCACGCCTGCCGATCGCGAAGCCCTGCGTCAGGGACTGGCTGATGGTACCATCGATTGTCTGGTATCGGATCATAGCCCACACGACGAAGAATGCAAGAACCTGGAATTCGATCATGCGGATTTCGGGATTACTGGCCTGGAAACAGCATTTTCTTTGAGCCTGATGCATAGCGGTTTGCCTGTGGAAGATATCATAGAGAAACTTACCAGCCGTCCGCGCCGGATTCTGCGTTTGCCCGTAGCCAATATCATCGAAGGCCAACCGGCCAACCTCACCTTCTTTGCCCCGGACTTAGCATGGCGTTATGAAAAAACGGCGTCCCTTTCCAAGAACACCCCCTTTCTGGGACAAAACCTTACGGGAAAAGTAATGGGTGTGATTAACGACGGCCATGCGCGCTGGTTTGTCTAAAAAGATATTCGGGCAGCGTGCTGCAACTTCGATTTCTAAAAACTACTCAACGCAACAAACAAACAAACCAAGAACCACAGTCTGGAATGAGTTCATTTCTAAATTACTTCAATAAACCCCTGCTCAAAATTCCGCTCATTTTCGGGGCTGCCACGGGTGTCATGGCTTTTCTATTTTTTTTGGGCCTGTACCTGATTGGTGTCATGCCGCTAGGTAACAAGCGGACCCTTGACATTGGGATCTACCTGATCATGATGATTTCAGCCTGCTGGTATTACCGTAAGAAAGTGGGCCACGGCTACATGCACTTCTGGGAAGGACTCACCATTGGGTACGTGGTCAATTCCGTGGGCGCTTTTGTGTCGGGCTGGCTGGTGTACCTTTTCATTGCCTGGATCGATCCGGGTCTATTTGTGAGGTACCTGGCCGAGATGAAACAATTGCTGATGCAGGGCAAACCCGAGCTGGTCAAGAGAATCGGAGAAGTGGAATTCCAGGCCATGTTAAAAAGTGTGAGCCAAACCAAACCGGGCGAACTCATCACTGACGAACTGAGTAAGAAAACGGTGCTGGCCGTACTGCCCATTCTGATCATCTCCTTGTTGTTCCGCCGGCAGGCTCCCGAAACCGCTCATCCCTGAGTCCCGGGTGGATGCTTGATTATTTTTGCAAATAGGCCTACTTTTACTTGAGTTCGTTTCCAGTCAAAACCCCTTCTAAACCTAAATCCTCATGCAAGAACAACCTTCTACCGCCCGCATTGCCCTGAAGTACGGTGTCATTACTGGCGTCGCCTCGATCGTATACAATGTCATTCTTATCATTACCGAAAAAAACCAGAATCAGGCACTCTCGTCCCTCGGATTGATCATTCTGGTGGTAGGGATGGTGTACGCGATGCGGGAGTTCAAGACCGAAAACGCCGGCTATATGTCCTACGGGCAAGGTCTGGGCATAGGTACCCTGATCTCAGCAATTTCGGGATTGATCGGTGCCACATTCATGATGTTCTATACCCAGTTCATCGATACGAACTTTATGCAAAAAACGCTGGATACCGCCCGCGGAGATATGGAGCAACGGGGCATGAGCGATGCGCAAATTGACGGAGCGATGCAATTCTCAGAAAAAATGATGTCGCCGGGTATTATGTTCGCCACGGGAGTTTTCTTTTCGATTTTCATCGGATTCATTATTTCCCTGATCGTGGCAGCCATCCTGCGCCGAAACAAGCCTGTATTTGAGTAAATTAATTGTGATTAAGTGAATAGGGGATGCATGAATACTGATTCCCTATTCCCTCATTCAACCAACTTCCCATTCAAAAGTGTATCCCATCTTTCAAAAAGAGGTCAGTAGTTTTTTCAATTCCCTGATCGCCTACATCGTCATGGCAGCGTTCCTGCTGGCAGTTGGGCTAATTGTATGGGTATTTCCGGACACCAACGTACTGGATTATGGCTACGCCGACCTGAGTGTTTTTTTTAACCTCACTCCTTTTGTACTGGTGTTTCTGATTCCGGCGGTCACGATGCGGTCGCTGGCCGAAGAAAGCCGGACGGGTACCCTGGAGCTGTTGCTCACCAAGCCGCTGAGCGACGTTTCACTGGTGGTAGGTAAATTTCTGGCCAATTGGCTGCTGGTAGCCCTGATGCTGCTACCCACCTTACTGTACTATGTCAGTGTGTACCAATTGGGAAATCCGCCAGGCAACATCGACTCCGCCGCAGTGTTCGGTTCTTATATCGGTTTGTTGCTGCTGAGCGGCGTGCTGACCGCCATGGGACTCTGGGCTTCCTCGCTGAACGACAATCAGATCGTGGCCTTTGTCATCGGCGTATTCCTGGGCTTTGTGTGGTACAGCGGTTTCGGTGCCCTGTCCCAACTCCTGGGTTCGGGCGATCTGGCTCTGTTTTTCTCCGCCGCCGCCCTCGACCAGCAATATCAGGCGCTTGGTCGCGGTGTAGTAGACCTGCGCAATGTCGTGTACCTCCTCAGCCTGATTGTCTTCTTTCTGGTACTTACCTATTGGCGCGTGGGAGCACTTCGAAGGTGATGGTTGTTGAATTGTTGAATTGCTTTTTATTAAATGTGTTAAATTGTCTGATAATCAGTAGGTTGATCTCATGTTGACCTTCTTTCCAACAATTCAACAATTCAACAATTCAACAATTCAACAATTCAACAATTCAACAAAAAACAGAATTATTTTACCCCAGCATGACTTTCTTGCTGCCTTCCTTGATCGATTTATAGATCGCATCAATCACCTTCATGTCTTTTAAACCTTCGTAGCCATCTACGGCCGGAGTAACGGTTTTGCCGTTCAGGATGATGTCCGCCATGCCGTCCATTTGCAGGGTTTGGTGCGTAACCACGGGTTCTTCAAGCGGACCTTTGTGGGTACGGCCTTTGAGTGGTCCGTACCCGTAAGCCGGACTCATTTCGGCAAAACCTTTGGTGCCTACCACATACAGCCGCTCGAAATTGAAATTGTAAGTCGTCGCGCAGGTGGCGATGATTCCGCTCGGGAAGCCCAGTTGAAACGTGATCGTTTCATCTACCTCCGCGAATTTGACCGGATCGGTCTTGGTTTCCTGGGCCGTCACCCACACGGGTTCTTCGGCGGTGAGGTAGCGAGCGGCATTCAGGCAGTAGATGCCCACATCCATCAGGGCACCACCACCCGCCAGATTCTTCTTCAAACGCCACTGGGTCGGATCGCCGATCTTAAACCCCTGGTAGTTGTCCACGTGCATGATCTTGCCCATTTCGCCGGCCCGCAGCATTTCGATGACCTTCCGCGTGTAGGGCTCAAAGTGCAGTCGATAGCCAATGAGCAACTTGACGCCCGCTTTTTCGCAAGCATCGATCATGTCCTGGGCGTGTTTTGCGGTATCGGCCATCGGTTTTTCACAAATCGCATGCTTGCCTGCCGCCGCCACTTGCATGACGTGCTTGTGGTGCAGCGAATTGGGCGTGATGACGTACACGGCATCTATGTCCGGGTTGTTCTTCATTTGCCCGATTGTCTCGTAGTTGTAGACATTCTTATCGGGGATGTTGTATTTGCTTTTCCAAACGGGAATCTTCTCGGGACTGCCCGTTACGATACCTACCAGTTCGGCCGAGGTACACGATTTCATGGCCTCAGCTACGCGGGTACCATAGCTCCCCAGGCCCATAATGGCCACCCGAAGTTTTTGGGCAGGCCGGCCAGCGGCGGTTTTTGAGGGAGTAGCGGACAGAAGGGTAGGGGCCAGGGCGGATAATCCCGCTCCCAAGCCCAAAGTATGTAGAAAAGTACGACGCGTGCTCATGGTATAAAAGGTTATTTTGGTTCGGAAGATAAAGAATGTGACGGAACTTACATACTGTTTTGGATTCTCAAACTACGTTTCCCAATGGCCTTTCCAGCTAGGATTCGCTTATAATGCAATAGTTAAGTATTTTGATATAACCCTTTTTCGTTCTAAGTTTTCATCATTGACTGTAAACGCGGCCAATGGACCGGGCTAACTGATTTGTCGGCAAATACCGAATTTAGCACGGAATTTGTGCAAGATAGGTTAATCTGATCGGGATGATTTTCCTTCGGCTTACGAACAAGTGAAAATCAAAGGCTGAATTATCTGCCATACTCTGATTTTTATGTAGCCTTATTTTGCTATTTTACAAAATATTCGGATAGCCCGTGCAGGTTTGGGGCAAGGGGCTATGCGGTACGGTGCTATCCATGAGCTGAAATTACGCATGATAAAAAACATACTCTTCTTCCTGCTGATCGGTGTATCCTCAGCCTTGGGGCAAGCTCCCTACACAAACTCCTGGATCAACTACGATCAGCCCTATGTAAAAATCACCATTCCGAAAGCCGGCATTTATCGGCTTACCGGCGCGCAACTCACGGAGTCGGGCTTCCCGGTGGCAACGACGCAGACCGACAACATCCAGCTTTTTTATCGGGGTAAAGAGGTACCCCTGCGAATCAGTAAGGGAACAGATGGCAAACTGGGTGCGACGGATTTCATTGAATTCTTCTCACCCGGCAATACAGGCGCACAGGACAGCCTGGTGTACCGTCCGGCCTCGGCGCGGCCGCCTACGTCGTACAGCCTGTACAGCGACGACAGCTACTATTTCCTGACCGTTAGCCCTACGCAGAAAGGGAAGCGTGTGCCGCAAATTACCTTTGCCAACCCGGCCGCTACCCCGGAAGCCTTTCACCTCGAACGGCAGGTGAAAGAGTATCAGGACGAATGGTCGTTCAACAATACCAGTGGCCTGGTACCCAACCTGCAGCAAAGCTACTACGAGCGGGGGGAAGGCTGGACCGGGAAAATGATCAAGAGTGATTCGCTGGCCAAGGTTGCGGTGACCCTCGTCAATCGGGTGCCGGGTACTTCCTATCCCGTTCGATTGAAAGCTCTGGTCAATGGCCGCTTTGAAGTCAATCATCCGCTCCAATTTTTTATTGGTACCCGAAAATTTGAAAGTCTACAATTCAGTGGTTTCGACCACCGCACCGTGGAGGGTACCCTGGCCGAAAACGAGCTGGATGCCCAGGGTACCTTCACCTGGGCCATGCAGTCGCAGTTCAAAAGTCCGCTGGAACTCTATTCGCTTACCCGCTACGAAGTAACCTACCCCCAGAAGTTTGTAATGACGGGGCCAGGTACCAAATATTTTTACCTGCTTCCCAATGCCTCCGGTGTTTCTACTATTGCCGTACAGGGATTGGCAGAAGCGGAGGGAAATACCGCTTTGGTATACGATGTGACAGAAGCAGGTACCCCCCGCCATGTGGAAAGTCGCTACGAAAACGGCCAGTTGAAAATGACGGTTTCCGGTACGGCTACCAGCCGGACATTATTTGTAGCGACTCAGCCAACCTCAGTTAAAGCCTTGCAAAAGGTAGATTTTAAACCATACCCGACGGGTTTTAATTATCTGGTTGTCACCCACGCACAACTCGAAAGTTCGGCCCAAGCCTACGCCGACTACCGTCGTTCGGAAGCCGGGGGTAGGTACAACGTGCTGGTGGTCGACACGAAGGATTTGTACGATCAGTTCAATTATGGAGAAAGGGGACCGCTGGGAATTCGTAATTTTCTGGACTATCAGCTTCAGGATGGCAAGAAAGACAAGTATCTGCTGCTGGTCGGCAATGGAGTGAGTTTTCCGGATGTACTGAAAACCTGGCAGGATCGCGACTTCGTACCTACCTTCGGGTATCCGGGTTCGGACGTGCTGCTGTCGGCGGGACTGGGAGGTGCCCAGTCGGATAGCGAGGCTTACCGAACTGGTCGCCTGAGTGCCTCCACCAACCAGCAGGTACTCGCGTACCTCGCAAAAGTACGGGAAACCGAAGCAACGGAGGCCGATCTTTCGGCCAAGAAAATCTTGCACTTGAGCGGAGGTAAGTCGGTGGAGGAGATTGCCCGGCTCCAGACGATCCTGGGCGATATAGAGCCTCTGGCCGAAGATTCTTACCTGAAGGGATCGGTCGAAACGGTAGTGAAGCGCACCACTGATCCGGTGGAGGATGTGAGCATCGCTCCCCAAGTGAATGCCGGACTGGGCATGATCACTTTTATGGGCCACGCCTCGCCCACGGTACCCGACCTGAATATTGGCTTTGCTTCGTCGCCTACCTCCCAGCTGAGCAACAAGGGACAGTACCCCTTCATGTACTTCAATGGCTGCGGGGTAGGTAATGTATTTTATCGCTACGAAACACTGGCCACGGACTGGCTCATGGCGCCGGACAGAGGGGCAATCGGGGTACTTTCCAACTCGTTCTGGAGCTACGCGCCCACGTCGGGAAGGTACCTCAATGCGCTGTACAAAGCTTTGTTTACCGAAGAAGAAACGCTGGGAAAACCTATCGGCGAGATTTTGCAGAAAGTAAGCCACGGCATTGCCACCGACTCACCCGATGCGTACGATATTGCCAATATCCACCAGCTCATTCTGCTGGGCGATCCGGCATTGGTCGTGTTCCGGATCAGCAAGCCTGACTACTCGATTCATGCCAGCCGTATTTTTCTCCAAAGTAAAAATCCTACGCTGGCGTTGGGTAAAGCCGATTCGCTCCAGGTAGGGGTGGTGTTGAGCAATGTGGGCAAGTCGGAGGCAGGCCGCAGCATCAGTCTCCAAGTGAAAAGAACGCCCAACACTGGTGCGGCGGTAATTTTGAATTATATTGTCCGGGCCCCGGCGCTGCGCGATACGATCTACCTGACTTTTCCAAACAGCGGGCCGCTCACTCAGGTGGAGGTGTTGGTGGATGATAAGAACGAAATTGATGAACTTCGGAAAGACAACAATACGGCCACACTCGCCCTGGATTGGGAGCGCGCGGCGGGGTCGGTGGTGTACCCCACCTCGGCCCGGCCCGACCGACTGAATCCTACCATGCAGGTCAGTATCAATGGCAAGGTACCCGTCAACGACGCCCATCTGACTGCAAATCCTACCATTATGGTCGTGTTGACGGATGAAAACCCGATGGCGCTTGACACAAGTTTGATTGAACTATATCTGAAAACCTGCGACAGCTGCGATTACAGTAAGGTACCTTATTCACAAATCACCTACTTGCTTGATTCTCCCAACAGCCTGCGGGCCACCCATCAGGTCTCGGGCGGACCGGGGACGTACACGCTGCTGGTACAGGGAAAAGATGCAAGCGGAAATCGGGTAGGGGAGCCGTACCGCATTCGGTGGATTGTGGAGGGAAATTTGGAAATACCGGGCGTAAGCGTCAGCCCCAACCCGGCGAGCTACTATGCCAAATTCTCCATACCTATGGCCAATGTTACGGGCGGGGGTACCATCAACCTCGACATTTACTCGCTGACGGGACAGCTTCTGGAACAACTAGAATTTGCCGCGCATCCGGGCGACAACGAATTCTACTGGCTCGTGCGGCAGCCCGCCGGCCTGTATGTGTATAAAATTCAGGCGAATGGCCGGGGGTACAGTGGAAAAATCATGGTGAGGTAGGTCATTCTACACCGTGTTTCGTAATTTTTATAATCCGGCGGGTACCCGTATCTATTTTGCCGCTGCCGATGCAGGCTGGTTCCTGGCAGTATTCCCACGCGGTGTCTTCCTTATACACTAGTCCTACCCCGGGCGCATATACCTCATGGCGTTTATAAAGCGAAACAATACTGGAATCCTGCCGCTGTACCACGGTCAGGCTTCCCGGAAAATCACTTTGGGCCGGGAAAGGTACCTCAAAATGGACTTTGTAAGCTTCTTCGGGTTGGGTGTTGAGCAGGTTTCCATTCCAGGTACCTTCCTCAACCAGGGGAAAAGCTAACTTCACAAAGGCCGTATTATTCTCTATCCTCACCGCCCGATCGGGGAGCCGGTAGGCTGTCCAGACCGAATCCAGCACCCAGTTCGCTTCCAGGGTACCTTTCTTATAGCGTTCGATGGGAAATTGTTCGACGCCGGTCAAACCCGAGTAGGGCTGCCCGCAGACTTCCTTCAGATAGTAGGTAGTCGATTTCGGCGTGGGGGAGGTGACGGTATAGCGGATTTCGTTTACTTCGTATTCTGTGAAGCGCCCCGCTTCCAACGGAAAATAGGTGTACCCCGCCCCCTCCTGATTCACAGCATCGGGTGCTTGGCAGGCCGCCATTACTAGCACAAGCAAACCGTACCACAGAACGTTACTTTTTTTCATGGGTTTTCATTTCTTCCAGCCATACGCCCAGGAAAAGCGCTCGGCTGGCCAGGGTGTAGTACCTCGATTTTTTATTGAGTGGAATAGAGGCATTGAAAAGTACCTCCACCACCTTGTCGAATTTCTTCTTGTCCACCAGGTCCCAAAGTGCGTGCCCATTGCCAAAAATGGGCAACGACTGGAGGTACAGAATCTGAAAGCTCAGCAGACCGTATTCGCTGAAGCTCGTTTTGTTACCCCTATTTAAAACCTCCGGCGGCAGGATGTCCCGTAGAGCTCTTCGGATGGTGTCTCGGCCTTTTCCAGCGCCAAATTTAACGCTTTCGGGGATAGCCAGCGATAATTCGATGAGCTGTTCGTCGAAAAAAGGATGCGCGTAGCGGTGTCCATAATGCAAGCCGATATGATGAAGTTGCTCGGTGGCATCGACGTAGGATTTGTGGGTGATTTCGCGGAATTGATCCCGGTAGTCAGTGGCCAGGCCCGTATACAGTTCATCGGCGCTGGCCGGGGTTCTGTCCCATTGCGCGGCAAAATCATGCGTCAGCAGGTGGCTGGGAGTCGGGAATTTGAGCCGTGCGGTGAGTTTGTCAAGTCCTGAGTACAAAAAATCCCGATAGGAATAAGCAAGTTCGGGGTGTAAAGCCCGGGCGGTTTTAAAGAAACTACCTACCTTTTTCTGTCTCATCAGGGCCCACAGTTCGGTGGTCAGGTAATGGCGGGCATACTGGGTCTGTCTCTCCGTCGAAGGTAGGGTAAGCCAATCAGGATTCAGGTAAGAAAGATCACGCTCCTGGGCGTACTGATAAATGGCGTGTTTCAGGGACGGCCAGTCTTCCGCCTCCTGGTAGGTCTGGAGCAAGCCGTTGCCGTGCCCTACCACTGAATCGCCGTCGTGGCCTGTCAGTACCACATCGCAACCTGCCTGATGTATCTGGTCGGCCGCGGCGAAATGGAAGGTAGAGGGTAGGGGGAAATGCTCGGGCCGGTCAAACAACCGGCCGAGTCGGGCCAGTGATCCGTACACATCCGCATCAGGGCGTCCCTCGAAATGCCGGGACTGAATCCGTTGCTGTACTGCCCGGACAAAGGATGTTTCATCGGTGGTTTTAAGGTCGGGATTAACATAAAAGGTGGCAATTTCTCCCCCGAAATGGTGGGCCGTACAGGCAACCGATGACGAATCGAGGCCGCCGCTTAAGTGCGCGCCCGGCATATCATAGCCTTCGGTACATTTCCTAACGGAATCGAAAAAATAGGAACGGAATAACTCAATGTACTCTTCCTCCCGGCGGATGGTCCGATAGCGGTCTGGATTGACCCGCCAGTAACATCGCTGCGTTAGCTTGCCCTGATGGATCGTCAGCTGGTGAGCGGGCAGAGCGGCTTTGGTGTTCTTGTAAAATGTGCGGTCTTCAAAACTGCGATGTGCATTTTGAGGTACCAGAAAATCACGGACTTTGCTGTAATCAATCGACTGATTGAAGGTAGGTAGGTGACTGATCCGATTGGCAAAGGCAAAATAGGCACCGGGCCGATAATCGTAATAAAAACTTTTGAACCCAAAGCGGTCACGCGAGACAAGTAGTTGTTCGGTTCGTCGATCCCAAATCAGGAAGACAAACTCACCCGTGAGTTGTTCCGAGATTTTCTCGCCCCACTGCTGGTAGGCCCGGGCGATAAGCTGGGCATCGCTGTATTCCTGCCCCGAGCCACCTAGTCGGGAACGAATTTCCTGTTCGTTATGCAAGTGGATGTCGGTCACCACGAGCAGATCGGTATCGATCAGGACGGATTCTGATGAACTGGCGGTCAGGTTGCCTCCGGAAAACTCGAACCGTTGGCCGGAGGATTCTTCCATACGAGTGGGTAGGGGAGGGTACCCCGCCGGACCGAAACGGAGTAGACCCGAAAAGTGTGGGGTGATGAGGCAGGAGGTATTCATAGTGATTGGGCCAAATGAACACTGAATTTAAATTGAAAAACCAGCCTGCCACGAGGAAGACTGGTTTTTTTGCTGAGGTACCTACGGACGTATTAAGGCGTATAGGTAGAAAAGGCATCGGTCTGCGATCCACCTTTCAGCGTCAGCCTGGCCACCGAGCCGATCTTCTTCAGCGTCGGCTTCACGTATGACTTCTTGCCCCCGGGCGTCGTTGCGTTCTTGGATGTATATGCGTTCATGGGAATGTCTGTTTTAGGAGATGAATGGGATTAACAGCTGCGTATAGGGTACCCTACTGCTTCAGAACCTTGAATGTGTCCGTACTGCCATTGGTACGCGTAACCCTGACCACATAGAAGCCCGTGGGCAGGCCCTTCACATCGATGCCGCTGGCGGTAACGCTGTCCGACTCCAGCACGCTTTTCCCAGACGCGTTGTAGAGCTCCACCCGGCGGATCTGGCTCAGGTCGCCCGCCTTCAAAAGCAGCCGCTCGGACACGGGGTTGGGGTACAGCGCCGTCTCGAGCTTGATGTCGAATTCCAGGCTCCTGGCGCGGGTATAATCGAAGGTACCGTCCCTATCCACCATCCGCAGCCGGTAGAGGTTGGAGCCGTCGGCCGGGTTGGCGTCCGTGAAGGTGTACCACTGCGTGTTCTTGCTGTTGCCTCTGGCGGCAACGCTGCCGATCATCTGCCAGTTCTTGCCGTTGAGGCTGTGTTCCACCTCGAAGCGGTCGCTGTTGACCTCCTCGGCCGTGGCCCAGCTCAGGACGGCCGTCTGGGCCTCCTTCTGGGCGGTGAAGCTGATCAGGGAAACGGGGTTCGGGGCACCCGTGACGCTTGCCGTGGTCGAGCGGTTGTCATTCTCGGTAATGTTGCCTGGGGGCTGGGGGGCGTACGAAAGGTTGGCCACAGTAGTCGCGCCGGCCGTAGCTGTGTACCCCCCGACAGTGATGTCGATCTGAGTGCCGTCCCCAGGTGCCAGAGCTACGCTGTTTGTCCCGTTAAACGTACGGTTTAGCGCATCGTAGGTAAAGGTAAACAGCGGAGTGGTCTGCGTAATGGTAGGAGTGCCCTCGGGTACCGGCCTGTAGGAGTTCGGAAATGAAATCTGAATAATAACCGAACCAACCGGAGCGGTGGTGTTCCCCTGCCCCCCACGGAGAAGTTTACAGAGGCCGTGGCCGTTGTTCCAACGGGGATGGCGTTCGGTGCCACCTGGATGGCAGCAATCTGGGGGTCCACCACATCTTGCCCCAGAGTAACACCCGCAGAGGCAAATGCGCTGATGAACACAGCCAGCCGCATATAATTTAAAATACGCTTTCTCATGTTGATTATCGTTAGACGTGAATTAATTGTTTGAATCATTGATACTTATCCGATACACGGCACTGTTGTTGGTGGTTGGGGTTTCGCCCCCGCCGGTTCCGTTGAAGACCCTGGCCGTAATGGTGGCCGCCGCATTGGGAGTATTGGTCGCAGTGACCTGAATCACAATTTTCTTGTTGCTCCCTGCCGGAATCGAGAAGCCATCTTTCAGAGTCACTACATAGCGTGTGGCTTGCTCCGTAAATGTCCATTCACTATTGTTGACCGTTGGCGGCATCGTTGCGGCAGGCGCTGTCACATTAGTGGTAGTAGCGTTCGGATCTATGGCTATGGTGAACGATGGAGTCAGCTTGTTGAGCTCAAAGGTAACCGGACCTGAGGTAGCTCCGTCTCCAGTATTGTAGATAACAATCACGATATCTTTCTGCTCACTGACATTATAGGTTCCCCCATTCGAGAATACCGATGGCGTCAGATCCGGAGTACCAGCCTGCTGGCTCAGTCCGCCAAATTCGGTAGGCTTCTCATCCAGCCCGCCGTTGTTGGCGATGCCGTCATTGTCGGGGTCAGTCGGGTTGTCCACCATGCCGTCATTGTTGCCGTCGAGACCGCCGTTGCCATTACTCACGATGTCGTTGGTACTATCGTTGTTGCTATCGGTGTCAATGTAGTCGGGGGTATCCGCGCCATCCGTATTCTGAGGAGCTGGGCTACCATTGTCGCCGAAAGTACCCGGTGCATTGTCCACGCTATCCTGAATACCGTCGCCATCCGTATCAGGGGAGTCGTCTACTACTCCATCTTCGGGCGAGTTGTCGACAGCATTGGGATCTCCGCTTTCCACCAGGTCACTCACGGAATCGTTGTCACTATCCAGATCCTGGAAGTTAGGCAAGGGATCATTGTCCGAATTCAGCGGAGCGGGACCATTTGGTGAGCCGAATACACCATCGTTGGTATCAGCAGGTCCCAGAATGCCGTCTTTGTCATTATCGGCACCCTCTACCATGCCGTTTCCTTCCGCATCGGTGATGGCGGGATCGCCATTCTCTATGATGTCGTTGATGCCGTCGTTGTCGCTGTCCAGATCGTTCACATCCGGTACGTTGTCGCCATCCGTATCGAGGGGGCTGCCAGGTCCGTTGAACCAAACAGATTGTCATTGGAATCCACGCTGGTTTGAACACCGTCCTTATCCGTATCGGCACCCGTGTCAATCACACCATTGCCATCGGTATCAACGGCACCTGGGTTGGGTACGCCACTCTCATACAGATCCTTGATGCCGTCGTTATCGCTGTCGAGGTCGAGGTAGTTGGGTACCGTGTCGCTGTCGGTATCTTTCAGGGCAGGGCCACCGGGCGAACCAAAAGTACCATCCTCAGTATCGACGCTGTTCTGAATACCGTCATTGTCGTCGTCGGTGCCTGCTCCCGTGTCCAGGACTCCATTGCCATCGGTATCAGCAAATCCAGTCTGACCGCTCTCGTACAGATCCTTGATGCCGTCGTTATCGCTGTCGAGATCAAGATAGTTGGGTACCGTATCGCTGTCAGTGTCGGTGAGTACAACAACACCGGGTGAACCAAAGATGACATCATCGCTGTCTACGCTGTCTCTTATACCGTCTCCGTCAGCATCGGGTCCGTCTACCACACCGTCGTTATTGGCGTCGGTGGCACCGGTAATGCCACTTTCGGTCAGGTCTTTGATGCCGTCGTTGTCACTGTCGAGGTCACGGTAATCGGGAGAATTATCGCCATCGGTATTGCGGATCGTCCCTGTGCCGGGTGAACCAAAGAGAGTGGGAGCGCCATCTGCGCTGTTTTGTACGCCGTCATTGTCGGTATCGGGACCATCTACTACTCCGTCGTTATTGGCATCGGTAAGGCCTGTTCGACCGCTTTCGGTCAGATCCTTGATTCCGTCATTGTCGCTGTCCAGATCTAGGTAGTCTGGCACACCATCGCCATCTGTATCTCTTGGAGTTGTAACTGATATTGGATTCTGTCCGTTCAGTACTCCGTTTCCATCCGGATCATTGGCACTAATTTGGGCAGGCGTCAGGCCCGATTCGTACAGATCCAGGATGCCGTCGTTGTCGCTGTCGAGGTCAAGGTAGTTAGGTATGCCGTCACCGTCCTGGTCGTCGTTGTTGGGATCACCATCGTTGTTGGTGTCTTCCACCACGTCGGGAATGCCATCGTTGTCGCTATCGGGGTCGCAGTTGTTGAATAGGCCGTCGCTGTCGGTATCTACTGAGGCAGATTTATCATTTGCGGTGCTACAGGCGTCGCAGGCGTCAGGAGTGCCGTCACCATCAGAGTCGATAGAGTCATCCTGTCCTAGCCCGCACACTTCATTACAATCCAGTACCCCATCATTGTCGTCGTCACGTTGTACGAAAGCATAGTATACTCGAAGATCATCAGTAGTTAAGAAGGTACTGAGCACTCCGAAATCTGCGGTAATTCGAATTTCATCAAAAGGTTGAGTGGTCCGAATGCCTACTTTGGTGCGGGCATTGCCTCCTGTAAAGAGCGATAACCCCACCAGGGAAATACCTGCTTCGTCGGAGTCGTCGGCCAGCGTTCCGTTCAGGTAAGTTCTGATCCGTAGTCCCCCCAACAAAGCCAAATCGGCCAGAGTGTTATTCTTACTGATCACAAAGCCAGCGAATGCATTGGCGGGAATTACAGTATAAGGAGCGCTAGATGTGGTGCGTACTGAGATACTGCCTTCACAGCCTATGCCTACAGTACCTGTATAATTAATTCTGGCGAAGTTTGTGGTATCCGCATCCGTAACACGGACCGCGTTATTTACGTTGACGGTAGCTAGCCCACACAATCCGCCACCGGTGCGGTCCCCTACGATACTCGCATCAGGGTAGGCACGGCCTTCTGTGAGCAGATCATTGCATTCCGTGCAGGAGGCTGCGCTTTCAAAGGCATAATAAATCCGTAGGGTACCCACATTTACGGACGCATTTTGTGCCAATACCAGCCTAACCTCATTGTACGGTAGGGTGGTGGTGATCGATACCTTTTGGGCTGGATCTGTACCACCCAGTAAGGTAGCTCCAACCAAGACTGCATTGTCATTCAGACGGACACTATCCTGCAATTCGCCATGTAAGTACGTCTGAATACGCAATCGACCTAGAACGTTGGTAGTTAAAAGACCACCAGCTTGCTGAATGACAAAGCCGACTCGTCCGCCTGCCGGATAAATCGTTTGTAGGCTTTTGACGCCCACGAAGGGGGGAGAAGAAACCAAATTCGTACCTGCGGGTAATATTAGAGTAGCGAAGGTACTTTTATCCCCATCTACTATATTCTCAGGATCTTCTAGTGTAGTCAGCGCGTTTAAAACTCCCGGATTATAATTCACTACCGTCTGATTGCCCGCTATTTGATCTTCACAGATTCCATTGACGTCGAGAGTACCGCAGGCGGGATCAAAAGCCGTGGCATAGTATATCCTGAGAGAATTATCAACAGATAAATTAACTAGCGTACTTCTAATTAGACGGATCTCGTCAAATGGTTGAGTGGTCTTGAAAGTAAGGTATATTCTGGTAGAGTCATCGGAAAGCAAGGCTGTCCCCAAACCGTTGGAAAATGTACGGGTTTCGGCCAAAGTCCCATTATTATAGGTCTGTACCTGAATGCCTTCTAGGACACGGGCACTCGTGCCTTGGTTATTATCGAGCTCCACAACGTAACCTGCGTAGTAGCCAGCCGGATAAGTATTAATAGAGTCTGTGACACTCACACCCTGATCCGCGGCAAGTGACAGCGTACTAGCAATTTCCGCATAATCGGCCGTGTTGCCGTTGTTTAGGTTTTCAACGCCGTTTCCGGTTGTGAAACCTACCGTGATCCCACTACCCTGTACAGCTGTTGCTGTGGTGCCTGGCCCAATCAGTGGCTTATAGCAAGGTGCACCGTTTTGAGCAAATGAATTAAAAGAATAGAGACTAATAAGGAAGGCAAGGATGCGAACCCACAGAGTATGGGTCTCTCGCCGGGATTGCGGTGCAAGACTTATCATGATTATACAAGTAAAGGTTGAGTATAGGAACTGAATTTAGGTGGATTCGAATTCGGTAATTTTCTATCGAGGGAGGGGAGGAGTAACAGCGTAGTTGTTATAGTTACACTGAATTATGGTCAAACATACAAAACGAAAATTTGAATTACAAAATCAGTGACATATTAATTTAAATTATTAGTGATTAAATAATATTAATGGATACAAAATATTTTAATGTTACTACACTATTTAAATTACGATCATTTGTCATTACTCTTTTTCTTTACACTACCTGACTTTAAGCGCAATTTGATGCCTTATAATCCTATAAAAATAGTGCCACGCCTGGGCCTCTCTGCGTAAAATCATTTGCTAAAAATATTTGTCAATAAGCTGTATTTAATGATAAGAGCCTGATATAATGTGAAACAGATTCAATTTTGCTAGCTAAAATACTTAAACCCACTCGGTCCCAGTAGGAGAACCTTGTTGGAGTATGATTCATTTTATTTTAAGTAATAAAAGTTACTCATAAAAATCATATACAATACTAATTAGTGCTAATCTATACTAGATTTGTAAATGAATTATTGGCAATATTGATGCCAAAAGTTACTGATAATATAAAATTTTGAAAAAAAGTGGAAGAACGCCAATGAGATGGGAAGCGTGGTCTAAGAGGTTCCGTTCAGGAGGCCAGTTGGAGATAATACCGGAACGTAGTGGAATAAATGGAAAGCACAGGTACCCTATACGTCAGAGAGTACCTGGGACAATAAACATACAAGGACCTAAACAGAAGCCTAGGTCCTCGCATGTGTGCAGGAAAATGAGCAGGATACAAAACAACGCAGCAAGCGCTAGTTTTTATTCTTATAGATTACGCCGTCTTTCATGACAAACGTTACATTTTGCAGCGTTTTAACATTTTGGAGAGGATTAGCTTCCACGGCTACGAGATCGGCCAGTTTATTGATTTCCAGACTGCCCAGCGAGTCGCTCATACCCAGCAGCATGGCATTGGTCACCGTGGCCGACCGGATCGCCTCCGCCGCCGGCATACCGCCCTCCACCATATACTCGAATTCCTTGGCATTGTAGCCATGCGGATAAACCCCCGCATCGGTACCGAAAGCAATATTGACTCCGGCTTTATACGCTTTGGCAAATGTGGCTTGGATTTTGGGCCCGATGGCCAGCGCCTTGGGCGTCACCAGGGGAGGGTAATATCCCATAATCCGGGCCGAATCGGCGGCGGTGCGCCCGGCGATGATGGTAGGTACATAGTAGGTACCATACTGCTTGAACAGTTCTATAGTCTCATCATCCATTAGGGTACCGTGTTCAATCGTCTGCACCCCGCCCCGGATGGCCCGCTTCATGCCTTCGGCTCCATGGGCGTGGGCGGCCACAGTGAAGCCATAGTCCTTGGCAGTCTCTACAATAGCCTTCACTTCTTCTTCCGTAAACTGCGGTCCCTGACCATCCTTGGCGTTGGAAAGTACCCCCCCGGTGGCGGTAATCTTGATCAGGTCGGAGCCATCCTTGTAGCGCTGCCGCACCGCCTTGCGGGCATCGTCCACGCCATTGATCACTCCTTCCAGTGGGCCGGGGTCGCCCATGAGGTCGCGGCGGTAGCCGTTGGTGGGGTCGGCATGGCCGCCGGTGGTGGCGATGGTCTTGCCCGCTGTAAAAATGCGGGGGCCATCGACAATGCCTTTGTTGATGGCATTGCGCAGGGCTACATTCACGCCGCTGCCTCCCAGGTCGCGGACGGTGGTGAAGCCTGCCATGAGGGTAGTCTTGGCATATTTGGCCGCCTGGAACGCTACATCGGGCGGATTCTGGGTATAGCGGTCGTAGGCACCGCCGCGGCGGGTTTCGCTTTCCAGGTGCACGTGCATGTCAATCAGGCCAGGCAGTACGTAACTCTTTTTAAGATCGACGACTTTATCGCCCGATTTTGCCTGAGCGTACCCTTTTTCAACCGCGGTAATCTTATTCTTTTCGACAATGACCGTCATCTCGGGACGCATCTCTCCCTTATTGACATCGAGTAGGTTTCCACAGTGCAGCAGCGTACGTTGGGCGTGGGTGGTGCCCAGACTGAGGAGAATGCAGAGTAATCCCAGCGTAAAGTTTCTCATAGATGTTCGTTTAGGTTAGTAAATCAGATAGAGCGCACAAATAAAACCATTTTTCAACAGGAAGAAAGTAGGCGGACGCAATTCACAGGGGATTATCAGCCCAATCGGCAACGTTCATTCGACAGAATTCGGCAAATTAATTTTATTACCATAATCCAAACCAAATGGAGCGACGTATATGGAAGAGAAAGCGGGCCACTTTCTATGCACACAAAATAGATAGCCAATGTAACATTTCAGTATTTCGAAAAACAAAGCGGAGAAGGAAGCATGTCGCCTAAACTTCATTCTCTAATTCAGAACAAATTGCCGCTGACTGATTTATTCCTTTCGAAAAAATTAGTAGCTTGCCCCTCTCCAAAAAAATAATCATACCATTGGCGACCCAAAGACCCAACTATTCGGAAGAAGACCTGGTAGAATCGCTTAAACAGAATGATCGCGTAGCATTTGAGTATCTATACGACCATTACTCCGGAGCTCTGTTTAATGTGATTTGCAAGGTTTTACGAGACAATGAGAAAGCGGAAGATGTCTTACAGGACGCTTTTCTAAAGATTTGGAAAAGCATTACGTCCTATGACCCTGCCAAAGGAAGGCTGTTCACCTGGATGCTGAACATAGCACGGAATAGTGCTATTGACGCCGTCAGGTCGGAGGGCCGGAAACCGGGTATGGATGACATTACCGAGAACCCCGACCGTACGGACCAAAACGCGACGTACCAACCCTCCACCTCTACGTTAGATCTGAAAGCACTGGTTGACACCCTGCGCCCCGAACGTAAAGTTCTGGTTGATTTGGTGTACTTCCAGGGCTATACCCAGGAGGAAGCGTCCAAAGAACTGGACATCCCTCTGGGTACCGTTAAATCGCGCATTCGGACCGCGTTGCAGGATCTTAAACTTTATTTTAAACTATGAATACCCGAGACTACATAGAGTCAGGCATACTAGAAGAATATGTGCTGGGTGCAGTTTCTTCCCAGGAGAGGCAAGAGGTTGAATGCCTGTCCAAAGTTTACCCAGAGGTAAAAGCGGAGTTGACTCGTTTGGAAGAAACACTCGAACAGTACGCGCTGCTGCACCAAACTCCGGTTCCAGCCCGGTTGAAGAACGATATTTTTGCCCAGATGACATTTGGCTCCATAGCTGAACCCCAGGAAGCTGCTGATATCCAGGAAACCTACGTGAGGCCTATGCCGGGCGGAAGTACGGAAATCCAGCCCGGGCCTACTGCGGCGGTGCGTCCTCTATGGGCCATGATGGCCGTAGCCGCATCGGTGCTTCTGGCAATTTTTGCCGGTTGGGCAGCCTACCAGATGAGCCAGACCCGTGCACAGAACGACCAGCTGGCCGCCGAAATGTCGGAGCTGAGGCAACGTGCCGAGTACAACGAAGCCCTGGCGGCCAACTATCGCAATCCAGACGTGAAGGTGGTCAGAATGCCGGGTCTTGATAAAGCGCCCGAAAGCATCGTGGTGGCCCTGTGGAATCAGAAAACCAACGACGTACTGCTGGACGTACAGAATCTGCCCGTTGCTCCCGCCGGGAAGCAGTACCAGCTATGGACGATTGTGGATGGTAAACCCGTGGATATGGGGATGCTCGATCAGGAATTTTCCAACCGGCTGCTCCATATGAAATCCAGCAGCCCCAACGCCGTGGCCTTTGCGATTACCTTAGAGAAAGAAGGCGGAAGCCCCAATCCGACCATGGAAGAAATGTATGTGATGGGTAAGGTGTAGCCTATATACCGCTGCCACTACCTATATAATATAATAAAAGCCCGAGGGTACCCTCGGGCTTTTTCTTGTTGAGCCTGTTAACGGACCATGATCCGCTGGGTTTGCCTCGTCCCATTCCGTTCTGTTTTTAATAAATATACACCCGGCGGCAGAAGGTTCGGAGTCTGTAAAACGGATAGCCCACGGATGCCACTGTCGCCGATCTCGGCGGGTATAAGCTGCCCTTGCGCGTTGAACAGCTGGTAACGGAATGGTTCTTCAAAATCGGTACGCAGGTAAATGGGAGCACCGGACGATGCCGGATTGGGAAAAGCAGTAAGCACCGACGGCGTTTCGCCCCGAAAAACGGCCACCAGCGGCGAATACTGGCTGGTGCCATCAGGATAATCCAGCCGAATGCGGTAGTAGGCGGTTTGGGGGGAAGGGTTTGTATCAATAAAAGAATACAGCTGCGACGAACGGTCATCCGCAAAAGCGGGAACCGTGCCCACCGCCTGGAAAGCCGCGCGGTCGTCGCTGCGTTCCAGGGTAATCGATAAGGTACCTGGGGTGGGGGCTGCCAAGGCGTGTATCTCGATGGAATGATCCAGCACCCGCGCTTCCAGCGACCGGATCACCTGGGGGGTACCCAAGCCGTTTTTTAGGGTCAGAACTTCCGAGGCCGTTCCCACCAGAACAGGATTTTGTGCCACCACCCGGAGTCGGTAGCCGCCCACGGGCAAGGGGGTAGGTAGGGTTACGCGCACCGGACTTTGCAGGCCGGAGCCGACTGTCGCCAGGAAATTTCCCTGAGAATCCAGCAATTGGACAGCGATTTTGGCGGTATCCGGTATTTGGCCAATCACTTCATAAGGCAGCAGGAAAGACTGGCCCGGCGCTGCCTCCCGCGGTACCAAGCCGGTATTGATGAAGGCCGTAGGAGTGTAGGCCGGCCGCTGCGCGAAGAATGTATCGGACAGCGCCCGGTTCCAGGCCTGAGCCATTTGGGTGAGGCCCTGTGTACCTCCCGGGACATTCTCGAAGTGCCCGTGATCGGGGCGGGGTACCTGAATCGTGTCGGTGTAGGGACCGCGCCAGTTGCCTAGTTCGGCAGCAAGCTGAATTTGGGCATCGAGTACGGGCAGATAGGGATCGATGATAAAACTCACCGAACATAGCGCCACCACCCAGTTGAGGGGATACCCGAAATCGTGCCGGGCGATTTGGAACATCCGATGCAGATTGTTGTAATAGTCGGCTTGCGAAATTTTAAGATGGGCGGCGTCATTTTCTCCGTGAAACCAAAGTATCCCCCGGAGGCCCAGCCACGAGTGGTAGGAGCGCAGCGTATTGATGAGATTTGAATAGGGCTGCCGGTTGGGCCAATCCTTACCTACATAGATGTTCAGCGTGTTGCGGCCTTCGGCGCTCTCGCGCCAGTTGATCGAATTGGCTGCCGCCCAGCCGGCATTCATAAACAGGACGGGTACCCCCAGCCGTGCCACCAGCTTCGCGCCCAGTTCTCCCCAGTACCAGGCCGATTCGCCCGAGGGAAAAATCCGGTTCTCGGCTTTGAGTGGCTCAAAATGTGGAATCGGCATCGGGATGTCCGGCGCTACGGTGATGTTATCGCCGTTGAGGTATTTGTTCAGAGCATTGAAGGATATCACCCGTTCGGAGGGAGATTTGGCGCCCAGATCAGGCAACCCCATGGCGTTGGAGTGCCCGGCCACCAGGAACACCTCCCCAATACCTACGGGCTGCACCGAAACCGTATCTACTTCATTATCTGGCATAATACCCCTGACTTCCAGCCGGTACCAGCCTCCGGGTGCTACCAGCGTACCTAGAAAAATTCCCTGCTGCCCGGGAACATCTAAAGGTACCCAGGTACCTGTACCTTCCGATTGCTCGGGAAGCGAAATAAGCCGGGCTTCCAGGGTTTGGTACGGAATAGTATAGATCCCACTGATCTGTAGCCGCCCCTGATTGTCCTGGTCCCGTTGAATTACGGTATGTTGGGCAGGGGAAGTGATAATAATCCCCGCCTGGATGCGAGGTACACAGAGTATTAATGCAAGAATTAGCGGCAGGAGAAATCGTTTCATTGGGTGCGTTTTCATCCCTCCTATAACTTGCCCAGGGTGACCAATGTTGTATCAGCTCACGATTCCCGGGTGGATGCCGCCAGTTTTAGATGCGGCAACGTCCGGTGCAAGTCTATCCAGGGCATTTAGTACTAGTCGCCGGCACCAGCGGGGAGCGCTTCGGTGGTATTGGGTGAAAATCGGGTGCATGAAGTAGATGACTTTCCCGTTTTCTGTAACGGCGGGGTAGTGGTCTGTGCCCACAACAGGAGGCAGGGTAGGGGCCAGTACCGTAGCATTGCTGGGTCGTACTTCGATACCTCTAAGGTACATGACTAGTTCGCTGCTCGCCAGATTCTGCCCAATTTCACTGTTTCTGGTGTCGATAAAATCGGGACTGTACGGAGCTTCTCCTACCCGTTGAATGCCAAAAGCAGGCGTCGCAAACTGCGCGCCATCGGGTGTCAAGCCCGACCGCCAGGAGGCCAGCATGGCTCCGCCCTGCTGTAGGTAGGTCTCGATTTTTTTCGTAAAAATAGGGCTGAACAGTACGCTATCGGGAAGAATAAGTACTTTGTACGAAGAAAAGTGGGCGGTCTGATTGACAACCTCGAACGAAAGCCCGCTTTCCCGCAGCATTACGGCGGCACCCGCAGTGGCTTCCGACGGGTACGAACTGCCTTGATTGCTTCCAGCGACCCCTGCGGGATCGATTATGGCGATACCTTTAAGGGGAGGGGTACCCTTACAATCGGGTCGAATGGCCAGGAGCCCGGCCACGCTAAGGGTACTGATTTGAATGAAATCGCGACGCTGCATGGGAAAGTTGGGGATAAAGGCCCGGTACAATTCTTATATGAAAAAGGGTTCGGTACGGCTTTCTTACTTCAAGAATTTGCTATTTGCCCGAAAACTTTCTTCATGAAAAAATATTGTGTACTACTTCGCACGTTTCTCATCCTCCTGGGTACCGTGGCTACCGGAGTAGCCAGCGCCCAAGGCGATTCCACCAAACTATTTCCCTGGAAACTACACCTGCAATCGCGGTTTTCGCTGGCCGAAGGCTCACTGGTAGGAACCTGGGGGGTGAGCGCAGGCTATGTATGGGGGCCTTACGAGCGCGAGCTGACCGTAGGGTACCATTGGCTGGGTGCGCGCGGCAATCGGCAATTGGGCCAAATTGAAAAGGAACTAGCCCGCGAATCAGCGTTGGATTCCTATAACTCCGTACAAGCGGGCTTCGTGAATGTGGGGTACTGGCACATCGTGCATAACACCCGGCGTTGGAAATGGGGTTTTCCCATCGAACTGGGTGTGGGCAAAGCTACCGCCCGCCCCCATTCACTGCTGGATGAACCCCTTCCGGCCGAGGCACTTACCTCTACCATTCTGCCTCTGCAGCTGGCGGGTTATGGAGAGTGGAAAGCTACCCGCTGGGTAGGCATCGGTTTGCAGGCAGGCTACCGCCAGAACCTCATTCGCTTTGCTGCGGCCGAAAATCTGAGTGGACCCTATGGCCGTCTGAGGGTTTTGGTGTACCCGGCCACCTATGTGGATTGGTTGCGGTTTATCTTCAAAAAGAAACCCTTGCCTTCTCCCTTTTATAAAAAACAAAAATCTACGCCCTGATCGGGCCGGGGTACCTTGCTTCGGCTTACATTTGAAAATTCGTACTTACTAAGACAGGGCTTGTTGATAAAATAAAGCAGATTTGAAAAGAAGAACCTTCTTAAAAGGAATAGCAGCGGCGGGCGGGGCCGGAGTGATTACCGGCCTGTATACCTGGCAAGTAGAACCTTTCTGGCTGGAATTTACCCAGCACCCGATGCCGGTCCGCAACTTACCGGAGGAGCTCGTGGGCAAAACGCTCATGCAAATCAGTGACACGCATGTAGGTACCCGCTTTCCCCGTAGCTACCTCGTCGAGTCGTTTCAGAAAGCCCAGGCCATGAATCCCGATTTTGTGGTGTACACGGGCGATTTTGTGAATTATGAAGACAAATCCCAGTTTGATCAGCTCAGCGAGGTGTATGACCACGCCGTGCACGGCAAGCTAGGTACCCTGGGGATTCTGGGTAACCACGATTATGGCAAAGATTGGCGGGAAGATCAGGTGGCCGATCGCGTAACGGACATCGTGACGGGGAAGGGAATCCAGATATTACGGAACCAGCAGGCTACCGTCAGAGGTCTCAATATCGTCGGGCTAGATGATTATTGGGCGACCAATTTTAAACCTGAATCGGTACTCAGCGGCCTCGATCCCAACCTACCCCACGTAGTCCTCTGCCACAACCCCGACGTGACCGACCTACCCGTCTGGAATGGCTACCGGGGCTGGATTTTGTCGGGCCACACCCACGGCGGACAGTGCAAGCCGCCCTTTTTGCGCGCACCTTTATTGCCGGTAAATAACAAACGGTACGACCAGGGGCGGAAGGACTTGGAAGATGGACGTACGCTGTATATCAATCGGGCGCTGGGGCATCTGATTCAGGTGCGCTTCAACGTCAGGCCGGAAATTACCGTATTTACGTTGGAGCGTGGGTAGGCGTGCAGGGTACCCTGTGAGTTAAAAAGAAGTGAGTCTTCTTATTTTTTTTATTAATCATTTGATTAAATCGTTTGTATTATTATCTTTGTCCATCAATCAGACTAGCGGATGACCGGAAAGAAAGCCAAGGAGGAAACTGATTCCAGTACGGAGGAGAAAATCAAGAGCGCGGCGCGGACGATTTTTCATAAAAAAGGCTTCGCCGCTACCCGAACCCGGGACATTGCTGAGGAAGCGGGCTTGAACCTCGCCTTGCTCAATTACTATTTCCGGAGCAAGCAAAAGCTCTTCGACCTGATCATGCTGGAAAGTATGCAGCAATTCTTGACGTCCATGACGGGCATGTTCAATGATCGCGAAACGTCACTGGAAAAAAAAATTGAACTGCTGGTCAGTAATTACATCGACCTGCTGACCGAAGAACCGGACATTCCGCTATTCATTCTGAGTGAGTTGAGGAATAATCCGCAGGAACTCGTATCCAAAATAAAGGTGAAAGAAGTTTTGATGAAATCGTACCTGATGAAACAGTTGCAACAGGCCGTGGAAGAGGGTATAATCGCGCCCATCAATCCTCTGCATTTTATCATGAATATCATGGGCCTGACCGTTTTCCCGTTCATCGCCAAGCCCATTCTTTCTCATTTGGGAGACCTGTCGGATGAGGACTTTAATCGCCTGGTAGAGCAGCGGAAAGCGCTGGTTCCGAAGTGGGTAAAAGCGATCATGGCTGTGGGGTAGCTATTTTTTTGCTTGATGTTTAATCAAATTTTTAAATCAAAATAATAAATGAATACGTGGAAAAAGCAGCTCGCCACTAAAATCATAAAAGCCGTTGGCTGTCAGCTAATAATCTTCGGCCTGATGGTACCTAGGATTTCGGCTCAGGTGCTGACGCTGGAAGGATGCTATACGTTGGTCCGGCAGAACTATCCGATGGTAAAACAACGGGCGCTCATCGAAAAAATGCGGGACTTTACAGTAAGCAATGCCGCTAAAGGTACCCTGCCGCAGCTGAGCGTGGGCGGGCAGGCGACCTACCAATCGGCGGTGACCCGGATTCCGATCGAGGTACCCGGCCTGGACATACCTACCCTCAGCAAGGATCAATACAAGATTTTTGGGGAAATCAGCCAGTCGCTGACCGACGGGCCGGTCGTAAGCCAACAAAAGGAACTGGCGCGCGTGAGTGCCGCCGCCGAAACTCAGAAAGTGGAAGTGGAACTCTATAAGCTCAGGGAGCGGGTGAACCAGCTTTTCTTCGGCATTTTGCTCTTGGAAGCGCAGATTAAGCAAACGGAATTGCTGGAAAACGACATCAGGGTAGGTCTGAATAAAACCGAAGCCGCCATTGCCAACGGCACCGCCCTAAAAAGTAACGCCGATATTCTGAACGCCGAACTGTTGAAAACCGAGCAGCGGCGCATCGAGTTGCGGGCCAATCGCCAGGGGTACGCGGATATGCTGGCGCTGCTGATCAACCAGCCTGTGGAGGAAAGCACGGTGCTGGAAACCCCACCCGTGCCCGGACTTTCGCCGGATATAAACCGTCCTGAACTGGGTTTATACGAAGTACAGCAAAAGAGTTTCGAGGTACAGAACCGGCTGCTTTCGGCCCGGCTCAATCCGCGGCTTAGCTTGTTCGTGCAGGGTGGCTATGGCCGTCCTGCGCTCAATCTGCTGAGCAATACCTTCGATTTTTATGCCTTGGGCGGGGTACGTCTCAACTGGAACTTAAACGCATTTTATACCCTGAAAAACGACCGTGAACTGTTGACCATCAACCGCAGCACCGTTGATTTACAGCGCGAAACGTTTTTGTTCAACACCCGTATTTCGCTGAAGCAACAAGGTAGCGAGATAAATAAATATCAAGCCCTGATCGATACCGATAACCGGATTATCGCCCTCCGCGACCAGGTGAAAACCACCGCCAACACCCAACTGGAATTCGGGACGCTGACGGTCAATGATTACCTCACCTACCTGAATGCCGAGGATCAGGCCCGCCAGAATTTGCTGCTCCATCAGATCCAGCTATTGATGGCGCAGTACGCGTACGCGGTGACGACGGGAAATTGATCAGGTGACAGTGAATTTTGGACCCGTCAGCAGCGGCGAATTCGTGTTGCAAACGCCCATTATTAATAAAATCAGCCTGTTGAACTTAAAGATTTGAAAAAGAAAAACGATCACGAATATGTCCTCCAAAAAACTCAAACAATGTACCAAGCTATTAGCGATTAGTTCTCAGCTACTAGCTGTCCTGTTATTTTCCTGTAACAAAGATGAGAACGACTTCGATGCCTCGGGAGCGTTTGAAGCGGAGGAAACCATCATCTCGGCGGAAGCCGCCGGTGCGCTTCTGCAATTTGCTATTGAAGAGGGGCAGGTGCTGGAAAAAGGGCAGGTGGTAGGGTACATTGACAGCACACAGCTGTTCCTGAAAAAGAAGCAACTGGAAGCCCAGGTGAAAGCTACCCGCAGCCGCACGCCCGACATACAAGCCCAAACGGGTTTTTATGCCCAGCAGGCTGCCGTATCCCAAAGTAGGCTCAACAATCTGTTGAAAGAACAGCAACGATTTGAAAGTCTGGTGAAAGCCGATGCCGCCACCCAAAAGCAACTCGACGACATCAACGCCCAGGTCGATGAAGCGCAGAAAGAACTGCTGGTTATCAGTCGTCAGAAAGAAGCGCAGGTATCGGCCCTGCGCACGCAGTCGTCGTCGCTGAGTAGCGATGTGCTGCCCTTGCGGGCGCAGATCGACCAGCTGAATGACCAACTCGCCAAGTGCCGGATCGTGAACCCCATGAAAGGTACCGTGCTGACGCAATACGCCGAGGCTAACGAAATGGCCTCGCCCGGTAAGCCGCTTTACAAAATCGCCGACCTGTCTACTATGATTCTGCGGGCTTACATCACGGGCAACCAGTTGCCAGTGGTCAAATTGAACCAAAAAGTGACGGTACTGACCGACGATGGCAAAGGGGGGTACCTTCAGACTCAGGGTACTATTATCTGGATCAACGATAAGGCAGAATTTACGCCCAAAACCATCCAGACCAAAGACGAACGCGCCAACATGGTGTACGCCACCAAAATCAAGGTACCCAACGACGGTACCTTCAAGATTGGCATGTACGGAGAAGTTAAGTTTTAGTTGACAGTGGAGAGTTGACGGTTGACAGTGAGAAATTCACTAACATCTTGATAAATATGTAAAAAGCAAAGCGCACCTCCGACTACACAACTTAAAATCTTTTCAATAATCCATCGCACCGGCGACCCGGTATCAATTAAAAAAATGGTTGCGCTTACCGACATATCGAAAACCTACAACGACGGAGGTACCCTCGCGGTGGATCGCGTGTCTTTTTCGGTAGAAAAGGGTGAGCTCTTTGGGCTGATCGGGCCGGATGGAGCGGGCAAAACGAGCATTTTTCGTGTTTTGACAACGCTCTTGTTACCCGATGGCGGAAGCGCCACCGTAAATGGTTTGGATGTAGTAAAAGACTACAAAGCTATCCGGAGTCAGGTGGGGTACATGCCGGGTAAGTTCTCGCTGTATCAGGATTTATCCGTGGAGGAAAACCTGAATTTCTTTGCAACTATTTTCGGTACTACGATCGCCGAAAACTACGATCTTATCAAGGAAATTTACGTGCAGATCGAGCCTTTCAAAACCCGGCGGGCGGGCAAGCTTTCGGGCGGTATGAAGCAGAAACTCGCGCTCTGTTGCGCGCTGATCCACCGACCTACCGTACTGTTTCTGGATGAACCTACCACGGGGGTAGATACCGTGTCGCGGAAGGAGTTTTGGGAAATGCTGAAACGTCTGAAACAGCAGGGCATCACCATCCTGGTGTCGACCCCCTACATGGACGAAGCTACCCTCTGCGAGCGCATCGCCCTGATCCAGAAGGGGCGGATTATGTCCATCGATACGCCCGCAAATATCACGAAGCGGTATCCCGAAAAACTATATGCCATCAAGGCCGAAAACATGAGCAAACTGCTGCACGATTTGCGGCAGTACGAAGCCATCAAAAGCTGCAATGCCTTTGGTGAGTACCACCATATTGCCTTCAAAGACGATAGCGACGGAGAAAGTGAAAAGTTGCTGGGGTACCTTGAAACAAAAGGCCACCAAAATCTGGAAATACAGCCTACCACCCCGACCATCGAAGATTGCTTCATTGATCTGATGGAAGGTAACTAATTGGGTACCCAAATAAAAAAATAACTGTCCACCGTCAATTGTCCACTAAACAAATGAACGACATCGTCATCAAAACCGACAAACTGACCAAACGCTTCGGTGATTTCGTAGCGACGGATGCCATCACGTTCGAGGTGTATGCGGGCGAAATATTCGGATTTCTGGGTGCTAACGGAGCCGGAAAAACCACCGCCATGCGCATGCTGTGCGGATTGCTGACACCGTCGTCGGGGGAGGCTAGCATTGCCGGTTTTGATGTGTACAAACAGACCGAACAGATTAAGAAAAACATTGGCTACATGAGCCAGAAATTTTCGCTTTATGAAGACCTGACCGTGCGGGAAAATATTACTTTTTTCGGCGGTATTTACGGATTATCCGACGCCCAGATCGACGAGAAAAGCGAAGTGCTGATCCGGCAATTGGGGTTGGATCAGGAAGCTAAAAAACTCGTGGGTTCGCTGCCGCTGGGGTGGAAGCAAAAGCTTGCATTCTCGGTGGCTATACTGCACGAGCCGAAAATTGTTTTTTTGGATGAGCCGACGGGCGGCGTCGATCCCGTCACGAGAAGGCAATTCTGGGATCTGATCTACGATGCCGCTGGCCGGGGAATCACCGTGTTTGTTACCACGCACTACATGGACGAGGCCGAGTATTGCAACCGTATTTCGATGATGGTAGATGGCGTGATGAAAGCACTCGACACCCCGACAAATCTGAAAAAGCAATTTTCCGCCGAATCCATGGATGAGGTCTTTTATGAACTGGCGCGTGGTGCCGTGAGGGGGGAATAGCTGTTTTTAGCTAATAGCGTAAGAAAAATGAAAAAGTTTTTAGCCTTCGTAAGAAAAGAATTCTATCATGTTTTCCGGGATCGGAAGACCCTGCTGATGCTGTTTGGACTGCCAATCGTTCAGATTGTACTCTTCGGTTTTGCCTTGACCAATGAGATCAAGAACTCGAAAATCGTGGTGTGCGACTACGCCAAAGATGCTGCCTCGCAGCGCATTATTCAGGCCCTGGAAGCGAGCAGTAGTTTCGAAATCGAGCAATCCCTGCTCAGCCACCGCCAAATCGAGGATGCTTTTCGGCAAGGTACCATAAAGTTGGTGGTGGTATTTCCGGATGGCTTCAACGATGATTTGCAGCGTTTCAACAAAGCCCAAATCCAGGTCATTGCCGACGCATCGGACCCCAACACGGCCACCACGCTCACCAATTACGTCAACAACATTGTGCTGGACTACCAGAAAGAGCTTGCTCCGACTAATCCGCTGCCCTACCAGATCGTCCCTGAAACCCGGATGCTGTACAATCCCGAGCTGAAAGGTGCTACGAACTTTGTACCGGGCGTGATGGCACTGGTACTCATGCTGGTGTGCGTGCTGATGACCTCCGTGTCCATTGTCCGCGAGAAAGAACTGGGTACCATGGAAGTATTGCTGGTGTCGCCCTTCAATCCTTTTCTGGTCATTATTTCCAAAGCGGTACCCTATTTTGCGCTGTCGCTGGTGAATCTTACGGTCATTTTGCTACTTAGTGTTTTTCTGCTCGATATGCCTTTCAACGGGAGCGTATTATTGCTCTTTGCTGAAAGCAGTTTGCTGATCCTGACGTCGCTTTCGTTGGGCCTGCTGATTTCCAACAGCACCGATTCGCAACAATCCGCCATGCTCATTTCACTCATGGGCATGCTGATTCCCACCATGCTATTTACGGGCTTCATGTTTCCGCTGGAAAACATGCCCCTGCCGTTGCAGGTCATCGCCAACGCGGTACCTTCCAAATGGTACTACATCATCGTAAAATCCATCATGATCAAGGGCCTTGGTTTCGGGGCCATCTGGAAAGAAACCCTCATTCTGGCGGGTATGACTACGTTCCTGCTGGTAATAAGTTTCAAGCGCTTCAAAATCAGATTATCCTAAGTACCATGCGTACACTCAAATTCTTACTTCAGAAAGAATTCCGGCAGATTTTTCGTAACAAATCGCTGTTGCCGGTCATCTTCGCCATGCCCATTATCCAATTATTGGTGATGCCCCTGGCGGCAGACTACGAGGTGAAAAACATCAACATCGCCATCGTGGACCACGATCGCTCGCCCTACTCCCAAAAACTGACCTCCAAAATCACCGCTTCGGGCTATTTCCGGCTGGCGGGTTACGGGCATTCGTATAAACAGGCGTATGGACAAATTGAAAAAGACAAAGCCGACCTGATTCTGGAAATTCCGGCCGAATTTGAGAAAAATCTGGTGCGGGAGAATAAGCAGAAACTGTTCATCGCCGTCAACGCCATCAATGGTACTAAGGCCAATCTGGGCGGGGCGTACCTGGGTCGGATTATCGCAGATTTCAACGCCGACATCCGGCTGGACTGGATTCCGCCACAGCGTTTTGCGCCCATGCCCACGATCCAGGTAGCTTCATCCAACTGGTTCAATCCCTTCCTGGATTATAGTTTTTTTATGGTACCCGGCATTTTGGCCATCCTGGTCACGATGGTCTGTGCCTATATGTGTTCGCTCAATATCGTGAAGGAAAAAGAGGTGGGTACCATCGAGCAGATCAACGTCACGCCCATTCGCAAGTACCACTTCATCCTGGGTAAGCTGATTCCTTTCTGGGTGATCGGCATGTTTGTGTTTTCCGTTGGATTATTCATCGTCGGACGCCTGGTTTATGGCATCGTGCCGTTAGGCAGCGTGGCGTTATTATATAGTTTTCTGGCCCTGTATCTGGTAGCCATGCTAGGTTTTGGCTTGCTGATTTCAACCTATGCCGACACGCAGCAACAAGCCATGTCCGTGGTTTTTTTCTTTATGATGATTTTCCTGTTGATGAGCGGGCTATTCACCCCAATCGACAGTATGCCCGGCTGGGCCAAGGTGATTGCGTATGGCAATCCGGTCACCTACTTCATCGATGTGATGCGGATGTTAGTGCTGAAAGGAAGCCGGTTTTCGGACATCAAACTTCATTTCCTGGTCATAACGGGCTTTGCGCTACTATTCAACGGCTGGGCGGTTTTGAATTATAAGAAGACGAGTTGAGGCGAGAGAGTGGCGAGACCCGAAACTGGGAAAAGGCGATTTACCGTCTGGCGTTGGTAGCAAAATCTCGCGCCCTGGGCGGTAAGCACGAATTTACATTCAGCGTAGCCAGGCCCTGACCCGCGCTGAACAGGAAGAACCTAGGTGATTTTTACTTAACCGGTGGATGGGTACCTGAAATTTTCCTGATCTGTAGACCAATTTGACGCAATACGTGAAGTGCCTATGAAACCGATTCTTTTTTTACTGTCAGCACTGCTGGTTCTGGCGGCCGGTAGTCCACAGGAAGCCGAGGACCAAAAGTCCGGGCCACCCAATATACTCATGATTGCTGTGGACGACATGAACGATTTTATCGGCGCTATGGGCCATCCCGACGCCATCACGCCCAATCTGGATAAGTTGATTCGTCGGGGCGTGTTATTTTCCAACGCCCAGTGCCAATCGCCTATGTGTAGTCCGTCGAGGGCAGCCATCATGACCGGCCTGCGTCCTTCCACAACGGGAATTTATGGTTTTATCGACGATGACCTGGTCAAGGAAACCAACGCGGCTACCCGGCGTACGGATATGATGTACCAGTACTTTAAGTCGCAGGGCTACTATACTATGGGCGTCGGCAAGCTTTTCCATGAGCATGCTCCCCAAGGTCAGCTGGACGAAAGCGGCGGGCGCGTACCGGGCTTCGGTCCTTCGCCAGCCCGGCACTTCCACTGGAACAAAAAGGGTACCTCTACGGATTGGGGCGCTTTTCCGCTGCAGGATGAGCAGATGCCCGACTATAAGTCGGCGCAGTGGGCCATCGAGCGGCTTGGCCGGACCTACGATAAGCCGTTCTTTCTCTCGGTAGGTTTTCTGAGGCCGCACGTACCTTGGTACGTACCTCAGAAGTGGTTCGATCTGTATGATCCGGATAAACTGCATTTGCCACCCTACCTGAAATCGGACCGGGAGGACCTGCCCGCCATAGCCCTGGCCATCGACGACCTGCCCATGATGCCCACTACCGACTGGGCCATCGAAAACCAGCAGTGGAAGAATATTCTTCAGGGGTACCTGGCCAGTGTTTCGTTCGTGGATCATTACATCGGTGAGGTACTGGATGCGCTGGAAAAGAGTCCACACGCCCGGAATACTATCGTCGTGCTTTGGTCGGATCATGGGTACCGGCTGGGTGAGAAAGGTACCTTCGCCAAAGTGTGCCTGTGGGACCGGGCCACCACGGCCCCGTTAATTTTCGCCGGTCCTGGCTTGCCACAAAACACCCGCATTGCTGCGCCCATTGAGCTCTTTTCCATTTATCCCACCCTCACGGACCTGTGCGGACTGGCTCCCGCCCCAAATCTCGAGGCCCGCAGCCTGCAACCGTTGTTGAAACAGCCCCGGACCAATTGGCCGTATCCTACCGTTACAACCTGGGGCCGGAATAATCATGCGATAAAAACCAAAGATTATCGCTACATCCGCTACGAAGACGGGACCGAGGAACTGTACCTGGAGAAAAGCGATCCGAACGAATGGCAGAATGTAGCCGACCAACCCCAATACGCCCCGGTGAAAGCTCGGCTCAAAAAGTTTTTACCCGCGGTGAATGTCAAATGGGCGGCCGCTTCTGCCTACGACAATAACGAGTACTTCATCCGGCAAAAACGCGAACAGAGCGAATAGACCTCCTGGGTATTAGTACCTAGGAAGGACCTGTCATCCGTCCAGTGTGCTATTCGGGACAAATATTCCGATTCCCACCTACTCCATTATCTTCATTAGTGCCGTTCTAAAGCGTACATCCACTGTCCGCTATCGGACAGTTTCGGCATGTTCGTTCAGACTAAAAAGGGCTCAGGATGCTTGAAACACATTTTCCATTTGCTGGCATTACATTTGATCAGCAAAAGTAGAACTAATGGTTTGCGAATGGAACGGACATATCTGGGCGAATTTGAAGAAATAGTACTATTGACAGCGGCGGTGCTGGCCTTGCAAAACGATGCTTACGGTGTTGCGATTACCCACGAGATTATCGAGGAAACGGGCCGCTCGGTCCGGTTGAATCAGGTGCATGCGGCCCTGCAAAGGTTGGAAGACAAAGGCATGGTGAAATCGCACATGGGCGAACCAACGCCCGAGCGCGGTGGCCGACGCAAGCGGCTGTTCAATATCACGGCCTACGGGCAGCGTACCCTTCGGGATATTCAGGCCGTCCGCGAAAGCCTTTGGAGCCGTATGCAGGTACCCTTCCATCCAGCCTTAAACCTATGAACACCCCCAAACCCCCGCGCCTGGCCGACCGCCTGCTGGAATGGCTGGTGGGCCCACACCTGCTGGAATCCCTGCTGGGCGACCTGCACGAGGAATTCGACTACCAAGTCGGACGGGTTGGGGAAAAACGGGCCCGCTGGCGCTATTGGCGCGAGGTACTGGGTTTTGTCAAACCCCGCTTCATCCGCGGACCTAAATCCATTCATTCAACCCCAAACCCTACAGACATGCTACGCAATTATTTGAAAATCGCCCTGAGGGGCCTGGTTAAGAACAAAGCCTACTCGGCTATCAACATTGGTGGATTGGCCGTAGGTATGGCCGTCGCGATGCTCATCGGCCTTTGGGTGTGGGATGAATTGACGTACGACCATTACCATGAAAACCACGACCGTATCGCGCAAGTATGGCAGAGCCGCACTAGCAATGGCGAAATAACAACGCGCATCACCGTACCGAGACCGCTGGAAATGTCGTTGCGCAATGAGTATTCCGACTATTTCGACCATATCGTGATGAGTAGCTGGACGCTACGCGGAGTCGTAGCGTATGGCAATACACAATTAGTGAAAGAAGGCAACTATATGCAACCTGCCGCTCCCGAGATGCTGAGTCTGGAAATCCTGGCGGGTCAAAAGGACGGCTTACAGGAGATTAACTCGATCATGCTGGCAGCTTCCACGGCGAAGGGGCTTTTTGGCGATGAAGACCCGATTGGGAAGATCGTGAGGTTCGACAACGAGCATAACTTGAAAGTGACGGGCATTTTTGCCGATATTCCAGCCAGCGATTCTTTCAACGAAACTACCTTTATCATTCCCTGGGAGCATCTAGTGGCCAATACCGAATGGATAAGGAACGCTGCTGACCAATGGGGTAATAATTCGTTCCGGCTATTTGTGCAGCTTGCCGATAATGCGACAATGTCGGAAGTAAGTGCCAAGATAAAAGATATAAAATTAAAGGCTAATCCCGAACTCGCTGACCAAAATCCGCAGTTCCTCCTACTGCCGATGAACGACTGGCATCTGAGATCCACATTCGAGAACGGTGTGCAGTCGGGTGGGGGATTTGAAAACGTCTGGCTGTTCGGATTCATCGGGGCGTTTGTCCTGTTGCTGGCTTGCATCAATTTTATGAATCTCAGCACTGCCCGTTCCGAGAAACGTGCGCGGGAAGTCGGCATCCGCAAGGCGGTGGGGTCAGTACGTTCGCAGTTGGTGAGCCAGTTTCTGAGTGAATCGTTTCTGGTGGTCGGACTAGCGTTTTGGATCGCTGTGCTGCTGGTACTTCTTTCTATTCCTGCTTTCAATACTTTGGCGGACAAACAAATTACTTTTCCCTGGGAAAATCTTTATTTCTGGGGTATTTCCTTGTTCTTCATTGTTGTCACGGCGATGCTGTCCGGCAGCTACCCGGCTTTGTACCTATCCTCTTTCCAGCCCGTAAAAGTCTTGAAGGGTACTTTTAGAGTAGGTCGCTACGCTGCTTTACCACGCAAAGTGCTGGTCGTGCTGCAATTCACGGTGTCGGTGGCTTTGATTATAGGCACGGTGACGGTTTTCAGGCAAGTTCAGTTTACCAAAAACCGTCCCATCGGCTATGACCGTGCCGGACTGGTGCAAATCCCGTTGACTGAGGGCGCATTCGGTGGAAAATATGCCTTCATCCGCAACGAACTCATTAATTCTGGGGCTGTCGTAGATATGTCCGCGACCAGCAACCCGACGACGGAGGTATACTATGGTCGCGGCGGCTTCAAGTGGGCAGGCATGCCGGACGATTTTCAGGCTAGTTTCTCCTGGATCTGGGTTTCGCCCGACTATGTTAAATCGCTTGGCATGAAAATTATCGCAGGCCGGGACTTTTCGCCTGACTTCCCATCCGACTCCAACGCAATACTGCTGAACAAAACTGCTGTGGAATACATGGGGCTTTCAGACCCGGTCGGTACAACACTACGGGAAGAGGGCGGCAGGGGGATGAAAGTGATTGGTATCGTGGACGACATAGTGATGGACTCTCCCTACGAACCTGTTAAGCCCTCAGTGTATGATTTTAACAGGGGGCCTGTCCGCTTTTACCATCTCCGACTCACTCCCAATCAAAGTGCCAGCAGAAGCATCGCTACTGTCGAAAGCGTTTTCAAGAAAAACTTCCCTCAATTACCTTTCGAGTACAAGTTTGTGGATGAAGAATACGCTGCCAAATTTGCCGCCGAGGAGCGCATTGGGAAGCTGGCAGGGATGTTCACCCTGCTTGCCATTCTGATCAGTTGCCTGGGGCTGTTCGGCCTGGCCTCCTACGTGGCCGAGCAACGCACCAAAGAAATCGGCATCCGCAAGGTACTTGGTGCGAGCGTGGCCAGTTTGTGGCGGCTGCTGTCGAAAGATTTTGTGTTTCTGGTGCTCATCGCCCTACTAATCGCCGTGCCGCTGGCCTGGTATTTCATGGAGGGGTGGCTGCAGAAGTACACCTATCGCACAGAATTATCCTGGTGGATTTTTGCGGTTTCGGGTGCGGGAGCAGTAGCCCTTACGCTATTCACTGTGAGCTTTCAGAGCATTAAAGCCGCTCTGATGAACCCTGTCAAATCACTTCGTTCGGAATAAACCATGAAGCCTGTTCCACCCCGCCTGGCTGACCGCCTGCTGCAATGGCTGGTAGCGCCGCAACTGCTGGAATCCCTGCTGGGCGACCTGCACGAGGAGTTCGACTACCAAGTCGGACGGGTTGGGGAAAAACGGGCCCGCTGGCGCTACTGGCGCGAGGTACTGGGATTTGTCAAACCCCGCTTCATCCGCCGACCCAAATCCATTTACTCAACCCCAAACACTACGGATATGCTACGCAATTATCTGACTGTCGCTTTTCGAAATCTGTGGCATCATAAGGCTTTCACAGCGATCAACATGGTTGGTTTAGCTGTGGGGTTGGCCACCTGCCTGCTGATTATTCTCTTCGTGCACCACGAATTGAGTTATGATCGCTATCATGCCCACGCCGACCGCATTTACCGAATGACCTTGTATGGCCATGTGGATGAAAAAGACATGCAACTGGCCTATGCTCCCGGACCGGCCGGGCAAGCGCTGCTGCGCGACTGTCCGGGCATAGAAATGGTAACCCGACTCCGTAAGGAGGGCGATTTTTTGGTTAAGAACGGCCGCGATGTCATCAAAGAAAAACACGTGGCTTTTGTCGATTCCAATTTCTTCTCGGTTTTCACAATTCCGATGCTGAAAGGCCACCGGACGAAAGCCCTGGTCGAGCCGAACACGCTGGTGCTTACCGAAACAAGCGCCCGGAAATATTTTGGCCAGGCCAATCCGATCGGCAAAACGCTCACGATGGGTCATCTGGGAGTTTTTCGAATAACCGGCGTCTGCGCCGACGTGCCTTCCAATACACATTTTCAGTACGATATGTTTGCCTCCCTTCCTTCGGTTAAGACAGGCAGTAAATGGATGGCTAGTGGAGCGTATACGTATCTGCGGCTTCGGGATGGCTACCCTATCGGTCAGGTAGAGGCAGTCAGTCAGGGGTTTCTAAATAAATACATGGCCTCGGAAATTAAGGAGTTCTTCGGAATTACCCTGGATGATTTTTTGCAAAAAGGCAATCGGTTTGGCTTTATGTTCCAACCTCTGACCGACATTCACCTGCATTCCAATCTGGACGATGAGCTGGAGGCCAACAGTGAAAGTAGATATCTTTATATTTTTTCGGCTATTGCCCTGTTTATTCTCCTGCTGGCCTGCATTAATTTCATGAATTTAAGCACTGCCGGATCGGTCGGGCGTTCGAAAGAAGTGGGCATTCGTAAAGTGCTCGGTTCCATTCGGAAGCAGTTAATCAATCAATTCCTGGCCGAGTCGATTCTGGTAACGTTTCTGGCGCTGGGCCTGGCCCTGGTACTCGTCATATTTCTACTGCCGAGCTTCAATGAACTGGCCGGCAAACACTTCACGTACCGTGCAGTCATCAGTGGCAGGATGCTGCCGGGCATCGTGCTGGCCTGTCTGGCGATTGGCCTATTGGCGGGCAGCTATCCCGCTTTTGTGCTGTCGTCGTTCCGTCCAATAGCGGTTTTGAAAGGCGGTTTGTCAGCCGGCCCACGAAGTGGCTGGTTACGAAGCACGTTGGTTACGGTTCAGTTTGTAGTGTCGATTACCATGATTGTTGCCACCATCGTGGCCAACCAGCAGCTCCATTTCATTCAGCATAAAAAGCTTGGTTTTGACAAAGAACAATTGCTTATCCTGCACGATACGTACGTAATGGGGCCAAAACTGAATGCCTTTAAGGAAGAACTATCCAAAATGGCCTCGATCAACCGGGTAGCAATGGCGGGTTTCCTGCCGGCTGGAGCATCCAACCAAAGTGTCGATGGGATTCAGGTTCGAAACGGTTCACAGGTCAAGACGTACCGAAACAAAGGGTATTATGTCGATGAAGATTATTTACCTACGCTAGGCATTCGACTGGTACAGGGACGAAATTTTGCGGGGACATCTCCTGCCGAAGAGTCGAAAGTCCTGATTAACGAAGCGGCGGTCCTAGCCTATGGCTTCACAAATCCCATCGGGGAACAGATTTCCATAATCGGCGATGGCACTGAGGGCAGCAAACGTACCTACACGGTCGTGGGCGTTGTAAAGAATTTTCATTTCGAATCGATGCGGCAGCACATAGCTCCTCTGGTCGTGTTTTATGGTCACGAGAATGGGCAGTTGGCTTTACGTATCCAAACGAGCGATATAAGCGGCCTCCTGCATACGATTGAGCAGCGATGGAAAGCGCAGACCGACAGTCCGTTTGAGTATTCCTTTCTGGACGAACGCTTCAACACCATCTACCAGTCCGAACAACGTCTTAGCCGACTGGTGGGTATTTTTGCCGGCTTAGCCGTACTGATTGCCTGCTTGGGTTTGTTCGGACTGGCAGCACTAACAACCCATCAGCGGACAAAGGAAATTGGCGTGCGTAAAGTCCTGGGCGCATCGATTACCAGTGTGGTAGTACTATTGTCGAAAGATTTTTTGAGGCTGGTTATTCTTGCCCTGATCATTGCCTCTCCCCTGGCCTGGTACGCCATGAGTCGCTGGCTGCAGGGCTTTGCCTACAGGATCGACCTGGCGTGGTGGTACTTTGCGCTGGCTGGCCTTCTGGCGGTGGGCATTGCCCTGCTGACAGTCAGCTTCCAGAGCGTCAGGGCTGCGTTGATGAACCCGGTGAAGAGCCTGCGCAGCGAATAGCAAGAGAATGAGGTAAATTCTAAGGCCGCAGACCTGGGTACCTTACCAAAGTCTGCTACTGTTTGGGAAAGTACCCTGTCATGATCAATTCATTCACATTCTTGAACCGCTTGTTGGGTTTTAGGTACTGAGCCAGAAACTCGTATACTTTAAGCCTTATCTCCTTGGCTCCGAAATTATCGATGCGATCGAAGGTGTGGCCGCCGGGTATTTCCTGATAGATCTCGTACTCGAATTTTTTGCCCTCCGCTTTTAAGGATTTGATCAGGTGCTCTACCTCCAGCACGTTTACATCTTCATCGATGGTATTGGTATGAATCAACAGCGGTGTTTTTAATTTGTGCGCGTTCCAGGCTGGTGAGCGGCGGCGGTATTCATTCACGTTTTGGTCTGCCGATTTACCAATATGATAATCAGCGGAGTACATGTCGCGGTATCCCTGACTTTTATATCCCATGCGGGCAATCAGATCACTCACGGGTACCCCGGCGTAACCTACCTGGTAATCGTCAGGATGTTCGAAAAGGTTGAGCAGGGTGATCATGCCGCCGTGGCTCCATCCAAGAATTCCGACCCGGTCCTTGTCGACAAAATCGTAGTTTTTCAGGATGTAATCCCGGCTGGCGTTCACGTCTTCCACTTCCAGTCCGCCGTAGTCGATCATCCGGTAAAATCCCGCGCCGTAGCCCGTACTGCCCCGGTACTCGGGCGCTACCACGATATATTCCTGCGCCACAAGTTCGTGGATGATGTGCGCATAGGCCGTGTTGAAATTACTATGTACCCCACCGTGTGGAAGTACCAGTAAGGGGTACTTCTTTTTAAGGTCCAGCTTGGCGGGTATAAAGACATAGGAAGAAAACCGGACTGGGTTTTTGGCTCCCTGACCCGTCGGATTTTTTACGACCGCCGGGGGCGGACCCGTAATGATTACTTTATCTACATAGGCTACATCGGCGAGCCGCTGGTGCCAGGATACGTCGTCGATGGCCTTGTCCAGGTTGTCAAAGCTATGCTTCATGCCTTCCACCTGCCGTTGTAAATCGGCTACCTGTTGTTCGAGGGAAGACGAGGATTTGTCCTGAGCCCGGCTGACCTGACCCAGCGCCAGGGCAAAAACGAGTACGACTAGATTTTTCATGAATCGGAGAAAAGTTTGAAAAAAAGGTACCTGGTACTTTGCCGTTAATCGGCCGTGGAGTACAGTTGATTGAACATGAGCTTGAAGGTACCGTGCGACTGAGCGCGGAAGGTAATCTCCGGACCGTAGACGTACAGTTTGCCCGCACCCACCGAGGCTTCAAAGGCCGTTACGCCGCCCTGAAGGTAGGCCTGCCCCCAGGCCCAGCCGCTACGCAGCGGCTTGTCGGTCGGGAACCAGGCCAGCGGCTTGATGGTACCTTTGGACAGGGCATCGGGCGAAATCGTGAAAACCGGACTGTCGTCAAAGTACACATCCGTTTTGGCATTCATACCCCAGGCAGCGCGTTGGGTGGTGTCGACTTCTACCTGCAGGATGCTACCCGGAATGTAGTACTTTTCACCGGGCAGCGGCCGCTCTTTTCCAGCGCTGGTCATCTCTACCAGCGCGTCACGCACGGGTAGTCCCAGCTGAAAAGCCAGATTGGCGCTGCTCCCGATGGTGACGATGGTACCGCCCGCTTCCAGAAATTTTTTCAGTTGGGGAATGGATTTTCCGGCGGAGATACTCCCCATAGTCGCATGGTATTCGGCCGGGATTTCCTCTTCCTTGGGCTCACGACGGGAGTATCCCCGCCCAACCGACTGGCCCGTAACTCCCGGAATGGCGCGGGTCACAAACACAATGACATCGTATTTTTGGCGCAGATCGCCCGCGTCGATTTCCTTAGCAAATAATTGCCGGATCGGAAAATGATATTGTTCCATAATCCACCGTACCCAGCCCGAAGGCATTGAACCGCCGTAGCCGTCCCAGAGGGCAATACGGCGGGGTTTGACTGCTGCTAAGGAAGTTGCAGCGGGTTTTTTAGCCACAGCCTCCACCTTAAGGCCAAGTTCCCTGGCCGATTTTTCCAGGATGGTGGTGGCTTTGGCGCTCGCCAGCACATAAAAATCGCCCTGATTCGGCCCGGGAGCCGTGAGGCGACTGATCCCAATTCCGGCAGCCAGCAGGTCATTTACGGCCACGAACGAATTGTTGCTTCCGGCGCTTAGCTCGTAGCCGTTGCTGGTTCTGGCGGTCGGCATGGTACCCTGTGACCTTTGAATTTCCCCGTACGGAATCACCTCGAAGGGTCCCGTAAAATCATCGAGCTGCCGGTCGAACTTCACGCCCATTTGGTAAGCCAATGTCCAGCCAGCCGCATCGTAGGGACGTACCGGCGGACCGCCCTGATACTGAAAATCGTTGGGGTAATCCTGCGGCTCGAACATATCCAGAATGTGCGGACGGAAGGCCTGGGCTGACTTAACGATGTAGGAGCCCGACGAATAATTTTTTCCGGCTAGGGTAAAAGGAGAGGTGGCTTTATGAACCTGAATACCCGTTTTGATCAGGGCATTGACAAATGTCACGGCGGTGGGAAAATCGGTCTGATCCGCTGGAATCACGTACCCTCTCGGGTCGCGGAGTTTGGGATCTTTCAGCACGGCATCGTAATAACTCAGTGACGGAGACTGCGCAGTTCGCATATCTTTCTTATCGGCATTGATGGCCTCGGTGATGGCAGCAATCCGGCTGGGGTAAGGGGTCCAGTAGTCCTTACTGCCTCGTTCGATGGAGCTGCGCCCCATGTGGTAGATATTGTATAAAAGCTGATCGTGATGGCGCGCAGCGTAGTCAAGCACCGCCCAGTTCAGTGACAGGGAATAGTCGATGGATTGCCGGAAATGCCAGGGTTGGGGTAGCACCGGGTTGGGCGTGTTATTGTTGGGAATCAGACGCTCAGGGACCAACGGAATGGTATCGGGGGTAGGATTGCCAATGATTTCGGTCAGCAGGCCGATCATGTTGTGAAAATGGGTAGTGGTACGCAGGCCGCCGTTGTACCAGGTCGAAAAAGTTGAGCCATCGTGGCGGGTAAATCCCGGCTTGTCTTCCGCATTCAACCGGTTGTACATCGCGGCCCCGAGGGCATCGATACCCGTCATCATCAGGGGATCGAACACGTAGTTGAACGGGTCGCGGTAGGGCGGACCCGCCAGTACCGAGCCCGCCGGACCGCGCTGGTGGTGATTATACATGACCTGCGGAATCCATTCAACAAAAAGCTGGCGCCCCATGTTTTGGGATTCCTTCATATTCATGATGTAGAAATCCCGGTTGTTGTCGTGCCCGATGTACTTCTGGTAAAGACGGGGCAAAAATTCGAGCGAACGTTTCTTGGGGTCCGAGTCGCGCATGTACCAGTTGCTCACCAGTTCCTGACCGTCCGGATTGGCGTGAGTCAACAGTATGATTACATTATCCAGAATGTTCAGCGTTTCGGGATCTTTTCGGCTAGCCAGATTCCAAGCCGTTTCGATCAGCTGGTGAATGCCCACTGTCTCGGTCGCGTGCAGTCCGCCGTCGATCCATACGATGGCCTTGCCCTCATTGGCCAGGGCCCTGGCTTCGGCCTCGGTTAGGTTTTCGGCATGGGCCAGTTTTTGGGAGATTTCCTTGTATCGCGCCAGGTTTTTAAGATTTTCGGGCGAAGAAACGATAAACATGTACTGATTCCGGCCTTCTTCCGTCTGTCCGATGGTCGTGAGTTTCATGCGGTCGGAAGCCGCCGCCAGTTTCTTGAAATAGCGTTCGGTTTGGGTGAAGTTGGTCAGATGGTAATCGTCGCCGATGGCAAAGCCGAAATGTTCTTTGGGAGTGGGAATGTTCTGGGCAAAAGCGCTGGCATATGGCAGCAGTAAAAAGAAGGTAAAGATTTGTCGGCGCATGTGTTGGGTACTTATAAATACGAAAAATGGTTGGGGCCGGAATAAGATATTTTGAGTGTATTAAAATGATCCTCTTCAAACCGTTCGTTACACCGCATCGGAAAGGCTGGAGAAGGTAAAGTCCCGGATTTTCATTGGGGGTACCATATTACCCCGCACCCGCACGGGTTTTCCCAGGGCTTCCAGATTATTCAGCATGATCACCGGACTTTCGTTGAAACGGAAATTTTTGACGGGGTATTTGATTTTACCGTCTTCGATATAAAAGGTACCATCGCGGGTCAGACCGGTGTACAGTTGGGTCTGAGGATCGAGCCAGCGGGTGTACCAGAACCGCGTAACGAGGATGCCTTTTTCGGTACCTGCAATCATATCTGCCAGTGAATCTTCCCCGCCCAGCATCGTAAAACCACCGGGAAGCGCCAGCGGAGAAACATTCTTTTGCTGAGCCCAATAGCGCGAGTACACCATGTTTTTGACCACGCCCTTGTCAAACCAATACACTTTCCCATAAGGTACCCCTTCCTCCGAAAAAGGAGAGCCGGGAATTTCACTATCCATGGGGTCGGAATAAATCGTGACGCGCTCGTCGAGGAGTTTTTCACCCAGCCGAACGCCGCCGCCTTTTTTACTCAAAAAACTTCTTCCTTCGTCGGCCGTACGGGCTTCCATACTGCGGATCATAAACTGCACCAGTTCGCCCCCCGCGAGCGGTTCCAGAATGACGGTGTACTTGCCGGGTTCTACGGCCCGTGCATTCTGGGAAGCGATGGCCTTCTGAATGGCAATGTTGGTGGCGGTTCGGGTGTCAAGTATGGATACGTCATTGAAGTCGGCTGACCCGTAGCCCGAGCCGGTGCCGTCTTCAGTTCGGACGGTCACCGAAAAATTGACCGAAGTTTCCCTGTTGTACCCAAAAAGCCCCTTGCTATTGCCCAGGGCTTCGAAACGGGCGCTATCTTCCAGAAATCCTGCTCCGGACAGTTTATTTTCACTGATGGGCTTGATGCTGTCCACGGCTAATAAAGCGCGTTTGCGTGGGCCCATTTCGGCAGTGGATTCCACAAAACCAGTGGTTTGCTGATAGGTCTGCGGGCCTAGCATAGACACGTATTCGGGGTTTTCAGGGGCCAGGTGGGCGATTTCTTCGGCCCGTCGTACGGCCTTTTCCAGCGATTCGTCGTCAAATTCATTGATGGTGGAGGTACCGACTTTTTTACCCAGTACTGCCGTGATCGATAGGGACAGGTTTTCAGTTTCGCCGGTCGTGGAAACCGTGTTTCGTGCAAACCGGATGTTGCCGGTCCGGGTACCCGTAAACTGCACACTCATTTCGTCGGCTTTGGAATAAGCCAGTACCTTATCAATGATCTTTTTCGCTTCTTCTTTGGTAAGCATGTTTTTTAATGATAAGTGATGAGAGGCTGACGCGTGTAAGCCGCTGATTATGTTTTATGAACAAACAATCATTGTCGACTGTCAACCATCAACCGTCAACTAAATCTTCCGTCCCGTATTGATCACATTGACTCCATTGAACCGACTGGTTGGACAACCGTGCGATACCGCACTGGCCTGGCCGGGTTGCCCTTTGCCATCGAAGAAGGTACCAAACAGCCTGTAGTCGTCCTCATCACAAATGGCCGCGCACGAATTCCAGAATTCCTGGGTGTTCGATTGGTATGCCACGTCGTCGAGCATACCTGCTATTTCACCATTTTTGATCTCGTAGAAAAGTTGGCCGCTGAACTGAAAGTTGTAGCGTTGTTGATCGATGGACGAGGAACCTCTCCCCAAAATGTAAATACCTTTTTCTACATCCTTGATCATGTCAGTGATGGCGTACTTTCCGGCTCCGGGCTGTAAGGATACGTTGGGCATCCTCTGGAACTGGACAGAATCCCAGCTATCGGCAAAGCTACATCCGTGGGAAGCATTCTCACCCAGCATGTGCACCTGATCGCGGGTGGCCTGGTAGTTGACCAGAATGCCGTCTTTGACCAGATTCCATTCTTTAGCCGGTACCCCTTCGTCGTCGAATCCCACCCGTCCCATTGTGTTGGGCTGCGTTTTATCGGCCAGGAAATTTACAATGTCGCTGCCGTACTGGAAGTTTTTCGAGCGCCATTTATCCATGGTGGCAAAGCTGGTACCGGCCAGGTTGGCTTCGTAACCCAATACCCGGTCGAGTTCCAGTGGGTGCCCGACTGACTCGTGAATCGTGAGACCCAGATTGGAAGGGTCCAGCAGCATGTCATATTTTCCGGCGGGTACCGACTTGGCTACCAGCTTTTCCTGCGCTTGCTTAGCCGCCAGGATGGCATCCTCCACCATGTCATAGGAATAGCGGTATACCGTTGGTCCACCCACTACCGACTTTTTCTCCGAATCAAGACCATCCAGATATTCATAACCCATACCGATGGGCGCGCTAAGTGCATCGCGGGATTTGAACCGACCTGCCTGCTTGTTAACGGCCGTCACAGTAAAGGTAGGCCACATCCGGTGGATATCCTGGTCGATATACGAGCCGTCGGTGGAGGCGAAGTACTTTTGCTCGTTGACAAAGAACAGATTGGAGGTCACGAAGGCGGCCCCGTTTTTGAGCGCGCTGTCATTGACCGTCATCAGCAAATCGACCTTATCCTTGACCGGGATCGCGAAGGCATTCTTTTTGATGGGCGTCTTCCAGTTTACTTCACCTACCCCCTTCTGAGGCGCCAGAACAACGGGCGCGGTCTGAATTTCGGAGTTGGCCTTGGCAATTTCTACGGCCGTTTGGGCGCATTTGGCAATGCCTTCCGCCGTTACATTGTTCGTGGCCGCAAAGCCCCAGGTACCATTGGCAATGACCCGGATGCCTACGCCGTACGACTCGGAGTTGACAATATTTTCTACTTTGTTTTCCCGGGTAAAAAAGTACTGCCGCAGGTAGCGGCCAATTCGCACATCGGCATAGGTAGCGCCTTTGCTGGTGGCAGTGTTGAGCGCCACATCGGCCAACATTTTCTTGGTTGCCGGAGGCAGTCCCGGACTCATAAACTCTTCCGGATGGATTATTTTTCCGGCCGCAAAACCCGGTACCAGCAGCGCCGACCCCAGGCCAAGCCCTGATAATTGAACAAACTTTCTTCTATTCATGCGTATGTCTTTTAAACAAATGAAATGCCAAACCGTTGGTGCCTGGCAGGTAGCTACTCGCCCGGATGATAGGTTTTTTCGGCTCCGTTGAGTACATCTTTTTTATAGAAAATAATGTCTTTGTACTTGCCGTTGATGTAGCCGGGTACCTGATCGGTAAAATGCGGGGAGGCAGGATCGGTACTCGACCCGCCCGTCAGAATAGACTTGCCTTTCAGCTCTTTCCCAAATTCCACTACCGCCACGAACGTATTCCCTGTAATGCCGTAGCGTCTTTTGGCATCGGGTACCTTCCGGCTCACGTAGGCGTTGAGCGAGCCCATGAAACCTGGCGTAGCGGGTACGGCCCAACTGGGTTTACTGTCGCTGAATGCGACTCCGTCGGCATTACGCTGAAAACGGTTGAGGGTACCCCAGGGTACCTGCCAGGTACCGTGCTCCTTTTCCAACTCGGCGATTACCTGAGCCAGCAATTCGACCTGCTTTTCGGCGGGGATAAAGTCGGTGGCGATAGTAGCGCCGTTGGTAATGGAGTACCGATCCTCGTTGACATACGGTTTCTGCAACCGGGCCAGATTCAGGGGAATCAGTTTTTCGATCCACAACACCGCCAGTGTGGTAGCTACCGAAGCGGTGTCACTTTCGTAATTCCAGCTACTAAGGGTCTGAATGGGTGAAGCGAGTTGTGTGGGGGGCGACGGTAGCTTCTGGTAGGCGGCGAGCAGGTTCGGAATGTGGCGGGCCGCGCCGGAAAGGTAATGATCGTGCGCCGCAGAAATGACATCGTCCACCGTAGCATTTTCAAGTTTTTCCAGTACCCTAATCGCACTGGAGGCGCGGGGCGTTTGCCCGTCGGGCAGCATGTAGAGGGGTTTGGTGGCGCGCATGGTAGAGTCGTAAGCGCCGGTACCGTACAGAATGGTAGAGTTGCAGTTCTGGACCCAGCCGTTTCCGGGATTGATGTACTGGGGGAGGTCGTCCAGGGCGTAGGTACCTTGCCATTCCGTAGTGGGGGTACTTCCTTCTACCGCGTGTTTCCAATCCTGAGCCGGATCTTTTTTGGGGACGAAGTTGCCGTGCCAGTAGGCGATATTACCAGCGCGATCGGCATAAATGATGTTGCTGCCGACCATGACCCGGGTATTTAGGGCCGCCTTGAATTCCTTCAGGTTGGTGGCCTTCATTTTTTTCCAATGCATGGCCAGCAGATCGATGTTGGCATCGATGGTTTTCAGCGTAATCCACTGGTTGTCGTAAGCCGATACCACGGGGCCGTGGTGGGTGCGGTAGGTCGTGAAGGTTTTGGTGAGTAGTTCATTCCCTTTTTTGTAGCGCAGGGTAATCCTGGTACTATCCACCGGACGCCATGCTCCGTCGTATTCGTAAAGGTACCCCCCTCTTTTTTCTGAATATGCTCCGTGTACAAATCTTTGGCATCGGAAAGCGACACGGGATGCATCCAGCCACAGTATTCATTGAATCCCTGGAAAATATTGAACTGCCCCAGAAAAGGCGCGCCGTAGGCATTCAATCCTTTTTTGCTCACAACCTGAATCTCGATCCGACCGTAGAATTCGGAGTGGGGGTTGATCAGCAGCATGGCATTTTTACTGGCGGTACGCGAGGGGCCTATGGCCCAGCCATTGGATCCGGCGGGCTCCCAGGTGTCTCCCTTTTCTTTTTGAGGGGGTAGATAGGAGAGGGATTTGTCGGCGTAGCCTGCATAAAATTTGATGAATTCGTCCTCGTCGATATTACTGCCACCGATGGAAGGAATGTTATTCATCAGTACCATCCAGGGCTCGACCCGCTGAATGAGTTTGGGCTTTTTCTCGGAATGAGAAAGCATGTAAAAGTTGATCCCGTCGGCGTAGGCGACGCACAGTTTTTTGAGCCAGCGGGGCGTTTGACCGTACAAAGCTTTTGCTTTCGTAGAATCAATGTACATCCGGGCCCACAGGTCTTTGTACAATGCCTCTTCGCCCTCCACTTCGGCCTGCCGGCCCAGCCGGCTGATAAGGGTACCTTCTACTTTTTCAAAAAACTCTTCGCACTGCACGTACATCATGCCAAACACCGCTCCGGCATCGGTTTTGGCATACACGTGCGGAACGCCCCATTTGTCTTTGATGATGGTAACCTGCTGCGCCTGTTTTCTGAGCGCCGTGATTTCCTGAGGAGAAAAAGACTGAGCCAGACCGGAGAACGAGAAAATAATCAGGATGAGAAGGGAAAGGACGGTTTTCATTCGGCGGTAGTTTTCGATGAATCACGCGTGAGTCGGTACATTAACACGGCGGTGCGCTTTACGATGGGCTGAATGGAGGTCAGGTGGACGTACTCGCCCGGGGCGTGAGCGCCCGACCCCTGCACGCCAAGGCCGTCCAGCCCGTCCACGTACTCGGCCACAAACGAAATATCACCGGCGCCCCGCCGCCCGGGGTCGAAGGGCCTTACTTCGCCCTGTCCCAGGTCGAGGCTCACCTGGTTCAGTATATTCAGGACAGCCATATTGCCTTCGGTGGGAGGCATGGCAGGGTACCCATCGGTGAAGGTGATTTCGGCCTGCGTCAGCGGTAGGTTCCGGGCTACAATCGCGCGCATTTTTTCACGCGCGCGTTCTTTCTGTTCATTGGTCAGAAAGCGCAGGTCGCCTTTCACAAGTGTCGTGTTCGCCACCAGATTGCTCTTGCCCGACGCCATGCCCTGTATACCCGAGGCTTCCAGCTGCGCCGTGGTACCCCCCAGAATAAGCCCCGGGCTGAAGGTAAGGTTGGGCTCCTGCAATTCCGCGTAAAATTCATTCAGAATCCGGGCAGTTTCGTAAATGGCGCCCGCGCCGGAATTCTTGCTAAAAATACCCGACGAATGCGACTGTTTGCCGCTGACTGAAAGTGACCAGCCGCTGCTTCCGCGCCTGGCCACGGTGGCGTAGTTAAACCCGGTGCCGTTTTCAAACCCCAGCGCGATATCGCTGCGTTTGGCCAGGTCGACAATGTCTTTCCGGCTGGTTTCGAGGGGAGAGCCGGGACTTTCTTCGTCGCCGTGCAGGATCACCACAATCTGCCGGTCATCAAGCTGTCCTGCTTCGCGTAGGGCTTTCAGGGCGTAGATCAGCACCATATTGCCGCCTTTCATGTCGGAACTACCCGGCCCTACGGCAATAGAGTCCTTTTGTTCCCATTTCTGGAAAGGGCTGTCGGATTCGAAAACAGTGTCGATATGCCCGATCAGCAGCAGTCGTTTTCCTTTGGTACCTTTAATCTCGGCGATCAGGTGCCCACCCCGGTTCATGGATTCGGGCATATCGACCCAGGTGGTCGTGAAGCCTAGGTCTTCCAGTAATTTCTTATAAAGTGCTCCCGCTTTCCTGACGCCCGCCGGATTCTGCGAGCCGCTGTTGATGTTGACCGTTTCTGCCAGAAAACGGATGGATTCGGGGTAGTTTTTTTCGACGTTTTTGGCAATGGCCAGTTCGGTTTTGCTCAGCTTTTGGCCCATAACGGGAAAAGCCAGCAGACCTATGGCGGCTGTTATAAATAATATTCCAAATCTGGATTTCATGAATCAGGGACTTTATTTTCTTAAATATAATGAAAATGCTGGCCGACGACTAACCCCAGGTAGTTCATCAGCCAGCATCGAGAAAACACCTACTTATAAATCGGGATCGAATCGAACAGACCGGGAGCGGGGCTGGGGCTGTTGGTATTGGAGTTCAGCTCGTTTTGCGAATAAATGAAACGCCACGGTAGTTGGGTGCCATTGTTGGGCGTCAGTTTTATGCCCACAGCTTCGGTGCGTGTCCGGCGCTCGTCGTTCCAGCCCATGTGCTGGCCGTAGAAGGTAACGTACCGTTCTTCCAGAATTTCGCGCAGCAAGGCATCCATTGCCGAAATACCATCTTTGTTTTCCATCCCACCCGCTTCAAAATCCGCCGTTACGTAGGGTAGGTACTGGTAGGTACCCGCTACCTTGAAAGTGGCGTGCAGGTACCCCCCTGAGTTAAGAAAACTACGATAGGTATTAAGATGGCCTAAGGCTACATCAAATCCTTTCCCGGCCCGAAGTGCCGTTTCGGCCAGCGTAAGCAGATTTTCCTGGTAGGTTACGAGTGGAAAACTGGCATCCCGGGCGAAGAAAGCCCGGCTGGTGGTGGTCGTGGTGGTATTCGGCTCGATCACGCCCGGCGCGTTCACCCCTTTTTCCAGGTAATAAAACTTAAACCGCGCGGTTTCATTGGTCTTGGCATTACCCCGGTACAAGGCATTGGCCGGATTCAGAATGAAGGTATTGTACGAATCTTCGCCGGTAATACTACCCGCCCGCACGTTGGTCAGGAAGCTATAATTGGCGTTTTCGTTGGTGCTAGCAATGGTACCATGGGGCGAATAAAGTGAATTGGCAAAGGTACTCACGCCCGAAGTCGCGGCCGTATAGGCGTCGTCGTATTGCTTGATGTCCACCAGCAGCCGGGCCTTGAGCGTGTAGGCTACCTGCTTCCACTTGGTAGCATCGCCACCAAAATGCACATCTTCGCTACCTACCGTACCCACACCCGATTCAAGATCGGCAATGGCTTCGTCGAGACGGGCGACCAGTTTGGGGATGAGTTCGGCCTGGGTCTCAAACCTCGGGTTGGGAAATTCGGCGGTCTTACCAGCCTCTTCAAAAGGGATCTCGCCCCACAATTCGGTGGCGGTACCCAGGGCATTTACCTGGATGATTTTGGTAATCCCTGCCATTTTACGGTTACCGATGGCTTCGGCTTTTTCAATGGTAATGAGCGCGTTTTTGTTTACGCCGGTAAAGAAAATGTTCCAGTCGTCGTCAAAATTATTGGCCGTAATCTGGTACAGGTACCAGGTACCCAGTTGTTGAAAGGTACCTTTTCCGTAGCCGGTCCAGACAATGGCCAACCGACTGGCCAGTCCCTCCTGAGCGGCCATATTGGCGATTTGCGTGCCGGTGAAAACGTATTTGGCCGGAGCATCCGTAGCATTGTTAGGGTCGGTATTCAGTCCCTCGACGATTTTTTCACAGGCCATCAGGTGAAACCCAATAATCAGGGCCAGAATCGATTTATGGATCCTTTTCATGTTTGAATCAGATTTGGACGATTAATAATTTATTTTGAGGCTGAATACCAGCGACTTGGTGTTGGGGTTATTGAAGTAATCTACCCCGCGGGCATTCCCTACGCCCGACACGTTGGTTTCGGGATCGACCCCCACAATTTTGGTCCATAGGAAAGGGTTACGACCCGTGACCGTGAAGTCGATGGATTGCAGCTTGGTTTTCTGGCGAAAACCAGCTGTGCGCAGGCTGTACCCCAGCGATATTTCCCGTACCCGCGTCCAGCTGCCATCCTTCACGAACTGCTCGGCCAGCTGCCCCGAGTGCCCTCCGATGGAGGTATAATACGACTGCTCCAACAGCACGGGACCGCCTCCGAAATCGGCTACATTACCCCGCACGGTACTTCCCGCCGGAATCAGTTTACCGGCGTAGGTATACATGTCCTGACTCAGCGTCACTTCGTTTCCTACGTCACCATAGGTACCGAAGTTGACCAATACCCCACGGGTACCTTCGTAAAAATCACCGCCCTGGAATGTTTCGAACAGCAGATTAAAGGAAAGATTCTTGTAGCCTACCTTCGTGCCAAAACCACCACGCCAGTCGGGATTCGGATTGCCGATGATCTGCAGTTCAGTGTCAAGAATGGGGAAGCCTTTTTCGGTAAGCGCTTTGGTGCCGTCGGCATTGCGCTTGTACACACCCCCGTAAAAAGACGAAAGAGGGTACCCTACGCTGGCTACTGTGCTGAGTGCCCCGCCTGTGAAAGTCACGATTTCGGTGCCTCCCAGATCAGTGACTTCGTTTCGGTTGCGGCTCCAGTTAGCAAATACGTTCCACTCCCAGTCGCCTTTCTGTAGCACATTGTAGTTGAGGTCAAGTTCCATCCCCTTGTTTTCCATGGTACCCGCGTTGGTGTACCTTTGACTGAATCCCGACGAACCCGCCGCCGAAACCTGCAGGAGCAGATCGACAATTCGGTTTTGGTAGTAGGTGAATCCGGCGGAAAGCTTACTGTCGAAAAAGCGCAGGTCAGTCCCGATTTCCCATTCGGTTTTCCGTTCGGGTTTCAGGTAAGGATCACCCTGGCTGGTGCTTTGCACGTACGCACCGCCATAGCCCGAACCCGTCAGGTTGGTAGCCCAGCTGCCAAACGAGGCTGTTACGTAGGGCGTGGTATTCCGGTATGCTTCGGGCTGAATACCCACGATTCCGTAGGAAGCCCGCAACTTTCCAAACGATAGCGCTGAACTGGCAAACAGGGGTAGGTGGGTGAATTGCCACGCTACATCGGCCGAGGGATAGTAAAACGTCGACTTCGATTCACTGCCAAACGTGGAACCCGCTTCACCCGCTGCCGATAAATTCACATACAGCTGATCGTAGAAACCCAAGTTCAGCGTTGAATACAGACGCGCCATCCGGCGGTGCGTTTCGCGGTTGTAGGGGTAGTTGTTGGCGTTGATGGAGTTGCTGAAATTGGGGGGTGCCTCCTCCAGAATAAAGTTATTCATGATGCCGCCCAGACTGTTGTATTTCCGGTCGTTGACATTGAAGCCGACAATCAGGGTACTTGTGACGTTGGAGCCGAAGTTTTTGGTAGCCCGCCCGATTATATCCAGATTCATCTCCATTTCTTTGATCATCTCCTGCTCGTATTGCCCCGCTCCCGAATTGACTACCGATGATACCGGGTTGTTCGTCACCCGGCGGTCGGTATAGGTGTCGAGTCCTCCCCGGGCCGTGATATTGAACCAGTTGAGTGGACTTATCACGAGCTCAGAGCTAAGGATGAACCGATCGACCTCCGAGAAATTGGTCAACTCATTGATGGTCCATAAAGGATCATTATAAGACGGATTGGCCGAAGCACCCAGGTAATTACGGTACGACCGCTGGCGGTTGGTGATGGCCGAAGCGGTGGGCGAGGCAAAGTAAGAGCCCTTCCAGTAACGGCTGTCGAAGTCGGGCGAAGACCGCAGCATTCCCAGGTACAGGCCACTGGTATTATCGCCTTTCTGAATCCGGTTGGAGGTAGTTCTCACGTAGTTGGCATTGGCCGAAGCCCGTATTATGTCGTTGTACTGGCGGGTCGTATTGAAGCGGACCGAACTCCGCTTGTAATCGCTTTGCCCCGCAAATATCCCCTTCTGATCAAGATTACCGAGGCTCAGGTAAAAATTGCCTTTGTCGTTGCCGCCGCTCAAGCTGATGTTATTGTCGAAGTAGGTACCTGTTCTGAACACCGCATCCCGCCGGGCATCGTTGTAGGTTTCTTTGGAATTTTTGGTAATGATGGGGTAAAAGGTAGGACCATTATACGACTCGAAACGGGCACCGTTCATATTTACTTCGTCGGCACCACCCGTACGATCCGCTATTTTATCGCCCCAGGAGTACTGAGTCGTAGGGGTGTAGGCACCGTTGGTACCTTGGCCGTAGGTTTCCTGCAAGGGATGCAATACGTTCACTTTGTCAAATGAAACAGTGGATGAATAACTGATATTGATCTTACTATCATCTGCTCCCTTTTTAGTCGTAATCATGATCACCCCATTCGCTGCCCTCGATCCCCATAGTCCCGCTGCCGATGCTCCTTTCAATACCTGCACCGACGCGATGTCCTCGGGATTGATATCGTTCAGGCGCGACTGCTGCGCCACACCTCCCCGGGCATCGCCGAGGGTACTGTTGCTCATGGGGATGCCATCGATAATGACGAGGGGTTGGTTAGACCCCGTGATGGTATTCTGCCCCCGAATCTGAATATTGGAGCCCGCTCCGGGATCGCCCGTCGAGCGCGAAATCTGCACCCCGGCCGCCCGGCCGGTAAGTCCGTTGATGACGCCTGTTTCGCCCGAACGCACAATATCATCGGCCTTGATGGTAGAAGAGGTAGAGCCCAGCCGATCTTTATTCTCCTTGAAACCCAATGCCGTTACCACCACTTCGCTCAGTTGCCGGGTATCCGTCGAGAGGGAAACATTGATGGTCGTTTGGTCTAGCACCTGTATTTCCTGCGTGTTGTAGCCAATGTAGGAGAATATCAACGTGGCATCCTTCGAGGGAACCGCTATCGAGTAGGTACCATCCGCGTCGGTACTCGTACCAACCTGTGAATCCTTGATGATGACATTGACGCCTGGTAAGCCCTGACCATCTTCTTTAGAGATCACCCGTCCCTTAATCATGATCTCAACCTGTCGTGCCCTGGCTGCCGTTGGTGTTTTGGGCTTTTTCTGAATCACATAGGTGTTTCCTGCCCTACGGTAGGTCAAATCAAGGGGCGATAACACGTGGCGCAGGGTAGTTTCAATACTTGAAAAATCATCTACCGGTAGTACTATACGTTTTGTGAAAATGCCCTCTTCTTCGGAGGTGATATGAACTTTGTAGCGGTTTTCCAGCATTTGAAAAACTTCCCCCAAATGCTTGGGTTGAGATTTCAAGATGACGGACTTCGGGCGGCCGGCGGCCGGTTTGTCAAGATAAGCATACAGCTTCATTTCCTGGGCAAAGGCTTCCATACTGCCTGCCACAAAAAATGAAAGTACAACCATCTTTTTGAGTAGTGTTCTTTTCATCATAGTAATCAATAGTTAGTAGGTATCATTTCTTGGGTATAAAATCTTCTGATCTATTTTCCACATAGTGGATTTTATTATTTTACCAGATTTTAAGAACTAGAAAAAAAGTAAGTAAGAACTGAACTCGATACTATTGATTTGAAAATATATTATTCACTTTTCCTTTAATTACTTTATTAAAACGAGGTAAAATGAATCGTATAAACCATGGATTATCATGGAAGCATAGCGGTCAAAAATAGCTTGCAGACAAACCTTTGATTTTCTGGAATTTCGTATGGATAAGCAAAGAATTAAAATGTAATATACTGATTATTAAATAGATACTATTAATAATCCTCACAATTTCTGCATGAATACTAGGGTGATTATTATAGATTAAATATTTATATAACAGTAGCGCTATACTAAACTAAAATTAAAAGCTGGGAAATTTTTCTTAGTTCTTACGGGTAGGTGAGGAATCTGCTAACACTTGACGTAGGTAATAAGTGCTATTGGCATTAACTATGTGCTAACTATTCGTATCAATATAAATAGTTCATACAAAGTAGTAAAGAAGGTATGGTCAAGTTTTATTTTTTTACTAAAATATTTTTGCTATTTCCTAATAGATAGTATTAACTCCTTGTATAATTAACAACTATTATTTTGCGAAATGAACCAACGACCAAACAATAATAAATGGCAAAAGCATATGTTGCAAATATTATTTAAAAGTTATACTTTGTTATTTAATTAGTGATAATTAGGGCCTTTTGATTCGGTTGTGAAGAGAGTGTAGTTACCCTATTTCCTCAGGAGCAGAACATGAACTGCGGGCGCTAGGAATAACCAAATAGATAATTGCAGAAAAAATCCGACGAAGATGTGGATTAGATTTCTGAGAAATCGGCCGGTCCCTGTTATTCTAGGTTATGGGCAAGGAATAGTGCATCACATTTTCCAGTCACCACACATGATAATAAAAGCATGTTGGGTAGCTCAGGATTGCTTTTGATCCCCGACGACAATAAAGCATCACCAAGTTGCACAGGAAAAAGGAGGGAGAAGATTAACGAAGTGCAGAAGCAATAGGCTCTACCCGAAACCAGTCATAGTCTGCGTAGCCTGAGTCGTTGGTCTGGGTAGTGCGGGTGCAGAAAATCCCCAGCTTGGCCCCGATCCAGCGCCCCACCTCGGCCTGAAAAGGTGCCCCGACTTTGGTGTACTTTTGCCCGTCGAGGCTGTAACTGAACTGGCATTGGGCGCCTTCGGTCACTGCTACCCGGAGGTACACCTCACTGCCGACAGCCATGGAATTGATAACTTCTTCCTCTTCAGGGTTTCCGTCGTAGGCTTTTTTACAAACTACCCGTACCAGCTTAACTCCGTCCTTTTCACTCCGCAGCACCAGCGCGGCGTAGCCTTGTCCCATGACGATCAGGCCGGCACGCTCGTTTTCCAGTTTGGGATTGGGGTGAAAAGTCAGTTTGGTGGTAGCCATAAATGTCTCGGCCGGAAACTTTTGCAGCAATAGATTGGGTACAAACCAGTAATTTACCGCTTCGTCAGGGGCTTTGTACGAATAAAGCCTCAGGTACCCCAGGTTGCTGGTGGTGTGCCAGGTACCTTTCGGATTGGCCTGCCATTGCCACTGCAAGCCCAAATTGGTTGTCTCAAACTCGTCTGATTCGGGGGGAGTAGCTTTCGCCGAAACGGGTAGATTTGGTTTTTTGTGGCTAAGCACCGGTTCGCCCTTGCCATCTCCGTCAATATCTACCCCAATCACGGGCCAGTCGTTCACCCACTTCATGGGTTGCAGGTGCACTACCCGCCCGTAGGCCTCCTTATCCTGAAAATGCAGAAACCAGTCTTCGCCGGGCTTGCCATTTATGGGTTTTGTATCCACCCAGGCTCCCGGATGAGGTCCGTTGATTGGGGTAGTTCCCTGATCCATCACTACTTTCCGCTCGTACGGGCCGTAGATATTTTTCGACCGCAGTACCAGCTGCCAGCCAGTGGATACTCCTCCCGCCGGCGCAAACAGGTAGTAGTACCCTTTGCGTTTGTAAATCTTGGGGCCTTCGACGGTAGGGTCTTTTTCGTGGCCGTCGTACACGATGACGCCTTCATCCACTACTTGGGTACCCTCGTCGTTCAGTTTCTTAATGGTGAGGATACTTTTAATCCCCGCCCGGCTCCCGGCCCAGCCGTGCACCAGGTACACCTGCCCATCGTCGTCCCAGAGCGGACAGGGGTCGATCAGACCTTTGCCTCCCTCTACCAGTATCGGCTCGGACCAGGGACCGGCGGGATTGGTAGCTTTAGTCAGATAAATGCCAAAATCGGGATCAGGATAATAGAGATAGAATTCTTTGTTGTGGTACCGGATCGCGGGTGCCCAGACGCCGTTGCCGTGCTGTGTCTTCTCAAAATGCGTAATGGGGGGCTGTCGTTTCAACGCGTGGCCGATCAGGGTCCAGTTGACCAGATCTTTCGAATGCAGGATGGGTAGTCCCGGTACGGCGTCGAAACTCGACGCCGTCATGTAATAATCGTCGCCCACGCGGCAGGCATCCGGGTCGGAATAGTCGGCGTGGAGCACCGGATTCTTATAGGTACCATCTCCCTGATCGGACACCCAGACTTTTGAAATATTGGCGGGTACCGACTGCGCTTGGGCTGTAATAGAAAACAGCCCCAATCCCATGAAAATCAGCCAAAATTTTCTCATGCTACTTTTTTGCTGCTGATTGTTTCATTGTTTTACCCGGTTTAAACCAGTCTGCTTCGTGGGTGGAAACGGGTGAATCCATGGAAAGAATTTTTTCGGGCGTCAACTCTTTTGCCTGCTTTTCGGTAAACTGATGGCTCCACGTTACCCGCTTGTCGGGAGCCGCTCCCGGTCCGGTGCTTTGGTATTCGGCGTAGAAGGCCGTCTTTTCGTTGGCCGGATTCCCCCAGTTGTCCCACCCCGCCGGTACAATATGGTTTGCCATCTGACACCGGATGAATACGGTATGGGAATTGGGCCGCCACGGACGCCCCAGGTACACTTTGGTGGCTTCGGGAGCAGCAATCAGATTGCAGTCAAAAAATACAAATCCGTGAGACTGATAGACGGGAGTAGCCGCCGCCGTGATGTACGAATTCGACAGACTTTTGATGGTGCAGGACTGAAAAACCGAGATGGATTTTCCAAATATAAAATCGGTAGTACCTTCAATGTAACAGTTGTCGTAGTACTGCCGGGTTCCTTCGGCGGCGGGGTACAAGGTATCCTGATTGCCTAGTAAGGCACAATTTCGACACACAAACCGATCCGCCTGCACATTGAGCGCCACGGCTTGTCCTACGCGTCCGGCCGTGTTGCGAATGGTCAGGTTTTCCAGGATTATATCGGGCGCTTCCACCAGGACCGTATAGGAAGTATAGGTACTATGCACGGACTTGCCAAACCGATCCACTACTCCCGACGGGTAAGCTTTGCCCGAATAATCATCCCAGGTGATGATGACGCCATCCCGGCTTTCACCGATGATGTGGATATTGGGTTTGTAGGCAGGAATCACCAGCTTTTCGGCGTAAGTACCATTCTTGACGTACAGCTTCACCCGCTCCTGGGAGTGGTCCCGAAAACTATTGACGGCTTCCTGAATGGTTTTGAAATCGCCGCTACCATCCTGCGCTACCGTGAAAGTGGCGGGGTAGGTATGGTTGGGGATGGTTTGGGCACGGATTGACTGAATGCTAGCCAGCAAACAGGCGACTATAAGCAATTTTTTTACCATTGATATTTTGAATCAGATCTTGAAGGACGGCCGGGCCGGCCGTACCACATTTATAACTTCAAATCTTTTGCGCCCTGACCATACGTCGCCTTTACTTTTGCCTTTTTCGTATCGGTGTTGACTACCTCAATGGCCTGGCTGCGGGCACCGTCGATCTTGAACAGTACTTCGGTGTCAGCATTGTACTGAAGACGGTCGAAACGTAGCTGGCTACTGTTATCCACCAGCACGACGGGTCGGGTTTCTTTGGTTATCAGATCGGTATTGATGATCTTAATATCGCTCGCATCAATCAGTTCGATTCCTTTCTCGGCCTGTAATACCATATTTTCCATGGTAATATTTGAAACCGGCATTTCGGGTAATCCACGAATAAAAACGCCCTTTTGAGCTCCGTTGCAGACGATATTCTCGAAGTGCATGTTGCGGAAAATGGGGGTACCTTCGTTCACCTCCGGGCGCATGTCGCGCTCGCCGTCGGTGGCAAATTTCACAAAATAGTACAGGTCGAAGAAAATGGCTTCCTGCACGATGTCTTTCATGTACAGATTGCGGACGTAAATGTGCTCGACCACACCGCCGCGTCCCCGAACCGACTTGAAACGCAGGCCTTTGTCGGTACCCATGAAAGTACAGTTCTCGACAAATATATTCCGCGCGCCGCCACTCATCTCGCTACCTACCACAAAACCGCCATGGCCTTTATAGATGGTATTGTTGCGGATGATGCCGTTTTCGGTAGGCATGCCCCGCTTGCGGCCTTCCTCGTCCTTGCCCGATTTGATGCAGATGGCGTCATCACCCACGTCCAGGGTACAGCCTTCGATCAGGAAGTTCTTGCAGGATTCGATGTCCATCCCGTCGCCGTTGTGAGCGTAATCGGGATTTTTGGTGGTGACTTTACGGATTGTCAGGTCCTGGCACATGAGCGGATGCAGACACCAGGCCGGAGAGTTCTGAAAAATGATGCCTTCCAGCAGTACTTTCTTGCAGCCATTCAACACCAGCAGGTTAGGACGCAGGAAATCTTTCATTCCGGCGAAGTCCCGCGGTTTTTGCCCTTCGCCGATTAGCATGCTCTTGCCCTCCACACTAGCCGACTTGAATTGCGCGCTCGGGTACCAGGTCTTGCCGTCGTCTTTCAGAACGCCGCCCGAAGCTACCTTTTCCTTCCATTCACTCTCAGTGAGCTGACTTTTGTGCACCGCCCGCCACACGTCGCCGTTGCCATCCACGATTCCCTGGCCTGTGATCGCGATGTTTTCCAGATTGGTACCCGAAATCGGCGACTGGTTGCGGGCTGCCCTTTTGCCCTCATAAATACCTTCCACCAGCGCGTACTGGCTTTTATCGGGGGTAAAAAGCAGGATAGCGCCTCTTTGGAGATGTAGATTGACATTGCTTTGCAGCGCAACGGGTCCGGTTAACCACAGGCCGGGTGGCACCAGTACCACACCGCCCCCTTTTTTACTGGATGAAACGAGGGCCGAATTGATCGCCTGGGTATTGAGGGTTGCGCCATCGCCTTTGGCACCAAACTGCATGATATTGATAGTATCCTTACGAAAGGTAGGTTCGGTTACCTGGGGTAGGTTCGTCCAGCTATAGGGTGACGGAGACTGCGCTTTTGCGCAAGCTACTGTGAGTATCAGCAGGGCCAGGCATTGGGAAAGTGAACGATTTTGCATACTACATAGTGAACCAACCACACCCGGCGAGTACCGGATATGGTTGGTTGTGAAAATGATTTTATTTACTGTATTCTCCAGCGTGGGTCGCCTGCGGCCCGTCGGCCGGGAAATGCGGCATCTTTAAAACCGAAGTTGAGGCCCGTGTAGGGGCTTATCCAGAGTTCCTCGGCCTTCTTGTTATAGGTAGTTGAAGGGAACCCGGCGATTTCCGAACCCGCCACAAAGGCAAAGTCAGATGTGGCGTAGGTGTTGATAATCGAGAAGTTGGTCGCTTCCAGGCCACCCGCGATGCCTCTGACCGCAAAGTTTTTGGTATTGGCCTCATCCCAGGCGTGGCCCCAAACGGTGTTCGTGATGCTGATGCCACCCGTTACGTTACTGCGCACACCGGCGGTACCACGCCAGTTGAAAAGGGTACCCCCGCTGGTACCTACCTCGCTCATGGTACAGTTGTTGATCTTGATCGTTTTGGTGTTCTGCCGCGAGGTCATGAACATATTGATCTTGCTGAAAGTGCTGCTTTCAAGCAGGATATTATCTACCGCTGCCATGCCTTCACCATCCGTGTCGGTGGTCAGGATACCGTAGCCGCCTATGCGGTGGATGATGGAATTTTGAATGGTGTAATTGGTGATAAACATCTTGCTTCTTATCCGCAGCACACCCCGTAACTCACTTACGATGCAGTCTTCAATAATCAGGTTTTCCAGGGTAGTTAACACAGACGGGTTGGGGTTAAAAATATAGCTGCTGCCAATTCCCCCGCCGATGATTTCAATACCCGAAAATTTTACCGTATTGAGGCTCGAGCCGTCTGCAATATTCCAGTTGCAGTTGACCATCGTAGCCAGTTTTTCCCCAAAACCATAGGCCGACGTGATGGTGATCGACTTGTTCAGGGGCGTTGTGGGCGTAAGGTACCGTACCCCTTTTTTCAGAACGATGATCGCACCTTCGGCGGCTGTGGAAACGGCAGTTGCCAAAGCGGTGGAATCGTTGGATTTCGACAGATCGACCACATTCGGACCGGTCAGATCCACGGCGGGTTTCATGGTTTTATACACTTCCCAGCCACGTAGCTCGTTACCGCTGTAAATGGCCAGCTGGTAGGACGACAACGGGTCCAGCCCTTCAATGATAATTTCGCCCGCCTTCTGATTACTCTCCGGCACGGGTACGGTTCGCAGGGGCTTGGTGAGTTTTAGGTCGGTACCGGCAAATACCTTGATGGCAGTAACCGGCAAACCAGCCACCTGCCACCGTACTTTGGCGGCATTGTCGATCACATCGTATTTGGCCGGAGTCAGCAGTACGCTGGGAAACTTTTGGGTTCTTACATTCCCCAAATCCGACACTTTGCTGTCATATTGAGGATCTGAGGCGTGGGCCTTGGCCCGTAGTTGGTACAAGGTATTCCAGAACAGCGGATCGCCGTTCAGCGTTGCTTCATCCAGCACCACATAGTTGGTGTCGACCGTAATCGTGTAATCTACCGTCCGGAAGGTATCGCGGCTTACCTCAATCGTGTAGGAATCCACCTGCTTCATTTTGCCCATATTCACGATGATCGTATTTAGCTCGGAGCTGAGCTCCTTGTTCAGGACCGGGCTAAACAGCCGTGTCTGCTTGAATACCTCATCTTCCTTACAACCTACCAAAAGGCAGCATCCAACCAGGATTATGAAAAAACTGTGTACAAAATTTTTATTCTTCATTTTCATATACATTTAAAAATGCCGTCTTATTGAAATCTGTAGCCGCTGTTGTCCAGCTTACCCTGGCTGTTGGTGATGGCTTCCGCCGGGATGGGGAAGATGTACCTGGCCACGCCGGGTTGGGGGCCATTGTAGTAATTCTCCCAGTCTTTCAGAATCCATTCGGCGTAGGTAGTTACGCTGTTGGATAAACCAGCCAGAAAAGGTACCCGATTCCAGCTTTCATCGGGAGCACCAATGTACTTCCGGTTGGGGTTCAGCACAACGAATTCGCCACTTGAGTTACGTTTCCAATACATATAGTCCGGCAGATTGGAGTACTCACCCGTTCCGGTGAAGGCGGCGTCGGCCATTTTCTTCAATTCCGTCACGGTCTCCTTCACTTTATCCGAGTATAGGTTCCAGCGGATCAGCTCATACTTGCGGATCATTTCTCCGCCAAATTCCCAGGCCCGCTCGTCTACCAGGGCGTTAAAGAAATCTTGCTTACTACCCGAAATGCCCTGCACGTACTGATCCACTTTTGTGTTCCATTGGCCGGGATCGAACGCGCGCTGACGGACTCTTTTCAAAGCGTCCTGCGCCTTTGCCGTAGGTCCGTTGAGTTCATTTTCGGCTTCAGCGTACATGAGCAGTACATCAGGGTAACGCATCATGGGCCAGTTGATGCCGGTACCCTTGGCGGTAGAGGGGCCGGGAGGGGTATCAAGAAAGTGGCGGCTCCATTTTCCCTGGGCAATGTTATTCACATTCGAAATAAATTCCTTCTGGAAGCTGGTGTTGATTTTATAAAGTGCGCACGTCACGTCACGGCGCACGTCCGTGGTATCGAAGGAGAAGTAATACGTGACCGGAATCCCCATGTAGTTATTACCTGAACCGTAGCTGTGGGCCGCCGTGGTACCTCCGTCCACCGTGATGCCGATGTTCCAGGCAACGTCACCGTTACCGAGGGCAAAAGGAATTTCGAAAAGTACGTCACTGTTTACGGGCGTAATGAATTTGCTTTCATTCAGGAAAACCTGGCGGAAATCTCTCGGTAACTCGCGGTCTTTGAGCGTGATCAGCTTTTCGGTGTATTTCCGGGCTATTTCGTAGTACTCCAGATAATCAGCTTTCCGCTCCATTTTCAGTTCCGGGGTAAGAAAGTACCCCCCGCGTTGCAGGGCAAGCCGACCGATCATACCCAACGTAAATTCCCGGTTGACTTGCTCGATGCCGTAGGTAGCCTGATCGGCCCACAGCATTTTTTCTTCTACGTTGATCAAGTCGTCAATGACCTGCGTAAGAATCAGATTCCGGTCTTCCCGGGTCAGGTAAAAATCCTGGCCCGCTTTCGGCGCTTCCCGCACGTTGGGTACATCGCCAAAGTAATAAATCAGCATGCTGTACCAGTAAGCCCGCAGGGTGTACACCTCGCCCAGCATGTGGTTCATCTGTTTGATTGAGGCCGCATCGGATGACTGTAACACACTGCTTGCTTCTATACCTTCGATGGCAATGTTGCAATCGCGGATGGATGTATAGGCTGCATTCCAGAACTGACGCAAGTCGCCGTTGCCCGGTACCGCATTCAGGTTCCAGATCTGATGGCGGTCGCCCGTAGAGCCCCAACCGCTCTGGCGTTCGATGTCGGTATTTCCAGTCATGTTGTTGGAAAGCCTTGAACGGAAACCATCAGTACCGAAGGAGACGTAGGCTGCATTTACCCCTTTCCTGGCATCATCAATGTTGGAATAGATGTAGGCCGTGTTAAAGGTCGAAAGCGATACCGGATCAAGAAAGTCCTTGCAGGAAGACAAAGCGCAGATGATCGCCAGGGAAAATATTATATTTCTTTTTTTCATTGTTTTGAGAATTAAAAAGTGATGTTCACACCGAAGGTATACGAGCGGCTTCTGGGGAAAGAAGAGTAGTCAACGCCCGGCGTGAGCCCCTGATAACCCGTGTTTCGTGAGGTACTTACCTCCGGATCGAAGCCTGAGTACTTGGTCCACAAGTGCAGGTTATTCCCGGTCGCATACACCCGTAGCTGCGACATTTTCAGCTTGGAAATCCATTCTTTAGGGAAAGAATAGCCGATATTGAGGTTGTTCAAACGAAGGAAAGAGCCGTTTTCCACCGCCCAGGAATGAATAACGGTTTGGGCATCGCCTAGTCCGTGCGGAGACCAGATATTTTTCCCGGCATTCAGTTCCGCCAGTTGGCCCAGGTCGGTCACGATACCCCCTGGGGTACCCGTGTACGAACCGTCCACGTCCAGGTAGGTAAACCGGTTTTCCATAGACATGGAAGTGAGCAGGTTGCCGTAGGTTACCCTTCTGAACTGATTATACTGCAGCTTGCCCGTATTATACACGTCGTTACCGTACGACCAGTTGAAGAATAAGGAAAAGTCAAAACCCTTGTAGCGCGAATTGAGCCCGAAGCCTCCCTGCGCCTGCGGTAGGGTATTGCCGATCACTTGGCGGTCGTTGCTGTTAATGATGCCGTCGCCATCCAGATCTTTCAATTTCAGGAAGCCAGGGCGTAAATTGGTGTTACCTACCACGCCACCGGCATTGGGTACCCCCTCTTTCAGAATGTATTTTTTTGATACTTCGTCGTAAGCCGAGAAATCGTCAACACTGTAATAGCCGTCTGTGACATACCCGTAGATATCCCCCAGGGTACCCCCGATTTTCACGTAGAAGTCGTCCTGATCCCGCAAATCAGTGCTTGCCCAGTTGGACTGGAAAAACCGGGATTCGGTACCATCGAGCTTTTCCACTTTTGCCTTATTCCGACCCACGTTAAAATTCGCCGATAACATAAAGTCAGGACGATCGATCAGATAAGCCGTCAGACCAAGCTCGATACCGCGGTTCGACGTAACACCCACGTTGTTCCATTGGGTAGTAAATCCGGTGCTCGAAGGAATGACCGATCGGAGCAGCAAGTCTTTGGTCGTATTGTGATACACGTCCATACTACCTTCCAGCTTGTGCTCGAAAAAGGAGAAGTCGACTCCGGCGTTGCGGTTAATGGTCGTTTCCCAAACCAGATTAGGATTGTACAGTGTCGATCCCGAAGGGGTATAGTAGGTATTGTCAAAATTGCCAAATCCCGGTCCCCGCAACGTCGATCCCTGAAACAGAAACTGGGTGGCGGTGGCGTCGATCCGGTCATTTCCCGTAGCTCCATAACTAACGCGCAGTTTAAGTTCGTCGATAGCATTGAACTGTTTCAGGAAAGGTTCTTCCGAAATCTTCCAGCCAAGCGCGGCAGCCGGGAAAAACCCGAGCCGGTTTTCTTTGGCAAACTTGCTGGAAGCATCGGCCCGAAACGTTACCGTAGCCAGGTACTTGTCTTTCAATTGGTAATTTACCCGACCAAAGCCCGACATTCGGTTGGAGTTGGTAAGTTCGCGGGTTTCATGACGGTCGGTACGGCCAAACGTCATATTCGCAAACAGTTCCTGCGGCGTGATCGATTCGCGGAAGTCCTCCGACCGGACAAAACTATAATCCCCGCCAGAAGCATAAAGCTCCTGCCCAAACAGGAAGTCGAGTCGGTGACTTCCCATGTCCGGCATTTTGTAATTCAGCGTATTCAGCCAGCGATAGGAGAACGATTCATTTTCCGTTTTCTCCCCAAGCGGCAGGCTACTGCCGTTATTGAACGATTCGCCGGTGAGCGGGCCATAATAACGAAGGTTCTTGTCAAAAGACTGGGAAGACGTGAAGGTAGTTTTGAAGTCCAGATTCGTAAGGATATTCCAGTTCAGGGCGCCACTCAGAATATAATCATTAGTAGTTCGCTCCCGCCAGTCCTGCTTGGCCAGCTTCACCGGGCTCACCAGGCTGAGCAAAAACGACTGGTAGTCGTCGTCGCTGTTTATGTTGGTCAGGTCGATCTCCAATTCGTCGGCGACACCGTTGACTGGCCGGGTCTGCACCGCATCTTTAATGTTAATCTGGGCATTGCCGGAGGTACCCGCCCCATCGACCACCGTATTGGTAATCCGGGTAAAAGCTTCAAAAGTCAGTTTCTTGGAAATATTCTGGTTTAGCTTGAAGTTGAGTACATTTCTCGTAAATCCGGAGCCGATCAACAGCCCCTCGTCGGTGTTGTTGGTGAGACTCAGGCTTAGCTTGGTTTTTTCGGTGCCGCCGCTCAGGCTCAGGTTGTGGTACTGCGAAGTCCGCGGGCTACCGAATAATTCTTCCTGCCAGTCAGTACCTTTCTTTTCCTGATACAGATCGTAATCCTGGTACTTGCCGAAAAACTTTTCAAAAGAGTTTACGTCGGACTGCGAACGCAGTTTGGCCCTTTCGTAATTGACCAATACGTACTCATATGGCGATAGTACCTTATAGCTGCGATTTTTCGGTAATTGTTTGAACTGCATGAAGCCATTGTACGACACCGACACTTTGCCGGCGGTCGGATTTTTGGTGGTAATAACGATTACGCCATTAGAGGCCTGTGCTCCATAAATGGCAGTGGCCGACGCATCTTTAAGAACGTTGATACTCTGAATATCCGTAGGAGGAATATCCCGAATGCTACTGACGATGAACCCGTCCACTACGTACAAAGGTGAATTGTCCTGTGTGATGGAGCCTCCGCCCCGGACGCGGATCACGACTTCGGCATCGGGCGATCCGTCGGAAGTAAGAACACTTACCCCTGGCATGCGGCCGGTCATGGCCTGGGCGGCGTTGGCTACGGGAATATTTTTGAGTTCGCGGGCCCCCATGGTAGCTACCGAACCGGTCATGTCCGTTTTCTTGACGGTTCCATACCCAAAGTCAACCACCACCACTTCTTCCAGATTGTTCACATCAGCTTCCAGCACTACATCGACGATCGATTTGCCTTCGATGGGTACCTCTTTTGAAACCATTCCTATAAACGAGAAAACGAGGACTGCGTTGCCGGAGGCCGTAATCTGATACTTTCCGTTTACGTCGGTAATGACGCCCACGTTTGTATCCTTAACCCGGACCGAAACTCCGGGAAGTCCCTCTCGCTGTGAGTCGGTCACCAGACCACTCACTTTGCCCTGCCCCAGTGCCATATCGGGAGTGTGAAGAATTAATAAGAACAAAATTGCCACAGCAGCAATCCTGTTCAGGTAAGGACAAGGTTTACTCATGCTAGGTAGATGTTAAAAGTTGAATTGATAGTAGTTGTTATTTTTACTGGATAACGAGTGTACGGAATATAGAAAGACACAAAGCTTTAAGGTCGCCGGTATCTGGCCAGGATTGCCTGCTGCGGTCAGGCATTTGGAGTTATTAAATACGGAGAAATAATCTAAACAATAATTGTTGAGGGAAGCCACAGCCCGGAATTTTAAAGAGCATTCGAAATGGGCCCCCGTAATGTTCATTTACGCTCCGGATTTTCTACTTTCCAGAGAAACTAGAAACAAAAAACAACTACCTTCCAAGAGTCTGACGGATGTTTATTCCTTACGCAAGATGGACGCCATTCTTTGATTAAAGAAAGATTTTATTGACTTTTTTTACGCAATCGTTGCCGGGATCGATCCCGGCAACGATTGCGTAAAAAAAGCAAGTTTCCCATTTGTAAGTGGCCAAAGCGGCATCAGTGTATAGATTTCGGGTGGACGGGTTTTAGTAGTTCTGAGCAGAATTGATACATACTAATATCTAGATTTATTAGATCCAAAACCTCGATTATAAATTTTACTATTACAATCGAAAAAGTATAGTTTTTAAAAAAACAAGGTTGACCCAATTGGGGCAACCTTGTTAAAGATTTTTCTGACTATTCTATTTTAATATCCAGGATTTTGCATATTCTGTTTTTCACTTGAAGTCAGCGCATTTCCATTACTGAAAATTGCATCAAGGAACGTTTGCGGTATGGGTCTTAAAACATGATAATCTTTAATATATTGAGCAGCTCCAGGGTTATATGCTTTGGCTCTTGATACTAATGTTTTCGTACGACTCAAATCTTCCCAGCGATGAAATTCTCCACAAAGTTCTCGTGTACGTTCATTTAAAATAAGGGCAAGCATCTTGTCATAATCGCTAGATAAACCCAGTTTTGTAATTACAGCTTGGTCTTCTTCTGGAAGATTTGAAATGCTTGAAATTTCCAAATCAGTTGCCGCAGTAGTTACAGGGATATTATTTGATTCATAGTATGAATTTTCAGTCATAAATGAATTCAGATCTACGTTTTGATTTAGTGGAGAAACTACATAAGCAGCAGCACCATCGGTATAAGAAGATCTGTTTTCACCTGACTTATAGGCCGCTCTTTTTCTCAAAGCATTGATATAGGGCAGTGCATCGCTGTATGAACCCTGACCAAGCTTGACAAGCCGAATTTTTGCTTCGGCAGCCATTAAATAGGTTTCAGCCGAACGGGCCACGATCTCATCGCGCATCCCACGATTGTCATTAATAGCAATGCGAGCTGCATCGAAGTGCTTGGTCAATGAAGGGAAACGAGGTTCGACCATTAATCCAATTCCGTCAGCAGCATAAGCCACATAAGCATTAGGGACAGTCTTTTTTGTCTTTTCATAAACGTACTCTCCTGAAAGTTTGGTTTTAGCAAAACGGGTATCATTTTTACTATTGATAATATAAATAACACCTAAATCACCATTTGCATAAATACCACTTCCTTTATTCAGTCTATGCTTTGTCCTGAAAGTTTTCCAAAAACGAGAATCATTCACATGATTATAAATGTCGTACGTGAAGTACGTGGGGGATAACCTACTATATGGACGCATCCCGGTCAAATCGCGCTGCATATAAGGCAGATCATCGTAACGAGCGGTAAATATAACGTGAGAAAAGTTGAAAGTAGTGGAAGAAAGGTCGCTTGTGAACTGGGCTGAAAGTATGAGCTCAGGCAAGGTTTCATTAGTCCCATTTGGTTTTGTATAATTCCAAATATCACCAAAATTTGCAGCCAGTGGGTGGTGGGCAATCACTTCATCCGCTAAACTTACTACTTTGGCGAGGTCGGCGGCCTTAGTCGAAGAATTCCACGAATCGTTTATTTCACTGGCTCTGGAAAGTAAGGCTTTTGCCAAATAGTGAGCTGCTGCATCTTTTGTAATTCTGGCGGGAGCCCCAGCCGTATTATCCAAAAGCTCGTAGGCTTGTGTCAAGTCAGCAATTACCTGTTTGTAAACCTCTTCGGCTGTGGCACGGGTAAACTCCAATTCTACGGTAGTACTTACATCCAATTTCAAGGGTACCCCTCCATATTGACGCACCAAATGAAGGTAATTGAATCCACGCATAAAATAGCCTTCTCCCAATGCCGTTTTTTTGATGGCATTGCTGGTAGAGTTAATTTCGGTTGCTGCTTTTATGATCTGATTGGCAAGGCTTATACCTACGTAATAGTTATCCCAGGCAGCATTAGCTGCAACAGTATTCGAATTGGTGGTTGTTACGATAGACTGAAAGGCTCCGTCGTAGTTGTTCCAGGGCGCATTTGAGCCGTCACCACCCACATGAAACTCGTCGGTTCCATAATTAGTTGTAGCAAATTGCACCTCATTACTAAAAGGGATGGCAAAAACTTTATTGTAGGCACCTATTACCAAAGACTGAATACCTGCTTCTGTATTATAAAAATCGGTGCTTCGTTGGGTCGTAAGATCTTCGTTCAGAAAGTCATCATTGCAGGAAGTCATAGCCAGCAAAGCCATTGCTATCATCCCTGCTTTTATGTTTTTATTGAATATTCTCTTCATTATTTCGATGTTTAAAGGACTGAAGCAAACCTGGTTTGCATTGAAATTTTTATAAAATACTTCTCATTGAGTTTTATGAGGCTAATAGCTGTCAGCTACCTATAGATTAAAACTCAATGTTAATACCCGCTGTAAAGCCTCTATTCCACGCAGAGCTTCTCAGATCAAGATCTATCCAGTCAACTTTGTTGAAAACCATACCTGGATTTAAAGCTTGCACATAAATACGAGAGTGGCTCAATCCAATGCTTTTTGAAATTTTATCCGGAATTGAATAGCCTAGAGAAATATTTCTGATTTTGAGGAACGAGCCACTTCTATAGCCCAGGATAGGATAGAATGGGTCGCCTGATGCTTCGGTATATATCGGTTTTTGATAGTCTGAATTGGTATTATTAATTGTATAATAGTCAACCAAACGCTGGTTGAAACGACCGGTAAGCCCCTCACCTCCTGTATCATAATAATAACCCATACGTCCATACAAGAAAATGGAAAGAGAAATACCTTTATAATCGAAAGAATTGGTCAGACCGAGCAAAAACTTCGGAATTGTACTTCCTATAATCACACGGTCATTATTCGCATCAATTTTATAATCGCCGTTTTGGTCAACAGGTCTTGCATTACCCGCTGAAAAATTGTGTCCGTTGGCATTGAATTTTGCCATTTCTTCGGCATCTGATTCCTGCCAGATTCCATTCGATTCATACCCATAAATAACACTCTGACTTTGATTAATAAACCAGCCATTGTTGATGTCGTCTTGTGGACCATTCGCCAAAGTTATGATATGGTTGTCCTGCCATGAACCATTGAATGTAGTATTCCATTCAAAACCACCTTTACTGATATTAAGCGTATTCAACGTCAAGTCAATGCCTTGGCTGGCTGTTTTGCCTACGTTTGCATAAGTATCAATAAAGCCCGTTACAGAAGGAATCGTTTTCTTTAATAATAAGTCGGTTGTTTGAGAAGTGTAGTAATCCAAACTACCTGAAATTCTTTTTCCAAATAGAATGAAGTCTGTGCCAAAGTTATACTGCTTTGTTTTTTCCCATGTCAAATCCTGATTTGCCATCGTGGAAGAGTTTGCGACACCGGCTCCCAACGTTGCATTAAATGGATAGAATAACGGACTTAAACCACCTTTTGTAGAATAAGGGTCAATGGCTGCGTTACCCGTCACCCCTACACCAGCGCGCAGTTTAAGTAAGTTTATCCAGTTCATGCCCGAAAAGAAGTTTTCCCTGTCCAATCTCCAACCCAAAGCAGTACTTGGGAAAAATGCCCATTTATGACCAGCAGAAAGCTGAGAAGCTCCGTCATAACGCCCAGATACAGTGACTAAGAATCTGCCATCAAAGTCATAATTTACACGCCCCATATACGAACGTAACTGACGTTCTACCAATCCTGAGTTCCAGGATGAAAGAGCTAAATTGCTAGTGGAAAGAGCATTCCATTTTTGGCTGGAAAACGGAATGTTATCGGCTCCCATCGAACTCGATTCGAAGCGATATTGTGTTTGCGTTTGCAGCGCAGTGATTCCAATCTGATGCTTATTGAATACTTTGTTATAATAAAGTATATTGTCTAAGGTATATGACAAAGACTGTTCTTTTGCTAAGGAAGCATAGCTTGAACCCGCCCTGACAACCGATTTCGAATCGAGGAATACACCATCACGATTTGTGGAAAGATCCGGCCCGAAATTCATTCTGTATTTCAAACCCTCTAAAAACTTCGCGAAAGAGCCGAAATTTATTTCAGAGTACAAACTTCCAAAAGCTCTGATATTTACACGCTGATCTTGCGAATACATGGCTTCGTCGACCACTGTCTTTACCGCAATGTCCCCACCCGGGAATTCAACTCTATTGCCATCCGCATCATACGGCACAGTATAAGCGAAAATAGCCCTTGCACTTTCATATAAACCTGCCGTATTTACTAAGGAGTTTCTGCCGACCGTTGACTGTCCGTATTCGTTTACACCATAGGTAGTGCTCAAACTTCCGCCAAAATTCAACCAGTTGGTTGCTTTGATATCAACACTTACTTTTCCAGTATACCGGTTATATCCTTGCCCAACGATAGTACCCTGATTACTTAGGTAACCAAAAGAACCATACGCTTTCATTTTTTCGGTACCCCCGCTGGCACTCAACGTATGTTGCTGAGTAATGGCGGTTTGGGTTACAATGTCAACCCAATCGGTTGTTTCAACCTTCGAGGCATCCCAGGTCCCACCTGCCCAGCCTTTCAGGATATTGTTCCAGGCGGAAGGGTCCGACGAACCTAAGAATATTGTAAAGTCATTGGTTTGTGTAGGCTGGTCGCCACGAGGGAAAACCGCTGGGTTCGAATAATACTTTGCCCATCTTCTGTATTCGATATATTCAGCAGCATTCATCAACTGCGACCTGTTTTGCAGTGTTTCGGTCGTTACTGCTGAGTTAAGGCTCAACGTAAATTTGCCATTCTTACCTCTTTTAGTCGTAATTATTACAACCCCATTTGCTCCGCGTGAACCGTAAATAGCCGTTGCCGATGCATCTTTTAAAACGTCAATCGATTCAATATCATTAGGGTTGATGTTATCAATACCTCCTGAAATCAGAGGGATACCATCTACGACATACAATGGAGAATTGGAAGCTGTCAATGAACGAACACCTCTGATATTGATACTTCCCAATTGCCCCGGGCGTTCATTTGAGGAAATGTCAACTCCGGCAGCCCGGCCCTGCAACCCTTGCAGGGCGTTCGCCACGGGCCTTTCATTTAATTGTTCTGAACTTACACTGACTATGGAGCCGGTCACATCCGATTTCTTCTGTTCACCGTAACCAACTACCACAATTTCATTCAGCAAAGCTGTTTCGCTTTCCAGGACTATATTGTAAACAGCCTGACTACCTACCTGAACTTCGGCATTTTTATAGCCGATGAACGAGTATTTTAGCACCTCCCCAGCTTCAGCCTGAATGGTATATTTCCCATCAACATCGGTCTGCACGCCCCGTGTGGTACCTTTTACAACAATACTGACGCCCGGCATCCCTTGCCCATTTTCGTCAGTCACCGTACCCGAAACCCCCTTCATTTGTGCCAACAGAAGAAAAGGGGTGAGCAGTAAGATACAGAGTAGCATGAAGCGATGGAAATTGTAGAATTTTGATTGTCTCATAAAATTGCATATTTAAAATAGTAATCTTTTTGAAAGTATTTGTGATCAATATAATTGTCCGACAGGCCAGAGTTTGCATCCTAAAAAAGTCGAAGGAACAAAATAATAATTGATATTTTAGCTATAATCTCGGTAATAGAAATTGCTAATTATTCCGCAATGAACATTATTTTATTGTTTAATTTAACAAGATCAGTCCTGCCAATAAACCGATGTAGATCTGGTATTTTATATCTAATTTTTTTAAGCCGTATTTTCATCAGCTACTATTTATTTTACCAGCCAATTTTTAATCATAATCCTTAATCGGTGTGCAGGTATACTAGATTTTTATCACGATTTCTGCTTCATTCCAACCAGTATAGGTGTCTCGCTTTTTTGAAATATATCGGCCAAAAGGATAAAATCAACACGCTTATCAACTCTTGGTAAGGGTCAATTATTTCTTACTTTATCGCTATTTATCAATGCAAGATAGACCTCGTTATTTTATTTTGTCAAGATTTAATTGGCTTTTTTTACGCAATCGTTGCCGGGATCGATCCCGGCAACGATTGCGTAAAAAAAGCTGGTTCATGTGTTGGAAGCTAGCTCTCCTCTGCCAAACTTTAATCCTCGCTTTACCTGCGATCACAATATTTTGAAGATCAAACGGATGTTTTTTTTCGAATCAATTCAGGAAATATTGGATAGCCAGACACAAAACTGTGGGTTGTTAGCCGACAAAAAATAGGGTGATGAAATTATTAAATACAACATCAATGACTCGCTGGAAGAGGCATAGTAGTATGTTCCTGTTTCTTTTTAGTATTTCTGTTTGGCATTTTTCCGCCGCTGGTTATACGCAGGAGACAATTGACCCGATTGCTGAACGAATGTTGCTATTCCAGCGCGACAATGGCGGATGGCCCCAACCGGGCGGTGACGCCATCGACTATTCTCTGCAACTCACACCAGAGCAGCAGCAGCTGCTGGTCCAGAACAAGGTACGGCTCGATGCTACCATCGATGACAAGGCCACTACTCATGAAATTAACTACCTGGTCAGCGCTTTCCAGAAAACACAAAACCCTGCCTACCTTCAGTCAGCCGAACGGGGTATCCGGTACCTTCTGGCCGCCCAGCAAGCCAGCGGTGGCTGGGCGCAGTTTTATCCGGATTCGAGCGGCTACCGCAAGCAGATTACCTACAACGATAACGCCATGATTGACGTACTGTGGGTGATGCGATACACCGCGGAGGGCACCAAAGGCTTCGACGCAGTCGACAAAGCCCTTGTATTGCCAGCCCAACAGGCGGTGGAGCGTGGCATTGCCTGCATCCTGAATACGCAGTACATACAGAATGGTACCCGTACCGCCTGGTGCGCCCAACACGACCGGATCACCCTGTTGCCTACCCATGCCCGAAAGTTTGAGCTGCCATCGTTGAGCGGAGGTGAAAGCGTGGGAATCCTGAGGTTTTTGATGAGCCTTGAAAATCCGTCACCCGCAGTGAAAGAAGCCGTTCGGGCGGGGGTAGCCTGGCTCGATTCGGTACGGCTGACGGGTATTGCTACCAAAATCGTTAGCGCCCCGCAACTACCGAGAGGGAAGGATATGGTGGTAGTAGCTGATTCCAACTCGACCCTGTGGGCGCGTTTTTACGAACTCGATACCAACCGGCCGTTTTTTTGTGGGCGCGATGGTATCAAAAAATACAGCCTGGCAGAAATCGATCCCGAACGCCGGACGGGCTATGCCTGGTATGGTACCTGGCCCGCCCAATTGCTGGCCCGAGAATATCCGAAATGGCTGAAGAAATGGGATGGATCAATGCGATGAGCTATCGAAAATCGATTGACTGGGAGCTACGTCAACCGGGAAGAAGCCCGGACCACCAGCCGCGTAGGTATACTGATTCGGCCGACTCTGAGGGTATCGGCCTTCATTTCGATGAGGTCGATCAATTGCTGAGCGGCCATGCGGCCGATTTCCAACGCGGGCTGTTCGACCGCGCTGAGGGCTGGGTCCAGCAAATCAGCCACGGGGGTATTGGTAAAGCCTACGAGCGAAACGGTCTCTGGAATGGCTATATTTCGCTTTTTCAGCGCGGCCAGACAACTAATGGCGAGCCGATCGCTGGCGGCTAAAAAGGCATCGGGGGCCTGGGTCAAAAGATCGTTGATAACCGGCCCCACGTCGGTCTGTCCAAAGTCGGTGTAGCGGACCAGGTTTTCGTCATACCCCAGCCCGTACCGTTCGAGGGCAGCCCGGTAGCCGGCCAGGCGTTCCTGGGTGATGGAAATATACGAGGGTATGGTGATGTGCGCGATGCGTCGTCGTCCCGTTTCAATCAGGTGCTCGGTGGCGGCAAAAGCGCCGCCAAAGTTGTCGGAAGTGACACAGGGTACGTCCAGTTCGGCCGAAACGCGGTCGAATAGCACAATGGGTAGCTTCTTCTCCTGCAGGCTTTGCAAGAGCGACACATCCGAGGTGCTGCTGGAAAGGGAGATAAGCAGACCATCGGCTTTACGGTCAATGGCCTGCCGCAAAGTCACCAGTTCACGTTCGTAGGATTCGTGGCTTTGGAAAATAAACACATAATAACCCCGGAGGTAAGCGGCGGCCTCGATGCCGTTGATGACCTCCGAGAAAAAGTTATTGGCAATTTGCGGAACGATCACCCCGATGATGCGACTGCGGTTTTCTTTCAGACTCCGTGCAATCTGATTAGGCCTATAGTTGAACTGTTTGGCATAATCGAGCACGAGCCTTTTAGTTTCCGGGCTGATTTCATAACTGTCCCGCAAAGCCCGTGAAACGGTCGATGTGGACAGATCCAGGGCGCGGGCAATATCTTTAATTGTGATTGAATCCAATAGTTAGTCTCAGTCAGGTACAAAACTTAAATCAGCGTGACCGTTTCCAAAGAAAAGAACCGACAGTAAAACAATTACTTATTTTCTGATTCCCTGGTCACCAATCCGATGACGTTTGCGCGAATAAATTATGATACCTACCTATCCCGCTCACTTACTTGTGTGACGAGCATAATCACCTGACCCCCGTAACCATTCCCTATGCCTTTTTCATCTGCCCAATTACTTCCTCTGCTTTCCGCCCAAACCGGTACCCTCGGGCTACAGCCCTTGCCGGAGCGGGTACTCCAGTTCGGAACGGGCGTGCTGCTGCGCGGATTGCCCGACTATTTGATCGATAAGGCCAATCGACGGGGTTTTTTCAATGGCCGCATCGTCGTTGTTAAATCGACCGAAGGGGGCGATCTCGAGGCCTTCCGTCGACAGGACAATCTCTATACGCTCTGTATCCGAGGCATCAGGGACAAACAACTTATCGAGGAAAACGTCGTCTGTTCAGCCATTAGCCGCGTGCTGTCGGCCAGCCAACAGTGGGACGAGGTGATGCGGGTAGCCACCAGTCCCGATCTGCAGATTGTGATTTCCAATACTACTGAGATAGGTATTCAGTTGGTGAATGAAGACATCCTACAGACCGTACCCCAGTCTTTTCCAGGCAAACTGCTGGCCGTACTTTACGCGCGGTACCAGGCGTTCGAGGGTGATCCTGCCAAAGGACTGGTGATCGTTCCGACGGAACTCCTGCCTGACAATGGTACCAAACTCGAAGCGATTCTGCTTGAACTTGCGCACCGCAACGGTCTGGAAGGCGAGTTTCTCGATTGGCTCGAAACGGCCAATATCTGCTGCAACTCCCTGGTAGACCGCATTGTGCCGGGTGAGCCGGAACCGGCGATGTATGAATCGCTGACGGCGCAACTAGGGTACCAGGACGACTTGATGACCATAGCGGAGGCGTACCGCCTGTGGGCTATTGAGGTACCCCCCCATGCGGACATGGAGCGGATAAAGCAGGTACTGTCTTTCCATCAGGCTGATGAAAACGTTCGTATCCAGCCTGATATCAATCGCTTCCGTGAACTGAAAATTCGGTTGCTCAACGGTTCGCATACGCTGAGCTGTGGGTTGGCCTTTCTGTGTGGATTCGATACGGTCGGCGAAGCGATGGCCGACAAGCGAATGGCCGCATTTATCAGCGGGCTTCTGCTGGCCGAACTGATTCCGGGAATGCCGGACGTAGACGAAAAAGCAGCCCAACGGTTCGCGCTTCAGGTACTGGACCGATACCGGAATCCTTATATTGAACATCGCTGGCTGGATATCACGCTTCAGTACTCCATGAAGATGCAGCTTCGGAATGTGCAGACCCTTGTCAGGTATTATCAGAGGGAAAATATTGCCAGCCGGCCGGTCGGGTCGCGGTACATGGCCTTCGGTTTTGCGGGGTATCTGTTATTTATGCGGGCAACCACCCGGCAGGATGGTGTATTGTGCGGCGAACGGAATGGTGAGAAGTACCCGATTCATGATTCACGAGCGCCCTATTTTGCCGATCTATGGGCCCGGCTGCCTCCCTCTGCCCTTACACAAACGGTCCTTCAAAACACAAATCTTTGGGGACAGGATTTGAGCCTCCTACCCGGGTTTGCCGATGCTGTGACTGGCTACCTGACCCAACTGGTAGATCACGGAGCCCTGGCGACACTCGGCACCCAGTTTGTTCATTATGGAGTCGCAGCCAATTGAAAATACACCTCGAAAACTCCACTGGGCTCGTCCTCCTTTCTGTGAAGAAATAATAGTATATAGAATTAAGAATAGCCTATTTTCCATCATCTCCCTATTCCAATGAAAAAAACCTTTTTGAATGATGATTTTTTGCTGCAAACCGAAACGGCACAGCACCTCTATGAAACGTTTGCCAAACCAATGCCGATTATCGACTACCATTGCCATCTGCCTCCCACCCAGATTGCCGATGATCATACGTTTGACAACCTCACCCAAATCTGGCTCTATGGAGATCATTACAAATGGCGGGCCATGCGTACCAACGGCGTGGACGAAAAGTACTGTACGGGCAATCAACCGGATTTTGCCAAATTCCAAAAATGGGCCGAAACCGTACCCTATACCGTCCGGAATCCGCTCTACCACTGGACCCATCTCGAATTGCAGCGGTATTTTGGCATTACTGAAATACTGCACGGCCAGAACGCCCGGCGTATTTACGATGCTTGCACCGAACAACTGCAATCACCCGATTTTTCGGTCAGAAACCTGCTGCGCCGGATGAATGTAGAGGCCGTCTGTACTACCGACGATCCGGTTGACTCACTGGAACACCACCAAAGGTTGTCGGACGATGGGTTTGAGATTGGGGTACTGCCTACTTTCCGGCCCGATAAGGCCATGGCCGTAGAAGATGCGGCGGCTTTCAATGCGTATGTCGATCGGCTCGAAGAAGCCAGCAACGTAGCGATCGGTGGTTTTGACGATTTTATGACAGCTCTGCGCCAGCGACACGATTATTTCGCGGAGATGGGCTGCAAGCTCTCCGATCATGGTTTGGAGCAGATTTACGCCGACGACTACACCGAAGCCGAAATCCATGCCATTTTTGACAAACTCCGGGCGAGCCAGCCGGGTACCGGAGGGGTATTGACCGGGGCGGAGGTACAGAAATTCAAATCGGCGATGCTGGTGTACCTGGCCGAGATGGATTGGGAAAAAGGCTGGACCCAGCAGTTTCATCTCGGTGCCCTGCGTAACAACAACTCGCGGATGCTGCGGCAACTCGGCCCCGATACGGGCTGGGACAGTATCGGGGACTTTTCCCAGGCCCGCGCCTTGGCTCGTTTTCTTGACCGCCTGGATACGAATGACAAATTGGCGAAGACAATACTGTACAATCTGAATCCTGGTGATAATGAGCTGCTGGCTACCATGATCGGCAACTTCAATGACGGCTCCGTCGCGGGTAAGCTTCAGTTTGGATCGGGCTGGTGGTTTCTGGATCAGAAGGACGGCATGGAGCGGCAGCTGAACGCCCTGTCGAATATGGGGCTGCTAAGTCGGTTTGTGGGTATGTTGACTGACTCCCGTAGTTTTCTGAGCTACCCTCGTCACGAATATTTCCGCCGCATTATCTGCAACCTGTTCGGCAACGACATCGAAAACGGTGAACTCCCCGACGATCTTAATTGGATGGGGAAGGTCGTACAGAACATCTGCTATGGCAATGCCAAAGCCTATTTCGGTTTCAGCCCCCAGCCCGCTACCGTAGGTTTTTAATCTACTCGTTAGCCAGCATTGGCTTTATTAGCGGCATCTTTCAGAATCTGATGTACCCCTCATATACGCAAACCCTTGAACTCATGACCCAATCTGCATTTTCCAGAAGTGTCGCCTGTGTTGGCTTATTCTTGCTGCTGGCCTTCACATTTCCGCCTGAAAAAATCACCGTGTACCTCATCGGTGATTCGACCATGTCGATCAAAGCCGAAAAAGCCTACCCCGAAACGGGCTGGGGAATGCCATTCGTTCATTTTTTTGATGAGCAGGTTACGGTCGATAACCGGGCGATGAACGGACGAAGTACCCGTACCTTCATCGAAGAAAACCGCTGGCAGCCCGTAGCCGACCATCTGCACGAGGGCGATTACGTACTGATCCAGTTTGGGCATAATGATGAGGTAAGTACCAAAAAGAGCTATACTCCGGAGGTTGAATTTCGGCAAAACCTGGTTCGATTCATTGAGGAAAGCCGGGCAAAAAAAGCCCATCCCGTACTCATCACGCCCGTTGCCCGCCGCCAATTCGACGAAAAAGGGAAAATTCAGGAAACCCACGCGGTATATTCTGAACTCACGCGGGCAGTGGCGCGTGAAACTAACGTACCGCTTATTGATCTGGATCGGCAGAGTCAGGAGCTGCTTCAAAGCTTCGGCCCCGAAACTTCAAAGTTGCTATTTCTGCAACTCGCACCGGGTGAGCATCCCAATTACCCGAACGGTAAAGTAGACAATACGCATTTCAGCGAACTTGGCGCCCGAAAAATGGCACAGTTGGTGCTGGCTTCCATCAAAACGCTCAAATTGGATCTGGCCGACCACATCGTGCAGCCCAAAACCAACTAAGGCCATGTCAGGGCTTCTGATCTTTATCTAATTCGGCTGGCTCTAGGTACCGTTGCACAGGTACCCCCGGCCACCGTAACATAGGGCGACGGCGCATTAGATAGGAAGGCAAACAGAAATAAAAGTCAATGAGAAAGACGATACTTTTGCTGGTAGGTACCCTGTTCGTTACGGCTACCTATGCGCAGCTAAGCCCCACCGGAGGGCGCGATACGAGCTTCACGGTTCGGAAGTCTTTTGTACAAGAAAAAAAACGGTACCCTGAAATAACCTTGGCCGATTCCACCCTGCCGCCTGGGGTCAGGATTGACAAAAACATACCGTACAGTACTCCCATGCCTGGTCGGGATCTGGTTCTGGATGTATATACCCCGCCACAAGGTACCCTCCGGTCCCGTCCGGCTATTCTGATGATTCACGGCGGTGGATGGCGATCGGGCGACCGCTCACACAATTACCCGCTGGCGGCGCAGTTGGCAGCCCGCGGGTTTGTGACCGTACCCATAGAGTACCGCCTGTCGACGGAAGCCCTGTACCCGGCTGCCGTACATGACCTGAAAGCGGCGGTTCGCTGGCTCCGTACCCATGCCACAACGTATGGCATCGACACGAGCCGGATTGCCGTATTGGGTTTTTCGGCGGGAGGGCAGTTGGCTGCCCTCATCGGCAGCACCAACCACAACCCGGCCTTCGAAGGGGTAGGGGACAATCCAAGCCCGACGAGTACGGTACAGGCGGTAGTCGATATTGATGGTATATTGGCATTCATCCATCCCGAATCGGGCGAGGGTGATGATTTAAGGCATATATCGGCGGCTACGTACTGGTTTGGGTATAGCAAAACCGAAAAACCTGACTTGTGGCGGGAAGCTTCAGCCCTCACCCATGCCGATCGGAATATGCCTCCCATTCTGTTCATCAATAGCGGGGTAGATCGGATGCACGCCGGGCGGGACGACTTAATTACGAGCTTGGACAAGCTAGGTATCTATTCAGAGGTACATGCCTTTCCCGACGCGCCCCACACTTTTTTGTTTTTCAATCCCTGGTTTTCTCCCACGGTCACCTACATCACTGACTTTCTGCACCGCGTTTTTAACGCTCACAAGTAGATAGGTACCTTCCCGCAGAAAGCCACCGGGTAGGAAATCTCCTACGAATCTTGGAACTCCTCACCAGCCGTTCAAATCTGGACGGCGAAATGTTCGGAAACGGACGATTTAAAATCCTTCAATTTACAAAAAGGCCATTTTTGAGCCTTAGAAGCCGGTGAATTATACTGGCATCGGATTTGCTATGCAAAAGAGAAAGAAATACTATACCTTCTGGAATTAATAATCCCGATCGATGAAAGGTACCCAATTGGGCGAGTTCGAAGAGATCGTTTTGCTAACGATCGCGCTGTGCTACGATGAAGCCTATAGCGTGGCGGTTATGGAAGAATTAAGTCAACGCCTGGAGCGGCCCATGAGCCTGGGGGCGGTACATCGGGCTATGCAGCGGCTGGAAGAAAAAGGGCTCGTGCAATCCCGCTTGGGCGAGGCTACCGCGGAACGTGGGGGGCGTCGCAAACGCTTGTTCACGGTGACTATGGCGGGAGAACAATCGCTGCGGGAAGCGCGGCGGATCCGGAATGAATTGTGGGAGGGTATTCCTAAAACTGCTTTTGGAATCTGAGATGAATCGAAAGAATAAAATCAATTCACAGCCGCCGCGCTGGGCGGAGCGCCTGCTAGGCCGAATCGCAGCCCCACACCACCGCGAAGAAATTCTGGGTGACCTGTATGAATTATTCCACAAGCGAGGTCAGCGATACGGCTATACAAAAGCCCGCCTGTTATATGTGCTGGAAATGGTGTTGCTCCTACATCCCCGGCTGTGGCGCAATACTTCCCGATCCACCCATTTAGATAGCAAATTCATTTTTGATTCACAATCAAACCCTACAGCCATGTTCAATAATCATCTAAAGGTTGCTTTCAGAAAAATCAGTCGCCACAAATCCTATACTCTAATCAATGCGGTCAGTCTAAGTCTGGGTATTGCCTGTGCCATTCTGATTTTTACGCTCGTGAAATACCATCTGAGCTTTGACGATTTTCATGCCGATCAAAACCGCATTTATCGTATTTATACCGAGTTTCATGGGGAAAAAGTCACCTACAATACGGGGGTACCCAATCCGCTGGGTGAGGCCTTCCGAGGCGGGTACAATGCCGCGGAAGAAGTAGGTCGAATCGCTTTTCTGCCCAAACGGGTCGTTTCGGTATCGCCGGAGAAAAAATTTGAAGAAGATATCGCGTTCGCCGATCCGGAGTTTCTGAGCATTTTCAATTTTCCGTTGATACAGGGTAATCCGAAAACCGCTCTTCAGGACCGTAATACCGTCCTCATTACCGATGAAATCGCTAAAAAATATTTCGGAACTCAGGATCCGGTCGGTCAACTATTGCGTGTCGATGATTCTTTACTGGTGAGAATAACGGGGGTACTTCAAGACCTACCACCCAACACCGACTTTCGTTCTCAAATCTATATTCCTTTCAGCAATTTGCAAGATCACAGCCCCTGGATGGTCGAAAAGGACTGGTGGTTCAGTGTCAATAAAGAGATGCAGTGTTTTGTCCGGTTAAAACCCGGCATATCGGCGGCCTCAGTGAACAAGACAATTCTTCCGGCGATTTCTAATACGTATTACGATAAGGAACCAGCCCAATATTTTCAATTCAGACTGCAGCCCCTTTCGGACGTCCATTTCAACCCGGAGCTACGCGGGAAGACCGATAAGAAGAACCTCAGGACGTTTGCATGGATCGGCTTTTTCCTGATCCTGACGGCCTGTGTCAATTTCATCAACCTGGCTACAGCGCAGGCGATCGGTCGTTCCCGGGAGATTGGCGTCCGAAAAGCCCTGGGTAGTAGGCGCGCCCCGCTTTTCTGGCAATTTATCACCGAAACGGCAGTCATAGCGGGCCTGGCCATGGTTGTCGCTCTGGGACTGGCCTATCTGGCCCTGCCTTTTGTCAATGGGTGGTTTGAAATTGATCTGACCCTCAATCTGCTGACTGACAGGTACCTGCTCGCCTTTTTATCGGTTCTGCTGTTGCTCGTGGTTTTCTTTTCCGGGGCTTATCCCGGACTCATCCTCGCTCGTTTTCAGCCCCTACTGGCGCTGAAAGGGATGCCCGCCCAGCGGTCGGCAGGAGGCTTTTCGTTGCGGAAAGGGCTGGTCGTCGGTCAGTTTGCCATCTCACAACTCCTCATCATCGGCACGCTAATCATTACTACCCAGTTGCGCTATTCACAGCAGGCTGATATGGGTTTCCAGAAAGATGCCATTGTCATTCTGCCGGTACCTGATAACCAAAAATCAAAACTCAGTGCGCTGGGTGCCGAGTTCTCTGAGTTGTCGGGGGTTGAAAATGCGACGTTTTTTGATACCCCTCCCGCCTCCGAAGCCGTAGGAAGTACCAGTATCCGCTTTGATTCGCGGCCGGAAGCCGAAGATTTTTCCATTGCCATCAAGTCCGCCGATCACCAGTATGTCCCAACGTTCAAAATTCCCATTCTGGCTGGGCGCAATCTGAATCCCTCGGACACGATTCGCGAATACCTACTGAATGAAACGGCCGTGAAGGCACTCCGGCTAGCCTCCCTGGACGATGTGCTCGGGAAGCCAGCCACGATTAATGGCCGGCCGGGTACCATTGTCGGGGTTATGAAAGACTTCCATTTCCAATCGTTTCGTGCCGCCATCGAGCCATTGTGCCTCACGACCCGGAGCGAGAGTTACGGCAGTTGCGGGATAAATGTGAACCTGGCGAATCTGGGACCTACCCTGGCGGGACTTGAAAAAGTATGGACGACCCTATACCCGTCTTCCATTTTTACGTACCGTTTTATGGATGAGGAAATCGGGCGGTTCTATAAACTGGACAATATGTTGCTTCGGCTCATTCAGGCGTTTACAGGCATTGCGATTTTTGTAGGTTGCCTGGGTTTGTATGGATTGGTTTCGTTCATGGCCGCGCAGAAAACCAAAGAAATAGGGGTGCGCAAGGTGCTGGGAGCGAGCAATCCGAGCATCCTGTGGCTATTCGGCAAAGAATTTATTCGACTGCTGCTGATCGCTTTTGCCTTAGCGGCTCCTCTGGCTTGGTGGGTAATGGAAGGTTGGCTGAATAAATTCGTATACCGGGTTGAACCCGGCGCGGGCATTTTTATCCTGGCAATCGTAATCACCCTGTTTGTGGCCTTACTCACCGTCGGTTTTCGGAGTCTGAAGGCTTCGCGGGCCAATCCCATCAAAGCCTTACGTTCGGAATAAACGGGTTATGCCTATTCTCCGGACGTTTCCAGACGTCTAAGTTGCGTACTGAATCTTGACTATATGTGGGTAGGTTGGACAGGTATGAAACGAATTTTTGGGAGAGATACCTTCAGGAAAAGGGTAGGTACGGGGCAAATATTAGCTGCGTAGCGAATACTCTAAATCCGGATGCTATTCAACGATTAGTCGGTTTTGAATTATAAGAAGGCGCGTTGAGTTAGGAAGAAAGACGAAACCTATTTCTGCTTAATCTCCTATGCTATTTCTTATTTTAATAATCTTTATTGCCCTCGGCATCTGGTTTTTTCTCCAACAGCCCCAATTTGGCAAGGTACCTGCCGCCGCCCGGCTCGAACGTATTCGAAAAGCCTCAAATTACCGCGAGGGTACCTTTCATAACCTTAGTGCTACTCCTGTCATGTCGGAGGACGTCTCCATGTGGAAGGCGTTTGTTGATTTTCTGAAGCCCGGCAAGGATCGCCAGCCCGATAAACCTTTACCCTCGGTACATACCAACCTGAAAACCCTACCCACGGATGAGCCGGTGCTGGTATGGTTTGGACATTCTTCTTATTTGCTGATCGTAGCGGGCAGGAAAATTCTGGTAGATCCGGTGTTTAGTGGCCATGCCTCGCCGGTTTCTTTTTTTGGAAAAAACTATCCCGGTAGTAATATATACTCGGTCGATGACATGCCCGAGATCGATGTGCTGCTCCTGACGCATGACCATTACGACCATCTAGATTATCCAACCATCAATCGCTTGCGTCCCAAAGTGAAGCAGGTGGTTACGTCGTTGGGAGTAGGGGCGCACCTGGAAGGCTGGGGTTACGACCCGGGAATGATTCAGGAACTGGCCTGGCACGAAGATGTCACAGTAGCTGGGGTACTGAATTTTACGGCATGGCCCGCGCGGCATTTTTCGGGTCGCCTTTTCAAGCGTGGCCAAACGCTTTGGTCGTCGTTTGTATTACAAACCCCCGGCCATGCCTTTTACCTGGGCGGCGATTCGGGCTACGACACACATTTCAAGGAGATCGGTGATCAGTATGGGCCGTTCGATCTTGCAATTCTGGAATGCGGGCAATACAACGACAATTGGCGCTACATCCACATGATGCCCGAACAGACCGCTCAGGCGGCCGTAGATCTGCGGGCCAAAATGCTGCTACCTGTCCACTGGGGCAAATTTACGCTCGCTTTGCACCCCTGGTATGAGCCTATCGAGCGGGTTACGGCCAAGGCCGGAGAGCTGAAGGTACCCCTGGTTACGCCCCGGATTGGTGAACCGCTTCTACTTTCCGGACCACCCCTGACCGCTCCCTGGTGGAGGTGATATCCGCCCGCCGCCACTAGCCGCCTGCTATTTCTCCCCGCGTACGTCCATGCAATAAATGTTGACTGATTTTCCCAGTTTTGGGGAGGGATAAATCCGTTTAGGGCAAAGAATGTGAGTACCTGCCCCAGATTCAGGTCGATTGGTGGGATGGAGGCGTGATGGCATAGAAATTTTGCGAAGTTTAGGAAATTTATTCCTAACACCAATATTATAAAACTCCGCAGAGACATGGAACGGAAAAAGCAAAGAAAGTTAAAGGTAGGGGTGTATCGTTTCTGGATCGAATACAAACAGTTTTTTGAGGGAGAATCAACCCGGCGGATGCGAAAGCGGGCCCGGCAGCGACGACTGGAAACGGGTAGTTTTTCTAAGCTGGGAATTTTCAATGCGATGTTCCTGGCGGGGATATACTGAAAAGGGCATAGTTCCTTTTCTGAATGAAATAGAATTTTAAAGCCATGAATCATAAAGAGGTAGGTGCGGGCCAGGCAGGCACGTTCAGAATTGGAGGAAAATTTAAAATAAATCGCCTGGGGTACGGTGCCATGCGCATCACAGGAGGGGGAATTTGGGGGCCACCGGATCATAAAAACGAAGCCTTGCGCTTGTTGCGCGGTTTGCCCGATCTGGGGGTCAACTTTATCGATACTGCCGACAGCTACGGCCCTAACGTTTCGGAGGAGTTGATCGCGCAGGCGCTGCATCCCTATCCGAGCGGAATGCTGATTGCCACCAAGGGTGGACTGACGCGTCCCGGTCCCAATCAATGGAAACCCAATGGCGATCCCGCCTACCTGCGTTCGTGCCTGGAGGGTAGCTTAAAACGCCTTAAGGTTGATTGCATCGATTTATATCAGCTCCACCGCATCGATAGCCATGTACCCCTGGAAGATAGTCTGGGCGCTTTGAAAAAAGCCCAGGAGGAGGGGCTGATCCGGTACATTGGGCTTTCCGAAGTCAGTGTCGATCAACTTGAAAAGGCTGCCGGCATTGTGGACGTTGTTTCGGTGCAAAATATGTACAATCCCACCGAGCGCCGCTGGGAAGGTACCCTGAAGTGGTGCGAAACCCACAACGTAGGGTTCATCCCCTGGTATCCGTTGTCGGCGGGGAGTATCAATAGCCAGAAACTAATTGCCAAAGTCGCAAAAAAACATGATGCTACGGCTTTTCAAGTAGCCCTGGCGTGGCTGTTGCAGCATTCGAACGTCATGTTGCCGATTCCGGGTACCTCTTCGTTAGCGCACCTCGAGGAAAATGTAGGGGCTGCCTCCTTGAATCTGAACGAGGAGGATATACAGCAGTTGGATGCACTCGAAAAATCAGAATAAACCAGTGTGATCATATCAATTGGCCTACCAAAAAGCCCGCTTTCTCGACGAGAAAGCGGGCTTTTTGATTGTGGGGGGTACCTTCCAGAAGAAGGGTACCTATTTAACGATCACACCATCAGCTACGAAGGCAAGTTCGTTTTTCGGATCGGTGATTTTGGCAATTTCTTCTTTGCTTTTCCCGGCGTCCTCAGCGTAATGACGCAATTCGGCCACGGGGGTAGTTTTCTTTTCCGCTACCCCTTCTACGACAACCGTTTTGCCGGTAATATCCTTGGGCACGAAAAATCCATAGTCCTTAAAGGTCACACGCATGGTTTCGCCATTATCCAGTTTTACTTTCATCCAGCAGCCTTTGGCCTGGCACACCGACTCTACGGTACCCGTCACCTTGGCGTTCATGGTTTCCTTAGCGCCCATCCTGTCGGGAAGCTGAGAAGCGGCGATGGCTGATTTTTCATTGATTTTCTTACCGAAATTTTCCTGCGCTTTTGCCTGAAAAGTGAAAGCGAGACAGAGAAGCAATGCGATTAGATTTTTCATTTTGGAAATATTGGTTGAAGGTAATAATATGAAATAGCTTCCGAATGTATTCAAAATGTTGTTATAGGATATAAAGTTCAAAATAAATTCTACTCCAGAACCTGCACCCAACCCTTGCACCGGCTACCCTGCGGCGTGACGATTTCATAGAAATAGGTACCATTCGTGATGCTCTTCCCCCAGTTGTTCTGGTAGTCGCTGGCCTGAAAAACTTGCTTGCCCCAGCGGTTATACACCTGCAGTGAAGAATTGCTCACCGGCACCACGAATGTATCGTTTTTGCCATCGCCATTGGGCGTGATCACATTGGGCAGTACCAGGGGTGGCGCGGCGTTGAGCGTTTTGGCTACCGTTAAAGCGCAGCCCGCCTTGTTGTAGGCAGTCAGCGTGACCACATATTCCCCGGGGCGGTCGAAGGTGCGGTCTTTCACATCGTTGGTCGTCAGCATCGGTCCCGTGCCCATGTTCCATTCGTATCGGTCGGCATTTTGGGTGCGGTTGATGAATTGGTACTTTGTGGGTTCATTGCAGGCTTCCCCGGCTGTAGCAATGTCGAAAAGTGGTTCATAATTCCGTTCCACTGTTACCACTACCTGTTTCTCGGGTTTACAGCCATCGGCGTACTGCGCCTGTACGGTGTAGGTGGTGGTGTAGGCGGGCGAAACGCTGACCACCGGACCTAGGGTAGGATTGAGCGTGGAGTCGCCTTTCCACACAAATTGGGTAGCCGCGCCCGAGGCCCGAAGCTCTGTAGGTACCCCCGCACACACCAGCAGCGCGGGACTTACATTGAAGTCGGGTTTGTTGTCTTCTACGGTGATGGTGACGGTTTTTTTCGGTTTGCAACCGTCTCCATATTCTGCTTCTACGGTATAAGTGGTTGTAATGATGGGAGTGGCTGTTATTTTGTTTCCTACGCTATCGCTCAAAGTGGGGTCGGCCAGCCAGCGGTAGCGTGTGGCTCCACCCGAAGCCGTGAGTGGGGCCGATTGGCCGGGGCAGATCGTGGCGTCGGTACCCGCCAGAAAATCGGGCTTGCTGTCGTCGATCGTTACCTTCACTTTTTTGTTCACCACGCAGCCGAACGCGGCGTCTTTTATCTCGACATTGAACTCCGTCGTTTCTTTCACCTGAGCGGTAGGAGTGGCGCTCTTGGGGTTGTCCAGGCCCAGGGCGGGCGTCCAAGTGTACTCCGTGCCGCCTGATACTGACAAGGGTACGGGTACATCGTGGCAAACGGTTGTATCGCCTTTGGTGACCGTGTCGAGGCTTTTCACCACAATCTTGCGCGTAGCGACGTCCACTTTTTTACAGGTCAGGCGATTGAAGGCACGCAGGGTTACGGTATATTCCCCAGCATTTTCAAACGTGTATTCCGACTGGATTTCGTCCCGCGAAAAACCGCTGCCATTCACTTCCCAGATATAGTCTACCCCACCCAGACTGGTATTCAGGAAGTTGAGTTTGAGCGGAGCGCAGCCCTGTACTACATCTTTTTTGGTACCTTCATACACATCGAAATCGGCCTTCAGGCGGTCGATGTCGATCTTAAAGGCTGCATTGTTACAGTTGTCGCTCCGGTTGACCCGCGACCAGGCCTTGGGGGTAGTCGGAAAGCGGGTACCTCCGCAGGCGCAGATGGCGTGGTAAATCACACCATTTTTGTCGAAACGGCTCGTTCCGCCGTCTACATGGTCGCCTCGATCTTCAGCCGGGTTGGGCGGACTCACGCTACCGAAGAACGTCGAGTAGAGCAGTGTCTTGGCGCCGGCTTCCAGAATGGCAATGTAAAAATTGTTGCCATTGGTGGTACGTTGCAGGGCGTCTTCCGTGACGGCCATACCGTTGGTGCTGCTTTGGGTATTGTAGGCGGTGCGTACGTTCACGCTACCGCCCCAGCCGGCGATGTAGATATTGCCGCACTCGTTGACCAGAAAAGCCGTGGGTGAAATATCAGGGGTACCTTTCCTGGAACCGATCACCGTGGAAAAGAGCGATTTGGAAAGGGTAGGGTCGAGGGCATGCACAAACTGCCCGCTGTTGGCATTGCTGTACACGCCGTTGGTAATGGGGTAGTTGCCGCGGGTAAGGCCGAGGACATGGACATTTCCGCTCGGATCAAGATCGAGCAGGTAGGCCCCGTCGGCGGCATCGGTACCCAGGTAGCTAACCTGCTGGAACTGCTGGTTTTTGAAGCGCGCCACGTAGGCATCTTCGGAGCCTTTCAGCTGGTTCTGATAGGCTCCCGTCTGCACAGGTAGGTTGTTGCTTTGGGTGATACCCGTAATGTACACATCACCATCGGGCGTGGGCTTGATCGAAAAAGCGGCGTCGTAGGCCCCACCCCCGAAATAGGTACTCCATTGTAAGGTGGAAAGGTCGGGTGATAGCTGCGAGATGGTCGCATCCTGCCGCCCCTGCAAGGTAGATTGATAGGCGTTTTTCAGGGGGAAATTGGTGGAGTTGGTCGAGGAAACCACCAGCACGTTTTCATCTTTATCCAGTACGATCTCGCCCCGGAAGGTATCCCCGTAATTCCTGATTTGGACATTCTGCACGGTACTCAGCGCATCGTTACCACTGCCGCCCAGGTAGGTAGCGGCCAACAGTTGCTTGCCATCGGCACTAAGCCGGGCAATGTACATATCGCTGCCATTGGGCAGGTCGAGCCCGTCGATGGGCGTGATGCCCGCGCCTTTACCAAACGATCTTTGAAAAGCCGAACCCGTGGTGGCAAAATTGGGCGAAGAGGTAGTTCCATAAATGAAAAGCTCTCCCTTGGAATTAGTGATCAGACTATTGGGAATATCGGTACTGTTGCCGCCCAGAAAAGTCGAGTACATGAGCAGAGTACCATCATGACTGAACTTCATGATACCCGTATCGACCTGGCCGCCAAACTGCACCTGAAAGGCACCAATCGTTACGGGAAAATTAACTCCGAACACAGTACCACCCGAATACAAATCCCCCTGTGCGTCGTAGGTGGCCGTATGGCCCCAGTTGTCGGAGAGCGAGCCTGAATAGGTGGAAAAAATCAGTTCGGGATCAATCGTCAAATCGTGGGTACGGTCGTAACCGTTGGGCAAGGCAACCTGCACCTGCTTGCCCATGAGGGTGAAGCGGGCGTTGACTTCCCGGGTACGGCTATTGATTTCCTGAAAGGTATAGGGTTTGGCTTCCTTGAAAGAGCCGACGCTCGTTTTCACTTCAAGCTGTCCGGCCGAGTTTAGCAACAGTTCGTCTGAGCCATCGTAATCGAGCCCAATGCGGGAAGCATCCGCGCCGGGGTGGACGATAAACTCATACTTGATGGTGTACTCATGGGCATAGATCCGAAAATCAATTCCCGGATATAGATTCTTGTAGTATACCTCCCCGAAACCTTCGGCCTGACTGGCCCAGCGGCTGGGATCATTGCCAATGAAATAATTGTAGGAACTGCCATCGGGCCGGAGCCGCAAAAGCTGAGCATTGGGACTACTGCCCGCAAAATGTACCTCCACACCATGCGCCTTGATGAAAGTGGGAGAAGAAGCCAACCGGGCGCGGTCGTCGGTATCGGTCAGAGGCTGCGCCGCGTGGCGGGCCGAAAGTTCGCGCCCATCGTACAGCACATACACCAAAGACTGTTTTTTGAGAAAAAGAAAGCCGCCGGGGATCTCGGCGCGGAAAAGTACCTCCTGCTCCCATTGTCCCTTGTTTTGAATAAAACGCAACCCTTCGGCTGCCGCCATTCCCCCAAACCAAAGCCACACGATCCCGAGCAGACAAAGACGTTGTAAAAAATTGTTCATGCCAACGCAGTAAAAATATATCTCAAATCGTAAATTTTTTTGTAAAAGGTCCTACCTCTTGAACGCCGAAACGGAAATGATATTTTTGCAAAATTCATATTCCTGGGGTTGGTTGGAACCTAGCAACACCAGTTGATTATCGGTGAGCTTCACCACATTATCGAGGTACCATTTGGAGCCCGCCGCATCCAGATTCGAGGTGGGTTCGTCCAGTAGCACCACCGGAACATCCGACAAAAAAGCCAGTCCCAGCTTCACACGCTGCTTCATACCCGACGAATAGTGGCGCAATGCTTTGTTTCGGGCGTGGGAGAGCTGCACAAAATCCTCGAAATCGGCCGCCGAAAGTCCGTTTTTCAGAGGTTTGAATTTTTGGTGAAACACGACGGTTTCGCGCAGCGTGAATTCCTCGATCAGCTCCAGATAAGGCGCGGCCAGCACGATTTGCCGGTACCAGTCGTCGATATCCAGCTCTTTGCCAGCCATCTCGTAGTGAATTGTTCCTTCCGAAGGCGGCATGTTACCCATCAGCAGTTGGAGCAAGGTGGATTTGCCACTCCCGTTGGGACCCACCAGCGTGTAGCTTTCACCCGTCTCTAACAGCAGATTGACGCCTCGCACGATCCATTCCGATACAAACTTCTTACCTACCTCTTTTGCGGAAATTTTCACTAACAGATTGGATTCAAATAGTTGGAGATTGGTTGGAATTGAAATACTGGCCCTAGCCATTTCACATTTGCAAATCGAAGGTAATTTGCTGTTTTACAGAGTTCTAATAATTTTCAACTTTCAACTTTCCATTTTCAACTGAACAAATCTACACAGATTCCTTATTTTGGACGAGAAAACCTAAACGAACATCAAGAATGAATACGCAAAAACGAAACGGATTGTTGCTGGCAGCAGCGCTGTTGCTGAGTGGCGGCCTATGGGCTCAGAGTGCGCACGAGCGCATAGGCAAAGAATTGAATCAAAAGGAGGAGGCATACGGCGAAGCCGCCAAAACAATCTGGGACTACGCCGAGGTAGGCTACCAGGAAGATAAAAGCTCGGCGCTGTTGCAGGATATGCTCAGTAAGGAAGGCTTCAAAATCCAGAAAGGTGTCGCCGGGATTCCTACGGCTTTTGTGGCCAGTTTTGGCGAGGGCCAGCCCGTGATTGGTATCTTGGGCGAATACGATGCCTTGCCCGGTCTGTCGCAGGATGCCTGGCCCAGCCGCAAGGTACTTAAGGAGGGCGCGGCGGGCCATGCCTGTGGCCACCACCTGTTCGGGGTAGGGTCTGCCGCGGCGGCTATCGCGGTCAAGAACTGGATGGTAGCTACCAAGCAGAAAGGTACCGTCAAAGTATTCGGTACCCCCGCCGAAGAAGGGGGATCGGGCAAAGTATACATGGTACGCGCTGGCCTGTTCGACGATGTAGATGCCGTATTGCACTGGCATCCTTCGGATTCCAACAGCGCCAGTGCAGGTTCTTCTTTGGCCAATATTTCGGCCAAATTCCGCTTCTCAGGTATAGCTGCCCATGCTGCCGCCGCACCCGACCGTGGCCGCTCGGCACTGGATGGCGTGGAGGCGATGGATTACATGGTGAACATGATGCGCGAGCACGTACCTTCCGACGCACGGATTCACTACGTGATTACGCAGGGTGGCAAGGCGCCCAACGTGGTACCTGATTTTGCCGAAGTATACTACTACGTGCGGCATCCGAGCCGCGACGTGGTGCAGGATATGTGGGAGCGGATTGTAAAAGCCTCCGAGGGTGCCGCCCTGGGTACGGGTACCACCGTGAAGCACGAGATTATAGGCGGAGTGCACGAACTGCTGCCGCTGGAAACACTGGCCAAAGTGATGTACAAAAACCTTACCGAGGTAGGTGGGGTGAAGTACGACAACGCCGAAATGGATTTTGCCAAAAAAATGCAAACCTCTTTTGATGTGCCCGAAGACAAAAAGCCCGATCCGGCCAGCGCGGCCAAAATCCTTCCCTACGAATACGAGCGCGCGGGCATGGGTTCTACTGACGTCGGCGATGTGAGTTGGACAGTACCAACGGTAGGCCTGCGCACGGCCACCTGGGTACCCGGCACGGCGGCGCACAGCTGGCAGGCCGTGGCGGCCGGAGGTACCAGCATCGGCCGCAAGGGCATGATGGTAGCTGCCAAAACCATCGCGTACACAGCGGCGGATCTTTTCCAAAATCCCAAAGCCCTCAGCGAAGCCAAGGCTGAGCTCGACGAAAAACGCGGGAAGAAATTCAAATATGAGGCCTTGCTGGGTGATCGTCCACCGGCGCTGGATTACCGGAAATAGGAAAGGTCAACGGCACAGATGCTTCACATTTTTGAGTATTGTTGAATGAAAAATTGCTGCTTCGCGCTTCTTTTTCTTATGGCCTTTGGGCTGAGCGGTTGTAAACCGTCCCGGCCGAGTGGAGGAGAACAGTCAGGTACCCCACCGAAACAGCTGCTGTTGCGCGACGAAGGCTTGTCGCAACTCAGTTACGTAGATTTGGCTCATCCCGAAAAAAACTGGTACGTCCCCATCCCGAATGGTCGCGACCTGCAGCTGGTCGGTCGGGGGCGGGTACTGGTCGGTACCGGGGATGGCTACGAGGAACACGATATAAAAACGGGAAATAAGGTATCCGAATTGAACATATTCAAGGGTACCATCGCCGCCCGACGCTTGCGCAACGGCAACACTTTATTGACAGGATTGAACTGGCAGGGCAAGGAAGGCATTGTGCTGGTCGAGGTAGGTGAGGGCGGATCAGTCATAAAAACTATCAACTATCCGGGTTTCAGCTACGTCCGTCTGGTGCGAGAAACGGCTACGGATACCTTTCTGATCACTTCCGACGATACAGTCTTTGAGGGAAAATCCGATGGTACCATCATCTGGCGGGCCAAGTTGAATTACCCTAAAAAGGGACAACATGCCTGGCAGGCCGTGCGATTGGCTGATGGTCGTACTCTCGTAAGTGGGGGTTTCTCTGCCAATTTGCAGATTCTCGCCCCGGATGGTACCCTGAAAGATACCCTCGGTGGCCCGTCCGAGGTACATCCGTACTTCTACGCGGGTTTCCAAATCCTGAAAAGTGGCAACATCGTCGTGACCAACTGGCAAGGCCACGGCGAGGAAATGGGCGCGAAAGGTACCCAACTCCTCGAATATAGTCCTATGGGGCAGCTGGTTTGGTCGTGGCAGCAGGACCCGGCCAGATTCTCATCGATTCAGGGCGTCATCATACTGGATGGCCTGGACCTGGATCGTCCCCACGGAGAAGATAAGGATGGAAAACTGACTCCTTTTTAAGAACACTTCCAATAAAATGGAAGAATAGGTACCTTGCGACCGGGTCGCCGCCCGGAACCAATACCTATATTCCTAACCCATTTTCCTATAAACCAAAATGAGTGATAAGAACGACGTAAATACGGAGCAAAACATTTTCTTTGAGAGTCGTTACGCCAGTTCTCCCCATGAAGTCAAGGGCATGAACACCGAGCAGCTTCGGCAGAATTTTTTGATCGAAAACCTGTTCGTGGCCGATCAGTTCTGCTGGACGCTCTCCTTTTTTGATCGCTACCTCACCGGCGGCGTAATGCCTACCACCGGGTCGTTGGCTCTGGAAGCCCCCGAAGCCCTCAAAGCAGCCTATTTTCTGGAACGCCGCGAGTTGGGCATCATCAACGTGGGTGGTTCAGGCCTAGTCATAGCCGATGGGGTGGAGTATGAGCTGGCATACAAAGAAGCGCTTTACTTAGGGAAAGGTACCCGCGATATTCAGTTCTTGTCGCACGACAAAGGTACCCCCGCCAAATTTTACCTCAATTCAACTCCTGCCGGCCAGGCTTACCCGAGCCGGAAGATCGCGCGCACCGATGCTGAGGTGGTAGAAATGGGAAGCATGGAAACGGCCAACCACCGGATTATCAACAAGTTGATTGTGAATAGTATTCTGCCCACTAATCAACTGCAAATGGGCATGACCGAACTGAAAGCGGGCAGTGTCTGGAACACGATGCCGGCCCATACCCACGACCGTCGCATGGAAGTGTACTTTTATTTTGAGGTACCCGAAGGCCAGGCGGTGAGTCATTTCATGGGCCAGCCGCAGGAAACCCGACATCTATGGGTACAGAACGAACAGGCCGTGATTTCGCCCAACTGGTCCATCCATGCCGGGGCGGGTACCTCCAGCTATACGTTTATCTGGGGCATGGCGGGCGAAAATCTCGATTACGGCGATATGGATTTCTGCGCCATCAAGGATTTACGTTGACAGGAAGCCTGGATATTTCTTTCGCAAGCCATGTCTCTTTCCCAAAAAATACTCAGCACCATCCGGATCGACGAGTACTCGGCAACGCCCAAGTACCTCCAACTCAGCAACGCGATTCTGAAGGGAATCCAGACGGGTGTGATCGACAAGGGCGATGTGATGCCCTCGATCAATGAAATCAGCTTCGAGTTCGACATTTCCCGCGTGACGGCCGAGAAGGGATACAATCACCTCAAAAGCTTGGGGGTACTTAGCTCGGTACCCGGCAAAGGGTACTTCATCAAACAGACCGACCACAGCCAGCATTTGAAAGTGTTCCTGCTATTCAATAAGCTGAGTACCCACAAAAAAATCATTTATGATGCCTTCGTCGAGACCATCGGCGATAAGGCTGCCATCGATTTTTACATTTATAACAATGACTTCGGCCTCTTCAAGCGCCTGATTGAGCAGCGCAAGGATGAGTACACGCACTACGTGATCATTCCTCATTTTATAGAAGGCGAGGAAAAAGCCTACGAAGTGATCAACACGCTGCCCAAGGAGCAACTGATTATTTTGGACAAAATCATTCCGGGAATTAGTGGCGAGTTTGGGGCCGTATACCAGAATTTTGAGCGTGACATCTATACCTCCCTGGAAAAAGCCGCCGACGCGCTGGCCAAGTACCACACGCTAAACCTGATTTTCCCGGAAAATAGCTACGCACCCCGTGAAATCACCGAAGGTTTCATCAATTTTTGCCGCGACTACGCCTTCGATCACCGCATTATCGCGGATATTAGCCAGGAATTCATCCAGGAAAAACAGGCCTACATCAACATTATGGAGGATGATCTGGTGATTCTGATTGAGAAAATTATCCAGGAATCGCTGGTGATGGGGAAGGAAGTCGGAGTGGTTTCTTATAATGAAACACCCCTGAAAAGACTGCTGCTGAATGGCATCACGACCATGTCTACCGATTTCAAAGCGATGGGGCGTACGGCCGCTGAACTCATCTTGTCCAATTCAAAAGAGCACTACGAGAATCCTTTTTACCTCACAGTACGGGCATCGTTATAGGTACTTTTGAATTTGTGATTCTTAAGGCTTTAGCCTGGTGGGACAGCATAGGATGGTTAGGTTTAGGAGGCGAGGTACTTTTGTAAAAAGAACTCAGAACTCAGAACCAAGAACTCCATGAATCCTACCAAAACATTCAAGCACGTCAGTTATCTCTGGGACGAAGCCAAAGCCGCCGAACTGGCGGGCGACGAAGTGGCTTTGTTTCTGTACCGTTCCAATATATTAGGAGCCGACCTCCGTATCACGAATTATGGAGGAGGTAACACTAGTTGTAAAACCATCGAAAAAGACGTATTGACCGGCGAGCCCGCCGAGGTTATGTGGATCAAAGGCTCTGGCGGGGACATAGGTACCCTGACGCGCAAGGGAATCGCCGGACTCTATACCGAGCGGCTGCGTTCGTTGAAATCAATCTACCGCGGGCTCGAACATGAGGACGAAATGGTGGCCTTGTTTTACCATACACTTTATGATCTGGAAAGCGCGGCCCCATCCATCGACACGCCGCTGCACGGGATGTTGCCCTTCAAACATATCGACCACCTGCATCCCGACGCCCTCATCGCCATTGCCGCCGCCAAAGACAGCGAGGCGATTACCAAAGAGATCTGGGGCGATACCATGGGCTGGGTACCCTGGCAGCGGCCGGGCTTCGACCTGGGGTTGCAGCTGGAACGTTGCCTGAACGAAAATCCCGGCATCCGGGGCATTATCCTGGGTAGCCACGGACTGTTTACGTGGGGCGATACTTCGTACGAATGCTACGTGAATAGCCTGGAAGTTATCGAGCAGGCTTCGCAATATATCGAAGATCATCTGGGCAAAAAAGGACCGGTGTTCGGAGGCAAAAAAGTAATGGCCCTACCTGAGGCGGATCGTAAGAAAAAAGCCGCCCAACTAGCTCCGATTCTGCGCGGACTGTGTTCCAGCGAAAAGCGCATGATCGGACACTTTACCGACGACGAGCGGGTGCTCGAATTTGTGGGTAGCCACGATCTGGCCAAACTCGCGCCCTTAGGTACCTCCTGCCCCGACCACTTTCTGCGCACCAAGATTCAGCCCCTCGTGCTATCGCTGGAACCCAACGCCGACCTGAGCGATACCCAAAAAGTAAAGGAACAACTTACGGATGCATTTGAGGAATACCGCTTGCAATACAGGGGCTACTACCAGGCGCACAAACGCGACAACAGCCCGGCGGTGCGCGACCCCAATCCGGTCGTGATTCTGTATCCGGGGGTAGGTATGTTCACGTTTGCCAAAAACAAACAAACCGCCCGGGTAGCTGCTGAATTTTATATCAACGCCATCAATGTCATGCGCGGTGCCGAGGCGATTTCGGAATACACCGCCCTGCCGCGTCAGGAGGCTTTTGACATCGAGTATTGGCTGTTGGAAGAAGCCAAGTTGCAGCGGATGCCGAAAGAGCAGCCCTTGTCGCGCCGCGTGGCGATCGTGACGGGCGGTGGTGGTGGCATTGGCAAAGCAATTGCCGACAAACTGGCCGCCGAAGGTGCCAACGTGGTACTGACCGACATCGCCGAAGATCGCCTCATGGAAGCCAATGCTACCTACAAGCGCGACGTATCGATCTACGCCGCGGGCGACGTTACAAATCCGGATGCCGTAGAGGGTACCTTTGAGAAGGCTTGTCTGGAATTCGGCGGGGTCGATATCGTGGTACATTGCGCCGGACTAGCCATCTCGAAACCGCTGGAAGAAACCACGCAGAAAGATTGGGATATTTTGCAGGATGTGTTGGTCAAAGGCCAATTCCACATGGCGCAGTCGGGCGTAGCCGTCATGCGTAAGCAGGGCTTCGGTGGCGACATTATTAGTATTGCTTCCAAAAACGGTCTGGTCGCTGGCCCCAACAACGTGGCCTACGGGACCGCCAAAGCCGCCCAGCAACATATGGCCCGCCTGTTGGCCGCCGAGCTGGGACCGGAGAAAATCCGCGTCAACACCGTCAATCCTGATGGCGTGATTGTGGGTAGCAAAATCTGGGAAGGTGCCTGGGCCGAAGGCCGCGCCAAGGCGTACGGTATCAAGGTAGAAGACCTGCCTGCCCACTACGCCAAGCGCAACCTGATGAATGAGATCATCTATCCCGACGATATCGCCAACGGCGTATTTGCGCTGGTCGCCATATTGGATAAGAGCACCGGCAATATCATCAATGTAGACGGCGGAATGGCCAATGCCTTTGTGCGGTAGAATTAATCATTTTTGACGAATGAAATTAGAATTAAATCAAATTCAGGATTTAAACAAACAAAAGGCCGCTGAACAGGCCGAGCATTTCGGCTTCCTGAAACTGGCGCTGGACAAAAAAGGCATCGATGCGGAGGCCATTGTTCAGAAACTGGCTGACTTTCAGGTAGCCATACCGAGCTGGGCGCTGGGATCGGGAGGTACCCGCTTCGGGCGGTTTTCGACCGGGGGGCAACCCGTCAACCTGGAACAGAAAATAGAGGATATCGGTCTGCTCCACGCCCTGACGCAGACCGCCGGCGCGGTGTCGCTGCACATCCCGTGGGATATTCCTACCGACCCGGCAGCCACCAAACAATTGGCCGACAGCCACGGTATTGTGTTCGACGCGGTGAACTCCAATACCTTTCAGGACCAGGAGGGGCAAGTCGAAACCTATAAGTATGGTTCATTGGCCGACCGCCAGACCGCCGTGCGCGAACAGGCCGTGGCGCACAACACGGAGGTAATCCGGTACGGCAAGCTGCTGGGTTCGAAATCGCTGACGGTTTGGCTGGCCGACGGGGCGAGCTTTCCGGGGCAGAATAATTTCCGGAAATCGTTACAGAATACGCAACGTTCGCTGCAGGAAATTTACGCCGAATTGCCCGCTGACTGGCGGATGTTCATCGAGTACAAACCCTACGAGCCGAGTTTCTATTCTACGGTGATTCAGGACTGGGGTACCTCCCTGATGCTGGCCGAAGGTTGTGGCGAAAAAGCGTTTTGTCTGGTCGATTTAGGACACCATTTGCCAAACACCAACATTGAACAGATTGTAGCTACCCTGATGATGAAAGGAAAACTCGGTGGCTTCCACTTCAACGACAGCAAGTACGGCGACGACGACCTGACCGTAGGTAGTATTAAGCCCTACCAATTGTTTTTGATCTTCAATGAGTTGGTCTACGGTATGAACCATAACGAAGCCAATAACCCGCCGCTTGCCTGGATGATCGACGCCAGCCACAACATCAAAGATCCGCTGGAAGATTTGATCCAGTCGCTGGAAGCCATTCAACTGGCGTACGCGCAGGCTTTGCTGGTCGATACGCCCGCGCTGGAAGCCGCGCAGGCTGACAATGATGTAGTACTGGGGCAGGAATTGTTGCAGGATGCCTATCGTACCGATGTCCGTCCGCTGATCCGCGAAGCACGGCTGCGCCGCAACGGTGCTCTGAATCCGATCACGACCTACCGTAGTTTGCAGGTACGGGATCATTTAATCAAAGAACGCGGTTTGAAAACGGTGGCCACTGGCCTATAAATCAACGCTGACAGCGTTACAAACGCTGTCAGCGTTTAACGACTGACAATGAAAGTAGGTCTGTTTATTCCCTGTTACGTCGATCAGTTTTATCCACAGGTAGCCATCGCTACGCTGGAACTGCTGGAAAAGCACGGTTGCGAAGTGCATTTTCCCAAAAATCAAACCTGCTGCGGCCAGCCCATGGCCAACTCGGGCTTTGAGCATCTGACGCACGGATGCAACGATTTGTTTGTAAAAAACTTCACCGGCTACGACTACATCGTCTGTCCGTCGGGTAGCTGCACGATGCACATCAAAGAGCACCTGGGGGTACCTCAGTTAGCCGCGCAGTGCTACGAGTTGACGGAATTCATGACGGATGTGCTGCATGTGAACGACTTGAAGGTACGTTTCCCGTATCGGGTAGGTCTGCACCAAAGTTGTCACGGACAGCGCGGTCTTAAAATAGCGCAGATGAGCGAATTGAACGCGCCCCCTTTTTCCAAAGTCGAGCAGCTTTTAAGTCAGGTCGAAGGCCTGGAATTGGTCACGCTGGACCGGAAGGACGAATGCTGTGGCTTTGGGGGTACCTTCTGCGTGTCCGAAGAAGCCTTGTCGGTGCGCATGGGTCAGGATCGCGTCTATGATCATGTTAGGAACGGTACGCAGGTACTGACGGCCGGTGATATGTCGTGCCTGATGCACATGGAAGGGATCATTCGCCGCGAGAAGTTGCCGATTAAGGTGATGCACCTGGCCGAAATATTGAACGGAGCGAAGGTAGGAGTGACCGAACCCGTTGCATAGGCGAGTCAGTCTGAAAGCAAGGCCATGAGTACAATGGACATTATTCCAACGGTCGATCTTTTTCCGCGTCTTGATGCAAAACTGATTGAGGTACTTCGCACGTTGACGCCGGAGGACTGGCAGAAACCTACCCTGGCTTCCGCCTGGTGTGTCAAAGATGTGGCGGTTCATTTGTTGGACGGAAATCTGCGCACGCTGTCTATGTTACGGGATGGCTATTTTGGTAGCGCGGCCCCGGAAATCAATTCTTACCGGGACTTGGTCGAGTACCTTAATCGATTGAATGCTGAATGGGTTCTGGCCATGAAGCGCCTCAGTCCGGCGATTATTATTGAATTACTGGAGCAGACCGGGAATCAGTACAGTACGTTTCTGAAAACGCTGGATCCCACGGACAAAGCGGCTTTTGCCGTGGCCTGGGCGGGCGAAGAAGAATCCCAAAACTGGTTTCATATCGCCCGGGACTATACCGAAAAGTGGCACCACCAGCAGCAGATCCGCGCGGCGGTGGGGCAGGAGCAGGAGCTGTATGTGGGGGAGCTGTTTTATCCCTATTTGGAAACCTCGATGCGTGCGCTCCCCTATCACTACCGGAACGTCAAAGCGCCCGCGGGAACGGTCATTAAATTCGTAGTTAGAGCAGCAACGGACTATATATGGTTTCTGCATTCGGATGGAGGTACCTGGGAGTTACGGAAGGAAACAAATCTAGCGCCGGCGGGTGAAATCATCCTGAGTCAGGAAATAAGTTGGCGGATTTTTTCAAAAGCAGTAACCCCCGAAGAAGCAAGAAAGCAGATTACGAGTAGTGGAAATACGCAACTAGCCGAAAAAATAGTCGATATGGTCGCTGTCATGGCCTGATAAAAATATTCTTGAATTGAAAGAGCAACAGAACCACGCAGAATTAGCGGAGAATTTCATAAAAGACGCCGAACGTACCACCTGGCACGACGAAACGCTGTGGTGGGTACGGCAAAAGCGCGACAAGGCGGCTTTTCAGTTGCCCGAATGGGAAAATCTACGCGAAGCTGCCTCCCAAATCAAGCATAACGTGCTATCCCATATGCACGATTACCTGATGGCTTTCGAAGAAAAAGCAAAAGAGAATGGCATCAGGGTACATTGGGCGATGGACGCCCTGGAACACAACCAGATCGTGCTCGGAATTCTGAAAGATAACGGTGTGGAGGCCATAATAAAAAGTAAATCCATGCTCACCGAGGAATGCCACCTGAATGAATACCTGATTGAAAATGGGGTAGAGGTGGTAGATACCGACCTGGGTGAGCGCATCGTACAACTACGCGAGGAGAAACCGAGCCATATCGTATTGCCCGCGATTCACCTCAAAAAAGAGGATGTTGGCGAAACTTTCCACCAACACCTGGGTACCGAGAAAGGCAATAAAGATCCCCAGTACCTGACCGAAGCCGCCCGGCAGCATTTGCGCGAAAAATTTGTATCGCGCCGGGCGGCGCTTACCGGCGTCAACTTTGCCATTGCCGAAACCGGCGAATTTGTGGTGTGTACCAACGAGGGTAACGCCGACATGGGCGCCCACCTGGCCGACGTACACATTGCCTGCATGGGGTTCGAGAAAATCATCCCGCAGCGTAAGCACCTGGGGGTTTTTCTGCGCCTACTGGCGCGTTCGGCCACGGGCCAACCGATCACGACCTATTCGAGCCATTTCAAGAAACCGCGCGCGGGTCAGCAGATGCACATCGTGATTGTGGATAATGGTCGTTCGCAGCAGCTGGGCCGCGAGGATTTCCGTAATTCGTTGAAGTGCATCCGGTGCGGGGCCTGCATGAACACCTGTCCGGTATACCGGCGCAGCGGGGGCCACAGCTATCACTCGGCCGTAGCCGGGCCCATCGGTTCCATTCTTGCCCCGAACCTGGACATGCGCAAAAATGCCGACCTACCCTTTGCCTCCACGCTATGCGGTTCGTGCAGCAATGTGTGTCCGGTCAAAATTGATATTCATGATCAGCTGTACAAATGGCGGCAGGTACTGGTAAAAGAAGGATACGTGCCCTTCGGCAAGAAAGTCGCCATGCAGGCCATGACCTTCACGTTATCGCATCCGGGTGTGTTTGGCCTGGCCGGCAAGGTAGGTCGTAAGGTGATGGGGGTAGCTCCTTTTGTGGTCAGCAATGGCCTCAATCCATGGTACAAACAGCGCGAGATGCCCGAACCGCCCAAGGAAAGTTTTCGGGAATGGTATTCAAAAAATAGAAATGGACAGTCGAGCTAATATTCTGCAGGCCATCGCCCGAAATCAGCCCGTGGCTACGCCGCTACCGGATATTTCCACCCTAGCCGTAGTGGATTACGATTCCGTGGAAAAGTTCACGACTACGCTGGAAGGGATTGGCGGTCAGGTCATCGAGATTGAGACAATACAGGAAATTACTTCCTATGTAAATAAATATTTTACAGAAAATCAGCGTATTATATCCACTTTGTCTGAACTTTCATCGGTTGCTGAAACCGACTGGCAGCAGGACGACCCCCACTCGCTGGAAAATGTGGAGCTGTGCATTCTGGAAGCGCAGTTCGGCGTGGCAGAGAACGGAGCATTGTGGCTCACCGAAGCGCAGATGGGGCAGCGTGTGGCGCCGTTCATTACCCAAAATTTGGCGGTGGTCGTGAAGAAAACCGATTTGCTACCTACCATGCACCACGCCTACGACCGCATCGCGCAGGCCGAATATCCGTTCGGGCTGTTTTTGGCTGGACCTTCCAAAACCGCCGACATTGAACAGTCGCTGGTACTGGGTGCCCACGGTTCGCGCAGTATGACGGTTTTTCTTATGAGCTAATTTCAGGATAAAAAGGTTAATGGTCAACGGGTAAAGAGGTTTTGACTTTAAACAATAGCCTATTGACGATTAATCATTCACCTTTTGACCATTCACCTTTTTCTTTCTCCTCCCTTTATCCTTAAAAAAAATGACCCCCGACACTACCCTTGCACCTACCCCGCCCGTAGTACAGGAATACGAGCGTGAACCCGTTCCAGCCAGCCAGCTGAAAGGCTGGAAAAGCTTTCTGGGCATGTATGCCGGCGAGCACGCCGCCGGTACCGAATTTGTCATCGGGCCGCTATTCCTGACGGCGGGTGTCAGTGCGTTCGATTTGCTGGTGGGGTTATTTTTAGGTAATCTGTTGGCCGTACTATGCTGGAGGTACCTTACAGCCGCTATCGCTACCGACGTCCGGCTGACACTCTATTACCAGCTGGAAAAAATCTGCGGACGCCGCCTGGTCACGGTTTACAATCTGGCCAATGGGGTACTTTTCTGCTTTCTGGCGGGGGCCATGATTACCGTTTCGGCCACGGCGGTGGGGATTCCTTTCGATATGGAGATGCCCAAACTGACTGATACTACGCCCAATGGTATTACTTGGATCGTGGTGGTAGTAGCCATCGGTGCGGTGATTTCGATCATCGCGGCACGAGGCTACGATATGGTCTCAAAATTTGCCAACATCGCTTCACCGTGGATGGTACTGGTTTTTCTGGCTTGTGGAGTAGTGGCACTGAAGGGGCTGGGGGTAGCTTCCTTTGGTGATTTCTGGGATATTTTCGGTGAAGGTCGGGAACCCTTTCCCGGGCAAATCAAATACACCTTCTGGCACGTCGTGTTGTGGTCATGGTTTTGCAATGCGGCCATGCACATTGGTATGTCCGATTTGTCCGTTTTCCGTTATGCCCGGCATCCACGTTCCGGCTGGACTACTGCGGCGGGCATGTACGTAGGCCACTACCTGGCCTGGATTTGCGCTTGTCTGATGTATGCGCTCTACATTCGTTCGGCCGAAGCGCAAGCTATGTTGGCGGCGGGACAGGCACCTACCGTCGCGCCCGGCCCCCTGGCTAATAATGCGGTGGGCATTGCCGGACTCATCTGCGTACTGGTAGCGGGCTGGACCACTGCCAATCCGACCATCTATCGGGCCGGGCTGGCCTTTCAGGCCATTGCGCCGCGCTTTTCAACGGTAAAAGTGACGTTGATTGCCGGGACCGTAGCTACCATCGCCGGACTTTTCCCAGCTTTCGCCATGCAATTATTGGACTTCGTGGCGGTGTATGGCTTTATTCTGGCTCCCATCGGTGCCATCATTGTATTCGATCATTATTTTGCCGGGAAAGCGGGAATCATTCAAAATTACGCAGAGAAAGCAGGAATTAATTTCAATAGCTCCGTGCTGCTGGCCTGGCTTATCAGCATGGCCGTATTTTACTCGATCTCTGCGTTTGGTGGTGTTTTTCTCTCCTTCCTGACCCTACCTGCCTGGCTTAGCTGCGGGGCATTATACCTGATATTCAGCAAATATTCCCAGAAGAAACTATGACGGTCGTAAAAATTCTCTCCTACCTCTGCCTGCTGGCTGTGGTACTGGCTCCCATTCTTTTCTATGCCGACACTCTGACCGAAAGCCAAATGAAAACAACGCTATTGGTAGCCACGGTCGTTTGGTTTGCCACGGCGGCTACCTGGATCAACAAGGAAGAACCGGAAACAGAACCCGAATTGGAAGCCAAGTCGCCGATTTGATTTCTAGCTAAAAACCAAAAAGGGCGAACACGTAAGTTCGCCCTAATAAGTCCATTATTCAATCCTGCCCCGTTATCGGTTCCCCGTCTCATTCATGGTCGTGATGCTCACCGAATTGCAGCGGGCTTTTCATGATACCTCGCTCGGAGGTACGTATGAAATTCACAATCTCGTCGCGCTCGTCGGAAGGAGGTAGCTCCAGTTCGATCTGGTTGAGGGCGTCGGAATTATTTAGGCCTTTCATGTAGATGTAGCGATACACGGTCTGAATCTCGGCAATTTGCTGGTTGGTGTAGCCACGCCGCCGCAAGCCTACCGAATTGATCCCCGCATAGGAAATCGGTTCGCGGGCTGCCTTGGTAAAGGGTGGTACGTCCTTGCGTACCAGCGATCCGCCCGACACGAAGGCATGAGCACCGATCTTGACAAATTGATGCACCGCACTGATGGCGCTCACAATGGCCCAGTTATCCACGTGGACATGTCCTGCCATCTGCACATTATTGCCAATAATGCAGTGATCGCCAATGACGCAGTCGTGGGCGATGTGGGCGTAGGCCATCAGTAGGCAGTCGCTGCCGACTTCAGTTTTCCAGTGTTCCTCGGTACCCCGGCTAATGGTAGCATACTCGCGGATTGTGGTATTGTCCCCTACAAAAGTGAGCGTGTACTCGTTGTTGTATTTGAGATCCTGGGGGATGGCCGAAATGACCGCACCCGGATAGATCCGGCAGTTCTTGCCAATGCGCGCCCCTTCGTTAATTACAGCGTGAGAGGCCACCCAGGTACCCTCGCCAATTTCCACGTCCTTGTGAATCATGGCAAACGGTTCGACGACAACATTACGAGCAATTTTTGCTTCGGGATGAATATAAGCTAGGGGTTGTATCATTTTTTCTTGACCAGGCTGGCGATCATGTCGGCTTCGCACACGAGTTGTCCGCTCACGTAGCCACGTCCGCTCATTTTTACAATGCCCCGTTTCATGGGCGATGTGAACACACATTTGAATATGACGGTATCGCCCGGCACAACATTGCGCCGGAAGCGACAATTATCGATTCCGATTAGGTAGGGCCAGTAGTTTTCGGGATCGGGTACCGTACTAAGCACCAGAATACCGCCGGTCTGGGCCATGGCCTCCAGTTGCATCACACCGGGCATAACCGGGTTGCCAGGAAAGTGACCGAGGAAAAACTGCTCGTTCATAGTCACATTCTTGGTGCCTACCACGCTCATTTCGTCCAGAGCGATGATTTTATCGATCATCTGGAACGGGTAGCGGTGTGGCAGCAGGTTGGCGATCTGATTGATATCCAGAATGGGTGCCTTGTTGGGATTATACTGTGGTACCCCGTCCTTGGCGGCTTTCATCAGCTTTTTGATTTTCTTGGCCAAAGCCACGTTGGCCGCGTGACCGGGACGAGCCGCCAGAATCTGCGCTTTGAGCGGACGACCCACGAGCGCCAGGTCACCTACCAGGTCCAGCAGCTTGTGCCGGGCCATTTCGTTGGGAAAGTGCAGATCTACATTGTTCAAGATTCCTTTCGACTCGTCTACACTTACCTTGGGCTTATCGAGCAGTTTGGCCAGATGATCTAGTTCGCCTTCCTGTACCTGGCGATCCACGATCACGATGGCGTTGGTGAGGTCACCGCCCTTGATCAGATTCTGCTTATACAAGGCTTCTAATTCATGAAGAAAGCAGAAGGTACGGCAGGAGGCAATTTCTTCTTTGAAAAGAGTTATGTCGTTCAGCGAGGCGTGCTGGCTATTGATAACCTTGGAGTTGTAGTCCACCATCACCGTCAGGCGGTAGTCAGACAAGGGTAGGGCAGCCATTTCGATGTCCTTGTCGGCATTGACATAGTGGACATACTCGGGTACTTCAAAGTAGTTACGGTAGGCGTTTTGTTCTTCAATGCCTGCATCTTCCAGCGCCTCGATGAACTTCATCGAGCTTCCGTCCAGGATTGGGGGTTCAGGACCATTGAGCTGAATCAGGACATTGTCAATTTGCAGGCCCACCAGGGCGGCCAGGGTATGCTCTACAGTATTGATACGGGCACCATTCTGTTCAATGGTTGTGCCCCGCGAAAGGTCAACTACATTATCCACATCCGCATCCACGATGGGCTGGTCGGGCAGGTCTACTCTCTGAAACTTATAGCCGTGGTTAGCGGGAGCAGGCAGAAAAGTCATCGTGGCCGACACACCCGTGTGTAGTCCTACGCCCGACACCGACGCCGCTTTCTTTATGGTCTGTTGTTTTTCGTTCATTGCTTACTGGTAATACTGCTATGACAGGAGAGATTTCGAGGGAATAGAAAGAGTCAGGAAGGGGCGTTGTTGGCGGTGTCAATGCGCTCGTTTTCCACTGCCTGGAGGCGTTTTTCCAGTTCGGGTAGATTCCGCAGCACGGCCAGGGCACGCAGGTGGGCGGTCAGGTCGTAGGCGGGTGAGCCGCTCAGCGAGAGTCCTTCTTTCCGGATAGTCTTACCTACCCCCGACTGTGCCCCTACTTTGGTTCGGTTGGCCAGGGAAAGGTGTCCGGCAATACCCACCTGTCCGGCTATCACGCATTGCTCTCCGAGCTTGCTGGAACCCGAAATGCCGGTTTGGGCGGCGATAACGGTGTTTTTCCCAATTTCAACGTTATGGGCGATCTGGACCAGGTTGTCGATTTTGACCCCGGCGCGGATGATCGTCGAACCAATGGTAGCGCAGTCGATGGTGGTGTTTGACCCGATACTGACGTGGTCCTCGATTACGACATTGCCGAGTTGGGGGATGGTCTTGTAGCTGCCATCGGGCTGGGGGGCGAAGCCAAACCCGTCGCTACCGATGACACTGTTGGCAAAAATGATGCAGTGGGCTCCAATGATGGTGTTGTCATAAATCCGGACACCCGGATGAATGACCGTATCGTGGCCAATCTGCACGTTGTCGCCAATGTAGGCATGTGGGTAAATCCTGACCCGCTCGCCGATCTGACACTGACGGCCGATGTAAGAAAAAGCACCCCGGTAGCCATCCTGACCTACCTGCGTGTTTTCACCCAGAAAACTAGGCTGCTCAACGCCCCGTCGTGCGCTTTTGGTTACTTTCTGATATTCCTCCAGCAGTTGCGTAAAGGCCAGATAAGCGTTTTCTACATAAATGAGCGTGGTCGAAGGCGCCTTGCGGGGTTTAAAATCGTGATCCACCAATACCGCCGTAGATTGCGTCGTGTAGAGATAGTTCTCGTATTTAAGATTGGAAAGGAACGAAATACATCCGGGTTTTCCCTCTTCAATCTTGGCGGCGGAATGGATGATACCGGCGGTGTCGCCTACCACCGTACCCTTTAATAACTGAGCGATCTGCCCGATAGTAAATTCCATAGTTAGATCAAAACGACTTGGACAAATACCGCTTTACGAGGGTGTGGTTCAGTTTTTATGTTCACTAAGCTTCATTGTCCCATAAATCTTTGCGGCACGACTACGCCGGCAAAGATACGGTTTTAGCCCAACATACGTAATACTTACGGACAATCTTGCTAAGCGCTTGAATGGTGGGTAGCTCAGAGGCCTCCACGATGTCCACTATGGTATTATTCTTCATTTTTACCTTGATCTGGTCCTCACCGGTCACATAAGCCGAATTGGTGGTTTGTCCTTCTACCAGAAAATAAGAGATCAGGTCTTGAGGTACCCCCTGTGCTGCAAGTTGACGGTGCAGGACTTCCAGCAGCTCGGAGCTGGGGGGAGAATCCAGGAATTGGATTTTGAAGAGATGGCGGTTGAGTAGGCCCTGACAGAGCGTCGATAGCACCGGATCGGGGTATCGGGCCCAGGCTTTCAGCGCACTCCATATATCGTAGTCGTCCAGCCGGGCAAACGTCTGCAGCAGGTCGGCATCTTTCTTAAAGTCATCGAGGGCCGATCGGTTTCTCAGAAAAAAGCCCAAATCTGAAGAAGCGTACAGGTCGGCTCCGGCTTCGCTCAGGTCGCGTGCGCGGCGAATGATCTGCGTCAGCATGGCTTCGGCGCAGAGCGAAGTCTTATGCAGGTACACCTGCCAGTACATCAGGCGGCGGGCATTCAGGAAGTTCTCGATGCTAAGTAGCCCTTTCTCCTCTACGACCAGCTCATCCTTATGTATATCCAGCATTTTAATGATACGGTTGGCCCCAATGGTACCCTCGGCCACCCCTGTATAAAAGCAGTCGCGATTAAGATAATCCATGCGATCCATATCCAGCTGGCTGGAAACCAGCTGATGGAAAAAATGGCGGGGGTAGGTACCCTGAAACATCTGAATGGCCATGTCCAGTCGCCCATTCATTGCCCGATTCATATCTTTCATGAAAAGAAGCGACAATTGCTCGTGGGGTACCCCCGAAAGTAGAGTGTTTTCGAGTACGTGCGAAAACGGTCCGTGTCCAATGTCGTGCAGCAGAATGGCGATCTGTGCGGCCTCACATTCGGGCTCCCAAATCAGATGCCCCTTTTCCTGCAGCGACTTTAAGGCCTGTCCCATCAAATGCATGGCTCCCAGCGCGTGATGAAAGCGCGTGTGTAACGCTCCGGGATATACCAGATCGGCCATTCCCAACTGCCGGATACGCCGTAGCCGCTGAAAGTACGGGTGTTCCACCAGATCGAACAGCAGTTCCGACGGGATGGTGATGAACCCGTAGACCGGATCATTGAGGATTTTTCGTTTGTTCAAAGGGGTATCGATTGGTTGAATCGTATAATTGTCAGACTGTTGCAAGAGTAGGCTATTGGGTTCACTTACAAATGATCCACCGTGCATGTGTCTCCGTCAAAGATACAATTACACGATTACACAGTTAAACATTTACACAACATACTTGGTGATAAGAATTGGAACGCCTATTTTTGCAATCCAAACTCGTCAAGAGTGGGGCCTATAGCTCAGTCGGTTAGAGCACCTGACTCATCGGGCCAAGTTCTTTGAACAAATGGAAAGAAAGTGCATCGTTTGCCAAACTGCGATTAGTGGACAGAAAGTAAAGTATTGTTCCAATGCTTGTAAACAGAGAGGCCACTATTACAGAATAAAAGAGCAAGCCAACACCTATTTTTCTCAGACGCTAAGGTCTTTGAAAAGAAAGACGGAGTTGATTGCTTTAATGGGCGGAGGATGTGCCAATTGCGGATACGATCGCAATCTGTCGGCTTTGCACTTTCATCATGTAGATGCTGATTTGAAGCAATTCAAGTTGGATATGAGAGTCCTTTCTAACAAGAGATGGAACCTGATACTGGAGGAAGCCAAAAAATGCATTTTGCTTTGTTCTAACTGCCACGCAGAAGAACATAACCCCGAACTTTTCATTCCAAGTGTTCAACGAATTTTGCGCGGTGCCTCCGCTGAGGAATCAGCGGATGTGTAGGGGTTAATTCAGGGAAACCTTCCGGGTAGTGCCGATGGCAATCCTGAGCCAAGCCAGATAAAGGTCGATTTTGTAATCTGGAAGGTGCAGAGACTAAGGGGTGAGGAGACCACCAATACGCCCCTAACAACGCCCCCCACCCCATCCTCACCAAGGTGAGACGGGTGATGAGATAGTCCTACTACTCCGGGAAATCGGAGGAAAGTGAATCAGGTGGTCCCAGGTTCGAGCCCTGGTGGGCCCACATCAAAAAAGCACCTAGCGTTGAGTCGCTAGGTGCTTTTTGTTTGATTTAAGCGGCATTTTCTTTGCATTTAACTACCCTATTTCTTCCTTCAAAAACTGAAAGACTGACGTTCTACTTCAGGTACCCCCTCAACCCGCATTTCTTCAATGACTTTATCCCCTTGGCTACCATTTTGGCGTTAAGTTCAGCGCCGGCAAGGGCCGTATGGGTATCATCCAGCGATGTGAAATACTGCTGCTTGACCTGCGCGGGAGTACTGCGGTCATACTCGGTGGCTATCAGCTCGTAAAGGTCGATGAAGTAGGCCCCCTGCGCGTCGGAAACGGCCTCTGCCCACTGCGGATAGCTGTCGTCGGGGCGCACGATATGGTCCTTGTTCCAGCTGTTGCGTGGTATCGGTGAACAGACAATCGGGATGGCACCTTTGGACTTAGCTTCGGCGATAAATTTGCGCAGGTACCAGCCATAGCTATGAACTATTTCGTGTTTTTTGGTAATTAGATTATCAATTTCTTCGGTTTTTTCCCCGATGCCCCGGATGGTACCCCGGGCGCGAAGCGTATCATTTACCGGACTCGAATCATTATGTCCGAATTGGATGAGCAGATAGTCTCCCGGCTTGAGTTGGGAAAGGACCTTGTCCCATCGTCCTTCGCTCACAAAAGTACGACTCGACCGGCCCCCGATTGCATGGTTGTGAATCTTGATCCGGGTGGTGTCGAAATGTTGTGACAGCACGCTTCCCCAGCCCCATTGGCCGTTTTGTCCCACGCCCGAGCCGGTTTTTACAGTGGAATCTCCAATAAGATACAGATTGACGGGATCGGGGCGGAGCAGAGTCGTCAGGGCAAAACCAAAGAACAGAGCTATTTTAAAAGGCATGGGAAAAAGATGGTTGATAAAAAAATAGACTTGAAAACCGGGTTTCTACTCAAATATAGCCCACTGAAATCCAATCTTACTTTCAAATGGTCCATTTTCTGAATGAGTACCCTAGGGTACCCGTTGATCGTTCCAAGAATACCTACGCGGGTGACAAACGTAGTGGAATAATTTGGTCTGGCTCAGAGCATCCTAATCGGATAAGGTACCCTACCTGCGCTTTATCAATGGACTAATACTTAGCCAACTCAAAGTTATAAAATGCCCCAGATGCAACAAGTTTTAAAGCAACGGACGGCGATTTCTGGCCAATCATCCCGAAAAAACATCCTTTTTCGGGAGAAGAAAACTGGGTTTATTTCCCAAGCCTGCTAACTTTGGGCATAGGGGTAGGACAGCCCGGTTGCGATATTTTTCATCGGCCCGTATAAATCCACATATGACGAAAAAACTATTCTTGTTCTGTTGGCTGTTGATGGCCTGGCAAGCCCAGGCGCAGTCGGTTATTATTGTTCCCTTTAACGACATCAAAGACCGCATTTACCGATGGCCCACCAGTTTAGTACACGGAGAGGTATACAGCATCGAGGTGACCGACGTAAATCGGAGCCTGTTCGGGGTGGAAGGCTCGGCGAACCAACAGAACTTCAACGTGGACTCGCCGGGTGTGCTTACGGGTTTCAGATTGCCGGGTTTTGCCACACTGACCCTTCCCGAAACCAAAGATGCCGGGCCGGATATTCTGGAAATGCCTGACTCAGGCCAGGAAGCCCTGCGCGAAATTGACCACCAGCTAGAAACGATCAACGACTGCTACGCCTATATGGAAGAAGTGGAACGCTTGGGTAACGTCATTACCAACCTGCTCCGCGACTGCGAACGTCCGTACGGGACTTTGGAAGAGGAGCTTTGCCGGATTACGAACGCAGTGCTGCTGGTAGATAAAGAGGGGCGGGCCGAGCAGGCAGCCCAGCTGCGGGATGAGTGCCTGGAATGTATCGCCGCGGTCCGCTACGCCCGCAATGTCATTGCGGCTCAGGTACTGAGGATTCCGGCTACGAATGTTAGCCCGAATGCCGCGGAGGTGGCGCCCATTGTGGCAATGGCTTTCCAGAAGGTAGATGAAATGGATAAACTGGCCAAGGAAAACAAAATACAGGCCCTGCTCGATAATTACAATCGTATCAACCGGGCCAACTTTACCTACGTATCGGATCCTTTTAAAGCCAGTAAGGATGAGGTGAACCTGCGCCTGACTTTCCAGGCTGATACGCTTCTGACCTGTAACTATCCCAATCGACTGACGGCGCGAACCAGCATACCCGTTGTGGGGGGCTGGAAGGTGGATTTCAGTACGGGGGTGTTATTTAGCGGACAACTAAAAAATAACCATTTCTTCGGCCAGGAACTCTATTACGCAGGGTCTTCCGAGGATTCGAGCCAATCCTTCATCTACGAGAAAGAGGCCGGCACCCGGCTTTTACTTTCGATTGGGGCATTTGCGCACCTGTATAAGCGTACGGCCCGTAAAACCAGCTGGGCGCTTAGCCCCGGTGTAAGTACCACCACCGCCTTCGACGGATTTCTATTCCATCTAGGCGGGTCGGTACTGATGGGCCGCGAGACCCGGCTGGTACTGACTCTTGGTGCAACCTTCAAAGGAAGTACCCTCCTAGATGGGCGGTATAGGACGGATAGGTCTTACCCGACCGAAACACTTCCCAGGGAGGTACCCACCGTCCAGGTGTTTCCCCGGACGGGCTGGTTTGTAGCGCTGACTTACAATCTATCGTCGTTCAGAAAATCGAAGGAATGAAAAAGGTAGCGTAAACGGCTGAACAATCAACTCAACATTTTGACGTAGCAGTACTTCCGGATGAGTTCTTCAAAAGGTTCGGCCGTGCTGATTTTTACTTTTTGATCCAGGGGCGTTTTCTGTACGCTGTATTGGGCGGTTGTGCGGCTCGGTTCCATGGCTGATTCGGTGTTGTTGTACGGGTTAGATGCCATTACTTAGTCATGGTTTAAGCCAGGCAGGTTAAGTGATTATTGAGAAATAAGCCTGCTACGACCACTTATTTTTCTACTTTTTCCAGTTCGGCCTGTTTGTCCTGAGTAAGATCTATGCGGTGGAAACTGCCCGAGTTCGGCAGTGTCATGTGAAAGCCCGAAGTGAAATCAATCGACAGGGTACCTTTGGCCACAGAGCAAGCCAGCACATGCCCGCCGCGCGTTCGGTCGTGGGTGATAAAGTGCAGGTGGTAGCCGGGTACATTGAGGCCTTTCATGAACGGCGGCGTACGGAAGCCCATCAAGGTACCCTGCACCCGCTCGTAGGCAAACGTAGGCTGGGTTTTTACGATTTCCACCATCGGAATGTAGGGCCTGACCTGCCGGGGCACACTTCGGGCGTTTATGGATTCGAATTCGCCCTCTATCCTGATGGCGTAGAAATTGTTTTCAGAAGGAATCAGACTGTCTATCAGTGCACAAAGTTGTTCAAAGCTAACGGGACCTGTAAGGGGTACCACGGTATCGGCTTCAAAATAGGTTACGGCCGCAAAGGGTGTCTTCGTTGAATCCGCCACGGGATAAGCCTTGCCATCGGACTTTATCTGGAACACATCCCCGTCAAGCTCCAGCATTTCCCCATCCAAAGCGTTAAAAGTACCTATGCCAAAATCACCGTGCTGGCGTACCTGCCCGTAGGTGACTTCCCCGTCGTACTCGCCCGCAAGCAGGGCATCGATGGTAGACACCTGGTACACTACCTCGCGATCAGTGGGCTGTTCCTGCGAAGGTATGCAGGCCGCCAGCCAGAAACCCATGCCGGCCAGCCCGAGGAAGATGCGAAGTTGTTGTAGGGTCATGTGTTCGGAGGGAAATTGCGCAGGTACTTGTAAGAAATAGGCAGCGGATGCTATATTCTACTTGCCCGACCTCCACTTGGTCACTATTGAGCACTGCGTTTGAACCGTTCATAAACAGAACGGTTCAAACGCACACGAGACCTATCCGAAGTATTTCCCTGTAAATCAAAGATTACTCTGGCCAGGTCTGCTACCAGTTACTCATCCACAACGTCATTTATCTACACCTACGCGGCTCGCCCAGGCGGTATACTTGGCAAGTAATTCCTGCATTTTTTCAGGTTTGGAACCGGCCAAGTCATGCTGTTCAGCGCGATCTTTGGACAAATCGTAGAGCTCCCATTTTTTCAGTTCCTTAGCCCACACCAGTTTCCAGTCGCCCTGGCGGATGGCCCGGCTGTCAAAGTGTTCCCAGGCGATAAAATCATGGGGTACCCTCACTTGCCCGCGCAGAATCGGCAGCAAGCTTTTCCCTTCCACGGGCTTGATCTTGTGGTCTTTATAGGTGGTGGGGTAGGTCGCTCCGGCCAGTTCCAGGCAGGTAGGCATGATATCCATGATGTGGCCTACCTGATCGGTTTGGAAAGATTTCTTGATCAGTTTGGGATAATGTACAATCAACGGGCTAGAGGTACCCCCCTCATGCGTATAGCTTTTGTACAAGCGGAAGGGTACATTGCCCAGGTTAGCCCATTCTTTGCCGTAGGCCACATAAGATCCTTTCTTACCCGGCGGCGTGACCAGCGACCGTTCGTAGGCTTCCTCACCCAGGTCACGTTTAGCCCGACCGTCGAGCTCTTCGGCGCAGGCACCATTGTCTGAGAGGAACATAATCAACGTATTATCCAACTGGCCAGTGGCTTTGAGCTTGGCTACGATTTGCCCGATGCCCTTGTCCATGCGCGTGACCATAGCTGCATAGGCGGTCATTTTCTGATCCCACTCGTCCTTGTCGGGCGCATCCTCCCAGGCGGGCAGAGTCGGGTCACGGTCAGATAGTACCTGAGAAGCTGGAAGCAGGCCCATTTTCTGTTGCCGGGCGTGGCGTTCCTCCCGCAGCTTATCCCAGCCTTTCAGGTACTTGCCCTGGTACTTTACCATCTCCTCCTCGGGTGCGTGCAGCGGCCAGTGCGGCGCGGTGTAAGCCACGTACATGAAGAAGGGTTTTCCTGACGAAGCATCGATGTAGTCCACGGCTTTTTTAGAAATGGCATCGGTCATATAAAAGCCCTCGGGAATCTGGTAGGGTTCGTTACCTTCCAGAATCAACCGACCGGGTAGCAGTCGGTAGTAGCTGTTGGCCCCGCTGATCAGGCCAAAGTACTTATCAAATCCCCGTTGCAATGGCCAGTCCGGGCGTTCTTCGCCCACGTGCCATTTGCCCGACATGTAAGTTTGGTAGCCGGCATTTTTAAGTACCTCGGCAATCGTGACGGTATTGCGGCTCAGCCAGCCCTGGTAGGGAGTTTCGGGGTCCCGGTTCTTGATGGCCGAGGTCACCACCATCCGACCCATACCCGCCTGATGGGGGTACACACCCGTGAGCAGTGACGCCCGGCTCGGACAGCACCGGGCAGCGTTATAAAATTGAGTGAATTTTGCGCCCCCCGCGGCCAGGGCGTCTAGGTTCGGAGTCTGGATTTCAGAGCCGTAGCAGCCGATGTCGCTATACCCCAGGTCATCCGCCATGATGACGATGATGTTGGGTTTCTGGGCGTAAAGAATCCCCGAAAGGGCGAGCAGGAATAGGGTAAGAAGTGATCTGATTTTCATAAAATTTGAAATTAAGTTTATTGGTAAACTCCGGTGTTTCCTTTTGCCCATAGGGGCGTTAGTTTTTCCACGACCTCAGGGCGCTCTTTGGCTACGTTGTGATTTTCGTTAGGGTCAACCTGATGATCGTATAATTCAACGATAGGCTCCTGCTTTCGGAAGTATTTAGTAAAGCGATAGCGGTCGGTACGAAGGCTGACACCCCGGTTGAAATAGCTGTAAGCCACATTCTCCCAGGCAGGTGCCTTCTTCTTTTTTAGCAAACGGACGAAGCTTTGTCCGTCCAGATTCCCGACGGGTTTGAGGCTACACAGCTCGAGTAAGGTAGGATATATGTCGATACTACTCACAATCTCGTCGCGTTGCTGCCCGCCGGCTGTTTGGGGTACCTTCACCATCAAAACAGACCGGACTGCGCGCTCGAAGATGGTATGCTTGCCCCACACCCGGTAGTCGCCCAGGTGCCAGCCGTGATCGCTCCACACCACCACAATCGTGTTTTTATCCAGTTTCAGTCTTTTCAATTCATCCAATACCTTACCTACCTGCGCATCCGTGTAGCTCACACCGGCGTAGTAGGCGTGGCGCAACTTGCGCGCATACGCATCCGAAACGGGCTTAGTCAGTGAGGCATTCTCATCCCCAGCCTTGTAGGAGTTAAACTCGCCACTGTTGTGCAGGCTGGCCGGGTTTACGTCGGTGGGTAGGTCGGGCGAGGGCGTCAACGAAAGTTTCGATTCGTCGTACAAATCCCAGTATTTCTGCGGGGCATTGAACGGGAGGTGGGGTTTGAAGAAGCCAACACTCAGAAAAAACGGTTGACTTTTCTTCGCCAGTTCGTTCAGCTTGGTCACGGCCAGTTGGGCGCTCAGTCCGTCAGGGTACCCCTCGTCGGGTACCTTGGCGCTTTCGTAGGGTTTTACCTCTCCTTTATGGGTTTGGCGGTTGGTGCCATCGGCGTAGGCAAAGAAGGCATTCCAGCCCGTTATCCATTTTCCGGCATCCAGCAGCATTTCGTCCCAGCTGTGGGGTAGCTCCAGTTGGTTGCTTCGGGGTTCTTCGTAGCCGTACACGTAGCCGTCCGGCGAATGGCTGATCTTGCCAATCCCTACGGTATAGTAGCCGCTCTGCCGGAAATGATCCACGAAGGTTTCGGGTATTTCGGAGCGGGGCTTCCCGCTGATTTCCCGCTCAATGGCTTCATTGGTAAGGTGGATCGGCGTCCGCGGACGCCTGCCCGTCAAGAGACTGAAGCGCGAGGCTCCGCAGGTAGGCTGGGTGACGTAGTGTCTCGTAAAAAGGCTCGACTCCGCCGCCAGTGCATCAAGATTAGGAGAACGTACTTCGGTATTTCCGTAGCATTTCAAATCGGGCCGGAGGTCATCAATGCAAATGAAAAGCACATTGGGCGGTTGCTTTTGCACAAACAAACCGCTGAGCACGAAAAACAGAATAACGAGCGCCCCACTTATATAAAATCCCTTCTTTACCATGAATTTCTTGCCTTTTACTATTATAAATAGCCGGGATTTTGAGGAAAATCACCGGGGTTGGTCACGCGGTCGATCTGGGTTTGGGGAATGGGTCGCACCAGATGCATCTCTTTTACATTGACGGCCGCATCCAGGTTGTATTTCTTGATCCGTTCCAGAAATTTTCCCGACCTTTTCAGGTCGTACCAGCGGTGCATTTCACCAGCCAACTCGCGGCCACGTTCGTCGAGGAAAAAATCTTCACTCAGATCGGCGGCTGTAATCTGCATCTCGGCTACCTTGCCAGGCAGCGCCGCCCGCGTACGTACCACATTGACATACTCAGCGGCTTTGGTCAGGTTACCCTGCCGGAATGCCGCCTCACCGGCAATCAGGTACATTTCGGCCAGACGAAGCACCATGAAATCACGCCTTCCGTCTTCTGCATTCACACTGGTACGCAGGGGATCCAGGTATTTTTTCAGTGTCGGAAACTGGCGCCGGCTCGATCCGCCTATTTCCAGCGGGTCCGTTACGCTGGCTACCCACTTGTTGTTATAGTCAATGAGCCAGTAAGGCGCGGCTTTTTGTACGGCATCGGGTACGGGGTGCAGCACGATTTTGATGGCCGTATCGCCGGGTACGACAGTCTTTCCGTTGATAGTGGCCTTCGTATTGGCAATCCAGACGGTTTTAAAGGAGCCATCGAAGCGGCTGTCTTTACTCAGATCAAAAAGATTGAGCGTGTAGTTGGTGGGCATGAACCGCTGGAAAGGACGCCCGTTTACGATGTCGCGGGTCAGGGCCGGGTTGAGGGTGTAGTCAAACTGGAAATACAAATGCCCCCAGTTTCCTGAACCATCATCCGGATTTCCTGTACCATTGGTGAGTGGATTGTCGGTATACTGTACCGACCAGATCACCTCCGTGTTTAGCTCTTTGTTGATATCCCACAAATCGGCGTAATTTTTCACCAGCGAAAAATCATTGCTATTGATCACAGCGGCGGCCATTTTTTCGGCTTCGGCCCAGTTGCCCAGCGTGAGCTGTACGCGTGCCAGAAGTCCCTCCGCGGCATGTTTGGTAGCCCGTCCGTAGTTCTGCGCTTTGGCGGGCAGATTGGCTACGGCGAATTGCAAATCCGGTAGGATACCCTGTTGGTACACCGTAGCTACGGGTGTGCGTTTTGCCTCCGTTTCAACGCCCTGGGTTTCTTCCAGCGTAAAATGGATATCACCAAACTGCTGTACCAGGTGGAAATAATAGAGGGCCCGCAAAAAGCGCGCTTCTCCCATGATTCGGTTGCGTTCGGACTCGCTGATACCAGCCACTTTGGGCGCGCGCCCGATTACGGCGTTAGCCTGGTTGATCCCGACGTAAAAAGTATCCCAAATGGTTTTTACATAGGCACTGGACCCTAAAAAGTTAGGCGAATAGTTGTTGTAGTCCGGATTATTGGTGGCACCGCCAAATCCATTGGTGTACATGTCGGTGCCGGTTACGGTGAGGAAAAAAGCAGGCTCGCGACCATAAAATTTACGAAGGGACGTGTAGGTAGCTTTCAGACCATCCTCAATGCCCTTGGGGGTAGCGTAGTAGCTTTCGGCGGTGGCCAGTCCAACCGGATTTTCCTGTAAAATATCATTGCAGGAAGTAAAGAGGGTACATACAGACAGCAGGCTGAATACAATATATTTCTTTTTCATGTTAGTAAGGGTTTCAGAATTTAAGGTTCAAACCAAACACGTAGGTGGCCGAGGTCATCGGTGAACTACCCCCTACGATACCGTTGGCGGTCTCGGGATCTACTAGCTTGTAGGGAGAGAAAATCAGAGCGTTGTCGGCCGTTGCGTACAGGCGTAGGCTATTGATTCTGATTTTGGAAGTAATCGCTTTGGGGATGGTATAACCCAGGGTGATGTTCCGAATTTTTACGAAAGAGCCATCGAAAAACCGGACCGCATCGGAGTACAGGGGAGCCGCGGCGGAGTTGGGTCGGGGAATTTTATTGACCGGATTGTCAACCGTCCAGTAATCAAAATTGATGGCATTGTAGCGTCCCTGCCAGTTGTTTCCGCCCAGATTGTGGAAGTCGCTCCGGATGTACTGTCCCTGCCGGGCGTATACCAGAAAAGAGAAATCAATTCCCTTGTAGCTCAACCGGTTGGTTAGTCCGCCGCTCCACTTGGGTACCGTAGAACCGAGTACCGTCCGGTCGTCGGCGTTGATAACCCCATCGGGTTGATTGGTCAGGTTGCCTTCGGCGTCGCGGCCATTGACGTCCGCAATCTTGATGTCACCAGGCTTCTGCTTCACCTTGGCGGCTTCGTCGGCTTCGCTGGTCTGCCAGATACCTTCTTGTTTGAAATTATAGAAAACGCTGATGGGTTGTCCGATGAACCATTGGTTTCCCACGTCGTCCTTCCCGTTGAATAACTCGACGATTTTTTCCTTATTGCTAAATATATTCAGATTCGCTTCCCACTTGAATCCATTGGGTGAGCGGAGGATATTGCCGTTCAGCGATAGCTCCCAGCCCTGATTGCTGGTGGCGCCAATATTTTGCAAAATAGACTCGTAGCCTGAAGTAATGGGAATCAGACGATTCAGCAGAAGATCGGTCGTGTTGGTCTTGTACACTTCCAGCGAACCCGTCAGGCGGTCATTCAGTAAGCCAAAATCCATACCCAGGTTCAACGTACTCGAAATCTCCCAGCGAAGGTCAGGGTTCGGGATCACGTTCAGCGCGTAGCCGAAGGCTGGGTCATTGCCAAAAGCATACACGGAGCGTTCGAGCCCACCCAGCGTTTGATAGGGAGCAATGGAAGTATTGCCCACCGCTCCGTACCCAGCCCGGAGTTTCAGGAAGGATAAAACCTTCGCGTTGCTCATAAACGCCTCATCGGAGATCACCCAACCCGCCGATACCGATGGAAAAAAGGCCCACCTGTTTTTCTGGGAAAGGCGGGAGGAACCGTCCGCCCGGCCCGTCAGGGTAAGCAGGTACCTATCTTTGAAGCTGTAATTGACTCTGCCCATGTAGGAGAGTAGTCCCCATTTAGTGAGCGAGCTATTGATGCCCGTGACGGTTTCGGCACTGCCCAGATTGTAAAACAAGCTCGATTCGATGGGGATGTTCCGGGCGGTAGCTCCCGACGATTCGAAACGATTGGTTTGAGTACTGAACAGTCCTACTACATTGAGTGAGTGATCACCAAACTTGCGGTTGAATGAAAGAATATTTTCCAGCGTATAGGCGAAGTTCTGCTGGTTGGAAACTCCGGCGGTATTGGCACTTCCGGCTAGCGTACCGCTGTATTGTCCCTGGCGTGAGATACTAAAATCCGGACCATAATTCAGGCGGTAGGTAAGCCCTTCGGTGAAAGTGTACTCCCCAAAAATATTGGCAAATACCCGGTACTTTCTGCGCTCATCGGTGTACTGCCCGGACTGGTATTGCAGCAAGGGGCTGGTGAGCAGTCCTTCGCGGGGGTTGGGGTAGGCAATGAAATTCCCATCGGCATCGTAGGGTTGTACCAGGGGTGAAAACTGCAAGGCATTTGTATAGGGAGCATTGGACATCACATTCTGCAAATCACTGGATACCGTCGAACTGACGCCCACGCGAAGCCGCTCGGTGAGCTTGGTTTCGATGTTGGCCCGGAACGAGTAACGCTGGTAGTCGCTCTGTTGCATAATCCCTTTTTCGTCGTAAAAGGCTCCGGAGAGGTAGTAGGTCGTATTTTGGTTGCCGCCACTGGCCGAAATCTGGTGCTGCTGCTGCTGTCCGTCCCGTAGGATGAGGTCGAGCCAGTCGGTTTCCACGCCATTTTTGAGATTATCGATTTCCAGGGTACTGAAGAACGTATTGTCCTTGCTGGCGTCATTGGCGTCGATCCCCCTGGAAACCCGGGAATACTGGGCAAACTGCTCACCATTCATCAGGTTCAGGTTCTTCTTGGCTTTCTTGATTCCGTAGTAGCCATCATAACTGATGACCGCCTTGCCCTCTTTGCCTTTCTTGGTGGTGATCAGGATAACCCCGTTGGCCCCGCGTGAACCGTAAATGGCCACGGCGCTGGCATCCTTAAGTACCTCCATGGACTCGATATCGTTGGGATTGAAATCGTTGATGCTCACATCCGTCGGGATGCCGTCAATGACATAGAGCGGATTGTTGCTGGCGTTGATCGAGCGGTTTCCCCGGATACGGATGGTAGGAGCGGAGCCTGGATTCCCATTGGTACGTACGATATCAACCCCGGCCAGACGACCCTGTGCGTTCTGTAGAAAGTTGGAGGAAGGTGTTTCGGCAATATCCCGGCTGGAAATGCTGGAAATGGCTCCCGTCAGATCCCGCTTTTTCTGGGTACCATAGCCCACCACAATCACTTCGTTCAGCGCCTTGGTGTCTACACTGAGGCTCAGATTGATCTGGGCGCGGTTGTTGATGGCTACTTCCTGAGACAAATACCCCACAAAGGAAAAAACCAGGGTACCCTGGCCATCGGGTGCCGCCACGGTGTACAGACCCTCCTGGTTTGTGGTGGTACCCCGTTGGGTCCCCTTCACCACCACGCTCACTCCGGGCAATCCCTCTCCGCTCTCATCGGTCACCTTGCCGCTCACATTGAAGTCCAGAGGAATATTGACAGGAATCGAAAGCGCAGGTACCCTGGTAAGGATCTTCAGATTTTCGGCAACTTCATTCCGCAGGACGATCCGATTACTGACTTGGAGGAAATTTATTTTCAAAGGCGTCAAAATCCGGTTCAAAACGTCGGCTAATGGTTCGTTACTAGCTTTGATCGTGACCGGCCGTCTAAGATCCACCGTACGGGAATTGTACGAGAATTTTACCTTGGCCGACTTTTCCAGCGAGGCCAACACCTGGCTGAGCGACTGTCCCGTCGCCTGCACAGAAACCTTTCGATCAAGCAGTCCCTGGCCCTTTACCGAGGTAGCTAGGGTAATCCCTGAGCACAGCAAGGCTATCGTTATTTGTAGTAGAGATATTTGCACGATTCGATAGAGCAATCGTTTAGGAGTCAAAGATATTTTCATACTTTTGATTGGTTTGGTTGATACTTTTTACAGGAGTGTTGGCAAAATCATTTCCCCTTTTTTCTCGTTGGGAACATGTTTTACAGAACATGCCGGGGTACCCTGAGCGTCGAGTATGTTACAGCATTTCGACGCTCATTTTGTTTAGGGATTTTTCTAATCATGGGCATTCGGGTTTAGGTTAGTTGCATCCATCGGACTGGATCGTGATCTGATTTTCATTGATATAGTAGCGTGTGCGTCGTCCCAGGCTTTCGCAAATTATCTTCAGCTTTTCCGAAAGTGGCTGATCGTTCAGTGAGGTAGTCAGGTAGCAGTTCGTCAGCTTTTCCGCGGGAAAATCAATCTTCACCAAATACGCCTGCTCGAGGGTTTTGAATATCTGGGCCACGGGGACATCCGCAAATTCAAAACTCAGTTTCTCAATGTTACTCAGATCCCGGGTGAGGTTTTTCTCCTGCGTCAGGTCCTCAATTTTCTCAAAAATGCCGCTTTGGCGCGCGAAACGTAAGCCCTGATTCGGTAGAAGAAGTACCTTCTCACTTTCTGGATTTCCAGCTGATTGCGTGGAGGTGACGTTGACTTTACCCGTCCGAACCACTATCTCCACGTTCTCTTGATCTGTGAAAGCTTTAACCCTGAAACTGGTACCTACCACTTTGGTAACGAGCTCGTTGGCGTACACATAGAATGGTTTTTCAGGATTCTTGCTTATCTCAAAAAAACCATCCCCGGTTAGGTAAACCGTACGACTGCGTTCATCGAATCTCACCGGATAGCGCAACGTACTTCGGGGTTGCAGCAGCACCGAACTGCCATCGGGTAGCATAATGAGCAGCGGATGGTCTGCCGTATTGGTTTTCTGGATCAGGGTAGCGATCTGATTTTCAGGTGCAGGCGAACTCTGTAATAGTTCAGGAAGGGTACCTGGCCATGCCCTGTATAAACCCATAAGTAATGTACCCGTGATCAGTACCGAAACGGCAATTTTCCACCAATTCTGTTTCATGAACGGAACTCTGACTGTATTCTGGTAGGGGGTATCGGATGCTTTGATTTTAGCCCAGGTGTTTTGCAGGGCTTCCTGAATTTCCGGCCGGGAAACCTTTTCCTCCGGTACCCTCATGGCCAACAGCCCAACGCGGGCATCCTTCACGAGTTTGGCCCGCTGCGGAGTGTCTACGGTCCACTCTTCCCATCCCTGGGTGTCCTCCCCCCTAAGGACCCACCTCTTGAAAGATTCATCGTCCAGGAAGTGCTCCACGGATGTATATTGATCTCGCTGCTGCATCTGAAAGTACATTTCAACAGCAGAGAGGACAGCTTTTCGGGCCGATACTCAGTAAATGGTGATTTTTTTTGAAAAACTTAAATTATTTCAAAAAGCACCAGCCCCAGTGAAAGCAGGGTACCTTTCAAGTCCCGTCTGAGGCATACTAGGGCTCGGTGAATCAAATTACTGGCAGACTGATAGTTGACGTTAAGAATACGGGCGATCTGTTCGGTTTTCAGCCCATGGTGGTACCTCAGGAACAAAGCCTCTTTTTGGCGTGGAGGTAGGGAGTTGAGATGCTGATTGAGTTGATAGACCCGGCGGGCTGTTTCTTCATTGGCAATCAGGTGGTCCTCCACCGTGAAAGAAATGGAAAACTCAGCGTCATCCAGGATAGTGGTTTCCCTGAATATACGGTCACGAGCCTGAAAACGGGCAATGCGCTTGCGGACACAAGCCAGCAGATAGGCTTTCACCACAGCGGATTCGTCCAATGTAGAACGATACAGCCAAATGCCCGCAAATACATCCTGAACAAAATCCTGAACCCGGTCTGAATCAGGGATAAACGACCTTCCGTAGCGTACTAGGGTAGGGTAGTATCGCTCGAATAATGCGGTAAACGCCGCCTCATTACCATCGATGAGGCGGTGCCATAGTATTTCGTCGGTAGGAGAAATCACGTGCACTGGAAGAAGGTTTACTTTCCCTTTCGAAAAAGCATTAGTAAGAAAATTTACTGATGAGCGGGCTTCAACCTTCGGGCCGTATAAGACTGTGAAGCCTTAGCCAGTGATTCGGAGGGAGAGGTACCCTGGGCTCGGCACATCCTTGCCAATCCTATTTCTCAAGACGCGTTTTCCTTATAAAGAACCTTCCTATATTCGGGACTAAAATCAATCGCTTGTGCATAAAATCCTGATCATCGACGACGAAGACAAGCTGCGTTCCCTGCTGGCACGTATTATCCGGGCCGAGGGCTTCGAAGTACAGGAAGCTGCCGATGCAAAAACGGGCCTGCAGTTTTTGGAAAGGCAAACTTTTGAGGTCATTCTGTGCGACGTTAAGCTGCCCGATGCCAATGGCGTAGAGCTGGTCAAAAAACTGAAAGAAACCGCTCCGGCCACGGAAGTGATCTTGCTGACCGCCTACGGCAACATTCCCGACGGGGTACGGGCCATCCAGCACGGAGCCTTCGACTACATCACCAAAGGCAATGACAACGACAAGATCATTCCCCTGATTCACCGGGCCATTGAGAAAACCCAACTGCGCCAACGGGTGGAAAATCTGGAAAAACGGGTCGGGGAAAAGTACTCTTTCGATGCCATTCTGGGCCATTCGGTGGCGCTGCGGCGGGTAGTTGAGCTGGCGCAGAAAGTAGCCGCTACCGACGCCACGGTGCTGCTGACGGGCGAAACCGGGACCGGCAAAGAGGTTTTTGCCCAGGCCATCCACCAGGCGAGCGGTCGGGCAAGCCGCAGTTTCGTGGCTTTGAACTGCAGTACTTTCAGCCGTGACCTGCTGGAAAGTGAGCTGTTCGGTCACGTCAAGGGGGCGTTTACAGGTGCTTTAAATGATAAAAGAGGCTTTATCGAAGAAGCCGATGGAGGTACCCTGTTTCTGGATGAGATTGGCGAAATGCCGCTGGATTTGCAGGCCAAGCTGTTGCGGGTACTGGAAACCAGTGAATTCATCCGGGTAGGCGAGCAGAAGCCCCGAAAGTCCGACTTCCGGCTGATTGCGGCAACCAACCGCGATCTGAAAACCGAAAGCGAACAGCAGCGTTTCCGGCCGGACCTTTACTTCCGGCTCAATGTGTTCGCGCTGCACCTGCCCCCCTCCGCGAGCGCGTGGCCGACATCGAACCCATGGTCAGGCACTTCATTGCGGAATTCTGCGCCAAGCTGAAAAAAGTACCCCTGAGCTACGAGGCTGATTTTCTGGCCGCCCTGAAAGCATATTCCTGGCCTGGCAATATCCGCGAACTTCGCAACTGTTTGGAACGGTCTGTGATCCTGGCCGGAACCGAACCGCTGTCGGCCGCTTTGCTGCCTTTTGAGTTTAGCGTACCTGCCGCTCCCAGTCCGAGTTTGTCCGCTTTTTCGCTGAACAGCGCCGAGAAATTACAGATTCAGAAAGTCCTCAATCATACCAAAGGAAACAAGGCCGAAGCCGCTCGCCTGCTTGAGATCGGAATCGCTACGCTATACCGAAAAATCGAGGAGTATTCCCTCTAAAGTACCCTATCAATTTGAGAAGAGCCTATCATTTTGATAGGCTTTTTTTATGCCTGAATTTCTCGAGTCCGCTTCAAGGTTTTGACTTATAGGTAGTTAACCAGACACTGGCTTTTAGCGCACGCTTTTGGCATATCCACTTTCACAAACCAACGAAAGCTCCGTATGCTCATCTTATTCATCATTTCCATCGCCGTATTTGCCTACATGGCCTACGTGCTGATCAAACCCGAAAAATTCTAAACTATGAACACACAAATCTTCGGTATAGTCCTGATGTACCTTTTGGTCGTATTGCTGGCCGTTCCGCTGGGACGGTACATCGGCAAGGTATTCGACGACGAAAGTACCTGGCTCGACAAAATCTTCGATCCGCTGGATCGGCTGATCTTCCAGCTTAGCGGTATCGACTCCCGTGCTTCCCTGACCTGGCAACAAAACCTGGTGGCCCTGCTGGTCATCAATGGCTGGTGGCTGGTAGTTGCCTTGCTCGTGCTGACCAACATGAGCTGGCTGCCGCTTAATCCTGACGGCAACCCGTCCATGTCGCTCGACCTGGCGTTCAATACGGCGATCAGTTTCGTGACCAATACCAATCTGCAGCACTACTCCGGCGAATCGTCGCTTTCCTACCTGGGTCAAATGACGCTGATGCTGTGGCAATTTATCAGCGCGGGAACGGGTCTGGCGATCGTGGCGGTCGTTTTCAAGTCTATGCGGGAAAGTTTGAACCCTTCGCTGGGCAACTTTTACAGGCTGCTCGTGCGCAGCTGCACACGTATTCTTTTACCACTGGCCATCGTTTCTTCCATCATTTTGGTGTTTGAGGGGGTACCTATGACGTTTGAGGGCCAGGGTACCATGACTACCCTGGAAGGCGAAACCGTGGCCGTGAGTCGGGGACCGGTCGCGGCGTTTATTTCCATCAAACAGCTGGGTACCAACGGCGGCGGATTCTTCGGCGTCAACAGCAGCCATCCGCTCGAAAACCCGACCTACCTCACCAATATCGTCGAGAATGTCAGCATCTTCCTCATTCCCATTGCCTTGCTTTTCGCGCTGGGCTTCATGCTCAAACGCCGCAAACTGGCTCTGACCATCTTCGGCGTGATGACGCTCGGTTTCTTACTACTGGTCATTCCGGCGGTGACGAGTGAACTGGGGGGAAATCCTGCCCTCACAGCGCTGGGAGTAGCGCAAAACGCGGGAAGCATGGAGGGGAAAGAGGTACGCTTCGGGCCGGCGGCTTCGGCCTACTGGGCCATCAATACCACCGTCACCAGCAATGGCTCGGTCAACGCCATGCACGACAGCATGACCCCGCTCACGGTACTAACTACCCTGCTGGGCATGATGATCAACTGCTTCTACGGCGGCGTCGGGGTTGGGTTTCTTAATTTCTACGTATTCATCATTCTGGCCGTCTTTATCAGTGGTCTGATGGTAGGCCGCACGCCCGAATTGCTGGGCCGTAAAATTGAGGCCAGCGAAATGAAAATCGCCATGGGGATAGCCCTGTTGCATCCCTTTCTGATTCTGGCGGGAACGGCGCTGTCTAGCTACCTGTATATGCAGAATCCGACTCAACTGGCGGGCTGGCTGAACAACCCGGCCTACCACGGTTTCAGCGAAATGCTGTACGAGTTTACCTCCGCCTCGGCCAACAACGGCAGCGGTCTGGAAGGATTAGGCGATAATACGCCGTTCTGGAACTACGCCACAGGATTGGTGATGCTGCTGGCGAGGTACCTGCCCATCATCGGGCCCGTGGCCATCGCCGGGCAACTCGCCGCCAAGCGCTACACACCCGAAAGCCAGGGTACCCTGCGGGTGGATACAGGTACTTTCGGGGTGCTGATTTTCGCGGTCATTTTCATCATTGCTTCCCTGTCCTTTTTCCCCGCCCTGACCCTCGGACCGCTGGCCGAATACTTCTCTCTTTACTGACCTAAAATCATATTCTCATGGCAACTGAAAATACGTCCCTTTTCCAACGGGACCTCGTGCTGGAAGCCGGAAAACAGGCTATTATTAAATTGAATCCCGCCCGAATGTACCGCAATCCGGTCATGTTCACGGTGGAGATAGGTACTTTTATCATGCTGGGCGTCTGCCTGTGGATTCTGGCCGGGGAGCAGTCGCAGGGTACTTTGGGCTACAACCTGGCGATCTTTACGATTCTTCTGCTCACGCTGTTGTTTGCCAATTTTGCCGAGGGCATCGCCGAAGCGCGCGGCAAGGCACAGGCCGATAGTTTGCGCAAAACGCGGGAAGAAACGCCCGCCCGGCGAGTGGCAGCGGGCGATACTTTGCTGGCCAATAACCCTGTGAACATCTCTTCCTCGCAGCTACGCAAAGGCGATCGTTTCCTCTGCGAGGCGGGCGACATTATCGCGACCGACGGGGAGATTGTGGAAGGCTTGGCGACTATCGACGAAAGCGCGATTACGGGCGAGAGCGCCCCGGTAATCCGGGAAGCCGATGGTGACAAAAGCAGCGTGACGGGCGGTACCAAGGTACTTTCCGACCGTATAATCGTGGAAGTGACCACGCAGCCCGGCGAGAGTTTCCTGGATAAGATGATTGCCCTGGTAGAAGGGGCCGCACGGCAGAAAACTCCCAATGAAATCGCGCTGACGATCCTGCTGGCCGGTTTTACGCTGGTGTTCATTCTGGTAACGGTGACGCTGAAACCCTTCGCGGATTTTGCCAACACGCCCATTACCATCGCCGCTTTCATCTCGCTGTTCGTGTGCCTGATTCCCACTACCATTGGTGGCCTGCTGGCGGCCATCGGCATCGCGGGCATGGACCGCGCCCTGCGGGCCAACGTGATCACCAAGTCGGGCCGAGCCGTGGAAACGGCGGGCGACATCGACGTGCTGTTGTTGGATAAAACAGGTACCATCACGATCGGTAACCGCAAAGCCACCCACTTCTATCCCGCTCCCGGTGTTTCAGACGATTATTTTCGGGAAATCCTGGTACTTAGTTCGTTGGCCGACAATACCCCGGAGGGTAAGTCGATCGTGGAATTGGCGCGTGAGCAGACGTTGGCTCAGCCGGGCTATTCTGCCGGACGGGAAATCAGCGACGATACTTCCGGGATGACCTTCATAAAATTCACCGCCCAAACCCGCAGTAGTGGGGTCAATTTGCCCGCCGGACCGCGTGGCGAAGGACCGACCCGCATCCGTAAGGGGGCTTCGGACGCTATGCGCGACATGGTGGAAAAGAGCGGCAATAGTTTCCCCCAGGAAATAACCGAGCGCGTCAACGACATCTCGGGCAATGGGGGTACCCCGCTGGTGGTTGCGGTCAACGAAGCCGTGATCGGTGTCATCGAGTTGCAGGATATCATTAAGCTGGGGATACGCGAGCGTTTCGATCGTCTGCGAAAAATGGGCGTCAAGACGGTCATGGTCACCGGCGACAATCCCCTGACCGCCCGCTACATCGCTGAGAAAGCCGGGATTGACGACTACATCGCCGAAGCCAAGCCAGAAGATAAATTGGAGTATATCCGCCGCGAACAGCAAAGCGGTAAGCTGGTAGCCATGATGGGCGACGGTACCAACGACGCCCCCGCCCTGGCGCAGGCCGATGTGGGCGTGGCCATGAATAGCGGTACCCAGGCTGCCAAGGAGGCGGGCAACATGGTGGACCTCGACAACGACCCCACCAAACTCATTGAGATTGTCGAAATCGGAAAGCAACTACTCATGACGCGGGGTACCCTCACGACGTTCAGCATCGCCAACGACGTCGCCAAGTACTTCGCCATCGTGCCCGCCCTCTTTATTTTGGCTATTCCCTCGTTGCAGGGGCTGAACATTATGCGGCTACACAGCCCGGAATCGGCCATTCTGTCGGCGGTCATTTTCAACGCCATCATCATCCCGATTCTGATTCCGCTGGCCTTGAAAGGTGTGTCTTATAAACCCATCGGAGCCAGTGCGTTGCTGCGCCAAAACCTCTTGAAGTACGGTTTGGGTGGTATTGCGCTGCCTTTTATTGGAATCAAGCTTATTGATTTGTTGGTGGCGACAATTTTATAAGTAGCCGCTCATTTTTTCAAAAAATTGTAATGAAATAAACTATGAAAACGAACCTGATTCCCGCGCTGCGCCTGACTTTGGTGTGCGTGGTACTTTTTATGGGTCTTTACCCCGCCCTCATCTGGGGTATCGCCCAGCTTGCCCCCAATAAGGGGAAAGGCGAGGTAGTAGCGCATAACGGCGCGACCTACTTTACCCAAATCGGCCAGAACTTCACCACCGACCGGTACTTCAACAGCCGTCCCTCGGCGGTAAACTACAACGCCGCCGGGTCGGGCGGCAGCAACAAGGGGCCTTCCAATCCCGAGTACCTGGCCACCGTGGCGGCTCGCGTCGATACCTTTCGGGCGCATAATCCCGGGATGGAGAAAGTACCCGCCGAACTGGTGACGGCCAGCGGCAGTGGCCTCGACCCCGACTTGTCGGTAGAAGCCGTGCTGGTGCAGATTCCGCGAATCGCCCGGGCAAGGAGCGTTTCAGAGGAATCGCTGCGCCAGTTGGCCGCGGCGCACACCGAACAACCTCTCCTGGGGTTATTTGGCCCCGAAAAAGTCAATGTATTAGCGTTGAACCTGGCTTTGGATAATTTGGCCCAATAACTTTCGAAAAAAAACTGGCTGACCACCGCGAGTGCCAAACCTTTCTGTTATGGGTGAAAAGGAACAAAATGTGCAGCGTTTCCTGGATTTGATCCAAAAAGCAAGACGGGGAAAGTTTAAAATCTACATTGGCATGAGCGCCGGCGTAGGTAAGACGTACCGGATGTTACAGGAGGCACGAATGCTGGTCAGAAGCGGCATCGATGTGAAAATTGGCTATATCGAAACCCATAACCGCGCCGAAACGCACGACTTGCTGGACGGCCTGCCCCTAGTACCCCGGCGGCGGCTGTTCTACAAAGGGAAAGAGCTGGAAGAAATGGACGTGCAGGCTATTATCAATCTGCGACCGGAAGTCGTGATCGTCGATGAACTGGCCCACTCCAACATTGAGGGAAGTAAAAATGAGAAGCGCTGGCAGGACGTCGTCGAGATTCTGGAGGCGGGTATCAACGTGATCAGTGCGGTCAATATCCAGCACATCGAAAGCCTTAACGAAGAAGTGAAATGGATCACCGGCATCGAAGTGGCCGAGCGCATCCCCGACCGGATGCTGCATTTGGCCGACGAAGTCGTCAACATCGACCTGACCGCCGATGAGCTGATTGCGCGCCTGAGAGAAGGAAAAATCTATCCACAGGATAAAATTCAGCGCGCGCTCACCCATTTCTTTCAGCCCGATCGTATCTTACAGCTCCGCGAACTGGCTCTCAAAGAAGTGGCACGACAGGTCGAACGAAAAGTGGAAAAGGAGGTACCCCGTGGAGAAATGGGACGCCACGAACGGTTTATGGCCTGCATCAGCAGCAATGATAAAACGGCCCGGGCCGTGATCCGGAAAACTGCGCGGCTGGCAAGCTATTACACCAGTCATTGGCTGGTACTGTATGTGCGCACGCCCCGCGAAAGCAATGACCGCATTCCGCTCGACCGGCAGCGGCATCTGATCAACAATTTCAAGCTGGCTACCAGCCTGGGCGCTGAGGTAGTTGTGGTAGAAAAGCGCGACATATCCACCGCGATCATTGAAGAAGCCGAACACCGCCAAATTACCACCATCTGCTTGGGAAAGCCTCACCTGAGCCTGCTGCGGGTGATTGCGATGACCAGTCTTTTCAATGATTTACTCAAAAAACTCAATACTACGGACATTGACGTAGGCATTCTTTCCTGATGAAAATAAAAACCAAACTTTCGCTCGGTGTCGGATTGCTGCTTTTGCTGATCGTGACCGTCACTTTTGTCAGCGGAAAGTACATTCGCGACCTGCGGAACGACACCGAAAACATCCTCCGCGCCAATTACAAGACGCTGGACTATGCCCGGAACATGATGATCGCCCTGGACGAACCAGATCTGGAGCACTTTTCGTCCCGGGACTTTGAGGAGAACCTCGCCCGGCAGGCAGGCAATATCACCGAACCCGGCGAGGCCGAAGCGACTCGCCAGCTGGTCGCACATTTTCAAGCTTTGAAGGAAAGTCTGTCCAGCGACTCGCTCCGGCGGCTGGTGCGGCGTGATTTGTCAGACATTATGGGGCTGAACATGCGGGCGATCGTAGCCAAAAGTGATCAGGCCAGAGCTACTGCCGAAACGGCCACATCGGCCATTGCCTTCACCGGTACCATCTGTTTGCTGATAGCCCTGGTGCTTTTGGTCAATTTGCCCGGCAACATTGCCAATCCCATTCGTGAGCTTACCGGAAGCATTCAGCAAATCGCGGCTAAAAACTACGACGAGCGCGTCCATTTCGAAAGCCACGGAGAATTCGGCGATCTGGCGCGGTCGTTCAACACCATGGCTGAGAAGTTGCAGGAGTTTGACAGCAGTAGCCTGGCCGATTTGCTCTATGCCAAAAAGCGGAGTGAAGCTCTCATCGAGCACATGGAGGAGCCCGTGATTGGGCTAGATGAAAATCAGGTGATTCTGTTTGCCAACCGCAATGCCCTGCAGGTACTGGGCATGGCCAAAGAACAGGTGGTAGGTCGCTCGTCGAAGGATATTGCCAAAGTCAACGACCTGATGCGGGCGCTGACTGACGACCTGTCGGCTGAAACGCGTTCGGAACCGAAGGAAGCGCCTGCCCCGCTAAAAATTTTCAAGGATAACCGGGAAAGCTATTTCGAAAAGGAAATCGTGGGGATCCAGGTGGTTCCTACGGGCGAAAGGAAGGAGCAATCCAGGGGGCACGTGATTCTATTGAAAAATGTGACGCTTTTCAAAGAGCTGGATTACGCCAAAACCCATTTTCTGGCGACCATTTCCCACGAATTGAAAACGCCGATTTCTTCCATCAAATTGAGCCTGCAGCTCCTGCAGAACCCGGTGACGGGTACCATCAACGACGAGCAGGCCCAGCTCCTCGAGAGTGTTCGTGACGACAGCGACCGGCTGCTCAGGATTACGGGGGAGCTCCTGAACATGACTCAGATTGAAACGGGCAAAATCGAGTTGTTCATCGAACCCACCGACCCGATCAGGATTCTGGACTACGCCCTGGAAACGATCAGGGTACCTGCCGAACAAAAGCGCATGAGTCTCGTCACTCGTTTGGGCGAGTCGTTGCCACGCATTCAGGCCGATCACGATAAAACCACCTGGGTACTTACTAATTTGCTGACCAACGCCATCCGGCACTCCCCCGAGCAGAGCCGGGTAGAAATCAGCCTCGAACAAAAAGAAAACCAGCTCTTTTTTTATGTAAAAGATCAGGGTAAAGGCATCGAGGAGAGGTACTTGAGCCGCATTTTCGACCGCTATTTTCAGGTACCCGGCCATTTGAAGGAAGGGACCGGGCTGGGGCTGGCCATTTGCAAAGAGTTCATCGAAGCCCAGCGCGGACAAATCGGTGTTGAAAGTACCGTGGGCATGGGCAGCACCTTTTATTTCTGGCTGCCTGTAGGTAGGTGATGTTAACCCAACTGGATCGAGAGCTAACATGAAGTGTGGATGTAAGGTACCTTTGGCTAGGTTTGGACTATCACCCTGTCGAGTACCTCTTGTCGCTTATTTAGTTCAGGCTTTCCAGATAGGACACAAGGTCAATCAATTCCTGCTGGGAGAGAACTTCACCAAACGGAGGCATCATAGATTGAGGTACCTTGGTTTGGGAAATAATGCTGGTTTTCGGTATAGTTTGGGTTAGGCCGCCGGGGAGTTTCAGAACAACCTCCTGATTCGATTCACTGTTGATCAGGCCCATCAACTGACCCTCGCTTCGAGTTTGGATCAGGTAAGTTTCGTATCCTTGATTGATGCCCTCATCGGGATACAGAATGGCCCGGAACAGGCTTTCCTTCGGTAGCTTGGCGCCGATTTTGGAGAGTTCTGGTCCGAACAGGACACCCGATCCGCGCACCCGATGGCAGGCCTGGCAATTCTGAGCAAAAATTGTTTTCCCCCGATCAGGTACCCCCTTCGCACTGACCAGCAAATAGATGGGATCGAGCGGCTCGCCGTTTCGGGCGGCCGGTTTGGGTAAGTAGTTGGCGGCTTCGCGCTTGATCTCATTGCGGTAAGCACTGAATAATACACTAGCCGCGCTGGGTTTCAAGACTTCGGGGAAGGTCTTTTTCTTAACCTCATCCAGCAAATAACGTTCGCCCACCCAGGTACTGCCCAGCACCCGGGTAGCTTTTTTTCGGAGTTCCACCGGTCGGACTTCGTTCAGCATCGTCTCCCGCAGCAACGCCAGGGCGTCGGGACTGCCATTTCCCTGCAAGGCAGTCATGATAGCCCGAGCCGTTGAATCATCCTGCATTTGTTTTTGGATGTATTCTTTCCCGCCAAACCGCCACAGCAGCTGCAAAGCCTCGACCCCTACCTGACGTTCTGCACAACACCGGACCAGATTCAGGAGCTGGCTCTTCTGATCGGAACGATTGAATTTATCGACCAGATGCACGTAACTTTCCGTTTGACCCGCCGTAGCCAAAGCCGTTTCAATCGCCCGATCGAGCATCGGAGTCCGGACCAAGGACTTGCTGTCCATGTGCTCAAGAGCCAGTCGTTGAACATCAGGGCGGGGATCGGCCAGCAGCGATAACAGTACCTTATTTTTGGTCGGGGAATTATGGAAGTCGAAAGCCCGGAAATAACGCAGCGTTTCGGCTACATCGGGTGTCTCCCGAATCAGTTGGGCCAGCATCGGCAACGCCTTCGCCGAGCGGATCCGCCAGACAATATCGCGCCCCGCCGGGGTATCCCACTTGTTATCGACTTTCCGTAGCCAAGCCTCGAAACAGGCGTCGGCATTAAGATCGGAGCCGATTCCCAGGGCCTCAAGGTACCAGCGGTCGCTACCCGTGTGCTGAATGGCCAGCGTCGCCCACGACTCGGCCGCTTCGGTGGTTTTGAGAGGCCGCAGGGCAATGGCCCACTCACGCCGTACCTCCGGGGCAGGATCTTTTGCCAGTTTGGCGAAAAGTAAAAATGGAAAAACAGGTAGCTGCCGCGCGGCTCTCAGGGCAGTAATGCGAATATCAGGATTCGACTCCCCAAGGGCGAGGGTCAGGTGCGAGGTACCTTTGTCTTCCAGCTGCGCCAGTAACCACAACGCCCTGGCCTGCCAGATTGGATTGCCCGAATGATACAGTTTCTCCAGTACGGTTTCTGCCGAGGTACCTGCTTTCTTCAAACTACTCCAGGCTTTTCGGCGCGCCGCCCAGTTGGGGCTTTTCAGGGCTTCGGCTGCCGCTTCATAGGTGTCGAAACGTAGCTTGGGTACCCGATATGCCCGGTTATTCCCGTAGCTGATGCGGTAAATCCGGCCTTTGTCGGCATCGGCTGCTGTGCCTCCCCCAATGCCGGGATCGTACCAGTCGGCCACCAGCACCGATCCATCGGGTGCTACACTCACATCGATCGGACGGAACCACCGATCACTACTTTTTAATACCTCTTGAATAGTGGCGCGGTACCCTGCGCCCTCTTTTTGAAGGTGGTAAGTCCGCACCACATTGTGCAGGGCTTCAGCGTGGATCAGTTGCCCCCGGTAGGACGATGGCCACTGCTCTCCTTCGTAAAAGCAAAGACCGGCCGGGGAGCCAGACCCGGTGATCAACACATTGGGGACCACACCAGGGTCGTTCTGATGCCAGTGGCGTTCGGGGATAGTCTTTTCAAGATTCGTCCGGAAAGTAGTCCAGGCGGCACCGGTCATTTCGTCGGCAAACCCATAGTTTCCGTATTCCAGCACGTAGTTGATACGGACCGACTCATTACCATCGTCGTCATTGTCGGACACCCAGAGATTACCGTACGAATCGAGCGCAGGCTCGTAGTGGTTCCGGAAGTTATGAGCGATGGTTTCCAATTGGCTGCCATCGGGATTGCAGCGCAGAATCAGGCCATTCCAATACGGTTTTCCTTTTCCGTTGACCGGATTTCCGGCCTTATCCAGCACGGGGGTACCCTGCTTGTCGAGTACTTCACCGCCGTGGTTGCCCATCGAGAAATATAGCTTGCCGTCGGGTCCCCAGAAGGGCGCGTGGATACCGTGGTCACGCGCGCCAAAACCCGAAAACAGGGTATCGATGCGGTCGGCCCGGTCGTCGTGATCAGTATCGAAAAGCATCAGGAGGTAGGGGGCCTGGGCCAGATACACCCGGTCTTCACCCAGCAACAATCCCATGGGTGATTTCAGACCGGGATGTTCAAAAAAAACGGTTCGCTTATCCGCTTTTCCATCGCCGTCGACATCTTCCAGAATGACGACTTTATCGCCTTTTTTATCGAACTCAGCGGGTGCTACGTCATAGTTGTGCGACTCGGTCACCCAGACCCGCCCGCGCTCATCGACTTCCAGGTTGGTCGGGTTGGTTACCAGGGGTTCCGCGGCGAACTGCTGCACGATGAATCCGGCAGGTACCTGCATCGTGTCCGCATCGGATTTTGCGTGGTGCGGCGCAGGTACCTCAACGACAAAGCCACTGAGGCAAACCAGCAGGCAAATGATGCAGAACCCCACTATTTGATAGTTAACCCTCATGAAGTTCATTGTAGTACGATTTCACCCGTTTGGGCATCCAGAAGCAGGGTGGTACCTTGCTTCAAAGGAACAGAGATGGACTTCCCGTTTTTGAGTCGGATGGTCCGGGTACCTCCCGCTTTGGTATGCAGCAACAGCAAACCCGAATTGGCATAGGTAAAATCGTTCTGTTCGTTGTAGATATGACAACCCGCCTGTCGGAAAATTTCGCGAAAGCCATCCGTTCCATTCAGGGGCAGTCCGCAGAAAACCGAGGTGAATTCCTTTTCTTGTTTCCGGGCAATGATAACCTGGTCGGTACCTGCAAGCCGGGCCAGAGGCTGGGCGCTTTTATCCTGCACCACCACGAGGGGTTCGACCGGTCCGCTGAATGTATAGGTGTAGCCGGGTGTCAGAAAGTTAACCGATGGGGCCGGGCCAGTGGGTACGCGTTCGAGATTCATGCCCGTAAGCGTCTTGACAAAATCCAGATCCAGCCGGGTACCATTGGTATAGCCGGTCAGGTAATTCCAGATAATCGTCCGGTTGTTTTTGGCCACTTTCTTTTGAATGAAATCGCGTTGCGCATCGGTCAGGGCATACACATTCATGAATACCACCGCCTTGTACTGGTCCAGGTTCACGCGATCGAGATCGAAATCGTAAATCTGATCGCCCACCGTGCCCGACCGCAGCGCCTGTTCGATGGAATGATCGAGTACATTGACCGTGATGGGCAGCGGGGCGGATTTCAGGTAGTAAAATACATCCTGACTCCAGACATAAAGCACGTCGGCTTCAGAATGGTAAGGTACCGTCAGCCGCTTTTCAAAGAGCTGTTTCTCAGCTTGCATGCTGGCCAGGTACCTCGGATTGTCCCACCAGCCAAAGCCTTTCTGCGGACCAAAATCGTAAAACCAGAAACCGATGCCCCGCATGAGCGGCAGCAGCGCCGACCGACGGATGATATTGGCATAGGTCGAGTCATACCGCTCGGTGTACCGGATATTTTCAAAATCATTTTTGGCGTGAAGGTACCCGTTGTCGATCTCGTCAAACCACAATTTATCATGCAGAAGCGTCGACTCGATGATGCCCCGCGAATTGCCCGAGCCACCCGCCTTGCGGCTATCGGGCCAGTAGGTTTGGGGAGCAGCGAGGTAGTCGATGTAGGGGCTGTCCAATACCTGCCGAATGAACAAATGCCCGCCTACCGTCTGCCGATTGAAAGTCATGTGCAGGTACCCATAGAAAATACCGGTAACGATGGGCCGGGGCCAGGTATCTTTTACCAGCTTACAGAAGTAGATGGCATCGTCGGCAACCACCTGCTGCTGGGCGGTGAAATAGTCGATGGTACGCTGTTCCTGGTTGGGGTCCTTGAAAAAACCATCCTGCGTTTTGAGCCGCTCGGCGGTATTGGGTACCGTAGCATCAGCGAGCGTGTAGGTGGTCGATTGCCAAGCTTTTTGCAACGCTTCCTTGGTTTTATATTTGGTTTTGAGCCAGTTGCGGAAGTAGGCAGTCATAGCCGGGCCCGTGTCGGGATCGTGGTCGATAAAGCCCCAGTAATGCCATTCGCCGTAGATACCCCCGGCCACGTGCATGCCGATGACGGCGTTTCCTTCGGGTGTTTTTGCCAGTTTTTGGCAAAGTTCCACCAGCTTCTCACCCGACTCCTGCTTCCAGCGGGCCGAGGCCAGGCTGGCCCGTAGCGCCGCGTGAATGTCGTGTTCTTCGTTGTGGTAGGGTGGTCCGGCCTTGAGAGTGGTATCCACGGGCGTATCGGCAAACTGCGTGCACTCCTCGGGATGGGCTTTGTTCCACCAGAACGGCGCATTGACATGAATGCGAATGACGACGCTGGCGTCCTGACACTGGTCCAGCACCCCGCGCACCTGGTGTTGCGCCTTACGGATGTCGAGCGTGTCGGTATTGGGGTACCAGAGGTCTTCGAGCCACAAATCGACCTGAAAAAGCCGGAAGCCGATCTGGCAAAAATTATTGAGATTACGGGCAGGTACCTCTTCCCACGACCACCGCCCTCCGTAGGCATGCGTAAGGGCATAAAAGGCGGGTACCTGCGGGGTGTCGTTCACGAACAAGGTAGGTCGCCCATTATAAGATTTCACGACGGCCGATCTGGGTTCCTGGGCGCACAGGTCCGAAAATATCAGCAGGAGTAGAATTGGCAAAAAAAACCTCATCAATAGAATCAAGTATAAAGCGGCTTGTAGGGCGGCATTTTTTTGGTTTTGGATGCTAGTTACGACAAACGGGCGGCCGCCCTGTCCTGTTCTGTATGGATTGGGAAGGTACCCTGGCTAGAAATTCCGGGCCAGTGTTTCCAGGCCACCGAGGATAAAGCAGGATAAACCTTCCATTTGCAGCTATTTACTTGCTGACTTATTTGTGCCCTTTATGCAAAATCATAATACCTATGCGAACCGTTGGTAAACTTCTCTTTCTTTTCAGTGTGGCGCTTGGTAATACCTGTCTGGGGCAGGCGCAGACCGAATTTGGTCAGGGTGCCGGCGAATATCAGACTTTCTTCGACAGTATGAAGAAGCAGCTAATCCAAACTGAGTACCGCAAAACCGTGCATTTCAGTGGCAAGGAGCAGAAACAGTTTGTGCAATGGATTCGCGATCATGTGCATGTCATGAAAGCCATGAAGTACTTCGAGCCGGATATTAGTAGTTTCTGGCAGTTTTTCGTGGAGAATCAAACCCGGGAAGGTCTGTACTACGACTATTATTACCCTATGAATGCGCGCGAGAACCACCGTATGAATCTGTTCGACAAGCGCTACTGGCACATTTTTGCCCGCGACACGATTCAGATGCACCGGCTGCCGGTGGAGGCCGATCTGGAATACCTGATGGTGGAAGGCGGCCATTATATATGGCAGGCCACCGGCGATACGGCCTACATTCGTCAATGGATCGATCGATTGGAAAAAGGCCTTCACTATTCCATGACCGACCCATTGCGATGGTCGGACAAATACCAGCTGGTAAAGCGCGGCTATACGCTCGATACCTGGGACTTCATGCAACTCCCGACGACCCGGGCCGAGTACGTGCAGCAGGGCCACGATGTCCAGACCGGTATTTTTGACATCGATGAAAATACGCCGATGGGCATCATGCACGGAGACAACAGCGGCATGTACGCCGCCAGCCGGCAACTGGCCCAATTGTATACGGCCTTAGGAAATTCGCAGAAAGCTACCTACTGGACCGAACAGGCCGAAGGTTTCAGAAAACGGACAAACGACCTCTGCTGGAACGGCCGCTATTACGCCCATTTTGTTCCTGACGATCCGATGCCGACCTACCTCAAGATGGATCAGAAAAATACGCTGAGCCTGTCCAATCCCTACGACATCAACCGGGGCTTGCCTACCGATTCGATGGCTCAGTCAATCATCGAAACCTACCGGGGCCTCCGGGATAGTAACGTGGAAAATGCTTTTGCGGAATGGTTTGGCGTGTACCCGCCCGTGGAGCCGAGTTTTGCCGGGTACCTGCCCGGTTCGTATATGAACGGAGGCGTCAATACTATCGTGGGCGGAGAGCTGGCCAAAGCGGCTTTTCAGCACGGATACGAATCGTACGCCCTCGATATTCTGAACCGGATGATGGCCCTCAATGCCAAACACGGAGGTACCCTTCCAGTTTCCTATAAGCCCGATGGTACCGTGGATGCCGGTATTCCGGACAACTGGGGGCAGGCCGCCGTCATGAGTGCATTGGTAGAAGGACTGGCGGGCGTGGTGGATCTGGATCAATCGTTCAAGCAGGTCGAACTGTCGCCCCGCTGGTTGGCGGCCAACAAAAACGATGTGTCCATTACCATTGCCTACGGTCCCTCGGGCAAATCGGTCAGCTATACGTATCAGCATGATTCAAAAGGCAAAACCATTTCGCTAGCCGTCAAGGGCGATCCGGAGCAATACACGATCCGGCAACTTCTGCCACCGGGCAAGCAACTTAGGCAGGTAAGTATTGACGGTAAAAAGAGCATTGCCAGCCTGGAAAAAGTTAAAGACAGCCAGTATGTGGTGATTAGGGAGGTACCCGCCGGGACGCATCAGGTTACCGTGAGCTACCGCTGAACGAACTCCTGCTCTTCTCAAAATCGAAAATTTTGCTTTATTGTTATTCTACGCGCGTATGAAAACCCTTCAAGTGTATTTTGTACTTCTGCTCCTGGCTACCTGCGGGTTATTAGCCTGTAAAAATACGGACTCCGGCACTTCGCCTGCGCCAGTAATACCCGGCGTACCTCCGGTTACGGAATCTGCTGATTTCTCCGTAAACGGGTCGACAATAGTAGATAAAACCGGCGCGGAATTTATCGCGAAAGGCATCAATGTCAACGGTCCGGGTTGGCCTTGGACCCGACAGACAATTCCTGATATAAACCTGATCGTCGATACCTGGAAATTTAACACCATACGGCTAAACTGCTGGGTACAGAATCCCCCATACAACAATCCCAACAATTCCGATCTAGATGCGATCGTGAAGTCATTTACTGATAAGAAGGTGGTCGTAATACTGGAAGACCATAGTTTTACCGGTACGTATCCAAACACTGACCAGTTGAATACCGCCGTTTCGTGGTGGACCGCGCAAGCACTTAAGTACAAAACGAACGCGTACGTCTGGTTTAATCTGATTAACGAACCCGGTAGCTCAGGCTCAGGATCCGTACCGGCTTCGTGGCTAACAGTCCACGAAACAATCATCAAGGCCATCCGCAATGCCGGAGCCGACAATATAATCGTGTGCGATGAGCATGGATATGGGCAGGCCAATGGGTTTGCCGCAACCGAAAATAGTGCAGCACTCACTTACGGCGAAATGCTTACCAGCAAGTACCGGAATCTTGTGTTTTCCCTGCATCTTTATGATTTGTGGGTTTATGGAAAATCAAGGCTGGACAACTATGTAAATTCAGTAAAGGCCAAAAAACTGGCCCTTCTCATCGGCGAATATGGCGTTGGGTCAACCGATGTGACGGCCGAAGTTGCCTCGTCTGTCATGCAGGTGGGTATTCCGCAAAAGATAGGGCGGATTGGTTGGCACTGGGCCGGAATCGATACCTACAAATTGGCCAATACAGGCGATGGCGGTGGGTTTGCCATCGACAATACGACGGGGGCAAAACCCACCAATCTTGGCTTTGGCGGAAACCTGATCTGGCTGGATAACCATACTCAATTACAGGGTACCGATGTGGCTTTGACGCCGCCCGCCGTTTTGCTTAGCAATGCTAATTTTGACGGAGGAACCCTCGTCAATAACTCCGCAAACATTGCCGGTTGGGTTAATTTCGGCACGGCTCAACTGGACAATACCCCGACCAACGTCAAAGAAGGTAACTATTCGGTGAAGGTAAAACAGGGAGCAGCGGGGGGATTGGGTCAGGTCATTTATCTGCAACCCGGCGCGACCTACAAAATAACCGCCTGGGGAAAAAACAGCCAGACTGTTTCGGTGGCGACGATAGTAGCTCTGAAGTACACTACCACCGCGGGTGGTACCGAAACCCAAGTTGGTTCGCTCAATTTTACCGAAGTGGGTTTTCAGGAAAAGTCAGCCATTTTTACCTTACCGGCATCTATTACCAGTATGTTTCTGGTTATCTACAAAAGCGATACGGCTTCGGATTTCTGGTGCGATGACATCCGAATAACAAAACAGTAGCTAATCTAAGTCTTTGCCTGAAACTCCTGAGGACTTTTGCCAAATTCTTTTTTGAAACAGCGGGTGAAATAGGCAGGATCGTTGAAACCTACCTGCCAGGCCACTTCCGAGACATTGAAGTGGCCGCTTTCCAAAAGCTGCACCGCGCGTTTCAGCCGTACCTGTCGGATAAACTCGATACCTGACATATTGACGATGCTTTTCAGTTTGCGGTAGAGCTGCATCCGGCTCATGTTCATCGCCTGCTCCAGCTGCTCCACGTCAAAATGGGCATCGTCGATGTGCGTTTCGACAATGGCCACCGCTTTTTGAATAAACTGCTCCTCCATGGGTGGGAGTTGAATTTCGGTGGGAGCAACCAGTAGTTTTTTGCTCCATTTCTCGCGCAAGAGTTGGCGGTTCTGGATCAAGCTTTTCACCTTGGTTTCCAGTACGGCCAGATTGAACGGCTTGGTCATATAATCGTCGATGCCAGTATTGAGGGCCAGGATCTGACTCTGGTTGGCTGATCGGGACGTAAGCAGCAGGAAAGGGATATGGCTGGTTTTTTCATTGCTTCGGATCGCCTGGCAAAGCTCCGTACCGTCCATTTCGGGCATGAGCCAATCCGATAGAATAAGGTCGGGAATATGTTTCTGGGCCAGCGAAATCGCCTGTCGGCCATGGGCCGCCGTCAGAACCTGGTAACTGGTGGCGAAACTCTCGCTCAGGTACTGTCTGAGCTCTTCGTTGTCTTCCACAACCAGCAGAATGGGTTGGGCTTTGTCCGTAGGGATGGATACGGCGGGCCGTTCCGGATCAAACGTGGGCAGAATCGCCTGTGGCATTGCGGCCGACGAATCGGCGGGTTGGGCCAGCCACTCGGCTGGGAAGGCCGTTTCAGCCAGCGGCAGGTACACCGAAAACGTGGTACCTACGGATTGGGTACTTTCTACAGTAATGCGCCCCCGGTGGAGTTCGACCAGCTCACGGGTCAGGGCCAGGCCAATTCCGCTACCCGATTTCTTCTGCGCAGGCAGCCCGTCGGCCTGGTAGAAACGCTCAAAAATGTGGGCCTGGGCTTCTTCCGACACGCCAATTCCGGAATCCTTTACCGTTAACTTTATGCTTTTTTCGGATGGATCAATGCTTACAACTACCCTGATCTCCCCACCCTGGCGTGTGAATTTTAGCGCGTTGGATAAGAGATTGTAAACTACCTTTTCAACAATATCCGGATCGAAGCACCCATCGAAGGAATCGAAATTAGACAGAAAAATGAGGTTGATCTGTTTATTTTCGGCCAATTCGTCAAAGTAATGGACGATACGTTCTACGAACGGCACGATGTCGTTGCGGCTGATGTCCGGACGCAGACTTTGACTCTCTAACTTCGATAAATCCAGGAGTTGGTTGATGAGCCTGAGCAGGCGCTGGCCATTGCGCTGGATGGTCAGGAACTGGTGCTGGAACCGTTGACCCAAGGTAGGGTCGCCGATCAACTTATCCATTGGAGCCAGAATCAGCGAAAGCGGAGTCCTGAATTCATGAGAAATATTTGTAAAAAAGCTGGTTTTGGCATCATCGAGGGCTTTGATGGCATCCGCTTCCAATTGCTTCATGCGAATATCGGCTTTAAGCCTTTCTCTAATCAGAATAACCCGTCGGAGGACGAACAAGGTACCTAGCAAGAGTAACGTATACAACGAATAGGCCCACCAGGTACGGTACCAGGGAGGCAGCACGGTGATCTGCACCGATCTGATCGGGCTCCAGTCCCCATTCCCGATGGCGGCTTTTACCAGAAAAGTATAATCGCCCTCGTGCAGATTGGTATACGGTGCCGATCGCTGCGAACCTACGTAGTTCCAGTCGTCGTCAAAGCCGGTCAGTTGGTAAGCGTACCGGATGTTGCGGTGGGGCAGGAACGATAACGCCGTAAAGTCAATCGTGAAAACCGATTGCGACGGACGGAAAACAAGGCGCGTGGCATCGGTTAGATCCACGGATGTTGGTGCATCGGCGTCGGTGGGGCTAACGGGGCGGTTAAATAATTTGAGGCTGGATAAATACACCTTGGGCGGCGCTGTTTTTTCGCGCACCCGCTCGGGCCGGAATACGACGAGGCCGAGCATATTCCCAAAAGCTAACTCACCCGTAGGAAGTCGGGCGCAGGCATCCGGTAAAAACTCCCGGCCAATGAGTCCGTCGCTCGGATCATAATTTTCGATACCCAAAGTGCGGGGATTGAAGCACGAAATGCCCCCATTGGTCGAGAGCCAGAGGTTATGCGCTTCGTCCTCGACGATAGCGGCAATGAAGTTGTTGGCCAGCCCTTGCTGGCTGGTCAGGGATTGAAATTTTTCGGTTCGGGCCTCGAATCGCTGTAAACCGTTTCCGTTTGTCCCGATCCAGAGTCGTTTTTGAGAATCCTCATATAGCGTGGTAATACTGTTGCTACCCAGGCTGCCCGGCGTAGGACTGCTGGTAAAATGACGGATACGGCCCGTTCGGGGATTCCAGCGGAGTAGCCCGGAATTGTAGGTACCAATCCATAAATTACCGTACGAGTCCTCACAGAGCGTATTGAGATCCAGTTTTTGAAAAAAACTGCTCAGCGGTCGGGTATCGACCCGGCGAAGTTGCCGGGTACGCTCATCAAACTGGTACAACTCCCGCTCGTGGGTTCCGATCCACACGTGGCCGGATGCCGACAGGGCAAAGGCCTTCACCGATTTGCTTTTTCCGCCCAATAGGTAGGGCGTAAATTGCTGTTGATCGGCGTCGTAAAAAGCAAAACCTGCGGTCCAGGTACTGATCAGCAGATTGCCTTGCGGGGTAGTACAAATCGTATTGATATCATTGGCCGCCAAAGCCGAATTGTCGGACGTAAAACGCCGAAACCCATTTCGGTCGGCCGAAATCCGGGTCAAGCCCTTCGTCGAACTCGTCCATAAATTCCCGATCCGGTCGTAGGCGACGGCCGTTACCCGGTCGTCCAGCAGGCTTTGCGGATTGTGGGGCTGGTGCCGGAAAGAACTGAATCGTTCGGGCTGGGCATACCGGATATTGACGCCCCCTTGCCAGGAACCGATCCAGACATTGCCGGCGGCATCGCAAAACGCTTTTTTTAGGGCGTGGGTACTCAGGCTACGTTCATCCTCACTATCGGGGAGGAGGTAGATCCGTTTCTCGCGGTCGCCCTGTGGGTATAGCCAGGCACCATAATCGGTCAGTATCCAAAGGTTTCCTGTCCGGTCATCCACCACATCCGTAATGACATTAACTTTTTCATACACACCCGGCTTGATCAGCTCCTGCCGGAACGTTTTGGCCAGAGGATCGAACTGAAACAAGCCTCGGCCGTTTGTACCGACCCATAAGCCGCCCCAGCGGCCTTTTTTGATGACGTTGATCGTCTGATGATGCGGAGCCGCTTCGGCGATAAACGGAATAGGGTAGGCGGCCAGTTCGCCCGTAGACGCCGTCAGCGCGAGTAGGGTACCCTGCTCGGTTCCGAGCCAAAGTACCCCCTGCTCATCCCGGTACATAGCCGTAATGGAATTGTCCACGCGCGGATCTTGCCAGTGCGCTATTTTCTTTTGGGCAAAATCATAATAAAATAGTCCCCCTTCCACGGTACCTATCCACAGGCGGCTTTCATCTTCGGCAAAACAGGAAATACTGATCTGTTTGGTGGGATTATCCGGTGAGTAGAGCGAATAATGCTCAAAAGTTTCGCCGTCTTCACGAAGTCGACTCAAGCCGTTTTTACGGGGCCCGACCCAGAGGGTACCGTGCCGGTCGGCATAAATAGCCCCAAGGTTGCTGGTGGGGAGGCTCGTCGGTTGGCCGGGCTGGTTGCGATAGACTTTGAATGTATAGCCGTCGTAGCGATTCAGTCCGTCGGCGGTAGCCATCCAGATGAAGCCTTTTTTATCCTGCACCATTTCCCATACGGTGCTCTGCGACAGACCATCAGCCGTTGTCAGATGCGCGAACGAGATTTGGCCATAGGCCGGAAATCCCAGGATAAGTACTAGCAGGTAAGGTTTCAGAATACGCATTACTATGACAGAACAGGACAAAGTTATCTTCTAAAGATTTCAATTTTCACCCTTAAAATACAAATCTTTTACTGACTCTTACATGATGAACCTACTTTACCGGTGTCTAGGTACACTACTAATCGGGGTGGGGCTACTGCTGCTTTCAGGCAGTACCTATGCCCAGAACCGAATATTACGAGGAAAAGTACTCGAGGCGGGCCCCAATACCCCATTGCCCGGAGCGAGCGTGATTGTGGCCGGCTCGAATCAGGGTACCACGACGGATGCTAATGGTACCTTCAGCCTGTCCGTTCCCGAATCGGCGCAGCAGCTTGTCGTTTCGTTTGTGGGCTACACCCGCCAGGAAGTTCCAATTACCAACGCGGGCGAGTACACGGTTTCGCTGGTATCCGAAGAAAGCTCCCTGAGCGAAGTCGTGGTGATCGGCTATGGCTCCCGCGAGAAGAAAGATCTGACGGGGGCCATTTCGACGGTTTCCTCCAAAGAAATCAGCAAAAGCATCGCTCAGGCTCCCGAACTGGCCATGCAGGGCCGCATGGCCGGAGTGTACGTGTCGACCCCCGGCGGTAGTCCGCTGGCCCGGCCTCAGGTGCGGATCAGGGGCGTGGGTACCTTCGGTAACGCCGAGCCCCTGTATGTGGTCGACGGGATTCCCCTTACGGAATTCGGTTCGGGTACCGACAACGCCTCAGGATCCATTACGCGCGACATCCGGGGCAATGTAAACGTACTGTCGATGATCAACCCGAATGACATCGAGTCTATTTCTGTGCTTAAAGACGCGTCGGCGGCGGCCATTTATGGCGTGCGGGCCGCCAACGGCGTGGTGCTGATTACGACCAAAAAAGGTGCGAAAGGCGCCCCGAAAGTGGATTTTTCCCTGTCGCACAGTATTCAGAACGTAACCAAAAAGCTGAATATGCTGGATGTACCCCAATTTACGGCCCTGTACCGCGAAGCCTACGCGAACAATCCCAATGAGGCCGTCAACCTGCCCGCACAATTCAATCCGGATAGCCCCAACTATCTCGGCAATCTACCTACTACCGACTGGCAGACGCCCCTGCTGAACCGGAACGCGCCCAACACCGATTACAGCCTGCGCGTATCGGGAGGCAATGAGTCGACCCGTTACTATGTGTCGGCGGGGTATACGGATACGGAAGGTCCGCTGATTCAGAATAATCTGAAACGCTACACGCTGGCGACCAATGTCGATACCAAAATTTCGAAGTACCTCTCGACCGGGCTCACCTACCGGTTGGCGTACTCGGAAGCGCTGGATAATACGCCCAGCGCCCTGCAGTACGCGGCCGATACTTCACCCTGGCAACCGATTTACGATGCTGACGGACCGCTGGGCTACGCGCCTTCGGTGAACGTGACCTTTGCGCCCAACCCCGAGCTGGGCGCGCCCCTTAGCGCGCGTCCCCAGTACCTGCCTTCCATTCCACCCTTTGTCATCGACCAGTCGACACTGCTGTGGGGGCCTGAAACCAATAATAACAGCTTTGGCTCAGCGGCAACCACCGATAACCGCTATACGCTGCTGCGCAACATCGGAACGGCGTTTATTCAGCTGGAGCCTTTACCCGGCCTGCGCTTCAAAGGTACTCTGAGCGCCGACTTTTACTACAATCGCCGCAACAGCTGGACGGATGTCCGCAACTACCTGTTCCTGCAGAATCCTGGCAATCCCTATTCGGTGGGCGATGGTACCTCGAAGGGTACCTACGGCGAACGCCATACCCGCAACACCAACATCGTCAAGGAGTTTAGTATCAACTACACCAAAGCCTTTGGCGACCACCATCTCGATCTGCTGGCCAACGCCATGGACCAGCGCTATGTGTATGAGTTCTTGCAGGGCGGTGCCTCCCAGATCCAGTTTTCACAACCTCAATTTCGCAGTCTCACCAACATCCAGCCTTACACCAATGTCAGTTCCCTGCGCGATATCAACGCGCTGCAGGGGTACCTGGGGCGCGTCAGCTATCACTACGCCAGCCGATACTATCTGGACGCTACACTGCGCCGGGACGGAGCATCGCGGTTTGCCCCCGGGTACAAATGGGGTACTTTCCCGGCCATTTCGGCGGCCTGGCGCATCAGCGCGGAGCCCTTCATGAAATCGGCTACCTTTATCGACGACCTGAAAATCCGGGGGGGATGGGGTAAGCTGGGAAATCAGGAAACACGCTCATTTGCCTACCTGTCGCTCGTTTCCGATGCTCCGGATTATGCCTTGGGGTCGGGCAATGGCAATGCCATAGGTACCCTGCTCAATGGGGTGTCGCTACCCGATTTCCCGGTGCAGAACCTGACGTGGGAGGTAAGCACCACCAGTAGCCTGGGAGTGGACGCTTCGTTCTTTAACGGGAAGCTGACCGCCACTGTAGAGTATTACAACCGCCTCACGTCCGGCATTCTACAGTCAGCCAACCTGGCGGCCAGCGTGGGAAATCAGAATCAGCCCATTCTGAACATTGCCTCGGTCCGCAACAGTGGGGTGGAGTTTCAACTGGGCTACAATGGTTCGATCGGGGACGATTTCCAGTACAACCTATCCGGCAATCTGACCACGACTAAAAACGCGGTGGTATCGACGTTTCAAAATCAGCCCTTTGGTGGTGAATTCGGACGCATCGAAGTCGGTAAGCCCATCGGTTACCTGTGGGGGTACAAGGTGGGGGGTATTTTCCAGAATCAGTCCGAAATAGATACCTGGAAATCCCAATACTCCGACGCGACCAACAACAATAATTTTGCTCCGGGCGATATGTACTTTCAGGATGTGAAGGGCAACCCCACCGAGGCCGGACAATTGCCTTCGGATACGCCGGATGGCGTGGTCAACTCCAACGACCGAACCTTTCTGGGCAGTACGATTCCGGGTTATTACTACGGAGTAAATCTGGGTGGAAGCTACAAGGGGTTCGATCTGTCTATCTTTTTTCAGGGGGTGGGAGATGTGTACCGCTACAATTCCTGGCGGGCCGCGGGCGAGAGCATGAGCAGTACCGGCACGAATCAGTGGACCACGACCCTCGATCGCTGGACGCCCGAGAATCCGTCGACCACGATGCCGCGCGCGGTACGTTCCGACCCCGCCAACAACAACCGATTCTCGGACCGCTTTGTGGAAAGTGCGGCTTTCCTGCGCCTGAAAAACGTACAACTGGGCTATTCGATCCCTGCCTCGCTTACCAAATCACTGGGTTTTATCAATGGTCTGCGGGCTTACGTGGGGGCTACGAATCTGTTTGTCATTACACCTTGGACCGGCCCCGATCCCGAGGATATCGACCGGGGAGGCTCCGAACTTATTCCCCCCGTACGTTCTGTAACACTGGGTATCACCGCTTCTTTCTAACTCGCTATCATGAAAAAATATTCTGTAATTTCTCTGTTTGCCTTCGCTTTTACTATACTGATCTACGCCAGTTGTAACGAAAAGCGGTTGGATCTGCAACCGCTCTCACCCACCGAAGCCTCCTACTTCACCGAAGAATCGGACTTTAATAAAAGTGTGTTGGGGATTTACGCCAAATTGACGGATTTCTACTGGTTCAATGCGAACTCGCCGATCCATGGATTCTGGCAGCTTCCCGGCGACGACATCACGTCTACAGGTACTTACGCCTTCGAGATTTTTGGAACCCTGCAGCCATCCACCAGTCAGAACCAGGTATTTTATCGCACCGCCTATCAGTTGATCAACCGGGCCAACACGACGCTCCAGAAACTGGATGAGGAGAGCGGGATCATTCAGACGCCCAACCTGAAAAACAGTTTTCGGGGTGAAGCGCTGTTCCTGCGCGGATATACCAATTTCCTGCTCTGGAATTATTACGGAACGGCCCCGTTGATTACCGAACGGATTCAGACACCCGATCAGACCACTCCACCCAGTTCCAAGGATACCGAGCTGATCGACCAGGCCATCAAAGACCTGACCGAAGCAGCCACGCTGCTCCCCGCTGCCTGGGATGATATGAATCGCGGCCGGGTAACGAGCAATTCGGCCAATGGTATGCTGGGGAAGGCGCTGGTATTCCGGGGATCGGTCAAGAAAAATACGACGGATTACACCGCGGCCATCGCGGCCTTTAACAAAATAACGGGCGTGCGTCTGGTGGCCGATTTTAATGACAATTTCGACGCTAAAACCGAAAATAACGCTGAATCGCTGTTTGAGTTCCAGGCTTCACAGCCCGATAACGACAATGTCTGGCTGGCCAACGATTTCCAGCGCAATGGCGTGGGCTCGACCTCCGGATTTTGGGGATGGTACGAAGGTTCTTCGCAACTGGGCGGGCAACCCCGCTATACGGCTACGCAAAAGCTGGTTAACGCCTTCGAAGCGGGTGATCCGCGCATCGCCTCGACCCTTGACCCACAGACGCTCATTTTCTACAAATACTGGCACACGGGCGATCAGAAATCACAGTCAGGGGTAGCGTCGGTCAACAATGCCCGCATCCTGCGCTACTCCGATGTGCTTTTGCTGAAAGCCGAGGCCATCCTCGAATCGGGCGGTTCGACGGCCGAAGCGATCGGACTGATCAATCAGATCCGGACCCGGGCGCGTGAGATGGTACCTAACGGAACGGTACCGGCCAATTTCTCCACCACCGAAACCGACAAGGCCAAGATATTTGACTGGATCATGGCTGAACGTTTTCGAGAACTGGCAGGTGAAGAAGGAGCCCGTTGGTTCGACCTGCGCCGCTGGCATTTGGGAGGCAAGATCAACCTGGCTACCTGGGACTGGAGCTCGGCCCGTAATGACGTTTCGTTCGATGTGAATAAGAATTTGTATTACCCCATCCCGGATATTGAAACCAACCTGAACCCCAATATTGTCCAAAACCCAGGGTACTGATTTTCCGCCAGCTACCCTAACGAGAGATTAGTTTCCATTAGGCCGATGTTCAAAGTAGACCGAAGACTTTCTTCGGTCTACTTTTTTTGAAATAGCTTGTTGATGAATATGTTATGTGAAAAATGTCCAAGTTTTTGCACGAATCGTCTAAGTCAGTTACGCTCTGCTTCCCTACTTTCGTGTCACTATCCAGACCGTGTTTCAGGAAGCGGATTCAGTGACTGGCTAATAATTCCACGCAAAACCGCAAAAACGATGATTGGACAAACGACAAACATACGGGCGGGCTTTTTACGCATCGACGAACGGGGAGGTACCCCTAAATTTCTACAGATTGCCAACGGCATCATATCCCAGATCGAAGCGGGGGTATTCAAGCCCGGCGATCGGTTGCCTTCCATCAACGAAGCCAGCACCGAACATTACATGGCCCGCGCCACGGTGGAAAAAGCGTATGGTACCCTGCTGAAGAGTGGACACATCACCTCGTTGTACCGCCAGGGCTTTTTCATTGCCCAGGGCCGGGCCCTGAAAAGGGTTCTGTTCCTGACGGGTAAAATCAACGAGAGCAACCGGACCCTTTTCAATGCTGTCAGCGAGCAACTGGGAAAAGGCTATAAGGTAGATATTTATACGTACGAATATCAGCATAAGTACCTTCTGGACAGTTTGGAAAATCAGGCTGGCCACTACCATTATTTCGTCCTGATGGCCCACCATCTATTCGAGACGGACGAGCTGAGGAAAGTACTGAATAAAATCCCCACCGAGCGCCTCATCCTTCTGGATGACTCCAGCATAGTTTCTTCCATCAAATGTGCATCGGTGCGCTTTGGAGACAGTGACCAGTTCAGGCAGGTACTTGAACAGACCGCCAGCCTGTTTCGGAAGTACCCCGTTCTCAATTTTATCACCACAGACAACCAATATATCCCCGCCGAGTGGTACAATACGTTCTGGTCGTTTACGGAGAAATACGGCCTGAAAGGTCGCGTGATGGACGCGGTAGACGAAGTGCCTCTTCAGAAAGAATCGGCGTACCTGCTCTTTGATGACGAGGATCTGGTAAAAACTGTGCAGGAGGTAATTTCCAAGCGGTGGATGTTGGGGCAGCAGGTAGGCGTCGTGTCTTTCAACGATGCCAGTTTCAAGACCATCGTCGGCGGCGGTATTTCCGTCATAAAAACGGACGTATCCGCCATTGCCCGAAATCTGAGTGCTATCATCACCCGCAATCAGAAGCAAACCGTCCGCATTCCGATGCAATTCATACCCCGCGGTTCTTTATGAAACCGACCCCACTCAACCAGCCTAAAACCATGCGACCACTGCTGCTGTTGATTCCCGTACTGGCCCTGGTGGTGTGGGCCCTTGTCCCGCAACCTCCCGCGAAGCTGTTCCGTCAGCTTCCGTCCTCGCGCACGGGCATATCGTTCAATAACCGGATACAGGAATCCGACTCACTCAATGTATTGCGGTTCGAGTACCTCTATAATGGCGGGGGCGTAGGAATCGGCGACTTCAATAAGGATGGCTGGCAGGATGTATTCTTTACCGGCAATCAGGTTTCCTGTCGATTGTACCTCAATCAGGGGCAACTGGCCGGAAAACCATTGACATTCAAGGATATCACGAAAGAAGCGGGGGTAGGTACCAACGCCTGGTGCACGGGCGTGACGGTAGTGGATATCAACCAGGATGGCTGGGACGATATATACGTCAGCGTGGCGGGCTTCGGCCCGGATACGACCCGGCGGCGCAATTTACTGTTTGTCAATCAGGCCAGCGGTGCCGGAAAGCCTGTAACCTTCCGCGAGCAGGCGCAGGTTTATGGACTGGACGATTGCGGATACAGTACCCAAACCGCTTTTTTTGACTACGATCACGACGGCGACCTGGACGCCTACGTACTTACCAATGCCCTCGACCAGCACAATCGCAACGCCCTGCGCCCCAAGCATGTGAAGGGCGAAGCGGCCTCCAACGACCGCCTGTACCGGAACGAGGGGGTAGGCGCGGCGGGCCATCCGGTGTTTGCTAACGTCACCCGCGAAGCGGGCATTCTTACGGAAGGATACGGGCTGGGAATCGCCGTCAGCGATCTCAACGGCGACGGCTGGGAAGATATCTACTGTTCCAATGATTTCTTATCCAATGATTTGATCTGGGTCAATAACCGCAACGGAACCTTTACGAATCGCGCCCCCGACTACCTTACCCACCAGACTCACAATGCCATGGGGGTCGATATCGCCGATATCGACAATGACCAATTGCCTGATATTATGGTAGTCGATATGTTGCCCGGCACCAACGAACGGCGAAAAATGATGCTGCCCGGCTATAACTACAATCGCTTTCAGATGGACCTAGCGATGGGGTACCAGCCGCAGTTCATGCGCAATACCTTACAGCTGAACCGTGGGCAGAGCGGAGGGATGCAGGAAGGGGTACCCTCTAGGCCAAACTTTTCGGATATATCACAACTGGCGGGTGTCGACAGAACGGACTGGAGTTGGGCTCCTCTTTTCGCCGATTTTGACAATGACGGGTACCGCGACCTACTGATCACCAACGGCTACCGCCGCGATGTAACGAATCTGGATTTTACGGCCTATCTGGCCGATCTGCACGCGGGTGGCTTTGGTGAAGGTCAGAAGAAGAATGCGAAGGCCTACCAGCAGCTCCTGCAGCTTCCCGAAGTCAAACTAGCCAACTACTGCTACCGCAACCGGGGGGGCGAAGGTACCCTGGCCTTTGAGGACGTTTCTGAAAAGTGGGGCTTTGATGCGCCCAGCTTTTCCAACGGAGCGGCTTATGCCGATCTGGACAACGATGGCGATTTGGATATCGTGATTAATGCTATCGACGATGAGGCGTTCGTCTATGAGAATACCCTCAATCAAGAGAGCCAGAAAAAAGTACCCGAAAATAACACCTGGCTCCGGCTTACTCTCGACCGCAATTCGGCGCTGGGAACGAAAGTCAATCTTTACTATAATAGCAAAGTGCAAACGGCAGAATTGAACCCGACGCGGGGGTACGTATCGTCCGTAGAACCTTTTCTGCATTTCGGTTTGGGAAACGCAGCGAAGGTTGATTCCGTGGAAATCATCTGGAATAACGGACAATATCAAGTGCTGCGAAACATTCCCGCCAATCAGTTGCTGCATATTCCCTATCGCCCGATGGGTATTTATAAACAGCCTCTGCCTACTACCCCGGCTTATTTTCAGGAAATTGATCCCCAATTATGGGGGCTGGACTATACACACACAGAAACTGAGTTCAACGACTTTGCCCGCACGCCCCTGCTGCCCCATAAGCAGTCACAGAACGGCCCTCCCTTAGCCGTAGCGGACGTCGATGGCAACGGGCTGGATGACCTGTTCATCGGGTCTGATTTCGAGCAGGAAAGCTACCTGTATCTACAGCAGGCCAATGGTCGGTTCTTCAAAACCAAGGTACCTAAGGAAGCCAATCAGGAGGACACCGGAGCCTTGTTTTTTGATGCCGACCAGGACGGCGACTCCGATTTATATGTCGTCAGCGGGGGGAGCCACGCCGAGGGTACCTCTGCCGCCTATCAGGATCGACTATACCTGAATGATGGCGTTGGCAACTTCTCTCTGAGCAGGCAGTCTCTTCCCACTATCGATATTAGCGGATCGTGCGTAGTAGCGGGGGATTTTGACCAGGATGGTGACCTGGATTTATTCCGGGGCAGCCGCCTTATTCCGGGTCAATACCCCATGCCTGGGAAGAGCTTCCTGCTCGAAAATAGGGGAGGGCGCTTCCTTGACGTCACGGATCAACTGGCGCCCAGCCTTCGGACTCTGGGGCTGGTTACGTCGGCCGCATGGGCTGATACGGATCGTGATGGCTGGCCGGACCTGGCTTTGTGCGGAGAGTGGATGCCCATAACCATTCTTTCCAATCAGGCAGGAAAGCAATTTTCTGTACATAAGGTACCGGGCTCAAGCGGCTGGTGGAATACTCTGACCGCCCGGGATTTTGATCAGGATGGTGATTTGGACCTCATGGCCGGTAACCTGGGATTGAACACCAAGTACAGAGCTTCGCCAGATGAACCCCTTGAAGTATATGCCGCTGATTTTGACAATAACGGGCGCATAGATCCCATCCTGACTGAGTTCAATGGCAATCGAAAGTGGATTCTGCCTACCCGCGATTTAATAACCTCCCAGATTCCGTCCATGAAGCGGCGATTCTCGGATTTCCAGTCCTTTGCAACGGCTACGTTTGAGGAGTCATTCACGGAAGAAGAAATCCAGTCGGCTTACCACCTGAGCTGTACCGAATTGAGAACCATGTACTTCGAGAATACAGGTACCACCTTCAAACCCCATCCGCTTCCTCAGGAGGCACAATTTGCTCCTGTGTATGGCATTTGGACCGAAGACTTCAACCATGACGGGTACCTTGATGCACTTCTGGTCGGAAATTCCTATGCTTCCGAAACTGTCGGGGGTTGGCAGGATGCCTCTAAAGGTACCCTGCTGCTCGGAGCGGGAAAAGGGGCCTTCCGTTACAGTCCCAACCCGGGGATTCTGGCTGACAAAGAAGCCAAAGGGCTCGTTACCCTCCAGCGGACCGACGGAGTTACCTGGATTGTCATTGCCAATAATGGCAACCGACTGCAGATATTTCAGTGGAGCCAGAATAGGAAAGAAATAAACAGAAATTCCTTTCCAGCGCTCAGCGCCCGCTACCTTCCACCTTCTCGAAGCGTCGGCCGATAACGATGTCAGGTACCTTGTGAGCGTATATGCCTAAGACTGTAAACGGTATCATTAAAGCTATCGATAAGGTTCTGCTTTTTTATTTTTTCCAACTGAATTCCGACCAAGAAGGACGTGAACAAGCTCCCGGATTCCTCTATTTGCTCCATAGTTCGTATTTTTGGGGTCTCCCGATCCGATCAATTCCTATAGCTCCCTACCAATCGTTCGGGTTATTTCATCACTAACCTGTATCACTCCCTTGAAGCTACACATTATTGACACCGGATTTTTCAAACTTGATGGCGGAGCCATGTTTGGGGTCGTGCCCAAAGTATTATGGAACAGGCACAATCCTGCCGACGACCAAAACCGCTGTACCTGGGCTATGCGCTGCCTGCTAATCGAGGAGAATGACCGGCTGATTCTGATAGATACCGGACTGGGCGATAAGCAGGATGAAAAATTCTTTGGACATTATGATCTGCATGGCGACGCTACGCTATTGAAATCGATTGGGAAAGCGGGATTCAAACCGGAGGATATTACGGATGTAGTGCTGACCCACCTGCATTTCGACCATGTAGGGGGGCCGTCGTAAACGGACCGAACGGACTGCGCCCGACTTTCCCCAATGCCACCTACTGGTCCAATACCGAACACTGGCAGTGGGCGCTGAATCCTAATCCCCGCGAACGGGCATCGTTTCTGAAGGAGAATATCCTGCCTATTCAGGCTTCGGACCAACTCAACTATATTGAAGCCGGTTCTTCGCCTTTCCAGAACCTAAATTTCATCCATGTGAATGGCCATACCGAGCAAATGATGCTGCCTGTGATTGAGTACAACGGCAATCAGATCATCTACGCTGCCGACCTGATTCCTTCGTCGGCGCATGTGTCTCTGCCCTGGGTAATGGCCTATGATGTGCGACCTCTGCTGACGATGCAGGAAAAGGAGCAGGTGCTAAGCCGCGCAGTGGAAAAAAACTGTATTCTGCTTTTCGAGCACGACCCTGTCTACGAAGCCGCCGTTGTAGAAAAAACCGAAAAGGGGATAAGGATCAGAGAACGGGGACCAATGGCTGCCTTTCTGTAAACTATCGGAGAGGGTTAGCCGTTACTAAAACGCTGACTACCTATCCAGAGTCGGCCATGGCAGTTATGAAAATTGGACTTGTACTATCCGGAGGTGGCGCGCGGGGCGTATCGCACCTGGGTGCGGTGAAGGCGTTATATGAACATGGCATTCGTCCCGATATTATTAGTGGTACCAGCGCGGGAGCCATTGCAGGGGGGCTGCTGGCCTATGGATATAGTCCGGATGAGATTCTGGAAATGATCGTAAGCACCAATTTCGTTCGGTATATGCGGCCTACCTTTGCCGGCAGCGGGCTACTGCTGTTGGACCGGCTGGAAACTTTCTATCGAAAATACATACCAGAAAATACCTTTGAGTCCCTCAAGGTACCTCTCATTGTTTCAGCTACCGATATTTATCTGGGCAAAACCATCTATTTCAGCGAAGGTGAACTGGCCCGTCCGGTGCTGGCGTCCAGTTGTCTGCCGGGTTTATTTGCCCCTATGCAGTTTGGAGGGCATTATCTGGTCGATGGCGGGGTACTCAGCAACATGCCCGTTGAGCCCCTCGAAGGCGTAGCTGATTATATTATTGGGGTACATTGTAATCCGTTCAAGCTGCAGCGTCCTCCCCAAAGTACCCGTGAAGTACTGGCACGCAGTCTTATTTTGGCGGTACACGCCAAAACAATGGAGCGATTCGAAAAATGCCAGCTATTGATTGAATCTCCACAACTGGGCGATTATTCCGTATACGATCTCCGAAAAGCCCGCGAGCTTTTCGTTCTGGGGTATCGTCATGCCCGTCAAGTACTCCGGCAGACTCCTTCCCTGGCCTGAGGCTTCCGTATTCCATCTTCTAGAGTATAAAAAATAACGGCTCTTTTTAGGATTGCATGTTTCTAAGACAAGATACGCTGTAAGCATACTATTGCTTAACTAATTAGTGTCCTTTTAACTATATGTATCTCAAAAGAATATACCGTCAGATAGCGGAAAAATGCATTATAATAATTTGTAACTAATATTTAAGTATTACAATCAGAATTATATTTCATCGAAGCGTCAGGTAAAATGTATAATGTTTGGCAAATTAAATTTAAACACGAAGATTTGAATTGTATTTTTGATTAATTACATTTGCCAGAAGGATTACCATTTTTTAACCTAAACTAAATCGTAAATGAGGAAAAATTTACTGTTGAGCCTCTTAGTGGTGTGCTCGACTTGGGTGTATTCCTATGCCCAGGACCGAAAAGTGACCGGCAAGATCAGCTCTGCCGAAGACGGTAGCGCGCTTCCCGGAGTATCGGTGGTTGTGAAGGGTAGCAACACCGGTACGAACACCGATGCTGACGGCAACTACTCCGTCAATGTACCCTCTTCCAATGCTACGCTGGTTTTTAGTTTCGTGGGTACCGTAACCCAGGAGATTGAGGTTGGCAACCGGTCGGTAGTCAATGTGCAATTGGCATCTGACACCAAGAATCTGCAGGAAGTAGTGGTGACAGCCATCGGTATCCAGCGCGAGAAAAAGGGCCTCGGCTATGCCGTAACGGGCGTTGATGCCGATGCAATTGCCCAGCGCTCCGAGCCGGATCCCCTGCGTGCCCTGTCGGCCAAGATGCCCGGCGTGACCGTAACAGGGGGCGGCGGTGCTCCCGGCCAGGCTACCAAGATCAACATCCGGGGTTTCAACTCGCTGACTGGCTCGACTCAGCCCTTGTTCGTAGTAGACGGAATTCCGTTCGACAACTCGGTAAGTGCGGGCGGCGCGGGTAGCTTTGCTTCCAACACGGGCGCTTCCAACCGGGCGTACGACATTGATCCCAACAACATCGAGTCGGTGTCGGTACTTAAGGGAGCTGCAGCGGCCGCCCTGTATGGTTCGCGTGCGGTGAACGGGGTTATTCTGATCACGACCAAAGCGGGTAGTAAGAAGGCCCGCAAAGGACTAGAAGTTACCCTCAATTCGTCCTATAACCAGGAGCAGATTTCAAAACTCCCTGAATACCAGGATGTGTACATGCAGGGTTCGAACGGAAACTACAATGGTGGTTTTATTGGGAACTGGGGTTCCCCCTTCCCTTCGGAGGTCGATCGGGTCAATCAGGAAAATTTCGGTGGACGCCAGCGTTACACCAAGGATGTGAGCTTGTACCGCTTCGGACCTGACAAAGGAAAGCCCTATCCCGCTGGCTTTGCGGAGAACCCACTGGCTCCCCGTCCTAATTTCTGCGTGGCCTTTCCCGATATGTGCGACCAGTATGGCAACGGCCTTCCCTATGCCCTGGTACCCCATGATATCGTAGGCGGATTTTTCCAGGATGGCAAGTTGATCGAAAACGGTCTGAACATTAGCTCGACCGGCGACAAAACCAGCTTGAATGCTACACTCTCACGGATGACCAACGAAGGTATCGTTCCTTCACAGAAAGGTACCCGTACTTCGATTAGCTTCGGGGGTACGGCAGTACTGGCTAACAAGCTGAATGTAAGTGGTACCGTCAACTACGTGAATACCACAACGGATAACCCTCCCCTTGGTGCCGGCTTCTACACCGATTACGGCGGATATGGCAACGAAGGATCAATCTTCGGACGTATTTTCTACCTGCCCCGTAACTTTGACCTGAACGGCCTTCCCTATGAATACCCCGCCTCGGGTGACAATCTGTTCTACCGTGCGCTTGACAATCCTTACTGGAGCCTTAAATACAACCGTTCGACCAGTAATGTAAACCGGGCTTATGGTAATATGACACTGTCATACGACATCACAGATTGGTTGAATGTACTGGTAAAAGGAGGAATCAACACGTATACGGATGCCCGTGTACGCTCTCAGGCCAAGGGTGGTGTCTCTGCCCCTCTGGGATTTATCCGGAATGATAATCAGACTTTCACTGAGCAGGATTACAACGCCATTATCTCCATTAACAAGGATATCAGCGAATCAATTTCCTTCCGCGCCATCATAGGAGGTAACGCCAACCAGCGGGCTCGTAACCGTCAGATAGTAACCGGAACGGATATCATATCCAAAGCCGTTACTAACGCCAGCGCTACGGCTACCCAAATTGTAAATCAGGATTCCCGCTCGTTACGTCGACTTTATGGTGTGTATGCCGACATGCAGTTTGGCTACAATAACATGGTGTTTGTCGGCTTGACCGGCCGTAAGGACTGGTCTTCGACCCTGCCCGTCGACAACCGCACCTATTTCTATCCTGCGGCTACGTTCTCCTTCATTCTGTCGGAAGCGCTGAAATTCCCGGCTGCGGTGGATAACCTGAAACTGCGTGCTGCGTATGGTAAAGTGGGTTCGGATACCGATCCCTACAACATCTTCAACGTGTACCCTCTGGGAACTGCTTATAGAAACTACGCCGGTGCTGTCTTCTATAATGCTACGGCCAGCAATACCCTGAACAATGCCGAACTGCGGCCTGAGTTCAAGACGGAGCTTGAAGCAGGTTTTGAAGCCCAGCTGTTCAACAACCGCGTAGGAATCGACGTAACCTGGTTTAATTCCGATGCCCGTGATCAGATTGTACAACAACGCATTGCCTCGTCGTCTGGATATGACTACAAAGTGGTAAATGCCGGCTGGATCAACAACAAGGGCTGGGAAATTGGCCTTACTTTGGTTCCGGTGCGGTTAAGCAACGGTTTTGAGTGGAACAGTAATGTGGCCTTTACCCGCATCCGGTCTATCGTAAAAGATGCCGGTCCTCAGGGCGAGATCTTCCTGGGTGGTACGGGTAGCTCCGCTTTGGGAACCATCCACCGCACGGGCGAACCATACGGTCAAATTTTCGGTACTAAGAATGCCCGTGATTCGGAAGGCAATCTTCTGATCAACGAAACGCTGGGCTTGCCGTTCGGTATGGCTACTTCACAAATCATTGGCAACCCTAACGCCAACTTTACACTGGGCTGGACCAACACCTTCTCATTCAAAGGATTCACACTGACAGGTTTGCTGGATTGGCGGCAGGGCGGACAGATGTACTCAGCTACGGCGGCTTCGTTGCTGCTGCGGGGACAACTGGCCAACTCGACCGATCGTGAGGGACTGCGTGTGGTTCCGGGGGTGTACGGAGACCCTGGTACCTATGAGGCGATTCTGGGTGATGATGGCCAGCCAATCAAAAATACGACGGGTATTACGGCCTTCGATTCGCACTTCTCAAGCGGATATGGTGCGTATGGTCAGGATGAAGTAAATGTGTACGACATTACCACGCTACGTCTGCGTGAGTTGTCACTGGGCTATTCAGTACCCAAAAGCCTGTTGAATAAAACACCTTTTGGAAGCGCCCGTATTACCATATCCGGTCGTAACCTGTGGTTCAGCACGCCCAACATGCTGAAAGGGCTGAATTTCGATCCTGAAACATTGTCGTCCTTCCCTGATTCAAACATCCAGGGCTTCGATTTGGGAGCACAGCCCACAACGCGCCGTTTGGGGGCCAACCTGGTGTTGACTTTCTAAGAATAGGAGTTGTTAATCAATCAAATACGATATTCTAGAACTATGAAATTTATCAAAAAAACTTATAAATGGCTCCTGACTCTGGGTTTGCTTGTTTCCATGGGAAGTTGCAGCCTATTCGATCTGGATATTAACAAAGACCCCAACAACCCCTCTTCGGCTGATTTCGCGCTGTTGCTTCCCTCCGCTCAGTTGGGTGCGGTCGATTTCTTCCAGGGTCTGAATTATAGCGCCCTCGGATTCACGGGCTGGCTTTCCAGCAGCGATACCTACGATTTGAACTTCAACTCGTACAACGGTAGCTGGAACTCGTTCTATTCAGGTCCTATGAAGGATCTGGAAGAAATCATCGTGGCGGCTCAGGCTTCGGGCCAGAATCCGCACTACCTGGGTGTCGCCCAAACCATGAAGGCGTATTTTTTCAGTATCCTGGTAGATATGTTCGGAGAAGTGCCCTATTCCCAGGCTTTTGCCGGAGGCTACGCCGAAAGCAACATCAATCCCGCGTTTGATGATGATAAGGTGATTTATGAAGATCTCATCAAACTGTGTGACGATGCCGTAGCTAATTTTGCCAAAACGGCGCCTACCTCAGTAACCGGTGACCTTTTCTATAGCGGAAACATTACAAGATGGCGTAAACTGGCCAAGTCTGTGAAGCTGCGGTTGTTGATCAACTCACGTTTGGACCGCCCAACGGCTGCGGCCGAGATTAAGGCGATTCTGGACGGGGGCGATTACATTACGGCGGCAGCAGATGACTTCCAGTTCAAATACAACCGCCTGGCGGTACCTGATGGACGCCACCCCTGGTTTCAGTCGGCGTATGTGAACTCCGAGAGCGGCTTCACGTATTTCCTGCACCAGCCGGTATTTGAGATGCTGCGCGACGACGATCCCCGTCTGCCTTTCTATTTCAAGCGGCAGACCAACTACGTGCTGAACCCCGAGGATCCTACGGACCGCTCGACAATTCCCTGCTCACAGCTAGCCGGATGTACCTATGCCTATATGGCCTTGAACCCGAACGTGATCAAGCAGCTGTATACCGATAAGGGCAAAACGTTTACGGCGGCTGACCGTCAGTACCTGGCAGGTTTCTTTGGTCGCGACCGGGGAGATGCTTCGGGGGTACCTAACGATGTGAATTACCGTCTTTCCCCAGGTACCTACCCCGCGGCTGGTGCTTATGACGGACCAACCGCCGGTAGAACAGGCGGAACCGGCGCAAACCGGGCGGGTGATGGAATCGTACCTTTCATCACAAGCTGGATGACAAAGTACTATCAGATTGAAGCCATTCTGGCGCTTGGAATCGAGGGAGATGCCCGTACTTTGTTTGAAAAAGCCATTCGTGAGCAGATTGCCAAAGTAGTAGCACTGGGTCTGGCGTCTGATGCCACTGCAGTAGCACCGACAGCCGCTTCCATCGACAGCTTCGTGAATCTTAACCTCAAACGCTATGACGAAGCCCCCAATGCCACCCAAAAACTGAATGTAGCCCTTAGGCAGGCATTCTTCAGCAATCTGGGCAATGGTTTCGAAATCTACAATGCTTTCCGCCGTACGGGCCTGCCCAACAACCTGCAGGTACCCATTCAGCAGATTCGTAACTTCCCGTTGCGTTTGCCGCAGCCCGCTCAGGAAACTACCCTGAACCAGAACGCACCGCAGACTCCGGTGGCATTTGACCGTCCCGAAGCAGCTCTTTTCTGGGATAAATTGAAGTTTAGCTATCCAAGATAATCCAACTAAGAATCGATCACTATGAAAAAAATATTTAGACTGACCTCTTCTTTTCTTGCGGTGGGCTTAGCCATTCTGATGTCCTGCGAGAATCCTGACCTGGACCCCAACGTGGAGTTCGAAGGTGCGGCAAGCGGCTTTGGTACCTTCCTCGTCAATGGTGTGGCACAGAAGGACCCTTTCAATCCCGACTTTGGCAGTACTTTGCGGGGAGGACCGGACGCTCTGTCCATCAAGCCGGCTACCTTCGCCACCACCCCGGCCCAGGCTAAATTGTTCTGGGCATCCTTTGACAACAAGGTGACGGTGAACAAAATTGAATTATACGTTCAGTTTACCGAGCCTTACATAGACAAGGATGGAAACCCCGCGGTGGCCAATCATGGTACCAAGCTCCTCACCACGCTGGACGCGGTAGCCGCCTACGAAGACAACAAGTTCACGGTTGATGCCAGCAAGGTGTACGATCTGTTCAAATCGGCTACCTTCAAATACGATGGAACCACCGCGGTGCCGGTATTTAGCGAGGCCAGAAAACGTACCGCTGCGGCACAGTTCATCGCTGGTGACAATCTGGTTGTTTCCTGGCATTTGGTGGCTGACAACGGCTTGGTCTACAAAAGCTGGAGCCCCTCGGTATGTAACGAGAACCTGGCTACGAACTGCAGTATCACAGTGCAGGTACGCTAATAGTCCTGAGTACTTTATAACAGAAAAAGCGGGCCTTTGAGCCCGCTTTTTCTGTTATATTTGGGTAGGTATATACAGGTGTTCAATTAAGAATTTACGCATGCAGTGGAGTAGGTATATTGTTGCGATTATCTGGGTGGCAGGGGTGCGGGGGTATGCCCAGCGTCCTGTCACTTACCAGACCGACGTAGCGCCCATTCTGCAAAGTAATTGCATCGAATGCCATCGCAAGGGAGGGATAGGGCCTTTTCCACTGACCACCTACGAAGAAGTCGCCAAGCGGGCCAAATTTATCGGCAAAGTCACCCAAAGTCGGTATATGCCCCCGTTTCGGGCAGACCGGAATTTTCAGCAGTATGCCAATGAACGGGGCTTGTCGGAGGAGGAAATCTCGACCATTCAGGCTTGGGTGACCCATGGATCGCCGGAAGGCAAGCGCAGTAGGAATAAGTCCGTTTCGATCGAGAACGATACTGTACAAGGTACCTCTGCGGCCGATTTTCTGGAATGGTCCATGACGAAGCCTTATGAAATCATCGGAAATGAACGGGAGGATTTTCGCTACTTCAATATCCCCACTAATCTGGAAAAAGACGTTTACGTAAAAGCCATCGAGTTTAAGGTAGGTAATCGCAAGGTGTTGCACCACAGCCGCTTGATGACCGATACTACCCGTACCATGCGCGGCATCGACGGAATGCGGGAAGACGACCCGCGCGTGATAGAATTTCAGAAAACACCCCTCGAAGAGGATTTTCTCTATGGCTGGGTACCCGGCAATGACCGTGTGAACTTTCCACCCGGTACGGCCAAGCGCATCCGTGCAGGTACCGACTTGTTGCTCAATATGCACTATGCACCTTCACCCATTGACGAGACAGACCAGTCGGGCGTTCGGTTCTATCTCACCGACTCGGCCCAGGTAGAGCGGGAGGTTCGAACTTTGACTTTGACCGAAAATGATATTACCAATCAGCCGTTTGTACTGCCCGCCGAGAGCAAACCTACCTTTTACATGAGTTATGGACCTACCCAGCAGGCTATTTCTTTGATTTCGGTCATGCCCCACATGCATTTTCTGGGAAAAAAATTCCGGGCCTTTGCCATTACGCCAGGCGGAGAGCTGGTACCCTTTGTGAAAATAGAGGACTGGGATTACGCCTGGCAAATGACTTACCAGTTCAAGACCCTGCTGCATTTGCCCGCGGGATCGACCATCATCGCCGAAGCGACCTACGACAACACCTCCCAAAATCCGGAGAATCCTAGCCAGCCCGCGCGCGAAGTCACCTATGGCTGGAATTCGACCAATGAAATGATGAATCTGGTGCTGTACTATATCCCCTACAAAGAAGGGGACGAAACCAGGAGCCAGGAGCGCTAGGGTACCTTTCTCTCAGAAATAATGTTTCCAGTTGATCGAGGGGATGATGGTTCCGAATACCGACAGGCGGTAGCTCACCAGCCGGGTGCCGGTTTGCCGAAAATAGATCGAATAGGGATTCTTACGGGCGTAGAGGTTATAAAAGGAAAAAGACCAAAGCGTATATTTCGGCTGATCGGGCTTTTGCCGGGTGTCCTTGGTGAAGGCGATGTCCATACGGTGGTATTCGGGGATGCGGTCGAGGTTGCGGCTGGAAAAATCCTGCACCACCACATCGTTGAGGCGGTAGGTACCATCGGGGTAGGTGATGGGCCGCCCGGTGGTGTACACGAAATTCGTGCCGAAGGTCCAGCCTTTGCGCCATTTCCACTGTACCGAAGCCGTGGCGCTATGGGGACGGTCCACGGTAGCCGGATACCAGTCGCCGCCGTTGATCCGATCGCGGGAAAAGGGGGTATTCACCCGTGCAAACGTCCGGCTGTAGGTGTAGGAAAGCAGGCCGGTAAGAATACCCTTCGTTTTTTGTATGCTTATTTCAAGGCCATAGGCTTTTCCCTGCGCGGGTAGCAAGTCCGTTTCCAGATGCTGGTTTAGCAACAGGGTAGCCCCATTGCGGTACTCGACCAGATTCTGCAATTGTTTCTGATAGGCTTCCAGGGATACTTCTATTGCATTGTCGTTGAAATTTTTGAAATAACCCACCGCCAGCTGGGTAGCCACCTGCGGGGGGACAAAAGGATCGGCCAGTTTCCAGTAATCTACCGGCGAAATAGCCGTGGTGTTCGAGATCAGATGTAGGTACTGGCGACTGCGGGTATAGCTCATTTTCAACGAACTGGCTTTCCCCGTCGTGAGGCGCACCGACAGCCGTGGCTCGAAGCCCCCGAAACGCGCCAGTGCTTTGCCCTTGGTGAACAAAACCGTATCCAGCACAGATTCGGCGCTGCGGGGTACCTCAGGATCGTAGTGTAGAAACCGCCCTGGTCCCACATTTCTGAAAGCTACGTAGCGAATGCCCGCCCGCACCGATAGCCAGGGGGCAGGTACCCACTCGTCTGAAACATAGAGGGCGGCTTCCCGCGCCTGCTCGGGTGCGACCTGGATTTCGATGATATTCGATTCACCCACGGGCGCCAGATTGCCTGGCGATAAGTGGTACTGGGTCACGCTCACGCCACCTTCGAGCGTATGCGCCGGATTGGGCACCCACAGTAGTCGCGCCTGGGCGTCGTGTTGGCGGATGCCAGATCGGAAGGTGTATTCATTGGTAGGAGAAATGCCTTCCAGCTGGAAGGTGTAGTGGCTGAGGTGGCCCGCGAGTTCAAAAGACAAAGCCTGGTTTAGCCGCTTGTTCCAGCGGAGGGTAGCCGTGGTCGATTGCCAGCCGTAGAGTGTGTCTTCGGGGAATTTGAACGAATCGCTGCTCCGGTACACCGTGGCCGATACGATGCTGTTGGTCGAAAGTTCGTACGAGAGCCGCCCGTTGACATCGTAAAAAAACGCCCGGTTCTGGTTGGTGGGTTCGGGAAAACGGCGGATCAGCAGGTTAGGGTAGGCAATACGCCCTCCGGCCGCAAAGGTCAATCGTTTATTGTGCGTAAGCGGACCGTCTACGGTGAAATTGCCCGTCATCAGGCCCAGGCCCGTGGAAAAACGGAGTCGTTCCTTATTGCCATCGCGGGTGGTCATAGCCAGCAGCGACGACAGGCGCCCACCGTAGGCAGCCGGAATATCACCTTTGTAGAGGTTCACATCCCGCACGGCGTCGGCATTGACACTGCTCAGAAAGCCCAGTAGGTGGGAGGTATTGAACAAGGGCGCGCCGTCGAGCAGCACCAGGTTCTGGTCGGTACGTCCGCCCCGGACGTTGAAACCCGCCGAACCCTCACCTACCGTGGTCACGCCGGGTTGCAGGGTAAGGGCTTTGATGATGTCCGTTTCGCCAAATACGACCGGAATGTTTTTGAGGGTTTTGATGTCCAGCGTGGCCACACCCATCTGGCTGGCCCGCACATTGGCGTCGGGCGCACGATCGCGCACGACCAGTTCCTGCAATTGTCTGATTTCCGGGAGCAGGATCACGTCAAAGTCCGAAAGCGTTTCGCGGTAGGTGATGGGCAGGCTTTTGGAAAAATAACCTACCGATGAAAAACGCACAACCTGCTCACCCGCTTTCAGGGGCAGCGTATAGTGTCCTGCGTTATCGGTCAGCGTCGATGCCTTGGAAACAGGCGATACCACCGACGCACCTACCACCGCGCGCCCCGTCGAATCGTCCAGTACCCGTCCGCGCAACGTCCATCCCTGACCCAATCCGCTTAGCGGAACGAGTAGGATTACACACCAAAGTGCATTACAAAGGTACCTTCCCGCGGAGCAGGTTACATGCGCAAACCAGCGTTCAAACTGTCTATTGTCCATTGTCAACTGTCCACTATTTAAGCCAGTTCTCGGGAGCCAGCAACTGCCCCTGACTGTATACCCGCTGGCAATTCCCATCCTTGACAAACTCAGTACCGTACTTGATCTCGATCCGACCGACGGTCAACGTGTCGCCGGGGATAATCATCCGGCGGGTGCTCACCGCGGAGGCGCCGAAGTACCCCAGGGCTAGCCGGGTCGGGTCGTTTTCGCTGTGGAGGTTTCCCTCGATGGAGGCTGGCAGGGGGTCGAACAGCGATCCTGTTCGCTTGCGCTGCTCCTCGAAGCGAACCCAGAACTGGTAGGCCTTCTGGCTGAGGGAATACTGCCTGATTTCGATAAAATGCTGGCCGGGATAGTAGATGGGGGAGGCGTGCACGGGTCGGCGACTGATGGCCTTGCCATTGATCAGGGCATCGGACTGTACGTCGGAGCCTGATCCGTAGATCGGATAAAAGCAGTACTGGCAGCATTTACCCGCGAATCCCCTGGGTTCACCCGTCGAGAAGCGCGGCACGTAGCCGTAGCCCGACCAGCGGTAGAAGTTGCCGGGCGTGTCGGGGTCCTGGGTGTCGAGCAGGACTTCGTATTGATCGGGATTAGAAAAATCGTCATTCGGGCGCGGGCGGTACTCGGCGTAGAGACGGTCGATGGGGGGTACCTCATGCAGGGGTTCAGGGTCGGAAACGTAGCGGGTCCCATCGGTCAGTTCTACGGTAAGCTGGTAGCTCTTGCCCACGGTACCTACGAAGGTTGGGTCGCGCTGCCAGTAAAAAAACGGCGTGATGGGGTCTTGCTGTAGCTGAACCGTACGTCCCCCGACTTCGGTGATGCTTACGGCGGCCCCGTTGACGGGGATTTCCTGCTGTCCGTACAGCAGTGAATTATACACCCCCGTATAGGTCAATTTAATCGAATAGGGAGGAGCCTCGTTGGTAACCAGCCCCTCCACCACCAGCCGCGACTCCACCGAACGCGGCGGCAGCTGTACCTCTTCCACGCAGGAATTGAAGACAAGGCTCAGTAAAAGAAAAGAGAGACTATAAAAATATCTCATAATCCACATCTCATAGCTAAGGAACGAATTTCCAAAAATCAGTACACCCTACCTGCTGTCGGGCCTGTGAGCCTTCGACGGTCCGGCTCTCATAACCCCAGCCCAGGTACGCCTCTTCCTGATCCGATAGGGCGATGAGCAACTGGTGACCCTGGCCGGGGTACTCCGAATGGTAACGCCAGGTGTTCAGCCCGGGATCGTATTCCCACAGGTCTCGGAGGCCCGTACCTTCGGCGCTCAAGCCCAGACCCGCGTAGCCCCTGCCGTGGGCTGAAAAGCTCGCGGCTTCGGTGCGTTCGCCCCCCGGCAAATCGGCTTTACGCTCCCATTGATCGCGCTGCGGGTAATAGGCGTACAAATGCGGGGCGGTACCGGGTACCTGATTCAGTACATACCCTACTTCATCGAGGGTGAAGGCCGTCAGGCTTCCGGTCTTTTCCGGAAAGGGTCGAACGGGCTTCTCTTCCCAACGGAAATTCATGGAGTACATGGTACCCAGGTCATGTTCCTTTATAATAAAAACCTCATCGATAGTGGTGAAGAACTTGACCGTGGCATCGACAGCTCCAAAACCGTGAAAAACCTGGGTAGTATTCCCGCCCAGCGAAAAGAAATTGCCGACCGACCAGAGATCGGGTAGGTAGGCTTTTTTGCCGGGGATTTTTTCATTGGTGATATAGCCAAAGCCGGTAAAAATCTGCTCGTTGGTGCCAAAATAGGCCAGCTGAAACGTGATGGCTCCGTGCCTAGGCAGCGGGTTGGTAGCTACCGTGCTTTCCCAACCCTGACTGTACCGCAGCAAATTCCAGTTGCTTTCGGTGGCGTACCGATACACAGCGATGCGGGATTGGAAAAAAGGTGAAAGCAGGGCCGCACCGGTATAGTCTCCTCCAAAAATCGGAGCATGGGGGAGTTTCGTCCAGGAACCGGACGACCGGGCGGTAAAGGCTCGGTTCACGGTAATTTCGTTATTCCGGGTATCCCGGTACGTGAGCTGAACCGTATATGGCTCTCCGGCTACGAGTTGGCTGGCCGAATAGGTACGCAGCTTAAAATTGGCTACCCCCACATTGGAACCCGTCTGGAGGGGTAGGCTATGCCCTGATTTATCGCGTAAGTCGACCCGAAAATCTTCGGTTTCTGTTTGGGGGATTTTTACCTCCACCGTAGCTTCCGTGGCGCTGCCGGGCTGAAGCACCGAAACCAGGGCGTAGGGTACCGTGGTTTCTTCCGTTTCCGCCAAAGGAGGGTACGTTTCCTGGCACGATGACATCCCCAGGGCCATGAGTACCAGCAGTCCGAAAAGAAAGGCAGGAAAGTTTTTCATCAGGTAAATGTAGGAAGGAACCTACAAATTCTCAACCTACCCGTAATTTCTCAACCCTCTGGGTGGCCTTCCGGCTGAAATCCCAGGAGAGGAGGCAGCAGGGTACCCTGGCCTCTCCCCGGTGATTCCCAAACAGGTAAAATCCTGCATGGGGAACTCACCGGAGAGAACGTCAAAGTACAACGGAACAATTGGGTGTGTGTGTATAGTGTTCCAATCGTAGTTGTCTGCAATCAGGTGTGGAAGGAAGGCCAGGTACCTGTCTCCCGGCGACGGGAAAACGGGTAGTACTATTTTAGGAACGTTGAGCGGGGAATAACCGTGAACCTATTCCGGATGCCTGTTGCAAATATAAGTCTCCAGAGCCCAAAATCCTTTGCTCTTATGTTCCATCTTTTGCTCGTATGTTCCACTTTTTGCTTTTATGGGCCTAATTGTCCATGATTTTTTATTTTTCCGGACTTATCCCATTTTTCCGACAAGACTACCAGATCCCAAAAACAGGGCTGGTTTATCTAGAATTGAATTAGCCTTATTTTTGAATTATTTCAATTTTATTACTGCTTATGGACACGCACGACAGCCTGCCGGCCCACCGCATCGCGGCAACGGATCAGGTAGGAGCCCGCTGGCCGGGAAGCCAGGTCGAAGGCTACCTCGTGGGTACCTTCAGTGAGGGGCAGGGCCCTCTGCTCCACGCTCCGCCCCGCCAGGTCCAGCACGTCGAACTGTGCGGTGCCGGCTACCTCAATCTGAACTTCCACCATTACCCGGCCCAGCGTCGGGTTGGGGTAGGCTTTCAGCGACAGTCCCAGCTTCGGTTCTTGCGATTCCAACTCGTAACCGATACGCGTTGGAATGGGCCTATTGCAGCCGCCTATGGTGGCCCCGAAGCGCAGGTAGGTAGGAATCAGGTACTGCGCCACGCATAGCTCCCGACCACCCAGGCACATTTTCACCCCACCATAGCCGCAGCGCACGTCCTGCACATCCACGGTCACCGTTTGGCTGGCGGAACAGCCGCTGGAGTTGGTCGCCGTCACGGTGTAGGTCGTGGTCTCGGTGGGGCAGAGCTGCACACTGGCCCCTGTCAGATTGCCGGGCATCCAGGTGTATGTGAACGTACCCGTGCCCCCGCTGGCCGTGAGCGTGGTGCAGTTACTACCATAGCCCGTGGTGATGTTTGTATTGCCACTAATCAGGATACCCTGAATGGGGACGGGGGCAGCCCCCTGAAACTCATAGGCGCCCATGTCGATGGTGCGCACCGTCCGCGGGTTGTTGGCCAGATCGGTGGCCGGGCCTTCGTAAGCTGCATCGTTGCCCGCGTCGATGGCGGGTGAGCAGGGGCGCAGCATGGTGCTGGTGGAGGATACGAACGGATTGACTGTGGTGGTCAGGTTGCTCGTTCCCGGGTAGTTGCCCATCGCAGCATCGAACAGGCAGTAGCTGGCATTGACATTGACATTTGTATTCCTAGAATTCTGAGAAAATGCGTTACTACCGTTGTCCCAGAATATGCAGTTAGTCATTATGGCTAACGGGCCGCTTCCTGCTTTATAAATAGCATTGCCAGGCGCCAAAGCACCTGCCCGCTGCTGTCCTTGGAAAGAACAGTTTATCAAGGTAGGCGTAGCCTCTCCACCACCACCACCTTGGTCAATACGGATGGCGCTCCCCTGAAAGCCTGCCCGATTGCTCTGAAAGGCGCAGTTGATGAACTGGGGTTTGGTAGTAGTACCATACCCCCCAGATATATAAATAGCACCGCCGGCTCCGTATAGGGGAAATACCCCCGTGGAGTTATTACGAAAGGTGCAGTTTACAAATTGCGGACTGCTGTTGCCATCTACAAAGGAGGCGGCTCCGTTATTGCCAGCGTAATTGTCCCGGAAGAGGCAGTGGGCTATGTAAGGGCTGCAGGGGGTGTCGGCGCTGGGGCTTTGTAACCAGATCGTTCCCCCCCGCGTGAAACTTGTCGGCGTGTTGATACCGGTGAGGGTGAAGCCGTCCAGAATGGCCGACGACGACAGTGCCCCATTGTTGACGAATATAAAGTAGCTGTTATTCTCAAGCGTGCCGTCGTTGTCGATGTCGCCGCTCAGGATAGTGTTGTTTGTCTCGGGGTCAATGTTGCGGTCGGTCAGGTTCATCTGCCCGCTGGTGAAGCCACCGTAGATGGCCACGCCCTCTTTCAGGGCCATGGTGGCCTCGCGGTCGGTGGTGCTGGTCGTGGGCTTGTAGGTACCCTGGGCCACCCAGATCTGGTCGCCGGACTGGGCGGCGGCCAGGGCCGTCTGTAGGTACTTGTGGGCCGTGGCCCAGCTCAGGCCGTCGCCGTTGTTGTCGGGGCGGGCGGCATCTACATAGCGGGTAATGGCCAGGGCCGGCGTCATGAGAAACGACAGCACAAGCAGCAGTACTGCGGCGCGCGGCGCCATCAGATTGTTGAACCTGAAATAGGGTAAATGATTTTTCATGATAGGAATGATTTTTAGAATGGGTAAAAAATACTTAAAAAAAATCACCGGTTTCTATCGCCACAGGTCATCGGTGATGTCGCCCCAGGAAATGTCGAACCGGTCGCCGGTGATGTCCAGGTGATCGAACTGGCTGAAATCGAAAAGGCCAATGACGCTGACAAAGGCCGAGAGCGAGAGCAGTAATAGTTTCATGAGGTGAAGTGTTTGGTTGAAAAAATAGGGGCGGAAAAGGCCGCTGCCCTTTCGGTGGAAAATGGTTACGCACAAAACTACCTTCCGCTTCTCTTCTCGACTATCACTATTGTTGCAATCACTACCACTAGTGTTGCAAAACCAGAAAAATTGACGTGTACTATTGTTGCAGACGTGTACTATTGTTGCAGCCAACCCCGCTCGGTGGCTGGAAACGGGGTTTTGGCGGTAAAGGGGGGAATGGAGAACGGTTAAAGGGGGACATCGCCTGGATTGTTGTCCTGCCTTGCCCCTTAACTCTTTTTTTTGCTGGCGACCCAGTCGGTGGGAGAAACCCCCATCTGGTCGCTGAAAGATTTGGAAAAGTAGGAGGGGCTCTCGAACCCGACCTGATAGGCCACTTCCGACACGCTGGCATCCGGCTGTTTCAGTAGTTCAGCGGCGCGGCGGATGCGGATGCTGCGGATAAATTCCGTGGTACTTTGGCCGGTGAGGGCTTTTAACTTCCGGTGCAGATTGGAGCGGCTGGTGTTCAGGGCATCGCAGAGATTCTCGATACCAAACTGGCTGTCGCTCCCCAGTTCTTCCACGGTGCGGATCGCCTTCCGGAGGAATTTCTCATCGATCGATTCCACCACGGGGGAATCCTGGTTACGGGCCGTGGGGTCGGTCAACTGACGGCTGTATTTGCGGCGCATCAGGTCGCGCTGCCGAAGCATATTCTGCACCCGCAGTTCCAGTTCGGCGCGCACGAAAGGCTTCGTCAGGTAATCATCCGCCCCGAGTTCCAGCCCCGTGAGGCGGTCGTTGAGGGTGGCTTTGGCCGTGAGCATCACTACCGGGATGTGGCTGGTGCGGGGATCGGATTTGAGTTTTTTACAAAAACCAAAACCATCGAGTCGGGGCATCATCACGTCGCAGATGACCAGGTCCGGGATTTCCTCAAAAGCGCGTTCGAGGCCGTCCAGCCCGTCATGGCCTTCGATGATCCGGTAGTTTTTTCCAAAAATGCCGAGCATGTAGCTTCGCAGGTCGGGATTGTCTTCCACGATTAGTAGCAGTGGCGTATCGTCCGGCCGGGAACCCTGTTCAGGAAGAGTATCGCCGTGATTCGGAACATCAGCTTCCGGGGTAGCCAGGGCCAAGTTGGAGGCATTTTCCCCGGCGGTGTATTCGGCCCAGGTAGTGGCGTCGGTTGGGAGCCGCAACGTGAAGATACTACCCCGGCCCGGCTCGCTTTCGACCCGGATTTGTCCTTTGAGGGCTTTCACCAGTTCGTGAACCAGCGACAGGCCGATGCCCGCTCCCTCCGTGTTGTTTTGTCCCGTACTTTCTACCCGGTAAAAGCGGTCGAAGATATGCGACAGCCGCTCCGCCTCGATCCCGATACCGTAGTCCCGCACCAGCAGCGTCAGGTCGGAGTTGGTGAAGGTCACGTCTACCGTTACCCGCCCGCCTTCGGGCGTAAACTTAAAGGCATTGGATAGCAGATTGGTGACGATCTTTTCCAGCTTATCGGGGTCGAAACGGGCCGTGTGGTTGCCAAAATTCTGCTGGTAATTGAAAATAATGGTTCGACTCTGCGCCAGTGACTCGAAAGACGCAAACAACTGCCGCAAAAAAACGGCCAGATCGGCCTCAACAATATCTGCTTTCAGATGTCCGGCTTCGAGCCGCGAGAGGTCGAGTAGCTGATCGATGAGCGACCTGAGCCTCCGTACACTGCGCTGCATGGCCGGGATGAGGGGGTTGGCAGGTTGCTCCTGCCGGAAGTCTTCCAGCGGCCCTACCAGCATGGTGAGCGGAGTACGGAATTCATGGGAGATGTTGGCGAAGAAATTGGTTTTAAGTGCATCCAGTTCTTTGAGTTGGGCGGCTTGCGCCTCCTGTAAGGTCGCTTTCTGCTGGGCCGTTTCGCGTTCCCGGCGGTAGTCGAGAATGATTTTTCCCAGAAACAGGCCGAAAACAAAAATTTCACTGAAAAACAACAGGTAAGCTACCCCAAATACCCAGTCTGCGTCGATTCCACCCACCGAACTCAGCACCAGAAAAAAGTAGCTACCTATCCCTAATAGAAAAGGGGCGGAGTAATACCAGTTGATCTTCAGTCTTTTGGCCAGGGCATAGATATACATCCCGAAGATAAAAATCTGGGCCAGCAAAACGAGATATTGGCTGGCCAGTAACCATTTCCAGTTATAATCGACGGTAACGATGACCCCTAAAAGCAGTACTGCTACCAGAATCGCGTTCAGGCCGTGGCGTATCAGGCCCGGCAGCCGCTCAAACGGGAATAAGGCTTTTACCATCAATACATAACCAATGGGTGCCAGATGGTAGGACAGGAAATTCAATAGAGTAGCAAGGTCAGGATTATCCGTAAAGAGTTCACCCAGGTCGCTGCGAATTCCCCAAAAACCCAGTGAGCGAAGTACCAGCAGGAAGCTGTAAGCGCGGAATACCCTGTCTTTGACCGCGAAAATTGCCAGCAGCAATACGAAGAAAAGACGCAGTAGCACCATGCCGTTGGCAAATCCTGACGTGCTTGCATCGTCCAGTTCTACCCGGCGAAGCGAACGGGCATCATGGATCACTATATCCGAGCGATGTCCCCGCTGACTCCTCACCCGCAGGTATACGGTTTTTTGCTGACCAGTCGCCAGTCCGAGTTCAAAGTACGGAATTGGGCCATCATAGGCTCGGTCGCTTTCTGGTACGAGTGTCCCCCCCCGCAACACCTGATACGTGCCGTCGGGACGAGGCAGATAACATTCTACCTGTTCAACAATGGAATTTCCCCATTCCAGATACCACGTATGGCGTTCCGGCGTATCATTCCGCAGGGTGAAGCGGTACCAGTGGGCGTTATCCGAAAATGGGAAGTGAAAAACACTCTTTCCAACGGGTTGGAAATCGTTATTCTGTACCTTGGCCAGCGATAAAGCTGCCGTGGAGTCCACGAACTGCTTAACCTGATCGGAAATTACAAAGGGAGTACTTGTTTGAGCGTCGAGCGTGATGACTTGCGCAGCGAGGTTGAGCGCAAACAGCAGCGAGACAAACAGTAAACCAATTTTTTTCATGAAATGGATTATAATAGGTCAGTCTTTTCTCATGGATTGCTTTTTAAATCAGTGAGCAAAAAGAGGGGAGCACTACTTGAAAGGGGGTACCATTAACTGTAGCGGATTTACAAAACTGCGAATTAATTTGATTAAAAGGAGCTGTTTAGATACAAAAGCGTGCAGAAATCAAGCCAGTATTTTACAAAAGCCAGGTGGTCAAGCAACAAAAAATGGGCTTACTACTAATTGGATTTTACCAAAAAAGCCGCCGACTGAATCGCAGTCGGCGGCTTTTTTTAGGAGTTCCAGGGATTAAAAAAAGACTACTCTTTGTGGACGCGCACGACGGCCTGTCGCCCCTGCGCGTCGACGCAGCGGATCAGGTAGTTACCCGCCGGTTGCACCCCCAGCTCAAGGGGTACCTCGTTGAGCCCCTTGCTCAGCTGCTGCGCCTGCCGCTGTACGGCACGCCCCTGGGCGTTGACCAGCTCGAAGGTGGCCCTGCCCGAGCCCGGACTCTGCACCTGCACTGTCACATGGCCCGTGGTGGGGTTGGGGTAGGCACTCAGCGACAGGCTCAGCGTGGGCTCGGCCGGCTCGTCGGCGGCCTGCCGGGTGTTGCCCGCGCCGCAGGGCCCGATCGTGTAGCCGAAGCGCAGGTAGGTGGCCACCAGGTACTGGGCCACGCATACCTCGCGTCCGCCCTGGCACATCTTCACCCCGCCGTAGCCGCAGCGCACGTCGGTGACCGAGACGGTGATCTGCTTGCTGGTGGTGCAACCCGCCGCGTCGGTGGCCGTCACGGTGTAGCTCGTCGTCTGGGAGGGGCAGACCTGCACCGAGCCGCCCGTGGCCCCGGTGCTCCACGCCAGGGCGATCTGGCCCGTGCCGCCCGAAGCGGAGGCCGTCAGGGTGGTGCAGGAGCTGCCGTAGCCGTAGAGGACGGCCGTGTTGCCCGAGGTGGTCAGCGCGAGAGCGGCGGGCTGGGTGATGGTTACGCCGGTGGTAGCGGTGCAGCCGTTGTTGTCGGTGACGGAAACGGAATAGGTGCCCGCCGCCAGGTTGGCGAAGGTGCCGTTGTCCTGGCTGTTCCCGCCGATCGAGTAGGTGTAAGGGGCGGTGCCACCCGAGGCGCTCAGCGTGAAGCTGCCGTCGTTGCCGCCGAAGCATCTGACGCTGCTCTGGCTGGTGGTGGAGAGCGTGATTGTGGGGCAGGGGTTGATCGTCAGGCTGAGGGTTTCCGAGGCCGGGCCGGTGCAGCCGCCGACGGTGCAGGTGGCCGAGATCGAGTAGCTGCCCACAGCCATGAAGGTGTAGGTGCCATCGCCGTTGTCGGTGCCGCCGCTGGTGTTCCAATTGACCGTGCCGCTACAGCCCGTTGCCGAGACGGTGATGGGCTGGTTGGTGGTCGTGGTGGCGGGGCTGGCCGAGATCGTTGGGGCAGGCACCGCCTCGGGCTGGGTCAGGGTGACAGAGGTAGTTGCGGTGCATCCATTGTCATCGGTGAGGATGACAGTATAGGTACCCGCCGAGAGGCCACCGAAAGTACCGCCCGGCTGACTATCTCCGCCGATCGAGTAGGTATAGGGAGCCGTACCGCCGGTGCCGTTGACCGTGAAGCTGCCGTCGTTGCCGCCGAAACAATTGACATTATTTTGTGCGGTAGTCTGCAATCCCAGGGCTGCGTCGGGTTGGGCGATGGTGACCGGCGTGTTGGCTGTGCATCCGTTATCATCGGTGACGGTGACCGTGTAGATTCCGGCCGCAAGTTCATCGAAAGTACCACCCGGCTGGCTGTCTCCACCGATTGAGTAGGTGTAGGGAGCTGTACCGCCCGATGCCGAAACGGTCAGGCTACCCGTGCTACCGCCAAAGCAGGCGACATCGGTCTGTGAGCCGGGCGTTAGGGTCAGTGGTGCGTCGGGCTGGGTGATAAGGACAATTGTGCTGGCTGAGCATTGGTTGGCATCGGTAACGATGACGTTGTATGAGCCGGCCGCCAGATCATCGAAGTTGCCGTCGGTGTTGCTGTCTGCGCCAATCGAGTAAGTGTAGGGGCCCGTGCCACCTGATGCTGTGAGGGTAACGCTGCCGGTGTTGGCTCCGAAGCATGAAACGTCAGTTTGGCTCTGGTTGGTCAGCGTAATGGTAGAGCAGCTATTGATGGTCAGGTTGAGCGTTTTGGACGATTCGCTGGTGCAGCCGTCCAGCGTGCATGTGGTCGAAATCGTGTAGCTGCCCGGATCGTTGAAAAGGTAAGTACCGTTTTCGTTTTCGGTGCCGCCCGTGGCGTTCCAGCTGAGGGTACCGGCGCAGCCATTGGCCGAGACGGTGATAGGCTGGTTGGTCGTCGTGGTGCCGGGATCGGCCGACAAAGTCGGGGCGGGCACAGCCTCGGGCTGGTCGACTTGGATCGATCCGCTGGTGGCCGTGCAGTTGTTGGCGTCGGTGACGCTAACCGTATAGCTGCCCGCGCTCAGGCCGTTGAAGCTGCCGGTGGCACTCTGCACGTTGCCAGGGTTGAGCGTGTAGGACGGTGTACCTGTCCCACCCGTGGCGGTCAGGGAAATAACCCCGTCGCCGCTCTGGAAGCAAGTCAGGTCGGTCACCATGGGCTGGCCCAGAGCCAGTGTGCAGTTGTTGACCGTCAGGTTGAGTGTCTCCGAAGCTTGGCTGGTGCAACCCTCCACCGTACATGTCGCTGAGATCGAGTAGGTACCTGGCTGACTGAAGGTATACTGGTTGCCGCTTGCCAGACCCGTGCCGCCGGTCGGTGACCAGGTGATAGTGCCGTTTTCGCAGCCATTGGCCGATATGGTGATGGACTGGTTGGTGGTCGTGGTTCCCGGATCGGCCGACAGGGTAGGGGCGTCAGGCACGGGGTTGACGGTGACCGTGGCGCTATTACTCTCGGTGTTAAAGGTAGCCGCACAGCCATTGGCATCCGTGACCGAGACGAGGGTGTAGGTCGTGGTGCTGGCCGGGCTGACGGCGAATTCTGTGCCGCTCAGGTAGTTGTTCAGCGTCATGTTGGTGCTGCCGTCGGAGTATACTACCGCGTAAGGCGGAGTACCGCCATCGAGGGTGATGCTCAGATTGGTACTTTCATTGGCGCAAAGGGTGGTAGTACCTTCAAAGCCAGCCGTAATGGCAGGGCAATCGCCGATGGTCAGACTGAGGATATTCGACCAGGAACTGACGCATCCGTCTTGGGTGCAGGTAGCTCCAAGTTGGTAACTACCTGGCTGGCTGAGCGTATATTGATTGCCATCCGCTACGCCAGTTCCGCCCGTTATCAGCCAGTCGATAGTTCCACCTTCGCACCCACTCGCCGTGACGACGATTGGCTGATTGGTGGTCGTGTTAGCGGGGCTGGCCGAGATTGTCGGGGCCGAGGGGAGCGGCTTTATGGTCACGCTGGCACTGCCACTGGTCGTTCCGGTGCAGTTGGCGTTGCTAACGGCCGTGACGGTGTAGGTACCCGCCGTGGGACTGGTGATGTAGTAGAAGTTATTGTCGATGTTGTCCACGGTGGTACTGTTTGAACCGTCGGAGTAGGTCAGCGAGTAGGGCGCGCCGCCCGTCAGGGTGATGATGATGCTCGGTGCTGTGGCCCCGGTGCATGCTGTGCCGCCGCCGCTGACGGAGGCTGTGGGCCGTGGGTTGACCGTAACGGTAGCTGAGCTTCCGGCGGTGACTGTGCAGCCGTTAGCGTCGGTGGCCGAAACTATTGTGTAGGTCGTGGTGCTGCCGGGGCTGACGTTGAAGGTGGTTCCGCTTGTGTAGTCATTCAGCGTGGTGTTGGTGCTGCCGTCGGAGTATACTACTGTGTAAGGTGCAGTACCGCCATTGAGGGTGATGCTCAGGTTGGTACTTTCTTCGGCGCAGAGGGTGGTGGTACCTTCAAAGCTGGCCGTGATGGTTGGGCAATCGCCGATCGTCAGGTTGAGTGTCTCCGAAGCTTGGCTAGTGCAGCCGTCCACCGTACATGTTGCTGAGATCGAGTAGTTACCCGGATCGTTGAAAAGGTAAGTACCGTTTTCGTTGTCGGTGCCACCGTTGGCGTTCCAGTTGAGGGTACCACTCTCGCAGCCGCTGGCCGTGACGGTGATGGGCTGGTTGGTCGTCGTGTTGCCTGGAGCGGCCGAGAGCGTCGGGGCTGTTGGGCGGGAAGTGATCGTTACCGTGGCTGAGCCGCTGGCCGTCCCGGTGCAGCTGGCGTTGCTGACGGCCGTGACGGTGTAGGTACCGGATGCCGGGTTTGTGATCTCGTAGGGGCTGGTGTTGATGTCATTGACGGTGGTGGAATTGGTACCGTTGGAGTAGGTCAGCGAGTAGGGCGCGCCGCCGGTCAGGGCAATGGACACGCTGGGCGCGGTGGCCCCGGCGCAGGCCGTGCCGCCGCCGCTGACGGTAGCCATGGGTTGTGGATTGATCGTGACTATGGCGCTGCCGCTGGCCGTGCCGGCTCCATAAACGTTACTGACGGCCGTGACGGTGTAGGTGCCCGCCGCGGGATTGGTAATGGTGTAGGTGTCGCTGTTGATGTCGTTGACGGTGGTGGAGTTGGTGCCGTCGGAGTAGGTCAGCGAGTAGGGTGCGCCGCCGCTGAGTGCGATTTCCACGCTGGGCGCGGTGGCTCCTTCGCAGACCGTGCCACCGCCGCTGACGGTGGCCGTAGCCTGCTCGTAGTGGTTGAGGTTGCCATTCTGCTCCCCGACCAGCAGGTCCAGCAGCCCGTCGCCGTCCAGGTCGGTGAAGGTGGGGATTGATCCTGAGCCCACGTCGATGTTGTTGAACTTATCGTTCACTAGGGTGAAGCTCGTCGAATTGGCCGCGTCCTGCTCGTAATGGTTGAGGTTGCCAGCGTTTTCCCCAACCAGCAGGTCCAGCCGCCCGTTGCCGTCCAGGTCGGTGAAGGTGGGGGTGGAAGCTCCCCCCACGTCTATGTCGTTGAAGCGCTCGTTCACCAGGGTGAAGCTCGTCGCATTGAGCGGGTCCTGCTCGTAGTGGCTGAGGGTGCCATTGGCTTCTCCGACCAGCAGGTCCAGCAGCCCGTCACCGTCCAGGTCGGTGACGGTTGGGGCGGAATTAAAGCCCACGTCGATGCTATTGAAGTTATCGGTCACCAGGGTGAAGCCCGTCGCATTGGGCGCGTCCTGCTCGTAGTGGTTGAGGTTGCCATCGAATTCTCCGACCAGCAGGTCCAGCCGTCCGTCGCCGTCCAGGTCGGTGAAGGTGGCCTTGGAATTGCCACCCACGTCGATGCTGTTGAAGTTATCGGTCACCAGGGTGAAGCTCGTCGCATTGGGCGCGTCCTGCTCGTAGTGGCTGAGGCTGCCATCCTGCTCCCCGACCAGCATATCCAGCCGTCCGTCGCCGTCCAGGTCGGTGAAGGTGGGGGCGAACCTGTTGCCCACGGCGATGCTGTTAAAGTTCTCGGTCACCAGGGGGAAGTTAAGGATATTGTCCCGCGTGACGGCGAAGGCCGCCGGGGACAGCGCCGTGCCGCCCGGCGTAGTCAGCCGCACCGGCCCGCCCGAAGCCGCCGCGGGCACAATGAACCGCACCTGCGTGGCCGACACGGGCGTGACCTTGCAGGGAATCCCCCGCAGCAGCGCGCTGGTGGTGTTGCTCAGGTTGGTGCCCATGATGGTCACCTCCGTACCCGAAGGCCCGCTGGCGGGTGAGAGAGAAGTGATGGTGGGGGGGGAGCCTGAATCGTGACGTTAGCGCTACCACCCGGCGGGGTACCTGCGAGTGTCGCCGCACAACCGCTGGCGTCGGTGACCGAGACCAGCCGGTAGGTTGTCGTAGCGTTAGGGCTGACGGGAATGTTGGCCCCGCTGGTATAGCCGGTTACGGGCGTATTGCTACCACCATTGGGTACATACGTCACCGTGTAAGGAGCAGCTCCACCACCGAGGGCAACGGCCAGATTGGCCGTGCCGCCCGCCGGAATGGTGGCCGTACCGCTGAGGGCGGCGGAGTAGGGCAGGGCAGCGCCAAACTCGTAAGCTCCCAGGTCGATGTTGTTGAGTATTCGGACATTGCCCGCCAGATCGGTACAGGTGGCGTTGGCCGCGCTATTACCCGCGTCGATGGCAGGTGAGCCCGGACGCAGTTCGGTGCTGGTGGTGGAAATAAAGGGATTGACGGAGGTAGTCTGGTTATTTCCCCCGTCGATATAATTGTTTACCGAGGGCTCGAATAGACTGTATGAAGCAGTAGAAGTGCCACCAATCAGGTTTTTGATCGTGCCACTTCCTCCATTATCAAAAAACACACAGTTTGTCAGGGGTACACTTCTTGCCCCAGTCATGCTGTAATTGGTTATAGCTCCTACGTTGGTAGTGGAGGATATGTTGGCTTGAAATGAACAGTTGGTAAAGGTAGGACTGCTGACACCGCTTGTTCCACCATAGTTGAAAACGGCAGCTCCAAAACTGGTGGAAGTATTGCCCTGAAACGAACAATTGGTAAAGACCGGATCACTGGTTCCACTGGCCGCGTTGACTACATTGTAGACGGCCCCACCAAAGGTATTGGAGCCGGTAGTAGAGTTTTCCGTGAACCGACAGTTGGTTAGAACGGGGCTGCTGTTGCCCCCCATATTTGAACTGGCGTCGTTATACATAGCACCGCCACCGGAAGCAGATGTATTCGTGATGAAAGCACAGTTAGTCAGCGTGGGGCTACTGGTACCAGTTCTGCCATTGTTGTATATGCCTCCGCCAAAGCTGGCTGAGTTGTTCTGAAAAGTACAGTTGACCAGCGTCGGACTACAGACATTTCCGGTGGTAGACGTATTGTACATGCCCCCGCCAATTTGCGCTGAATTGCCGACAAACCGGCAATTGACAACCTTTGGACTACTGTTTTCATTGTACATTCCCCCCCAGAAGCCGCGTTGCTGTTTCCATGCGTGATCGTGAAGCCATCCAGGATAGCTGCCGTCGTTAGGCTCGAGTTATTGTACACGACAGTACGGCTATTGCCCGTCGGGAGGCCGTCGTTGTCGATATCTCCGCTCAATAGGGTATTGTTCGTCGCAGGATCAGGGTTGCGGTCGTTTCGGTTGGCTTGCCCGCTGGTGAAGCCACCGTAAATGGCTACGCCCTCCTTCATCGAAAACGAAGCCCCATTTTGGGCAGGATTGGTCGTGGGCTTATAGGTACCCTGGGCTACCCAGATCTCATCGCCCGCCTGGGCAACGGATATGGCCAGCTTCAGGTCTTTAAAGGCCGTGCCCCAGCTGAGGCCATCGCCGTTGTTGTCGGGCCGGGCATCATCGACGTAGCGGATAGTGGCGAAGGAAGGCGAAGCCAGTATGAGCAGGCTGATGACAAGCAGCATTGCTCTCAGGTAGGTGTAGGTTTTCCGGATCGGAAAAAGTAAATCGTTTTTCATGTACTACTAGGTTTTCGGTAAGTCGAGATGAACAAATACACGAAAGCACCAACGCTCTCCTGATTGTGACACAAACCTATTCAAACCTCCCCGTCGGATGTTAACTCCTATGTTACATCTTTTGCTCTTATGTTGCATCAGGACAATTTTCTTTTGCTCCTATGTTCCAAACGTTTTGCTCCTATGTTCCAGAATTTTAATAAGTGACTGAAAATGAGAGAGCCACTCAATTTCAGATTGAGTGGCTCGTCAAAAAAGAGAAAGTTGGGGGATTGGGCTGGTAATTAGCTATGGCCCCCCACTCGGAGGGAGGAATACCCATCAATTCATGAAAAGATTTCGAGAAATAGGACAGGCTTTCGAAACCCGTCTGATAGGCTGCTTCCGATACAGTATACCTACCCGTACTGAGCAGTTCGGCGGCGCGACGGAGCCGAAAATTGCGGATAAACTCCGTGCTGTTCTGGCCGGTGAGCGCTTTCAATTTACGGTGCAGCTGGGTGCGGCTTACCTGCATGGTCTGGCAAAATTCCTCGATGCTGAAGCTGCTGTCGGCAAGGTGTTCATTCACCACCTCAATAGCCTTTTCCAGAAATTCGTCCCGGACTGGATAGTCCCGGAATGGATGGTCCCGGACTGGCTCGTCCCCAACTGGATATTTTTCGACTTGCTCCGTGTCTTTTACGGAAGTGTTTGTACTTGGTTCATTCATTTGCTGGCTATACTTCTGCCGCAGGAGTTCACGTTGCTTCAGCAGATTCTGAACCCGCACGCTGAGTTCCTGGCGGTCGAAGGGCTTGGTCAGGTAGTCATCAGCCCCTAATTTAAGTCCTTCGAGCCGATCGTCCAGAGTGGCTTTGGCTGTGAGCATAATGACCGGAATATGGCTGGTGCGAAAGTCGGCTTTGAGTGCTTTGCAAAAGCCGAAGCCGTCGAGCCGGGGCATCATCACATCACACACCACCAGGTCGGGAATGCGCTCATAGGCTTCTGAAAGACCTTTTTTTCCATCAGTTGCTTCTATGACCCGGTACTTTTTTTCGAAGATTGAGCGAATATAAGCCCGTAGGTCAGGATTGTCTTCAACCACCAGCAACAGGGGCATGTCGTCATGATCGACCTCTTGGTCGGGCTCGGCCTCCTGCGAAAGAAAACTGTTTCCCGAAGGTACCCCGTCTCCTGGATTTTCGGGCAGACTGGGCTGTAAAACTACGTCATGCTCGCGAATGGGGTACCCTGCCCAGGTTTGGGGATCTATGGGCAGCCGTACTTTAAAGGTACTTCCTCGTTCTGGCTCGCTCTCCACCTCGATGTTTCCCCGTAGCACCCCAACCAACTCCTTGACCAGCGAGAGACCGATACCCGTTCCTTCCTGAACATATTCGTCCTGTGCCTCGACCTGATAAAATCGATCGAAAATATGGGGCAAGCGGGCTGCCGGGATTCCAATGCCAGAGTCACGCACGGTAAGGAGCAATTCTCGCGCAGAATAGTCGGCCATTACCTCGATCCGGCCATTGTCGGGCGTAAATTTGAAGGCATTGGACAGCAGATTGGTTACGATTTTCTCCAATTGATCGGGATCGAAAAGAGCTTCCTTTTCCTGCCTGTTCTGCTCGTAATGAAACAATATATTGCGGCTCTGGGCCAGGGATTCGAACGAGGCGAGTACAGGTCGGAGAAATTTTACTAGGTCGGCCCTGACCAATGTGGGCTTGAGTTGTCCCGCTTCTATTTTCGAAAGGTCGAGGAGTTGGTTGATAAGGTCGTGCAGGCGGCGCACGTTGCGTTGCATAGCCGGAATCAGGCTTTCGGCAGGGTACTTGTTTTTGAAATCGGCCAGCGGCCCCACCAGCAGAGTCAGCGGGGTGCGAAATTCGTGCGAAATGTTGGCAAAGAAATTGGTTTTCAGTGTATCCAGTTCTCTCAGCTTTTCGGTTTGGGCCTCGGTGAACTCTAGCTTCTGCTGCGCCATTGTTTTCACCCGCTCGTAGTTGCGAATGATTTTACCCAGAAACAGCCCGAAAACGAATATTTCACCAATGAAAAGGAGACTGGAAGTTTGGAACACCCAGGGCGCATTCAGGATACCCAGCAGGCTCATCTGCCAGAAAAAATAGCTGATGAGTCCCATCAGGAAGGGAACCGAATAGTACCAGTCGATAGAGTACCTGCGGAACATCGAAAGGGCATAAAGCAGCAGCACTACTCCCTGAGAAAAAAGTACCAGCCAGGTACTGATCAGGAGCCAGTACCAGCGGTAGTCCAGGACAATGGCCACGCTCAAGGCAATCACCAGCAGTGTGATGCCATTCAACAGGTAACGGACATAGGGGGGGAAGCGACCGATGGGCAAAAGTGCCTTAATTGCAATCACATAGCTGATAGGTATAAGGTGAGGGGCAATAATATTGATAAGTGCGGCCGGGAAAGGAGCATTGGTAAGGAATTCTCCCAGGTCGCCTGTCAAACCCCAATAACTAAGCGAGTGAATAGCTAGCTTGGTAGAATACGCCCGGAAAACGTACTCCCGCACCCCGAAAATCGCCAATAAAACGATGTAAAAAAGCCGAAGGGCGACCAACCCGCTGATAAAGCCCGCCCGGCTCTCGCCTTTGGCCTGTTCCTGAAAAAACGATGAGCCCCGGTACAAAATCACTCGTACGCGTTGACCCCGCTGGGTTCTGGCGCGTAAGTAGATTGTTTTTTGCTCGCTATCCCCCAATTCAAAGGTAAAGTAGGGATTCGTGCCCAGGTACTTCCGCTGCTCTTTGGCTACGAATGCACCGCCTGATGTTTTGTGGTAGTTTCGGTCGGAACTATCCTCAGAAACGTAGAAATCGATCTGCTCCATGGGATTGTCATCCCAGCTGAGGTACCATTTTTCCTCGTCCGCCCCTACATTCTTCAGCGTAAGCCGGTACCAGTAGGTATGGTTTGAAAAAGGTATGCGGAAGTTGTTAGTTTCAACGGGACTAAAAGACTGCTTCTGTACTTCGGACAAGGTAAGAGCGGCGGTTGTGTCCACGAAAAAAGACATGTGCCGCGAGACTTGCCTGGAGTTGGCAAACGATGAATCCAGCCGTAAAACCTGACTCTGGGTCGGGAAATATAAAAAAAGTAGAAGGGTAGAAATGAGGTAATTCCTGGACATATGATGGCCTCCTTCGTTAAGTAAGTAGCGACTATTAAACTATTCTGAGAAGGGGGACGGCATTTGCTGCTTCAAAGTTACAGGGATTATCCTACCACCGCAAGAAAGGTACCACAATCAACCGACAGCACCGAAGCAGAGTTACTGATAGGAAAACTCGGCTCACCTCTAGTTTTGCATGACGGTTAGCTTTCGATAAAAGCCGTCGAAATTTTCCAGCAATTCTTCATGGGTACCCCGTTCGATAATTTGACCCTGGTGCAATACCAGTATCTCATCAGCATGCTGAATGGTGCTAAGGCGGTGGGCGATTACGAGTACGGTACGGTTTTGCATCAAATGGGTAAGGGCTTCCTGCACCAGTTTCTCCGACTCCGTGTCCAGGGCGGAGGTAGCTTCGTCGAGGATCAGGATCGGGGGGTTTTTCAGAATGGCGCGGGCAATGCTCAGGCGCTGGCGCTGGCCGCCCGAGAGTTTGGTACCCCGGTCGCCGATGATGGTCTGGTAGCCTTCGGGCTGCTCCATGATAAAGCCGTGGGCATTGGCAATGCGGGCGGCTGCCTCTACCTCTTCCGGCGTAACGTCGGCTCCGAAGGCGATGTTGTTGAAAATGGTGTCGTTGAACAGGATGGATTCCTGCGTGACAATTCCCATCTGCGCCCGCAGGGAGGCCGGGATAAGTTTTCTCAGATCCTGGCCGTCGATCAGGATTTGTCCTTCGGTGGGATCATAAAACCGGGGGACCAGGTCGGCCAGCGTGGACTTGCCGCCGCCCGAGGAACCTACCAAAGCGATGGTTTTTCCCTTTGGCATGGTGAAATTTATGTTTTTCAGCACGGGCAGGCCTTCCTCGTACGAGAAAGACACGTTTCGGACCTCGATCCGATCCCGGAATTCGGTAAGGGGTACCGCCCGGGGATCTTCGGGAATGGCATTGACGGCATCCACCAGTTCTAGCACGCGCTCGCCCGAAGCGATGCCCCGCTGGGTGTTACTGAAGGCGTTGGATATTTCTTTGGCCGGCCGAAGTACCTGCGAAAATAAAATGATGTAGGAGATGAACTCCGAAGCAGAAAGCTCCGACTGATTAGACAATACGAGCGAACCCCCGTAGAGCAGGATGAGCGCCACCACCGTGACCCCCATGAATTCGGAGAAAGGGCCGGCCATTTCGCGCTTGTAGGCCATGGACTTGATCGCCCGGCGGTAGGCGTCGTTCTCCTGTCCAAACCTACCTTTAATAAACGGTTCCGCGTTAAAGCCCTTTACCACTCGCATACCCCCGAAGGCTTCGTCCATCAGGCTGATCAGTCCGCCCAGGCGCTGCTGACCCGTACGGGCATCCTTGCGCATCTGCTTGACGATGTAGCCGATAAACGCCCCCGATACCGGAAACACCAGGAAAGCGAACAGGGTAAGGCTGACTGAGATATTGAACAGCACCGCCAGGTACACGATAAGCGTGAAAATCTCTTTGAAAGCCGCCGAAAACGTGGTGGCGATAGAATTTTCTACCTCCTGCACGTCGGTCATGACCCGCGAAATCAGATCGCCCTTGCGCTCGTTGGAGAAAAACCCCAGTTGTAGGCCGATGGTATTATCGAAGACGGCCTGGCGGAGTCGCGCGACCATGTTGACTTTGAAGCGCTCCAGAATCCGGGCCGACAGGTACCTGAAGACATCGGAAAGAAAGACCGAGGCGATGATAATGCCGCAGACGAACTGAAGCGCTCCCAGTTTGCCCCGGCTTTGCAAAAAGGTACCGAAGTAATAATTGAAAAGGCTACCCAGATAGTCGAGACTGAACGAGGGATCAGGCAGGCGTACCACCGTAGGGGTATCCACCTGATTGAACAGCAGATCGAGCAGCGGAATCAGCAGCGTGAAATTGAGTACCCCGAAGAGGCTCGCCAACAGGGAGGTGAAGAAAAAAGGAATAATGTACTGCTGTAGTGGACGCGCGTACGAAAGCAATCGCCAGTATATTTTCATGGCGCAAAGGTAGTTTTTTTAAGGCACAGAGTAGCAAAGGCAGAGAGGCGCTAAGTACCCGGGGTACCTTAGTAACACAGGGGTAGGTGGTAAGAGGAATAGAAGAATGAGGGCACAGAATCAGTAAACAATCCTCAAAAAACTTTGTGCCTCTGTGCCTTTGCTCCTTATCTGATACTTTCCACTAAAACGAAGTGTCCGCTTTTTCCAGATCCAGTTTTTTGATCCAGATATTCCGGTAAAGCACATCATGGCCTTCGGCTTGCAGTTTGAGGCCCCCGGGTGTATCGGTAATGCCCTTGCCGCCGTCGTTGCCTCCGTCGATCCCCGAGTTGGGACCTCCCCACACCTGGTTGATGGTCTGATTGTCGTGGACCTTCTTCCCATTAAAATACATGGTCAGCATCGCCTTTTCGGTACGTTTGCCATTTTGAAAGCGTGCCGCCCGGAACTCGATGTCGTAAGCATTCCACTTACCCACGCCGTTGTAGGCGTAGTAGGGCGAGGGGGTTTCGTTAATCACGGCCGCCAGGCCGTGGCTGGTCGTGTCGCCGTCGAGTACCTGAATCTCGTAGCGGTTCTGCAGGTATACCCCGCTATTGCCACCCGGTTTGGAAATATAGAATTCCACATGTACCCGGAAGTCGCGGAATTTCTCCTTCGTCACAATATCGGCCGAGCCGTATAATCCTCCGGCGGCGGTAGGGTCGTTGCTGTTCAGCACGGTACCCTGGCCGGTGGGATCCTTCATGATCGTCCACTTGATGGGTGGCTTGGCGGCCAGACGGGGACCATCCCAGTAGGTCCACTTTTCATCGAGCATTTTACGTGAGCCGTCGAAATAGACCTCCGCGCCCTTGATAGGCTTGGTACCTACCCCCGTCTGAGCGGTGGCAGGCAGTGAGGTGGAAAGTAAGAAGCCGGTCGCGGCCAGGGAAAAAGCCGCACGGGCCAGAGATTGGAGTTGCATAGAGTCAGTAACAGTTTGAGAGATCTAGATCAGGAAAAGAGTAGGCGAGGGTAGGCAGCAAAAGCTACCGTGAAAGTAAAGACTCCCCTTGTGGCTACCTACTCATGCACAATTCGGGTCAGCTGTTTTCTTTCAGCATTCGGATGAAGGCTTCCTCGTAGGCTTTCAGGGCGGCCAGAAGTTCCTCTAGCTCTTTTCTTTGGGGGGTACCTGCCGGTGCTCCGTACAGCGCATCGGCGCGTTCGGAAGCCTGGGCATATTCGCTTTCGTTTGTGATTTCCATGCAGCTAAATTTGACGCAACAACTTGCGGGAGTCGATTCTGTTGAATACCTGATTTAAAGTATTTATTTAATACTGTTGCTAAAGTAGCAGGCAAATATTTACATTTGTCAGGGCTTATGGCAATTATTTATTAATTTAAGAATAAAAACCAGTAGAGTCAGGGTCGCCCTTGCTTATCCCACCAAGAAGTATCTCCCCCCTATTAGAAAGCCAGGCCCATCGGACCTTTCCCGGAAGGTCGCAACAAGCCCGGGCCATAGATTGAGCTTTGCAATTCATTGGATATATACAAAAGAAAGTGAATTAATTTGTGCGTTCAGTAGTCCATTCACGTCCTTTTACCGTAAATCGTATATCTTTGCCCGGGCAAATGGATTTGTCGGTACCAGGTTACTGCGGATGAATTTCTGAGCGTACCAGGTAGCGCGCACTGACTTGAATAAATTGCTTATGGTCAACTTTGTACAGCCTCAACCCTCATCCCGGTTAGTATATTTATGTGGTCTATCAGCTTCGACGGAAAAGGAGTTTTGCCGCCACTTCAAAGAATCATTACACGAGTGGGAGTTACGGATATACAGTCTGGAAGATGGGATGAAACTTGCAATTCACCACAATCCTGCTTATATTTTCCTGTACACCGAAACGATTGACCATCTCACTCAGGTTTTTTCTGATATTGCTTTTTTGCGGAAGCACTTTCCACATATTAACCGCATTCTGGTATGTACCAACGAATTGTATTCGGAGCGCATGCTTGAGGAGGTCAGCATCGATGGGTTTCTGATTCCTGAATCCAAAGGGCCGGAACTGATTTCGTGCGTCAATAACGTAAGCAAAGGATTGAGGTATGTGCACCCCCGCATTCGTCGGACCTATGTGGAAACGCCGCATCTGCCCGCCAGCATCACGGATCACGAGCGGAAAATCCTGAACTACATATCCAGAGGTATGCAGAACAAAGAGATCGCCGAAGAATTATTTATCAGCCCTCATACGGTAAAAAACCATAAATCAAAGCTTATGACGAAACTCGAATTGGCCAGGACCATTGATTTGTACAAATTTGCCATGCGGTACGCTACGCAGCCTACTGTGGAGGCTGTGACCACTTGATCAATAAGTACACTTTCCTATGGATTCTTAGCTTATTTCCTATTTGATGCCTACCCTTTAATCAACACCTTTGCGGAGTTGATTAATCTGTATTTACTAGTTTATTCACTCAAACCATCTATTTAAATCTTTTTTTCACTGTTTAATGAGAATTCTAATGAACAACACAAAGAAAACGTACACAAAACCGACGTTGAGCGTCAAAGGAAAAGTGCAGAATTTAACGCTGGCCGCTGGCTCTTTCTCGGCTGACGTTCCCGGTGGTGCCACCAACGGACCTTTCGGTGGTGGCGGTGGTTAAATTGTAGGATTTTTAGTTAGGGATGAACATTCTTTGTTGATCCCTAACTAATTAAATGTAAATACTTTATAATCTTTATATCCAAACAATTCAATGTAGTATGAAAAAAATTATCTTATCGCTTGGGATGCTGATCGCGGTCGCAACGGCTTCTTACGCACAAAACAACACCGCTACCCTTAACCAGAACAATGGTGCCCGTAACACGGGTAACATGACCCAGAACGGGCAGAACAACCAGGCAAGGATCAACCAGAATGGCGTAGTGGTAACCGACAACAAGGCGGTAATCATGCAGACTGGAAAATCCAATCAGGCATTGATCGACGAAGCGGGTAAATTGAACGACGTGATGATCACACAGAGCAACACATCCGTTGCAAACCACGATGCGTCTGTGCAGATTATCAACAACGACAGTGAAAATAACTACGTACGCGTAACGCAATCGGGTAAGGGCATGCGGGCCGATATCCAGATTCGGGGCGATGGTATGGCTAACGGTGGAAGCCCCGTCATTTTCAACCAATCGGGCGACACAAACCGCGCGCGTTTGTTGGAAACGGGTGGTAACGACAACGACTACAATGCCGTATCGCTGACCCAGTCGGGCAAGGATGGCCAGTCGTACACCAATCTGGTGGGCGACAACAACTCCATCACGATCAATCAAGCCGGTAATACCAACAACATCGGTAACTTCGCCGGGGGTGGCCCTGCTATTGGCTCTTCATTTACCCGGACACGGGTTCTGGCTGGACCAAACCAATCATTGGCAGGTCCGAACTTCCTGGGTGCGGATGGCACTGCGGTCGGTATAGGAATCAACGCCGGTATCACTGTTGTGGGTGATATGAACACGATCAGTGTAACGCAGGGTGCTGCTAGCCGTAACAACTTCGCGGGTATCCAGCTGAATGGTACACAAGCCGATGGAGCTAACCAGAACAAGGCTACCATCAATCAGGCCGACAACGCCGAAGACAACCAAGCTTTGATTGTTGTAAACAGCAACCAGGATCGCAACGCGGCTACGATCAACCAAACTGGTTTTGCGCAGTTCAACCGGGCGGCCATTATCCAGAACGGATCGGACGACATCGCGACCATCAACCAGTCGGGTAAGTTCAACGTGGCCGTTACCCAGCAGCAGATTGGAACCAACACCGGCTCCAACGTAGCTACGATCAACCAGCCGGGTAATAACAACACGGCTTACACTTTCCAGGAAGGACAAATTGGTAGCCGGGTAACCATTACCCAGAATACCAACGGTCATATTGCGGAAGTTTACCAGATCGGAAACGGAAACCACGATGCCACCATTACGCAGGAATCTGTGACGGGCGGTAGCCGCCTGATTCTCCAGCAGGAGGGTACGGCCAACAAGGCGTTCTTGACCCAAAAGGATATTCAGGGCTTGCCGACCGACGTGGAAATTCGCCAGACGGGTATGAACAATACCGTGAACGGAATTGCTACGGGTGGCGTAACGCGCTTTATCCAGCAGAACGGTAACAACAACGTGATCAATCTGTAAGCGGAGTTGCTCCAATCAAAATTTTTTCAAAATTTTCATTCCTACCAGAATAACATATGAAACGAATACTTTTAATAGTAGGGATCGCTTTTGGCTGCACCTCCGTGTACGCGCAGAACTCGATCCAGCAATCGGGCAATAATAACTTCTTTACCGCTGATCAGAACGATAAGACCAACCCTCTGACTGTATATCATGTCAAGCAGTTCCAGGGCTACAACGAGATCAAAATCCGTCAGGGTTTCGACGTATTCTCGGCCGGCCAGCAGAACGTAGCCAACCTGAATCAGATTTCCATCGGAGTGACGCAGTTGAACATGCGCAACTACATGGACGTATTCCAGGAAGGTGCTTCTAACCGGATCAATTCTGACCAGTATGGCCAGAACAACCGCCTCAAAGCTACGCAGACGGTATTCACCAACACCAGTACGATCAATACTTCCCAGTCAGGCTGGAACAACGGTATCATAGTATTGCAGGATGGCGATCCTGCCGGTGGTACTGCGCAGTTCACCACCACCATTCAGCAGGGAGGAGCGATTCCCGGTAATGCTTATAATGGTGCTAACGGTAATGTTGGGCCACTGCCCAATACCAGCCGCAACACAGTGATGCTGAGCCAGCTCGGTGTGGGTAGGGGAACCGCCAACATCACGCAGTTGGGTTCATCGGGTTTAGCTACCGTTACGCAACGCGGCGGTGACATTGCTCAAAACCTGATGACCATTTACCAGACCAACAACGGTGGTGCTAACGTACAGCAGGCGGGTAACAACAACGTCATTACTGTAGCACAGCAGGGCTACCAGTATGCCAAAGTACGGCAGCAGAGCGCCAATCCAGCTAATCAAACGGAGCCGGTTAACAGCACAATCACGATTCTTCAGGGCGTAAACCAACTGGACGATACCCGCAACTCAGCCGATGTGAGCCAACTTACAGGTGATGGAAACCAGGCTACTGTAAACCAGAACACAAACGGCGCAGAGCGTAACTATGCTACCATCCGTCAAATCGGAACCCGCCTGGGCGGTACTCCCAGCACAGTGACGGTAAACCAATTGGGTAAGTCGAGCACGGTGGAAGTAGAGCAAATGGAGAATAGCTCGGGTAACACCGCTAACTTTACCCAGGGTATCTCTGAATTGTTCCAGGGTAGCAACGCTAAACTGAACCAGGGTGGCAATGCCAATACCTACAACTCTGCTCAGTATGGTCGGAATAATAACATCGGTGGTACGATCGGTGATATGTCATCGTTCGGTACTCAGAGAGGTATCAGCAACAATACGTCGCTGACCCAGAATGGTCGCAACAACCAGATAGCGCTCAATCAGGCTGGTACGACAAACCAGATCTTGGTTGATCAATTGAACGATCAAGCTTCCACGGAGGGCAACAAGGCTACGGCTACTCAGGGAACTGGTACTTCGCAGAACATTATGCAAATCATCCAAAACGTTCCTGATGGAGACAATAACGTGGCCATCGTGAACCAAACGAAGGGTGACCTGAACCAGGCACTGGTTATTCAGTATGAGGATGATTACGCCTCCATTACCCAAAGTGGTACGGATGATCTGGGCGATCCAAGCACTGTAATTGTCAATCAGCAGACGGCTGGCAATGCCAAAGCTACCGTAGTGCAAGCCGATGGTACCAAGGGTGGTGATGTAGTAATCGCACAGGCTGCTATCGGAAACGAAGCCACAGTATCGCAGAACGCCGGTCGTAGGAACCAGGCACAAGTTTCACAGGGCGACGACATGAACAAGGCGACTGTGACGCAGACGGGAACCCTGGATTTGGCCACACCTAGCATAGTTCTTGTAAATCAGCTTGGTAAAGCCGGCGAAGTTACCGTAACGCAATCGGCTAACGGAAGCACGACTCAGGTAGATCAGTACGGCGGTGACCGCAACAAGAGTACAGTTACGCAGAACGGCACGCGCCGCGACTACGTACGTACCGAGCAGGGTGGTGACGACAACATGTCGACCGTAGGTCAAATGGGCGATAACAACATTGCCCGCGTATTGCAGGGTGGTGTGTTGGGTACCCTCGACCACGCCATGAACACGGCCTCGATTATGCAGGCAGGTACCGACAACGACGCTGTAACGGCTCAGGGCGGTATCGGAAATAATGCCTCGATCGACCAGAAGACGGGCCGCGACAACTTTGCCGTTACGGTACAGTATGGTACAACCAACATTGCTAAGACGACGCAGTCGTCACCCGGCAAGCTGAACAGCGCCACGGTATTGCAGTTGAAAACCAACAACAACCCTGGATTAAGCGGAGCGCTGGGGTCGACCAACGCCAACACCGTAGCTGACAACATCAAGGCAGCCAGTGGCAACTATGGTAACGGTATTGACCAGGTGGAGGACAACAACGCTACGGTGAACCAGACGGCAGGTGAAAACCAAGTGGCATTTGTACTGCAAACGGGTGACAACGAAACCCTGACGCTGAATCAAATGAACACAGATAACAATGCCTTTGTGCTGCAGGCCGGTGAATTTGATAAAGCAACGATTACTCAACGTGGATCATTCGGTATCGGCCTTGCTGCCCAGTACGGAACGGACGGTCAGAATGGTAATACTCTGATTGCCGATCAGTCAGGTTCGTACAACGCATTCGTGGCTGCTCAGGGGTACCACAACAACTCGATCACGATCGATCAGCAGGGCTCTGAGAACGGTTTGAACGGCAGTGGAGTACTGACAGGTGGTATTATTGCCGCTCAATACGGTCAGCGTAACACCATCAACCTTACGCAGAACGCTAACATGAGCCTTATTGGGGTTGCCCAAGGTAACATCGCTCCGGCTGTTCCTTCGATCGACTTGGTTGATCTGCTGGGCTTCACGCAGGTGTTCGATAATACGGCTACTGTAAACCAGACGGGTCGTCAGAACATTGCGCTGATCGGTCAGCAAGGTGACGGCACCGCGGGCCTTAAGTCAGAAGCTACGATTACGCAGGCAGGTCAAAACAACTTGGCAACGATTCTGCAAGTCAATGTAGGCCTGACCGACGTATTCTCACTGCCTAACAAAGCGGTTGCCACGCAGTCATCCACGGTGTCTGAGTCGCAGATCATCATCACACAGCAAGGCCGTCGTAACGATGCCGACGTTCAGCAGCTAGATGGTCGTAACCAATCCATCACGCTGACCCAGACGTTGGACGAGAACAAAGCTACCCTGAAGCAGTTGACGGGTAACACCAACGTAATTATATTGAATCAGGGTACGGATCCCGGCCGCGTCGGTCACACGGCCACCATTACCCAGAGCGGCGAGGTGAACACGGCCCTGTTGGATCAGTCAGGATATGAGAACTCTCTGACGCTGACTCAGACGGGTAACCGCAATACGTTGCAAGGTCTGGGTGGTAATCCTACCGCACAGCAAGGTGGCCACAATAACATGGCTACGTTGTCACAAACGGGAGAAGATCACGTGATCAACTTCAACCAGTCGGGCATGAATAACATGTCAACGATCGTGCAAACGAACCTCTAAGGAAGTTGGATAAATCCACATTCTTAGTACCTTTGCAGATCATGTAAAAGCGGCATGGAGACTGTCCCCGGAAGGGGATGGTCTCCATACTTGCTTACATCAATCCTTAATCTATTCAGCCCTTATGAAAAATATACTAATACTACTTGGTTTGGTGGGTTCCGCCACAGTTGCGTCCGCTCAAACTGCCGAAAAACCTTCTCAGTTAGTGCAGAAGGGAGAAAAAAACGTCATCAACATGAATCTCAAGAGCACGGAAGGCGATTCGCTATCCAACCATACCCGCATCATCACGCAGACAGGTACCAACCAAATCCACATCGAAGGCAATACGACCCCCGATTCGCTCCGTACCCTCATGGAAAACGTAGCGATCGAACAGGCCGGCCAGAAAAATAAGGTATCTATACAGAGCCAGGGCGGCAAAGGCAATACCGTACAAATCAGTCAGTCCGGCTCAGGCAATTCCATCAGCATCAAACAAAACTAATCCACCCATGAAGAAATTACTGGCATTTGCAGGAACGGTACTGCTGCTCAACAGTGCGGCGCATGCCCAGCAACTCAGCGGCTCTTCGGAACTCACACTGCTCAACCAATCGGGGCTATCTATCAAACAAGTACTGGCTTCTGCCTCGTCGGTAAGTCTGGACGAATTGACTTCCTACCAGCGAGGTAATGCCAACCAGCAAACCATCAATCCACAGCAGGGTGAGAATCAAATCCAGATGATTCAGGATGGGTCGTTCAACACCATGGATGTACAATTATTGGGCGAACGGAATAATTTTCAATTTGTTCAGCAGGGTAATCGCAACGTTCTGGAGCTGCGCAACGTACAGGCCAATGACAATACCCTGCAGATCATACAGCGTGGTAACAATAACCAACTCATAGACCAAGGCTCGGGCTTACTGAGCCGACCCATCCGAATCGAGCAGAGCGGAGGCATGAAAGTATTTATCAATGGACAATAAAGAAAGGTGCAAACGATTCCTTGGGTTAATACTGACCGTAACAGGAATGTTTGTGAGTAGTATGAGTGTGGGACAGGCAGTGGAGGAAGACTACGACGAAAGAACCTTTGTACCCCTAGAGCAAAATATCTCGCTCGAATCCCTATCCAACGTATTACTACTGGACGACACTCGTACTAAAAATGGTCGTGATTTTTACGAGTTTTTTTATCAGCAGTGGCTTTCTGTCCAGACGGACACTACCGTAATTTCCCCTACGGCTTTCTCCGACATTGGAGAAGAACTGAATGTTGCGGTGGACGAGCAACCCGCTCCGGGTGGTATTGGCACTTCCACAGTTGTGTCCATTTCGGTCAACGACGTTATGATTTACCAGCAATTTCTTCAACCTCGCCAGGGTGTGATTGAACTTATGGCGGAGGATGCCATTGGGGCCTTAACGCAGTATATTCAAAACTATCAGGAATTTCAAAAACAATTGGGCAGCGACGACCAAATGGGTAGCGGTATATACTAACTAGCTAATGGTCATTAAAAAACAATTCTATGAAAAAGTTACTACTCCTCACACTTATTGCTTTAGGCGGAACCCTCAGTGTACAAGCGCAGACCTTGATATACCGGGCGCAAAACCCAGCTTTTGGCGGGTACTACTTCAATGCCCAATGGCTGCAGGCTTCGGCCCAGTTCCAGGATAAAAGCAAGGATCCCACGGCTCCGTTAACCGGCCAGACGGGCAGTGGTTTCAACAATAGCAATTCGTTGGATGATTTCTCTTCCTCGTTGAGCCGCCAGTTGCTCAGCCGCATTACTACGCAGTTGTTGAATGCCCAGTTCGGAGAAGACTCTTTACAGGAGGGTACCTTTCAGTTTGGCGACCTGCGGGTAGACATTACTAATGCCGCCGATGGTGTAAACATCCGCATTGTGGATGGCCAGGGAGGCGAAACCACCGTCACCGTCCCTTACTTCTGAAAAATTCCCCGGAATCCTCCTTTATCATCCATTCGTGTTTTATCAGAGTATGCAATTGAAAAAATACCTCCTCAAGCTATGCTTGATGGCCGTCGCCATTGTGCTGAACGGTTGTGCAGCCTATTTTCATCAGCCCACTAAACCCCGATCAGCCCGGTTGGGCGAAGAAACATCCATATCGGAAGAATTACGTTCGTTACCAGCGCCCAAAGAAGCGATTACGACCGCGGTTTATAAGTTTCGGGATCAGACTGGACAATATAAGCCTTCGGAAACTTCGAACTTTTCTACCGCAGTGACGCAGGGAGCAACAAATATCCTGCTCAAAGCCATGGAGGACAGTAAGTGGTTTGTCAATATCGAACGGGAGAACGTGAGTAACCTTCTGAACGAACGGAAGATAATCCGGTCGAGCGTAGCCCAGTACAGTAATAACAATACCAATGAACTTCTACCCCCACTGTTGTATGCCGGGATGATCCTGGAGGGAGGCATTATTTCTTATGATGCCAATATCATTACAGGAGGTGGGGGACTACGCTATTTCGGTGCGGGAGGGTCAACCGAATATCGGCAGGACCGGGTGACGGTGTACCTTCGAGCCATTGCGACCCGCTCGGGTAAAATCCTGAAAACGGTATACTCTTCCAAAACCATTCTTTCCCAATCGGTGAATGCCAGTTTGTACAGGGTAGTGCGCTTCAAGCGCATTCTTGAAGCTGAAACGGGCTTCACCACGACGGAACCCAACCAAATGGCGGTAACGGAAGCCATCGAAAAGGCAGTACAGGCACTGATATTGGAAGGAATTAAAGACGGTCTATGGGAGGCGGATGAAAAATTTGCCGAGCAAACTAAACAACAGTTGGCCGACTACGAAGAAGAAAAGCAACTCATGGCCAACACGGATGTGTACGGTAACAGCGATCATTTTGAACGCCCCCGAATTAGTGTATCCCCCTATGCATCCACGCTACGTTTGCGGGGTGACTATGAGGTACCCACCTGGAAACCGGGATATGGCCTGAATGTAACGGTGGGCTTAACACCCAAATGGGGCGTACAAGCCAATGGATTTGTCAGCTCGTTTTCTACTTCAACGGCTGACCGATCTTTCGTGATGGACCGGAACTGGCGCAATGCTGATTTATCCTTGGTATATCAAAGTTTACCCTTCGAGCGTTATTCTCCTTTCGGGAGTTTTGGGGGCGGAATCTCCCAGACAGCCAGTGGTTCGGGCTTTTCCAGTGATCTCAAAACTTTTTCCTATCTGAAAGGAGGAATTGGCATCGAAGCCCTGCTTACCAAGAATATCGGTTTACGGGCGATGGCTGACTACTACTGGATGACAAACGATATGGTGGATGGCATAGCCAACGGACGGCTCAATGATTCGTTCCTCAGGTTTTCGGCCGGCGTTTCCTTTTATATAGGTAAAGGTTCCAAAAAGCGCGCTATTGTAGCCACGGAGCCTGTCCCCGCCACCAACAATTAATCAGGCAATTCCCTCTATTCCAGATCTGAATATTATACAACATACATTAATCTACTCGCATACGATGAATTTCAAGGTAAGCCATGTGGCGTTGGTGCTGATTGCGGCACTGTGTATTGGGTTGGCATCTTGCACGGAGGATTTATTTGTCACCCCTAAGGTGTACGGGCGGATCACGGGTAAGATCGTTGATAATGCTACGAAAAAACCACTTAGTGATGTACTCATCAAGCTGAATCCTTCCGGCAGAAGCTTCCAGACCGACACGTCGGGCAACTTTGCTTTTGACAGCCTGGTGGTGGGGAAGTATACGATTAGTACTGAAAAGAAGGGGCTCTACAACGAGTATGTCACGGTAGAGGTGACAGAAGACCAAAATCCGGTGGTGACGATTTATATGTCCGAGGACCTGAAATCGAACCGTCCCCCCACCAAACCCACCAATCCTATTCCTGCCGTGGGAGGTGCGGTAGCGGGGATTAACAACGTGCTCCTGAGCTGGACCGCTTCCGACCCTGACCGGGATACTCTGACCTACGACGTGTATCTGTTTAAAAGCGGAGGCTCACCCACTACACCCTACATCACGAATTTTACGAATGATTCGCTGATTGTCAATAATCTGGAATACGATAAAACCTATTACTGGCAAGTAGTGGCAAAGGATGGGCGAGAATCTGTATTCAGTGAAGTATGGACGTTTACAACCCCTAAATTCCCTTCCCTATCCTACGTGTTTACGCGATCTACGGGCGGCAATTATCAGATATATGCCGCAAATGACGATAACACAATTGTGAAACTGACCTCGGAGGGAAGTAACTGGCGGCCCATAGTAAGTCCTAACCGTGAGCAGATCGCATTTATCTCCAATCGATCGACAAGCTTGCATATTTATGTGATCAATCTGGATGGAACAGGGCTGAGAAAGATAACCACGGTCCCTATCGCCGGTCTTATGGCACTGGATTTGTCATTCAGCTGGGCTAATAATGGGTCACGGATTATTTATCCGAGCAATAACAAACTATATTCGATTGCCACTGATGGTACGGGCCTGACCGAAATAGCACGTGCGGCAAATGGCAGACAGTATGCGGGTTGCAACTGGAATGACGCTACCAAAACGGTAGTAGCTCGTACTACCGGTGAAACAGTATACGACAATGAATTGGAGCTAATCTATTCGAGTGGTTTCAAAGAAACAATTCTTACCAGTTCCCGACGCGTTGGTAATCCGGTACTATCCATCGATGGGGGTGAAGTTCTTTTCTCCATGGACATTAATGAGTTCCGCAACGAGGCGGGGCGTCAAATCGATGCGAGAATCTTTGAGCTTTACCTGAATGACAAGTCGCTGCACGATCTGTCCGCTTCTGCCACAGGGGGTAGTAATGGCCTGCAAAAGCCAGCGGGTAGTAATGATCTGGATCCCCGTTATTCCCCTAACGGCCAAAACATAATCTTTACCAATGTCCTCAATGACGACGCATCGGTTCCTAGCTTATATGTTACTGAATTGAATAATGGGCGGGAGCGTAACAAAATTGTTACCAATGCCGAAATGGGCTACTGGCGTCAGCAATAATATTTCATAAAAATGAGCGGTATTGTAGGACTAATCCGGTGGGACGGTGAAAAACCGGCCCCCGGATTGATCCGGCAGATGGCCGAACGGATCGAACACCGCGGCCCCGATGGTTCAGAATTTCTTATTCAGGGAACTGCCGCATTGGGGTACCTGCATTTAAAAGTCACTCCCGAATCTTTTTACGAAGCCCAACCCCTGACCGACGATGCGGGCCTGGTGCTGGTGGCCGATGCCCGCATCGATAACCGGACCGAACTACTTTTAACTTTAGGGCTCGGGGCACCGTCTGAATATGATCCTATACCGGATAGTCGGCTGATTCTGGCCGCTTACCAAAAGTGGGGAGAAGCCTGCCTGGATTTTTTGATCGGGGATTTTGCTTTCGTTATTTGGGATTCTGCTACCCAACAAATCTTCTGTGGACGTGACCATTCAGGAGTGCGTCCATTTTATTACCATTACCTTCCTGGCCAGTACTTCGTTTTCGCTTCTGAAATCAAAGCATTATGGGCATTCGATGCGATTCCTAAGGAACTCGATGAAAGTCGCGTGGCCAATTACCTCTGCCATTGGGGACAGCATAACATCTACCAGCACAATACCTTCTTTAAGGAAATAAACAGTTTGCCGCCAGCCCATTGCCTGGTGGCCGATCAGCAGCAGCTCAGGGAGCGTATGTATTGGAAGGTAGATCCCAAAAGCTACCAATACCAGAGTGAAGAGGAATTTCTGGCGGCTTTTAAAGTTACTTTTCTGGAAGCTGTACGGTGCCGTATCAGAACGCCTTATGCGGTGAGTTCCTTCCTGAGTGGCGGGCTGGATTCTTCCTCAGTGGCGGCTGTGGCAGCCACCCTTCTCCAGCAGGAGGAATGTACCTTAGCCACGTATTACATGGATACCGAGCTGGCGGAAACCTCCGAAAAAGAATACGTACTTCCTTTTCTGGAAAGGTACCCTGTACGACATACTGATACCCTCGGTGAACAGGATTACTATGGGAATCTGGCCAAGATAGCCCGGATGACCGATATGCCGGAGATGTTTTCGCTGACATACAATAACTTCGACCCCCTCCTGAAGGATGTGAACCGAGCCGAAAGCCGGGTTTTGTTGACGGGTAGCGATGGAGATACTGTCGTAGGATATGGTACCGAGTACATTTATGAAGCTATTAAGGTGGGGAATTGGAAACTGGCTGCGGAACGCATAACGCAGGCCCACGACCCCCGTGATTACCAAAAAGTATTCGGCAGTAAAGAAGGAAAAACGGTGTACTACCGACGAATGATTGCCCTGCTGCTGGGAATATTACCGACGATGTTCGACCGGACAAAAGCGGGATGGGAGTTTTTCAAAGGCGCTGTTTTTCATCTGAAAATTCCACCACTTTTTCTGACGAAGGTATTTCTGGAAAAATTTTCACGTAAGGTAGGTACCCCCGAACCCTACTCAGTAGATCCTACCTTACCTGGCAAGTGCGTTCCTTTTATGAAAGAGGGTAAAGCTTTGCACCCAACCACTAATTTGCTGATCAACCGGGGCATGCTGTACCAGATGATGAGTGAGGTAAGTGAATATTATGACATCATCGGGGCGCATCATCAGGTACAGATCGTGCATCCTTTTTTTGACAAACGCCTCATTGAATTGTGCATGTTCATCCCATCGAAGCTTAAATTTTACGAAGGTTATGGCCGGGGACCTCTGCGCGAAGCAATGCGTGATTTTCTGCCACAGAAAATTCTGCGCCGGAAGGGCAAAATTGATTTTACGCCCTTCATGGATAAACAGCTGGCCGATCAGCAGCCCGAGCCAGATTCCGTGATTGAAGCTCACCGATCGTTGCTAGAAGGATTTGTTGTGGACAATCCGAATTCTGGTATACCTACTGCTCCAGCTCCGGCCAAATATTCCCGCCTGCACCATCGGATTTTGTATTTTCTCCACTGGCGCAAGGCCCAGGGAATTTAATCAAAGCTTGGCTTATTCCTGAAATTTCGGCAACTTTATATCCGAATAATGCTACCCTTATCCTCAATCAGGGTTGACCAAGTAAACCTAGTTGCCAGCTCTTCATCGTTCATCAGCCCTTGATTCAATGGAACAGTATGCTAAAATCCTGACGATCGCGATGCCCATCTTCCTGCTTACCGTGCTAGGGGAGAAATTGTACGGCTGGCTCCGGTTTCGGCATCACTTCAAGAACATGGACATGATTTCGAGTCTCAGTTCGGGCTTTACTAACAGCCTGAAAGATGCGCTGGGGTTGGGGATTTCCATCATTACCTACGCCTGGATGGTGGAGCATTGGGCTATGTTTGAAATAAAAAGCACCTTCTGGGTGTGGCTTATCGCTTTCATTGCGCTGGATTTTGCCGGGTACCTGGGACATCTGCTCAACCACAAAATCAATGTGCTCTGGAACCGTCACCTTATTCATCACAGTAGTGAAGAATTCAACCTGGCTTGCGCGCTGCGCCAAAGTATCTCCGGGATTGTCAATTTATTCACCATTTTTCTGATCCCCGCCGCCATCGTGGGGGTACCTGCGGTGGTCATTGCGGTGCTGGCTCCCATTCACTTGTTTGCGCAGTTCTGGTACCATACGGTGTATATTGGTCGGATGGGTTTCTGGGAAAAATTTCTGGTCACGCCCTCGCACCACCGCGTTCACCACGCCATCAATCCGATTTACCTCGACAAAAACCACGGTCAGATTCTCATCATTTGGGACAAACTGTTTGGTACCTTTCAGGAAGAACTGCCCGAGGTACCCCCGTGTACGGCATCACCCGCCCGGTCAGTACCTGGAATCCCATCAAAATCAACTGGGGGCATCTGTGGCTATTGTTGCAGGATGCTTGGCGTACCCATAACTGGTATGATAAGGCCCGGATTTGGTTCATGCCGACAGGTTGGCGACCCGCCGATGTGGTGGAGGGGTACCCTGTCAGAAAGATCGAGGATGTCTACGACTTTGAAAAATATGCCCCTGCTGCTTCGCCCTGGCTCATTGCCTGGACCTGGACGCAATTTGCCTTTACCTTCTTTTTGATATTCATGCTGTTCAGCAATCTGACGCAAATCGGAATTCCCAACGCCATATTCTGCGGAGGATTTATTTTTCTGGGCATTTACGCCTACACCGAACTCATGGACCGCAACCCCAACGCCTGGCTGTGGGAAACGGCAAAAAACGGGCTTGGGCTGGGAATATTATTCTATTTAGGTGACTGGTTCGGGGTACCTTCGGCGGGGAATTGGATGAGTTACGTCGTTGGTACCTATTTTGTTATCGCTACACTCGTAACTCTTGGCTTTACTATTCTGGATATAAAAAAGAAACCCGCTCCGGAACGGAAGCGGGTCATGGAGTATGCTCAATAAAATAAGCCGATAATCGGTGGGGAATTTTTATTTGATTAACTCCTGAATTTACTCACCGAATACTCGAGGCATACCGTACTTCGTAGCGATTGAGCCAGTCGAGTAGGCGGTTGACATCGGGCATGTGGAATAGTTCGCTGCCGGGATTCATCGTAGCGGCCGTGCCACAGGCTACTCCCATGCGCACTGCTTCGCGGATGGATTTGCCCTGCGATAAAGTCCAGACCATGCCCGCCACCATGCTGTCGCCTGCACCTACGGTACTTTTCTTGGATACGGGCGGGGCCGGAATGTGTTCCACGTAATCGGACGTAACGAGCATGGCGCCCATCGCGCCCATAGAAATCACCACGATTTCACAATTATCCCGGATAATCAGGGCACGGGCAGCTTCGTCGAGTTCGTCCATTTCCAAACGGTCGGCACCAATCAGTTCTTTCAACTCAGTGACGTTGGGTTTCAAGAGGTACACCCCCGCTTGCGAAGCCAGGCGAAGGGATTCGCCCGAGGTATCGGCGATGAATTTGGCCCCCTGCCGCTTGGCAAGGTTGGCAATTTGCCGGTAAAAATCGGTAGGTACCCCCGGCGGCAGACTACCACTGGCAATAATAAACGAAGGGGTAGGATCAATTTCTTCCAGAGTGTCGATGATGGCCTCAATTTCGGTGGGCATCAGTTCGGTACCTGGCATCCCGAATCGGTACTGCAGTCCAGTCGTGGTCTCAACGATGTTGAGGTTTTCTCGGGTCCATTCTTTAGTCTCCACCACCCGGATATTCACCTGTTCGGCTTTGACAAGCTTTTGCAGTCGCTGACCGGTGGGGCCGCCGGAAGTAAAAACTGCAATAGGCTCGCCGCCCAGCCGGTGTATCGCCTTAGCTACATTGATACCGCCGCCACCTGCTTCAAACTGGGGTTTTTCGCAACGAAGCTTGTTGTCAGGCACCAACCGTTCCACGGTAGTGCTCTTGTCCACTGCCGGATTCACAGTGAGCGTTACAATGGGTTTTTTAATAGCCATGAGGGTTAAATCAGAGTTGAGTTCAGAACCAAAAGTAGTGAAAAATGCTTTCTACTGCTTTTGTAATCTACCTTACTTTGTGCCCGGAGTTTGGAAGTCCAGTTTCTTAAGGCCCATTTGTACTTCCGGCACACTCATGAACAGATTCCAGAGCAGACCCGTCCGATAGTTCTCGATCATGACAATAATAGGTCCCTGGTCAATGGCCAGGTGCGATTTGGCGTACCAGTTCTGAGATTCGTTGAAAGCATCCACAAAGCCATATTCGCTCCAGATTTTATCGCCTAGATCGTCGTAAAAGTGCCGTACGGCCTTCATGGACTGTTGCGGGGTGTAGGGAAAAGAAGAAAGTGCGGCGGTAGGGGTGATGGTACCGAAATCGTTGGTGGGGGAGTGCGCATTGTAGCCATTATAGGTATCGCTGGCCGTCAGGCCCCAGCAATCTTCGCCGTAGCCCTTGAATTTTTTGGGATTATCCACGCAGTAGCGGTAGTTGATCAGCGAGTGGTTGACGTTTTGCTCCCAGTAATCGGCGTAACGGTCCTTCAACCCCTTTGGATTTAGCCCCACAAACGAATAATGAGCGAAAAATAACGGCCCGCCATAATCGAATCCCAGCGGTAAAATCAGGTCGTAAAATTCCTTTCCATTCTTAAAATGGTTGCTCATGGCCCAACCTTTGTGGTAGGGCGCGGCAGAAATCCCATAGCGAGGTGAGGAAGCTGCCAGCACGTAGGTGATCAAGGCTTCGTTATAGCCCCGCAGCTCGAAGTCCATGCTCCAGCCATTGTTGGGACTCCAATGCCAGTACAGCACATTCTGTCCGTCGCGCGTATGCCAATCCCATTCCACGTCGTTCCACAACCAGTTGATGCGGTTTCGGAGTTGTCGTTCCGTTTCAGTGTCGCCGTTGAAATACTGCCGGGCACAGAGCAATCCCTGAAACAGAAAGGACGTTTCGACCAGATCGCCCCCATCGTCTTTACGGCTGAACGGAATAGTCTTGCCCGTGGCACCGTTGAGCCAATGCGGAAAAACTCCGTGATAATGGTCGGCTTTGGCCAGGAATTTGACCATTTTTAACAGTCGCTCGGCTACCGAATCGCGGGGCTGCCATTTCCGCTCAGCAGCAACAATCATAGCCATGACCCCAAATCCGGTGCCTCCGGTGGTGACGACTTCATTTCCATAGTCGTAGGCCTCGTTGCTTCGTTCGCGCGCCATACCGCTCACTGGGTGGCCGAATTCCCAGAAATAGCGGAAAGTCTGTTTCTGTACTAATTCTAATAAGGCAGTATCGGATAGGTTTTTGGGACGGTCGGCGGGGTTAAAAGTAGGGGACGTAACAGATACGTTTTTTTTCTTTTGGGCCAGGCCAGGAATACAGGCCAGCATAAACAGGCCGAGGAATATAGGTAGAGTCAGAGCGGATCGTTTCATGGGCGGTTATATTATCCTGTCGGACACAGGCTGTGATTTTAGATAAGTTGTTACTGTAAACCCAACTTGCTGAGTCCCGATTTTACTTCGGGACAGCTCATTAACAAATCCCACACCAGGCCTGAGCGTTGGTTTTCAATCATGAGGATAATCGGTCCCTGATCGATGGCCAGGTAGGACGTAGCAAACCAAGGTTGATCGAGCGAAAAGGCGTCGTGAAAACCATATTCTCCCCAGATTTTATCGCCCAGGACATAGTAGTAGAATTTAAGCGCCTCCATGGATTCGTCGGGTGTATAGGGAAAAGACGCCAGAGCCGCGGTGGGCGCGATGACACCTCGATCGTTGGTAGGCGAACTGGCCGTATAGCCATCGGGGATATCGCTTGCGGTTAAGCCCCAGCAGCGTCCGCTATATCCGTAAAAATGCTTGGGGTTCTCTTTACAATAGCGGTAGTTAATGAGTGTATGATTACGATTTTGAGTGAAATAATCGGTGTAGCCATCTTTGAGTTGGCGGGGATTTAGGCCCAGAAACGAGTAGTGCGCCAGGAAAAGTGGCCCGCCGTAGTCGGGACCAAGCGGTAGCGTGATGCCCTGGTAGGTGTTGCCGTTGCGGAAGCCACCGTTTCGGGTCCAACCTTCGTCGTACACGACTTTGGGAATCGTGTGGGTAGGCGAGGCAGCCGCGAGGACGTAGGTAATCAGGCTCTCATTCCAGCCCGAAATTTTCTGATTTATTTCCCAGCCATAGTCCGGGCTCCAGTGCCAATACAGTACGTTTTGACCGTTTTGCCGGAACCAATCCCACTCCACTGCTTTCCAGAGGGCGTTTATGTCATCACGTAGTGCCTTTTCGGCGGGGTCATTTCCATTAAAATACTGCCGGGCCGCCAGCAGGCCCTGCATCAGGAAAGACGTTTCTACCAGGTCGGCCCCGTTATCCTTCGGACTAAAAGGTACTACCTCACCCGTAGAACCATGGAGCCAGTGCGGGAATGCTCCGTGGAAGCGCTGGGCTTTGGTACCTAGAAAATTCACAATTTTCTGGATTCTTTCCAGGCCCTGACTGCGGGTGATGAAATTCCGGTGCACGGCCACAGGTATTGCCATGATACCAAACCCGCTGCCCCCCGAGGTGACCACATCGCCGGAGGTGTTCCGCTCCCGCGCCAGGCCACTGACCGGATGGCCGAATTCCCAAAAGTAGCCGAAGGTTTTGCGCTGTACCAGCGTGAGCAGCGAATCATCGGAAATGGTGGGGAATTTGGCCGTGGAATCCAGTCCTGTACGTAACTTGACGGTAATAGGCACTTGAAAGGTACCCCCAGCTGTGGACTTCAGATCGGGCGAAATTAGTAACGTATAGCGTTCCAGAGCTACCAGGGGCGATTCTGGCTGGACGGTCAGATCGGTGGCGTTACTCTGGTACACAACTTTCAGCGGAATGCTGCTGCCCGAACTGTGGCTCAACTGAATTCCTTTAGGGACCGATGCGGGATCTATTTTGGCTGAGAAAGAAAGGTCGATTACCGGATTAAGATTGAAGTTGTCATAGTTAAAGCCCTGATTGGTGCCGTTGACTTTGAGGGAATTTAGGCTAAACACAGTGGGCTTGGGCGGCGTAGGATCTTCTTTTTTGCAGCCAGCAACCAACATGATGCAAGTAGCCCAACAGCCAATTTGCCAAAATGCGGCCTTTATCCGGTTAATATTCAAAATCGAAGTAAAGTTAACTGGTTTGAGAAGTACACGGAGAGTCCCGCTTTCCTCTATTTTCAGGAAAGGTACCCCCATTGGCTAGAAAAGAGGGGAGAGAAGGAATCCCTCCCTCCCCCTACTTTTTCTGCGTGTATAGTTCCTTAATCTCCGAATCGGAAAGAGCCTTGGTATAAATACGGAACTGATCCAGCCCGCCAGTGTAATGCAGCATCCAGCTGTCGGCGGGCGCTTTGATACCGATATGCTGCTGGAAACCACCAATGACAAACTTGGATGGGTTGTTGAATTTGAGAGCTCCCAGCGGTGCCCCGTCCTTTTTGCGCTCCGTAACAGTAGCATCCAGCGGAAGTTTGGTACCATCGCGGTACGCGGCAAACTTCGACGTAGCCGCATCGTATGTGAAAGCCACGTGAATCCACTTATTATAGGCGTCGGGCCAGCGGTTCAGGCCGTTGGCGTTGGTACCATTACCCGTAAATTCAATCCAGTTGCCCGCAAAATTGAATTTGACGAGCATGGAGTCATTTTTGGCGGGCCCATCGATGAGCATGAAAGTATTGCCCCAAAAATCGTCGGTATTGGGTAGCATGAACACGGCTTGGGCACCGCCGTCCCGGCTCTCGGCTTTCATCCAGAAAGCGATGGTGAAGCTCTCCATGGTAGCTACTTTACCCGCCGTGGCGTACTCGATTTGCCCAGTTGTAGAGCCTTTGTAAGCTTTGCCTTTTACCCCGTCGATATAGGAGATACCGGTCGCGGTGCCCCGGCTACCCCATACGCTGTCGGTAGGGGTACCTTCAAAAGCCCATAGCCGTTGTAGGGGGCCATTAAAGGCTGGATCGTCGTCAGAGACTAACACCAGCTCGGGCCGTACCATTTTCTGACAGGAAAAGACCGTTGCGATCATTCCGAGGAAGAAGAGCCCCTTTAGAATTGATTTGCTATTTTTCATAGGTATATTTTAGAAGATTTAATATTCAGGATTTTGGACCAACACGCCTTTCGATTTATCAATCTCAGGCTGCGGAATGGGAAGGTACCGGTTCCGGGACTGGTAACCGCTGGATTTTAGGGTCTCCTCGGCAATGCCCCAGCGTACCAGGTCAAAGAAACGCTCATTTTCCATCCCTAATTCCACACGCCGCTCATGACGGATCGCTTCCCGAAGTTCAGCCTGGTTTTTAGTGGTTATGGCAGGAAGTACGGCCGCATTACCGGCCCGGGCACGCGCACGTATCATTTCAAGCCAGCCCAGAGCATCCGTGGTGTTTTGCTCACCACCCAACTCATTGGCAGCTTCGGCCGCCCATAACAGCACATCGGCGTAGCGTATCACCCGAAGGTTGACCCATTCTCCGAAACGGCTACCCTTGGCAGCACGTAGGGTAGGATTGGTATACGTTTTTTTGTTCCAATATGGGCGAGGAACGCTGACCGTAGCGGGAGGTACCAGTTCGTTGTAGGGGGTATTTGCCTGGCCGGAGTACAGCAGTGTGGCGTCTTTCCGGGGGTCACCTTTTTCAAAAGCATCGGCTAATTCTTGCGTGGGCGTGTTCCAGCCCCAACCCAAATCCCAGGCTCCCGAACCGCGTACGCCCTGCATTTGGGAATACTGGATACCCAGACCCGTTTGCGAAATGTCGTAATAAGCCTGTACCTCAAAGATGGACTCTGCGTTATTTTCGCCTGTTTCCCTAAAAATGCCGCTATAATCGCTAACCAAACTGTACTTGCCCAGTCCAATGACCTGCTTGGCCGCCGCCAGGGCACTGGCCCAGTTACCTCGCCACATGTAGCTCTTAGCATGCAACGCCAGAGCAGCGCCTTTGGTGAGCCGTCCGATATACTGGGCGTCCCAGGAAACAGGTAGTGTAGCCGCCGCTTCCTGGAGGTCGGCATCAATCAACGTAAAAATGGCTGTTGTCGGCGATTTAGGAATGTTAGCTTGTCCAGCGTCGTTGATTTTGAAATCAATTTTAGGCACTTCCCCGTAGGTCCGCACGAGGTTGAAATAAGCATACGCCCGCATGAACTTGGCCTCGCCTTTGTTAATCAGCGTGGCTTCATCAGTAGCACCCACGGAGTCGATGTCAGCGATAACCGCGTTGGCGGCGTTGATCAGGGCGTAATGGTCGCTCCAATAGCTGTTCATCAGCCACTCATCTTTGACATACTGAAATTGATCGTATATTTTTTCCTGCGCCACTCCATCCGTCGTGGAACTACCTTTTACGGCGTCATCGGAGCGGAAGTTATGGATGGCCAGGTAGGGCATGGCCGATACCCCGAAACTGCGCATTTTGGCATATACGCCAAATACCTGGCTGTCGAACGAGCCGGCAGGTATATCCTTCTCGGTATAGCGTCCCAGCGGTTCGCGATCCAGGAAATCCTTGCAGCCCGACAGGATCAGCAGACCCATAACGGCCGTAACGACCAACGGTTTTTTGAAAAATTTCATGAGTTTATGTGTTTAATGTTTTTGAGTTTTTAGATAGGGTCAAAGCGACAGCGGCACAAAGTGGGTGTTTCTTTCGTCAAGGTATTTAGTCACTCAGTTGTTTTTATTTTATGCCTCTGCCGCTTCTCTCCTTAGAAATTTAGATTCAAACCAAACGTATAGATCGCGGGTAGGGGGTAGGTGCCGTTGTCCACGCCGAACGAAATAGCACTACCTCCTATTTCGGGTGTATAGCCTGTGCTGTTGGTAAAGGTGTGGAGGTTCTGGGCATTGACGAATAGCCTCAAGGACTTAATTTTGAGTCTTTCCAGCGCCTCTTTCTTAAAATTATACCCTAACTGCACGTTCCGAATGCGGAAGTAGCTGCCATCCTCGATCCAGTACGAAGAAATGAGATAGTTGTTGGAGCGGCCAGTGTTCAGGATCGGCTCCCAGTTGGAGGTACCCGGACCATTCCAACGGTCGAGGCGGGCAGTCTGGTAGTTGAACTGGGCAAAGGTACCCCGGTTCCATTGACGGAAAATCTCGTTGCCAAATACTCCCTGTCCACCAATTGCCAAATCGAAGCCCTTATACGTAGCCGAAAAGTTCAGGCCGTAGGTGAAGTCGGGCGTAGGGTTGCCAATGATGGTGCGGTCCGCTTCAGTGATGAACCCGTCGCCGTTGACGTCTTCATATTTGAGGTCGCCCGGGAATACTTCCCCGATGGAGCTAGCCGGAGATTTTACAAACTCCACGTCATTCTGGTACACACCAGCAACCTTGTACCCCCAGAAATAACCGATCGGATAGCCTTCGGTGGTACGGGAGGCACCGTTGATGATGTCGAAACCGGTGGTGGCCAGCTTCCTAACCTTATTATTCAAGGTGGTGAAGTTACCGCTAATTGTGTAGGAAAAGTCGCTCGTGACATCCTGGTTCCAGTTGGCCGATAGCTCGATACCCTGGTTGGAAACTTCACCCGTATTGGTCAGTCCGGGTACCGTACCCGCCGCACCCGGTATCAGGGCCAGCATATTTTTGGTCAACTTGTTGTAGTAATTAGCTTCCAGGAACAAGCGGTTATTCAGAGTATAGGCCTCGAAACCTGCCTCGAAAGCACGGTTGGTCTCCCAACGCAGGTTAGGGTCGTAGAGGTACTCATTCTGCAAGGCAGCCACGATATTCTCTCCGAATACCCCCGAGTTAGCCGCCGTAAGGGTAGGGTAGGCGGGATAGCGGTAGCGATCGTCGATGTTCTGGCTACCCAGGATACCCCACGAGCCTTTGATTTTCAGATAGTCGATCACACCTTGGTTTTTGAAGAAATCTTCCTCGCTCACTACCCAACCGGCACCGATGGCACCGAAATTCTGCCAGCGACCGCTGCCCGTAAATGCCGAACTCCCGTCCCGACGAAAAGAACCGTTCAACAGGTACTTGCCATCATAGTTGTACAGAACCCGTCCCAAATAGGAAAGGGTAGCCGATTCCCAGGCCGATCCCGATCCGCGTTTGGTCGAGGGATCGCCTACGTTATCTACATACCAGTATTGTGGATCATTCGGAATGGCAAAGCTCGTCCCCTGCTGCACACTGGATGAGGTACTCTCATAGCCACTGTAATAAGTCGTAACCCCGCCCAGCACTGTTAGATCATGCTTACCGAAAGTTTTGGCGTAGGTGAGCAGGTAATCCTGCTGGAGTTTAGGATAAATGTTCTGATACTGATTGACAGACGTCTGCCGTACCAGATTATCCCGTTTGTCTTCTCCAACAATTTCGGGATTATATACGGTGATCAAGGGCTGGTACGAGCGACCCGTGTTGAAACCGTAATCGGCATAGAGTGATGCTTTAAAATTGAAATCTTTCAAGAAATAAACCTGCCCATATATACTACCGACGGCCCGGTATTCGCGGTTGACGGCGGTACCTTTCTGCAATTCTACATCTACCAGAGGATTATACACCTGGGCGCGTTGAAAATCGGGTAAGGTATGGTACAAACCGCTCGCCTCGTCACGAATCGGCGCTATCGGCGCAGCCACAATGGCAGAGCCGACATTCTTATTCACAGGCAAATTGGCCTTGTACGCATTGAAGGTCACGCCAAATTTCAGGGCTTTCGACACCTGCAATTCATCATTGATATTGATAGTGATTTTCTGGTATTGCTCGTGCTTGATTATTCCTTCTTCGTTCACGTAGCCAAGACCCATATAGAACTTGTTTTTCTCAGTTGCGCCTGAAATGCTGATATTATCGTAGTTCAGGATGCCCTTCTGGAAAATCTGGTCCTGCCAGTCGGTATTGCCTGTCCAGTTGGCGTAGTTGTAGGGCGCGCTGCCTTGGTTAGTAAGCTGCTCGTTGTAGAGTTCTTTAAACTGATCGGCATTGGTGAGGCTAATACGCTTCTGCACCTGTTTGAAACCCACCGTACTGTTGAAATTCACGTTTAATTGTCCAGGCTTGGCTTTTTTCGTAGTTATAGCGATAGCACCGTTAGCACCTCGCACCCCGAAAATTGCCAGTGACGAAGGATCTTTAAGAACTTCAATAGACTCAATGTCCGCCGGATTGATGAAGTTAATGTTGTCATTGAGGATGCCATCCACGATATACACAGGCTTAGCGCCGTTGATGGAGTTGGTACCCCGGATGCGTACGTCGGGCGACTCACCAGGGCGGCCTGAATTCACAACCGATAGCCCGGCTACCCGTCCCTGCAAAGCCGCTACGGGGTTCACAACCGGCTTGTCAGCCACATCCTTTCCCTTGATGGTAACGATAGAACCCGTCAGGTCACGCTTACTGGCCGTACCATAGCCAATCACTACTACCTCGTTCAGGGCTTTAGCATCGTCTTCGAGCACGACCTCTATATTGGTTTGGGTACCTACGGTAACCTCCTTGGGTGCCATTCCGATCATGGAGAATACCAGTACTGAGGTAGGTGAGGGTACCTGGATGGTAAAATTACCCTCTATGTCGGTGGGCACGCCGGTCGTGGTCCCCTTTAGGAGCACGCTCGCGCCGGGCAAAGCACTCCCATCCGAAGCAGTTACCTTACCCGAAATGCTAATCTCTTGCGCCTGCGCGTAGCCGCAGGTACACATAAATAATAGCAGGTACGTAAATCGTACTATTTCTTTCATTGATGATGAAGATTAATGATGTTGAATTATTGTAAGAATTAATTGAATTCAAAACTACAAAAGATCGTGCCTGATTGTCAAATAAAGCAGTACATCACCACTACATCAAAAGAAATAATGCAATAAAATTGGCTGTAAAAGTGCTATTTTTAGGGAAGATTCAAACGTTCATCATGAAATCGTTCAAATTGACATCATTGTCCAAGTCTAACTTTTTTCGAAGTCGGTAGCGTTTGATTTCTACACCGCGAACAGAAATTCCCAGTGCTGGGGCCATTTCTTTAGTAGCCAGGTTCATTCTCAGGCAGGCTGCCAGGCGGAGTTCGGAAGGGGTAATCGAAGGGTTTATTTTTTTCAGCCGTTTAAAGAATTCATCGTGCACATCATTAAAGTTATCCTCGAATAGCTTCCAGTCCTCCTTGCCCGACACATTGCGTTCGATACTGTTCAACAATTTGTGGTAGTGTATATTAGACAGTTGCTGTCCCATTTCTGCTTTCACCTGCTGTAACTCGTCCCGGATTTCTTCCAGGATTTCGTTCTTACGTACCACGTTGATGGCGATATTGCTCAATTGCTGGCTCTTGTTCCTTATCTCATTCTGTAAGCTCTCGTTCCGTATCTCGATGATCTTTTTTTCCGCCGCCAACTGCTGCTGGTGTAGTTTCTGCTCCTGCTCAGCCAATAACTTCCTACGGTGAGCGGCCAATCGTTTCTCCTGCCAAAGGATAAGGCCGATTATCAGAGAGATTCCGACTAATAAGAAGAGAATTTTGGCCCATAGTGCTTCATACCAATGCGGTTGCATCTCAAATACATAAGAAGTCACGAGCGGATTAAGCGAATTCCTGACCTGAAAATCATACGTACCGACCGCCAGGTTGGTAAAATCCGCAAAACTTTGCACGGTCCAATCAGACCAGGCATCGGTCAGGCCTTTCAGTCGGTATTGGTATAGGATTTCACTGCCGTATAATGGGAGTGCGTAACTTATTCGTAGAGAGCGTGTTTGATCAGGAATTTGCGGTGGGTAGGTTGTTGGGAACGAAACCGATGATTGAGTCAGGCTCGTCACTTTTCTGATAAGGGGCACCAAAGGCTCTGCAACCTGACTATTCAGGTTCGAGCGATCGAGCAGGGCATAGCCGTTTCCGAGGCAAAACAAGTAATAACGGTCTGTAAGCGGAACAATCGTTTCGGAATTTCTTACCAGTGACAGACCAAAACCTCGACTTTCACCGTCAGTTCTTTCAAGAAACACCTGATCGCGGTAGATTTTAAACCATTCACCCGCCATTCCCATGCGTAATTTATAGATATCGTCTTCCCCGGCGTTAAAATCAGGATCAGGCATCAGTTTGTATTGAGGAGTAGGCGTGTAAAAGCGCCCTCCCGATCGAATCAGTACCCTGTTTTTCCAAGAAGCGAGTTCTACAGAATACTCGCTGGGCAATTCCAGGGGCGATTCATAGGCCGACCATTCTTTGGCAGATTTCAAATCATCATTCAGCCGCATCCGGTACAATCCTTTGTAGGCGTGGGAAAGCCAGAAAACCCCGTTTTTATCCTGGACTATCCCTTTGATGGGTATAGGAGGTACCTTTTCGACCCGGTGAGCGTATTCCCATAGGCCTTGGTTATTTTTTTGGTAGATGTGCAGTCCTGTATAGGTACCTTGCATCAGAAACTTTTCCCCTCTTGCCTCAATGGTGAGCAAGGTCCAGCCGCCCGGGATGGAGGAAATCTTTTCTATTTGGGTTTCGGTGATTCGAAAGGTACCTTCGCTATGGCCGCAAATGAGCTGCCCATCGATCACTTTAAGGTCCCAAACCTGTCCCTGCAAACCTGGCACCAACTGGAATGGCTCGCCGGAGGGCCATTTTTTGACAAACAAACCACTGTTGGAACCCACATAGAGCCGGTTATTCCACACGGCAGCCGCGTAAGTGGTACCCAGGGGGTTATTGGTTTTAGTGTAAAAGCTCAGGGGTGAAGCCAGGCTGATCATATCCATGCCCTTGTTCAGGCCCAACCACAAATTCTGCCGGGCGTCCTCGAAAAGGGACAGGATAGTGTTGTTTTGCAGCCCATTCTGTGAATCAAAATGGCTTATCAGGTCGCCTTCCGCCGATACAAGGTACAGGCCATTCAGTATGGTACCGAAGGCATACGTACCGTTTTTTAAACGGAGAGCCTTGTTAAGAATGCTTTTTTTCAGTTCAGCTGCGATCGTTACATTCCATGGCCGCATTTTGCCGTTTTCCCACAAAAAAAGCCCATGTTTGGCGGTGGCGATGAGAATTTTGCCCTGATCGAAAGGCAGAATGGAGGATACACTGGTTCGGCTGAGGTCCTCCGTTCCTTCTAGCGGGCGGAATGTCTTTCCTTCGAGAATATACAATCCCTTGTCGATCAGTTGAATGAGTTGCCGATTCCCGACGTTACGCAGGTACATGAAGTTGCCTGGTGCCCTGATTTCGGTCACACGCTTGCCGTCATATTGGTAGATGTAGGAAAACGATTGGAAATAGATCGTCTCGCCGGCTTTCAGAATGTGCCAGATTTCTTCCGTTTCAATACTCTTGAATCTAATTCCTTTGCTTAACGAGTGATAGGTCATTTTCCCGGTGGGGGTATTCTCCCAAAATCCAAACTCACCGAAACCACCCACATAGGTACGTTGAGTACCTGTTTTATCCTTATCGCAAAGCACGGAGCGCACAATCTGCCCGTTGGGCAGTGGAAAAAGCCGCCAGTTGGCCCCGTCATATTCCAGCAGCCCGTCCGAATTGGCAGCGTACATGATTCGGTCGTCCCTTTGGCTTATGTCCCAGTTCTGGTTGTGTGCCCGGTAGGTCGTACTCGAATAATTGGTAATCAAGGGTAGTTCTTGTCCGAGGGCGGGTTGGAACAGGGCAAACCATACGGTAAAGCGCAGAAATAAAATGATTTTGTGCTTGGTTTTCATGCTTAATCTAAAAAGAATAGATTGTCCGTACCTACTAAGCCTGTCAAAACAGAGAGAATTTACACTTGATTTAGTATAACTCCCCATTCGGAGTCTTTATTTGCTGATAAAACGCTAAATCCATGATCAATTCCAACCCTTCCCGCCGTAATTTCCTGCGAACTACGGCCCTCACTGCAACAGCTATGACTTTTAAGCCCTTCTACATACTGAACGCAAAGCCCAAAACCAATGGTGAAATCATCGGTCACGGTACCCATACCTACAAAGTACAGCTAGGCTGGGGAGATCTGGATTCCTCTAAATTTCCCATCAACAACTGCCACGAAATGGTGCAGGACAGCAAGGGTAGGCTGATTATGGTTGGTGACGAGGTGAAAAACAACATCTTGGTGTACGACCGTTCCGGCAAACTGCTGGACAGTTGGGGCCACGAGTACCCGGGCGGCCACGGCCTCACGCTCTGGAATGCCAACGGCGAGGAGTTCCTGTTTATCTGTGATCCCAACCTGGGGAAAGTAGTCAAAACCGATATACAGGGTAAGGTACTCCTAACCATCGAACATCCCTCGAAAGTAGGGGCCTACGAAGAAAAAATGGCTTTTAAACCAACTGAAACGGCCATCGGGCCTGATGGTACCATCTACGTGGCCGACGGCTACGGCTCGCAGTGGATACTCCGCTACACCACGAATGGCGAGTATATTGATAAGTTTGGTGGACCCGGCGATGAGGATCATCAGTTCGCTACTGCCCACGGCGTAGCCATCGATTACCGCAACAAAGCCAATCCTACGCTGTTGGTAACCTCACGCGTACACAATTCCTTCAAACGCTTCAGCTTGGATGGAAAGTACCTATCGACCATATTCCTACCGGGTGCCTACGTGTGTCGCCCTGTCATGGATGGCGACAATCTGTACGCCGGCGTATGTTGGTCAAGGCTAAGGTACCTCAATCAAACGCCCAATTCGGGGTTTGTGACGATTCTGGATAAAAACGACAAAGTGATTTCTAATCCCGGAGGTACCAAACCCGAATACCGCGATGGGCAGCTACAAATGATGGTACAAAACTACCCCCAGTTTATGCATTGCCACGATGTCTGCGTTGATAATGAGAAGAATGTATACATCTGCCAGTGGAATGCCAAAAAGACGTATCCGATCAAGTTGGTGAGAGTGTAGGTTTAAAGAAAGCTTTATTTAATCGAAAGCCGCGCCCAAGGTAACTGGGCGCGGCTTTCGGCTATTTAGGGAATTGAATCAATAAGGGAATCTACTCACTGATTTTCGGTCGGAGCGGGTTCCGAAGATGCTCTATTTTGGGTAGATCGGTCGGGATGATCCCCCGATTTTCTATACGACCAGTCCCTACAGCCTTCACGACCGTCGAAATGATTGCGGTATGAAAAACCCGGCGGACGGCCCATAAAGGCATATAAGCTGCCGAAGGTGACGGCAGCGGCCACCAGGCTAAGGAGAATTCGGTTGCTTCTTTTCATGGTATTTGCTGTTTAGAATGTTTAAGGGCGGTTACCGGTATTAGCCTCATCCTCGAAATCGCGGAATTTTGACTGGTTTTGCTTAAATTGAAAATACTCTTCATCACTCATGGCTCGTATTTTATCGGCAAAAGCCAAGCGTCGCTCGTGAATATACCCGTAGTTGCCCCGGCGATGCCACTCCCTTCCCCGGAAAAGCCGAAACAGACTGGCAATGATTAAAAACACGATAGCGACCCTTAATACGAAAAAGGGTAGGTAGAATAGGGCAATTCCCCATAAAATGCCAAATACTATAGGTTTCAAAATTTTCATAGCTGTAAATATTTTAAAAAAAACACACTGAAAGATGATATAATAAAGTAGACGGATAACCTGGGGAATTACTTTACCGGGCAGGAAATATTTTGTAAAAGGAGGGCTCATTGTTATTTTATTATACTAACAACAGCCCTGTAGGCTAGTAGAGCTGTCAAAAGGAGTATGTTGCATTACTGCTTTTTTCGCTCGACGCAACGTTTTTTCCACTCCGCCCGAATCCTTTCTTTCTCTTCGGGAGTCATATTCGAAAACCGGTTTCGGCCAAAGGGTGGACCACTGCCTCGGGGACGGCCCCAGCCTGCTCGCCCAAAGCCTCCGAAGAGGATCCGACACAGTATCAGCAGGCCGCCCGCTTGCCAGAACCCAATCGGCTTGACGAGCAGTACAGGGGTAAGTATGGCGTTCCATAGCAGCATGACCACCCAGGCAAGAAGGGCCATGATAGCCGGAATAATAAGAAGGAACCGCAGCGCGACTCTTTTTCGGTTAAATCGGGAAGGGGTCATATCAGTAGTTGAAAAGTTCGTTATACAGAGTTTGCAATCGTTTACGCAAATATTTTACAGCATATCCTTTCCGAGAAATAACTGTTTTGAGGTTCTGTTCCGTCTTATCCGCGATCTGCTGCAGGGTCATGTCTTCCATTTCGTTCCATACGAATACATCCCGCTGGGCCGGAGGCAATTCGTCGAGGGCGGTGAACAACTCCTGCCAGAAGAGTTCCCGCATGTACTTCGCCTCCGGGTCGCTGCCGGGATCAATCAGCAGAATTTCCTTAAAGTTGAGTGCTCCGTCATCGCTTTCGTACACAGAATCGCTCAGCGGTTCGGGGACATTTTTTCGCTGGCGGTCGATGATCTTGTTACGGGCTACGGTATGGAGCCAGCCACTCATCTGCTCGATCTCGCCGATGTTTACCACACTACTCAATTGCTGCCACACTTCCTGCAAAATGTCTTCGGCGTCCTCGTGCGAGTTCACTCGCTTCCTGATGAAACCGAATAGTTTCTGGCCGTACTGCTTTACGGTAGAAAGGATAGTTTGCTGGACCGGTATCGACAAAGTTTTAATCAGAAATAAGTTCTGGGAAGGAAGACGATTCAGTCGGGATTTTACTTTAAATGAGCGAAGGCCAGCAAGCGACGTTTTAGGGCCAATCGAATGTGTAGATTTCACGGTCAAAAGTGTTGATTTCACCGTGAACCATTATTAATGTATTAATACACAGCCTACTTTCGATGCATAACTACGCACTAAAACGCTATCTGTACAATGGAAAAGGAAATGAATTCGAAATGGGCTTTGAAGAAAACGGACGCTACTGTCCTGGTCGCTAAGTCCGAACCGTTCACATGTGAAGTACTGGGAAGCCTGCTCAAGACCGAAGGATTTGATGTGGTAGGCAGAGCTTCGAAGCTGGATGATCTGATAAGCAAAATTCAAACAAAAAAACCATCGTGTGTCATAACAGAAGTAGGGGTTATCGGCGACGCCTCCTTACTGATGAATGCCCTGGGACAAATGAAGAAGGTACCTAAGGTAGTACTCTACGTAAACAGCCACGACACCCGCGATATATCGAAAGTACTAGAGGCCAAGTTCAGCGCCTATCTGCACGCCGAGGACCAACTCGAGGAATTATACCACTGCCTGCAATCCACGAAGAAAGACGATACCTATTACAGTACCTGTTTCAAGGATCTGATTCATGAATTGGGTATCACCGAGGCCGACAGCGAAACTTTGCGGATCATCAAGTCGCTTACCAAGCGTGAGCGGCAGGTACTGCAGCTACTGACTAAAGGTCTCACAGGCCATCAGGTAGCCGACCAACTGAACATGAGCTACCGTACTCTGGCCAATCATAAACAGAACATCACCCAGAAATTCTCTTTGGCTAGTGGAAGGCACCTACTGCGGCAGGGATTACAGATTAAGGGTTTTCTGTCGAATCCGCAAGCGGGCGGGAAGTGAGCGATGCAGGGGTAGTAGATTTGGACAAGTTCTTTTCCAACGATTCTTTGAGGGTCTGCATGCGGGCGCGGGGCATCACCAGTTCTTTTTTAGGTAGCTGCTTTGAATGGAGGATGTACTTTCCTTTTTCCCAGTAGGTGTAGCTATCGAAATAGTTGAGATTGAGGATAAAGTTGCGGTTGCCCCGGAAAAAACGATCCGGATCCAGTTCATTTTCCAGTTCTGCCAACGATTTCGATATAGTAAGTTTTCCCTGACTGTGATGCACATAGTAGCTTCCATCTTCGGTCTCGAACAGATAGCAGTCATTTACATTGAGAATCGTATCGCCTGTGGCAGTTTTGGCTTCTATCAATTGTATATAAGGACGGGGGTACCTTTCGCATAAGAGGCAAATGCATCGAAGACCGTTTCCTGAGGGCTGGCTGTCTTCTTCAAGTTTTGTAGGAAATCGACAAATAGGGAGACATTCAGCAGAATATAGCCCAGAATAAGGACAAAGGGGGTATAAATGATATATCCTGTGAAAGTGTAAAGCAAAACCAGATAGTAACTCTCATACCGGCTGGCTTCAAAATGTGGAAACTCACGCAAAAAGAAACGAAGATGCAGAGTAATAGGAATAAAAAAGAAGTAGGCGGTCAGGAAAACGGGCAAAAGCTTTAACTCATACAAAAGGATTGACTTAGGCGTAAGGGATATTTCATTGATCCGAAAAACGTCATGGAAACGATCGATCAGGACTATTACAATATATAGACTGACAAATTCGGGCAAATAAAAGCCGATGACCCAGTTGAACAGGTACCCAAGAAAGCCATGGGAGGTTTCTACGCTGGTCGATTTGAATTCCGGATTAAAGGTCCAGCTGAAAATTTCGTAGAATAATACAATGACAAACAGAATAGCTAGGCCACTCCACGATTTTTTCAAAAAAGAACGATTCAGTTCAAGCGTTTTCACAAGCGGTCATTTTTATTCAGTGGCTAAAAGAAGCAGGATCATGGGCCTTCATACAAAATTAAGACGAGTTTAAAACTAGTCATTAATGACTAGTTTTTAATGTAAATATAGGAAAATGCGCGGATTATTTGGAGCGCCTCGGTGCTATACCTTTGTATCATAAGGTTTTGAGAAAATACAACGCCTCATAACCCCAAGACGTTCATCGGTATCCAAATTGGTCAAAATAAATCTCAAACGCAAAAAAAACTAGTCCCTATGAAAAAGTTCGAAATTACTCCTAAAGGCTCGTTGTCACAGTACATGAAAAACAACATCATCAAAGCCAAAAACGAAATTAACCACACCTTGCTGGCTGGTCCTGGAATGGGCGATATGTCATGCTTCGGAATTGTAGTTCCTGAGTCTTCCAAAGGATTGTCTGTGTCACTGTAATAGTAATATTACTGCCAAAATCAAATACCCATGAAAGCAAAATCACTTACATCCTATCAGAAGGTAGCGCAGGAGTGCATCGATGCATTCAATCGGGTTGATATGCGCCGCGAAGAGGGGTACTGTGTTCGATCGGGCTTGTTTTCGGCCAATCTGACCAACTTCCTGCCCGCTTTGCCAGAAGCCACTCATGAGACTATGTATACGAACTTGCTTCGTAATTTGTCTCTGGAAAAGTTTGACCGCAGATTGATGCATCTAAGCGATGTTTCGGATTTGGAAGGCGATTTGTCTCTCCTCAAAAATCCGAAGAAGCCCTTCATCTTCTGCACCTTCCACATCGGATCGTACCGGCTCATTGCCAATCTGCTGCTACGGAAGGGGTACCAGTTTTCCACACTGGTCCGTCAGGGAGTCTTCGAATCGCAGCGCGCTGAATTCAAAGAGTACTGTGCCGAGATGCACGATACTTTTAATACACCGAGTAAAGTAAATATCCTTAACGCCGAAGATCCCCGGGTTCTGTTGCAAATGACCCGGGAGCTACAGGCAGGTCGTTCGATGCTGGTGTACCTCGATGGCGACACCGGTACAGGAGAGGACCACAAAGTTACGGTTGATTTACTCAATCAGCAGGTCCGGGTTCGTAAGGGTGTACCCTACGCAAGTTACTTGACAGGCGTTCCTATTTTGCCCATTGTGCAGTACCGTAAGAATAATCTGCAAAATGTGCTCCGGATCGGTAAACCGATTTCTCTAAAGAAGAACGAGAGCCGCGAAGAATTTTGCTACCGTTCCCTCAGTTCCATTTATAAGTACTTTGGCCAGTATATTGAGAAATATCCTGATCAATGGGAGGGTTGGACGTACATTCACAATGCTATGGTGATTAACCCCGAGCATTCCAATGTCAATACCACCTATGACCTGAGCAAGAAGCGCACGACCTACCGTTTCAATCAGAGCCGCTACCGGATTTTTGAACTGGAAAGTAATTTCCTGCTCTTCGACCGGGCCGCTTACGAAACATTCGAGATTACTGCCGACATGAAGACCTATCTTTCTGCTCCGCAGGTGAAAAATCCGATCAAGACATTGGGAGCAGGTATTTTTGGTGAATTGGTTACCCGAAATATCCTGATCTGAGTCACCACCCCCGGGAGTGACAATATATAAAAGTTTTAGTGTGTGTATAGTATGGATAAGCTCCTGCCCTTTGGGTGGGAGCTTTCTTTTGTTGTGCCGATGGCAATTGCGGAGTATTTTTTTGCTACTTTGGCCGCCTACTTCATTTCATTGAGCTTTGAAAACACTTACCCTGCACCAACCCGGCCATTTTGAGTTTGCCGATGTACCTTTCGACCCCACCCTTGCGAATGGACATGCCCTGGTAAGGGTAGTCTGCATCGGAATTTGTGGTACCGACCTGCACGCTTACCGGGGCAACCAGCCCTTTTTTACCTACCCCCGGGTGTTGGGCCATGAACTTGCTGTGGAGGTACTCGCCCTGCAAGGCGACCCATACGGGTTGAAAGTGGGTGATTTTTGCGCCGTAGAACCCTACCTGGATTGTGGCGAATGCCAGGCATGCCGGCGTGGCTTGACCAACTGCTGCGAGAAACTACGGGTGCTGGGTGTGCATACCGATGGGGGGATGGTCGAATATCTGAAAATTCCCACAGGAAAACTACATCCCTCCAACCGCTTGAAAAAAGAACAACTTGCTTTGGTGGAAACGCTGGCTATTGGAGGTCATGCCGTAGAGCGGGCCGAGCTAAAACCCGACGATCTGGTGCTGGTGGTAGGGGCAGGTCCGATTGGACTCTCGGTGGTGGAATTTGTAAAACGAAGCGGGGCCACACTCGTGGTAGCTGACCGTGACGAGAACCGCCTGCGGTTTTGTCGCGAAAAAATGGGCGTCGGACACACTCTACTGGCGGCCGATGACTCCACCCAAGCGCTGCGGGATATGCTGCAGGGAGATTTGCCGACGGTAGTGTTCGATGCCACGGGCAATCCCAATTCTATGATGAAATGTTTTGACTACTGCGCCCACGGCGGCAAGCTGGTTTTTGTAGGGCTTTTCCAGGGCGATGTCAGCTTTCATGATCCTACCTTTCACCGTAAAGAGCTAACGCTCTTAGCCAGTCGCAATGCTACCTCCCATACTTTCCGTACGATTATCAATGCCATCGAAAACGGACGTATGGACACTACTCCCTGGATCACCCACCGTGTGGTGTTTGACGCACTACCCGATTGTTTTCCTACCCTTCTAAAACCAGAATCGGGAGTGATAAAAGCCATTGTGGAAATGCCCGTCCTCAGCGGATCAGTCGCAGAGTGATGCCATTAAGCACGAGCGTAACCACCAATAGTAGCAGGTAGGCCCAGCCGATGGGGAACAAAGGTACTATCCAATGTACCCCGACCAGAAATGTGAGAAAGCCAAAACCTGTCAGTAGGAGGCCGTACATGATGCGTATGGTGGCCGTGGAGCCCTGCTGCGCATGCGTGAAGACCGCCAGCGTGGAAGTCATGATAGGAAAAGGTGTCAGCAAGCCGCTCCATTCCGGCCCAAGTCTTTCGGCAGCCTGGGTAAGTATGAGCACGAACAACGTCGCCACCAGCATGCGGAGTGGGATGTCGTAGCGAGGCTGACGTGTAACGGCGGCAGCCTGAGCTGGTTTTGGAAAGTAATACAGCACGGCTGCCAGTACAGAAACCGAAATCAGAATGCCCCAGGGTAGGGTAGGGGTGAAATAAAAGGCCACTACTGCTACGACAAAAAAGACTCCGTAGCTCACTAGCACGGTGGGCAGCCACCACCAACGGGTGGAGAGAGTAGCATACGAAAATGCAAATAGAAAGGTACCCAGCGCTCCCATGAGGGCTCCCGGAATCGTAGCGGCGGCAAACGGCGCCCCCTGCTCCCAGGCCATAAAGAATGAAATGGGCCCTGCTACCCACGGAAAGCCGCCTATCCATCCTCCTAATCCTGCTCCCCACCGTCGCACACTCAGCGTAACCCCTGCAATCAACAGAGGCATAAGGGTTATTTTAATCAAAAAAATGTAGTTCATGCTTGGGCAACCTTGTCCTGGTACAGCGGGCAAAGGTACTAAACTGTGAAAGTGTAGCAGCATGGAAAGAAGTTTATCTAACCATTTGCAACAAGGTTGCATTTGATCTATATTTGCAACAATGTGGCATTAAGCCTACGGCCACATCCGAAAAAAGAAGCGCTATGCATCGGCTACTGATTCTATTTTGTCTTTTCATTAGTTGCGAAGGGTTCTTTGCAACGGACGGGCTCGCCCAAAATGCCGATTGTCATTGCTTTATCAGAGGTGTGGTGCGCGACGATCACACGGGGCAACCGATCGTGGGGGCTACGTTGTTGCTGGTGAAATCCAATCAGGGCATTTTCACTGATGCCGATGGGCGCTACGAGTTTACTAATCTTTGCCCAGGTCGGTACGAAATAGAATGCCGGATTGTGGGGTACCAATCCCGGCGCGATACGGTTAATCTGGTGGAGGGGCACGAAGAGAATTTTTCGCTTGCCGAAGAGGAAATTCATCTGGAGGACGTCGAAATTACCGCCCATCGTACCGACGCACCCGTCACGCAACCACTTGCTACGCTTACCGGCAGCGATCTGGCGCAAACGCGGGGTCAGTCCCTGGGTGAAAGCCTGCAGGGCATTACCGGTATCACAACCCTGCAAACCGGCTCATCCATCGCCAAGCCCGTCATTCATGGTATGCATAGCAACCGGGTTTTGATCATGAACAATGGGGTTCGGCAGGAGGGACAGCAGTGGGGATCGGAACATGCACCCGAGATAGACCCATTCGTAGCCACACGGTTGTCAGTGGTGAAAGGGGCAGCGGGAGTACGCTACGGCTCCGATGCCATTGGTGGGGTAATTCTGGTTGAACCCGAAGAGCTACCCATCAACAAGCCCCTTAGTGGGGAAGTCAACGCGGCGGGATTTTCTAACGGACGGCAGGGAGCAGGATCGGCAACGCTACAGGGGGGCATAAAAGGCCTCGGCGGTTTCGGCTGGCGCGCGCAGGGTACCCTCAAGCGGGGTGGAAATATTCGAACGCCCCGTTATTTCCTGGATAACACCGGTATCTCAGAACGCAACTACTCGCTGGCGGCAGGGTATCGCAAAAAAGGGTTCGGTGTTGAAGTGTTTTACAGTCATTTTGCTACCAGAATTGGGATTTTTTCGGGTTCACATATCGGAAGCGTGACGGATTTGCTCAATGTCATCAACAGCGGTGAGCCGCTGGTCAAATCCGATTTCAGCTATGCGATCAATCGCCCCTATCAGCAGGTTAAACATAATTTGCTCAAAGGTGAGGTACATTACCATTTTCCGGATGGTAATCGCCTGAAATGGGTGTCGGCATTTCAGTACGACAATCGTCTGGAGTATGACCTACATGCCCCCGCAATGATTCCCTGGCCGCCCTCAACCATCCCGAACTTTCATTTCGCCTCACTACTTTGACGAATGACATTCTCTGGGATCATAAGCCGTTGGCCCAAAAGTTTACCGGGCAAATCGGCGTGAGTACCCTGTACCAGTACAACGTGATGAATGGGCGTCCCCTTATTCCGAACTTCGATCAATGGAACGTGGGTCTGTTCGCCATTGAGCGCCTGGTACACAACGGCTGGGAGCTGGAAGCCGGGCTACGCTACGATTACCGACAACTCACTACCTACCGGATCGTCAGCCGGGAAAAACAGACGAATGTTTTTAATTTTCACAATGCCTCGGGCACCCTGGGCGCAGGGCGTAATCTGAACGACCGCTGGTCGGTGCGACTCAACCTGGGTACGGCCTGGCGGGCGCCCAATGTGAGTGAATTGTTCAGTAATGGGGTCCACCACGGGGCAGCGGCCTATGAAGAAGGTGATCCTACCCTGGTGCCCGAAAAAGCACGCAACGCCATTGGCAGTATCCGGTACGCCAATGAAAAGCTGACTTTCGAGGTAGGTGGTTATTATAATTACGTCCGGGACTACATCTACCTCAAACCCCAGGCCGAACCCATCCTAACCGTACGCGGAGCCTTTCCCTACTTCAGGTACACCCAAACTGACGCAACTTTCAAAGGAATCGACGCCAATGTGGATTGGAAACTGGGCAGGCATATTTCGTGGGGAAGTAAGATGACCTACCTGCGGGTGAATGATGTACGGAATGATTCGTACCTGGTCAATATTCCCGCCAATCGTTGGGAGAATCAACTGAAATCCACTTGGCAGGAGGTAGGTACTTGGCGCAAAATGGCCGTATCGTTATCCAATCGTTGGGTAGGAGAGCAGCGACGGGTACCCCCGGCGAGCGATTTCGCCCCCCGCCCGCGGGCTACTCCCTGTGGAGCGTGCAGGCAAGTGGTACTCTGCCCCTGGCAGAAAAACGGGAATTGGAACTCACCTTTACCGTAGATAACATCTTGGATACGGCCTACCGCGATTACCTCAACCGCTTCCGCTACTACGCCGATGACATGGGGCGCAATGTGTCCCTGCGCGTCCGCTATGTTTTTGGAAAATAAACAATTTTTAAATCAATCGTTTACTCTAAAATCATGACTCAGGTATGGCTATGAAAAACAAATGGATTCCAGCAATGCTAATCGGGCTGACTTTTCTGCTAGCGCAGTGTAAATCGGCCTCCGACGTGGAACCCGACGATGAGAATGAATTAATTACTACTGTTCAATTGCAATTTTCCCCAACCCTTATCTTTACGGGTGATCAAACCTTCACCTACCGCGATATTGACGGGGATGGCGGTAATCCACCCACGAAGTTCGATACCATCTCGCTGCTGGCAAATACGGAGTACGTACTGAAAGTGACCGTGCTGGACGAAAGCAAAAATCCAGCGGATGACATTACTGAGGAAGTGCAGGAAAAGGCTGATGAGCATCTTTTTGTGTTTACGCCTACCCCCGCATCCCTGCTGACGTACACCTATGGTGATAAAGATGCCCGTAATCTGCCGATCGGCCTGGTCGGTACGGTCAAAACCGGAGCCGCCGGAACGGGTACCCTGCGCGTACAGTTACGCCATCAGCCTCCCATTAGTGATAAAATCATGAAAGACGGTACCGCCGGTCCCGGCAGCGATGATGTGAATTTGAATTTTAACTTGGTAGTGAAGTAGATTAATTGATTTGGAATGAGGGGATGAAGCGTACTTTATTTCCTCATTCACTCATCCGAAATTGAGCAGGCCGCACAAAGTCCCTGAATCAGCAAATTGACTTCTTCCACCCGGTAACCCTCGGGTAGCTTGACGGCCGGCACGTGCAGGTTTTCAAGACAGTTGGTTTGTCCGCATAGATTGCACTTGAAATGGACGTGATCGTGGTGGTGGTCATGTTCGGTGCAGCGCTCCCGGCACAGGGCGTAACGGGTACCTTCGTCGTCGAGCACTTTGTGAATTATACCTTTCTCCAGGAAGGTCTTCAGAGTACGGTAGATTGTCACCCGGTCGAAACGTTCGCCCAGGGCACTTTCCAAATCTCCGTGCGAAAGCGCCATTTCACGGTTCACAAAAGTCTCCAGTACGTCCTCGCGGCAGGAAGTCGTGCGAAGTTTGTGATCTTTGAGGGTAGAGCTGACAAACTGTTCCATGGGTGTTGAGCGGTATGATGGGCAGGATCAGGCAGTAAAGGTACGGTACTTTTTTCAATCCTGCTCTGTGAACGATTTATTATGCAACAGTGTTGCAAATCATAAAGTTTCCGATTATTTTTGCATCACTATTGCAATAAGTATGAAAACCGATTCCAGCGTACCTACCGGACATTCTCACAGCAAAGCCGACTACATGGGCATTGCGGGTTCGGTACTTTGCCTGATTCACTGCCTTATTACTCCCGTTTTGGCGCTGGGTACTTCGCTCACGGCGCACAGCCATACGATAGGTGTAATTGACCTCGATTATTTTTTCATTCTTATAAACGGCGTAGCAGTCTACTTTGCCACCCGTGAGCATCGTAACCCCCTGCTTCGGCTTTTTCTGTGGAGCGCTTTCCTGTTATTTTCCGTTTCGCTGATCCTGGAAAACTATTTTCCGGCTTTCCGGACGCTGGGGTACCTCGGTTCGGGCCTTCTCATTGCCGGTCATGTGTATAACCTGATTTATTGCCGCCCCTGGCGCATTGTGAACGAGTGAATGCCACTCATTCTAGGCAAGGTCAGTTTTATTTATCATATTCCACTTCATAACGGCTCAAATCTGGTCGGCCGTGCCTTTTTCGGTTGATCTCATAGTCGAAAATTGCCTTTCCCAAATGCGACATGAACGGGAAGCTGACGGTTTCGTATTCGTAGGTATTATCGTTGAAGATCTCATTTTCGTTGGCATAAATCACTGCCGTTAGCATGAACTCCACGCCCCGCTCAAAATCCACAATGTAGGCATTGTCCAGCATGAAGCCGTAGGCATCACCTACCTTATTGAACAGGCGAATGTTGCGGGGCATTCGCTTTTTGCTGTCGCCGAATAGGAAAAACTTCACATAGCTGTCGTAGTAATCGTCCGAATAGTGCGTGGGGTAGCTGGTTTCCATGGGTAGCTGCGACATATACCGGTACAGGAACGCATAATCGTCAGGCCGCAGGTCGAACCGTTCGTGGGGTGGGAGACTTTCAGGAAAAAAGATAGCCTTGAGCAGCTTGTGCTGATCTTCCAGGGCAAAGAAATTCTTCTCGGTAAAATCAAAGGGTTCGTTCACCAGCTCGCCATTCTTAAGGTACCCCTTTCCCATTCGAATAGGCGACGCGACGTCTTCGACTTTTTCGGCGTAGGCCATCGGCTGATGATAAAGTACCCTGCCATCTTTCTCAAAACGGACGGGATTCGTATAGCGGTTGTTCTCCGTACTCATGGGTAGCTCCAGGCGGTGCCGGATGCGTACATTGAGGTACCCCTTTTCGTGGAGTTTACGGTTGAAGTCTTCTTGACCAATGAATTCATACAGCCGGTTGAAAGCATCGTTGTCGCTGGCCAGCAGGATTTTCTTTGCGTAGTGGGCCACGGAGGGTAGTCCGCTTTCGGAGGTCGAGTCAGAAGTAACGGAAGTTTGCTCGAGACGCCCGGCCTCAGTGAACATGGGGGTGTATTTATCCAGTCCCGGAATATTCAGTTGATTGATCTTTTCCAAAGCCAGCAATACGGCGGGCAGCTTGACCGTGCTGGCCGGGTAGAAGTACCTGTTGCGGTCTACATTGTAGCGGTAGGTAGTAAAATGCGGCTCGTTCTTGCGGTTGCGGTCTATTTTGGTGTATACGATCTGCACGCCGTGCGCGTCCGGATTTTTGAGGAGGTCGCCAAACCAGTCGGGATGCTGCTGCAGTATTTTTTCAAGAAAGGCGTCGGTAGCGGGTTGGGCGGAAAGCGGAGGGGCGAGCATACAGGCCAGGGTGGCGATGAGTAGACCGGAGGTTTTGCGGAAAGCTGTAATCAAATCAGACATGGTTTGGAATAAAGTCACGGTACTCGACTTGGTAAGCGGGGGCAGTCCTGTCCCTAAAAATCAAATGCAAGATACTTCTAATAAACTGTATTTCGGGGCGGCATATTTGGCAGATAAGCCATTTTTTTAGTCCGGAAATGTTTTTTAAACAAAAGTCCTGCTACGGACGGCCATTATAATTCGGTCCAAAGTACCTTTGCCTTCTTAGTTGATCTACGAAAAAGAACCCAATAATACTCATGGATAAAAAAGAATTACGCAGCCGGGGCTGGTTTGGCAAAGAAGGGAAGGATGGTTTCATTTACCGCGCCTGGATGAAAAACCAGGGGTACCCCGCCGACGAATTTGAAGGCCGACCCGTCATTGGCATTTGCAATACCTTTTCGGAGCTCACGCCCTGCAACGGCCATTTCCGCGAACTGGCCGAGTCGGTCAAGCGTGGCGTGTGGGAAGCGGGTGGATTTCCGCTGGAATTCCCGGTGATGTCGCTCGGCGAAACACTCATCAAACCCACCGCCATGCTCTACCGCAATCTGGCGAGTATGGATGTGGAGGAATCCATCCGGGCCAATCCCATCGACGGGGTCGTACTGCTGTGCGGCTGCGACAAAACTACCCCCTCACTGGTGATGGGTGCATGCAGCGTTGACATTCCCACCATCGTGGTATCAGGAGGGCCCATGCTCACGGGCCGTTACCGGGGCAAGAGCATCGGCACCAGCGATATCTGGCGGTTCAGTGAAGCCTACCGGCAAGGGCAAATGTCGCAAGACGAGCTCAGTACCGCCGAAGCCTGCATGTGTCGAAGCGCGGGCCACTGCGCCGTGATGGGCACAGCCTCCACTATGGCCTGTATGGTCGAGTCACTTGGCCTCACTCTTCCCGAAAATGCCGCTATCCCCGCGGCCGACTCGCGCCGTAAGGTAGCCGCCCATTTGTCGGGCCGCCGCATCGTGGACATGGTGAAGGAAGATTTGCGCCTGTCGCAAATACTGACTCGCGAGGCCTTCGAGAATGCTATCAAGATCAACGCCGCCATCGGGGGATCTACCAATTTCGTGATTCACCTGCTGGCCATCGCCGGCCGCATCGGGGTAGACCTGAAACTGGACGACTTCGACCACCTGTCGGCCGATATCCCGTTGCTGGCCAATCTGCAACCTTCGGGGGGTACTTTATGGAAGACTTTTACTACGCGGGCGGCTTACCCGTGGTCATAAAAGAGCTTATGTCACGCCTGCACGGCGGTGTAATCACGGCAAATGGCAAAACGATGCAGGAAAACAGTTCGTCGGCCGAATGCTTCGATCCCGAAGTAATAGGTACCCTGGAAAAACCCGTGAAGGAACTGACCGGATTAGTGGTGGTGAAAGGAAATCTGGCCGTGAATGGAGCCGTACTCAAACCATCGGCTTCGCTGAAACCCGAATTGCTGCAGCATCGGGGTCCGGCTTTGGTTTTTGAAGACATCGACCATTACAAAGCCCGGCTGGACGATCCTGACCTGGATATTGACGAAAACACCGTAATGGTGCTGAAAAATGTAGGTCCGAAAGGGTACCCCGGTATGCCCGAGGTGGGCAATATGGGCATACCCAAGCGATTGCTGGAAAAGGGCGTGATGGACATGGTACGTATCTCCGATGGTCGCATGAGCGGTACTGGCTTCGGTACGGTAGTGCTGCACGTGTCGCCCGAAGCGGCGGTAGGGGGTACCCTGGCGCTGGTGCAGGATGGGGATATGATCGAGCTTGACGTGGCCAACCGCCGCCTGCACCTGGATGTTTCGGACGAAGAACTGGAAAAACGCCGTGTCGATTGGAAACCACTGGAATTGGGCTACAACCGGGGGTACGTTAACCTGCATATCAACCACGTGTTGCAAGCTCACGAAGGGGCGGATATGGATTTCCTGCGCGGTGGTTCAGGCGACAAGGTGACGCGTGATTCGCATTGATTTTTGAGGAACAGGGCATTAAAGGGCAAAGGCACAAAGTACAGGATATGTGTAGTGAGGTGAGAGTAGATTGATTCCTAAACCCATTTTTCGCAGAATCCAGAATCCAAAAGAATGACTGATAAACTTTTTGCCGATCAGGTGGCCATCGTGACGGGTGCCGCGCAAGGGATAGGCTTTGAGATAGCCCGGCAACTGGCTTTACAGGGTGCAGGCGTAGTACTCAACGATTTGCATGGTGCCCTTGCCGAAGAAGCAGCCTCATCCATTCAAAAAGAAGGCGGCCGATGTGTGGCCGTAGCCGGCGATGCCTCGGATGAGGAGGTCATTGCTGAAATGGTACAGCAGTCCGTAGAGCATTTTGGCAAGCTTACCATTGCCGTAGCCAATGCGGGCATCACGCTGTTTGGTGATTTTTTCGAGTACCCGGCGGCCGATTTGCGCCGGGTACTCGAAACCAATCTGGTTGGATCGTTTTTGCTGGCCCAGGCAGCAGCCCGACAGATGCGGCATCAGGATTCGGGCGGCCAGCGGACCGGCGGACGCATCCTGCTCATGTCGTCAGTAGTGGGTCATCAGGCGCATGAGTATCTGGCTGCCTACGCCATGACCAAGGCCGGACTGGAAATGCTGGCCAAAAATCTGGTGCTGGAGCTATCACCCCACAATATCACGATCAATGCCGTAGCGCCCGGCGCCACCCTGACCGAGCGCACCTTGCAGGAAGACCCGACCTACGCCAAGGTATGGTCGGCAATCACGCCCACAGGGCGTCCGGCGATTCGGGAAGACATCGCCCATGCGGCGTTGTTTCTGCTGTCGCCCCTGTCGGGGCACATCACCGGACAAAGCCTGGTGGTCGACGGCGGCTGGACTTCGGTGAGTCCGTTGCCGGATTTGAGTGGCATGAATGAGGGAGGTACCTAGTTTTCCTCAAACCAGCTTTTGAACGTAGGTACCCGCTCCTTGCTGATCAGGATTGGTTGGGGCGAAGCGGGGGACACTCTGATCAGCAGACGGCCATTGAAATAAAACTCGATTTCCCGGATGCTGTCCCGGGCCACGATAAACTGTCGGTTGGCCCGAAAAAAACGATTCGGATCGAGCATATTATCCAGTTCTTCCAGCGGTTTGTCGAGGGCATAATTGCGGGCATCGCTCAGGGTACCCTCCACTACGCCGTTCCGAATCGTGAACCAGGCGAACTCATCGTCCCGGATCGGGATCAGCTTATCGCGGTAAGGTACCAGGAAGTTCCGGCGGACAGGTTTCTTATGCAGCAGCTGGCCATGGATGATATCTTCCAGCGATTTCACTTTTTCTTTCAGATTTTCCCCCTTGGTATGGAGAAATTTATCCAGACTGCGATGCAGGGCAGTGGGCTTTATGGGTTTTAATAGGTAATCTACGCTATTCAGTCTGAAAGCATTGATCGCGTATTCATCGTGGGCCGTCGTGAAAATTACCGGGCTCTGCACAGACGTATGTTCGAAAATGTCGAAGCAGGTACCATCACCCAACTGCACATCCAGAAAAATGAGGTCAGGGGCCGGATGGCTCGTGAGCCAGGCTACCGACTGTTCCACACTTTCCAGAATTGCCAGTACCTTGGCCTGGGGAATTATTTGCTGCACCAGATCCCGCAGGTAATGTCCGGCTGGTTCTTCGTCTTCTATGATTACTAGGTTGGTCATGGTGATTCTACAAGCGGTATCATTACGGTAAAGTGCCGGGCATCCTCTGTTTGGGTCGTGGTTTGGCCGGTAATGAGTTCATAGCGTTTATCCAGATTGCTCAGGCCGATTCCCAGACCGTCCGTGTGGGTTTTACGATGGATTGAATTCGAGATCGTCAGCTGTCCCGCCTCTTCGTCAACCAGCACGTTGAGATGCAGCACATGGTCGGAAGTAATGACATTATGCTTGATGGCATTCTCGATGAGGAGCTGCAGCGCCAGGGGTACCACATACCATTTTTTGCGTAACTCGGTATTTTCGAAAGTAAACATCAACTTATTGCCAAAACGGGCCTTATATAATCCCAGGAACGAATGGGCTACCTCCAGCTCCTCCGCGAGACAAACCAGATTCTGGTTTTGGATTTTCAGGTTGTAGCGTAGGATGTCCGACAGGTTATGAACGATTGTCTGTGCCTTACCCGGGTCAGTCATGATCGAAACGTTGAGGATATTCAGGGCATTGAACAGAAAATGAGGATTGAGCTGATTGTTCAGGACGTCCAGCTGGTGCTTGATCTGCAGCCTTTTCAACTGTTCGTTTTCAATATTTATCCGATTGACCTTATGCATGATGTCAATAAAATACCGAAATCCCCGAATAGCAGCTACGATCACCGAGTGACGCACAAAGTAGGTAAGGTGCAACAGCGAGTTTTCGCGTACGGGCCCGGTAACTAAGAGTTGAAACTGGAAAAACAACTCGGTCAGGACCAGCAGCACTGCGATCCGAATGACCCACCGGGTAGCTGGTCTTTGCCTGAGGTACCACTTCATGGAGTTCTGGACCGATTCCAGATCGAGCAGAGCCAGGGTCATTCCGAACAGAAAGCTACTCACAAACTGGCAGACCAGCGCCAGCGATCCGGTTTGGTACAAGGCAGGCGAAAGCCGGGGCTCCCAAGCGAATGTCAGAAGCTGAGGCAAGTTCACAATCAGGCTAATGACTATACAGAAGCGCCATAAGTCCCGAATCCCAAAGTAGCGCGGTGTTGTCATATCATCTCCCAGGCGGTCGATACCGATCAGTTATGCAGAAAACTAGGAGGCCATAGACACTGAATTGCTCCCCATAAGTCCATGCAGCCAGCTGGTGCCGGATCGGGTTTTATGTTCATGGCTGGCTTTAAGTAGGGTAGCTACGGTACTCAGGAGTTCGGCCTCACCCTTGTTCCAGGTACGGGGAGTGATGGTGTCTTCTACGCCCAGGTAGCGTTTCGAGCCATCGGATTCTGAGAGCGCCACCTCATACACCGAACGATAGGGACCCAGGTCGGGCATTTGACCGGAAGCTGTCACTTCATGCACAAACGGGGAGGCGCGGAAATTCTCGGAGATGGTGTCACGGATGTAAACCCGACTTACTTCTAGTACCTCCAGAATGATTTCCAGTACGTTTTCGGGAGTATTATTTGAAATATTTTGTAACTCATTGGCACATAGATTCGCAGCTTTATCGTAGAGTTTACGCTGGTTGCCCGTTTGCTTATCGAGTTGAGCGGCCATGGCATTTTCCCACCGGCGAATGGTATTTTCCACCAATCCCACCCAAGCCCTGGGCTGGTGGGTAGCGGGGGGCGGCTGTACCTCAAGGGTGGAAAAAGAGGGCGTATCGGTGGCGGTACCAGCAGGGCATCCATCACGAATTACCAGACAGGGCATGGTATTCCCAAGTACCTGTACCAGATCGGTAGGAGACCCATCGGGTAGACAGCAACAAGTAATCAGTGCATCGTACTTCGATTGGTTACAAGCTCTGAGTGCTTCTTTCTTATTTCCTACTTCTTTGATCTTATAAGCGTATCCCGCGCTATATAATGATTTAGAAAGTGACTCGCACCAGTCTGGGCGAAGGGATACCAGGAGGAGTTGAAGTGGTTTCATGGAGAGGAAGTTTCGTTGAGGGAACACAATAATGAACTACATCTGAACTCATAGATAGGTCCGTCAATTGAAGACTACCTATCCTTATTATCCTGTAACAAATATGATATAATTAACTACATATAATTTAAAAATGGATGCGAACTCCAGAGATTGTAGGCCGAGCGGTGGATTTCGGTCGGTGCAGGTGTGTGCTAGCTGGAACTTGGCTCCCGAATCTGCCGGAAAGCCGGTCATTGTCCCAATGGTCTTGAGCATCGAAATGTTATACGATGCTTGTCAACGGAGTCTTTTTGTAACGGATAGCCTAAAATTACAACTTAAAAAAACAAGTTGTACAATCAGGCACCGATATATGAATAAAGTTGGGCAGGCTTCTAAAAGGTTTCATCCCCGGATTTGTCAGGTTCACCATAATTTCAGGGGCATGCCAATAAATCGATTTGCAATTTCAAAGCCGCAAACCGCAAAACCCGATGCCAGGCTTCCGATTGATCGGGTCCATCGGGTCGGTTGTTAGGAATACTTTTAACTAAACTCTCTATGAAAACAGAAACCCCCTTACTTGCTCCTGATCTTCGTATGTTGACTGCCGTCCAGGCAAATGACCTCGCCACTGCCACCCAATTGATCGCGCAAGGGGTCAATGTCAACCGGAGGGGCCCTACGGCCTATACCTTACTGATGGTATCCGCCGGCCTCGGCCTGGTACAGATGACCGAAAAACTACTCGAAGCGGGGGCTGATATTTTTGCGGTGGATAGCTCGCTAGGCGCGTCGGTACTACACAAAGCAGCCCAAAGCGGCGTAGTGGAAGTTGCCCGGATACTGCTCGATCACGGCGCGTTCATCAATTACCAATCGGCTACGGTAGGACACACGCCCCTCATCGACGCCATCTGGTCCAAGAAACCGGCGATGGTCAAGTACCTACTGGAGCGGGGCGCTGCTACTTCCATCAGGACTCACTATGGTGGTACTGCCTTTGACTTTATCGGCGACGATATACTGTGGACTGCCGGCTTTACCAATCCCGAAAAGGAGGCCTGGGGAAAATCGATCCGCGAATATCTGGAAGAGTACCGCAGCAAGGAGGAGGAAGCCGTGGCATCACAAGCCCTGATGCAGGCGGTTGCCTCCAATGATCTGAAAAAAGTAAAAGAATTGATAGAATCGGGCGTGGACGTCAATCAAAAGTCTCCGGTGGTAGGCAGTGGAAACGACGGACAGACTCCTCTGCTGGTGGCTTGCTTCAATGGCTTTACGGATATCGTAGAAGCGCTGATCCAGGCCGGAGCTAACCCCCGGATTGTTGACTATCTATTGAAAGCTACCCCGCTCCATAAGGCGGCCTACGCTGGCCACCCCGGCCCGCTGAAAGCTCTGCTGGAGCAGGGGCTCGTGGAAGTAGACGCCCAGGGACCTTACAATGGCTACACGGCTCTCCACGATTCGGTCTGGCACGGGCATGGCGACTGCATGGAGGTACTACTGGAGGCAGGCGTACGCACCGACCTCAAAGGCCATGATGGCAACACACCCGCCGAACTGGCCGCTTTTCTGGGCTATACCGATCTGGCCGAGGCAATTGCGAGCAAGGCAGTCCAAGTTTCATAAAGCAATCTCTTTATTCAATTTTTAAACAAAAATCGTTATGCCAATTCAAGAATTCAGTTTTTTTACCGACGGACTCCAGCCGGGCCAGCGTGAACACCACGAGTACGTAACGCACACAAACCTGGACGACGAAAAACTGTGGATTCCCTACGTGGATGGTGCCTGGTTCCAGGCGTGCAGTTTCAATGTAAGCACGGGCGGGTTCACGAATGTTCTGAAAATAGCACCCGGCGCCAAGCTCCCCGCACACTACCACATCAGCACGGTGTACGGATATACCCTGCGCGGCACCTGGCATTACCTTGAGCACGACTGGGTGGCCAAGCCTGGTACCTTCATCTACGAGCCGGCGGGTGAGGCCCATACGCTGGTTGTACCCGAAGATGCTCCCGAACCAATGGTCACTTTTTTTGTCGTATCGGCTGGGCTTATCTACATCGACAACGTCGAAAACGGCAAAATGGTCGGTTATGACGATGGTTTCACCATGCTCGAGCTAGCCCGCAAACACTATAGGAATGTTGGTTTGGATTTGAGTCTGATCGACGCTATGATCCGCTAGGAACAAGGATTGGTCAATAACTATCCTTGTATCAGGTACTTTCTATACACGGAGGTCATCCCTCTCTACCCGAAGCCGAAGGCGAAAAATCAAAAACTGTACGTATACCTACATGAGGTAGGTATTGACTAGTAATTGTTTTTGATTTTTCGTTCACGGTTTTCGCAACGCCACTTTATAATGACGGTCCCCCAACCTACCCATCAGCCTGCAGTCTTCATGCCCATGCGAGCTAGCATGCGACCCATTTCGATCCAGAAACCCCGTACCCTTTCGCCCGATGAAACCGTGGTGGAGAAGGAGGGGGGCTACTGATTGGTATAATGGCTACCATGGATACTCTCCAAAGACACCCCATGGTGCGGGATTTTCCCGCCCTGGATATGGCGCTCCGGAGTGTGGCTACCCCCAACAACCAGCGGCTGAAAGACCTGCGTGCCATATTGGGACGGGAGACTGCCTTTCAGGGGCTGGCCGCGGCTCTGATGGTATTGGATGCCAGGCTGATTGTGCAAGGGCCCCGAGGGGAAAGGGAGATTTCTGCGGGCCATTACATGAGCCCTGAGGGCCTGGGACTGGCTCCCGGAGAGGCTCCTGTAGGCTTCTATCTAGCCGAAGCGGGCCGGTACAGCAGCGGCTATCAGTCGGTCGGCTATCTGCGTTCCGGACAAGCCGTGTGCGGAGTAGCGGCCTGGGCGCGCAAATCAGACGATACGCTTGAGGAAGTAAGGATTGTGCTATCGGGCTGTACGCCGGTACCTATCCCGCTGCATCGAGTCAGTGCGGCCCTGGCGGGGAAAGAATGTACCGTCCGGGGAATCGAAGAAGCTACGCTTCGGCTGGGTGAAGAGCGGCTCAGACTCTACAATCCCTCGCTGACTCTGGGCAGTCATCTTTTCAATCTGGCCAAGACTCTGATTCGACGCGCCGTTTTGACGCTTTGAGCAAGCGGTTTCTAATGTCCGTTTATGACAGGTAGTAAGTTAATGTAGAGAGCAGTTGATAAGGTACCCCTGGCGTGCGACAATAAGTGAATAATCCTCCTGTATTTTAATATTAAATGAACCAAATGGTATGAAACTGAAAGGTAAAAAAATCGGAGTTTTGTTTGAGGCGGATTATTTTGAGAATGAAATATTCTACTACAAATTCCGCTTTCCGGAGGAGGGAGCCGAACTGCACTTCCTGAGCCGCTTGTGGGGGCAGCCGAGCATTACCTTCCATGGGCATGAGTACCGCGCACCCATGGAGTGCCGCGAAAGTTTCGAGGGTATGTCCGATGAAGAACTGCGCAGCTACGATGCCATCATCGTACCCTCCGGCATGGTGTCGGATCGGCTCCGCTATACCGAAGACGTAGAGAAAATTCCTCCTGCGACAGAATTTTTGAAACGGGCTTTTGCCGAAAAGAAAATCTTGAAAGGCATCATTTGCCATGGCCTGTGGCTGGTGGCTCCCGCTACCGAACTGGTCAGGGGAAGGCCACTGGTGTGCCACAACAACCTGATCGGCGATGCCAAAGCGTACGGAGCCCTGTATACCAACCAAGATGTAGTAGTCGATGGCGACTTGGTGACCGGGCGTTCGGGTGGTCATGCCCACCTGTTTGCCAGCAAAATCATCGAAATGTTATCGGAAGCCGATCGCTAGGCCGTACCCATGAAGACGCCATTTTTCCACATCGCTCTCACTGTCAAAGATATGCCTACGTTCGAGGCATTCTATGCCCGGTACTTTGGTTTTCACCGGGCTCGGGTTATTGATCTAGGGGATGATGCTGAACTGGTTTTTCTGAAAAATGCCGACGATTTCTATCTGGAAGTATTTCCGCCCGAAGAACAGCGTCCTTACCCCATGGCCGGTGCCGATGGCCCGCACTATCCGGGCCTGCGGCACATCGCCTTCCAGGTAGACGATGTGGATGCCAAACTGGCCGAGATGGGCGACGATGCACAGATCACGCTCGGTCCCTTGCGCTTCGAGGATTTTATTCCCGGCTGGAAGACGGTCTGGATCAAAGACCCCGAAGGCAATATTGTGGAAATATCACAAGGCTATAAGGATCAGCCCGAACTGGCCTGATGCAGGCCGACACAGATATGTTAGTTTACCCGATGTTATGAAAAACTCATTTTCAACCCTTAATCAAAACGCAGAATGAAAATCGACTTCACCTTTTCGGATACCATCGCGGGTTACGTGACGGAGTATCAGCCTCAGGATAAATGGTTTACCCTTGAAACGTCGGATGGACGGTCATTCAAGATCAATATGACTCCCTCACTTTATGCCCGATTCACGCGTAATCTGACCGAATCGTACCAGGATGCTTCGGGCAAGATGGATGAACTCCTGTCCAGTAAAGGACAGCACGTGTTTGTGTACGGTACTTTCTATCCCGGCGAACAGGAAGAGGATAATGTATTCGAAGGCCAGTGGATGATATTCCCCGGCCACGAAGCGGGCCAGTATCGCCACGAGGAGCCAAACTGGTGGATCGAACAGATCCGGTCGCTGGGCACGAGCTATCTCAAATGGCAATTCGATTATCCCAAGGAGCGCATCAATTATAAAAACTACCGTACCATGCTGAATCTGGCGGGAACCAAGCATGGTGATTATCTGCAGGAAACCGACACGATTTCCCGCATGGTCTATGGCCTGGCGTCGGCCTATATGCTCACGGGGCAAGATGAATTTCTGGAAGGGGCCGAATTGGGTACCGAGTACCTTCGCGACCACCTGCGGTTTTTCGACCAGGACGACGATCTGATTTACTGGTACCACGGACTGAAAGTGGAGGGCCAGAAGGAAACCAAACTGCTTACGTCCGAATTTGGCGATGACCTGGACTCGATCCCGATGTACGAGCAGATTTATGCCCTCGCCGGACCGACTCAAACCTACCGCCTCACGGGTGACGCCCGCATCCGTTACGACATCGACAAGACCCTCGACCTTTTTGAGAAATACTATAAGGATCATGACGGGGAAGGGTACTACTCGCACATCCATCCTATTTCCCTGAGTGCCAAAGAAGAGTCGCTGGCCCATAATATGGCTCGCAAAAATTGGAATTCCGTGGGGGACCACGCACCGGCCTACCTGATTAACCTGTACCTGGCAACGGGCGAAAAAGCCCACGCCGATTTTCTGGAATATACCTTCGACACGATCACCAAATATTTCCCCGATTACGAGAACAGTCCGTTTGTACAGGAAAAATTTTTCGACGATTGGAGCAAGGACCAAAGCTGGGGCTGGCAGCAGAACCGCGCCGTAGCGGGTCACAACCTAAAAATCGCCTGGAACCTCATGCGGATGCAGTCGCTGAAATTCAAGGATTCGTATCAGGAGTTTGCCGAGAAAATCGCCGAGATCATGCCTGACGCGGGTTCTGACCGGCAACGTGGTGGCTGGTACGATGTAGTGGAGCGTGTAAATAAAACCAATGGCCACCATCAGTTCGTATGGCACGACCGCAAGGCATGGTGGCAGCAGGAGCAGGCTATTCTGGCTTATATGATTCTGCACGGGATCGATGGTAAGGAGGAGTACCTGAAACACGCCCGTGAAGCGGCGGCTTTCTACAACGCCTTCTTCCTGGATACTGACGATGGCGGGGTTTATTTCAATGTCTTCGCCAACGGCATGCCCTACCTGCTGGGAACGGAGCGCTTCAAGGGCAGTCACTCCATGAGTGCCTACCATAGCATGGAGCTCTGCTTCCTGTCGACGGTATATGTCAATCTGCTCATCACCAAGACCCCCACCTATTTTTATTTCAAGCCCTACCCCAACGCTTTTGAGAATGGCGTGCTGCGCGTATCGCCCGACATCCTGCCCGAGGGTAGCATCAGCATTACGGAATGTTACATAGACGACAAGCCCTATGACAACTATGATGCCGAAGGGCTGACGGTCACCCTGCCCGAAACCGAAGAACAGGTGCGTGTAAAGGTATTGCTTACCCCCAAAAAATAGGAGTCTGAAAGGAGGTGAACAAGCAAGGCAAGACCTGCCCATACATCTCATAACTCATAATTCATAACTCATGAACGTTACCATCAAGACCATCAAGGACATCACGGTGATTGAAGCCGAAGGCGATATCGATAGCCGCACCGCCGGGGAGTTCGAGAAAAAGACTGTCGAGGCTACACAGGGTGAAGACAAGATCATGATTGATCTTACCAAAGTGGAGTTTCTGTCCAGCGCCGGGCTACGGGCTCTGCTCATGCTGTACCGGCAGGTAAAAGCCCGTAACGGCAAAATCGTCCTTGTGGGGGTTTCGGAGGAAATCCAGGACGTCATGGAAAATACGGGCTTCATCAGTTTCTTCATCCTGGCCGATCTTCCCGAAGACGGCGTAAAAGCACTTAGCTAATGGCAACCAATACTAAGAGTATTAACGACATACGGATTGACTACTACCCTACCCACGAGCATGAGGGTATAAAATTCCGGCGGGGCCACGCCATGCCCTACGGGGCTACCACGGTACCCAACGGGGTCAATTTTAGCATTAGTTCCAGCGCCGCCACGGCCTGTACGCTCGTGCTTTTCGACCGGGGCGCGCCCCAACCTTTTGCCGAAATTCCGTTTCCCGATGAGTTCAGGGTAGGTGATGTGTACTGTATGATCGTGTTCGACCTGGACGTGGAGCGTCTCGAATACGGCTACCGTATGGATGGCCCCTTTGCCCCCGAACTCGGCCATCGTTTCGATAAGAGCGTGATCCTGAGCGATCCGTACGCCCGTTCGTTGGGTGGACGCGACACCTGGCTGGCCGAACCCAACTGGGACGATGTGTACCCCTACCGTTCAAGGCTGGCGTTCGAGGATTTCGATTGGGAAAACGACCATCCGCTGGAGTATCCGATCGAGGATCTAATGATTTACGAAATGCACGTGCGGGCCTTTACCCAGCATCCTTCTGCCAAAGTAAAAAATGCGGGTACCTTCAGCGCCATCAAACATAAGATTAAGTACCTCAAAGAGTTGGGTGTCAACTGTGTCGAACTCATGCCGATTTATGAGTACGACGAGTGGGAAAACAGTAAGCCCAATCCTGTCACGGGCGAAATGCTCGTCAATTTCTGGGGATATAGTACAGTTAATTTCTTTTCGCCCAAGGCGGGCTATGCCGCCACCGGAAAGTTCGGAATGCAGGTGGATGAGTTGAAGACGGTCATCAAGGAACTGCACAAAAATGGCATTGAGGTGATGCTGGACGTCGTATTCAACCACACCGCCGAGGGCGACCAGCGGGGCCACACGATTTCGTTCCGGGGCATCGACAACAAGACCTACTATATGCTGACGCCCGAAGGGTACTATTTCAATTTTTCGGGTACGGGCAACACCCTCAACTGCAACAACCCCATCGTGCGTGACATGGTGCTCGATTGCCTGCGCTACTGGGCGGCCGACTACCACATCGATGGCTTCCGGTTTGATCTGGCGGCTATTCTGGGCCGGGCGCAGGATGGTAGCCCGCTCAGCAATCCGCCTCTGCTCGAATCCTTGGCTTACGATCCGATTCTGGCCAAATGCAAACTCATTGCGGAGGCCTGGGATGCAGGTGGGCTGTACCAGGTAGGTTCGTTTCCGGCTTACGGCCGCTGGGCCGAGTGGAACGGAAAGTACCGCGACACGGTCCGGAAGTTCCTCAAAGGCGATACGGGGCAGGTAGGCGAAATGGTCCAACGTATTCAGGGATCGCCCGACCTGTACTATTACCGTGGGCCCACGGCGAGCATCAATTTTATTGCCTGCCACGATGGCTTTACGCTCTACGATATGTTCGCCTACAACGAAAAACATAACGAGGCCAACGGCGAGGATAACCGCGACGGCGGTAACGATAACCACTCCTGGAACTGCGGCTGGGAAGGAGAAACCGACGACATCGAGATCAATTTTCTCCGGCGCAAGCAAATCAAGAATGCGCTTTCCATTTTGTTGGTGAGCCAGGGGGTACCTATGCTACTGATGGGTGACGAAATGGGTCGTACGAAGCTGGGCAATAACAATACCTACTGCCATGATAATGAGCTCAACTGGTTGGACTGGTCGCTGCTGAAAAAGAACAAATCCCTCTTTGAGTTCGCCCAAAGCCTGATCAAGTTCCGGCGGGCGCATCCTGTGCTGCGCAGTTCCACGCATTTCGCCCACTCTGACTATGTGGGAAGCGGGTACCCCGACATCAGCTTTCACGGAGCTCGGGCCTGGAACATGGACGGCGCGGAGTACAGCCGTTCGTTTGCCTTCATGCTCGACGGCGACCACGCCAAGCAAGGAGTGATCAAAGACAGCATGATCTATGTAGCGATGAACATGTACTGGGAAAGCCTGACCTTTGAACTGCCCGTCCTTAATCGTGACCGGAAGTGGCACGTGTTTTCCAACACCGATATGCCCGATTCGGAGGCCGTGAATACCCTCGGCAAGGAACCCCTCACGGCCAGCCAGGAGAGCATTGTCATTGGCCCCCGGTCGGTGATGATTCTGGTGGGAAAGTAGCTTTCAAGGGGCAGAGATTTTGGCAGGTCATTTGCTTGCTTCTTAGCAATCAGATAGGGTACCCCCAGCTTTTTGCTTTTTGTCTAAATCACCGACAAACCGAGTAGTCGCATTTTCAATCTTCAACGTTCACTTTCAATTAATAAAAAATATGAGCTTTTCAATAAATTCCAATGTGTCGGAAGTAGTCGGAACCGGCAAAGTAGCCACGATCGAACTCACGGGTGAGCTCGATTCTCTCTCGGCCCGCTTGTTTCAAAAAGAAATCGAAAAAGTAGCCCTTGAATCGCCCAAAGATCTGGTGCTGGATATGGAGAATTTGAGCTTCATGGCTTCGGCAGGCCTGCGGGTGTTGATTTTCTCCAAACAGAAAATCGGCCCGTCGCTGAATATCTACATTGTGAAGCCGCAGGAGGCAATCGTAGACACCCTCGATAAGACAGGCCTGCTGCACAGCGTCACAATCGTGGATAAGTACCCCAGTTAATTTGTTAATTTACAGGCCGATTGCTGCAAGGATGGTACCGGGCACGCGCTTCGGAATTCCTGCACGTTCAATTATCCATCTTCAGGCGGCCGCTACGGGGTGTTCCGCCTGATCAACTCTCCACCAAAAAAATGGAGTCAAAAGTATTTCCCGGAACGGTCGAGTCTATTGATCTTATCCGGCAACATATTTCGGAACTTGCCCAGCAGGCGGGCCTCAGCAAGAAGGCGAGCTATAACCTGAGGCTCGCCGCCGATGAAATCGCCACCAATATTGTGCTATATGGCTACGAAGAAGCCGGGCTGGAAGGTGAGATCGAGGTCTTGCATGCCTTTACAGACGAAGGACTCGTCGTCGTGTTCGAAGATACCGCCGCCCCGTTCGACCCGTTGACCCGGGAACTCCCCGATGAAGAAGACCTGGCCCTGCCGCTGGAAGAAAGAAATATTGGCGGCCTGGGGATTTTTCTGACTGTAAAAGGCGTGGATGATTTTTCTTATGAGCGTGTCGCTGATCGAAACCGTAATATTTTCAAGATGAATAAATAAGCGATTGGGGAGAAGGGAGCGAGCAGGAATCATGGGCAAGGTGACAGAATGCAAAACCAGGTAGTAGTAAGCACCCATTCACTCGATCCAGTATTCAAAATCGAACCATGTCCACCAGAATAAATCCCTTTCCCGGACTAAGAAGCTTCGAATCGCAGGATTCCGACCTGTTCTTTGGTCGGGAGAACCATATTCGGGAATTGCGGAACAAACTTTCCGCTACCCGTTTTCTGGCTATTGTGGCTTCGTCGGGTAGCGGAAAATCGTCCCTTATCAAGGCGGGCTTGGTACCCTCGTTGAAACGGGAAAAGCTCAGTGGCACAGCTTCTGAAGACTGGAACATCATTTTGTTCAAGCCGGGTGCGGCCCCCATCCGGAGCCTGGCCCAGGCCCTGCGTAAAAACGTTTCGGGTTCGGAAAGTGGGTTTGAAGGCCTTGAGGCCGAATTGAGAGCGGGTGCAAGTCCGGTGCACGAGCTGATGCTCCGGACATTTCCCGACCGCTCCACTCTGCTGGTGATCGATCAGTTCGAGGAAGTTTTTCGCTATGGTTCGACCGACGAAAATAGCGAAACCGCACAACTGATCGGGGCGATCATGGAAATGGTGCGGCAGCCCGACAGTCCGGTTTATGTAGTACTGACGATGCGTTCGGACTACCTCGACAACTGCACCAACTACGAGGGGTTTACCGAAATGATCAACCGGGGCTACTATTTGCTCCCCAAAATGAATCCCGGCGAAATCAGGCAGGCCATCGTCCTACCCATCGAAGCCAGAGGAGCCACTATCACTTCGGAACTGACCAACCGGCTAATTGGAGAAATCGGCAGTAGCTACGACAGTCTGCCGATTCTGCAGCACGCACTGATGCGTACCTGGGACTATTGGGAAAATCAACATACGCCGCAACCGATCGACAAAACGCACTACGAGGCCATTGGCACCATGCAGGAGGCCATTTCGCGCCATGCTGAGGAAATCTATCACGCTCTTCCCGACGCCAAAAGCCAGTTGGCTACCGAGAAATTATTCAAGTCCCTCATTGAACTGGCTCCCGGCGACATCGGGGTCATGCGTCCCATGCGGCTACGTAAGATCATGCGCGTGACGGGTTTGTCGGAAGAACTCCTGACCGATGTGATCAATCGCCTCCGTCAACAGGGGGTATCTTTCCTGACGCCTTCCTATACCCAGAAAATCGATCAGGAGTCATTTATCGATATTTCACTGGAGAAAATAATGATCCTGTGGGATCGCCTCCGGGGCTGGATCAGCGAAGAAACCGAATCGGCCAAACTGTACCGGAAAATCGGCCTGGCCGCCCAACTCAATCAAGCGGGTAAAACGGGCCTGCTCGTCAATCCCGAATTGCAGCTGGGCATCAAGTGGCTCCGTGACGAGCAACCTACCCTTGAATGGGCCGAAAAATACGACCCCTACTTTGAACGGGTAGTCAATTATCTGGACAACAGTCTGATCCAATATGAAAACACCATCAAGGATAGTGAAGACAAACAAAAGCGGGAGCTCAAGCGGGCGCGCTACTTCGCCATTGTCATGGGCGTGGGCTCCCTGATGTCCCTGCTTTTTCTGGTGATTTCCCTGGTACTGCGCTATGATGCCGAACAAAGCCGAAAACAGTCGGTGGAAAAAGAGAAATTGGCCCTGGCGGAACGGAAGCGGGCAGAGGAGCAAACCCGGGAGTCGATTTCACAAAAACGGATTGCGGAACAGCAGGAAACCATTGCCGAAGAGCAGCGCCTGCTCACCGAAGAGCAGCGTGCGATTGCCGTGCGCGAACAACGCACGGCCGAGGTCAAGCGCCTGGAGGCGGAAATAGCCCGGGGAATTGCCATTGTTGAAAAAACCAAGGCAGATTCGGCCCAGAAACGGGCCGAGATGCAGAAAGATTTGGCGGTCAAGTCGAGGGCTCTGGCCGACCTTTTACGAATTCAGGCCGACTCGTCGCGTCGGGAGGCACAGACTTCCCAGAAAGATGCCGAAGCCCAGCGGGGACGGGCGGTAGCCCGGTCGGTAGCCATCCAGTCGTACCAGATGAGCGACAATTCGCAGGAAGGCCTGCCTGCTCTCCTGGCTGCCCAGTCTTTCCGACTTAATCTTCGCACGGGAGGGCGTAAGGACAATCCCGACATTTTTAAGGCACTGGCCAAGGTGGCCGATACCCAGACGATCCTCCGCTGGCACAACGGTGAGGTGCGGACGGTAATTCGCCAGCCTGGCAGTGATACGTACGCCTCGGCAGGTGACGACGGTACGGTGAAAGTCTGGAATGCGGATCTGGGACGACATCCGGGCGTACAGACTTTCTCTACTGGTGACAAGAAGGTACCCCTCCGCTCCCTGGCCTTTTCAAAGGATGGGAGCCAGTTAGTTGCGGGCAGCGCCACCGGAGCCCTGTATGCCTGGGCTACTGCGCAACCCGCAGGCGGGCCCTCCAAAGTGATACAGGCCCATTCTGGGGTGATCAACAGTGTACTGGTCAATCCAGTCAGTGGCCAACTCGTCACCGTCGGCGGAGACGGGGCTGTCAGAACCTGGAAGATTACATCCGCGGGTCCGGACTCGGTGCAGAACGTTAAATCCGGAATGGAGTTTTTCTGTGCCCGACTCACCCCCGATGGCAAGTACCTCGCCTGCGGGGCCAGTCAGGGGCGCGTGGCGGTGTTCGACTTGGCCGATTTGGGCAAAGCGCCGGACATTCATTCCTATTTCGGATTCGGCAATCGGGTCACGGCCCTGGCTTTTAGTCCGGATGGTACCAGTCTGATTACCGCCAATTCGGCAGGAATGCTGTACCAACTGGGCTTTTCCGGCAAAACTATCGACCGCATAGGCTCGCCCCTCTCGGGTCGCCATACCTCGCCGGTCAACGATATCGTGTTTTCTCCTGATGGGACCTTGATGGCTACGTGCAGCTACGACTGGACGGTGCATCTCTGGAATTATGAAAATATTGCTAACCGGCAGGTGCAACCCATCCTGCTCGACGATTTCGACACCTGGGTATTCGGGGTGGCTTTTTCCAAAGACAGCAAGCAGCTACTGGCCTGCGGTGCCGACCGCACCGTGCGGGTATGGGATATAGACCCCGATAGCCTGTATCAACAGGTACTTCGGAAAGTGGACCGTGACTTGACGCAAGACGAATGGAACCGGTACATCGGTCGGGATGTGCCCTATGAGAAATCAGTGAAGAAGAGCGATGTTCAATAACAGTATCTCCATACCGCCCGCCTTTCGGCTCAGGAAGTTATCCAACGCTTTGGGAGCGATCTTGCTGGTGTTGCTGGGCACAGCTTCCTGGGCCCAGAATGCCTGCGACCAGTCCATCCTGATTCCCGACGCCGAAAAAAGGTACGCAACGGGGAATTTCGACGAATTATTGCAGAGCCTGCGGCCTTGTATCGAGAATGGTTTCAATGAGGATGGAAAGGTACAGGCCTACAAAATTCTGGTCAAAACGTACCTGGCTATGGATTCGCTGGAGCAGGCGCGCATTGCCACACAGAAGATTCTGGACATCAACCCCGTGTTCGAACCCGACTTTTCGGCCTCCGATCAATTCAAGGCCCTGGTGCAGGATATGAAAGATTTGCAGGAAAAAATTATGGAAATCACCTCGGTTTCCAAAAAAGCTGAAAACCTGCTTCAGGTACCTGCCACAGTGATGGTAATTACCGAAAAGGACATCCGGCAACGGGGCTATCATAGTCTGGAACAGATGCTGCACGATTTGCCCGGCTTCGATATTGCCAAGGGAAATGGGCCCGGCTATGCCTATTTCTACCAGCGGGGTTATCGCTCCATTTCCAACGACCGCATCCTGCTTCTGATTGATGGCGTGGAAGAAAACGACCTGGTTTCTAATAACATACCCATTTCCCGGCAGTACCCGGTTTCCGACATCGAGCGTGTGGAAGTCATCTACGGGCCCGCTTCTACCTTGTATGGGGCCAATGCTTTTTCGGGAGTGATCAACGTGATTACCAAAAGCTACAAAGCCAGCACCGGAACCAACAATAAGCTGGGGTTCGCCGGACAAGCCCGAACGGGTACCTGGAATACCTCCAGCGTGGATGGCATCCTGACTGGGAAAACCAAGGACGTGGCGGTGTCGGTCATCGGGCGTTACTTTCAGTCCGATGAAATGAACCTCGCACGCCGCTATGCTACCTGGAACTACGATCCCCGAACGCCCGATCAGTACGCGGGGTTGCTGAGCATGGAGGGTACCGATGCCAGTGGAAATTTTCTGGCCCAGAAATACCTGACCAGCAGCGGGCTGCTCCAGAAGTACCCCGGTAGCAATCTCTTTGCCATCGATTATGCCAACAATGGACAAGCATCCGCGATCAGACTTACGCCCGAGGGGCAGCAGAAAGCAGCCGAATTGGATAATGCCGGAGTGTTTGCGGGTACGGTAACGGGCGAGCCCGTGGGCTACGATAATTTTTCGCAGGACTGGTTTGTACGCGTGAAAGTGGAATTCAAGGAGCTGACGCTCTCAGCCTATAGTTGGAAAACGAATGAGGGAGCCACACCATGGTACACCAACCGCTCGCGCCTGGTGGCTCCCGACCGCTCGCGCTGGGTTACGGCCAACAATGCTTTTTCGAGCGTTTATACCAAATCATTCAGCGAAAAATTTCAGGTTTTGAACATCACTTCGTTCAAAATCCACGAAATAAATGGTAATACTAACCTGGCTTCCTACTCAGGCTATTACAATACACGCTATTCCCTGCTCGACCTGGCCAATGGGCGCATGCCTACTACCACGACGCAGTATTCCTACCGCTACTCCAACCAACTTCGGAATGAATTACGCTTTTTCTTAACGCCCTCGGCTAAAATAGATATAAGTGGTGGCCTGGAAATCCGGGCCAGCTATATCCAGGGCGACTATATCCGCTCAAACCTGCCTTTTCCTGATGAAACGGGCTATCTGCTCGATTCGGTTGCGGGTGGAAACAACTACCGTAGTTATGATCTGGGTCTGTATTCGCAACTGACCTATCGGCCCTCAAGCTACCTGAAACTAGTGGCCGGATTGCGGCTGGACGATAACCGTATCCGGAATCTGGGTGGTTACGGGTCGGTGATCAATCCGCGTCTGGCGGCCATCCTGATTCGGGGAAAGTTTATTTTCAAGGGCATTTATGCCACAGCATTCAAAGATGCCTCCAACCTGCAGAAGTACGGCACCGCACCCGATCGCCGCCTCAACAACCCTACCCTGCTGCCCGAACGGGTGCAGAATGTGGAGGTCAGCGCCAACCTACGGGTTAACAAAGAACTGTCGTTCAGTGCGCAGGCTTACCATGCCGTCTATAGTAATGTGATCGGCACCGCGCGGGTACAGTTACCCGATGGGAGCAGTACGAACCAATTCCAGCCCATCGGCAGACAAATGATCTGGGGGATGCAGGGGGAGGGTTCCTACAAAACGGACCGACTCAACGTGTGGGGTAATTTTACCTTTACACAGCCCTGGGATGAGGAAACCGACCAGCGAATCAGTGATATAGCCGATTTTATGGGCAATGTGGGAGCCAATTATCAAGTAACCAAAAAACTGGACGTAAACCTGATTGCCAACTATGTGAGCGCGCGCAAAACCGGGTTAGGTACCTCGGGAAGCAGCAATCCAATCACACGGTTTGATCCTTATCTGATTTTTAATACCACCGTTACCTATCAAAATATCCTGAAGGGGATTTCCCTCCAATTGACTGTCAACAACCTGGCCGATACAGAATACTTCGTGCCGGGGATCCGATCGGCAGATGGGGTTTCTTTCGCATCCAGGTTCCCGCAGGACCGCCGCTACGTAGCGCTGGGCGTGTTGGTGGACGTGCATTAGCTAAGGTACCGGCCATTACTTTTCACAAACCTTTAAAAACCCTAACCCCATGAACTATCCATCCATTACCAATACTATATACCCCATTGTAAACCCATTGGCCATGACACGCACTCTACACCAACTGAGCAAGGGTTTGGAAATAAAGGAAGTCTTTTACCCTAACCAGATGACCGAAATCGGCAAATTCAGGATACGGGGATGGAAAAATGAAAGTGGGGTGAATCCCGATTTCTTTGCCAAAGACCTCTGGCTCGATGAAATCGATCGCTTTTCCCATCACTGGGTTGCCACGGTAAATCAAACCATTGTGGCGGTTTCCAGGCTCAGTTTCCATGATTCGCTTAGTGATGTTCCGTATGCGAACCTGCTCAAGCCTGAGCACAGGCCCTATTTTGAAAACCGGCGAATTGCCTCGATCAACCGCCTGGTGGTGGCACCCGAATACCGGGGGATGGGGCTGGCGGGCCAGATGGATCGGATCAGAATCGAGTGCGCCACCCGGCAGGCCGATGTGATGATTGCCTTTCCGCAACTGTCGCGCATCGAGTCGTTGCAAAGAAAGGGATTCGTCCTGATCGAGCAACTGGAAAATATCCCCGAGATGCCGGAGCGTCCCTTTTTTGTGATGGCGCTGGACTTAAAAAAAGGATCGATCGATGAATAAGGATTTGTTATTCAGCTTACTATGTATAAAAACACGCTTTGACCAGTAGCTCGTTATACCGTTTTGTCGACCTTAAGGAAGGTGAAGAAAAAACCGTTGGCCTGTTCATCGGCTATTCGTTCTTTATGGGCGTGGCGGTAGCTATTTTCTACACGGCTACCACGTCGCTGTTCCTGCTTTCCTTTGAGCGCACCATGCTACCCAAGGCCTACATCGTGGGTGGAATCGTAGTGTATGCCCTGGGGTTGATTACGAGCTACATCCAAAAAAGGATCCGGTTTTCCTACCTGGTCAACGGTCTCATTTACTTCCTGATGTTTTCCGTCACGGGATTGGTGCTTTCTTATCAGTTCAGCGATATCAAGTGGTTTATTTTCTTTCTGTTTGTATGGAACCGGGTGTTCGTATTTGTAAATGGCATCACCTTTTGGTCCACGGCGGCCCGCCTGTTCAACCTTCAGCAGGCCAAGCGGTTGTTTGGCCTGATCAGCACCGGAGAAGTGATTTCTTCCATTGTCAGTTATTTTTCGGTCCCCCTGTTGCTTAAGTTCATATCCACCGATCAGCTGCTGTACATTGTCGCCCTGGCGGTAGGAGCCTGTATCCTGCTCATGAGCCTTATTATCAATCGTTTCTCGGGGCAGCTGGCGGTTATTGCCGAACCCGCGCCCCGCGAAGCTACCTCGGCGGGCAACCCGCGCAGCTGGAAGCGTTTCCTGGCCAATCCCTACTACCTTCTGGTGTTTCTATTGGCCATGCTGCCGGTGGTGGGTTTGTTTTTCGTAGATTTTATGTTCGCCGTAGAATCCAAGGAGGTTTTTCCCGACAAAGAGCTCCTGGCCAGTTTCCTAGGGGTTTTCTTTGGGTTTTGTGCTTTAATCGAAATCGTGATCAAGACTGTTTTATACAATAAACTCATCGCTCGCTTTGGCCTGACCCTGGGGGTAGCTTTGCTACCCCTAACGCTGCTTTTCAGCTTGACGTTGGCCGTTAGCTATGGCGTCGTGTATGGTACCACCGCTCTTTTTTTTGCCTTCATCGTGCTGAGTCGGTTTTTTATGAGTTCGGTGCGCAAGTCGATCAACGAGCCTTCCTTTCAGGTACTTATGCAGCCGATTCCCTCCTCCGAGCGCTCCGAAGTGCAAAGCCGGATCGAGGGTGGACCCAAAGCGTTCGGTAACATTGTACCGGGGGTAATTCTGTTGTTGCTCACGAGTGTGAGTTTCATTGGTACCGTCGAAATTGCCGCCTTTTTTCTGATTATTCTGATGGGATGGCTCTATGTGTCCCTCAAGATACAGGGCCAGTATCGTGGTGTGCTGCGGGCGTTGCTGGAGAAGTCACAGGCCGGAATCAGGCATAGCCTGGATGCTTACCAATACGCGGCGTGGCGCCTCGCGGAAGCCCGCCGTACCGCCTCACTGAGTTCGGAGCGGAGCAGTTTCGAGTTCATTGTCAAACTGGTGGAATCTCCCCGTACGGCGGACCGCGTGCTGGCCGCCAGCCTGTTGGGCGAGTCGGGCCGGTACTTTGCCTATAAATACCTGACGCGGCTTATCCACGATGAATCGAGTGCGGTTCAGAACGCCGCTCTGGCTGCCGCGGCTACCATCCGAAATCCCGAGCTCCTACCCCTGTTGATCGTTCATCTGGAGCGGGATGCTACCCATGAAGCCGCCGCGTATGGTTTGCTGGGCGTTGGCGAAACCGCTATCCGTGAGCTGGCCCGCAGTTTTGGGCAGTCGGCGGGCCATACCGTAATGCAGTTGCGGCTGATCCGGGTTATCCGGCAGATCGGCGGTCCCAGGGCCGTCAAGTTTTTGCGGTCGGTATTGAACTCACCGGATGCCGCGGTGCGGGATGAGGTATACGGAGCTCTGAAAGAGCTTGACTATCAGGTCACGATCACGGAACGTATCTACCTTACCTCCGAAATCGGCGACCGGATTGAGTTATTTGTATGGTTATTGGCCGCGCAGCGCGACTTAAGCGGCTACCCGCCCGATTCGGATATCCAGTCGGCAATTGAAAGTGAAAAACGCCGGATCGTGCCCAAAATCTTCACGCTGCTCTCATTGTTGCCCGGTGCACAGCGGTACGATTTTATCAGTGAACTGCTCCTCAGCGACAACCACGAAACCCAGGGGTACCTGCTGGAGGTGATGAATATGACCCTTCCCAATGAGTGGAAAGGAAAATTGATCCCATTATTTGAAGACGTTCCCCTGGTGGAGAAGCTCAAACGTTGCGCCGCAGACTATCCTCAGCGTGTACTCTCGCCTCAGGAGAGACTTGGGGATATAGTCAACCGGCACTTCTCGCGGGTTTCGAGCTGGCTCAAGGCCACCGCCCTGCACCAATTAGCCCAGTTGCCTCAAGACAATGCCCTTATCCTGGCCGCCCACGCCGTATCACCCGACGAAGTTATTTCTGAAATAGCCCTGTCAGCGCTTTACAAATCCAATCCGGCCCGTTTTGAATCGTTACGGCAGGTGATGGAGGCACGGAACGACACGTTTCATCTCAAAATTTGCCGCCGCATAGCGAACTCTCCGTTAGACTATGACCTGTTGTGGTACCGGGTAGATGTGTTGCGGCGTACCGAGCGATTTGGGCTCAGAGACGGGGATGAACTGCTGACGGTGGCTCCTTTCCTGAATAAGTATACATTGGAAGCGGGAGAGGCTCTGGGCGAAGAGGTGCTGGTACGTCCCGGAAAAGTGTTCTGGCTGGTGGCAAGCGGTACTTTGACCGTCCAGTCGAATCAGGGCCCTACCCAGGTACTCGGGCCGTACGATTGGTGCGAGCTGACACCGGCCGAATCAAAACAGATTACGATGCGAGCCAGCGAACCCTCGGAGGTATACGCTATGGACGAACCACAACTGAACCACCTCCGGGCGTTCGAGTACCAACTGGCCGCCCCGCCACAGGGGGCCGTCGCCGAGAATGCCATGGCCCAGTAGCACGCACCAAACACAGAAAATACGATAGAACAAGGTTTTTACAAACAATGATCCGTACCGTACGACACTTACTGAATCTGTATAACGAAACGCTGCCGGCCCGGCCCGGCTGGCGGTGGAGGAGGTTTGGGGGGATCGTTGCGTTCTGGTGTCTGATAGGTCCGGTATTTGCCCAGACCAACCGCCAGGAGATTGGAAACCCCATAGCGCAGGTACATACTTCCAAGGAATATAACGCGCACGGCCAGAATTTCGCAATCGTACAGGACAAGCGCGGTTTGCTTTATTTTGGGAATTTTGCGGGGGTACTTGAATACGATGGTGCTACCTGGCGCACGATTCCCACCGATAATTATGCCAAGGTATCGTCGTTGTATCTGGACCCGTCAGGAAAAATTTTTGTGGGGGCCAACGGTGAGTTTGGCTACCTGAAGCCCGACGCCAAAGGTACCCTCCACTTTGAAAGCCTGAGCGATAGCCTGGCGACTACCTTTGGTGAAATCATTGCGGTACTGGGCACAAAGGCCGGGGTTTATTTTGTGGGCAAACGGAATATCTACCTCTGGCAAAACCGTCTCCTGCGGGAATGGCGCACCGATGATCCTATTCGCTCGGCTTTCAGCGTGAACGGGCAAATCTATTTTTACCAGAAAAAAAAGGGACTTACGCGCTTTAATGGCGAGCATAGTACCCCTGTGGCCTTGGCTCCAGGGCTTCCTCCTTTATTGGACATGAGTGCCTTGCTACCACTCGATGGCGGTTCGGTGCTGGTAGCCACCAGCAACCAGGGACTGTACAAGCTGACGGGAAACCGCATTGAGCGCTTCGATTCACCTGCCAATGCCTACCTCATTGCCAATCAGATTAGCGCAGGACTTCGGCTTGGGAACGGTACCCTGGCTCTGGCCACGCTTCAGGGTGGGGTAGCTGTTCTGGATCGGCAGGGAACCATCAGGCAGATCGTTCGGGGAAAAGGGCTGGATGATACCCAAGCCAACAGCCTGTTCCAGAGCCGGGGGGGCATTCTCTGGATGGCCCTGAACGACGGCATCGCCCAGGTGGATATTCCCTCTCCGGTGTCGGTTTTTGATGAGGGGGTGGGAGTCAAGGGCGAAGTCAACCGTATGCTGAGGTATGGGGGAAGGATGTACGTTGGTACCCTGAATGGCCTGTACTATCTCGACGGCTTCGTAGCCCGGCCGGTTACGGGTCTCAATGCCAGTTGTTTTTATCTGGCCGCAACTTCCAATGCTCTGCTGGCTGCTACCAGCAAGGGGGTCTATCGCGTCAGCGGAACCTCCGCTCAGCCGCTCACCCGCGACTTCGCCGTAGCCCTCTACCCACTGCGAAGCGATCCCGATGTGGTTTTTGTGGGGCTGGAAAGCGGGCTGGGTATTCTGAACGCCCGGACGGACAGCTACCGGCAGGTCCCGGGGATTAATGAGCAGATTTCGGGAATCACCGAAGACGGTTCGGGCAATATATGGCTTGAAACCCTTTCCAAAGGACTTTACCGCACCGGCATCCAGGCCGCTGAGCGTAAACTCTACGGTAAGCAGGAGGGTTTGACTACCCCTTTGTACAATCAGATTCTGAGTAGTACGGAGGGACTGATCGCCTGGAACAAAAATGGTACCTTCCGCTACAACCCTTCCTCGGACCGGTTTGTACCTTACAATCTTTTCGGAGTCGATAGCTCGGCGACGAATTACTGGATAGGTACCCTGGTGCAGGATCGTAACGGAAATTTCTGGACCACCCAGGGGGACGAAAAGAATATCACCCTTTATAAAAGGCAGGGTCAGAACTCGTATCAGAAGAACAACCAGCCCTTCGGGGCTTTCTCGGATCGGACTTTCAAAACCATATATCCCGATGCCGACAGCGTGGTGTGGTTTGGGGGACCGGAAGGAGTGATCCGGTTCGACCTGCGGCTGGCGGATGATTTTCTCAAAGACTATCCGGCCCTCATCCGCAAGATCACACTCAAAGCCGATACGCTGGCCTACGACGGCTACTACCAGGGAGACGTGACAGTAAAGAACTCGGTTCTGAGTCCCGCCTCGAAAAGAATCAGCTATAATCTGAACGATATCGGTTTTGCGTTTGCAGCCACCAGTTTCAACGTCGGCGAAGAATTAGTGTACCAGTACACCCTGGAAAACTTCGACGATACCTGGTCCGAATGGTCCACCCAAAGCCAGAAAGAATACACCAACCTACCCCCCGGTCGATACGTGTTTCGGGTCAGGGCACGGAACAGTTATGGCATCAATAGCCAGGAGGCATCCTACGAATTCGTGATCGAAAAACCCTGGTACCGGATGTGGTGGGCCTTCGTGCTTTATTTCCTGCTGATGGGCGTAAGCTTGTTCTGGCTGATCCGCTGGCGGTTGCGCGCTTTGGTTAAGGAAAAGGATCGGCTGGAAAGCATGATCGCTGAGCGTACCGAAGAGATCTCCAGTCAAAAGCAGGAACTGGAGGAACAGTCGCTGGAGCTGGCCTCCAAGAATGACCAACTGGAAAAAATAGACCAGGTGGTTCAGTCGATCAACTCGGAGATTGAGTTCACGAGCCTTTTTGAAACCGTACTGGCCAAGCTGAACATCATACGGGGCATGGATAGTGCCACGGCCCTGATTTACGACCAGTCTTCCGATAGCTTCCGGTTCAAGGCTGCCTACGGGAATGTCGACATGGCCCAGCTTGAGCCTATTCACATCAGTCTGCGGCAGGCCGAAGAACGCTACCTGACGAGCGCCGTGGAGAAGGTTGAGGACGTGTACCTTCGGAATGAAACCCATTTTACACCCCTGGGTAATGCACTTGACACGCTGCCTCCGCCCAAATCACTGATTACGGTAGTCATGAATGTGGAAGGTCGCGTGGAGGGTTTTATCACCCTTGAAAACACCACCCGGGCCAACGCCTTCGACCAGCGGGATTTCGACATGATCCGCAATTTGAAAGCTCACCTCATCGCGGCGTTCATCAAAACCCGCATATTGGGGAACCTGGAGCAAACGCTGAATAATCTGAAGGTAGCCCAGCAGGAACTGATCCGTCAGGAACGCCTGGCTTCCGTAGGGCAACTCACCCGGGGGATTGTCGACCGTATCCTGAACCCCCTGAACTACATCAATAACTTTTCGGAATCTTCCCACGATCTCATCGAAGAGCTGGTGGAACTGGTACCCTCCGAAAGCAACTGCCTGCCCGAGGAAGTCGCCGACGATTACTACGGTGACCTCGATATGTTAAAAACCAATCTCCTGAAAATCAAGGAGCATGGGAATAGCACGACCCGGATCGTGAAAGATATGCAGCGGTTGCTTAAGGAAAAATCCACCGATTTCTTTGAAACAGAGCTGAACTCATTTCTGGAAAGCAAGTGCAAGCTGGCCTACCAGCAATTGAAGAATGAGAATCGTGATCAGGAACTGAGCCTCGATCTGGTGTTCGAGCTGGAAGTACCCTCGGTCCGGGTCAATGTACTTCCCTACGAAATGGAAAGTGTGCTCAACAATATCATCAGCAATGCACTTTACTCCACCGCCGAAAAACGCCGACAGAACCGGGACTTCCGTCCGCAACTGGTGGTGTCTACTCAAAACCTTCCCAAAAAAGTAGTCATCCGGTTCAGAGACAACGGGAAAGGTATTCCCAAAAAAGAAATGGAGCAGATGTTCAGTCCGTTTTTTACTACCAAACCTACCTCCAAGGGTACGGGGCTTGGGCTGTACATGAGTAAGGACATTGTGGAATTTCACCGCGGGTTGATCGAAATCGAATCTCAGGAAGGACAGGGGGCGGTGTTGACCATCATGCTTCCCACAATCTGAGAGGAGGCAGGACAGTAGTTTCTGGATTCGGGAGAGTTCTATAATACCAGGCAGCCGAAGACGAAACAGGAAATGAAAACCAGAAAGCAAGGAGCCTGAGCAAGCTGGTGGGTTAAATAATAAACAGATAAAGGACTGCATGATAGATGCTTGAACCGATACAAGGCTGTCACCAAACAGCTAATTACTCCTTTCGACCGCAAACTTATACTCCTATGGATACCACCGATCATCAGCAGCAACTCGAACAGGCCAACGTGATGCTGGCGGGCGATATTGAAAAATTAAGCCAGGAAATTCTTGAAACCCGGCAGCGGCTTGAACAGCAGGGACGCCTGGCGGGCATCGGGCAGCTCACGGCCGGTATCTTGCACGAAATCAGGAATCCGCTCAACTTCGTCAACAATTTCTCCCGGCTCGCCCTCGATGTGCTTACTGAATTGAAAGAGCTGCTGAGCCGGCTGCGCACCGAGCCTGAGGCCGTAGACTCGGATGAACTGGATGAGTTGGTGGAGATGGTGGAAACCAACCTCAGCCGGATTCGGGAAAACGGGGGACGCGCCGAGCGGATTGTCACGTCCATGCTGTCGCAAACCCGCCAGGATGCTACGCAGTTTGTAGCGACGGATCTGAACCAGTTACTGGAAGAATTTGCCAAGCTGGCCTATCAGGGCGTACGGGGTGAGGATAAAGCGTTCAATGTGGCCTTTACCTTCCAGCTCGATCCGCAGGTAGGGCAGGTCAGGCTGGTGGTCAATGAATTTACCCGGGTGATTATCAATCTGGTGAATAATGCCTGCTATGCTGTAAATGCCAAACGGAAACTGGGCACGGATGCCAACTACACGCCCCGCATTACGGTGAGTTCGGCCCGTAAGGCCGACCACGTTGAAGTAAGAATCCGGGACAATGGTACCGGGATTCCCGAAGAAGTGGTAAAGAAGGTATTCGATGCCTTTTTTACGACCAAGCCTCCGGGCGAAGGTACCGGCCTGGGACTTTCCCTGAGTCTGGCCACCATCAACGACACCCACAGGGGTACCCTGAGCGTAGAATCCGAACCGGGAGAATTTACCGAATTTACCATCCGGCTGCCGCTCGATTTGTGATAAACCTCTTCAATATTCTGCAATAGCGAAAAAATTCTAATCTAGTAAAACAAATACGATCATGGGAATGAAAATATTAAATGTGGACGATGAGTTCGATATGGAAATGCTGATCACCCAGCGGTTCAGAAAGCAAATCCGCGAGAAACAGTTTGAGTTCATCTTCGCGCATAATGGCCTCGAAGCCCTTGAAAAACTCGATGAGAACCGCGACATCGCCCTGATCCTGTCGGACATCAACATGCCCGAAATGGACGGACTGACTTTCCTGTCCATGCTCAACGAGCGGGGCGATCCCGCGCTGAAAGCTGTGATGGTGTCGGCTTACGGCGATATGGACAATATCCGCGTGGCTATGAACCGGGGCGCTTACGATTTTATTACCAAACCCATCAATTTTGAGGATCTGGAGATTACCATTAATAAGACCATCGAGCATATCACGATGCTCAAGCTTTTTCAGAAAGAGCGCGACCAGCTCATTGCCATCAAAAACGACCTGAGCATCGCGAAGGAAATCCAGCAATCGATGTTACCCAAGGAATCGCCTCCCTTCCCCGATCGGCTGGATATCGACCTGCATGCTTTTCTCGAACCTGCCAAGGTAGTGGGCGGCGATCTGTTCGATTATTTCCTGTTGGACGAAAACCGCCTGTTTTTCATCATCGGCGACGTGTCGGACAAGGGTATTCCGGCGGCTCTGTTCATGGCCATCACGAAGGCTATTTTCAAGAGTCATTTCCTGAGCCCTACCTGCGGCAGCATTACCGATGAAGTACGGCAGGTCAATGCATTCCTCTGCGCCGACAATAGTTCGTTTATGTTTGTGACAGCCTTCCTGGGAATTATTGACCTGAAAACCGGCGTGGTAGAGTACGTGGATGCCGGGCACGAGCCACCGCTGATCCGCCGGAAGGACGGTACGGTGGAAACCCTGAAGAAACACGGCGGACTGGCATTGGCCATCGAAGGTACCTTCCCCTACACGACACAGGTGATGCAACTTTCCCACGGGGATACCTTTTTCCTGTATACCGACGGCGCTACCGACGCGAACAACAGTCAAAAGGAACGGTACGGACTGGCCCGTCTACGGGAGCACCTGGAGGCCTTAACGGGTGAGGAAACGCCCAAGCAGATCAATGATAAACTGCTGGTCGATTTGAAGGAGTTCATCGGCACCGAGGATCAGTTCGATGATATTACGGTACTGACGATTCATTATAAATCTTGAAAAGGAAAGAAAGGAGAAGGAAGAAACGGAGAAAGGAAACCTGATAAGGGAATCCCTGGTATCTTTTCTCCATACGGTTATTCTCCCCCAAAAAGCTGCGCTTCGAAGTCGTCCATGCTACCCTCTTGGGCTACAAAGAGCTCGCGGGGTTTTTCGGAGCGCGCGGGCTGCACGGTCATAAAGTTGCGGTACTGTTCGTCAGTGATGATTTCCAGTTGCAAGGCCCGCTTGAGTACCATCGGGAAGGGTACCTTGAAGAAATCGGCGATATCAGCCGCCAGAAAGCCCGGGATCTTGGTGATGCCTTCGTAGAAAAAGGTACCTACTTCTTTGGGGGGTAGTTGTGTTTCAAAAACCAGTTGTTCGGCCCGTTGCGCCAGCGAAGCCGCATTGGGGTAAGAACGGCTCAGGCCCAGCGACACCGTGAGCAGGTAGGTGTGGTAGCAGCGTTCGTTGGCTTCGGCCTGTGCGTTGACAAACACCCAGCCTTTTTGCCGGAATACCGCCGAAAAGCCCGTAAAAAGGGTACCTATGCCGTGTAGCTGTGCTACCTTGACGGTCTCGGGGTAGGGTAGCCTCAAACCGATGTTGTTGATAATATCCTGTGCCGATGATACATCGGCCACTTCTCCGGCGGGTTCGATGAGCCAGTTTCCGGCCACTAAATCATTAAACAGTACCTCGGCAACCTGCTGGCTCTCCACCTGGCCCAGGGCCAGTACCATGCGGTCGGCGTGTACCGAGTAGTCGAGCGGGAGTTGGTTTTTGGGGATTCTTTTGGCCATAGCGGTATCCTGCGATAAGTGTCTGAACCTCAAAGATACACGGTTGGCCGTATTGAGGCAAGTTTTTGGAGAAAAGGCAGGTTTTGGTTTTATGACTCAATGCATGACGGGCTAGAGTCGGCATCAGCCACCCGGCGGAAGATATAGGGCGTTGAGCGGGGCGACCCATGCCATGGATTACTCTTTGCCTGGCAAACAAGTGCTTGGTTTACTTAAAAAGCTAGTGGAAAGGTATGGGAAACCAGCGGGGTTGCGGAGCGACAACGGCCCGGAGGGGTGCGCCCCTGCGTTTTATCAGTCAGGACCTGCGGGATTGGCGTAAAGAGCAGGACGTAGCCTTGCACTAGATCGAGCCGGGCAAACCGACCGCGCGGCGTCTGCTCAGAATGCTAATATTGATCGCTTCAATGAGACGTTCAAACGGGAAGTGCTGAATGCCAACGCGTTCAGTAGTCTGGCGCAGGTGCGCCGAACAGGGGATGCTTGGTTGGTGGAGTACAATACGGAACGTCCTCACCAGGCATTGAAGTTTATGACCCCCGGTTGAATACCGACAAGCGTCTTAAACTCCAGTTAAAACTGGCTTACAAAAGGGGGTAGGGACACTACGGGAACTGGCTTACTCTCAAAATGAGAGTGTTTCAAGTTATGGCTTTCTTGGAATTCTTATCATCGCACAAATCCAAAGGCCGATGCGGAATATTTCAACTATTTTTGTCAAATCGATGGCATACATTGGCTAGGCTGATTAAGGATTTTGTATGTTTGGTCACGACAAAATTCACCTTTTTTAGCCTTATTCTTTACCCAAATTGTTGATCATCAGTACTTTATTGTAAAACTCACGTTTGAGTTAGTTCTGGATGCGGTTCGCCATGGGACGGCTATGATCTGGCATTATGTTAATCTACAGGGAGAATGCGATGTGGATCAACTGGAGAGCAGCACCCAATGCCGTTTTGATTGGCCCTATCTGAGCGGTTTACGTTGGTCAATGGCTGAAAATGAACAGTTATAAAACTCTATTTGATATTTGGCCCGCTTTGTAGTTGCAACCTATTATTGTATGTTGCAACTTCCTTGATGCAATTTTATAAGGACACTCCAAAAAATGTTTTGTTTACATTCAATAACTTTTTTCTATTGTTCCTGCTTGGTCTTGAATTTAGGTATTATCTGAGGTATAATGACAATCCCAGACGAAAACGGTTGCCTCCAATCATATCATTTCTTTTCGAGTCCACAATCAATGGTAAGTTATATTGCGTTTGTAACGCCATCTTCTCACCGATTCGCAAGCTTAAACCAAGCGCCCCAAACATGACGTAATTATTGGTACTTAAAGAAATTTTGTCTCTGGATAATCCATCGTTTATAGTAAATTCCCCAATGTTATAACCTGATGACAATTGTAAAAATGGGCTTAATCGAAACGGAAGCACATGATAACGGGCGTAAACCTCTGGTGTAAAAGCATATTCCCTTACCGCACCACGTTTCAGGCTCACCCAGCTATTATATTCCTGTTTGGAGAATCGATTGGCCACAGACATTTGCAGCCCAACCACAAGCCGGTCAGCGACCAGATATCCAGCCTGGGGTGTCAGAGACCAGCCCGCTATTTGCCTGCTATTATTGGCAGAGCCATTTAATGAAAAAGTCAAAGCTCCTTTTTTTAAGGTCTTATAAGTAGGAATGCGTGTTGATCCATCAATCTGATTGGAATCTCCTCCCTGCTGTGCAAACAAATTGATGGAAAACATCAGAAAAGCGGTAAGAAAGAAAAGAGATATTTTTTTCATGGTCAATATGGATGATATTATGTTAAAATTTGAGTGTGTAGCCAATATAAGGCAGTATAGGGAAGAATGAAACCTGCTTTATTGAAATCCGGGTTGGTACAAAATCCCGATTCCGTTCAGTCTTCATATCCAGATACAGCGGATTATTCCTGTTATAAGCATTGTACAAGCCCAGTCTTAACTCCGCATTACGTTTATGGGGCGTTACCAAAGATTTACTTGCGCCAATGTCCAGCCGGTGAAATGCAGGCATTCGCCCGTTGTTTCTTTTATCATATATAAATCTGGGGCCGTCACTATTTTCAGCAATAAAGGCCGCTTCCGGTAAAGTAACGGCATGTCCGGTCTGGTAAATAAAACTGGCACTTAACTTCCATTTTTTACCAAGCTCGTAGTTTGTGGTTATCGCTACATTATGCCGTCTGTCATACTTCATTGGGTACCACTCGGCATCATTGATTTCCGAAAACTTTCGTTCTGACTTTGATAAGGTATAGGAGACCCATCCATTGAATTTGCCAGCCTTTTTACTCAACATCATTTCAATTCCTTTCACACGCCCAACTCCGTTTCTGATGACAATGTCATCCCAGGAATCAGCAAGCAAGCCGCTAAAATTGGTACCATCAGGATAATCGATCAGGTTTTTCATCTTTTTGATATAAGCTTCCAAAGACAGCTCCAAACCTCCCTGAGGAAAAGTTTTGTACACACCGACTGATAATTGCGCGCTTCGCGACGGAACTACCTTGCCGGTTGAAGGAAGCCAGGCGTCATAACCAAAGCCAAAGCCATTGTTGGTAAGTAGATGAACGTATTGATTCATGATTGCATACCCACCCTTAAGTGCCCAGTTGGCCGGAAGCGACCAGTTTAATCCAAGGCGTGGTTCCGGATTTAAAAAAGTCCGGTTATTGACATGATACGTACTATAGCGAAGACCGGGATTAAAGTGCAACCTGTCAGTTAGGCTGATATTAGCATCCACATGAAAGTCCAGTTGCGTTGCGGGGAGCGTCCCTTTCCCGGTTTCCTGCTGAGATCCACTGTAGTTGCTTTTTGTAACAAAAGGACTAAAAGAATGCCTGGTGAGGTCCAGGCCAAACTTAAGATTCGCACGATTGGAGAGGAAATAGTCAAACTGAATTTTGGCACCTAAATCCGTTAGCCCCGCATTGGTATTCCGATAAAGTTTCACGGGTTCCGCGTCGACATTGAGGTCTTCAAAGTTATTGGCCAGCTCACTGGTGTACTTGGAATAGAGCAAAATGAACCTTGCAAACAGTTTTTGCGAGAACACTTTGCTATACCTAAAGGTTGCGGTCGTGTTTCCCCAGTTGTTACCCAGTGAGGTTTCCGTTGACCTCCCGTTTATAGCGCTCCATTCGCCGTAGGTGAATCTGTCAAAACCATTATAGAAACTTAGGTAAATCTGATCCGTTTTGTTGACTTGATAATTGAATTTTGCGTTCAGGTCATAAAAACGATACTTTCGGGATTCACCATACCCACTTGTTTTCTTCGGCTGTAATAAGGAAGAAAGTCCCAGAGTGGAAACCCGCCCCGACACAATAAATGAAGCCTTGTTTTTAACGATCGGCCCTTCTAATGTCAGACTTTGGTTGAGGATGCCGATCCCTACTTCCCCGCCGAATTTCTGGTTGTTCCCGTCTTTCATCGTTAGGTCTATCACCGAGGCTAGCCTGCCTCCATACCGGGCAGGAAATGCGCCTTTGTATAAATCTACCGATTTTAAGGAATTTGGATTAAAAACCGAAAAGAATCCACCTAAATGCGTAACGTTGTAGACAGGCACTTCATCCAGTAAGATCAAATTTTGATCCGGTGTTCCTCCCCGGATATACAAACCGGCACTACCTTCCGTTCCCGTGGAAACACCGGGGGTAAAACTTAACGCCTTCAGAACGTCCACCTCACCCAAAAGCGCAGGCATTGCCTTTATTTTATCCATAGGAATCGATAAACTTCCCGCAGGCGCATCAATATTTTTGATTTCTTTTATAGTTACTTCCTTCAAAAGGTTATCCTGCGTTAACTTGATATCAAGGGGGTACTTATACTGGACGAAATCCTTGATGTACACGGACGCATAGCCAACAAAGCTGACTTTAAGGAAGTGGTTATCGCCCGGGACTTCGAGACTAAAAAAGCCATAGGCATTTGTTTGTACGCCCGTTTGCGACAGACTATCCCACACGGTGGCACCTACAAGGAGTTCTCCGTTCGCTATATCACGCACGGTTCCACTTATAATTAATTTTTGAGAAAAAACTATATGTACGCTGTTTACTAAGAAAAAGGCAATTATTAAATACCTTGTCATTTTATTTCTATCACCTTTTCGTTGGAAGCAAAAATGAGCCCGTAGCCGTTTTTGATATTGGTCAACGCTCTTTGGGGGGGAAGCACGAGAAGATCGATGCCCTCAGGCTGGTCGTACTCTATTTTGGCATAATCAAAAGCATTTTTGGTCACGACTCCAATTCTCATTGTAACCTTGGAAGCCCACTTTGGCTTATCAAAATTTCCCTTACCTGTCTCAATATAGAATTTTATAGGGGTCTTAGAGTCCGGTAAGCATTTACTTTTCACAAAAAAGACGGAGGCGGAACGATCAAACGTACGTCCTGTAACTTCATTATAAAAGGTAGATATTTTTTCTGTTGCCCAGGTATGACAATCCTCTTCCTTGGCAGGTATATTGTCCGCGGCACCATACGGACCAGCAGATATCGTATCTTGCTCATAGTAAGATAAAATTGTGAGTGTGTAATAGCTTTCTAACTTAGGCTGCTGCCCTGTAAAATATAGACTTACTAAATCCTGGCGCGTCTGGTGGTTGATTTCACCAGGTACATTGCGGATTCGTACTACTTCAATATCCGGTACATCCGATGGAACTAGTACAGGTGCTGATTCGGCAGCTGATAGTAATGGAGTCGAGGCTTTTACAATATAGGTTGCTCCTGCCTGTACAATACGATCAGATACATAGACGCCTCTTTCGCTAGCCAATGATGACAATTCAATAGATTCTTTACCATCCACTAATAATTCCACTTTTGCATCCGAAACGGAGACGTCATTTGGAATAGAGCCAACTGGATTGAAGGTTCTGGTTACTTGAATTCTAATGGGAGACCCTGCCTTGAGTTTTCCCCATAATACAAGCTTATCACCTGCATATGGTACATCAAGATTGAGATCAGTCTCTTCACAACCAGTCGTAAGTAATAATAAAAGAAAACATATAAACTTCATGCTCTGAAATAAAAATTGTTCTTGATCTCGTTGGAGACAAGTATAGCATAGCATTTGGAAATGCATTTGGTTTAAAAATAATCAGGAGCGTTTGTATAACTAATTATACAAACGCTCCTGACAACAAATGTTACCCTAACTTTTCAAAAATTCGCTGTAAAATTGTACTCACCGAATACATCACAATCCATGTTTGCATTAAAATTATAGTATATCAAAGTACCCCAAGTTGATTCTTGGAGTGTAAACCCAATGCCTTCCACATTCCAGGCTTCAACTTTGTGATAAAGGTACTGCCCTCCATATGGCTGTGTCGTCGCAGTAATCGTAAAACTAAGACGAGGAGCTTCAGTTGGCGACCATCCAATCCAATTTTTCTTTAAATATTCTACATAAAGCTGTCTGTATGATCCCACCCCGCCAAAGCTTATAATTTCATTTGAGCCATAAATCCGACGGTCACCTCTAGTTTGTCGAAAATCACTTTGAATTCTAGCGTTTTTTAATGTTATTCTTCCTATCTCAACTCTGTGAGCACCTTGTATATATGGATCCTTGAGAAAGCTTGACAACTTGTCAAGATCCTCTCCAATATGGATAGAAGTAACCTCATTGGTACCTATATGATATGCAGAATCTGATACAATCACATAACTTTTAGAATTCAAAACGGCCGAAAGCTCAGGTATTTTTATAATTTTTCCTAGAATTTTATTATCGCCTTCTCCTTTAAAGGTCAATACATCACCTAACTCCCCCAATTCTCCCGTCTTTCCTATCTTATCATACTCGGACTGGGTAATAGACCTCTGCCTTTTGAGAAGCGAAGTAAATTCAGGATTCGAATACCAATTCTCCATTTCCTTGCTAGCGGAAATTTCCTGAATCACATCTTTCAAATGCTGCCTCGAAGAGAAACTCAGAACTCCATCCACTAGCTTAACATCTTTGATGGTTTTGATTTCTAAAGTTTGTGGATTCATTAAATCTTTTTCTTTACAAGAAGCAATTAGAAAGACACAAGTGATGAAAAGAAATAATTTCTTCATGATTTTGTAATGGTTTGAATTGTGAAAATAGTTTTAACTGTTCTTATCTCACCCTGCGATCGCAAAATCTGGGGTTACATTTTTTTGTAAAGTTACTTCGGATTATGGTGATCTCCAAATCTTGGAAAGGTTTTTCGGTCGATTTAAGCTTGATCCAAAAAGGATCAAATTGTACTTTTCCTTACCCTCTCTTTTCTCCTTCATGCCTATGGTACTCCCCAGAAGTTGGCTCTTACGCACTTTGTGTGGCTGACTAATTGTAGTTGATCTGATTTTTAGCTTTTGTTGTTCTGCCTCAATGAGCACCCATTTCCCATTTATCTCCCCAATTGCCAAGTTAAAGACTGCCAGTCCAATAAGGGAGGCTACATGCTAATAACCCATACAACTGATCAGCAGGTCTGTTGTCCACTCTGTCAGCAAGTATCAAGCCGATTACACGGATTTTATTATCGTAAACCAACGGATTTATTTATTGGCGATAAACAAGTCCAGTTAAGAGTAAGGTTGAGACGATTTCGATGCCTGAACTCAGTTCGCCCAAAACGAACATTTGGGCAGCCTTGTCCAGATTGGTTGTTTACTTTTTTTCATCGAACTAGCCTGTTGGTTCATGCCCAACGCAATGTGGCCATGGTGCTGGGTGGAAAAACTAGTGCTCGCTTGCTAATCCATTTACATATGCTCACTAGTCATGACACGTTGGTGAGGATTATCCGAAAATGGCAACCGGTCGACCTACAAACACCTCATGCATTGAGTGTTGATGACTGGGCAATACGAAAAGCTAAGACATACGGTACAATTCTGACGGTTCGCCGTTACGATTGATCTCAATAAGCATCAGCCCATCGATTTATTGCAGGGTCGCACGGCGGAGGGCTTATGCAATTTGCTCAAGGCCCATCCAGGCGTAGAAGTGATTACCAGGGATCATTCGGGCGAGTAGGCTCGGGTGCACGTGAAGGCGGAGTCACTTGATAGCTGGTTGGCTCGTTGTCAAATTTGCTCAGCCATATTGCTACATCAGTTTGGAGTTCGCGCCTTCAACAAGAATATGCAGCTGTACGAGCGGCCTTGGGTACTGAATGGATTAACGACCAAACTAAGACGGACGCCGCGCGGGACAGGTGACTAGACTTAAGTTCATCAAGCAGCAGATGTATGGACGGGCAAAGTTGGACTTATCGCGACAACGGCTGATCTACCGATGCTGAATCACACAAAGTGCGTAATAGCCAGTTTTTGGGGAGCATTGTATAGGGCCAGCTGTGGCAACCGCGATAATTTTAGCAACTGATAAATTTAAAAAATTCACTGCTCCTAAGAAATTGGCTTGTCTTGCAGGTGCGGTGAGGTGGGCCGGTCTAGCCGGACACTTTTTGATTTAGAGTTTTATTAAAATTAGCTTGGTAATACTGCATTTCAAAATTAATTGGTGATTGGTAGCCTAACGCCGAATGCAATCTCCGAATGTTGTAGTATCCTTCGATGTAATCAAATAACTCGTCATGTACGTCCCGCAAGCTTTCAAAACATCCATCCTCCAGTAATTCGGCTTTCAATCGACTCCATAGTGACTCTGCATGGGCGTTCTGGTAAGGGTTGTCTCTCTCGGCCATACTTTGACTGCACTTCCACTTGGCAAGCCGCTTCCGGAATTGTTGGCCAAAATACTGACCGCCCCGGTCCGAATGGACAATCAAGCCTGGCTCAGGTCTCCGCAAGGCCGTTGCCTGATCGAAAGCTCTGATAATAAGGCTTTCCTGCATTGTTGCGTCCACACACCAGCCTACAATCCGACGGGAGAACAGCCGCGGTGGCGGACCACTCCAGCCAGTTGGCTAAATACGCCCAGTCGCCACTTGCAAGCGGCAGGTAAGTGATCTCACCCACCCAGGCTTGGTTGGGCCGGTCAGGCAGTCCCAAGGCGACCAGTAAGTTGGGGCATGCCCGTAAGCCGTGACTCGAATCGGTAGTACGGGGTACAAAGCTACGGGGCTGGATCGCCCGCCAGTTTTGCTCCTCCATAAGCCGTCTGACTCGGTGGCGGCCTGCCTCAACCCCTTCTTCAAGAAGTGCTTTTTGTACGCGTCTACTACCGTAGCGCCGACGATTCTCCCAGAAGATTTCTTGAATATGAGCTGTCATTTGCCGGTCTGCTTCTGAGGGTTGATATGTTTTGTCCGCCCGGTATGCATAGTAGCTGCTCCTGCTGACTTCCAGCGTGTTGCATAGGAGCCTTACCGGAAAATTGCCCTCTTCCTGCTCAATGAATCGATAGATTAGTCTCAGGTCTGTCGGCTGAAAATGGCGACAGCTTTTTTTAAAATCTCTCGCGGCTTCGGTCGTCCGATCCATTTCAGTCTGGCGAAGTTGCCTTTTGAGCGATTCAACCGCCACGGCGGACCGTTTCCTCTTCCAGAGTGGAACTCACATCTCCTTTCTTCTTTTTTTCAGCCGAACGCCAAGCATGGATGATGCTGTCGCTGATGCCCATTTTGCGGGCTACTGCGAGAATGGGTTCGCCGTTAGCAACTAGGCGCAGCACATCGGTCAGCGCGGGCTGCCCCGTTAAACTCGGCGGTGTACTTTCGTTTGGGGGTTGAATGTTTAGCCATTTGACACGAAGTTAAAAAGTTCCGTGTCCGGATTTTTAGGACCAGCTCACGGTTCCTTTCGAACATAGTTCTGGTACTAGTGTTCATGGGCGAAGTCATGTTAGTCAATATGCTCGCAAACGCCCGCTGGGCGGCCCCGTTAAGTTTCTGTTTATTTAGCGGCTATGTCGGCCATTCGAGTTAAAGGTAGCTGCAAAAATACTATCAGCGAAAGGTAACAGAGCCGGGCGCCCGGCGGAGGCAAAAATAAAATGTTGATTTTAGACGCCATTCGAAACAAGATTATTCACCGAATCCATGCTATTGTTAAGCATCGGAAGAAATATGAAAAAACTATACGCTTTCGCTTGCATAAATCATACAAATCCGTCTGACTGTATCAGTTCACTTCCACCGCAATGTATTCAGCAGGCGCAATGCGTCCTTTTGAATAAAATCGATTACGGGAGCTAATGAATCGTTTTTGGTAGCGGTGGGGAAGTAGATCGCCCCGCGCAGGTAGTGCGTGGTGCTGTCGGTGGTGTAGAACTGAAAGGGGGTAGGTACGTCGCCTTCCAGGCGGAAGAGTGTGGCCGTGCGGCCTGTTTCGGTTTGGATGGTTTGCTCTTGTAAAGCCGAAGCCCGGATTTGGTGCTTGCTGGCCAGTTTGTAGGCATCGTCGATGAAGTCTTTCAGGCGGGCGGGGCTGTTGCGTACTTCTTTGTAGGTAAGTTGAATGTTGGCGTTGAAGCGGGGATAGTAGATGAAAATCCAGTTTTTTTCGGCCCCGGCGAAGGTATCCGGCAGGATAACCGCCGACCTGGAATACTCGAAGGCATAGGGGTAGGTACCCTCCAGCGGCTGGTACTGGTGCGACGGCAGTGCGATGCGGTTGTAACCCTTGGGTTTGGGTACGTAGCCATCCTGCTCATCACCCGAACCACAGGCCGTCAACAACAAACCAATCAGAAACAAAAGATTAACTTTTATCGACTTTACCATATCTATTGGCCCCTAAGGATTTCCATTGGTTTTAACAAATCTGGTATCAGTAGGACGATTGATCATTAGGGAATCTCTGTATTGACTGAAATTAATCTTATTGTCCCCAATCCATTTCAACTTAGTTGTGTCGATCTCTTTGTATTGGCCAAGCCAGTTACTGCCTGGATTAGCACATACCGTCAACAGTTGCTTTTCAGGCCAATAATTTAGAATCGCTCCAGTCCTTTCAACAATTACCTCATAGAACTCTTTCGATTTATCACTTTGTGTGTAATGGTGATACAACTGTACTGCCATATCCACTTCCCGTTCGTCAATAGAAAACAAGGGCTCTATACGTAACGTATCGACAGAGGGGTCGATGCGGTTGAAATCACAAGAAACTAGCGCGAAAATCAGAAAAAGGATACAGTAACTTTTCATTGCAAATGAATCATAGCCTCGGAACAAAGAATTCTAAATTCATTACTCCACCGTCACTGACTTTGCCAAATTGCGCGGCTGATCCACGTTGCGCCCGCGCATGACGGCCACGTAGTAAGAGAGGAGCTGCAACGGAATGACCGACAGTAGTGGCATGAGCATTTCGTGCGTTTTGGGAATCTCAATCACAAAATCCACCATCGTCGGGATCAGCGTATCACCTGCGGTCACGATGGCAATCACCCTACCTTTGCGGGCTTTGACTTCCTGAATATTGGATACGATTTTGTCGTAGGAGCTATCCTTAGTCGCCAGAAACACCACCGGCATATCTTCGTCGATAAGGGCGATGGGGCCGTGCTTCATTTCGGCGGCGGGGTACCCCTCGGCGTGGATGTAGGAAATCTCTTTGAGTTTCAGGGCACCTTCCAGCGCCACCGGGAAGTTCAAACCCCTACCCAGGTAGATGAAATTACGGGCGTAGGTGAAAATGAAAGCGATTTCCTTGATCTTGGCGGCACTTTGCAGCACTTCCTCTACTTTGTCGGGAATGTTTTCCAGCTCGATCAGAAGCTGACGGTACAGTTCTTCTGATATGGTACCTTTGCGCTGAGCCGCGGCCAATGCCATAATGGCCAGCACCGTTACCTGCGCGGTGAAGGCCTTGGTACTAGCCACCCCGATTTCGGGTCCAGCGTGCGTATAGGCGCCCGCATGCGTGGCGCGGGCGATGGACGAACCCACTACGTTGCACACACCAAAAATAATCGCTCCCTTGGACTTGGCCAGCTCGATGGCCGCTAGCGTATCAGCCGTTTCGCCCGATTGCGAAATAGCGATGACAATGTCATTTTCCTTGATAATGGGATTACGATACCGGAACTCCGAAGCGTATTCTACCTCCACATTGATGCGGGCCAATTCCTCAAAGAGGTACTCGGCCACCAGTCCGGCATGCCAGGAGGTACCACAGCCGATAATCACAATCCGCTTGGAGTCAGCCAGTTTGTCGAGGTAGTTGCGCAAGCCACCCAGCTGTAGGTGGGCTTCGTCGGCCCGCACGCGGCCACGCATGCTGTCAGCGATGGAACGGGGCTGTTCAAAAATCTCTTTCAACATGAAATGCTCATAACCACCCTTTTCGATAGCGTCGAGTTCCAGTTCCAGTTTTTGAATATAGGGTGCCTGCGGTACGTTATCGAGATTCAGGATATTGAGCTCGTTATCCTTCACCACCGCAATGGCGTAGTCGTCGAGGTACACCACATCTTTAGTATATTCGATAATCGGGGTAGCATCGGAAGCAAAGAAAAATTCGTCTTCCCCGATCCCAATCACCAGCGGGCTGCCCTTGCGGGCGGCGATCAACTGCCGGGGATGCTCGTCGGACATAACAACAATGGCGTAGGCACCCACGACCTCCTGCAAAGCCAGGCGAACAGCTTCTTCCAGTGAATTTCCGGTTTCTTGCCGTACATCCTCAATGAAATGAATAAGTACCTCGGAATCGGTATCGCTGATGAAAACGTGACCTTTCTGCTGAAGCTTCTGCTTCAGCGTGGCGTAGTTTTCGATGATTCCGTTGTGGATGATCGCCAGCTTGCGGTCGTTGGAGTAGTGCGGGTGAGCGTTAGTGTCGTTGGGTTCGCCGTGGGTTGCCCAGCGGGTGTGGCCCATACCCGTGGTAGCGTGGGTGTCTTTGGCGGACAATTCTGTTTCCAGATCCGACACTTTACCTTTTTTCTTATGTATCACCAGACCGCTGCCGTTCAGCAAAGCGACCCCCGAGCTATCGTATCCCCGGTACTCCAGCCGCTTCAGGCCCTTGATGATCAGAGGGCATGCCTCTCTATGTCCTACATACGCTACAATTCCACACATAGTCAGTTAATTTTGAATGAGTGAATAATAGTATTTAAGTACGAGAGTACCTTAGTTCAGAAGTACCCAAGGCAGTGCGAAAACGCTTCTAAAACAAGGTACTCCTGTACTTTTGCACTTAGGTACTTTGCCCCTCTTTTATTCCTTCGCCTGGGTATAGAAGACAATCAGCTTGATATCCTCGGGTTTTCCACTCAGTACCAGGCGGCTCACGCGGTTATTGAATTGGGAGTCGTATAAGGTACCCCTCTGTGCCAGGGTTTGGATATAGACAGGCGTCACCAGAAAGCCTTCGTTCGTCTTACTGCCAGCCAGTATTGCGTTCAGGTGCGTGGCCAGATTCCACGTGTAGTTTTTATAGCGTGAATCCAATAGAACCGAAGGAGGATCGGAGCCTCTGGACGTGCTATCATTGAGTGCAACGCTCGCAAAGCCGTTAGCCTTGTATTGGACTTGATTGGTCGAGTTCGTTTCCAGCAGCACCAGGTAGGAAGGAGGAGTCAGACCCGGCTGCACGGCCGTGAGGTCGGGTTTGACGCTGAGTTCTGCCCGGTTGATGCCAATCGGGCCGTTTTTGGCCAATGCCTTGAGGTAGGGAATTTCGATCTTGGTACGAATACCCAGGGCATCCTGCACGTAGGTACGCTCACCGGTACTGCTGGCCGGTACGGGTTGCAGGGGCTTCAGGGCAGCCAATGGGGTACCACTTCGATCCGCCGTGACGCGGTTGAAGCCCGCCCGGATAGTAGCTCCGGATTGTAGCGCCACCACGGCATTGAGCGGAAAGCTGGTGGAGATCGTATCGGTAGTGGTATGGTACCATAACCGAAGACTAAGCGGGCTATTGGTACCTACTATACCGGGAAAACCCAGTACAGCGGTATTTTTGGCACCAGGAATCAAGGCCAGTCCGCCCAATACTTTGGAGAACTCGGCGTTGGTTTGTCCGGCGGTTTGGCCCGATAGGGCAAACAGCTCTTTACCCAAATCGTCGGGTAATTTAAAACGCAGGGTACCATCGGCCTGCGGTCGGGCCTGGAAGGTTTTAGCAGCTAGGGGCGTTTGGTCGTACGTGAGGGTACTGTTGTTGTAGTAGTTCTTAAGAGGATCGATCACCTCCCTTATGCGGTGAACCGATAGGGTTTGCTCGGGCAGGGTATCACCATAGGTATAGTTGTAAGGCGTGTACAGCACCAGGGAGTCATACACAGCCGTCGTGCCCAGATCAAGCTGAAAACCCAGCGACATGCGGATGAAGCTGGATGCCGTGATAGTACCAAAGAGCGGGTCCACGTAGCGACCCGCCAGAAATATATCGGGATTGCTGGTACGGACCGAGTCGGCCAGTACGGTGGAGGTTCGGACGGTAAGGGTGTCAGTAAAAAGGGTTTCTACGGGAGTAAGCGGCGTGACGCCAATGTTGCCGGGGGGATCGCAGCTAAATAGCAGGGTGGTCAGAACGACCACCCCGATTGCTCTATTTCTAACCAACCAACCCGTTATACAGGTTGTAATACGCTTCTGAAAGGTTGTCGTCTTCTTCGACGAGGTCGACACGCTTGGGTGATTCATTCAATAATTGATTTAATTCTTCGCTGTAATCTTCGTCTACTTTTACGACGGCGTCAGCGTACGCGCATCCAAGCTTGATAAACCCTTCAAAATCGGCGGAACGCAGATGGGCCAGGGCTTCATCGCTCACGTCCATGGCCTTCGCCTTTTCCAGCAGATCGGCGTCAAATTTATAACTGAAAGCGTTATTATACACAGTAAAAACGCTTTTTGTGTCCTTAAACATGGGATCGTTCCGGTACGTGGTCTTCAGGTACATCGGAATCAGGGCGGTCATCCAGTCGTTGCAATGCACGATATCGGGCGCCCAGCCCAGCTTCTTAACGGTTTCGAGTACCCCCTTACAGAAGAAGATAGCGCGCTCGTCGTTGTCGTCGTAAAAGTTATTTTTCTTGTCAAAGAAAACGGACTTACGGTGAAAATAGTCTTCGTTATCGATGAAATAAACCTGCAGCTTGGCGTTGGGAATGGAAGCGACCTTGATCACGAGGGGCTTTTCCTCTTCGCCGACGGTAATGTTGATGCCCGAGAGACGGACTACTTCGTGGAGACGGTTTTTGCGCTCATTGATGAGGCCAAACCGGGGAACCAGGATGCGAATTTCGGCGCCGCGCTCCTGCATGGCCTGGGGAAGTTGCCTTACATAAGCGGCTACATCGGTGGTTTGAAGAAAAGGGTTGATTTCACTGGATACATACAAAATTCGTAGTTTGTCCATACAGGTACTTGACGTTTGTGAAAAAAAGATTTGCAAAATTATACAAAAAAAAGCCGAATTTCAATAATTATTTCCAAGTAATTGTAATATTGCGGGCAGCTTGGCTCTTTCCATGCCTATGGTTTTGGCCTCAGACCGAAATTTGTCGAGGACCGGTTTTGTAGGATGAATTCGGGTCAGCAACCGTACTTTCCTAACCCCTCCACCACCACATGATTCTTTTAAGTGACCCCGGGGCGCTTCGAACCCACCTAAGAAAAATCCAAAAAATTGATACTACGCTGGGCCTGGTGCCTACTATGGGAGCGTTGCACGAAGGGCATTTGAAATTGGTCGAAAGAGCAGTGGAGGAAAACACTATCGCCGTGGCCAGCATTTTTGTCAATCCCCTGCAATTCAATAATCCCGACGATCTGTCCAGGTACCCCCGTACCCTGGATGAGGACTGCGCCCTGCTGGAATCGGCAGGCTGCCAGCTAGTGTTTGCGCCCTCGACCGAGGACATGTACCGGGTACCTCCCGTTTTAAAACTGGATTTCGGCAGCCTCGAACACGTGATGGAAGGTGCTTTCCGGCCGGGACATTTCAATGGGGTGGGGATCGTGGTGGCGCGGCTGTTCAACATGGTGCAGCCCGACCGGGCCTACTTTGGGCAAAAGGATCTGCAGCAGGTAGCGGTGGTGCGGCGATTGGTAGAGGATCTGGCGTTTCCTATCGAGATTGTGCCCTGCCCCACGGTGCGGGAAGTCGACGGGCTGGCGCTCTCGTCCCGCAACCGCCGCCTCAGCCTCGAACACCGGGTGATGGCTCCCCTAATCTACAAAACCCTCGGAGAAGCCCAAAAGATGCTGGCGGCGGGCTATTCGGTGGAAGAGGCAAAGCAGCACGTCCGGACACAATTCATGCGGTACCCCGATTTTCTGCTGGAGTACTTTGAGGTAGCCGATGCGGGTACCCTGCAACCCGTCGAGGAGGTACAGCCTGTCGGCCAAACCGCCCTGTGTATGGCCGCGCACCTGGGCGGAGTGCGGCTCATTGATAATATTGTATTCTAGAAACTCCACCAGCCTTTGATACTTGGTTGGTGGATTTTTTAGAAGTAGAGCGTTAAGTCTCTTTTACTGCTTACTCACCCGTACGGAAGCCTGATGGTTCAGCGCATCGGTGGCGCGGATCAGGTATACACCCACAAGCTAGCGCGTTATTGAGGGCGGATCATACATTTATGAGGGTACTTTATTGACATACGCTGCATTAATTTAAAGGGTACCTAGTCGTCGGCTATTGACATATATCCAACAGTACTTGATATATGAATTCGGACCCATAAAAAACCAGACGGTGGGGTAAGTACTTACCCCACCGTCCGATACGTTCATGGCTAATAGATGGCTATAAGGATGGCTAATTGGTTGCTACGAGTATCCGGTCAGGCTGCTGAATGACCTCGTCGGTCGACAGGCTGATCGTTTTTCCGACCACTTCCTTGCCGTTTTTTACTTCAATGGTGTATTGTCCATCTTTCATTTTTGAAAAATCGAAGCTGCGGCCGTACTTCTCAGTGCCTTTATAGATTGTCTCAGAGTGAAGTACACCGCCATCTTTATCAAAAAGTACAATGGACAATTTCTGGTCTTTGTCCTTTTCGATCAGCAGGCGCATTTTCACTGAATCTTTGATTTTGTACATCGCGATGTCGAAAGTTCGGCCTTCGGGATAGGCGTTTGTCAGAGTTTGATGGGTAGAAGCATTCTCAGCCATAACCACTACCTGCTGAGAAGCAAGCTGGGCGGGGGAGTTTTTTTTCTGAGCAAATAGAGCGTTGGCGGCAACGAGGGAGAGCATCAGGGCGAGGGCGGAAGTTTTGAGCGTTTTCATGGTCGTAGTATTTAGAAGTTAATGATAAAATGAGTGCTTGAAAATGTCCGCGTATTGACCAGCAGCGAACAATACAAAGGTCGCGGGTTGCGTTTGACCGAACTTGGCTCATTCTATCAAAGGCGTGGTGCATTGTTGCAGGGACGTGGTTTGTTGTTGCATTTCGCTTTGGGGATATGATTTTGAATAAAATCAGTCAAAAAGAGGCAAAAAAAAGGCCGCACGACGCGGCCTTTTTTAAATGATATCTTGTATTCTACTCCTTCCTCACCCTTACAGTAGACTGTCGATTCAGCGCGTTTTTAGGGGAAGCATCCTGCTTTTTACAAATAACTCAGCCACCATTTTTCCTTATGGCTCGTTTTGTAGCGGTCGTACCAGCGGCAAAGCGGATATAGGACTAAGACTGTCCCCGCCCATATTACATAAACGACAGGCAGGCCAACTCCTTCGCCAGGCACTACAAACAAAAGGATGGTCTGGGTTTTGGTGGCAATGTTTACGCCATCAGACAGCAGATGCCCCCGCGAGAGAAACATCAGCAGACAAAGCGAATGAAGCACGTACCAATGGACGATGTAGTAGAAAAACGCCGTTCGACCAAATGTCCGCAGGAAATTGGTCAGGCGGTTTTTTACTGATTCGATCGCTACCAGAAACAGCAACGCTGGGCCAATGGTAATGCACATATACAGCAGCGAAGGCGGGTATTTATTGACATCGATAAACGAAAATACCGTCAGCAAGCCACTTTTTTGCTCGCTCCAGGGAGTCGGATTACCGTACAGATTGCTGAACCGCAGGACTATGAAAAACACCAGCAGGCCAAATCCGGTCAGCAATAGCGCAGTTTTTCGTGTGGCGGGCGAAACTGTCGGGGCGAAGAACGTGCCAGTGCAATAGCCTAGCAGCATCAGTCCCAGCCAGGGCAGGATTGGATAAAGGACGAAAAGAAAATGCCCATTTGCATAGGGATAGATGCCCCGCCGATGCAGCAAATCCCACCAGAGGGACGGCTTGAAACCCGGTGCAGCTTCCACCACATCCAGCAGGTTATGGCCCAGCACAATCACGAGTCCCAAGATTAGTATCAGTCGGAACGGCAGGTGAATCAGCAACCCCAGAATTACCATGCTGATACCGATTACCCAAATTACCTGTAAAATCTGAATCGTGTAGAGCGGATTAAACGTCATGCCCAAATTGACAATAACTAATTCAGCAAAAATCAGCCACAACCCCCGCTTAATCAGGAAACTGCTTAATTCCTGTTTGGTCTTTCGCAAACTCTGCAAATAGATGGACGTACCGGCCAGAAACACGAAAACAGGCGCACAGAAATTGGTAATCCATCGAGTTACAAACAAGATGGGCGTGGTAGTAGCGAGGTTGAGTGGGTCCTCGGTCCAGGCGGTGGAATGGAAGAAATCACGCGTGTGGTCCAGGGCCATGATAACCATGACAAGGCCTCGAAGCACGTCGATGGATTCAATGCGGGATTTGGCAAGAATGGGTTGAAGTGGCACAGTCCGAGGGTCATAGATAAGTGCGTGCAAATTTAAAGAAGAAAATGGAAAGTCGCTTCATCAGCAGAAAACGCCTTTCTGTAACACAAACCTAATCTGATCGTAGGATGATCAGAGTCTATGAAATGATTGCTGCTTCATTTGAAAGTTGTCAAAGCAAAGCCACTATTTCGCGGCGGTATAAGACAAATCGGCCCGCATTTGGGCCGTTTTTGTTTCCCGGCGAAGTGCCAGCTTCTACAGTTCGCCCATGAGTTCGGCGGAAACATTGAGTACTTCAACAGAATTCTGTCCCTAAATGGGGGGGAGCCCCCAGCAGGATACAAACGGTATTACAATAACCGGATAGCCCGGCACCGAGTGGTTGTACGAGATTTATTGCTGGTAGTAGTCCTCATGATTTGAGAGTGGTTAGTTGTATGTATGATAAAAAGCCGGACGGATATCCCGTCCGGCTGATGAAAATTTACTCCTTGCTCACCCGTACCACGCCCTGCTGATTAAGCGCGTCTATTACCTTTATCAGATAAATCCCCGTCGGCAAACTACCCAGCCGGAACTCCGCCTCGTTCAACCCCTCGATCAGATTCTCTTTCCGCGACTGCCGCACCCGCCCCGATAGGTCAAGTATCTGGAAGGTACCTGGTCCCGCCGAAGGGGAAAGCACCTCGACTGTCACGGCATCGTGTACGGGGTTGGGGTAGGCTTTGAGGGAGAGGCCGAAGGGTACCTCCTGCGCCAGTTCATAACTCAGACGGGCGGGTACATTGGCATTGCAGCCGCCGAGCGTGGCGCCTAAGCGCAGGTAGGTGGGTACCAGGTACTGGGCGATGCACTGCTCGCGACCGCCCAGGCATACCTTCACTCCGCCGTAGCCGCAGCGCACGTCGTTGAATGTTACAGTAATTTGCTTGGTGACCGAGCAATTGACCACGTCGGTGGCCGTGACGGTATAGGTGGTCGTTTGGGTGGGGCAGACCTGGATGCTGCCGCTCGTGGCTCCTGTGCTCCACGACAGGCTGAGGGTACCCGTGCCGCCCGAGGCGTTGGCCGTTAGGGTGGTGCAGCTGCTGCCGTAGCCGTAAGTGACCGAGGTGTTGCCGCTGGTGGTCAGGTTGATGGCCGGACGTACCGTCACGGGGATGGAAACGGTGCGCGTGCAGGCGTTGTCGTTGTCAGCCACAGAAAAGTACACCGGATAGGTACCCCCGCGGCCAGATTTGTGATCGTGAAAGTGTTCGTTTGCTGGTTGTAGGTACCGGCGGGCATCGTAAGTGCCTCGTCTTTATACCAGGTGGTTCCTACCGTGAGGCTGACGGAACCTCCCAACTGCAAGGCCGGCGAAAGGGTGTTTCCACAGCTGGCACCGGATCGGGCAATGATGTCGTTATTGGTCACATTAGGAATTGGGATGCCGAGGGGGTAGCTAAAGCTGATGACACCCTGATTGGTAATGGGGGGCGATGGAAGACTAACTTGGATAATGCTTATATTGACCGGTCCGCCAGCAAGTGCCGCACGTATGCTTTGTCCAGCTTCATAGGTAAGCATGACCGTCGGTATCGTGATCTGGTCGGCAAAGGCTCCGGGCGCCATCGTGACCAACATGGATTCTCCACCGGCTACATTGTTGAACATAATCACACCGATGGCCCCCGCCTGTTGGGCGTAGTAGACTTTCTGGCTAAAATTGCACACTCCCCGGTCGATCAGGGCAATTTTACCCGATAACTGGGCAGCATTCACCGGGGGGCTACATCCCTGAGTCGGATTGGGTACAGTGGCATCATCTACAAAAACTCCATTCGCTGTTAAATTGACGGAATTCACATTCGCTCCAAAATTGGCTTGTGAAAAAGTGTAGGAGCCCGCCACGCCCGCGGGCGAATTGACAAGCACGTCAGGAACGCTCGGGACCTTTACTGAATTGACGGATATATATCCATTATTCGTAAAACTTCCTTTCGTATTCAGGACATTGGAAAAGGCTCGAATCAGGGCGCAGGCTTCATTGGTGAAGGTGGCGACATCAGCCAGGTTCTCGATGGCGTTGCCACCAGGGGGTACCAGGGCCCCAATCGTGATGGTACCCGAATTGGTAAAGCTACTCGTGTTGGCGATGGCATTCGACCGGCTGCGGTCGATATGAATTTCACCCGTGGCCTTGTTGGTAAAAGTACCATAGTTCAGAATTCCGCTGACTCCGGTATTGTCCGTATCACCAATAAAAATCTTTCCCTCATTGATCACTGTACTGCTGCTGTTTAGATTCCAAATGCCGTTCCCCCAAGGCTTGTTTATCCTCAGTGTCCCGGTAGGCTTATTTTGAAACAAACCGGTGTTATACACACCATCCTGACTGGTAGTGGATATGGTTATCGTTCCATTATTAGTAAGGGTACCATCGTTGGACATGCCCGCGTCAGGCAGCATCAGATTACCCGTCGCCGAAAGGATAAGCGTAGCTCCCGATTGTACGCGCAATCCCTTTACGGAGGCTGCTGTGTTGAGAGTGGGCTGGTTGGCTGGTGCCGAGGGGACTTCGACATTGTCGTTGACGGTGGGCACTGCATTGGTAGACCAGTTGGTGGGCGTATCCCAGTCGATGTTGGTCGCACCCGTCCAGGTGGTGGTTTGGGCGTGGAGGGCGCAGGTGCAGCCCAGCAGCAGGAAGACCAGTAACAGCTTTCTAAGCGGCCAAGCCAAGCCTAGGTGTGTGGGGTTTTGTGGAGTGTAGTGGTTTTTCATACACACAATTGGTTTTGATTGGTTGTTTAAAGTGAAAAAATTGAAAGGGCAAAGTTTTCGTTGGAGGCACCTGCGGCGTTTTTCAGGGCAATGGTCCATCATCGTTATATGTTACCCGAATGCAGAGATATCCTATTGTCCGTTGCGTTTTTGGTATAGGGCACAGTAGGGACAGAGCGTACCTTGCCCGGCTGTGTACGCAGACTACTCGCAGCAACGTAGATGGGTGGATTGGAAAACTATGGTCTGATTTTCATTGGATTATTCGGTTTTGAAAGTGAGGAAAAGAAGAGAAGGTTTGTAAGGGGGCGTTCATACGACACAGACCCCATGGTTATTATCCGCTACTCTACCACTACGGGTGCTGATCCCGACTCATGGTAAAAGGTAGCTTTCCACGCGCCGTCGATTTTGGTAAAGAGCATGGTTCCAGCCTCATCGAGTTTCATTTTCTCACCAGTTTTGAGCGTAAAATTCATCGTAGTGAAGACGGTGTAGAGTACCTGAGTGTCTGACAGGATTCTGATGACTTCCTTTTTAGGGGTCACAGCCATCGTAGCAAACTGGTCGAAAGCATCCGCGTTCAGCTTTTTGAGTGAGGTGTAGTCGCCGGGAGTGCCATCCGGATTAACCGCCAGAAACTCGGGCGTGTCTTCAAAGTAAGCCATGCATGCCTCGATGTCCAGTTTTTCGACATCTTGAAAGAATGCTGTCGTGAGGGCCGAGATTTCCTTTTCGATGGTCTGCTTTTGCTCGGCTGTCATCTCCGAAACGTCGGTGGTTTTCGTGGCAGACTCGTTTGCGGTCGTGTTGCAGCCCGCAACAAATAGAACTAGGGCAGTAAATGCGGCCAGAATGGAAGTAAATTGTTTGATTTTCATTGAATTATTGGGTTTTGAAAGTGAGGAAAAGAAAAAAATGGAAAGCCGCTTCCCAGCAGAAAACGCCTTTCTGTAACACAGACCTAACTAATTGTATGAGGATCAGAGTCTTTGAATTATTCCTGCTTTATCATTTCGCGCGCCTTGTCGGCCCGCTCTTTGGCGTCGGCAAGGCCTAGTTTTGCCGCTTTATCGTAGTACTCCGCCGCTTTGGTGTAGTCCTTGGTGTTCATGTAGTACTCGCCCATGCTGTCGTAGGCATTGGGTTCCTTTGGGGCCGAGGCGATGTACTTTTCGAGTGCTGCTTTGGCTTTGTCCATTTCTCCTTTTTTTAGGTACATGTAGCCCATCGTGTTGTAGTTGGGCCCGTACTTCGGACTCATTTTAGCTAGCTTCTGGGAATATGCCAGGCCCGCTTCTACATCCTTTGCCGTAAAAAAGGCGTGTAAAGAAGCCCATTCCGTAGCTTGTGGTGTTTTGGGATAGGCTGCCACCAGTGCTTTCATTTCTTCGGTGGGTAGGTAGTCGAGATCTTGCGCCCATTTTTCCATCAGGCCCCGCATGATTTTCTCGGCTTCGTTGAAGTTACTGGCATCGACGGCCAACGCTTTTTCGATTATCGCAGGTTTGTTGGCCTTGGAAGCAAACTGTACGGCATTCACATGCGCCATAAACAAATTCGGGTCTTCGGCCAGAGCCTCGGCGGTTTTTTCATTGCCCTGCGCGAAGTGGACATTCCCGTAAAGTTCTGCCGCCTGGTGCAGGGCCGCTACGGCCTTTTTGGATTTTGAAGATGAGGGCAGGTAGAAATCCTGCGCCGTCGTGAAACAGGTGCTGCTCAGCAGCAGGGCAAGGGCAAAGAGTGACGTTTTCATGAGTTTGAGTTTTGTGTGAAAAATTGAATTAAAGGGTATGGCTGACAGCGTTGGCTTACGCCCACTCGTTGAGCGGTACGTGGGCGGCCTGGAACTGCAACCCCAAATCCTGCGTCGCCGCCGCGCCGCTGTACACGGTACGGGCTGCTTCTGCGGGTTCCTGCCCGTTGAGCATCCGCGTGATGTCCGATACTTTGTAGCTTTCGCCGGTGAGCAGATAGTTCTTGCCATGCAGCCCAGGGGTTGTCGCGGCCCGGAAAATCCCCTCAGCCACATCGGCGACCGATACCATGGCAAACTCGACGTTTTTCGCGAACATCATCTCCACGAAAGGATTAGGGGCAATTTTGTTTTTGAACAAATACTGTATCCCCATCGAAGAAGAATCGTCACGAGCTGACAGCGAGTGTCCCGTCACGAAGGTGGGGTACACGCTCACAACCTCGAAAGCCGCGTCAGGCTGAGATTTTACGAACTTCCGCACCACCTGATCGGCGTAGTACTTGGCCTGGGCGTAGGGATGGTCGTTGGCGTCGAGGTACGGTTCATCCGCTTCGGTATATACGTCGTCGGCATACACGCCGTCGGCCGAGCGACTGGGGTCGGGTAGCGGGTAGGACGTATTGATCGAAGCGACCGAACCCACGAAAACCACTTTTTTGAGCGAAGGAGTTTCACCTGCTACTTTCAGGAAATTCTCGGTTCCCTTGATCGTCGGGTCGAGCAGGTCGCGCTGCGGGTCCTGCACGTCGAGCTGAAAGGGCGTGCCGCTGTGGACGACGATGTCGCAATCCTGCAAAAACGCGCGGAGGGCGGCTTCATCCTGCACATCCATCTGGACGATTTCGAGATGAGACGCGGCATTTTCCAGATCATGCAGGTGCGCGTACTTTTCTTTTTGGGACAAATCCCGGACGGACACCCGGACGTCGTAGCCTTCGGCCAGGAATTTTTTGGTAATGTGGCTGCCGATAAATCCAGCGCCACCGATGATGCCTGTTTTTTTCATGATGGTTTATTCTAGTGAAATAAATGATGAATATTGAGGGTAAATCCTTGATTTTAAGGGCAGTAACAGTACAAAGGTCACAGGTTGGATTTGACAGGATTTAGCTCATTTTATCAAAGGGGTGGAGCATTGTCGCACTGACTTGGTTCATTGTTGCATTTGCCTATAATCGAGCGTTTTTCACTGCGACGGTTCGTCGTTGTTGTACATTTCCCGCAGACAGACGTACTGCCCGTTGCGTTTTTCGTAGAGCGCCATGTACTTGCCCGTACGAATGGTTCCATTCGAATTCGTTACCGTGGATTTTCCGGTTTCCACTACCAGGGTTCCCTCTGCAAATACGTCGATGGTTTGGTAGGTATGGGTTTTCTTGTCGCCCATCAAGTTTTTCGTATAATGTTCGCCGATGGCTTTTTTTCCTACCAGCATGGGCGCATCATTGGCCAGCGAGATGGCATCGTCGGCGTAGTATTCCAGTAGGGCGTCGAGGTCATGGTTGGTAGCGGCCTTGCCGAAATCCGTTTCCAGGGCCTGAATCTCGGTGCGGATTTTCGCCAGATCAAACTGGCCCGTTGGTTCGGCCATGGACACCGTTTCTTTGGGGGCCGTAGTACATCCTACTAAACCAACGAGGAGGACGAAGGCGGTCGACAGCGATAGGAGTAGAGTATTTGTTCTCATATAGGTTTGGGGCTTAAACACATTGAGTCGACCCATAAATGGACAATTCCGCCAACTAAACTCATGATGGAAAGTGATCTGGACAGGCTGCTACAAAGCTCCGGGAAACGGGCAGGAAATTCTTCGTGTATTGTGTCAGAAACTTCGTGTATTGTGCCAATCCTTCGTGTATTGTGTCACGAAGACCCTTGTGCCCCTAATAGGATAGGCATGGCTGGGGTAGGCCGCTGTACTTTTTGTGCTACGGATAGCCTACGAAGTGTGTCTTTGAAGAGAAAAGGAAGTAGAAAAATCAATCGGCCAGATTGTACCGGCGCAGGACGGCCCGGAAAATCAGGCTCGAACGGTAGGGCGCGAAGATCTCATTCACCTTGGTGTCACGGGAATAGTACCCGGCATCGGCGGCTTTTCGCAGGTAGAAGAGGGAACTGTCGGCCTCCTGTAGCCCGGCATATACCACCGACCGTTGGTAGTCGTCCCAGGGACGGGAAGTGGTCAAATTGTGCAGAAAGGTGATTGCTTTCCGGCGATTGCCCGCCCGGGCTTCGCTATACATCTGTAGGGAAATCAGGCCATTATCGTCGGGATTCAAAACGATGGCCCGCTTTACTTCGGCGATGGCCTGGTCAAAGTGGCCCTGTTGCATGTGAAAATGTGATATGACCATGTGGAAGGCAGATGAATTATCGAAAAGTACCCGTCCACTTTCGATATTTTGCTTTGCCAGCTCGGGCCGGTTGGCATACACGCAATTGAGGATGTGCCCGGCCAGAATAACCGGATACAGCGGGTCGAGCGTTACGGCGCGGGTACTGTATTCGACAGCTTCATCCACCCTGCCCACCGACCGTAGCAGCAGGCTGTACCAATAATTGGACTGGGCATCGTTGGGGTTATGCTGGAGTGCGATCCTAAACGCATTTTCGGCGGCCTGCCACTGGTGGGTGGCGTGGTAAAGGCTGCCCAGTACCGCGTAGGCCGTACTGTTAGTCGGGGCGAGGCGGATGGCGGTCAGTGCGATTTGCTCCGTCAGCCGAAAGTTCTCCTGGGTTTCGGCTTCTCCCGATGTTGGCAGCAGATGCGTGGCGGCGGCTTTGTAAGCGTAGGCTTCGGCAAAGACGGAATCGAGCGAAATGGCACGGTCGAAGCGTTTGATACCAGCCAGAAGATCGGTTTTCGTGCGCGTGTTCATTAATTGCCTCCCTTGCAAAAAGGCGTTATAAGCCTCTATGTTTTGTGTACGAGCCAGCGTTTTCCCAGCGTCGAGGGTCAGTTTCAGTTGCCGGGCTACGTCGGCCACGATCTGGTTGGTGAGTTGAAAAATATCCTTGTAGGCCGCGCTGTATTTCTTCGTCCAGGCTGCGGCGTCATTTTGGGTACCGATGATATCGATTTTAATCTGAACCTGATCTCCGGTTTTCAGGAAATCTCCTTTCAGCACGTGGGCAACCCGGAGTTCTTCGCCAATTTGCAGGACTCCCTTTTGCGTACCCTGGTATTTGTCCGACGACGACCGCGCGATAACGTTCAAATTATCCAGGTGCGCGACCGAGGTGTAAATATCATCCATGATACTCACGCAGGCCGGGTTTCCATCGGCATTCCCGAGGTTGACAAAGGGCAGCACGGCCAGCGAACTGACAGATGTACTAACGGATTGATCAGACCGGAGCTTTAACCAGAAGTAGGCGCAGGTACCTATAGCTAACAGCAAGGTAGCGGCTATACTTGCGTATATCCAGGTGACTTTGCGAAAACCTAAGAACAGTACTGTCGGCTTTGCAGCTCCGGCTTCCGGTTCTGACGGCATATCGGGAAGAGGTACCCCCTTAGGAGCAGGCTCTGGTGCAAGGGCAGTATATTGGGCGAACTGTTTGCGGAATTGGGTAGGGCTGATCCGGAATTCTTCCGTAAAGTAGGTACTGAAATTCTGGGGATTATTGATACCGACCGCATCACAGATTTCGGAAATGCGCAGATTGGTTCCGGTGAGCAGTTCCTTGGCCCGCAGCAGCCGACGCTTCCTGATATAGTGCGAGGTGGAGTGTGTGGTGAGTTCCTTGACGGTACGGTGCAGATGCGACCGGCTCACGCCAAGCGTCTGGCAGATCGCGTCGATCGTATAAGCAGGATTGTCGAGATTGTCGTCAATCAGGCGGTTCAGTCTTTCAATTAGTGTGTTCTCAGTGGTAATCATACCCGGCAACCTAATTCAGCCTTTAAAGATACTGCTTCCCTTTTGAAATGCATTGAAGGTACCTTGAAAAGCCGGGGCAGCACGCGCATTGCGCGTGCTGCCCCGGCTTTTCAAAATTTAGGTGTGAACAAGAGGAGACGGCATATTACCGGAAGTCGGTTGTTGGCAGGGGGTACCTATTGCATGGCGATTAAGGTACGGGCAGGTGTTTCGACCACTTTTGCGGTAGAGAGCGTGACGGTTTTGTGCTGGACTTCGTCTCCGTTGACCACCTCGATGGTGTAGCTGCCATCCTTACTCGTGGAGAAGTCGAAGTTGCAGCCGTACACTTTCGTTTGCCGGCCCACCACCTCCTGGTGCAGGACCTGTCCCTGCTGATTGAGCAGCCGCACGAGCACTTTTTCGCCCGCTTTTTTCTCCAGGGTCAGGCGCATGGTCATCGATTCCCGCACCCGGTAGAGGCCGATACCGAACGTTTTGCTTTCGGGGCTGGTGGCGGTAGTGGGAAGGGTGGGGGCTGCTGCGTAGGCATGTTTCACGGAGGCTACCGGTTCGGGGGTAGCTTTGGCGGAGATTTCGGATTGGGCCAGCAGGGTAGCGGAAGTCAACAGGGCCAGCATCAGGGTCATGGCGGAAGTTTGGAGCGTTTTCATGATCTTGTTATTTAAAGTGTTTATGATAGAATGAGTGTTTGAAAGTGTCCGCGTATTGATCAGCAGCGAACAATACAAAGGTCGCGGGTTGCGGTTGACTGGACTTGGCTCATTCTATCAAAGGCGTGGTGCATTGTTGCAGGAAGTTGGTTTATTGTTGCACGGAGCATTTTTCTGGCAAAAAGTCGCTCGAAACAACAATAAAAGGCGCAAAATGACACTTTGGGCAAGATGGAAAGGTACCCTTAAGGTAGGAGCCATCCCGAACAAGTTTCGATTCCGGGAACTGGCTTCGGAAGACTGGGATAACCGGAAAGGCTACCCGAAAATCCGGGTGATGAGGACGCCGTACCGCGCATCTTGTATAAAAGAGGGTAGCCAGTCACGCACAATGTACCTGAAGAAAAGCATGGGCGGCTCGTGTTGTTCAATAGCCTCCTCGAAGTAAGTAAAGGCCGTGTCCAAGTCGCCCAGGCAGGCGTGGACGATACCCATATCGTAGCGGGCGACGGGCTGCGACTGGTTGAGAGCTACCATTTGATCGAGAATATCCCGGGCTTTGTCTGCTTCGCCTGCTCGTCCGTACAGCGCACCACAAGCGCTCAGGGTCATGCCATTTCGGTTGAGTTCGCAGGCTTTTTCCAGATGTTGACGCGCTACATCAAAGTTCTTCTGAGCAATCAGATTCATTCCTACCAGACTATGGCCTCCCCAGAAAGTAGGCTCGAGCGCGACCAGCCGCCGTCCCTGCGCTATGGCGGCGTCGGCCTTGCCCGCTGTCCAATAGATATAGCCTGCGTAAAAGTTATTGATCAGGGAAAATGGCTCCAGCGAAAGAGCCACCTCGGCCTGCTTTTCGGCCTGCGCGTGATTTCCCCGGATGCTCAGCAGTAATGCGTATTGCCCGCGCAACTCGGCGGTATTCCAGTTAAATTCCAGAGCTTTTTTGAATGATCTGGCGGCCTGGTCCAAATCCCACTCGTAGAGCATCTGCATGCGAGCCAGGGCCAGATGGCTTTCGGCTATTTCGGGATCAAGGCTCAGGGCCTGTTCGGTGGCCTGCCGCATCAGCGGCAGACTTTGCTCGGAGGGCAGGTGCCGATAAAACCACATGTTGAGGTAGCAGGAAGCGATGCCCGCGTAGGCAATGGCGTAGGCAGGTTCCAGCGCGATGGCCTCGCGGTAGTAGCTTATGGCCTTGTTGTACTCTTCGGCGCCGGCGAATTTATTGTGATAAAATTTCCCGTGCAGGTAGAGTTGGTAAGCGGCCGGGTTGTTGGTATAGCGTTTGAGCGTTGCTTGCTGGTCTTCGCCGAGGAGCTGGACTTTGATTTGCCGCAAAATCGCCAGAGCAATCTCATCCTGAATATCAAAGATATCTTTCAATTCCCGGTCATAAGTCTCCGACCAGAGGTGGTAGCCGTCCTCCACTTTGACGAGCTGCGCCGTGATGCGCAGCCGATCGCCCGCCCGGCGCACGCTGCCTTCCAGAATATGCGCGACGTTCAACTGCTCGCCGACCAGCCGTAAGTCCTGATTTCGGCCCTTGAATGTGAATGAAGAAGTACGGCCGGCCACATTCAGGTTGGGTACGTGGCTCAGGACGTTGATTATTTCTTCAGTAACCCCGTCGCTGAAATACTCCTGACCGGCATCGCCGCTCATGTTGACGAACGGCAGCACCGCAATGGACACCTCGGCTGTGTTTTCGACGGCAATTTTGTCAATCTCGGCCTGTTTACGATACTCGGTCGGACTGATCTGGAATGCGGCGGTAAAGTACTTGCTGAAATTCTGTGGACTCTCGATCCCGACGAGGTAGGCGATTTCCGAAATCCGAAGATCTGTCTCGGCCAGCAAATCTTTAGCTTTTTCCAGTTTCTTCTGCCGCACGTAGAGTGTGACCGAAAGCTGGGTCTTCTCCTTGACAACGCGGTGCAATTGCGCGCGGCTCAGTCCGATTATCTTGCTGAGCGCATCGGGCGATAATGCCAGGTTATCCAGGTTTTCTTCCAGCAGGGCGTTCAGTTTTTCAAAAGTACTGTGGTGTTCGATGGAGGGCATTGTCCTTAGGAATCAAGAAAAAAGTATAGCGAAAGGTACGGGATCATTGCTCAAAAAAAAACGGGTCAGGGCCGCAGCTTGGCGAAAACTTTCCAAAAATATGTTTTTTGGAGGTTAGGTACTCCCAGCTAAAATCCGTGGCCTAGTCTTGGATCGATAGGGGGTACCTTAGGCCATGTCAAGCGTAGCGTGCGTTTGAAATCAGATTTCCCTAACTTGCGCGATTTGTAAATTAGGCCCGCATAAATGGCCCGCTTGTTGCTTTGTGCAGAAGTACTGGCAGACTGATTCTTCTTACCAATTGCAATGAATACAAACGAGTTTTTACGGAGCGATCCTTTGTTATTTGAATATTTTGGGGTCGTTCTGGTGTTACTTTTCTTCTTTGGAATAACCTTTTTTTTCAAAAGAATTCCCTGGCTCCGGACGGTCGCGGGCCTGGGGTTGATCGCGGCACCAGTGGCCTACTTTTACCTTATCCTGGATGCCCATACCGTCAATATTCCCTATACCGACGACTGGAATCTGCTGGAGACTGTTTATAAACTACAAAGGGAATCCGACTTCGTGAAGGCGGCCAAAATCCTTTTCGAGCAGGTCAATCAACACCGCTTTGCGTTTGAGCGGCTCGTTATGCTAGCGATGGTTGCCCTGTCCGGAACCGTGAACATCAAGGGGTTGCTCCTGCTGGGCAACCTGTTTCTGCTGGCCATTGCCTATCTTTTCTTCCTGACGTGTAGGCAGGAGCGTGTCACCTGGCATTATTTCATACCGGTACCCTACGTACTTTTCAACCTGGCCTATTTCGAAAACGCCTTCTGGGGCATTGCGGCCATTCAGAACACCCCGCTGATTTTCTTTGCTTTCCTGTCGGCGTACGGCCTCGGACGGCGCGACACGGTTGGCCTGGCACTGGGGATTGGCGCGGCGCTGGTGGCTACTTTTGTCAGTGGCACAGGCATGGTTGCCTGGGTAGTGGGGGCCATAATCCTGGGGTTCCAACAACGCTATCGAACCCTAATTCCGTGGATTGGACTGGCCGTCGGTATCATTCTGTTCTATTTTCTGTTCGATTACTATTTTATCGAATCGGCAGAAGGTAAGGTATGGCAACACCCGATCTTTAACGGCCTGCTCTGGTTTGGGTTTTTGGGAAATGCCCTATACCTGGATATCCCGCATCCGCTCTATCCGGCTTTTTACCCCGATATGGTCGCCTGTATTTTCCTGGGGATATTCCTGGGGCTGGTTTTTGTGGCCTGGGTGCTGCGGTATTACTTCAAGCCCCGGGTACAATGGAGCCACTGGTTTGTGTTGGGGGCCTTCCTGTTCGTATTGGGGACGGGGGCCATGTTTGTACTTAGCCGACCCATGAGCCAGTTTTTCATGTACGGCGGTAACGTCTTTTCCCGGCGGTATATGCTTTTTGGCGTGGTGCTGCTGGCGACGGCTTACATTGGGCTGGTAGTGCTCACGAAACGAGTACAGTACCTGCAGCAGGGTGTGCTGGTGCTGGGGTTGCTGGGGTTTGTGGCGCTCAACTTTCAAAGCTACCATACCTCCCTCATACAGTTGCGCAAGCAGTACGATGAACTTTCGCTCGATGCCTATTACTGGAAGCATTATACGACTTTCCTGACCGCCAGTACCGATTTTGGTGCCATTCCTTTCTGGAATCACCCTACGCGCATGAAAGAGCTGGTAGCGGCCGTGGAAACCAGTGGACTGAGCCAGTTTTATGCATCGGATTACCTGCCCGACCCAACCCACATCAAGGCCCTGATGAAGGATAATGCACCCAAGTATGATGGAAACGTCGAAGCCGAAGCTGACTTCCGCCAAGGCGATGACAACCTTCCCGCCGAATATCTCACCTTCTTCATTGACCCGCGGACCGAACCCGACCCAGGCTGCCTGCTTTTGGTTTCTGAAAAATATGTACTTCCGCTTCCTGCTCTGCCGCCTCCTAACTCCTGGACTGATTTTCTGAAAGAGCGTACCTACTACGGTTCCCGATTCTACTACGGAATGTATCGCTCCAAGCTACCCTCGGGTGTATTTGGGGTGTGGGTGGTAACGCCCAACGACTCAGATCCTGGTCGCCTGACTTTCCTCGATACAGGTAAAAGGATGCGTCTGCGGCTACCTTCATTAAAGTAAGTGGGGGTACCTGATAGCTTTTCAAATGAAATTCCTACCAGGTTGATTTTCAAAACCTAATATCTGTCTTCATGTGTCGTGCTCTTATTTTCTTTAGCTTACTTTTAATACATACAGGTACCCTGGGCCAATCTTTTCTAACCCAAATCAAGACCCTACCTGAAAACAAGCCCGCCCAAGTCACCCAGGATTGGCTGTTGAGCAGTGACTCATTCAAAGCGGGAATTTATCAGGCCTCCGGCGGGAAAGACATCGTGCTTGCCAATGGCCTGATTCAGAGGCGGATTCGCCTCACTCCCAATGCCGCTACTATCGATTTCCGGAACCTGGCCACGGGTCAGCAGTACATCCGCTCGGTGCGGCCCGAAGCCCGGGTGGTGTTGGATGGCAGAACGTATGCCGTAGGGGGCCTTTACGGCCAAACCGAACACGCCTATTTGCGGGAAGACTGGGTGGATGGTTTTGAAAAAAACGATGCCGATTTTCAGCTTGTTGATTTTTCGATTGGTCCGCTCACTCACCAATTCGACTGGCAACCTACCACCTGGACCATGAATCGGCAACTACCCACCGGAAAGGAACTCACGCTGCATTTTACTTCGCCATTGTCCACCCTGCGGGGCATTACGGTGGCGGTGCATTACGCAATTTACGACGGGCTGCCGGCTCTGCGCAAATGGGTGACGGTGACCAATGGCAGTACCCATGCGTTGCAGGTGGATCAGATCGTGAGCGAAATACTGGCCATGCCCGAGGAGGAATCGGCGGTGGTGGGCTCGCCCGAGGAAATGAAAAAGCAGCAGAAAATTTACATCGAGAACGACTACGCCTTCAACAACGCCATGCGGTACGAGCTATCCGATCAGGCCACGCACTGGAAGGTTGATTCGAGCTATACCTCGCAGGTCAATTACAACTACCAGACTCCCTGCCTGATGGAGATTTACCCCAAAGGTGGCATCGATGCCACGCTGACCCCTGGCGATAGGCTTGAATCGGTGCGTAGCTATGAACTGTTGCTGGATAGCTACGACCGCGAGCGCAACGGTCTGGCGCGTCGCCAGATGTACCGGACCGTTGCCCCCTGGACTACCCAGAACCCAATCTTCATGCACTTGGTGAGTACCGATCCAGCTCAGGTACGCGGGGTGGTGGATCAATGCGCCGAAACGGGCTACGAACTGGTGATCCTGAGTTTTGGCAGCGGACTGAACATGGAAGATACCTCGGCGACCAACATTGCCAAATTCCGGGAACTGGCCGATTACGCCCACAAAAGAGGCATAAAGCTGGGAGGGTACTCGCTGTTCAGCAGTCGCCGCATCGACGACGAAAACGATGTGATCGACCCCGTCACGGGCTTGCCTGACAAAGGTGCGCAGTTTGGCCACGCCCCCTGCCTGGCCAGCCGCTGGGGGCTCGATTATTTACAAAAAATCAAAACCTTTATTGCCCAAACCGGCTTCGACCTGCTGGAACATGACGGACCCTACCCTGGTGATCTCTGCGCTTCGACCACTCACCCCGGTCACAAAGGCCTTGCAGACTCGCGCTGGGTGCAGATGGAATTGCAAAAGGAGTTGTACCGCTGGCTCAACGCGCGCGGAGTATATATCAATGCGCCCGACTGGTACTTTCTGGATGGGAGTCATAAGACCGGGCTAGGGTACCGCGAAGTCAATTTCTCACTTTCCCGCGAACAGCAGAAAATTCTGAACCGGCAGAATATCTTCGACGGTACCTGGGAAAAGACACCCGCCATGGGCTGGGGATTTGTGCCGCTCACCAAGTACCAGGGCGGCGGCCCCGAAGCCGTACTCGAACCCCTGAGCGAACACCTCGCCGACTATAAACAACTGATGATGCAATACTACGGCGCCGGGGTGCAGGCCTGCTACCGGGGGCCAAGGCTGTACGATATCGAAGCGACCAAACAAACGGTGCAGGAGGTAGTAGCCTGGTATAAAAAGTATCGCTCCATCCTCAATTCCGACATTATCCACCTGCGCCGGCCCGATGGCCGTGACTGGGACGGGATTCTGCACGTCAACCCCGATTTGCCAGAAAAAGGCTTGGTGATGCTTTATAATCCACTCAAAGAGACGATTACGCGCACCATCCGCCTACCCCTGTACTACACTGGGCTTTCGGAAAAAGCGTCCATCCGCATTCAGGAAGGAAAAGTCCGTACCTACCCCCTCAACCGGGCCTACGAAGCGGAAATAGAAATCACCTTACCCGCCGAAGGCTACACCTGGCTGGTGATGGAATGAGTCAGGCTTTATTTTGATTCCGAAGAAATTGCTACATTGGGAGAAGAAACAAACAGGACATGGCGTATGAAATATCGGCTGATTTTTATATTTGGATGGCTCACCCTTAGTCTGGCGTTTTCTCCACTCTACGCCCAGGTCGTGTCACCTACCCTACCGGGCGATACGCTGCCCGCCATCAGGATGAAGTTTGAACCAGTGTATCTGATCTTTCTGCTAGTTCCGATCGGAGGTCTGTTCGTTGGCGGACATTCGTATCAAATCAACGGCGAGAATAAATTGCTGGCATCTTATGTCAAGCCGTATTTTAATGCTACCAATGACCCACTTTTAGCAGATTTATATGGTCGGCACAAGCGAAATCGAATTGTTTGGTACAGTGCAACTGCTACGGGAACCGTTGTTCTTTTTGCCGGATTTATTCGGGCCATTTCATCTGTGTTTTCATACGATCCGGGCTTTGAAGATTCCTTTCAGAACTATTTGATCGTAAGTGGCGGTCTGGCCGCCGCCGGAATAGGGGCAAGAATAGTCTGTTTCCGGCAATTGCGGAAGGCCGTCAACTATTATAACTTTGAGTACGCCGGCAAAGACCCTTCCGTAAGCCTACATGTAGGCCTACCTTCGGCCACCCCAGCAGGACTGGCACTCTATCTGAAATTCTGAAAGCCCCCGAAGCTATGATTGAACTTGTGCAGGACGATATTACCCGCATCGAGGCCGATGCCATCGTGAACGCCGCCAACAGCTCACTGCTGGGCGGTGGCGGAGTCGACGGAGCCATCCACCGCGCAGGCGGTAAGGCGATTCTGGAAGCCTGCCGGAAAATCCGGGCCAGGCAAGGGGGATGTCCCACGGGCGAGGCGGTCATCACCACGGCTGGTAATCTCCCTGCCAAATTTGTGATCCATACCGTAGGTCCGGTATGGCACGGCGGGCACAATCAGGAGGAGGCCCTACTTCGCTCGGCTTATACCAACAGCCTCCAATGCGCCATCGAAAACGATGTTCGTTCTATTGCATTTCCCAACATCAGCACCGGGGTGTACCGTTTTCCCAAAGAGAAAGCCGCCGAAATTGCGATTCGGTCGGTACGCGAATTCCTGGCCGCAAGGGATGATAGCCTCAAGGTGATTTTTGTCTGCTTCGATTCTGAGAATTACAGGCTATACCAGCGGTTACTGGCACCCGCCTAAGGTGTTTTTGGACGTATTCTGCCGGAGGTACCTGAGCTGAATATGGGGATATTGGTTCAGAATGTTCCGGAGTTTGTAGGTACGTTCGTAGGCATTGTTGAAGAACCAGATTCGGATCACGCACTCCTTATTGTCTCGGGATTGCCCGTAAAAATAAAGAATCCACAGCTTGGGAGCCAGTGGGTTGTCTACGTCCAGTTTGATTCTCTTTACTTTGTTTAGGTCAATGGCAAGGTTGTTGAAGCTTGATTCGGTTTTTAACGTGAGTGTTTGCATTGGAATAGGAAATTTTATAGAGGGGGAAGTTATAACTGATGCTTACTTATAAGATACCAGAATATTAAAAGTGTGTGTTATTCGCCCCGAAAAGTTTTCCTTTTATGTCCCGTAACGCAATCCCAATACCCCGAACACTAGGAAAAATCCTACAAAAGGGAGAAAAAATAATGATTACCGCTGCTGTTCCAATTGCTGAAAATAGGGTTATATCGAAAACCATGCCAATTTTTAATGTATCTGAATTTGGTAATAATTTTTAGGAATAGTTACTAGCTTGCGAAGGTTACTCGCCATGATTTGTGACACTTCTGAATTCTTACCTATACATTTACTGCTACTAAATCCCTGAAATTTCTCACGTCCATGAAAACCGACTATCGAAGAAAGTTCCTAAAAAATATTTTTATGGGGGGTGCTGCTCTGAGTTTGGCTCCAAAAATGATAGCAGGGCCCCGGGCCTATGCCGGGGTAGGTAAGTCCCACCTAAAACTCAGCTGCAATATTTATTCCTTTAATGACCCACTCCGCAAAAGTGAAATGACTTTGGAAGAGGTGTTCAAATTCTGCTCCGATATTGGCTTTGCCGCGGTAGATCCTACGGGCTACTACTTTCCCGGCTATCCGGCCGTACCTGCCGATGAATACGTATACGAAATCAAGAAAAAGGCTTTTCTGATGGGCTTGGATATCAGCGGCACGGGGGTACGCACCGATTTTTCCAATCCCGATGCCGGCAAGCGCGCCGCCGATGTGGAGCTGGTACGGCAGTGGGTGGAGGTAGCCGCCAAAATGGATGCGCCCGTGCTACGGGTATTCGCAGGCAAGGGGTACCTGAGGGAAACACAGAAGCCGAAGTGATGGATTGGGCGGTGGAAGGACTCCGGCAATGTACGGAACTCGGCCGGGCGAAGGGCGTGATGATTGTGCTGCAAAACCATAATGAATTGCTCAAAACGGTAGATCAGGTACTTTACATCCGCAACAAAATAGCGTCTGACTGGCTGGGAATCAACCTCGACATCGGTAGCCTTCGGGCGGGCGATCCCTATGAAGAAATCGCCAAACTTGCGCCCTATGCCTATACCTGGCAGATCAAAGAAATAATATACCGCAACGGTAAGGAAGAAAAACCCGACTTACCCCGCCTCATGGAAATTATCCAAAAATCAGGGTACCGGGGGTACATTCCTATCGAAACCCTGGCAGGTGATCCGCGCGTGCAGGTACCCCGGTTTCTGGCCGAGGTACGGTCAGCGGTGGAAGGGTTATAGGGTACCCTATCCCAGCAAGTCCAGCACCGCCTTTCCTTTGCCGTCGGGGGTAGTGTAGAAAGGACGCTTCTCGATCTCGTACTGTGTGTCGGGCGCAATGCCCAGCGCGTGATAGATGGTCTGGTGGATACCGTCGATCTTGACGGGGTTTTCGATGGTTTTGCAGGGACGTTCGTCGGCGGTCTTGCCGTATACGTGTCCTCGTTTGATGCCGCCGCCGAACATCAGCATCGAGCAGCCATCGGTAAAGTGGCGGTGCATGCCATAAAACTTTTCCTCGGTCAGGATATCGGGCTGGTTGACCTGTTCTTTCACCTTTTGGTCGGGCCGTCCTTCTACCATCATGTCGCGGCTGAATTCACTGGCCAGCACCACCAGGGTACGGTCCAGGTGGCCGGTTTTGTCCAGGTCTTTGATCAACTGGGCCACGGGTCCGTCAATCATTTTTTTCATATCCGCCATGCGCGTGTGGCCGTTTTCGTGGGTATCAAAGCCTTTGAAAGGCTCGTATTCGGTGGTGACGCTGATGAAGCGCGCGCCCTGCTCGGTGAGGCGGCGGGCGAGTAGGCAGCCCAGGCCAAACCGTCCGGTGTTGTAGATATCGTAACTTTCTTTGGGTTCGTTGCTGAGGTCAAAGGCCTTGGATTCGGGCGAATTGAGCAGCATGTAGGCTTGCTCCATGGATCGCCTGAGTGATTCTTTCTGGTAATCGCTACCGAATTCACCCACCGGACTCTGACTAATTAGTTCATTATATAATTGATTCCGCCGCTCGAAGCGTTTAGCGTCCATGCCGATGGGCGGGCGCACACTTTCCAAACCCTGACTGGGGTCGGGGATCAGGAAGGGACCAAACTCGTTACCCAGGAACCCGGCTGTGTGAAAGGCTTTCAATTCTTCGGCCTCACCAACCGAGAACCGCTGCCCTATGTCGATGAAGGCTGGAATGACCGGATTTTTTGGGCCTAGCTCCTTGGCGATCCAGGCCCCGATGTGGGGGGCTGCTACGGTTTGGGGTGGTTCGTAACAGGTATGCCAGTGGTACTGGTGGCGCGAGTGCAGAATGTGCCCCAGGTCAGCGGCCACGTACGATCGGATCAGGGTACCTTTGTCCATCACGCTGCCAATGCCTTGCAGACCTTCGGAAAAGTGGATGCCATCCAGCACCGTCGGCAAAGACTTGAAGGTACTTAGCACCCGATTCCCCTCCATGTCTTTTTCGAAGGGCGTGTAACGTTTGGGATCGAAGGTCTCAGTATGGGCCATACCTCCGGCCATCCACAGCAGAATGACCGTGTCGGCGGTGCCGTCCGTTTTTCCAACGGATTTACAGCCCGAAAGCAAACTGGCCATAGGGGCACCGGCGGCCAGCGCGGCCAGGGTAGCCGCGCTGCTGCGCTGTAAAAATTCGCGTCGGTTCCAGGTACTTTTCATGGTTTTGTTTTTATGAAGGGGCAAAGGGACAAAGTTTTTTTGCTCACTATGGAATCTGATAATCTGGCGCAAGCCCACTCTGTGCCTTTGCTCCTTTGTGTCTTTTTTTAATAAATCAACTGAAATTCAGGATGTAGCACGATGGCCCAGGCCAAATCCTGGATACCTTCTTCACTGGGATTTTTGCCAATTATTTCTTCGGCCACGGCTATTTCGCGGGGCATGGGATTACGGCTCAGGGCCCGTTGATACAGTGCTCTTATCAGTCGGTCAGACTGCGGGAAGCGGGCTTTCCAGCGTTTCGCTCCGGTTTTTATGGATGAATTCAAAAGCTCGCCGTTGGTCAGTTCCAACGCCTGCAGCAGGCTGGCCTGCGAAGTGCGGCTCGTGCTCACGGTTTCGCGGTTGGGGCGTCCGAGGGCGGTTTGGAAAGGATCGTTTTTGACCAATGACGCTCTAGGGAAACGAATCTGCTGGGGCATGGTTTCGGGGAACCGTTTGTACACAATGGATGTGTCCCCATAGATCGGGTTAAAGGTGGTACTCACGGCATCGGCAAATTGCTCGGCGGTGATGCGACGGCGTACCATCCCCTGGAATACGTAAGAGGGAGACATCAGCAAGTCCGGTTCCTGTACAGCCACCGAAGGTAGCTGGTAGGTTTTTGACGTAAGAATGGTGTACATCAGTTTCTTGATGTCATAGCCGTTTTGGACAAAGTCGGTGGCCAGCCAATCCAGCAAATCCTGGCTCCAGGGTAGGTTGTCCATCACATCCACGGGCTCCACAATGCCCGGCCCATCAGCTGCGCCCAGATGCGGTTGACAAGCGTCCGATACAGGCGTCCGTCTTCGGGCTTTACCAGAAAATCGGCCAACTCGCGCAGCCGTTCTTCGGTGGGCGCATCGATGCTGATTTCGCCCAGTTCCTTGAACAAAATTTGTCTGCCTGCCATTTTGCCCGTGGGCTGATCGCAGCGGTTGATTTCCAGCAGCGTGTCGGCGAACACATTGGCGAAAGCGTAGGCATCGGCCAGTTTCCAGTCACTGACAAAGCTATCGTGGCAGGAAGCGCATTTGAGGTTGAGGCCCAGCAGTACCTGCGAGACATTCTGAGCAGCCTGCATTTCGGTACGCTGGCTTGAATTGATGGTACCCCGCCATTTGATCCCTTTGATAAAACCCGCCGATTCTTCCTGCGGGCTGATGAGTTCCCGCACAAACCAATTGTAGGGTTTGTTGGTTTTCAGTGATTTATAGAGCCATTTGGTCATATCGAAGCGTCCACCCGTGATGTACCCCGTGCCGGAGTAGTCGTTGCGCAGGGCATCGTTCCAAAAGGTGAGCCAGTGCTGGGCGTAGTCGGTATCGCGGGCCAGTAATTCTTTGACCAGTAATTCCCGTTTGTCGGGTCGGTGATCGGTGAGGAAAGCCTGCACCCGGGCGGGCGGGGGAAGCAGGCCGATAACATCCAGGAATACCCGCCGGATGTAGATGCGGTCGGAGACGACCTGTTCCCAGGGTACCTTATGCTCTTGGAAATACACGTTGACAAATCGATCTACGGGATTGGTGAGACCGGCGGTAGCCGGGGGCAGAATGGGAGTGCGCGGCGCCAGCGGAGCTACCCTGAACAAGCTCTTCTCTGCACCACTGGGCCAGGGAGCACCCTGTTTGATCCAGAATTCCAGTACCGCTATTTCCTGGGCGGATAATCTCTTGCCTTTGGTAGGCATAGCTTCCTTATGGCCCGTCGGCAGGGAAATCCGACGAATCATTTCACTTTTTTCGGGCTGACCGGGAATCACGACGGGGCCGTCCTCGCCGCCTTGCATCACGAATTCTTTCTTATCGAGCCGCAGTTCGCCTTTGCTCTTGGTGGCCCCGTGGCAGCTGTAACAGTTATGTGCCAAGATGGAACGTACTTCCAGGTTCAGGTCTTCTACCTGTTTCGTAGAAAGCGGCTGACGGGCGCTGGCCAAAACAAAGGTAGCGGTAGGTGAACCCGGACCTGCCGGATCGTTGGCTCCGGGCAGCACGCTGCTGAGGTAGTCGTCGCCGTGGGTCAGCATGGCACCCAAATGCCCGGCTACCGTGACGCCCACCACCGTGAGGATCAGGGTAACCCGGTACCAGCGAAGGCGACCCATGCGCAGTAAGGCCAGGGCCAGTAGGGAAAGTGACATGGTGGCTATGCCCGACCATTGATGGTAGGTAAGTGTGTCGCCGCCGTAGTTTTCCTGATTGGCCAGGATCAGTCCGAGTGCCACCGCCACCATGGCACTTACGGCACCGATCCAGACCAGCAAATTAATTCCGGCCCGAAGCTCTTTTTTGGATCCCCACCAGTCGAGGATTTCGAGAAAGAGCGCCACGCAAAGCAAACCCACGGGGAAGTGAACGATGAGCGGGTGCAACCGTCCCAAAAACTGCCAAAGCCAAAAGGTGTCTGAAATTTCCTGCACGCCTGGAAAAGGATAAAAAAGGGCTGCTGACGCATTGGAGCATCAGCAGCCATTAAATGAATAGAATCAACGCTGATTTACCTTATGCGCCTAGCGTCCAGTCGCCGCGGTAGTTACGCTTCACAAACTGGTTGGCAGGGTCGAAGTTGGTCACTTTCATGTTCTTGCCATCCCACAACAGCTTCTTGCGTCCTGGGTAGGAGAAGCCCTTGCCGTCGGCATTAGGTTCGCGGAGGGTATAGCTGCGGATACCCAGGTTGCCCATGATGACCGTCTCAGTCAATGGACCGGCGTAATCGAAGGACGATGTAAGTTCTTTGTGCTCCTTACTGTTAAATCCGGCCTTGCAGGCGTCGGTCCAGGCTACCTGGTGGCCGTACTCAGGCAGGCCCGTATATTTGGTTTCAAAGCCTCCCTTGGTCATTTCCATTTTCTGACCGTTTTTGAGATATAGTTTGGGTACCAGCCCGTAGGTTCCGCAAGTCATAACGCCCTTGTCGCCGATGAGGATAGCCCCGTTGGAACTATCGTCGTCGCCAATCGGATCGTTGGCCGGAATCAGTTCGGGGTGAGCGGGACGCAATCCACCGTCCAGCCAGATCATCGTTACCTCCGATTTGTTAAGTTTGGTGGGGCCAAACTTAAGCTGGGTGCGCGAAGAGGGCGGACAGCCTTCGGGGATGTACTCCGGCGTCCAGTCTTTCAGAAACACCGAACCCACGCTGCATTCTACTTCAGTAGGGTACCCCAATCCGAGTACACGGAAGGGCGGGTCGATGAGGTGGCAACCCATGTCGCCGAGTGCGCCCGTACCGAATTCCCACCAGCCGCGCCACTTGAAAGGATGATAGGCCGGATTGTAATCCACCCAGGGAGCCGTACCTACCCAAAGGTCCCAGTTGAGGCCTTCGGGTACCTCGAATTTGCCCGTGGGTACAGGGATGCCCTGCGGCCATACGGGGCGATTTGTCCAAACATGGACTTCTTTTACCGTACCAATCAAGCCTTTGTTGAACCAGTCCTGCATCTGCCGTTGACCGGGGTTGGATGCTCCCTGATTACCCATTTGGGTGACGACCTTGTACTTGCGGGCCGCCTCGGTGAGCATCCGGGTTTCGTAAATATCGTGCGTAAGGGGCTTCTGGCCGTACACGTGCTTGCCTAGTTGCATGGCGGCCATTTCGGCCACGGCGTGCTGGTGATCAGGCGTGGAGACTGTTACGGCATCAATGTCCTTACCCATCTCATCGAACATCTTACGAAAATCCATGTACTTTTTGGCGTTGGGATAGCGGGCGAAATTATCCTTATTGCGGGCCCAGTCCACATCGCAGAGCGCCACGATATTCTCAGCGCCGTTGTTGTAGGCGTTTCGAATGTCGGAAGATCCCTTGCCGCCGATGCCAATGCCGGCAATGTTCAACTTATCGCTCGGAGCGCGATAGCCCTTGCCAAGTACGTGCCGCGGCACGATAAAAAAGCTGCCGAGGGCCGAAGCTCCAATGGCTGCCGCTGAACTTTTTTGGAGAAAATCCCGCCGCGAAACGGTTTCCTTTTGGTCTTGCTTGTTCATGGTATAGGTTTAAAATATGATGCTTAGACTAATATCCAATTTATAAAAAGCCAGCAGATGCCTGTTATTACTTATGAAAGGTCGGCAGAACAGGAGTTTTTTATTTTGGGTAATCGTGCGTTATCGTACGTAACGTTTTTTCAGGGGCATTCTTGTAAATGACCGGCAACTATTGCCTGGACCCGGGGTAGGTGAACTACCCGCCATGCTCCTGCGTTTTGTCTGATGTAAATATTTAGGCGTACCTTTGACGGATTTTTCAGGCGCCGGTAGTCGGACACAATAAAGCTACTCACTCGATCAAATCATGCAAATTACCCTTATGAAGTCAAAGATCCACCGGGTAAAGGTGACGCAGGCCGAACTCAACTACGTCGGCAGTATCACCATCGACGAGGATCTGATGGATGCGGTGGGAATCATCGAAAATGAACAGGTACATATTGTCAACAATAATAATGGCGAGCGGCTGGTAACCTACGCCATCAAAGGCGAACGCGGCACGGGCATCGTGTGCCTCAATGGCGCGGCCGCCCGTAAGGCACAGGTAGGTGATATAATCATAATCATTGCCTATGGTAGCATGTCGGAAGAGGAAGCCCGTACGTTCAGGCCCCGCGTGGTGTTCCCCGACGATAATAATCGAATTGTGTAGGTTTTGGCACTTGTTTAATCGCGCCATGGGCTTTACCGCCCAGCGGAACGTATCCGAAGCAATGTACGACCTACCTGTTCCGGAACCAAGTGCCAACCAGGCGATTCAACACTTCAACTAGTATACTAACTACATGAAAAACGTCCTCCGGTATGCGATTTCGTTAGCCCTGGCGGGTGGTCTGCTCTGGCTGGTATTCAAGGATATGGATCTGGCCGCCATGCTGGACCGGCTCCAGCAGGCCGATTGGCGCTGGATCGCGCTGTCGTGCTCGCTGGTGTTGATGGCGCACATTACCCGGGCCTGGCGCTGGCAGATGTTGCTCGAGCCGCTGGGCCATCGTCCCAGCCTGTTCGATGCCACGACTTCGGTGCTGACGGGGTACTTTGCCAACTACATCATTCCGCGTATGGGCGAGGTCACGCGCTGTGGTACCCTCTATAAATTGGAGAAAGTCCCGGTGAACCTCAGTTTTGGGACCGTAGTAGCCGAGCGCGTATTTGATGTGCTGACGCTGCTGGTACTGATTGCCCTTAACTTTTTATTGGAATTTGACCGGCTCAGCACGTTTTTTCTGGATTTTTTCGGCAGTAAGGTTTCGGGTGGAGAGCCACAGGGTACCAACTTCCTGTTGATTGGTTTTGGAGGAATAGTATTGCTGATTACGATCGGGGTTGTATTTATTTTGACGAATAAAAGCCTTCGGGAAAAACTCCTGCAAAATGCTATCATCATAAAAATCGCGACCTTTCTGAAAGGTATGCTGGAAGGGGTACTGAGCATTCGCAAGCTCCGTAGTCCGGCGTTGTTCATTTTTAGTACCCTGCTCATCTGGGTGTTTTATTACTTGATTTCGTACGTGCTTTTTTTCAGTATTCCCGAAACGTCTACCCTGGGGCCATTGGCCGGGCTGACGATTCTGGTGATCGGAGCCATTGGTATGACGGCTCCGACGCAGGGCGGCATCGGAGCGTACCATCTGTTGGTGGGAAATGTGATGATCTTGTACGGTCTGACCCAAAAGGACGGCATTACCTTAGCTACCTTCGTGCACGGTACCCAAATGTTGTTTATGCTGGCCGTGGGCGCACTGGCGTTTTTAGTGGTGCTGCTTAAAAACCGGAAATCCACTACCGAACCTGCCCTGAGTGAACAGCCCGTTTCTTAATCTGAAGCGATACATCTGACATGACTACCGAAGCCAAAATTCTGCGTCTGGATGAAGCAATGACCCAAGTAGCTGACTGGCAGCGTGCGGGACAAAAAGTGGTGTTTACCAACGGCTGTTTTGACCTTGTGCATCTGGGCCACATCGACTACCTCGAAAAAGCCAGGGCTTTGGGCGACCGCCTGGTGCTGGGGCTGAACACCGATGCTTCGGTGAGTCGGTTGAAAGGCCCCGCCCGACCCGTGGTGAATGAATACGCGCGGGCGCGGCTAATGGCGGCTTTGAGCTTCGTGGATACTGTCATTTTGTTCGACGAACCTACCCCCAAAGAGTTAATTGAGGCCCTAAAACCTGACATTTTGGTCAAAGGCGACGACTATACTGTCGAAACGATCGTTGGCGCAGATTTTGTTATAAATAAGGGAGGAACAGTAGAAACGATAGCCCTCGTTAAAGGCTATTCGACTACGGCTCTGATTGAAAAAATAAAGCAAAGTTATTGAGTCTATCGTCAAGGTTTGACTAATTTCAAAACGTTTTCAAATCAAGAGATCTCATAATTCATCATCGCACGGGTGACCCCGTCATAACTCATAATTAACAAAGACATGGCAGGAGCATATTTGATTGGTATTATCGTCATGGCCGTAAGCATGTTCGTGCAGTGGCGGCTCAAAAGTAAGTTTGAACAGTATTCGCAGGTAGGTCTGAGCAATGGCCTCAGTGGCAAGGAAATTGCCGAAAAAATGCTGCGCGAAAACGGTATTTTCGATGTGCGGGTAGTATCGGTGGAGGGCCGTCTGACGGACCATTACAATCCCCAGGACAAGACGGTCAATCTGAGTCCCGATGTGTATCACGGACGGAGCGTGGCGGCAGCCGCGGTTGCTTCGCACGAGTGCGGGCATGCCGTGCAGCACGCCACCGCCTACACCTGGCTGCAGTTGCGTTCCAAGATGGTACCTTTCCTGACGATCTCCTCTCGCTACATGCAGTGGGTGATTCTGGCCGGGATTCTCTTGATCAACACTTCGACTATCCCTCTGGCAATTGGCGTGGCGCTTTTTGCCGTCACGACGCTATTCAGTTTTATTACGCTTCCCGTAGAGTACGACGCCAGCAACCGGGCATTGGCCTGGATCGAAACCCACGGCATCGTGACCCAGCGCGAGCACGAAATGGCCGCCGATGCCCTCAAATGGGCCGCGCGCACCTACCTGGTAGCTGCCATCGGATCGTTGGCGACGCTGCTCTACTACGTCAGTATCCTGATGGGCAGAAGGGACTAGAAAAATGAATTGGACTAAATATTGAAAAGCGCGGCCTCCTCAGGAGGCCGCGCTTTTTTAACATAAACTGCCATAAAGTCTACCCCAGGGTACTTTGCAGGCGCTGGATCAGCAGGTCATGCAAGCGGCGGCTCAACTCCTTTTCCTGTGAAATAAAAGTGGCCCATTCGTCGGTGGTCATTAATCCAAGTACCAGGCCTATCAATTGGTTGCGCAGAGCCAGGTCTTTTTGAAAAGCCTTTTCGACATAGCTTTTTCGATCGTCGGGTGCCATGCCATCCAGGGGTACCCTCCGCTTCATAACATGATGTTGAAAAACGGCGACGATTCGCTCATGCTGGAATTTAAGGATGGGACGCAGGACTTGGTTCTGAAATTGCTCCGCCGGGTTTTCGGTGGGTTCCGTTGAAAGCTGGGGCCGCAGGGCGATAAATGCAGTATCTTTTGAATTCACGTATTTTGATTTATTCGATTACATGCCCAATGAACTGGGCGGTGTTGTCCAGAATCCGGCCCCCACGCCGGTAGCCCAGCGCGCAGGGCTCTCCCGCGTAAAACACCCCGGCCTGGTAGCAAAAATCTTCGTTATCGCTCACAAAATCGACGTACTCCTGGTAGATGCACCGTTGGGCACCGTACTCACCTTCCACTTTTTCGATCACATCGCCGCCTTTTTCCAAAATCGTCACATTGGCTCCTTCACGGCCAAAGAGTACCTTGCTCACCGAACGCTTGTGCGGCAGTACGTAGCGCTCGGTTTGTAGCAGCAGGGGGTGGTAGGGGTACATGTCCCACAGAATTTTGAGGATGTATTTGGACTGGAACAGCAGCGTGTAAGCGGGATTCAGGACGACCGCTTTCCGGTCAGTAACGAGTTGTGTCAGGATGTCCGCCAATTCGCTTTCCTCTTCGCCGATATACTCCCAGGGTACCAGCTTGAACCAGAAATCAAAACGCACGAAACTGCCATTAACCGGGTCCTGTTTGAAGATCCCTTCTTCGACAGAGAATTCTACCTCGTCCATGTAGCAGAACTCCGCGTCGAACCCCGCCTCGCGGGCCGCTTCGTTCAGTAGGGCTACATTGGTATCATCCTCAGGGTAGTCGCGCAGGGTAGTCAGGAGGAGGCTGGGGGTGAGGTCGGGATTTATTTCCCGCAGGTACCTGAACTGTCCCACCAGGGTTTCGTAAAGGGTGTTGAACTGGCGGCTGTCGTCCATACCGTTGGCCCGTAGGTGCGCCCATTGCACTACGGCGGTTTCGGGTAGGCAGGTGGCAGTGTCGGCGTTGAATTCGATGAGCTTGATGGGCTGGCCATCCAGCCCACCGGCCAGATCAAAGCGCCCGTAAAGATGTACCTGCCGATCGTCCTCCCACGAGCGCCTGACCAACTCGTGTAACGATTCGGGAATCCCCATTTCTTTAAGCAAATGCTGGTCGATGGCGTACTGCCCGGCTTCTACAAACATATCGTAGAGCGACTGGGCCGCTTCGTAGTAGGCGTTGGCTTCCGCTTCGGACACAATCACGGCCTTCTGTACCAGATAGGGTAGGGTGTCCTCGCCCAACATCCAGTCCCAGCCCACCGAACGCAGGGCAGTTTCAGGATGTTGCGGCATTTCTTTCAAGAGAATCATTTTGGGGGAGTTTTGTAGGGAGAATTCAAAAATGCTACCAGCTATTGACCAATAGCTGGTAGCTAAAAATTATCCTCCGCTTCGTGCGCCGGAACGACCGAAAAATCCACTCCTTCCGCCCGAGGGACGGCTATTGACCGTACGGGTGGTGCGGGAAGCCCGTACGTCGTTGTGGACGCTCTGTGACTTCTGGTAGGTAGACGGCGAGCTATAATACCTGCCAAAGGTACCATTTTGCGATTCGCGCTCCCGGTATGAATTGATGTAGCCATTGTTCATGTTACGTCCCAGCATGTAGCCCATGCCGCCATACAGCAGCATGCTCGATAGCCCCCTGCGATGGTAGCCGTAGTGCCTGCCATTGTCAGTAACAGTGCTATCTCCTGCGTTTTTAATTTCTTCATCAATCAACGCCTTGGCGGCTACCGGACTGATGGTTTCGACGCGCCCGTCGAGGTAGGTAACTATTGCCTCGGCCCGCTCGGCGGGTACGGTTTCTTCGTCGGTAATCTCGAATTCGCCGGGTTTGATTTCCTTGATGTGCGAACGGATTCCTTTGGTGTCAACCGTTTCTTCGTAGCTGTACGCGGCCTCGTCGTCCTGTTGGTCCGAACAGCCCGGCAGAGTCATGCCACTGGCCAATAGGGCCAGGGCGAGGGTGCTACTGATGGTGATGTCCTTGGCTCGCCGGATGAAAGAGCCCTTGCGTATCGGGGTCATGGTTCGATGGGTTTAGTGGAAAAAGGGTTTGCGGGTAGGTATTGGCCTCACAAAGCAGGTAAAACAAAACTAGGAAAGAATTCCTGATGAAACATCCTTTTGGGGCAGACGGTTCGGAACAATTGAAACCATAGGGCAGGGCAGGATGAATGGAGAAACCCATAAAAGACTTGGCCCGCATAAGGGTGGGAAGGTACCCCCATGCAGACCAAGAATCGTGCGTGCAAGTATTAATAGGGTTGGATTACCGTTTTGGGATGGAAATCATGTGAGAAATTTTCCATTCCCCATCGATCTTTTCAAGATAGCGGCTTTCCAGGTTCGTTACGGGAGCACGCCCGTCGGGATAGCGGAAAGTTTGTTCGTAACTGGCCCAGGCGGCATGGCCATTGGGCCGGATATTATAGTTGGTATTAACAAATATTGTGCCCGGTTTATTGGGTTTTTGAGTGGAGAGCCGGTCTACCATCTCACCGATTTCGGTAGCTGTAATGTCGTAGGCTTTGCCGCCCTCGTCGGTTACAGTATGGGCGGCGTAGGGCAGGTCGGCCCAGAAGGTACCCATCTTCTCGCCATCATTGTCGAGCCAGGCCTGGGTCTCGGCCTCCAGCACCCTGCGAATCATATAGGCGTCGGGATCTACCCCCGGAGGTATACTCACATAGCCCATCCTGTCGCGGATAGCCGCCCGGTCGTAGTAGTAATGGGTTTCCGACAACTTACCGTCGCTCAGCCGGGCCGTAATCTGGTAAGGCATATCGTAAGCAGCGCCGTTTTCCTTGTCTTTCCAATGGTACACCCCCCAGCCCATGACCCAGTCGCCTTCCCGGGGACCGCTCTTTTCCCGAAACGTAAGGGTACGGCGGTCGGTAATGTTCTGGGACGTACGCTGGCTGCTACTGGCTTCCCAACTCGCCAGGGCTTGTTCACTGGTGAAAGGCTCATCGTGGCTGGGGCCATATTCTTGGTAGTTGGCCGTAAGGTAGGGGCGGGCCTGCACCAGGTCGTTGGCTATGAGGGCATCGAGGTAGTTATTGAGGATGGCCACGTTCTGGTCGGCGCTTTTGCTTAGGCTAATGGCGTCGTTGTGCCTGATGATTTTTTGAGCAAAGAGAGAAGAACTGACGAAGAAGAGCAAAACAAGGGATAAGCCCTTACGCGGAGAAAAATGTAGGTTGTACATATTCATGGAGGTTTAGAAGGTGAAAAATAAGGGTGCAGACCCCTTCACAAAACACTCGCACTAACTTGTACAAATTTAACATTAATTAGAACTTTACCAAACTGAAAAGTAACTTTTTTAGAGATTAAGGCTATTTATATTTGATTTCTAATCCAAAAAATCGATAGTCTGAAGAATTCTAGAAGCGCTGATTCCAGTAAATCACCACATTGTGGGTGGCACGCCCCGAAGCCACCAGATCCAGGTCACCGTCTCCATCCAGATCGGCGGCTTTAAGATCCTCAGCGGCCATATCTACTTTCTGGTCCAGGGCGTACTCCTGCCATTTGGCCCCTGAATCGTCGGTACCTACGTACAGGCGGACACCCACCTGCTCGGCGGCGTTTTTTTCGCGCCAGCCCATCGCGATCTGGTCGCGGCCCAAGCCCAGGAAGTCGGCCGTTACCAGGGCATGGCCCTGATTCATCCGGTCGGTCAGTATGGTACGGTCGTCTTTGGTATACACCACCAGACTATTGCCGTGCATGGGTTCGATGGTGGTGGTGAAAAGCATATTGTTTTTAAGCTTTCCGGTCCTAATTTCGCCCACCCCATTTTTAAGTACCATCCAGTTGCCCGATGGGGCCCAGCCGTCGGCTCCGTCCAGAAAGACCTGTACGCCCTCTTTTCCCGCCACGGCCATGCCCAGGAAGGCTCCCCTGACTTCCATAGGTTCCATATTGTGGGTCATGTGCATACCAGTATCCACCAATTGGTAGGCCCACAAGCCCTTTTTATTTTCAGGTACATCGAAAACGATCATATTTACCCCGGCGCCTTCGCCCTTATCGTTGTCCAATCCATGCAGGGGTAGTACTATCAACTGGTACTTGCCCTCGGTATCTTGCACCCAGTGCATCCGGTGAATGGTGACTTCGTGGTGTAGCTTTACGGGCTCCCAGCTCGACTTGCGATCGGCGGGCGGCACGAGGTAAAATACCGCGCCTGACTCTTTCACATTTTTGGTTTCACCAGGATTCCACTGCGCCCCTACGGCTACCTCTACCTTCCCATCACCGTCGATGTCGCGGGCGGCGATGCACACATTATCACGTTCGGTGAGGTTGGCGGCGATGACGTGCCGTTTCCACGATTCATTCGGGCCGCCGGGATTCTCATACCACACGATTTCCTTCTGATCGGCCATTAGGATGTCCAGTTGGCCATCGCCATCTACGTCGCCCGTCGCGAGACCGTACCCAATACTGATTTTAGGGTCGATGACCTCGGCCTTGAAGGTAGGGCTTTGGGCGTATACCGGGACAGCGGCTAGAAAAAGTATTAACTGTTTCATAGGTTGATCAAGAGGTTTTCGGAGTCAGGTACCCGGTTATTTGCCTTCAAAAAGCTGATAGCCAATAGCCATCATAAATCACGTTCCACAATTTTTCCGCTTGCTTTCTCTTTCAAAATCAGCTTATTCCGTCCGTCGTGCGTTATTTCCTGCTTGATGAGGTAGTGGTCGGCGTCGTAGTCGGTATAGTTGGAAGGCTTGCTGAGCCCTTCCTGACCTCGCCAGACGGGCAACTGCACGGGTTCCCACTGTTTGGTTTTGGCCGAGCGGTAGGCCGCGTCGATCACGGCGTTCACTACGTAGCCATCATAAAAAGTTTCGGCGGCTTCCCCGCCCTTTTCGGCGGCATCGAACATATCGGTAAACATGTGATTGTAGCCCAGATCATTGACCTCGTCGCCCACCGGGAACAGCCAGCCCGAGTTGCTTTCGGCTTTTTCGGCCACGTAGTCGGCACCCTTGCCGGAAGTGTACATCTCGAAACCCGTGCGCAGAAAATTGTTGATCCAGATGGTACCCTCGGTACCCATCACTTCATCGCGCAAATCCATGCCACCCCGGAACGTCCAGCTCGTTTCGAATTGCCCGATGGCACCGTTCTCGTACTTCACCAGCGCGATGGCGTGATCTTCGGCCTCGATGGGTTTTACCTGCGTATCGGCCCAGCACATAACCTCCACGGGTTTTACATCTTTTCCTATAAAATTACGCGCAATTTCGATGCAGTGGCAGCCCAGATCCAGGATGCAGCCGCCACCCGCCTGCTCGATGTCCCAGAACCACTCACTGTGCGGACCGGGATGCGCTTCGCGCGATTTTGCCCAGAGAATACGGCCCAACGCGCCATTTTTTACGCTTTCCATCGACTTAAGGAATTTAGGCGTGTAGCATAAGTCCTCAAGGTACCCACCAAAGATCCCCGCTTCTTCCACCGCCTGCATCATGCGCAGGGCTTCGTCGGCGGTGCGGCCCAGTGGTTTGGTGCATACGACGTTCTTTTTGTGTTTGGCGCAGAGGAGTACTGCGGCTTCGTGGACGTGGTTGGGTAGGGCGATACACACCATGTTGACGTCGGGATGCGCGATGACTTCCTCCATGTCGCTCGACCAGAAATCACAGCCATAGTCGTCCGCGAATTTTTTGGCGCTCTCGTCACGACGGGCGTAGATGGCCGTGACGCGATCGCGGCCCCGTTGGCCGTGGATGGACTCGGCGTAAAAGCGCCCGATGAAACCGGAACCCAGCATGGCAATGCGTTGCATAACAAATCGGTATAGTGAATAGGTAGGTTGCTTGACTCATAAAAGAAGCACACCCACGGAATTCTACCAGATTTGAAGCAAAAAAGGCGAAAGCCTGCAAGAACCGCCCTACTTGAAAAGTACCTGATCGGCCGAATAGCGGCCCGGACCTGTTAGGAAAATCGCTACGAATGCGACGGCAAACATCAGGGCGTGTTCCCGCTCGCTCAATGGTTCGCCGCCATGCACTACGAAACTGACCACCAGCATACCGATCAGCAGCGGAATGAGGGCCGCCCGCGTGAATAGTCCTAGCATGAGCAGCAGCGCGCAGAAGAATTCGCTGAAAATAGTCAAGATCAGAGAAGTTTCTTCTCCCAAGCCAATGGGATCGGCAAAGCCACTATTGCCGCCCAAGTAACTGCTGAGCTTATCGTAGCCGTGGGTGGCCATGAAGAAACCCATGCCCACGCGCAGAATCAGGACGCCCCAACTGGCGGGATCGGGTAGGGTAGGTGGACTGAAAATTCTTCGAATCATTCTTTGTGGATTTATTGCCAGGTAGGGTACCCTTGAAAATCATTCAACCCGTTTAGGCCGGGTACTGTTCCGGTCTAGGAAATATTTTGGTTGAATAAAATTTAGACTAATCTAAAAATAATATTTCAATACAAGTTTATGATGTTTATTTTTGTCAAAAATAAAAATAGATATTGGCTAAAATAAAATAAAAATATGTTTGTAAAAATACATTTGACGGCCCTGATTATTGGACTTATACAGGGAGTGACCCTGGCGCAGGCTACGTTGGAAGGGATCGTCCGGCAGGATCAGAAACCCGTGGAATTTGCGAGCGTAGCCATTAAGGGAACGGCTTTTGGAACTACGGCTGACTCAACGGGTACCTTCAGACTTACGGGTTTGCCCGTTGGAAAACATACCGTCTTGATTTCCGCCGTCGGCTACAAACCTTATCAGCAAAATGTTTCGCTGACCGCCCATCAAGCGACCACCGTAAACGCAAATTTGGAAGAAGTTGCCGGACAGTTGGAAGAAGTGGTCGTGACGGGTACCATGAAGGAAGTTTCCAAATTGGCCAGTCCCGTTCCGGTAGACATCATCACGCAGAAATTCCTGTACAAAAACCCCGTTCCCAGTATTTTTGAGGCGCTCACCTACGTCAATGGAGTGCGTCCGCAACTGAACTGCAACATCTGCAACACGGGCGACATCCACATCAACGGCCTCGAAGGACCCTACACCATGGTACTGCTGGATGGTACCCCCATCGTCAGCGGCCTTTCGACGGTGTATGGGTTGGTGGGTATTCCTAACAGTTTGATCGAACGCATCGAAATCGTGAAAGGCCCGGCCTCGACGCTTTACGGTTCGGAAGCGGTAGGTGGTTTGATCAATATTATTACCAAAAACGTCAATAAAGCCCCCGCTTTTTCGGCGGATGTGTTCAGCAGTAATTGGCGCGATATGAATGTAGATCTGGGCTTCAAATTTTCGGCGGGAGCGAAAGTGTCCTCGCTGCTGGGTGTCAACTACTTTAATTATCAAAATCCCATCGACAACAACGGCGATGGCTTCACGGATCTTACGCTTCAGCACCGCATTTCGGTTTTCAACAAGTGGTCGGTACAGCGTCCCGAAAACCGGCAGGCTTCGCTGGCGGTACGGTACTTCTACGAAGATCGCTGGGGTGGACAAATGAATTGGACGCCCGCTGAACGGGGTGGCAACCGGGTGTACGGCGAGAGTATCTATACGAAACGCCTGGAAGCCGTGGGCTTGTACCAATTGCCTACCACTGAAAAATTGACCTTCCAGTACTCGCTGAATTCGCACGACCAGAACTCTTTCTACGGCACTACTTCCTACCAGGCCACGCAGCGGATTGCCTTCGGGCAACTGCTGTGGGACAAGCAGCTCGGCCAGCACAGCCTACTGACGGGGCTACCCGTGCGTTACACCTACTATGATGACAACACCGCCGCTACCTTTCTGGAAGGGCGGGGCAACCAGCCGGAGCGGATTTTCCTGCCGGGATTTTTTGTACAGGATGAAATTACTAGCGGTTCGCACAAACTCCTGCTCGGCGCGCGCTACGACTATAACTCGCGGCATGGGAATATCTTCACGCCGCGCCTGGCCTACAAATACAGCTTGAACCAGACCGACGCCCTGCGCTTCAACGTGGGACGAGGGTACCGCGTAGTCAACCTGTTCACCGAAGAACATGCCGCCCTGACCGGAGCGCGGCAGGTGATCGTGAAAAACGCCCTCAAACCCGAACAAAGCTGGAACGCCAATGTGAATTTTGTCAAGAAAATCGTGACGGGGAATTCGTTCGTGGGTCTGGACGCCTCGCTGTTTTATACCCGCTTCAGCAACCGCATCCTGCCCGACTACGACACCAATCCCAACCAGATTATTTATGATAACCTGCGCGGTTACGCCGAGTCCAAAGGCATCAGCCTGAATCTGGACGTGAATCTGTACGCACCTCTGAAAATTGTGGCGGGGGGTACCTTGATGGACAATGTGCAGGTGAAAGACGGCGTACGGATTCGGCCCATTCTGACGGAACGGTTCATGGGTACTTGGGCCGTCACCTACGATTTTGTGCGGGCGGGCCTCACGCTGGACTATACTGGCAATGTGTACGGCCCCATGCGATTGCCTTTGCTTAGCGAAAGCGACCCGCGCGCCGCGTACTCGCCCGTGTGGTCGTTGCAGAACATTCAATTTACCAAAAAGCTGGGTACCCGCACCGAACTATACGGAGGCGTGAAAAACCTGCTCAATTTCCGTCCCCCGGCCAATTCCATTGCCCGGGCGCACGATCCATTCGATAAAAATGTGGAGTTTGACGCGGCGGGGCAAGTAGTGGCTACGCCCGATAATCCGTATCGGCTTACCTTCGATCCCAGCTATGTATATGCGCCTAATCAGGGAATCCGGGGCTTTTTAGGCTTCCGATACCGTGTTCAGTAAAATTGCACTATCCTTTATAAAAGTAGAATAAATGTAATTATTAAAAGAAGTGAAAAATTTATTCAACTGATAATCATTGTATTAAAAAATATATCTTATTACCTTTGCAGGGTTATTCACAAAACTTTATTACAACTATGGCTTTGACAAAACAATTTTTGAAAAGCAAACCTGTCTGCAAAGTAACGTTTACCCTACCCGCTGAGGCGACTACTGAATCGAAAAAGGTGATTCTGCTGGGCGATTTCAACGGTTGGGATCCTTCCGAAGCAACTCCCCTGAAAAAGCAGAAAGACGGCTCATATAAAGCAATCGTAGAACTGGAAACAGGCAAAGAATACCAGTTCCGTTACTTGCTCGATGGTGAGAAATGGGAGAACGACTGGCAAGCTGACAAGTATGTTCCTGCTGAAGGTTCAACCGACGAGAATTCGGTAGTAGTGCTGTAAAAAACAGTCTTTTAAGCAAGACACTAGCGGTGGGATTCATTTCTCACCGCTTTTTTTGTGTATTTTTAAAAGCCAATGGCTACTAGCCATCAGCTACTAGCTTTTATCTTCTTCAAAAAATGCCCTTTCGCCAAACCGTCCGTGCTTTTACCTACCACTTCGAGGATTTGAAAACCCTCCTCGCCAAAGCATCCCCGCTGCGTTCGGGCGACCAACTGGCGGGGGTAGCTGCCCGCAGCTACGAGGAACGGGTAGCTGCGCAGATGGCATTGGCCGATTTGCCGCTGAGCATTTTTCTGACCGATCATCTGATTCCTTACGAAAAAGACGAAGTGACCCGCCTCATCGTGGATACCCACGACGTAGGGGCTTTTGAGCCCATAAAAGCCCTCACCGTTGGGGAGTTCCGGGATTTCCTGCTGTCGGAACAAACCACTACCGAAAAGCTGCGCCGACTGGCTCCCGGCATTACACCCGAAATGGCAGCGGCGGTCAGCAAACTCATGCGGATTCAGGATTTGGTCACAGTGTCGGCCAAGTGCGAGATTGTCACAAAATTCAGAAATACGATTGGCCTGAAAGGCCGGCTTTCTACCCGATTACAGCCCAACCATCCGTCGGACGATTTCAAAGGGATCGCTGCCTCGATCGTCGACGGACTGCTCTATGGAAGCGGTGACGCCGTGATCGGTATCAACCCCGCCACCGACCACGTAGCCACGGTACGGGGTTTGCTGGAAATGATGGATGGCATCCGGCAACGGTTCGATATTCCGACCCAAAGTTGCGTGCTCAGTCACGTGACTACCACGTTGCAACTTATTGAAGAAAAAGCTCCCGTAGATCTGGTTTTTCAATCCATTGGGGGTACCCAGGCGCTCAACAAGTCGTTTGGCATCGATCTGGCCTTACTCAAAGAAGCGCACGAAGCGGGCCTGTCCCTGAAGCGGGGTACTCTAGGCACCAACCTCATGTATTTTGAAACCGGGCAGGGCGCGGCGCTCTCGGCCAATGCTCACCACGGCCTCGACCAGCAGACCTGCGAGGCGCGGGTCTACGCCGTGGCGCGGGCGTTTGATCCATTGCTGGTTAACACGGTGGTAGGGTTCATCGGGCCAGAGTACCTGTACGACGGCAAGCAAATCATCCGCGCGGGTCTGGAGGACGTTTTCTGCGGAAAACTATTGGGCTTACCGATGGGCATCGACATCTGCTACACCAACCATGCCGAGGCCGACCAGGATGACATGGATACTCTGCTGACCCTCATGGGCGTAGCGGGTGCCAACTTCATCATGGGGGTACCTGGTGCCGACGATGTGATGCTGCACTACCAAAGTACCTCCTTCCATGATGCCCTGTACCTTCGCGATGTGCTGGGCGTACGACCCGCGCCAGAATTTGAAAAATGGCTTCTCCGGTTAATTGAAAATGGAGAATGGAAAATTGAAAAATTTAACGGGCTGTTGGGAGAATAATATGGGTTTTGCCTGTTTGCCCAACCGATGATTTTATAAATATGAGCTTTTAAACAAGATGAAAGAATATTTACTCGAATTGGCGCGCTACAACGTGTGGGCCAACGCAAAGTTGTCAGCGTGGCTGTCACAAATCAGCGTAGAGCAGTGGAAACGGGAATTTGGTGGGAGTTTCAAAAGTCTGGAAGCTACTGCCCTGCACATTGTTTCAGCCGAAAAAATATGGTTCGAACGGCTAGAAGGGAAACCCCAGCCTTTTCTGTCACTTACTTTTCAGGGCGATAGGGATGAAGTACTGGCTATTTGGAAAAGTGCGTCCGCTAATCTTGAAAGGTACCTTGTTGATAGTTCGGAGGAGAGCCTGAGAGAGAAATTCACTTATCGGAATCTGAAAGGAAACGAATTCACTGATGAACGCAGCAAGGTTCTGGCCCACGTATTCAACCACTCGACCTACCACCGGGGCCAACTCGTCAACTATCTACGAGAAGTGGGCTTTACAGCCATAGAAAGTACAGATCTTATTAATTTTTATCGATTAAACGAGTAAATCCAATAATGAAATAAGCTACCAGAAAGAACAAGCCCTGTATATGGACACACTAAAAAAGGCTGAAAGTTATACTGTACCCGGTGAGGCGTCATCCGATCTTACGAAATACACCCCTGCCCGAGTGGCGTTGGGCCGGACGGGGCATAGCCTTCTCACAAAGCGGCTGCTGGAATTCAATCTGGATCACGCCCGGGCTCGCGACGCGGTGTACTCTACTTTCGATCTGGATCAGGCGGAAATTTTGCTCCGTAAACTAGGTCTTCTTTCCACGCGACTACACAGTCGGGTATCAGACCGGCAGGAGTACCTGCTTCGACCTGATCTGGGCCGTCAACTTAGTCATGAATCTAACCTTTCTCTACAAAATATTGATAATGAGGAAAATGAGCTATGTGTCGTGGTGGCCGATGGTCTGTCGGCTACTGCCGTTAATACCCACGCACTGGAAGTGATTCGGCGGCTGGTACCTATGGTCCGGGCAAAAAACTGGCGGCTGGCTCCTGTCGCGCTGGTCAAACAGGGTAGGGTAGCTATTGCCGATGAAATCGCCCAGACATTGCGCTCCGAGATGACCCTGATTTTGATTGGCGAACGGCCGGGTCTGAGCTCGCCCGATAGTCTGGGGGCTTACCTCACCTACCGTCCCCGCGTGGGCTTGACGGACGAGGGCCGCAACTGTGTGTCCAATATCCGACCTGGCGGACTTTCCTACGAGCGAGCTGCCGAGAAGATTTTTTATTTACTACAGGAAATGAAACGACAGCAACTCAGTGGGGTAGGGTTGAAAGACTTATTTAGTGCGGGGCGCCCCGCGGCGAGAGTTGACGGTTGATAGTGGAAAGTCCATAAGTAAATCCGTTTCCGAAAGCTGTTAACCATTTAACCCTTCACCTTTAACCGTTTGATCCTTCCTTCTTACCTCAATTTCGGCAATTCGGCTTTCATCGGAAACACCAGTACTACCTTTTTACCTGACGTACGTTCCAGAATGGGCGTCAGCATCTTGCGGGCATTTTCGCGGGTCTGGTCCAGGATACCCATATCGAGCGCCGATTGCCGGATTTGTCGCTCGGCCTGTTTGTAGCCTTCCTGTACGAGCTGTGCCTCTTCCATAAAAGCATACTCGGTGTTGTAGACTTTGGAGCGGTCGTGGTTGATCTTGAACACGCATAATTCGGGTTCGGGTAGGTGAACAACCAATGTATCTTTACCAGCTTCTATGTCGGCAATGTCCATTTGGGTCAAATCCACACAGCCAATGGCTTCGCCCTGCACGATGAGCACCGCTTTGGCGTCGGGTAGCCACATTTTGGTGATCTGCTGTTCTACTACATCTTTAAAATTATAGCGCACCAGTTCCAGTTTGCCGAGCGAAGTGATTTCCTGCAAAACTACCGTTTGGGTGTTTTCAAGTTTTTTCTTGCTGTTGAACCAGTCCGGCAGCCAGTCGCCCGTCCGCCAGTTTTCCCACAGCGAAATGACCCCAACGATGATGAGGAAGAAAAGAACTAAGCGGAAAATTCCCTGAATGAAACGCATGTATTCTAAAAAAGCTATTGGCTATTAGCCATCAGCTATTAGCTCTGTAAGATAAAATCATAGACATGCCCCTACCTCGTTTCCCGGCTCAGCCGCTGGGCGATGGAGCTTACGATCAGGAGCTGCGAGGCGTGGTAGAGCAGAATCGGCAATAGAAGTACCCCCGCGCTGGCCATACCCGCAAAAAGTACCTTGGACATCACGGCTCCCTGCACGAGCGATTTCTTGGAACCGCAGAATAGCGCCGTAATCCGGTCTTCGTGGTTGAAATGTAAGATTTTTGCCAGGAAGGAAAGAATTCCGTACACCAGAAAGAATAACGAAACTACGCCCCCAATCAGCATAAAAAGTTCTTGCCAGCCAATGAGCGAAAACACCCGATTAGCAAAAGATTCGCAGAAACTGGTGTATACGATCAAGATAATCACGCCCTTGTCGAAATTGCTGAGCGCTTTCCGGTACTGATCGGCGAAGGTACCCCAGAACCGGTGCATCAGCATCCCTGCCACCACGGGCAGCAGTACCTGCACGATCAGTTTAAGAATTACATCGGTCATGTCGAAGCGCATGGATGAGGTACTCATCACGAGCCCCATCCACAGCGGGGTAATGAACACCCCTAGCAGGCTGGAAAGACTGGCATTGAAAATGGCAGCCGGAATATTGCCCCCGGCCAGGGATACCATCACCACCGCCGACGAAACCGTGCCCGGCAACGCCGCTAGGAAGAAAATGCCGAGCCATAAGGTATGATCCTCAGGATTTTGGAAAAAAGGCTTGATGGCCAGGGCCAGCAATGGAAACAGCACAAAGGTGGCGGCATGGATTATCAGATGAAGCCGTGTATTGCTAAGCCCTACCCGCAACTGAGTCAGATTGAGTTTCAGGCCGTAAAAGAAAAAAATGACCGACACTCCGTAGCCCGCGATCTTCCCCAGCTGCACCGGGGCCGATACCGTACCCGGGTACGGCCAGAGCCACGCCAGAAACACCGCCCCCATCAGCGCGAGAATAAAACCGTCGAACCCGGCGCGTTGCAGAATTTCCCAGAATGATCTTTGCGATTTTTTCAAAACCAATTTTGTTGATTAGGCAAAGCAACGAATTTCGGCAGGCTAATTGAAATTATTTTCAAATCAGGAATGCAATTTCTTGCCCGCCCCAAAAATCGCTAAATTTGCTCCCTTGAAAAATGAATCGCTTTTTCGGGAATACCCTGGTTCAGGGCCAGGTTTCTAAAATCCAATATTAAGTATCTAACGTCCATTTTAGTGAACTACCAGGAATACAAAAATCTCAGCTACCCCCAGCTCGCCGACGAAGTACTTAACTTCTGGAAAGAGAATAAAATCTTCGAGGAATCCGTCACCCTGCGCGAGGGCAACCCTACCTTCACGTTCTACGAAGGGCCACCCTCGGCCAATGGCGCGCCGGGCATTCACCACGTGATGGCCCGGACGATCAAGGATATTTTCTGCCGCTACAAAACCCTGCGCGGCTTTCAGGTGAAGCGCAAGGGCGGCTGGGACACGCACGGCCTGCCCATCGAGTTGCAGGTAGAGAAGGAATTGGGTATCACAAAGGAAGACATCGGTACCAAAATCAGCATCGAAGAATATAACGCCAAATGCCGCGAAACGGTCATGAAGTTCACCGACCAGTGGAACAACCTGACTGAGAAAATGGGCTACTGGGTGGACCTGGATGATCCCTATATCACCTACGAAAATAACTACATCGAGAGCCTGTGGCATTTGCTCAAAAAGCTATACGACAAGGGTTTGCTGTACAAAGGCTACACGATCCAGCCGTACAGTCCGGCGGCGGGTACGGGCCTTTCGTCGCACGAGCTGAATATGCCGGGTACCTACAAAGAACTGAAAGACACCACGATCGTGGCTATGTTCAAGGTTAAAGATGCCGGGACGCATTCAGTTTTTAAGGAATATAGCCAGGAAGACATCCGCATCCTGGCCTGGACGACCACGCCCTGGACCCTACCCGCCAACTCGGCCCTGACCGTCGGCGCGAACATTAGCTATGTATTGGTCAAAACGTTTAATCCCTATACCTACGCACCCGTCAGTGTAGTGCTGGCGAAGGATTTAGTCAAAAACTTCTTTTCGGAAAAAGGGAAAGACGGCGATTTTGTGGGGTACCCTGAAAGCGACAAGAAGGTACTTCCCTGGCAGATTCTTGCGGAGTTCAAGGGAAAAGACCTGGAAGGCATCGAGTACGAGCAACTCATGCCCTACGTCCAGCCCAAGACGCCCGCTTTTCGTGTGATTCTGGGCGATTTTGTCACGACCGAGGACGGTACGGGCGTGGTACATACCTCACCTACCTTCGGCGCGGACGACTTTCGCGTGGCGCAGGCCAACGGCATTCCGCCCATTATGGTGCAGGACGCCAACGGCAAAGAGGTACCCATTGTGGATCGTCAGGGCCGTTTTGTGAAAGAGATTGGCGAATTCGGGGGCAGGTACGTGAAGCCGGAATACTACTCCGACGCCGAACAGGATGAACCCGATTTCAAACCGACGGACGTGCTGATCGCGATCAAGCTGAAAGAGGAAGGCCTGGCTTTCAAGGTAGAAAAATACGAACACCCCTACCCACATTGCTGGCGCACCGACAAGCCCGTACTGTACTACCCGCTCGATAGCTGGTTTATCCGCACCACGGCCATGAAGGAAAAGCTGGTGGCTCTGAACAAAACCATCAACTGGCAACCCGAAAGTACCGGCACCGGCCGCTTCGGCAACTGGCTCGAAAATCTGGTAGACTGGAACTTGTCGCGCTCACGGTACTGGGGTACCCCCCTGCCGATCTGGCGCAACGATGCGGGCGAAGAAGTGTGCATTGGCTCGATTGAAGAATTGGTGCAGCGTTGCGAAGCTGCCAACGAAAAAATGCGAGCCTGGACGCTGGAAGGGAAATCGGGCTACGAGGAATATTTACACAAAAACGACGCCTTCCTGCAAGCCAATCTAGAACAAAAACTGGATTTGCACCGTCCGTTTGTCGATGAGATTTTTCTGATCTCGGAATCGGGCAACATCATGCAGCGCGAAACCGATCTCATCGACGTCTGGTTCGATTCGGGCGCGATGCCTTATGCGCAGTGGCACTATCCGTTTGAGAATCACGAAATTTTCAACGAAAGCTTTCCGGCCGATTTTATCAGTGAAGGGGTAGATCAAACGCGCGGCTGGTTCTTTACGCTCCATGCCATTGCGGGTATGCTGTTCGATTCGGTGGCCTTTAAGAATGTCGTTTCGACGGGTTTGGTTTTGGATAAAAACGGCAACAAAATGTCCAAGCGCCTGGGCAACGCCGTGAATCCGTTCAAGACGCTGGGTACCTTCGGACCTGATGCTACTCGCTGGTACCTCATTACCAACGCCGAACCCTGGGACAACCTGAAATTCAATATCGACGGCATCGGGGAAGTGCAGCGGAAGTTTTTCGGTACGCTGTCCAATACCTACAATTTTTTTGCGCTCTACGCCAATCTGGACGGCTACACGATCAATCAATTCGACCGGGTACCTCATGAGAAATTGCCCGAATTGGACCGCTGGATTTTGTCGAAACTGAATACGCTGGTCAAGGAGGTAGGTGAGCAATTCGAGAATTATAACCCGACCAAAGCGGGGCGACTGGTGCAGGATTTCGTGACCGACCAGCTCTCCAACTGGTACGTGCGGCTGTCGCGACGGCGTTTCTGGACCGGCAGCACCGGTAGTGGCGAACTGACGCTCGACAAAAAAGCGGCCTACGAAACATTGCAACACTGCCTGACGGCGGTGGCACAACTCATGTCGCCCATCGCGCCTTTCTACGGAGACTGGCTCTATCGCCAGCTCACTGAGCATGTGCGGGCTGAACGGAGCGCCGCCCGTTCGAAATCGCATAACACGCCTTTCCAACATTCCTCCGTCCACCTGACTGACTGGCATCCCGTAGAGTACGACTGGATCGACCTCGATCTGGAAGAATCCATGCAGCTGGCGCAGGATATCAGTTCGCTGGTGCACTCGTTGCGTAAAGGCCACAAAATCAAGGTACGTCAGCCGTTGTCCAAAATCCTGATTCCGGTACTGAGCGACAAAACACGCCGTCAGATCGAAAGCGTGGTACCTATCATTCTGTCGGAAGTCAATATCAAGACCGTCGAGTTTGTCCACGACGACAGCGGGATTTTGAAGAAGAAAATCAAACCCAACTTCAAAGCCCTGGGCCCCAAATTCGGCCCGCGGATGAAGGAGGTTGCGGCCGCTATTGCGCAGATGAGCGAAGACGACATCAAGGTACTGGAACGCGACAACGAATTTGCGCTGCCGGTGGCTGAGCCTCCGGTGTTCATCACGCTGCACGAGGTGGAAATCATCGCCGAGGACGTACCCGGCTGGCTGGTGGCCAGTGAAGACGGCCTGACGGTAGCCCTGGACGTGACCATCACCGACGAGCTACGTAAAGAAGGTATCGCCCGCGACTTCGTGAATCGGATCCAGAATCTGCGCAAAGACAGCGGCTTCGACGTGACGGACAAAATCCAGATCAGCCTGCAAAACGACGATGCTACCCTCACCGAGGCGGTCTCATCCCAGCGCGACTACATCTGCCAGGAAGTACAAGCCGTAGGACTCGACCTGGTCAATGACCTGAATGGTGCCGCGACGGAAATCGAGATGGATGAGTTTTTACTCAAAGTGAAAGTAGAAGTAGTATAAGTACCTTCGGTTATAGAGAATTCTATACAAAAGAGGCTGAATCAGAATTGTATCTGATTCAGCCTCTTTTCTGTAAGGTAGTTTACATGAATCGTTTGATCCGCTCGGCCAGATCGGCTGCTACCTCACGTACCTCGGCGGCGATGCTATTGAGAAAGGCGGTGCTGTCTTTCGCTACCAAGGATTGAATTGCCACAAAATACGGCCGAAGAATCACATCATAGCCATTTTGTTGCAGTACTTCCAAAATAGCCTGCCCGTATCCCAGATTGATGGATACCGCCGCGAAGCGCCACCAATCGTCCTGGGTGTTGGGAGGGAGCTTTCCTTCGGTATAGTGTAAAGCTTGCAGCAGATGCTTTTCGGCAATCCCTAGGTTTTTATCGTACAGGGCAAATAGGGAAGCATTGAGCCAGTAACTGTCTTTTCCATCCTTAGGCTCATCCATAGCCTCGTAAAGCATTTTTGCTTTATCAAATAAATGCATTTTGTCCCGATACAGAAATAGGAGATTTATCCTTGAACTTTCATTATTCAAATCTAATTCACTGGCTCGGAGGTAGGCTGCTTCTGCTTCCTCATATTTTCTCAAATAATCCTGATAGAGGTTTCCCAAGTTGTTCCATAGAATGGCATCCGTTTCATCCAACTCGATAGCCCGGCGGTAGGCTGCTTCTGCCTCAGCGTAGTTCTCCAGCTGATACTGGTAGAGGGTGCCAAGACCAAACCATGGCGCGGCTTTTGTTTCATCCAGCTCGATAGCCCGGCGGTAGGCTGCTTCTGCCTCAGTGTAGTTCCCCAGCTGATACTGGTAGAGGGTGCCCAGACCATACCATGGCGCGGCATCCGTTTCATCCAGCTCGATAGCCCGGCGGTAGGCTGCTTCTGCCTCAGCGTAGTTCCCCAGGTGGTCCTGATAGAGGGTGCCCAGACCAAACCATGGCGCGGCATCTGTTTCATCCAGCTTGATAGCCCGGCGGTAGGCTGCTTCTGCCTCAGCGTAGTTCCCCAGGTGGTCCTGATAGAGGGTGCCCAGATTGTTCCATGGATTGACATCAGTTGGATTCAACTCTGTTGCTCGGCGGTAGGCTACTTCTGCTTCCTCATATTTTCTTAGTTTTTGATTAATAGTTCCTAATAAATTCCATCCAGCTGGACTTTGAGGATTTAATCTGATTAATTCCTCGCAGATAATTATGGCTTCTGGCCAAGCTTTTGCTGAAATAGATTCATGCATGCGCTCTATTAATGCTTTTCCTCTTTCATTTAGTACCTTCCCCGGAATATCAAAATCCTTCAAAATAGAAGCATCTGTTCTCGACAGATCAAATAGTTCCTTATAGCTTTTTTCTCTTAACTTTCGGGCAAGCTCAAGGTCTTTAACCCCATCCGCAATAGCCAATTGCATACTGACGTGATCACGATGGGTGACTCCCTGCTGTATCAGCCTTTCCCCCATCTGGTTGAGGTCTTCCCCGTACAGTGTGACCAGGAACTTGGTCAGGCATAGCAATTCTTTTTTCTGCCTCCGGCTGCTGCGGCGCATAAGGTACCAGATATTGAAAAATCGCTCACTGATTTCGTAGGCTTGGCCTTTCTTCTCGTAGGCATTGAGGCGGTCAAGCCAACCTACCTCGTAGAGGCGTTTAAGTTGAGGAGAAAGTTGGGGGTTTTCGAGTTGGGTAATCTGGCGCAGGTCATCCAGAGCGATGGGGTCCCAATGTAGCGCCACTGCGTCGAGAATGACCTGCATTTGCTCGGGAAGTTCTTCAAAACGGGCCTTGTACAAGGGGTCATCACATCCATGAGGCCTTCGAGGTCGGTCTGTACTTCTAGTGAAAAACCGCCCCGTATGAGCGGGTATAGCATCACGATGGTACGCGGGGTACCGCCCGTGAGCTGATACAAAGTGCGTAATCGCGCCCGGTTGCCCCGCAGAGTGATAGCAAATTCTGAGTTGCCAGTCATCTGGGCGAGATTTTCCAATACCTCCATGGTTTCCTCAAACGTTAGTTTTTTGAGGTATTGCGTCTGGAAAGCATCGTAGAAGGGTGCTCCGTATTCCACGGTATCGGTGAGGGTGTTGGCGCTCGCCCCCACCAGAATCGGGGCATCTTTATCCATCAAAATGGCGCGCAGTTGGTGTTGTTCTTCCCTGGCTAGTCGATCAAAAATCAGTCCCAGATTATCTACCAGTAGTACTGGCCGTCGCGCTGTCCGATGGACCCATTGCGCAAAGTATTCGTAGAGCTGCGTAGCAGAACTATCCCGCGCGGTGGAAGCCCAGCGACTGATGTCCAGATCCAGCTGATCGAGCTGATCGGTGCTGCCTTCGCGGTCAAGGGCGTCGGCGAGGGCATCCAGACAATTGAGCCAGAACTTGGACAGGCGGTCTACGTTGTACTGCTCCTCCGGAAAGGTCAGCGGCAGAAAACTCTTTCGGTGCGGCTCCTTCCGCAGTTCTACGGCTATCCGGTGCAGGAGGGTAGACTTTCCCATGCCACGCTGCCCGATGATCAGGTAGTGCTGCGGAATAGTACCCGGCGTTTCGGACACAATACCTTGTAGAAGGTACTCGAACAACTTAATCCGGGTAATGAAAGCCCGTTCGATTTCACGGTCACTTAACCGGCCCGGGTTGAATATGCCGATTTGAGTGGTTTTGAATCCAGTTTCCTCGCTCATTTTACAAATCGGTTAAACCAGAAATCACGAATCAGCGGAGAGCGGAATAGGTAGTGGGCGTTGTTCTCCGCCAGATAGCCGTCGTTCTGGAGCATGTTCAGCAAGGTTGCCAGGATGCTATCCGTCCGGTCGGCGTCGCTGTACTTCTGGTATAGTAGATTGTGCAGATTCTCCCGCTTCATCCCTTCTTTTGCCCGGCAAATATGCCGGAGTAGCAAATAGGCATCGTCTTTGTGATCGCCATATTGTTCCCGCAGCCGCTCGTCCCAGGTATTCAGATACGCCCCTTCGATTATTTCATTGTACGCTTTGTTTACTAGGTTTTGATCAATCAGAGCGTCCTCTATCTGGATTTTCCCTTTCATTTTTTCAAACAGTACTTGAATAAAGTAAGGTAGTAGGTACCCTAACTTAGCCAGCATTTGTGCTCTGATTTCTTCGTTGAACGTTACGTTTCCTCCTTTTTCTAACTCGATGATCATGGAAGTAGCTGCCTCAGAACTGAACGGTTTGAGTTCATAATAGGAAAAGTCATTGATGGTTTTACTGAGTTGATGACCAGTGGTAAAGTTCTCGATACCCACTGAGCTGCAAAAAATCCAGCGGATTTGTGAGCCGGATACCTGCCGGAGGCTCCTGAGCCAGTGCATGAGTTCTTCTATTTGTCGTTTGTCACCATTACTGTCCAGTAATATGCCATTGAGCAGTACGGCTACCTCGTCGAAGAAAATCAGAACTTCCCGATCGTGCGGAAGAATTCGTTCTAACTCGCGGTATATATTTGATTTTTCTTTCTTCCAGTCCAGTTTGACTTCTGCCCCGCCTATACTTAAGGTTGGTTTTAAAGCACTAATTATTTCAAGCAACTTAATGCCCGACTCCTTACTTCTTTCCCAAACGGACATTTTTCGTAGTTCTCCGGTCAGCAGTTCCACAAATTCCAGTTCCGAGTGCGCCCGTTCCAGGTTGATCTCAATGACTTCCCATCCTTCCCCTTCGGCTTTTTCGAGCATTTTCTTGGCAAAGGAGCTCTTACCTACCCGACGGGGCGAGGGCAGCAAGATGTTATTCCCATTTTGGAGCAAATCCCATACATAGGCTATTTCCTTTTCTCTCCCAAAAAAATCGTTGCCATCTACGGGAGCACCGGTTCTGTTCTTCATATACCTCTCATTTAATTTTATAAGGCAAGTATATATACAAAAATGCATATATACAAATTTGTATATGAGAATTTTGAAAAAGGCCAGTCCAGAATTGCCTGTATACTAGAAGAGTATCAAATTACCACTCTTTCACCTCCGCCTCGCGCAGCCACGCCAGCGGATTCTCGGGTTGGGGTAGGTAGCTGCTATCCAGCCGCAGGAACATCATGTGTACGTGGGTAGGGGAGCGTCCCTTGTAGGCGTTGAGGCCGGTGCGACCTATCTCGCCGAGTTTCTGGCCGGACTGTACCCATTGGCCGGGCTGCACCACCACGCGGCTGTTGTGGGCATAGTAGAAAAGTCCGTTGAGGCAGGGATCGTATACCCAAACGAAATTACCGCCGCGTAATTCACTTTCGGGTTGCCAGGTAGTGTCGGTAGCCAGCACGACGCCCTGACTGAATGAAAGCAGATCGACGGGAAGGCACATGTGGTCGTCGAGATTGTCCTGATTGCCATCGCGGATGAACAAATCGTGGGCGGGGTGGCTCCCGCGCGCATCGGCATCAAACAGGTCGAATCCTTTGGCGCGGAAACCGCGCCCATTGCCCCCGATGGAATAGCGGGGCAGGTACCCCCGGAGTGGATACACGAACCGATTGGCCGCGTCGTCGCGGCAGGAGTCCAGCAGGGGCAGCACGCTTTGGATGTTACGCATGGTAGCCTGGAAAGCCCGTGCCGCCGAGTCGGGGCTGACGTTGCATTCCCGGATGTCGATCTGGATTTGCTGAAACTGGTGCACATAGTTCAGCATTTGTTCCGAAGGCGTTTCTACCCGGCTCCATCCCATCAAAGCCATGATCACTGAGAGCGCCATCAGGCTATTGCCTACGTTTCTCCAAATCATTCTTCCTTCAATTTTTTAACGTATGCAGATCTTAGTTTCAAATTGCTTGTACTGATATCGTTCTGTTGGATCTATTGTGCAACACCCGATTTTACCAAAAATAGAACTTTTCCAGTTCCTTCGCAAGGTGCTTTTTTTCAGAACAACGCTCGGGTCAGTAGGTTTGGGTATGGGCAGAATAATTCTTTTCAAACCGGATTTGCCGTACTTTGCGAAAAATCAATCCTAATCACAAAACCTTTATTTGACTATGAATTACCGACGATTTGGCCGTACCGACTGGCAGGTCAGCGAGATAGGCTACGGCATGTGGGGCCTGGCTGGCTGGACGGGCTCTGATATCGAGGAAGTGAACGCTTCCCTCGATCTGGCCGTGGAACTGGGTTGTAATTTTTTCGATACCGCCTGGGGGTACGCCGAAGGGAAAAGTGAGCAGATTCTGGGTGAACTCATGAAGCGGAATCCTGACAAGAAGCTCTACGCCGCGACCAAAATACCTCCCAAAAACCGCAACTGGCCTTCCCGGCCCGAATTTTCGCTCGACGAGGTATTTCCCGCCGATTACATTGTAAAATATACCGAGAAAAGCCTGAAAAATCTGAATGTAGAGTGCATCGACCTCATGCAATTCCACGTCTGGGAAGATCATTGGGCCAATCGCGACGAATGGAAAGAAGCCATCCAGAAGCTAACCCAGGAAGGCAAGGTACAGGCGTGGGGAATCAGCGTCAACCGCTGGGAACCGGACAATTCGCTCGAAACCATCAAAACTGGCCTCATCGACGCCGTGCAGGTGATCTACAATATATTCGACCAAAATCCCGAGGACCAGTTGTTCCCCCTCTGCCGCAAGTACGATGTGGGTATCATCGCCAGGGTACCCTTCGACGAAGGTACCCTGACCGGTACCCTGACCAAAGAAACGACTTTCCCGGCCGACGACTGGCGCTCTACCTACTTTGTACCCGAGAATCTCAACAGCAGCGTAGACCACGCCGACGCTTTGAAGCCGCTCATTCCCAATGGATTGACAATGCCTGAGATGGCGCTCCGCTTCATTCTGGCCAATGACGATGTGGCCACTACCATTCCCGGTATGCGCAAGCTACCCCACGTACGGGCCAACATCGCGGCGAGTGATGGGAAAACATTGGAGGATTCATTACTGGAAAAACTAAAAACCCACCGCTGGGACCGTACCCCCACGGAGTGGTCGCAGTAGGTACTCATTCCAACGCTGACGGCCTTTTGAAGGTTGTCAGCGTTAAGTTCCGCTACCTTTTACCATTCATCCTTTTATTCTGCCGTTCGCGCAACTGCCTGCAACGTGAGCAAGGCGGTGGGAGTCTTTGGGTCAAAGTAATTTATAAAGCCCAAAAATTCAAAAGCCATGAAAAACGTAAAAAGAATGCTGGTAGTTGCCCTGTGCGGGATGATGATGAGTGCCTCAGTAGAAGCCGGAACGCCAACGAAAGAGATGCGGGAGTGTAAAAACAACGATTGTGGTACCTTCCAGGTGGGGATGTACCGGGTTCAGAATACCCTCAACATGAAGTTGATCCTGTACAAAGAAGCGGGTGAAGTCGTGACGGTACGCCTGAGAAACCAAAAAGGCGAGGTACTGCACGAAGAAGTACTGGGCAAGAAGATGCAGAAGTATGCCCGCCCCTTCAACTTCTCCGATAGCCAGGACGGTCGCTACACCCTCGAAATCAGCAACGGCGAGGAAATAGTACGGAAAGACATCAAACTATCCACCAAAGACATCGTTGAAACACCCGCCCGGACGCTCGTAGCAGTAAACTAATGTAGTATGTAGTGATAAGGTTTCGGAAACGGGACGGGCTTTTAGGTCTGTCCCGTTTTTTATTTCATCAGGTTTCGGCTCTTAAGGAAATTTTCCATCGCCTGCGTCCAGGTATCTACCGAGCCTTTGCCGGCGGTTTTCATTGCGAAGCCGTGACCGCCCGTAGGGTAGATGTGCAATTCGGCGGGAATTTTATACTGCTTCAAAGCCAGGAAATAGTTGATGCTGTTCTCGACAGGTACCCCGCCATCGTCTTCGGCGTGAACCAGAAACGTAGGGGGCGTGGAGGACGAAACCATCAGTTCGTTGGAATAGTAGTTGACCAGTTCGTCCGACTCATCGGGTCCCAGCAGATTTTTCCGCGATCCGCCGTGCGCGAATTCGGGTAGGAACGTAATGACCGGGTAAAGCAAAAGCGCGAAATTGGGTTTTGCTTCCTCGCTGGCGTTGGCGCCCCGGTCGAAGTGGGTCGAGAGCGTAGCGGCCAGGTGACCACCCGCCGAAAAGCCCATGATGCCGATCTGGTCGGGCTTCACGTTGTATTTATTGGCATTTCGGCGAATCATTTTCATGCCCTGCATGGCATCCATCAGGGGTACCTCATGCTGGTGGGTCATGGCTTTTTCGTTGGGCAGACGGTACTTCAACACGAAGGCCGCGATACCCCGCTCTTTAAACCACGCCGCCAGGTCGGTACCTTCGTGGTCGTAGGCCAGGATGCCGTAACCCCCGCCGGGGCAGATCAGCACCGCCGCGCCCGTGGCTTTGTCTTTGGCCGGAATAAAGGCTACCATGTTGGGTACCGTCACATTGCTGAGGCGCGTGATGCCTCCGGTGGTGACGGCTTTCTCTTCCAGACTGTTGGGAATAGCGTTGGGTATTTTTCCGGCGGGCCACAGCATGATGGTTTCATTTTGGGCCATAGCCGAGAACGATAAAGCGATAAGCGACACGGTGTATAGGATTTTTTTCATGAATAGCTAGTGGCTGACAGCGGATGTCTGTCGGCCTTTTTGGGGTTATAGTAATCGAACAAAACGGATTTGGCCTTTCCCTAATCAAACCTACCTGGGTAGTAAAGCCCTATTCCATGGCAGGGTATAAAAAGTCAAATGCCATCAGCCAAGAGCTGTCGGCTATTGTCACAAAAGACGAATATTTTCTGAAAATACCCGCTAAATCCTTAGCGCGTCCTTAACCAGCCGGTAATGCTCCGGCGGGGACGAACAGCCGATAGTACCTCGTGTTCCAGCTTGTCGCTTTCAAAACACACGAGTCGGCCGCCGATGGGTAGGATGCTTTCAATTTGATTCTCAGCCGGATAAAGAATCAATTGCCCGCCTTCATCCAGTTGCCAGTTTTCGTTCAGGTAGCAGATTACGGATAATTTGCGCCGCGAATCCGTTTTGAACCGATCCAGGTGGCGCTTGTAAAAGGTACCCACGGGGTACTCGGCGTAATGAAATTCAGCATCCAGCAAACCCAGGTAGCAAGTGCGGTTGAAATACTCGATGAGGGACTGGATTTTGGCAAAATAAGCGACTTCGGCGGGCATGAGGTTTTCTTCCGAAAGCCAGCAAATCTGATCGCCCCGAATCTCGGTCAGGATTTGCTTGCCGGCCTGATGGCCCACCGCCGCCGGGCGAAACTCGCCTGTGTTTTGACGGTAATCGAAAGCATGACTCAACGTGCGGATTTCGGAAGGAGTAAGGATAGCGTCGGAGTATCCGTAGCCCCGACTTAAGATACCCTCAATTATTTTTTCAAATTCGTCTTCAAGCGAGTGTACGGAAGCGGGTAGCATGGTCAATACAAGTTATAGTACATTGAATATCAACCTTTCTGTCGGCGAAGAAAAGCGACGCCAAAAAGTGGACAAAGCTAACCGTAAAAACGAATGTTGTGGCCAAGCGCAATACAAATTTTTAGTGAATACAGGTAGCGCTATACTTCAGTATACGCGGCACCGGGGCCGAAAAGGCATAATTCTTTTACTGCGTTCACATATCGCTACCAGCTACTACTATTCTTGACCTATACTTCTATGCTTATTCAGGCTGACTCTACCCAAATTGCCCTACAATCCATGAATTTTGATTTCAGTGGCGCGGTCGAACGCGTGCAGAACTGGATCAACGGATTTATCCGGCTCCTGCCCAATATTATCGTAGCCAGCGTCGTGATTGCTATATTCTACGGCTTGGGGTACCTGGCCCGGAAAATCATTCAACGCCGCACCACAAAAAACCAGCGTGACAACCTCGGCGAGGTACTGGGAGGATTTGTGCGCTGGATCATTATTATCCTTGGTTTTCTGCTGGGTGCGACCATCATAATTCCTTCGCTCAAACCCGGTGACCTGATCGCCGGACTGGGTGTGAGTTCGGTGGCGATCGGGTTTGCCTTTAAGGACATTCTGCAAAACTGGCTGGCGGGCCTGCTGATTCTGTTCCGGCAACCCTTCGAAACCCACGATCAGATCGAGGTCAATGGCTATGAAGGTACCGTAGAGCGCATCGAAACCCGCGCCACGATCATGCGGACCTATGACGGCCAGCGGGTTGTGATTCCGAACAGTGATATTTACACCAATTCCGTACTGGTAAAAACCGCCCACGAAAAGCGGCGTAGTCAGTACGACGTCGGCATTGGCTACGGCGATGGTATCGAAGAGGCTTGTGAAGTGATCCGAAAGGCAGTGGCAGAAGTGGTGGACGTAGAGAAGGAGCCGGGCGTGGAAGCCCTACCCTGGGATCTGGCCGCGAGTTGGGTTACGATCCGCATCCGCTGGTGGACCCACAGCCGCCGGGCCGACGTGGTGAAGGTACACGCCCGCGTGATTCAGGCGGTTAAGAACGCCCTCGACCAGGCTCATATCGATATACCCTACACCACGGAGGTGCACCTTTTTCATGACCAGACCGAAGCCAGCGAAGGCAACCGCGCCGAGCAACGCGAAGGTTGGCCCGCGCCGGAGGGCGGCACGCAGCCACGCTGGCGAGCGCAGATGGATACAAAAAAGATTGATTCTGGGAAAACGGAGTCACAGAAATAGGAAAGCAGTACAGTAATCTGCTTTTTTGTAAAATCACTTTCACCCACACTACCCACCGACTAGGAGCCGATCAAAACGTTCTTCTTTACTGCTTCGGCGGATTGATCATGATGTGAGCCCTGTGCGTGCCGGGGTCCATGATCCACGGCATGGCCGGGCCTTCGGGCTTGAGCGGTAGCCCCGTACTCTCGGCCGTCGCAAACGGGATGTACACCACGTAGCGAAGGTACCCATCCTTGATTTCACCGGTAGCCGGGTCGTAATTTTCGTCATTACCCGACAGAACAAAGAGCGTAGAGGGTGCGTCGGGCATTTTCAATTTGCCCGATTTGGCCTCCGCTTCGCGAATATCGAATACCTCCTTGGCTGATTTCTTTTCCATTTTCAATTCCCGCCCCCGCGCCATGAACGGTTCCAGCTTGGCATGGTAGCACGACACATTAATGCCTTTGGTTGCAGGATCGTCGGCCAGGCAAATCAGGTCGTTGGTACCCTCACGGAGTACTTTGAACTGGCCGTCGGACGAATAACCGTAGACTTTGGCACCCTCTTTTTTGTCACTTGGGGCGGCGAGCAGCGCCGTTTTAATCTGCATGTCGGCGCTGGGCGCGGGGGTAGTTTGGGCTTGCAGATTAGGTGCAACCAGGCAGGCGGTCAGGGAGGCAATGAGTAGTTTTTTCATGGATTCAGGAAATAAATAAGTAATTAAGTTATTCGATCTGTTGAGGACCGGAGCGGATACGCGCAGGACTTCGGTTGATACTATTTTTATAAAAGTACAAAAAAGGAACTTCCAATCTGTAGAACTATTAAATTCACTCATAAACTACTAGTACCCATTCACAATAAATCCACCATCTACCCCGATACATTGTCCTGTGATGTAGCTGGCCGCGGGCAAACTCAGAAATAGGGCGGCGGCGGCCACTTCTTCGGGTGTGCCGACGCGCTGCATGGGCGTGCGGGCCAGGATATTTTTCAGTTTTTCGGGATCTTCCAGCACCGGAGCGGCCAATGGGGTGCTGATGTACCAGGGCGCAATGGCGTTGACCCGAATGCCATCCTTAGCCCATTCCACGGCCAGATTTCGGGTCAACTGCGTGAGGGCGGCTTTGCTCATGCCATATATCGAACCGCTGCTGATGTGTGTCAGAGCCGACACCGAGCTCATGTTGACAATGCACCCACCGCTGGCTCTCAGTAGGGGATACGCCGCCTGGCACAATTCAAAAACGGAACGCAGATTGACCTGCATAATACGATCGTATTCGTCCGCCGAATAATCCACGGTAGGTTTACGAATATTCATGCCTGCGTTATTGACCAGAATATCCAGGGTACCCCAGGTTTCCTGCACGTGCGCGATAATGCGCGAAGCTACCTTGGGCTCGGCCATGTCGAAGGCTGCACCCATGATCGAAAGACCCTTTTGATTGGCCTCAAAAACCGATCTTTTTATGACTTCCTCATCTCGGGCCAATACCATCACTTCCGCCCCAGCTTCGGCCATCAATAGCGCGCAGGCTTCACCGATGCCTTTGGTGCCTCCGGTAATCAGCGCTTTTTTGCCTTTCAGATGCCACTTTTCCATATTGTTTTGATGAGTCCCGGGAGTGAAGAATTATATAAGTAGTTTAAGTAAAAGTATTTCTGGGAACAAACCGCTATCATCCGGGCTGTACTACCTGAAATAGGCTTAAACCTAAAATTTATTTCATTAGAAAAGGAGAAAACCGCTTACTATTTCTCTTTAACCTATTACACGATTCTAAAAATGAGGCCCATGCAGTGCTTCTCTATGTAATATTAAAGCCCATACTTCCATGAAATTTACCAAATCCCTTTCCTTCATAGCGGGCAGCGTAGCCGCCCTGGGCTTTTTGGCCGCTTCCTACCCCAATTTGAACCCGAGCCGCGTGACGAGTGGTGCTCTCGACACGCTGTACAACGACCTGACCGATGAGCAGAAACACTCGCCGCAGTATGCCGTAGCAGGATTGAACGTTGCCGAAGGACTGGAGGCCAATCTGTTCGCTTCGGAACCCGCTATTACTAACCCTACCAATATCGACGTGGATTACCGGGGGCGCGTGTGGGTATGTGAAGCCTACAACTACCGTCCGGCCATCACCGGGAAGCCGACCCGCCCCGAGGGCGATCGCATCGTGATTCTGGAAGATACCGATGGCGACGGCAAGTCCGATAACAGCAAGGTGTTCTACCAAGGGCCGGAGTTAAACGCGCCACTGGGTATCCTGGTCATGGGGAATCGGGTGCTGGTGTCACAAAGTCCGTACGTGTGGCTGATGACCGATACCGACGGCGACGATAAAGCCGATAAAAAGGAAATTATTTTCGAAGGGGTGGGGGGTACCCAACATGACCACGGCATGCACGCCTTCGTATTTGGGCCCGACGGCAAGCTATATTTTAATTTTGGCAACGAAGGTGGGCAATTGCTTGATGGCAAAGGAAACCCGGTACTTGATAAAGATGGCAAGGCTCTGGATTTTAAGAAAAACCGCATGGGCATGGTGTTCCGGTGTGATCCCGATTTCAAGAATGTCGAGATTTTGGGAAATAATTTCCGGAACAACTATGAGGTAGCTATCGATAGCTATGGTACCCTGTGGCAGTCTGATAATGACGACGATGGCAACAAGGGGGTACGTATCAACTACGTGATGCCCTACGGTAATTACGGCTACCAGGACGAACTCACCGGGGCAGGCTGGCGCGCCAATCGCACCAACATCGAAGAGGAAATCCCCCGCCGACATTGGCACCTGAACGATCCGGGCGTAATTCCTAATCTGTTACAGACCGGGGCCGGCTCACCTACCGGCATGATCGTTTACGAAGGCCGGATGCTACCCCCCGTATTTCAAGATCAGATGATCCACTGCGATGCGGGCCCCAATGTGGTGCGCTCATACCCTGTCAAAAAAGACGGAGCGGGCTACACCGCCTCGATCGTGAATGTGCTGGAAGGCAAGCGCGATCAATGGTTCCGGCCTTCGGATGTGTGCGTGGCGCCCGATGGATCCCTCATCGTAGCCGACTGGTACGATCCCGGCGTGGGTGGCCACCAGGCGGGCGACCTCAACCGGGGACGGATTTATCGCGTGGCACCCGCCAATACGCCCTATCGCATTCCCTCTGTGGACGCTACCTCGCCCGAAGGGGCCGTGGAAGCACTTCAAAGCCCCAATATGTCGGTGCGGTACATGGCCTGGAATTCATTGAAAAACATGGATAGTAAGGCCGTTCCGCAACTGACAAAGCTGTTTAACGATGAGTCGGCCAACCCCCGGATGCGGGCGCGGGCGCTGTGGCTGCTGAGTAAAATCGAGGGTAGAACCTCGCCCAGCCTCGATAAAGCCTTGGCCGATTATAATGCTGATCTGCGCATCACGGCGCTGCGAGCAGTACTGGAACTTCCCAGTGACCCAACCTCCATCATTATGAAATTGGCGGGCGATCCCGATCCTCAGGTTCGCCGTGAATGTGCGCTGGCTCTGCATGGCAATACGTCGAGCGGCGCAGCGGCCGCCTGGGCCAAGCTGGCCCAGCAGTATGATGGCAAAGACCGCTGGTACCTGGAAGCCCTGGGCATTGGTGCCGCCGGACAGTGGGATACCTTCTTCGACGTCTGGTTGAAAACCGCCGGAGAAAATCCGCTGGCTACCGAAGCCGGTAAGGACATCGTATGGCGGGCGCGTACGGCCGAGGCGGTACCTTTGCTGGCGTCTCTGGCGGGCGATCCGAACGTAGATCTGAAAAGCCGACTGCGGTACTTCCGGGCCTTTGATTTCAATCCAGGGGGGAAGGAAAAGTCGGAAGCTCTGCTGAAAATCATGGAGGGAAAAGCCGCCAATCAGGATGAGATCAATCGACTGGCCCTGCGACACCTCGACCCGGAATTCGTTAAAAAATCGCCCAAAGCCCTGGAGGCGTTACAAAAACTGTTGGACTCGACCTATGGTACCCCGGAGTACATCGACCTGATGACTCGCTATGGCATTGCCACCGAAAACAAGCGCCTGCTCGATTTAGCCCTTCAGAAGCCCTACGACGGTGTCGGTCGCGATGCGGGCCGCCTCCTGCTGGCCCAGGGCGGAGCGCCCATGCTGTGGAATGTGGTGAAAGGCAACGATGCCGCCAAAGCGGGCGCGGCACTGGCTTCTATCCGAAGCGTGGGTAGCAAGGAGTCGCTGGACATGCTGCGGACGGTAGCACTGGATGCTAAATATCCGCTGCCCCTTCGTCGCGAAGCCGTACGGGCTATGGGCGGCAGTCAGGATGGCGAAGATATGATACTAAATCTCCTGAAAGAAAGCAAACTAACGGGTGAACTGAAAGGCGCTGCCGTGCAGGGGGTTAGTGGGGCGTGGCGCAGAGCGGTGCGAACCGAGGCGGCCAAGTACCTGGATGGTGGCGCGACTGCCTCGGCTAAAAAGCATCCGCCCGTTACAGAATTGGCGCAGATGAAAGGTGATGTGGTCAAAGGCCAGAATGTGTTCAAAATGTACTGTGCTACCTGCCACCAGGTCAACGGCGATGGCGCTGACTTCGGACCCAAACTGTCCGAAATCGGCAGCAAACTACCCAAGGAAGGCGAGTACCTGGCCATTTATTATCCCAGCGCGGGCATCAGTTTTGGCTACGAAGGTTGGGAAGTGAAATTCAAGGACGGCTCTTCGGTCACGGGCATTGTTTCCAGTAAAACCGAAACCGACCTCATCATGAAATTCCCCGGTGGCACTACGCAGGAATACAAGATGTCGAATGTGAAATCCATGAAACAACTCGACGAATCCATGATGCCTTCGGGTTTGCAGGAGGCCATGAGCACCGAAGAACTGACGGGCCTGGTGGAGTACCTAAGTTCGTTGAAAAGAAAGTGATTATTTCAAGCCCATGGCGATCAGCTGATCGCCATGGGCTTTTTTTCCTTCGCAAGAAGCCGTAATTTTCGGGATAATTTTCGTGCAGTAGAATTGAGAATCCCGTATGTCTTATAAGTCAGTAGTTTATAAAAAGTCAGTTTTTGTTTTAGGTAGCATTCTGCTAGTCGTTTTTGGCAGTAGCGCATTTCGCCTCTCCCGCCTCCCTCTTTCCCAAACTTTTCCCGATTCACTCGCTGCTGATACCGTTTTTGTCTACGATTCGCTTTCTGAAAAAGAAAAGCGTTTTCCTGAATTTGCCGTTGCGGGCCTCGATGTGGCCGAGGGACTGGAAGCTACTTTGTTCGCCTCGGAACCTACCCTTTCCAATCCTACCAGCATCGACGTAGACCACCGGGGCCGCGTGTGGGTATGCGATGCCTACAACTACCGACCCACGATTCACGGCGATGCCAAAACCCGCTCCAAACAGGATCGCCTGACGGGCGACCGGATTCTGATTCTGGAAGATACCGACGGCGATGGCAAATCGGACCTGACCAAGGTCTTTTACCAGGGCCCCGAACTGGACGCGCCCTTGGGAATTTGTGTGATCGGTAACCGCGTGATCGTGTCGCAAAGCCCATACGTATGGTTGTTCACCGATGACGATGGCGATGATAAAGCCGACCGCAAGGAAATTATTTTCCGGGGTGTCAGCGGCGCCCGGCACGACCAGGGTATCCATTCCTTCGTTTTTGGCCCCGACGGAAAATTTTACTTCAATTTCGGTGGCGAAGGCAAGCAACTGCTCGACGCGCGGGGCCGGGGCTTCTACGATAAGTTCGATCAACCCATCAATTTCCACAACTACCGCAAAGGCATGGTGTTCCGCTGCGACCAGGATTTCAAGAACCTGGAAGTACTGGGCGACAATTTTCGCAATGGCCTGGAAGTGGCCGTGGACAGCTACGGTACCGTGTGGCAGTCGGACCATGATGAGGACGGTAACGAAAGTGTGCGCATCAACTACGTGATGGAAAACGGCAATTTTGGCTATACCGACGAAATGACAGGTACCACCTGGCGTGTGAACCGCACCAACCTGGAAGAAGACATTGCCCGGCGCCACTGGCACCAGAACGACCCCGGCGTAGTACCTGATGTACTGCATACGGGTTCGGGCGCTCCGGCGGGCATGGCAATATACGAAGGACAACTTTTACCCCGCAAATACTGGGATCAGATCATCCATGCCGACGCGGGTCCCAACGTGGTACGGGCGTATCCGATCGAAAACGACGGCGCGGGCTACAAGGCGAACATGCTGGAGATGGTCAAAGGTACCCGCGATACATGGTTTCGTCCGTCGGATGTATGTGTGGCGCCCGATGGTTCGCTCATCGTATCCGACTGGTACGATCCGGGTGAGGGTGAGATCGGTATTACTGACCTGAACCGGGGTCGGATTTATCGCATTGCCCCGCCTAAGGTACCCTACCGCGCTCCGAAGTACGATTTAACCTCGCCCCAGGAAGCCACGGATGCTTTGCAGAACCCCAATCTGGCTACCCGTTACCTGGCTTGGAATGCCCTGGTGAAAATGAGCTTCAAGGCCGAACCTCCGCTGGGCGAACTGCTGCACCGCTACAACGCCAACCCCCGCCTTCGTGCGCGGGCGCTGTGGGTGCTCAACAACATCGAGGGGGTCAGCAACCGACATCTTGAGAATAGTTTTCGGAACATCAACCCCAATCTGCGCATCACGGCGCTACGGGCCGTGCGGCAGCGCAACGCCGATCCTACCGAATACATCAAGCTCCTGACCACCGACCGCGACCCGCAGGTACGCCGCGAGTGTGCACTGGCTATTTACCGCAACCATACTTACGAGGCCCTGGACGTGTGGCTGCAACTGGTGGAACAGTACGAGGGCAACGACCGCTGGTACCTTGAGGCCCTTGGCATCGGTGGCTACAAGCAGTGGGACCGGCTGTTTCGGGCGTGGCTCACTAAGGTAGGTGATCCGCTGAAAACCCCCGCCAACCGCGACATCGTGTGGCGGGCTCGTACCAAGTACACCATCCCGTACCTGGCCAAACTTGCGGCCGATCCGGAGGTACCTTTGAAAGACCGCCTGCGGTACTTCCGCGCCTTCGATTTCAATCCGACGGGCTACGACAAGTCTACAGCGCTCCTGGGACTTACCCAAAAGAAGGTACCCGACCACGTGGAGGTAAGCAAACTGGCACTGTACCATTTGGGAAAAGATTTTATTCAGGATTCGTATTGGGGCAAGATCGCGCTGGTGAAGTTGCTGGACGAAACCTACGGTACCCAGAACTACATCGAACTGGTGGCGCGCTATGAGCCTGTATTTGAAAATGAGCGCCTTTTCAAACTCGCCACCGATCGCCCTGATACCGATATCGGTCGCGATGCGGGCCGCCAATTGCTGCGCCAGGCACCGAATGCCTACATCTGGAATAAGCTTGAAACCAGTAATGACGAGAAGCAACTGGCTCTGCTGGCCTCGATCAGGGCGGTGGGGAGCCAAAACTCGCTTACCATTCTGGCCAGCGCGGCGGCAGGTACCTCGCTCCCCCACGCGGTGCGGCTGCGGGCGGCAAGGTACCTGGGCGGTAGTTGGGAAGGGGAAGAATTTGTCTTAAAATTGTTAAAAGAAAACCGCCTGCACGGCGAAATCAAAGCCGCTGCCATCGATGGCATCAGCCATGCCTACCGGAAGGAAATCCGCGAAGAGGCCGACAGGTACCTCGATTTCTCGCGCGGTGGCGGGGTAGGTAGTAAGGTGCTCGAATGATGAGTTTTGAATGATGAATGAGTAAATATTCATTCACTCATTCACAATTGGAATTGGTATATTTCTCGTTTTCCCTCCTTTGTCTTGTAAACCTTAAAAAGAAGAAAAATGATGCGTCGCAGAAATTTTGTAAAATCTACCCTCGGCCTGGCCGGAGCTGCCGCCCTGTCTACAGGAAACCTGTCGGCTCGTCCGACGGCCAAGAATAAATTTAACCTGAAATATGCCCCCCACTTCGGAATGTTCAAAAACATGGCGGGCGACGATCTGATCGACCAGCTCAAATTTATGGCTGACCAGGGTTTCACCGCGCTGGAAGACAACGGCATGATGGGGCGTCCCGTGGACGTACAGGAAAAAATCGCGAAAGAAATGTCGCGCCTGGGCATGGAAATGGGCGTTTTTGTGATCGACAAAGGCGGCAATGGAGCCAATACGCTGGCGGCGGGTAAGAAAGAATACGTCGATATATTTCTGGATGGCTGTAAGCGGGCCGTGGAAACGGCCAAGCGCGTCAATGCCAAGTGGGCCACCGTGGTACCTGGCGACTTTGAGCGCAACCTACCCATCGGTCTGCAGACTGGAAACGTCATCGACGCGTTGCGCCGGGGATCTGAAATTCTCGAACCAGCCGGGCTGACCATGGTGCTGGAACCCCTGAGCGATACGCCCAATCTATTCCTGCGTACCTCCGACCAGACCTACGAAATCTGCCGGGGTGTCAACAGCCCTTCCTGCAAAATCCTGTTTGATATCTACCACATGCAGAAAAACGAGGGGCACATTATCCCGCACATCAATTGGGCGTGGCCCGAAATCGGGTATTTCCAGATCGGCGACAATCCGGGCCGCAAGGAACCGACCACGGGCGAAATCAACTACAAGAATATCTTCAAGTACATCTACGACCGCAGCAAGAAGGAAAACAAGAGCTTCATCATGGGGATGGAACACGGCAATTTCAATCCGGGCAAGGAAGGGGAGCAGTCGGTAATCAATGCCTACATCGAAAGCGATAAATTTCCGATTTAAGGGAATTCTTGAGGAGCAAAGTACCAAAGGCACAAAGGGGCAAGTCAGTTTTGTCATTTTGTGCCTTTGCATCTTTCAATTTTCCACTTTCAATTTTCAACTAATTTGAGCCAGCAAATCCTGACCATCGAGCAGACTCGCCAGAAAATCCGGCGCATCGCCTTCGAGATTTACGAGCGTAATTTTGAGGAAGAGGAAATCATTCTGGCGGGCATCGCCGGACAGGGCTTCGAATTTGCGCGCCTGCTGGCCACGGAACTGCAAAGCATTTCTCCCCTGCAAACCAGCCTGGCCGAGATGCTGTTCGACAAGGAAAAACCTCATAGAAGTGAGATTACCTTCCGCAACGAATTCACGCTGACCGACGGCAAGGTCGTCATCATGGCCGACGACGTACTGAACACGGGCCGTACCCTGGCCTTCGCCCTGCAACCCTTTCTGCAATATCGCCTCAAAAAGCTACAGGTAGCCGTCATCGTGGACCGGAACCATCGCCGTTTTCCCGTATCGGCCGACTACGTAGGGTATGCCCTGAGCACTACCTTCAACGAGCATGTAGAGGTGGTACTCAGCCGGGAAGGCGAGGAAGGGGTGTATTTGAAGTGAGAAGATTTTAGAGGTACCTTTACCTTAAAAAGATATGGCCGTCATCACCAGTCTTTCGCAGCTTGACCCACAGGGTACCTACTCCTACGCCGATTACCTGAGTTGGAGGTTCGATCAGGCGTTGGAAATTATCCGGGGGAAGATATTTCCCATGTCGGGTCCCAGCCGAACGCACCAGAAGATTTCGTGGAAATTGAGTGGGCTTTTTTTTAACCATTTCAATAACCAACCCTGCGAAGCTTACGCCGCGCCCTTCGACGTGCGGCTCTACAACCGTACCAAGTCGCTCAAAGCCGACCGGGATATTTACACCGTTGTGCAGCCGGATTTGTGTATTATCTGTGACCTTGAAAAACTCGATGAGCGCGGCTGCCTGGGCGCGCCTGATTTGGTGGTGGAAATCCTCTCACCCGGCAATGCGGCGCGTGAAATGAAAATCAAAAGGGAACTGTATGGCGAGTCCGGGGTGCAGGAATATTGGATCGTGGACCCCGCCCGTGAAACCCTGACCCGCTACAACCTCGAAGAAGGAGGTACCTACGGACGTCCCCTCATTTTTGTGAGCGACGAAACGGTACCTTCGGTCGTTTTTCCCGATTTGAAGCTGGATCTTGGGGAGTTGTTTGCGGGGGTGGGGGAAGGATCGTGAGGTTGGATCTTGGTTTTCAGATGTGGTGTGGGTAACGAACAGGGCTTTGTGTAGGTGTGAAGTTAACAATGACCGCCTGAAATCACTGCCAAGCTTTTTGATAAAGTTAAATATTATGAGCTAATGCTGGGCTTTATTCGATAGACCCGAACTGAAGTACAAAAAAGTTACTGTGGAACATTGTTATTCCGTTGAGCCACACTTGCACAAAACCCCATATTGTGCGTTCGTGTTATTTTGTCAACTATGATGCCGGTATAAATCATTTTTTTTCTTTGAAATCTTTGTGATTGAATAAATGAGAGAAAAAACAATAATGAAGACAATAACTCCAATTAGTTCTTGTTTTGATAAATTCGATAGAAGCCATACAATAACACATATAGCAAGCATTGGAATAATAATACCACCAGGAACTATAAAAGTTTTTGCAGATATTAAGGAGTCAGTTTTTCTAAGTTTTAAAGTTGCAAGTATAACTCCAAGATAAATAATGAGCGAAGACGCACTTGCAATGATAGCAAGCTGCTTGAAGGCGCCAAAAATTGCAAACAAAAGTCCTAATGAAGCGTAGAACAAAACGGCGATATACGGAGTTGAAAATCGTGGATGTATTTTGGATAGTACTTTTGGCATCAAGCCATCTCTTGCACCTGCAAAGAGTATACGAGGCACAGATAAAATTTCACCACCGAGGGCACCAAGCATGGATATAGATGTAGTAGCAGTTATCAATACTATTCCACTTTTACCAAAGACAATGCCTGCTACTGCGGCTAATGGTGCATCCTGATGTGCTTCAATTGTTCCTCCAAGTACACCCTGTGTAACCAATTGAATAGCCAAGTAGATGATTAACACACTGGCTATTCCTAAAAATATCCCTAACGGTACAGTTTTCTTTGGATTCTTCATCTCGCCACCGTTGCTAAGCGGTGTTTCAAATCCCATAAAGGCGAAAAACAAAAGAAGAGATGCAGAACCTATGTTGCTAGTAGTTGGATTGATAGTCCAGTATAAATTTTCGCTTACGATAAAACTTGCTCCCACAATTACCAGAACCAGCAACGGAATAAGTTTTCCAAATGCTGTAAATTCAATGAAACGAATTCCATTTTTTACACTTCGAATATTAAGGAGTGCAATTCCGCCAAAAATTATAAAAAAGAAGCCTATTCTGAATAGTTCATTGCTGAGTGAAGGGAAAAAATATTTTAATGTATCAGCTAGTGCATTAGCTATTGCCGCATCTGAAATTACACTTGCCCCGAACCAATAGATATTATTGGCTAAAAATCCTGTATAAGGACCAAATGCAGTTTCGATGTATTCATAAACTCCTCCACTTGCAGTTGTTTTGCTACCTAATTCAGCAAAGCACAAGGCAATTAAGAAAATTAGTATCCCGCAAACGAAATAAGTAATCACTGCTGCTGCTCCAAGGTTTACAGCAATAAGTGCAGGAATTACAAAAATGCCAGTACCTATTGTTTGGTTGATAATTGCCAATGTGAGCGACCATACTCCGATTTCTCGTTTAAGGTTTTCTTTTACTGAAACTGGAGCCATATTTTTTATATTTCGCTATCCATTTTTGAATTGGGTGCTGCCAAAGTATGACGCATAGCTCTCGTATATACGCTATTGTTGCAGTGCTATTTGTATTTATTTCTCTCTTGCCTATATAGCATTGAACTTTTCGTATAGCTACAAACTCACCACTACCTCACAGTTGGGTCTTATACAATTACCTGCATAAACAAATAGGTACCCCCTCAATCCAATAGCCCCAGCACATCCTCCCGCAAGAATGATTCTCTAAACCTTATTTCCAGATTAGACCCATTAGGCTACCTTTACAAAATTATCTTCCAGCTTTACATTAAAATTTATTTCTGCTTTCAGGGCTTTGAAAACCTTTAAAATGGTATCAATGGTTGCGCTATTGGCACTACTTTCAAGTTTCGAAATTTGTGCTTTTTGAACTCCGACCAGTTTCCCCAGTTCTTCCTGCGTCAGATTTCGTTCCTGCCTAGCCGACTTGATCATTTTTCCTAGAAGGTCCATACGAAGTTCATATTCGTATTCGTCACGCTCACTCGTCCCAGCTTTGCCGATATATTTGTCTTTCATTTCGGCCAGCGAATACGTTTTAATGTATTTATTTTCCATTGGACTGTCTAAATGTTAAATCTCGCAGATGCCATAAAGATATTAAGAGTTTCCAAATTTAGAAACCCTATTGACTATGAGATTTAAAAATATGCTTTCAATCAAGGTACCCTCTTAATCCAACAACCCCAGTACATCCTCCCGCGAGAGCGATTTTAAGAAGCCTTCTTCGCTGGAAATTAGGTCGTTGGCCAGTTGGCGCTTGGAGTGTTGTAGAGCCAGGATTTTTTCTTCTACGGTATTTTTCGTGATGAATTTGTAGGTGAACACCGTCTGCTCCTGCCCGATGCGGTGGGCGCGGTCGACGGCCTGTGCTTCGATGGCGGGGTTCCACCACGGGTCCAGCAGGAACACGTAGTCGGCGGCCGTGAGGTTCAGACCTACCCCGCCCGCTTTGAGCGAGATCAGGAACAGCTTAAGGGTAGGGTCGTTCTGGAAGGTTTCTACTTCGTACCGCCGGTCTTTGGTGGAGCCGTCGAGGTAGGCGTAGCGGATTTTCTTCTGGTCAAGGTACCCCCTGAGCAGCGTGAGGTGCTTGACGAATTGGCTGAAAACCAAAATTTTGTGGTTTTCACCAATGGCCGTTTCAAGCTTGTGGATAATGTCCTTGAATTTCCCCGAATCGCTTTCATAGCCTTCATCCACCATGCGCGGGTGATTGGCCAACTGCCGGAGTTTGGAGAGTCCCTGCAATACCACCATCTGCGACTTCGACAATCCCTCGGTTTCGATTTGTTCCAGAATCAGATTACGGTAGTACGACTTCGCTTCCTCGTACTTGGCTTCCTGATCCTCGCTCATATCGCAGTACTGCACGCTCTCCACTTTCTCGGGTAGGTCGGTGGCTACCTGCGACTTGTGGCGGCGCAGGATAAAGGGCTTGATATGATGGTAGAGCCGCTGGGTTTTTTCCTCATCATTTTTTTTCTCGATGGGTAGCTGGTACTCTTTCCGAAAAAACGATTGGTTTCCCAGCAGTCCGGGATTCACGAACGTCATCTGAGACCACAAATCCAGGGTACTGTTTTCCAGCGGGGTACCTGTCAGGATCAGACGGTGCGCTGAGTGGAGTTTCATCACGGCCTTTGTGATGCCGGACGTAGGATTTTTGATGGCCTGTGATTCATCCAGAATGATGTAATGGAAGCGAAAAGTCTTCAGTAAACCCACGTCCAGCCGCGCGATGCCATAGGAAGTCAGGATCAGGTCGTAGTCGGCAAACTGCTCCGTATTTTTCTCCCGGTAGGTACCCGTATACTGGAACACTTTCAGATCGGGCGTAAAGCGTTGTGCCTCGAGCGCCCAGTTGTACAGCAGCGAGGTGGGCATCACGAGCAACGAAGGCGCAGTGGCCCCGTTTTCCTTCTCCGATTGTAGCAGCGCCAGCGTCTGAATCGTTTTGCCCAGGCCCATGTCGTCGGCTAGGCAGCCGCCGAAGCGGTACTGATTCAGGAAGCGCAGCCAGTCGTAGCCTGCCTGCTGATAACGGCGCAGTTCGCCCCGGAATCCGTGGGGTGGGGGGTAGGTTTCGATTTGCTGGAAATCACGGAGATTCTCGAGCCGTCGGCTCAGGACGGTGGTCGCCAGGCTGTCACGCTGAAGTTCCTGCACCAGAATGAGGTGATGCTTTTTTAGCCGCAGTGTGTCGTCGGTGCTGTGGCTTTCAATATAGGTAAAGAGTTCGGAGTATTTCGTGAACCACCATTCGGGAATGACGGCAATCTCGCCATTGGGTAGCGCAAACTCCTTTTTACGTTGCAGGATATAGCGACGCAGCTTAAGGAAGGGAATCTCGAACTCGCCAAACCGTACCTTGGCGTGGATGTCGAACCAGTCGCGGCCCTCGATGATGGACACATCCAGCGAGGAGTACCCCAGAAAGTACCTTCGTGTGTTATCGGCGCTCTGCCGCACTTCAAAACCCTGCTCACCGAGTTTTAATAAATGCGCGTTCAACCAGTCGAAAGCTTGTGCTTTGGTGAGGAGACAACGTCCCTGCCGCACATTCAACCCCCAGTCTTTCAATTGATTGATGCGTTGCCGTTCGAGGGGTAGGTCGCGCCTGACTTTATGGAAAATGTAGTCGTCGCCACTTTTTTCCAGGCTCACGTTAGACGCATGGGCAAAACTGTCGAATTGAAAAGAAAATTGACCATAGCAAAACGATAGGTCGAATGCCACCTCGCTATCCCCGGAAAGATCTTCTTCTGCCTCGCCTTCCGGCTCTCCAAAAAGCGCAGGTACCTGTTTCTTGTGGGAATACATTTCCGAAAGGGTAAGAACAGGCCGGGCGGGCAATTTTTCCTGCCGGATTTCCAGACCTTTCGACGCTACATCGTAGGAGGCAATCAACGGAACCACAAACTTACGGTAGTACTGATCCTCCATCGCGCGCGGAATGGCAATGAACTTTTTGTTGAGGAAAGGACGAATTTTCTTACCGTCTACTTCCCCTTCAAAATGATAGAGACCACCGTTGACCACGAGCCAGGCCGGTTCGTCACAAATCACCATGCCATCGGCATACTGAAAGTTAAGCTTTTGCCCCGCGTAGAGCATGGTGGGGAAATAGTGGGTGTTCTCCTCATTGCGCATGACGTAAAAACGCACCCTGGTTTTTTCCGGCATCCATTCCAGCCGCTTCCAGATCGGGTCACCGTCGTTGCCCATAATGAACAGCTGCTTTCCGACCAATTTTTCCAGAATCTTTGCCCTGAATCCTTCCAGGTACCCCGCAATGGTTTCCTGAATCCCTTTATCGCCCTTTTGGGGATCGTAGATTTTGAGGAAAAAATCAACCGGACTGAGTTTACGGGGATTGTATTTTCGTAAAATGACATCCTGCTGCATATCATCGATCAGCCTGACCAGTTCGAAATCGGTTTCGTCCAGCCCGGCAGCAAATTCACGGACGTTCTTGGCCGAAATATTCTGATTAAGAAAAGTGAGGTCGCCCCGGCTGTCCAGCTGCACCACGAACGATTCGAATAGATAGCCCAGGTACTCATGCTGCAGCAGAGAGTAGATGATTTGGTAGGGTTCGGTGGTAGATACCTTCATGCGGCGGCGGGTAGCTGAGGGGAATTGCTTAAAGATTCAGGAGAGGCTTTTCCAGATGAATTTTCCGGCTAGCCTGAAAAGAAAAACATCAAATATAGGGTTTATGGGGTGAAAAGCAACTGAAAGCAGCATGCTAATACAAAAAAACGGGTTGCCCTATATAGGGCAACCCGTTGACAATCAGTACCGGGGACGGGGGTCGAACCCGTACGAGCTTTGCGGCTCACAGGATTTTAAGTCCTGCGTGTCTACCAATTCCACCACCCCGGCCCGAAGGCGGACAACGCGGGGGCTGTCCGGCCGTCTATGAACAAGAAAAGCACCAGTGAAGGTGCTTGCTTGTTGGAGCAGAAGACGAGGTTCGAACTCGCGACCTCAACCTTGGCAAGGTTGCGCTCTACCAGCTGAGCTACTTCTGCGTGCCCTTTTTCTGAAAAGGTGATGCAAATGTAGAGGCTTCCGGCATTGGACGCAAGTTCTGACCGGAAATTTTTTGCCTAAATTCGTTCACACAAAAATAATGAATTGGTAATCAGAGTGGGTACAGGCACAGAATCCCGAAAAAAAGATTGAGCCCTAGGCTCGCCAGCACATTCATCCGCATAGTGTGACGGAAGTTGGCTTCGGTGGGATTCTGGCGCACCCGCCACCACCAGTACCCGAAGTACCCCAACACTGGACCCATGCAAACCGTCAGCACGATCAGACTATTTACGGAGCCGAAATGCAGAAAATAGTACAGGAAGCCCACAAAGGAAAGCGTGAAAAAGACTGCCGCGCTCAGGAAGGTGCCCTCGATCCCGACCAGGCGACTGTACGTGAGGTCGCCGCGCCGGGCGTCTTCGTCGTGCTGATAGACTTGGGTTAGCGGATACACTGCCCACAGGTTGGAGGTACAGATGAGCGCCGGTAGCAAGTGTCGTACCGAAAAAAGAGAAGGTACCTCCATGTGGCTGAGTACCTGAACGGTAGCCAGGTAGGTAAGCGCTCCCTGAAACAACCCGACGATGAGCCAACTCAGCAGAGGGTACTTTTTGAGCCGGATGGCCGGATGGCTGTAGGCTTTGGAAATGAGGCCATAAAGTACAAGATAAAGTACAAAGGGGGTACCCAGATCTAGCAGAATAGCCAGCACAATGGCGGCCAGATCCAGTGCCCAGGCCGTGACGAGTAATCCGACGCTGACGGGAGGCGGGGTTTCAAGCAGTCCGATGCTGCCTTCGTCCTTATCGTAATAACTGTTGTAGGCATTGCTGGCCGGGTACAAAAACAGGTGAATAAGCACAAACGCCCACCAGGCCTGACTGGCCGACGCGAATGAAGTCTGACTTAGGGCAAACAAAAAAACCGGTAACAGGAAGAGCGAAAACGGGATGCGCAGGTGCAAGAGTACATTCCTCATAAATACTGGCACAGAAATTTGAATGGATGAGCCGGGAGTTTGATTCATTAGGATTCCTCAGGGACGGGAAATTAAGCAGCTAATCAGAACATGTTTCCCGTAAAGTCGTTTACCTTACACGATCCCCCGGTGAAATTACCTACTTTTCGTTCAAAAAAGAATCGCGTGTCAATACGAGCGGGCGCTGGCGCCTATATTACTGCAATGGGGACAGCCGTTCCCGCCCATCGGTTCGACCAAAGCCGCATTGCCGATTTCATGGTTCGGGCTATGAAGCTGTCCGGGCAGGACGAACGCCGCCTGCGGGCCTTGTATCGCAGTACGCGCATCGACTTTCGGCATTCGGTACTCCCCGATTATGGCGAAGAGCGGGGTACCTACACCTTTTATCCAAACACGCCCGAACTGGAGCCTTTTCCCACGGTACAGCAGCGTATGATCGCCTACCGGCAATACGCCGTAGGATTGGCAGAAGCAGCGTTGCGCGATTGCCTGGCCACTCAAAATATTAAACCTGAAGAAATTACCCACCTGATTACCGTGAGTTGTACGGGTATGTACGCTCCAGGGCCCGATATCGAATTGATTGGACGCCTGGGCTTGCGAAGTTCCGTTCACCGGCTGGCGGTCAACTTCATGGGATGCTACGGGGCGTTCAATGGGTTGAAAGCTGCTTCGGCGTTGGTGAAAGCCGATCCTGAGGCCAAAGTACTGGTAGTCTGTGTGGAATTGTGTACCCTACATTTTCAGAAAAAAAACGAGGAAGACCACTGGCTGGCCAACGCGCTATTTGCCGATGGAGCAGCGGCGGTATTGATGGAGGGAAAATCCCGGAAAGACGACTCCCTGGAAGCTAGCCAGAAAGAATATGCTCTGGAAATCGTGGATTTTGCCTGTGAAGTGCTGCCAGATGGCAAGGACGACATGGCGTGGCATATCAGTGATTTCGGTTTTGAAATGAAATTGACCTCCAGGGTACCCGAAATTCTACGAACCGGATTGTCGTCCGTACTGGAACGTCTGACGCGTGCGGCAGGTATCCGGCCCGACGATGTGAATCTGTACGCCATCCATCCGGGCGGAAGGCGCATCCTGGAAGTTGTAGAAGAGGTGCTGGGGCTTACCCACGAAGATAACGCGGCCGCCTATGCCACCCTGCGTGACTACGGCAACATGTCGTCGGCCACCATTCTGTTCGTGTTGAAAAAACTATGGGAATTGAACCATCAGTCTGCCGGAGACTATATTTTTGCCAGTGCGTTCGGACCGGGACTTACCGCCGAAACGGCCCTGTTGAAGATCGTTTGAAATACTGGAATGACGTTCGACGTTTGACTCTCGATTCTGATCAAACAGAGAGGGTAAGGACGTGGGCTATTTTTAGCCCGCTATTCTGCTAGTCGAGAGTCAAACGTCGAACGTCAAAAAAACACCATGCTTCCCTTCCTCAAAACCTACCTCAAACGCCTCACCAACCTCAGTAGCCGCAACAAGTCCCTGCTGCTGAGCCGCCTGCCCGCGGAACAGTTTCTCGATCTGCACGATACGGATTTCCTGCTAAGCAAATCATCTTTCGAACTTGTCACTCAACTGATCCAAGGCAAAAGTCGCATCCCGCTTTGTGATGTCCAGGATCCGCGCTTCGAGCGCGTGAATGTCATCAGTAAAAAACTGCGCAGGATTGCCCGCACCGAGCGCTTCATCGAAGAGGAGCGGGGCTCGCGCGATTTGTACGTAGGGTACCCCTTTGTGCGTGGGAAGTTTGCGGATGGGTCGGTCGTCCATGCTCCCCTGCTTTTCTTCCCCGTAACGATGCGTCTGGACCGCGAGCAGTGGTGCCTGTTCAGTCGTGACGACGATACCGTTTCGTTAAATCGAAGCTTTGCCCTGGCGTACGCGCATTTCAACGAAGCCAAAATTCCCGATGAGGTACTGGAAAAAAGCTTTGAGGATTTTCCTAAAGATGCACTCGCTTTCCGGACCAGCCTTTACGAATGGCTGAAGGAAACGCCCTTCCGGCTGAATTTCAACCAGAGACTTTTTGAAGACAGCCTGCAACCGTTCGAAATGCTCAAGAGCAGCGACCTGCAAACGCTTGAAAAGAATGGAGAACTCAAACTGTACCCTGAACTCGTGCTGGGCATTTTCCCGCAGGCGGGTTCGTACCTGGTACCCGATTATAACCTGCTCTTACAGGAAGCGGCACAAAATGAGCTAAGGCTACCCCTCTTCAATACCGAAGACGTCGACGAAGCAATCGATGAAGATGGTAGGATTGAGGTACCCGGCTTACCAAAAGGTGCCCTCCGTGAGGAGCAAATCCTGACCCCGCTTCCTGTCGATTCGTCGCAGGAAAGCGTGGTTCGGCTCGTGAAGCAGGGCGAATCGGTGGTGGTGCAGGGGCCACCCGGCACGGGCAAGTCGCAGTTGATTGTCAACCTGATGGCGGACTTTGCCGCGCAGGGCAAGCGCGTATTGCTGGTATGCCAGAAACGGGCCGCTCTCGATGTCGTGTACCAGCGCCTGCAAGCGTTGGGTCTGGCTCCTTTCGCCGCCCTGATTCACGATTTTCGCAACGACCGGGCCGAGCTCTACCGGCAACTGGCTACCCAAATTGAAAAAGTCGATGAGTACAGAAGCCTCAATTACAGTCTGGACGCGGTTTTTCTGGAACGCGAATTCACGAAAGAAAGCCGCCTGGTCGACCAGGTCGTGACCGAGTTGGAAGAATTCAGAAAAGCTCTTTTTGATGAAACCAAAAGTGGGCTTTCTATCAAGGAACTGTACCTTTCTTCCGACCCTGAAGGCCCACGCGTAGACTTACGCCCCTACTACCGTAGCTTTCCTCTTCACGAATCGGACAGCTACCGCCGGCGATTGGCGAGCTATGCTACCTACCGCCAGCGGATTGGTCCTCAACACAGTTGGTACGAGCGGAAGAGTTTTGCGTCGTACAATCTAGGCGATTTGCGGCGCATGCAAGATTTACTGACCCTGTGGCCGGACTTTTTCCACAAGCAACGTGAGGAATTTGAAAAAAGCACCCAAAGTGCCTTTTCAAATGATTTTCTACGGGCGAAGGCCGAGATCCGTGAGCGGATTGAGCAGGTACTTTCGCTGGTTGGTGACACACCTGCCTTCCAACTTTTCCAAAGGTACCTTCAGGCTAATTTGCCGCCTGCCGAGCGACTGGCTTTGCTCAGACAGATCATGGATGCGCTGGAAGGCTGGCGAACTGACGAAATAGGGGTGGAGGGTACCCTGGCGGGCGCTGAACTCAACTCGTTCCGGACGCAACTGGCCAGGGCGATCGAAGCCAAAGGTACCCCGCTGCAAGGGCAGTGGTGGGAATGGTTTGGGAAAGAAAAGGCAGTCGTTTCCCGCGTGGCAAAAGCCAACGGGCTTAGCACCCAACGCGACGATTTGCAGAAATTGGAAGCCCGGCTGAACAACCGCCTGGAACTGGAACAATGGCTGGAAAATTCCCTACTGTCGGTCAACCCCGCTGATTTGGATTCCTCGCAAGCTTTCGATGAACGCCATCTGGCGTATTTCCAACGCGCCGAGCGGGCCGCTGACGCCAGGCTACGGATCGATAAAAAACTCTGGTACCCTGTGTTGGCCGCATGTGCCCTACGGGCGTCCTCCGCGCAGGACTTTACGCGGGTACTGCATGAAATACTGGATTGGCTCAGGACGTGGGAGAAAAAGGAAGCGGAAATGCTATCCTTTCTGTTGGAAAAACAATGGGAGCACCTACTGACCCAACCGGAGATCTTTTCTCAGCAACTCCGGCAGGAATTAGGCAATGACTTTGATTCACTGGTGGAGATGGATACGATCGCAGCGGCCTTCACGCCGACCGAATCGGCCGTCACGACGCTGGTACTGAATGAGCCTGCGGCCTTTGAGCTGAAAACAGACGCCATCTCTGTATTTGACAACAGCCTGCGCCTGGCCTGGATCGAACATCTTGAAAACCGATTCCCGATCTTGCGAGCTGTTTCGTCGTTGAAAATGCAGGAGTGGGAGCAACAATTACAGAATTCTATTCTGCACAGGCAAAACCTGAGTCGCGATATCACGGTGATGAAGCTACGTGAGTTTACCTATGAAAATGTGGAAAAGAACCGCCTGGGCAATCGAACTACCTACCGCGAACTCTACCATCAGGTCACCAAGAAGCGAAATATCTGGCCCATCCGGCGCATACTGGACCAATACGCGGAGGAAGTCTTTCAGCTTGTTCCGTGCTGGATGGCTTCGCCCGAAGCCGTATCCACACTTTTTCCCATGCAGGCCGGACTGTTCGATTTGGTTATTTTCGACGAAGCCTCGCAGTGCTACGCCGAATACGGGCTACCCGCCGCCTACCGAGGTAAACAAATTGTGGTTACGGGCGATAGCAAGCAACTACCCCCAAATGATTTGTACCGGGTTCGGTTTGAGGAAAATTCCGATGAAGAAGAAGGTACCCCCGTGGCACTGGAGATTGAGTCTTTGCTCGATTTGGCAGCCCAGTCGCTTACCCAACGGCAGCTAACCGGTCACTACCGCAGCAGCTCCCTGGATTTGATCGATTTTTCCAACCAGCATTTTTACAAAAATACCCTCCGTCTGCTGCCGGATTTCAGGCAGGTCAACGACGCCGAGCCGGGTATCCACTATCTGCACGTGGATGGCGTTTGGGAAAACAATACCAATCCCATCGAGGCCGAACGGGTGCTACAGCTCGTTCGGGAGCTGGCGGAAAGTACCCTGAGCGTAGGGATTGTTACGTTTAACTTTCACCAGCAGCAGTGGATTCAGGAATTACTGGAGCAGGAAAATGCAACGGCTCCGGGGCTTTTTGTGAAAAACATCGAAAACGTGCAGGGCGACGAGCGTGATGTTATCATCTTTTCCATCGGCTATGCACCCGATATCCGCGGACGCCTAGCCATGCAGTTCGGTACCCTCAACACGCAAGGCGGCGAAAACCGCCTCAATGTAGCCGTGACGCGGGCCCGGCAGCGGGTGTATGTGGTCACGAGCCTATGGCCCGACCAACTGCATACCGATCAGGCCGCGAATGAAGGTCCTAGATTGTTAAAAGCTTATCTACAATATGCCCTGGACGTGTCGGAAGGCCGTTACCGTCCTCAGCCTGCGCCCAACCAGACCTACCGGAGCGAATGGATGCTGAAAGACCGCCTTGCCATTCAAAACCCGGCTTACAGAAAAGAGTTGCCCTTTGCAGATCTGACTCTCCGACCTGACGAAACTTACGAAGGCCTGCTGCTGACCGACGATGATTTGTATTTCGGCAGTTCGTCAGCCAAAGAGCCTCATGCGTATCTACCTATCATCCTGCGGGCTAAACACTGGCCTTTCCGGCGCGTATATAGCCGCGAGTTCTGGCAACACAAACTGAATAGGGGGGTACCCATTGAGCCGATCCCGTATAGAAACCAGCCTACCTACGAAATAAAAAATCCCGCGCTGAAGCAAAACATTGCCTCCCCGCGGGATCTATAAATCTTAAAGCCATTAGCTAGCGGCCAATAGTTAAAAGCCTAAACGTCACAAATAATGACGCCCTCTTTCAACGAAACCAGCGGGTCGCGCTTGGGAATAAATTCCTGTCCCAGGTACCCCTTATAACCCGTAGCCAGAATGGCCTTCATGATGGCGGGGTAGTATAGCTCTTGAGAATCATCAATTTCGTTGCGACCCGGTACGCCACCCGTATGGTAGTGGTTTATGTATTGATGATTGTCCTGAATCGTACGGATTACGTCGCCTTCCATAATCTGCATGTGGTAGATGTCGTAGAGCAGTTTGAAATTTTCGCTGCCGATACGCTTACATAACTCTACGCCCCAGTTGGTGTGATCGCACATATAATCGGGATGGTTGACCTTGCTGTTCAGCAGTTCCATACTCATCGTAATCTTATGTTTTTCGGCGGAGCTCATCAGGCGCTTCAGGCCAATGGCGCAGTTTTCAAGACCCTGTTCGTCGCTCATGCCCCGACGGTTGCCCGAAAAACAGATCACCTTATCAAGTCCGGCGGCCGCCAGTTTTGGGAAAATAGCTTCATAACTGGCCACGAGTTCGTCGTGCAGTTTAAGATCGTTGAAGCCATCCACGATGCCCTTGCCCGCTCCCCAGGGCATGGCCGAGGTAAGTCCGTATTTTTTCAGGATCGGCCATTCTTCGGGTCCCGTAAGTTCGATGGAGCTCAATCCGATGTCCTTGGCGGCCTTACACAGATCTTCAAATTCGATTTTGCTATAGCACCATCGGCATACCGAGTGATTGACGCGTCCTTTGAGACCCGTTGCCTGATCAGAGGCATCCAGCCGTTGCTGCAGCGAGTCAGCCATGGGCAGCCCCACGGCCAATCCGGCCATTTTCTTTACCATATCCCTACGTGATGATTTCATTTTATTTAGGGGTTTACTTGTTTATCCATATTCTTACAATTCTCGAATCCGGATATTGCGATACCAGACTTTGTTACCATGATCCTGCAACGCAATAGAGCCTTTGTCAAAGGTGCCGAAGTCTTTCCATTGCTTAAACTTGCTATTGGCTACCATTTTATCCCATTCCGGGCCTTTGGTCGGGAAATCCACGACTTTCTTGCCATTGAGCCAGCTTTCCCCTTTGCCGTTTTGAATCACAATGCGGGCCTTGTTCCATTCCCCGGCGGGCTTCACCACATTAAAATCATTGGGCGGGAGCAGGTCGTACAGTGAACCCGCTTTATGGTTGCCTACCTTACCCGCAAACGAATCAGGGTGCTTGGCATCGTCCAGTACCTGTATTTCTGGTCCGGTTACGTAGGGACAGCAGTAGTCGGCTCCTTCTTTTACGTGGTAAATGATGCCGCTGTTGCCAGCTTCACTGATCTTCCATTCCAGCTCCAGCTCAAAATCGCCGTATTCTTTTTCGGTCAAGAGATCGCCGGCCTTGGGCTCGGCCAGTACCATCGCCCCATCTTCGATTTTCCAGCCGGTGATCTCACCTCCTTTCCATTTTTTCCAACCGTCGAAGTTCTTGCCATTAAACAGGGTTTCCCATTTTCCTTTTTTGCCCGGGGTAGTAGCCAAGAGACCGCCCATAAGGCAGAGCGCCAGAATCGCGCCACAATACATTTTTACCGATTTCATACTATTTTTCTGATGCAGGTTGATAAATTTTGAAAAGAAACGAACCTTGCCCGGGGCTATTGCTCCTTGCTTCAAGCAAAGGTGCGCCCTACCTGGATTTACCCGGAAATTGGATTGATATTTTTTGTTCACCCAGGTACAGTGACGCAATGCCAGTAGAAGATTCAGGATACACCTGATTAGGAAAACAGCGATTCAAGCGATCTCTTGATGGAAAAGGCTTGCCCATCCGGAAGAAATATCACATCTTGCCATGAACCGTATTTGCGGGCGCAGTACCCCCATTATTCATCTCAGATATCTGAATCCATGGCTTCAATCTTCTCAAAAATCGTTTCCGGGGAAATTCCCTGCCATAAGGTAGCCGAATCGGTGGATTTTCTAGCCTTTCTTGACGTCAATCCCGTAGCAAAAGGACACACGCTAGTCATTCCCAAGCAGGAGATCGATTATATCTTCGATTTGAGCGATGAATTGTACATCGGGCTTCTACTGTTTGCCAAGAAAGTAGCTCCGGCCATCGAAGCCGTGGTACCCTGCAAGCGCATCGGAGTCAGTGTATTTGGTCTGGAGGTACCTCATACGCACGTACATCTGATTCCGCTGAATACCATGGCGGATATGGATTTTGGTACGAAAATGCATGTTCCTTCGGAAGATTTGGCGCAATTGGCCGAAGCAATTCACCAGAAGGTAAACCTGGACGCTTGATGCCTGGCGGTACTTTAGCGGAATAAGCCCTCTTTGCGCAGGCTTAGCATGAGCCCGTACGAATTGGGGTATAAATCGCCGGAATCGGCTGCTACCGATCCCGTCAGCAAGGTATTTCCGCCCAGCCATCCAGTACGTACCTGAACCCGCAGCAGGCCCGAAAACTGATACGCTGTATTGGGGAAAGGCAGGTCATAAACGCCATTGTTGCTTGAATATGAAAGTTTGGTACTCCACTCGACGTTTCTTGAAAAGGTACCCCGCAATCCCGTATGTAGTACCCATACGCGGTTATTGCTGGTGAAGGAGTCCCCGAAGTTCGGAAATTTCCAGATGGTTTCGAAAGTCGGTGTAATAAAAGGGGTACCTATAGTACGGCCAAAATACGACCACCCGTCGCGTACCTGGGCGTTGTTGAAGTAATTATCCTTACCAAATATCCTCTGATCAAAGATAAAGGTATCTCCGCCCTGACTTTTTGTATATAGTCCTTCCAAGACAATTTCAGAAATTGAAAAGCGATTTTTATTGGCTTGCTTCCGCCGAATGCGGACTCCATTCAGGCCATCGGCAATGTTGGTAAGACGGTACAGTGAGCCATCTTCATAAATATTTTGCCTGTAAAAGAACCAATTGGAATGGAGACCATTTATCTCGAAGGCGAAGTCGATGCTACCCAGATGATTCCCCACCCGATTGGCATTATCGAAGTGTGTGGCGTTGACGGTATCTACCTTGCCGCCCCCGAAAATCATGACCATGTAGTTTTTGAATCCATTGGGCATTTGACCATTTACCGTTTCGTAAGGCGACTTTCCACCCCACTGTACCTGATGGTTGAATCCACCGTACAGTTTTAGTTTGCTATTCGCTTTTCCGATCCGCCCATAAAACTGCTTCTGGTGGAATTTAAGCTCACTGGTGACTGCACGACCTTTTTCAAACCAGCCATCGGAATAAAATCCCAGGACAGAGAACCAGCCTTTAGTAAAGGGTACGGCCGTAAACCGGGTGAGGCCCAACTGTATTTTTGGGATGGGGAGCGCATTGCCCGACCAGGCATAGGAACCTGTACCCAGGGTCGAATCGGCCAGACCTACCCATTGCTTCCTTCGGCCCACCCGTAATTCCCAGTTTCCATAGCGAATGGCCCCATAAGCCTGGGGCAGCAGCACATCCTGCGCCGAATTCCCCACATTGGCTGCTATCTCAACGCCTGTCTCTAGGCGCCAGGCCCGTTCCGGGGTGGAGGTACCCACCAGTTGTTTACGCCATTGCTTCACAGTGTCAGGCTTACTCAGCAGCCATGAATGTTGGAACCCTCCCCGCACGAGCAGGGCTGATCCCGAACGCGGCACGGTACCGAACTGATTCGTCTGTAGCCAGAAGGGGGTATGATCATCCGTGTTGGCCAGCCCTCCTAACTCGATATAATTTGGGATAAAACCCAGCGAGGTACTGTCCGTTTGAGAATATCCCAGCAAGGGAATTGTCCCCAACAAAAAGAGCAAAGTACTTCGGTAGAATCGCATGAAAAGCCAACAGATGGTGAAAACGGATTATTAAGGAGGGGAATTCGGTGGAAACAAAAGTAAAAAAATCCACAAATTGTTCAATAGTGCTGGAAACCTAGTGGGAAAAGTCTTATAAGAAACCCCGCTTTTGCCACCCTACCTCTACCCCAAAATTAGTGGGATATAAGGTTCCTAGATCGGTGGCTAACCGAAGGCTTAAGAAACTGCCATTGGCAAAGCTTACTGGCTTCTCAGCCTGTAATATGAAAGAAAATTGATTTCGAGCTGGCTCGAGTGGGTAGTTGTACGTGCCTAAGTTACGACTAAATGTACCTTTTGCCTGAATGTTAATATTCTGAACCTGCCCTAGCACGCCCGCATGAAAGGCCAACAGCCGATTATTCATCGTGAGAGCCGTTGTATCTTTTAAAAGATCCAATTTTTGGATGTCTTGAGTGGGAACTAAGGGAGTCCCCATAATACGACCTCGGTAGGACCACCCCTGAGTATAAACATAGTGATTGTAGTAATTGTCCCGGCCAAAAATATGGTTGTCATAGTCAAATACACTGCCTCCCTGACTTTTGGTATTCAGAATCTCGATGGTAAGAATTTTAATTTGGAGGTCAGATCGGCTAACTGCACCATTGCGCTTCATGCGAAATCCGTTCAGGCCATCGGCAATATTAGTTAGACCTGCTAACGAGCCATCTTCATAAATATTCTGTCGGTAGCCAAAGTACGACCATTTTTTGCCTGTCCACTCGGCACCCATGTCAATAGTACCGAAGTGATTTCCCACCCGGCTGGCGGCCCAACTCTTTCCAATCACCACATATTTATAGGCCAAAAGAGGTTTTAGTCCACCCGTAAATATTTTATCCTCGCCGCCCCACATGGCCTGATGGTTGAATCCACCATATAAATGTAGCCGGTGCGCTGGTTTGCCCAGCCGAATGTACAAAGCTTTATGGTGCATGTATACGTGGGGAATCTCATTCACATTACCATATTGTACCCGGGCTGTACCCAGAAATCCGTCCGAATAAGATCCTTTGAAAGCCACGAAATGCTTTATGAAACCTAGTGAAATAAATTGGGGAAAAGCAAGCTGAATGCGGGGATAGGGCCGACTGTTGCCTGAAAACGATAGTGACCCCGAGGTAAGCGTGGTGTCCATTAAACCAAAGGTCTCTTTCCTTTGGCCAATACTCAGTTCAAACGCACCCAGCTTGCCCGCCACAAAGGCATCGGTCAGAAACAAATCAGGTACTGGACCTATGTAGGCCCCTAACTCAGCGCCCGCCGACCAATCGAATATTTTCTTTGGAGATTTTGCGCGGGAATAGTTTCGATAAAATCCAAGCTGTCCGGCTACATAGGGTCCCTGAACGGGTACCTTGCTAAACTGATTGGCGTGGAGCCAAAAGGGTGTTTGACTGGTGGTAACAGCACCCTGCACTGCCGCATGATAGGAAAAAGTGGAATCTTGTGCCTGGGTAAAGGATATGGAAAGGAGAATAAAAAAGCCCGCAAGATAATTTCGCATTCAAACAAAGGGAGTTAAGAGAATCCGATCCAGGCGATCAACGGCCTTTGCGGGTAAACACGACAATTGCGGTATGAATGATTATTTTCATTTCCAGCCGCAGGCTCCAGTTTTTTATATAGTAGAGATCATACATGAGCTTGTGCCGGGCGTCGTACACACCTGCTCCGTAGGGATACATAACCTGAGCGTAGCCCGTGATGCCAGGTTTAACTCCATGGCGCAAATTGTAGTAAGGAATTTCTTCCTCGAAGGTTTCGGTAAAAACGGGACGCTCGGGACGTGGACCAATTAAGGATATTTCGCCCCGAAATATATTCAGCAATTGAGGTAATTCGTCGATACGGGTCAGACGCATCAGCGCACCGTACTTAAACACCCGGTTGTCTTTCTTTTTGGAAAACATAGCTCCATTGGCTTCGGCATCGGGTACCATAGATCTGAATTTTATGCATGCAAATACGGACTTATGTAGTCCCAATCTCTCTTGCTGGTAAAAAACCGGCCCAGGTGATTCCTGACGGATCCGGAGGGCACTAATCGCCCAAAGGGGTAAGCTAAAAAACAGCAGCAGAAAGGAAATAACGGTATCGATGCACTCTTTGGTAAACCTCACCTTTTGATTAAAATACAACTGGGAGGGTAAAAAAGGGTTTTCCTCATCCAAGCCATCGGGAACGTAGACTTTCTTAAGAATTTTTTCACAGAAGTCATACACTGTAGTAATTCGGATTGACTTATTATTCCGTACTACCAATTCGTAAATCACATGGTAGCGTGAGTCGTACTGGGGATTAGTGACGAGGTGAATTTTGGAATATTGCTCTAGTAAGGGTCGGATGGTCTTATTAAGAAGATAATCATCATCCACGCTCCGGGGTACCAGCACGATCTCTTTATATCGATTAATCAGCAGCGCCAATCCTTTTTTTTCCAGAAAGTAATCATAACTAGTTATGATTAGCACCTCGTCTGAAGTAGCGGTTTTGCTTTTCAAACGGTGAGCGTAGGATTTGGTAGACGCGACGTGGTAGGAAAAAGTCTTATTCATACCGACAAGTAACAGGATATATACAGCTAAGTTCTGTAAATCTAGGGAATATCGTTCATAGCGCAAAAAAAATTAAGTGACCGGTTCATTAGAATGGAAGTAGACAGGCCATCTACTTCTTCTGTAAATTACTTTTTATCCCTACATACCCACCCAGTGATTCGGCCAATACACCACCGGTGTCATAAGCTAGTTGTACTTTCAACCGTGTGTTACCCCAAAGAAGCAAAGGCGCATCGAAGGCCAGGAGGGATGAAAACTGAGCAACGTGTGGGAGGGGTAAAGAAAGACTAACGGAGCCGTAATGGTAGCTTTGGGAAAATTTAGCCTGCACTCGAATTGTTTGGGCCAGCAAACCTTCTATGCCAACATGGTACAGTACGATTTTGTTGGACGGAAAAAAATATTTGTTGGTGGGAAAGCTCTCTTTTACTTCGAGCCGAGTTGGAAAGAAAGGGGTACCCAGGCTTTTTTCCTGGTACGACCAGCCTTCGATATACTGAGCATGGTTGAAGTAGTCATCCCCTCCCTGGAAACGACTCCCCGGCTTCACGATGGTCTGGTTTCGCGTATAAAGGTATTCAAGCGCAATTCCTTTCCAAATAAAAAACGACGTCGAAGCCACATTCCGTCGCAAACTTAATCCATACAAACCATCGGGTAGATTCTGAAATTGTAGACCCGACGCATCCTCAAAGGGGTGCTGTCGGTAAGCAAGGAAATTCAGATTTTTTATATTCCAATCGACCGCAAAATCGTAATGGCCCACATGATTACCGATACGGTTGACGCCATCGAAATTCGTAAAGCGATCATTGGTTTTGTCACTAGGGATTTGTGCCAGTACAACCCCCAGAATGTAATCTTTCAGATTCGTAGTCAGTTTTCCATCAACTGATAGTTGTCCATCTTTAAGATATTCCGCCTCGCCACCCCATTGTACATGATGCACCATGCCCAATTGTACATGTACTTTGCCTTCGGGTTTACCAAAGCGCCCGTAGAGCGTCTTCTGGTGAATGTAGGCATGTTTGATGTAAGGCTCATTGAACCAGCCATGAACATAGGAACCCTTGATCGAAACGAAATTGCCCAGGAAACCCAGTGGTACGTACTCGGCCAGGCTGAGCTTGACCATCGGTATGGGCAGCGCGTTGCCCGACCAGGAGTACGACCCTGACGAAAGGGTCGTATCCACAATTCCCAGGATCTGCTGCTCCCGTCCGGCCATCAGTTCCCACCGCTTCCACCGAAGTTTAGCGTAAAATTCGGGCAGTAGGAGTTTGCTTTTGGTTCCTACGTTGGCTACCCCTTCCGCGCCAAATTCCCAGTTTAAACGCGCTTTTTTGTGGGAGGTGTCGGCAAAAGTGCGCGGTGATTGGTAATGGAATCCCAACCGGATCGTACCAGCGGAAGCAGCCAACGGCACACGGCCCCCCTGATTGGCCCGTAGCCAGAAAGGGACGCGGTCGCTGCTTGATACGAAGCCGCCTATCTCAGAGGAGGTTTCAAATTCCGGGATAGTTTGTGCAGATGATTGAAATAAGGGTAGAGCGACAAAAAAAAATGAAAGCAGATAAAACACCTGTCCCTTGTTAGCCGCTCTGTGCTTTTTTGAAAAAAGGCAGGAGTTTCTTTTCATCAGGTTTTTCTATTGAATCAATAACAAGTGCTGAATCTAGTATATTTTTATTTTACCACACCTATTATAAGTCCTTTTTTGAAAATTGTCACATTTTCAAACTTGCTAGTATCTGGTCGTAAGCAGATTCTTGCTGATGAATCAAATGCATTGCAATCTTTCTAGCTTTACTTTTTTTTTCTTCCACCTCCCGGGGTAATATGCTAGACAAAAGCGAGGCTAAATCCGTGGTTCGATCGACAAAAAAGCTGCATTCTTTAAACATATCCCAGGTATCTGAATGCCGACTGCCATAAAAAATGAGGGCGGAGCCGACACATACAGCGCTGACCGCTTTGGAAGGAACCGAAATGTGAGTCCATTCCTCTAAAAGTGAAACCAGGTGAATATCGATCAAATGCAAGTGTTGTCTCTCTACTTTTCCAACCAGAACTACATTATCAAAATTAGATTTTTTGACAAAATTTTCGATTTCAAGGCGATGCTCCCCATAAACCGCCAGAACTAGAGTATAGCCTTCAAGGGCAGGAAAATTTTTTACAAATTCGATAATGAAGTCCTTTGAATGTGCTTTTCCAATGTTGCCCAGGTAACCTACATAGTACTTGCCTTGAACAAACCAGTCAGGAGGTTCTTTATTTGTTTGGGAATTCTCCGGTAGAATACCACAAGGCAGGCAAATCCAAGGCACCTCCTTTTCATATTTATCAGTCAGGTAAGCGTACTGTTTCTTACCTAGGCTAATAAGTGTCGAAGGGGGAGCGTTATACACAAACGATTCAATCAATCTGTAAAAAAGGCTTTTCCCCGACAAAATGTGGCTGGCTTTTAACGCGTCCGGGTAGAGATCAAAGGTCCAGTAAAGCCAATTCCTGCGCCGAAGTAACATGGCGCACCAAAAAGTGATGAGAGGTGGATTTGTGAGCGATATAACATTGGGAATTTGAAGTCTTCTTGCCTTCAACACAAGCCTAAGTCCATCAGTTACTGCCCCTATTAACAAAAGATACTTGTTATTGCCTCCATACAAAGAGTTGACTCTATGAACTTTGAACAGTGTTTCCAGAGAAGTGGCTGCCTTTACTTTTTCTGGCTCGTTTTTATAATTGTGATTGGTGGTGACAATATGAATCTCAATATGTGGATCACGCGCGATGAGGGCCGAAATCAAATGACTGACAGAAACAGCATCGACAGATCGATCAGGGACAAAGTATTTTGAAATTAAGACTACTTGCATATAAAACTGCTCTGGAAGAAATGTCAAAAACCAAAGCCGGCTATTTAATTGATTATCAGCCTATTTATATATTTGTTATAGTTATTTTCCTTTAACATATCCACGGGCGTATAGTTCTCTATACCAATGGGATTTAGCGAGTACTGGATTTGAAGGAGGAGCCTATTATTGTCAACGGGCAAGGTACCTTTATGGAAACCGTAGGTATCTACTAAAAAGAAACTGCCCTTGGGTCTACAGAAATCGATCACATTCTCGCTACCGAAGGCATCGACCACCTCTTGGTCTTGGTAGCGTCTAATTTTAGTGAGTTTGTTTGTAGAGGAGGAGCCTTTTACATAAGTATGAGGCCCATCGTTGGGACCAACATCGGTAAGGTATACGAAAAGCTTACAAAATTTCAAATCATCTACGTCCCGGTGAAATAGTTGGGCATGTTCAGCCTTACTCTTGCCTGCAATAGACCACCACATGTTTACATTACTGATAGTAGGCGTTGCACCAAGAAATTCCTGAACTATTCTTAAAATACCTGGATCATTGGCAATTTCAAGAATCTTTTTATTCTTCACCAAATCAAGGCGATGAAAATTAGCTACATGGGTGTTAGGCTTAAGATCAATAAGTGTAAATTCTCCGTAACTTTTTTCATAGGGATCAAATAGTGAAAGATGGGTTGTTTCATTTATTATTTGATCAATAATTTTTTTATCAATACTTGGAAAAAATTCAACATATCCATCCTCTAAGAATTTATTGGTATATTCCTTTTCATCTCCGTTAAAAAGTATTGATTTTCCTTTGATATCTACTTTTCCTATAAACCTAGCTTCTGCTTTACTCAGGACCTCACGGGTACTGTATGATTTAATAAGTCTTTGTAAATAAAATAATAAGATTTTTGAATTTAATTTCATTATCATTTATATTATCATTTATATTATCATTTATTTACGAAAGCATTAAACTAACATTGTCAGTTTTGCTAACTGAATTTTTAGGGCAAATCTCAAAATTGCTATTGACGATATTTTGTAGATTATTATTATCAATTATAAATAATATGAAAATCCAGAAATACATGTTTTGATTTAAATTAAAGATCAAAGGTACAGTACCCATTGAGATAAATATCAAACCTAATAAGGCAATTTTTTTGTATTGTTTAATAATAAATAGCTTTATTGCCAAATATGCAAATAATATTACGTAAAAAAAAGTTATGATAAAACCAGTATCTAATAATAGAGTTAGCCAAGCACTTTCAGCATTGTAACCTATTTTTTCTTGAAAATAACCCATATTGCCTAGTGCCTGTTGAAGAAAACTATATTCAAAAAGATAAGTGTTTATCCCGAATAACCAAAAAATTATCCTAAATTCATTACTTGAATCATTTTTAAAATCAGCTGTCATCAAAATTCTTTCAATTGATTGTTGTTGTAAAAACATAATAGACAAAGCAATAATTATGAAACCAATTAAAGTTGTCAATATTAAATTTTTACTTGTAAAATGCGTCATTAGATATACCAACAATACAAAAGATACCATTACTAACGGTTGGCGAGAGCCACCTAACAAACATAAAATTAATGATACTGAAATTATTTTTATATCATTATTAAAAATAAAACTTGAAAACATTGCAAAGTATCCAAGGCCTAAACAAGATGCAAATAGCCCTTTGGATCTCATCAAATCTTCATATGCTACAATTTTAACTTCGTTTCCATATATATTTCCAGTAAAATCGTACAAATAGCTAAAGGAAAAATATTCATATATTGCAATTGGTAAATTCAAAGTTAAAAATATCCAAGTAATTGATTTAAGGTCTTTGCGATCTAAATACAATAAAGTGAAAAAGGAAGCGAGTGGACCAATACAAATGATTATATTTTTATAACTTGTCCAAAGTGGTGTCAAAATTAGTGAAAGAAATATTATTATAAAAATTATAATATAAAGCTTATTATTTAAAGGAAAACGAATGCCTAATTTTAAAGAAGTGAGGATAAGAAAAGTCAAAGTAATTGTAAAAATATAAATCGGTAAATCATTAATTCCACTATAATATGCTATTGCATTACTATTTAGAGAATTAATCAACATTACAAATGATGAATATTTGCCAATTATTTTGAGCATAGCGAAACTATTATATAAAAAATTATCACTTAATTGGTAAAAAAGAAGAGAGAATTGATTCTGCAAGTGATTTTTTTTCAAAATCAGAGAGGGATGAAGATAAGTTTTCTTCACCTACATGTGCTAATTTGCCGAAGCTATAATAAGTTTCTCCCGCAGCTAAAATTACTTTTTTGTTTTGCATAATTGCTTCCACTCCTGTAGTTCCTGTCCAAACCACTACGAAGTCAACATATTCAAAAACTTCGTAAGTGGTAATAAATGGATTAATTAGATAAACGTGGGGTATAGAGGCAATGGCCTTGTAAAGACTGATATCTCGCTGCATATAGGAAGCAGTATGCTCCTTTACGATCACTTGGAATCCCCGCTCAGAATAGAATTTAATCGTTTTTATCAGAGATGGATAATAAGTTAGGTATTTGGGATCAGAAATCCAATAATCAGTAGTTGCTTCTGGGTGATAGTGGAGGGGTATATATACAGTTTTTGATGTTTCCAACTTCTCAGGAATTAAATCAATTGATCTATACATGTATTTTGAAGCAAGAAAAATATCTTTTAAATTTCGAGGGTAGGTGTCAGACATAGTCATCATATACCGATAACTCTTCCTACCAATTATTTTGTATAATAGTTGGTAATGAATCAAATATTTGGTTTTATATAAAAAGTATTTCCTAATAATATTTTTATATACTGTTTTTTTTGATAATACATACGGCTTCGAAGATTTTTCGTTAAGAGATGAGTAAAAAAGATCTATTTCATCTTCATCTGGCTGTCGAACTTTAACATATTCTCCTCTTTCGGTAATGCTTATATAGTTTTTATCAAATGAGTTAGCACAATAACTAATTATTTCAACATTATAGTATCTGGCTACACGAACTAGAATATCTACTACATATTCATCCACTATATGAGTTAACAGAATATCATAATTATTTTTTTTGAAAAACTCTAAAAAAAATTTTGTGCAACCATATACTAATTGCAGAGCATCATAATACGACAGGTCGTACCGAAATATTCGCTCATTACGTATTACATCATCTAAGTCGATTATTTCTTCGAAAATATCAAAATCTGCACTTGTTAAGTCGTAAAAAGTATATTTTTTTACATCTATGTAATAAGTAACATTTTTATCAATCTCTGAAATTCTATCATATTTTTCTATTTTAAGATATTTTTTTGCTATTATATCACCATATTCTCTGAAAAGCTGGCCTGTCAGTACAGGTTCTCGCACATACTGGAGAACCTTTTTTTTTGTATTATCTTTTTTCAAAAGATATTCAATTGAATTCATTGTATTTAACTAATTCAACTAATAATTAAAATTATAATATATTAGTTATTTATTATTGCTAATTATTTAACAAAATTTGTATAATGAACTTTATTGAAAACTATATTTAATATATACAAAGAATATATTATAATAAAGATACTATCAAGTATAAGTAATACAAATACAGTAGAATTAAAAAAGATTAAAATATAAATTAAAATAACATTTATAATAGATATTCTTAATAAGAATAAAAACATTTTTGTATTAAAATTATTATATACTGCTAAGTGACTTATAGTGCCTACTAAGAAAAAAAAACCCTTTGAGTATGATAATATAAAAGTTATTGTATTTAAATATTCAAATTGTTTATAATAAGGATTTATAGAATAAACAAATACCATAAATATTATAAAAAATAATACAAATAGATAAAAAGCATTTTTAAAATTATTTATCAGTTTATCTTTATTTATTGTAGCTATTTTCTCTCCTAACTCTACACTCGAAACATAACTAATGGCAGATATTAGGACGGCAATAATTTGAGTTAAATTGAATGCCATTGAGTAGGTGGGTAGATAATCAGCATAGTATTCTTTAATATAGAATCGTTCAAAAAAAATCAAAAGACTATAAAGAAAGGATGCTAATACTCCTGTTACTATAACTCTCACCATTAAAATGTACCTTAGCATCATTATTTTAGACAAACTAAACTGTAAGGGAAACAAGGCACTTTTAAATCTCAATATGCTTACCCATAAAAGGAATCCAATTCCAAATACCCCTAGAAGACTCCAATTGTAATTATAGGAATTTGGGTAGTAGAGGTAAGCAAATACAGCAATTGAAACAGAGAGAATAGACAAGATCGGCTTAAAGACAAAAATAGGAATAAATTTACGTTCAATTTTGAGCTTTTGCTCCGCCAATGTGTAAATATTAAATACTAGAAATGGGATAAATAAATAAAAATTTTGAAAGACAATAGTACCAAGACAAGCTAGTAAAAGACTAATAATTGATCCTATTTGAAATAATTGTTTATAATAATCTACATTCTTTACATATTTTAAATAGATATAACCACTGTAAGAACCAAGTAAAAAATTAGGGAATATAAAAATAAAGTTCTTGTAATATTCAAATTTACTAAAACTATCAGTATCTATGAGTCTTGGCAATAGAAAACTTTCAATAATAGCAATACTATAGAGGGAATAACGTGTGAATAATGTTATTAAAATATCTTTTTTTGAAAATAGAGTTTCCTGAATTTTGTTAATCATTTGTTTTTTTTGCCAAAATTCTATTGGGTGATCCTACAATAATTGACATTGGTGGGACAGTTTTTGAAACAACTGTTCCCGCACCAATAATTGAACCTTTACCTATCGTAACTCCGCCCAAAATTATCACATTTGACGCTATCCATACACCATCCTCAATAATGATTGGTTTAGAAATATGTTTATATGGTGCAGAGATACTAAAATCCAGCCCAGCAGTTTCTAGGATAGCTCCCCTAGAAATTCTAACATCGTCACCAATAGTTATCGGACTGTGAGCACCAATACTACAGTACATATTTATTCCACTACGGTTACCCACTGTTAGGTTTTCACCGTATTTGATATCCGTAGTCCAATGGCATATAGCAGTATGACTTGCATTTTTCACAAGTGCTCTAAACTTAAAGTGACTATACAATCTATCCAAAAGAAATAGTATGCCCATTACTCCTTTAGTGAAAATTACTACTAAAGGAAAACTAGCAATTCTGCTATACAGCGGCTTAGTCATCTACAAAGGGTTAAATTATCACATAAATTTCTGATAGTAGGAATACCTTGCATTTATAGTTTAAGTGGAGTTCCTTTTTTGTACGCTTCTTTTGTGTGAGTCCCTACAAGGCCTTCATAATACTTAGGATGCATTCCATCTCCAGGCCTAATTACCCGGATATTCTTCTCGGTAAATACCTCGCCTTCTTCGATATTTTCTACTACATAAATCGAACGTTTAAATAGAAGACTTTTCTTCTCAGCCTCCTGCACATTTAACTGTACTCCTCCTAAGGAAAGAAATGCGCGTTCCGTTTCTTCCACTAGCATTTTGAGTTCCGAAGGTTCCAGCGAAAACGCACTGTCCACCCCACCTTCAGCGCGGCTGAGTGTAAAGTGTTTTTCTACTACCCGTGCGCCCAGTGCTACAGCGGCTACGGCGGCACCCACTCCCATGGTGTGGTCGGACAAGCCAATGAGGCAATCTGGAAAAATTTCCTGTAAAACAGGAATGGTGTACAAATTGGTATTTTCGGGTGTGGAAGGGTAGGAACTCGTACATTTTAACAGCACGAGTTCCTTGCAGCCATTTTCACGTAGGACTTGAACGGATTCTACGATGTCGGCTATGGACGACACGCCCGTAGACATGATGACGGGCTTGCCTGTGCGGGCTACTTTTTTCAATAATGGATGATGCGTGTTCTCGAAAGACGCGATTTTGTAGAAAGGAACGTTTAGTTCTTCCAGAAAGTCGACGGCCGTTTCGTCGAATGGACTGGAAAAGCAAACAAGCCCTAGTTTCGTGGCTAGTTCGAAAATCGGTTTATGCCATTCCCAGGGAGTATAGGCCTCTTTGTACAAATCGTAGAGTTCCCGGCCATACCACAACGAGTTAGGGTCGGAAATCGTCAGCGCTCCCTGCACGGTCATGGTATCAGCCGTGTATGTTTGCAATTTAAGGGCATGTGCGCCACTTCGGGCCGCGGCTTGCACAATTTCCAGCGCCCGATCCAGCGATTGATTGTGATTACCCGACATCTCGGCGATCACAAAGGGTTTGGTATCCTTTCCGAGTAGCCTGCCGTTGATATTGATCTGTAAACTCATTATATTATGATTTTTCAAAATACGTAACCGAACCAGCCTTCCGCATGGTGAAACCCAGTTTCTGGAAAACGGTTAGTGATGCAAAATTATCATTTTTTACCACCCCGATTATTTTTTTCTGTGGATGTAGCCATGACAAGGCACGGATGGATTGTGAAAGGATTTCATATCCAAGACCCATTCCCCGAAAACGATGGTCAAGCGAGTAGCTTATTGTGGCATCAGCATAAGTAATCTTAAATCGTACCTGCCCAACCGCAGTTGAACCCATTCGGAAAATATAGAACACAAAGGCAGGGTTATCGATGCGCGTCTTGAACCATTTCTGGTGATCCTCCCAACTGATAATGTCAGACTGAATCGAATTCCGTCGGGTTTCCGGGTCATTGGCCCAGGTGTAGTACAGAGGCATATCCTCTTTGCCAGCCAAATCCATCCTCATCGCGAGACTGATAAATATGCCCAACAGGCGAGCTGCCGATTTTCCATCAAAGTGTTCCTTTTGGCGAAAAATGGGTTTGGTAACCGATTCTTTAATTATTGATAGTAGTTCTTCTATTCTACCTGTCGGGAAATTGCCGGCAGCAAGACCAAGACTATTTTTTGTTAGGTATCTATACAGGTGTTTTTGATTATCCACGTAATATCCGGTAATGAGCCACATCCCTACTGAGCAAATTTCGTACGCTATTCCGCTGGCTGGACCGATCGCAATTTCGCAGGATTCCATGAGATCTGCCATTTCCTGCGCGTTCAGATTATGATGTAGACGTAGCCTATTATCTAAATTGGCTAATGAAGCGAGTTGATTACCATGCGCATAGGCAGAGCCCGTGACAATGTGAATGGTTTCCACCCAGGTAAAAAGCTGTGCAGCTCGTGTGGCCTGGGTGGTTAGATTAAAAGAATCGGCTCCCCCAAAGCAAATGAATATATGCCTGGGTTCGGGGAGAAATCTAGCCTGTCGTGCTGCGCGAAGGAATGGTTGCCTAAGGATGGCATACTTTGGGCCCAAATAAAGCCGGGTATTAGGCTCAGCAGAGTATTCTTCACTATGAGTGTCACCCGCATGGTTTATCACAGCATCGGCCAGGAAATGCCAGGCATGCAGATCATCAATGCACACCAATCCTGCGCCCGTGGATTTAATGATTTCCTGGTATTCGGTGCGAAACTCATAGCCATCAAGCACTACCAGTTTTCCTTGGGACAAATAACGGTTGGCTAGTTGCTGGGCTTCTGCTAAATATGCGTCTGTTTGAGGCAGCCTGACCAGAAAGTGGCTCTCCTGGATTTGGGCAGCTAGCTCGGGAGCCGGATCTTGAACCAAAAAAACGCAGGAAAAATATTCTGCCAGTATGTCGGCTAAGGCCAAGGAGCGAGTGATATGCCCTAATCCAATATTGGAATTACCATCCGCTCTAAAATAGACCATAGTCGGTTAAATTTTATCTCAGATAGAACAATGCTTCAGCCCTTATTTGTAAGGTTCAGTGGGATAGGCAAAACTTTCGTTTTTGCTCAAAAGGGTTACCGCAACTTTCTCATCCGGTACGTCCCTTTTAGAAAAACCGGCATGGCTCGTAACAACGGTATAAATCTCGTTGTAGGCGGGATTCCAACTAAACATTTTTGCGTAATTCATTTTATAACTGAACATGCCCTCTCGGTGGGAATAGCCATTTCTGTACGCAAAAGGGGGCTGAAAGTCAGTAATGGCCAAGAGGCCGCCGTCCATGAGACAACGGTCCGCTTCGGCGGCTATTTTGAACAGGTCCCTTCTATCGCAGAGATAGAGGCAAAAGCCGAAGATAACAAGATCAAATTGGTTGTCTTGAAAAGGCAGTGAATCGGCGGTACCTACTTGTAGCCTGAGGGCAGGAAAGTGGGTATTCCCCTCCTCAATAGCCACCGAGGAAGGATCTACTCCGTGGCATTCAGAACCAAAGGAATGCTGCAAGTCATTAAGCCTTGTTCCATTGGAACATCCGATCTCCAGCACCTGAGCCGGAGCTGCTTCAATGGTTTTTAAGGATTTGATCAAAAGACTTTCCTCCTGCTTGGAAAGACTGTAATGCTCCTTATTTCTCAAATACCACTGATCCCCCTCTGTATTTAAAAATATATCTTTCTGCAATTTCATAAAGCACTCAGAACAGGTAGCAAATCTCACAAACTCATTTCAGCTATCAATTCAATCTCTTGAAGCCCGCATGACAAACAGGACCTTCTAGCAAATTACCAATGTCTTGCTTCCCCTTTTCGCACTCAGCTATGACCTGAAAAACGGGTTCGAGCTCTTCAAAGTATTGCTTTAATATGGGTTCCGTATGGGCCATGCTCACGTACACGCTGTTACTGGCAAGGTAACTCTTTTTGAGCATTTCCTGGGTAATCAGCGTTTTATACTTCAAGGCGTTGTCTGAGGAAAAACTAAACGAGATGAGTGCGGGTAGGCCCGCCGTTGTCAACGTCAGCCCATGCCGGATAGCCATCGCCTGCCATTCGGCAGCTATCTTTCGGCCTGTTGCGGTGATGTACTCCCATGATTTTTCCCGCTCCATGACTTCCAGTGTTTTCAAGGCAGCGGTTGGGCCGATTCGCTCGGTCCAGAATGTGCTGCTGATGAACGTTTTCTGGGCCATTTCCATAATCGCCCGTTTGCCTACCACCGCAGTGATGGCGTAGCCATTACCAAGGGTTTTGCCGTACATCGCCATGTCAGGTTCCACGCCATAGAGGGTATGTAAGCCGCCGAAGGTCTGCCGGAAGCCGGAGGTACATTCGTCAAAAATCAATACAATATTTTTCCGGGTAGCCAGTTCTCGCACTTTTTGCAGGAAATTATTTTCCGGTCCTTTATTTCGGGAAACTTCCATCTTGATCACGCCAATGTCTTGTTCCCGAACTAGAGTTTCCAATTCTTCAAAATTATTGTAATTGAAAGGAAACACGGTGTTCACCAGATTTTTAGGTACCCCTTCGGGGTTCAATCCCGGTAGCAAATGGCCGGAAAGGCTCTCGTTTGTGCTAAGATTAGCTGACAGGTACCAGTCATGCCAGCCGTGGTAACCACAGATAGCTACCTTATCCTTGCCGGATGCGGCCCGGGCGATTCGGATGGCGATAGCATTAGCTTCGCCACCGCTACGGGCAAACCGTACCATGTCGGCCCAGGGATTGATCTCAACCAACCGTTCGGCCAGGTACACCTCCTCAGGGCAGTTGAGCGTAGTCATATTGCCTTTGCGGACGGTGTCCATAACGGCTGCGTCTACCTCGTCGTGCGCATATCCCAGCACGTTGGTTCCAATACCCATAATAGAAAGATCCAGGTACTCATTACCGTCCAGATCCCAGACCGTGCATCCTTTGGAGCGGGAATAATAGGCGGGCCAATTGTCCGGGAGGAACATTTCGGGCCGCTTGGAGAGCAGCATCGTGCCGCCGGGTATCAGGGTTTTCGCCTTTTTGTACAATTCTTGTCCTGTTCTCACGGTTGATCTTCCTTTAAGGATTTTAACAAACCTTCATTTCGGATAATGCCTGCGTTGATTTGACTTAATTCGCTATTCATCAGGTATTCGGTATACTCCAGCCAGCTTTTGTCGGTACCCAATTCTTCAATCAAATGCTTTACTAGCGCAAAATCTGCTGCTTCGTCCACGGTCATCCTGATTTTGGAATAATCATTTTCTGAAGTAAAGTTAACGGCCCGAAAGTAATTTTCAGCGATAGGGGAAATGTTATTCCGTATATAGAGGGTTACGTGTTCCCGCTCTGATTTTTTAGTGGCGGTCAAGTAGGATTTTTCAAGGGCATCGAAGGTAAATACTTCTATATCCTGGCCGTCCGGAAATCGTTCCAGTAAGACATTCGATCCATAATCCACCTGATTTGTTTGGGTAAAGTTGATAATTTCATCAACTAAAGCCGGATCAATCAGGGGGCAGTCGGCTGTAACCCGGACGATCCAGTCGGGACGATGGGGGAGAGCGGCCTGGTAGAACCGACCGAGTACGTCGTGTTCCGAACCTCGGTATATGGCGCCCCCCCAGGATTCTACTAGTGCTGCCGTTCGGTCGTCTTCGGGAGTATCCGTAGTGGCGACGATAAGCTTAGAGACGTTTTGGCAGTGCTTTAAACGATCCAAGTGGATTTTCAAAAGGGGCTGTCCCTGAATTTCCATCAGAATTTTGCCGGGCAAGCGGGTGCTGGCCATGCGAGCCTGGGTGATCAGGAGTGTTTTTTCGGCCATTTAGCTGGATTCAAAAGATTGGTTTTTTTTACTTTGATGGTATTTATTTGATGGACGGCTGCTTCTGGCAGCGAATATCTGGAGGCTTGGATATTCCTTTCCAATTGTTTGACAGAATCAACTCCCAGAAGTACTCTGTCGATTGTAGGTTGGTACAGGCAGTACCCCAGTGCCAACGATTCGACAGAGATTCCATATTGGCTGGCCAAGAATTCGATTGTTTCGAGTTCAGCGCTTAATTCCTGCGCTACGCCTTCGGTTCGGCCAGCAAAAAATAACCCTTGCAAGAAAGCTGTACGCGTATGGATGATTTTATGGGTACTGCGTGCTACTTCCAACAGGCCTGCTTTCTGGTTGAGATTATCCAGTACATTAAAAGGAAGTTGGATGACATCCACCGAACTTTCACGGATGATTTCCGCCAGTTCGCTATTTTCGTATAGAGAAACTCCCAGGTACTTGAAGAGCCCTTTACTTTTTGATTTTTCAAGAACGGGTAGCAAAGCGGCATGGGTCTCAAAACCAGCGTACGAATGAAACATCAGAGTTTCGATCTGATGCACCCCCAACTCATCCAGGTACCGGCTAATTCTTTCTTCGTATTGGCTGCTCGTACTGTTGGCAGGTAGCTTGGTGTTTATCTTGAAAACAACATTCGGATTTTGGCGATGAAATACGCCAATCAACTGATGAGCATTACCATATACTTCGGCGGTATCCAGTGTATCGATGCCTGAAGCATGGGCGACGTGAAGTATTTCAAACGCGTCCTCTCGCCGGATCTGCCCACTTTTGTTATTTATTCCATACTCCAAGCCCATTTGAACGGTTCCGAGTATAAGCTTCTCCACTCCCATGGCTTCTCTGACTTATATTTTTTTACAAGTATTGGCTATTTGTTATAAAATCGGAATATGTATGTTTCTGGAATTGATACGATCGTAGTAGTCTAGGATTATCTGAATTACAAATTCTTGCTCTTGCTCGGAGAGGGTAGGGTACATCGGTAAGCTCAAACACTTCTGGTAGTAGAGCTCGGCATAGGGAAAATCGCCTTCTTTCCAACCAAATTGACGGTAATAGGGCATTAAATGACAGGGAATATAATGAACCTGGGCAAAAATTCCGTGTTCACGCAGGAAATCATACAGGCCAATCCGGTTTTCTACTTCTATAACGTACAAATGATATGCATGACCCTCCACTATGCCCGACTGCCCCTTGATGAACGGTTTGCCCGAAAAAGCTTCTGCGTACTTTGTCGCGATACGGCGTCTTTTGACTAGCCCCTCATCCGCGCGCGTTAACTGAGAGGTACCCAAAGCGGCCTGGAAATCCGTCAGGCGATAATTGAAGCCCAGGTTTTGCATCTCCATATACCAGCCGGGGTATATTTCAGCATGTGGTGCAGCCGCCGCGAATGCAGGTGAATTTTGAAAGCTACCGACCTCACGGCTAATTCCGTGAGTGCGTAATCTGAGCAGTTTGTGGTAAAGTTGCTCATCGTTGGTCGTGATCATGCCCCCTTCACCACAGGCAATATGTTTGACCGGATGGAATGAAAAGATAGCCAAGTCGGCAAAGCGCCCGTTTCCACAGTATTGTCTAACTCCCTGGCCATCTTCAAAGTAGCCGCCGGGAGCGTGACACGCATCTTCGATAAGCCAAAGTCCATATTCATCGGCTAGTTGTCGGAAAGTTTCCAGATCGACGGCCCGGCCCGCAAAATCAACGGGAATGATACCTTGATACGTACCCTTGGGGGAGGTCTGTAGCAATTGCCGGACGGAGTCGATGTCCAATAAATAGGTGTCAGGATCAATATCGGCGAAAACCACCTCACCTCCGCAGTACCGGACGCAGTTGGCACTGGCCGCGAAAGTAATGGGCGTAGTAATAACCTTATGGCCCGGAGCTACCTCCAGTGCCAACGTGCAGAGATGGAGGGCGGCCGTGCCATTGGAAACAGCTATGGCATACTGCGTGCCTACGTAGGTGGCAAACTTAGCCTCAAACTCGGCAATTCTGGGACCTTGCGTTAGGTAGTCGGCATGGAGTGCTTCGACTACGGCGGCTATGTCCTGTTCGGTGATATGCTGTCGCCCGTAGGGAATGGAATGCATATTAAACTTCAAAATCAGGATCTACATGTTTCTTGATCATCTCGCGCAGGCTTTCTACGGTTTCCCATTCTGTGTTGTTCCCTGAATTGTAGGCAAAACCTTCCGCTACGGGTACCGCTCCCGTCTCCTGAATAAAGACTTCGGCTTTCCAAACCGGAGACTGCGGGATAATGGCATAATACTGGCCCAAATCGTAGGTGAAGAACGAATCGGAGGAGGTAATCATTTCTTCGTGAATTTTCTCACCGGGGCGGATGCCAATCACGCGATGCTCACAGTCAGGGCCGATGGCCTGGGCCACGTCCATGATTCGATACGAGGGAATCTTAGGCACGAAAATCTCACCCCCCCAGGCGTTGGCAAGCGCGTAAAGTACCATATCTACCCCGGCCTGTAGAGAAATATTAAAGCGGGTCATGCTTTTAACCGTGATGGGAAGTACCCCTTCCTTTTTCTTTTTGATAAAAAAAGGAATGACAGATCCATTGGAACCCATCACGTTGCCGTAACGTACGACTGAAAAGCGGATTTGTCGTTTACCCCGAATGTTGTTCGCCGCGACGAATAATTTATCTGAAGTAAGTTTGGTAGCACCATACAGGTTAATGGGGGCGCATGCTTTATCAGTAGAAAGAGCTACTACGTTACGGACTCCCATTTCCAGCGCGGCTTTAATGACGTTCTCGGCTCCGCCTACATTGGTTTTAACACATTCATCAGGATTATACTCCGCAATGTGGACGTGTTTCATAGCGGCAGTGTGGATCACAAAATCGATGTCCTGAAAGGCACGCTTAAGCCGCTCATAATCCCGGACATCGCCGATAAAGAAGCGAATCGGTGGGTATAGATCCTCAGGGTACTCTTGCGCCATCTGAAACTGCTTCTGCTCGTCCCGGGAATAAATTACCAGCCGCTTAACGCCCGGCCACCGCTGAAAAATTGTTTGGGTCAGGGCTTTTCCCAGCGATCCCGTTCCTCCTGTGATCAGAATACTCTTTTCTGTTAAATCTAGGTTATCCATTCAATTAGTAAAATGCTTTGATAAGCGTATTTTAGGGGCGCAAATATCGGGCTATTTTCCAAGTATTCCCACAGCCCAAAGTAGTTAATGAAAAGTGCGAGGCAGGTGATTACCGAATGGTAATCACCTGCCTCGCACTTATTTCGCATTTTCCGAAACTTGCCGGGCTTTAAACACCTGACTTTCTGTTTCTATTTTTGCTCGTTCAGTTTTTGCTCAATTCGTTGAATTTGGGTTTTGAGAGTAGTGTTTTCCTTTTTCAGCTCAATGATGTACAGCATCATTTCTTCTACTTTTTCTAACAGTACAGCATCCGTTTTTTGCAGATCATTGCCATTTTCAACCATTTCCTGAGCAGAAGGCACCCCAGGCAAGTGCTTATTTTCCTTGATAAAGGATGCTACATCCTCGACCGAACGAAGTTGGTAGTCATCCTGCAATACATTGTCGCGCCAGTCAGCGGTGCTTTTCACAGCTACTTTTACACGCTCAGCCAGGATGCCATCCGACACATACAATTTATAGCCCGCTGGTGTACTACTCAAACCCGTACCAATCATGATGCCGCCTGCATTATTGTTGATGAGGTGATCGTCGGCAGTTAGCGTCCAGTGGCGATCGAGACTTTCAGAGGCTTCCCGAGCGCTTGCGCTCGAACTTCGCATCAAGTTTCCACTGCCATCCACAACCAAGGGATAGGTTGTGCCCGTAGATGTAGGCAGATTCTCGAAGCGTATGCCTGCTGTAGCACTTGACGCTGCATTTACATGTAATAAAGCAGTTGGAGATGAAACGTTTATGCCAGTTTTAACCCCGGCCCGTCCCAATACCAAACAATTATTACAATTGACTCTTGCCCCTTCACCAATGGCAGTAGAGTAGCTTACATTGGAGACATTACTTGAAGAAAAATCTCCGATGAATGTATTAGCATAGCCATTTGTAACTCCAAGGCCTGTGGCGCGCCCTACATAGACATTATAGTCACCTACGGTATTGTCGTAACCAGACCCACGTCCAAGAAAAGTGTTATCACTCCCAGAAGAAGTAAGATAACCTGAAGCCTCTCCTAGGAATGTATTATGGTTTCCCGAACTGTTACTAAGACCAGAGGAACTGCCAATAAAAAGGTTGCTGGTTCCTGTGGTGTTTGCTTCACCTGCACGAAATCCCAGAAAAGCGTTATCAGTACCATTAGCACTTAAAAAGGTCATGTTATTAACCCGCAAGGTATTTCCCGTGGGAATATTTATACTGCCATTGACATCCAACCGTTGCAGGGGGGTGTCTGTTCCCAGGCCTACATTACCTGTATTAAAGTAGATATTGGCGCCATTATTAGTAAATTGGCTGGGTGTTCCACCCGCATCGGGAGCTAAAAAAATCAAACCATTGGCATCCACGCTCAATACCTTGCCATTAGTGGGTTGCGTAGCCGAGCCACTGTTGAGATTGGAAAGTTTTACGCCCTGGTTGCCAATGACCAGCGGTTGTCCGGTAGGAGTAGTGATCTGGTTTTGGGCCATGCCGGTGAGGGCACATGAAAGTAGGCCCAGCGTTAAGGTAAATTTCGTTTTCATAGAAGATCGGTGGTATGATATGAACGGATGCTGGCAAAAAACTTCTCTAAGATAAGCAATGGTTTCAAAATACAAAAATGAATATTATCAAACGGTACCCTATGAAGCTACTACAGAGAATATGACTGCTTGAGGTAAATAGATTAAAATCTAACGCATTATTTTTTCTGACGCACCAGCAAAAAGATGATGGCAGCCAATCCGCCGAGAATGGCAAAGCCCAAAGCATAGTTACGGCGTTTGGGACTACTGCGCCAATTGGAAACCATGGGTGGTTCCAAGACTTTTATTACAGGGGCATCTTCCATGGCCTGAAGGCGGGCCGCCTCAAGTTGTTGGGTCAGCTGACCGTAAAGTGTTTGCGCCTGCATGAATTCAGTTTGTAAGCGTTGTTCACCCACCCGGGCCACATTGCTATAGGTATTACGGTTGCGGTCGCGGTAGGCGTTGAGGGCCATTTCCGACCGCTGGTATTTGTTTTTCGCCTCGGCCATCTGCTGACGCAGAAAAGCTACTTTCTCAAATTTCTTACCCCCCCGGTACTCGGTCACAAATTCGGTGAGGTAGGACAAGCTAAACGTGGCGCAGGCGGCGGCTAACTTGGGGTCGGGCATTTCGACCCGAAGCGACAGGATACCGTTCATTTTGTCCGCGACGGCTGAAATGCGATCGGCAAGATCTTTCATGGCTCGCTCCTGTTCCTTAGACATTGTAATCAGCGTGTCACCCTGTGCCAACTGTTGCGGGGTAAAGGGTTTGGCTTCTTCATCGAGGTAGGTAACCAACAGTACCTTTTTTCCGTTCTGCAAAGGAAATGGGGTGGATAGTACTTTCAAAAGGAACGGTTTGCTACTGAGAATGCTCGGGTAAAGATCGGGCCGCAATGCATCCGACATGGTTTTACCCAGGGAGATGCCCGCCAAACTGGCCAGGTCGCTCAATCCTCCCGCGCCGCCACCCGCCCCGTATTCGGGGAGAATTTTGGCGGTGGCTTCAAATTCCTCAGGGACTAAATATGAAATCCCATAGCCAATGCCGCCAAACAGCAATCCAGCCAAGAGAAGGATAAGCCAATTGCGCTTGAAAAAGGCAGAAATATCGCTGAGGCTTATTTCGACAATCCCGCTCTCGGGATTAGGAGCAGATTCGTTCATAACGTAATCAGAATAGACGAATGGCAGTAAAGATGAGTGTGGAAATTAGAGATATTATAGCAATCCGTTCGGACGGACTCGTTTCTCGGCCGGCTTTAGCCAAGCGTGGAGGTACGTTGATGGTGGTACCGGGCTTGATCGATGGACGATCATTAAAAAAGAGAATCCGTTTGCTGCGATTCACGCGCCCGTTGGCATAAGAGACAAACACCTTGTTCTTACGCGCGTTATCGGTGTAACCCCCAGCCTGTGAAATATATTCGTTGAAGCTGAAGGCCGGATCATAATTGACCAAGGAGGGGTTGAGCACTTCGCCGATGATGCGTACCGTTTCGACCTGGCGGGGAATCAGAATGGAATCGCCGTCCTGCACAAGGATGTTGGCGGGCTGAGCTGGATTGTTCAAAATCGATACCATATCGAGCCCAACCAGCTGGCGGGTAGGGGGGATAACTGCTTTTACGGAATCCTGCTTTACTGTGACCGTTGCCGTTGCTGATTTGACTCGGCCCACCAAGGGATTGGTACCCAAGTCTTCGAGTAACTCGCTATCCTGCTGTTGGATACTGGAAATTTGTCGCGTGAGTCGCGCTCCGGCTAGGTAGGCACTGGGTTTCAAGCCCCCGGCACGTTGGATGATGTCGGAAATACGTTCGGCATTGTTCAGGATGGCGTACCGGCCGGGGTACATCACTTCGCCGTCGAGTACAATGGTTTTCTGCTCTTCGTAGCTCGGGGCTTTTCGCACAAAGACAATATCGAAGGGCATAAGTTCAAATCTCCTGGTTTCGGGCCGGATTTGCAGATCACGATCCACATCGAAGGTCAGGATTTGGGTAGTCTGCGAAGCAGAGGTTAGCATGCTGTCATTCTTGACGCGCCGGGCCACTTCAATGCGGTAGGGGGTAGCGCCTTCGGAGTATCCGCCAGCCAGATAAATCAGGTCAGAAACGGTCATGCCCTGTGCGTAGGGAAAGATGTTACTCTGATTGACAGCTCCCTGGATAGATACGGTTTCCTTTGCTTTAAGTTCGGTCACCGACTTTATTACCAGTTTATCTCCGCGACGTAAGGGTATGTCCTCTATCTCGCCGCGCACAAGTTTTCCCAGATCAAAAGACAGAACCTCAGCTTCAAGAAACTCATTGTTACGATTAATGATGGCTCGGTTTATGAAGGCGTCTTCCTTCAGGCCTTCTGCCTTTTTGATAAGTTCTTTAACCGTCTTGCTTCCTTCCTCAATGGCGTAGAAACCTGGCCGATAGACCGATCCTTCAATGGAAACGCTGTTCTCGTAGCGATTCAGAATTTCCCCTATTTCGTACAGGTCACCATCTTTGGGTATGAAATCCTTAACCTGATCGGCGCTAATAAGGCCAATTTTAAGTTCTTTACCCGTATTTCGTTCGTAGCGGATGGTGGCGGTATAGGCCTTGCTGGTGTACCCCCGGCATATCGGATCAGATCGGCAAAGGTGTCGCTGGTGCTGGCTTCAAATATACCCTCACGCTTCACCTCCCCGACTAGTTCTACCCGGGCCTGATAGGGATATACCATAATGATATCCTGATCCTGAAGGCCGATATCATTTTTCATATTGGCATCTACAATAAACTCGTAGAGGTCAATTTTGGCAACTACATTGTTATTTCGGATTACTTCGATCTTCCGGAACGAACCGTTTTCAGTAGGTCCGCCCGAAGCATAAAGCGCGTTGAAAGCTGTAGCCAGGGAGGAAACGGAGTAGGAGCCGGGACGCGCTACGTCACCGGTTACCAGTACGTTGATGGTACGTATGTTACCCAAAGTAATATTGGCGTAGGTACCGCTGCCAGGACGGTTCAGCGAAGAGAATGCCTGTCGCAGACGGCTTACGATCCGCTCTGAAGCAGCCTCAATGGAAAGCCCGCTTACGTAAACCGGAGCAAGGTTCAACATTTTAACGGTACCTTCGGGACTTACCTTCAAACGAAAATTATCCACGGAGTTACCATAAATATCCACGATAAGTTCGTCATCAGGGCCTAAAATATAATTTTTAGGAGTAGCCAGGCGGAGATTGGGCGCAAAATCCAGATAGGCGTTCTGGAAAATAGGTGCGCCAAAAATGCGCTTCTGGGTTTCCGAAAGTTGTGGTTGATTGTTTTCCCGGCGTCGGTTCAGGTTATTATTATCGTAGCGATCCTGGTTTAGGTCTCCGTACTGATCCTGATACATAGGGTCATTTGGATCCAGGTTGTCGTTCCGGTACCGGCTTTGTCCCTGATTTTGATTCGAACTCTGGGTAGGACGGGACTGGATGCGGTCACGGGTGACGCCCAGCGTATCGCGGCCCCCGACCCGGTTGCCGGTTTGAGTTTGGGCACCTTCCAGTCGCTGACGCAGTTTGGCGATGTCGTCTACGGTGAACCCTCGCGCCATAGCAGCCTGCTCGATCTCCATGTCAGTCATGCCGCTGGCCTTGGCTTGCTGGTAGTACCGCAATAATTGGGCATTGGACATCTGGGAAGGATTAGGTACCTGTGCCTGTGCGGAGGTACCTGCTAGTGCCAGCGTAAGGAAAATAGCTATACAAGTGAAGATATGACGCATGGGTGAGGATTTGCTGTTTTTCGGGAACAGATTGGGGATTGGCCCATCCGGCTGCCTGTCCAATTTTCTACTAACGAACATTAGAGAGAATTTCATTCGAAGTCTTTAAAAAAATGGGTGACAGTTGCGAGCGGATCAATGGGCAGCCACCTGTATGGTGAGTTCTTTCAGTTGCTGGTGGGAAATTGAAGAAGGAGAGTCGATCATGACATCCCGGCCCGAGTTATTTTTTGGAAAAGCGATAAAATCACGGATTGAGTCGGCCCCGCCAAACAGCGAGCACAGGCGGTCGAAGCCGAAGGCGATTCCAGCATGCGGAGGAGCGCCAAATTCGAAAGCATTAAGCAGAAAGCCAAACTGCGCCTGGGCTTCTTGGGGAGTGAATCCTAAAATTTCGAACATTTTCTGCTGAAGTTCTTTCTGGAAAATCCGTACCGAGCCACCGCCGACTTCCACGCCATTGATAACCATATCGTATGCATTGGCCCGTACCTTCCCCGGCTCCGTACCGAGCAGCGGAATATCTTCGGGCTTGGGACTGGTAAAAGGATGGTGCATGGCATACCAGCGTTGCTGACCGGTAGCTTCGTCTTCTCCGTACTCCAGCAGCGGGAAATCTACGACCCATAGCACGCGATAGTCGTCGGTTTGGCGTAGGCCGAGGCGGGTACCCATTTCCAGACGTAGTTCGTTGAGTTGCTTGCGGGCGGTATCGGCTCCACCCGAAACCAGCAGAAGTAAGTCGCCAGGCTTGGCGTCAAAAGCTTCGGCCCACTGGCGCAAGGTACCTTCATCGTAAAATTTGTCTACCGAAGATTTCAGGGTTCCGTCTTCATTATAGCGCACGTAAATCAACCCTTTGGCCCCGATCTGCGGACGTTTCATCCATTCGGTGAGTTCGTCCATTTGTTTGCGGGTGTACGAAGAACAGCCTGGGGCGCAAATGCCCACCACCAGTTCGGCCGCATCGAAAACAGGAAAATCCTGGCCGGAGGTCAGGTCAGTATCTAATCCTTTCAATTCCACAAATTCCAGCCCGAACCGGATGTCGGGTTTGTCCGATCCGTAGCGCTGCATGGCTTGAGCGTAAGTCATGCGGGGTACCTCAGGTAGGTCGATGTTCTTGACATTTTTGAACAAATGCCGGATGAGCCCCTCAAAAGTATTCAATACGTCTTCCTGGGTTACGAAAGCCATTTCGCAGTCGATCTGAGTAAACTCGGGCTGGCGGTCGGCCCGAAGGTCCTCGTCCCGGAAACACTTTACAATCTGATAATAGCGGTCAAAGCCTGATACCATCAGCAGTTGCTTGAAGGTTTGGGGAGATTGGGGTAGGGCGTAGAATTCACCGGGATTCATGCGGCTGGGTACTACAAAATCGCGGGCGCCTTCGGGCGTGGATTTGATCAGAACGGGAGTTTCTACCTCGATGAAGTCCAGCTTGTCCAGATAGCCACGGGTGTGGCGGGCTACCTGATGGCGTAGCATCAGATTCTGACGAATAGGCGTACGGCGCAGATCCAGGTAACGGTACTTCATGCGTAGGTCCTCGCCACCGTCGGTTTCGTCTTCGATCAGGAAAGGCGGAAGCTTGGCCGGATTCAGTACTACTAATTCATGTACCCGCACCTCGATGGCCCCAGTAGGTAGCTTGTCATTCTTGGAATACCGCTCGATCACCTCCCCTTTGGCCCCGATCACAAACTCGCGGCCCAGCGTACGGGCCGTTTCCAGCAGTTCGGCACTGGCCTTGCCTTCCTCGAACAAAAGCTGGGTAATTCCGTAGCGGTCTCTTAGATCAATCCAAAGCATGCCGCCTTTGTCGCGCGTGCGCTGCACCCATCCACAGAGGGTAACTTCTTGACTGACATGATCTAAACGGAGTTCGCCACAGGTGTGAGTTCGTAACATAAAAGAAAATTAATTCAATTTGTACCGGGTTGCTTATGAGTTGAGGGGCAAAAGTACGTATTTTTACCAAATGTACCTTGATGAAGATTTAATGAAGTCTGCCCACGCGTTCCCTTTTTCCCTTTTGTTTCTGCTGTTTATCACAACCGCCTGCCTGGACAAGGATCCGGTGGTCGTCGATCCTGATACTACCAGATCCGATGTATTTGAGAGTGTACCCCTGCGCGTGCCCATTGCTCCCGGCCAGGTGGACGAAGCCTCGGGCCTGGCCGACAGCCGAACCCTGCCCGGCTACCTTTGGACGCACGAAGACGCGGGCAGTGATAATCGGCTTTTCCTGCTTAATCATGAAGGTACCTCGATCAGCAGTTATGTGCTGCCTGGCATTGTCAATTACGATTGGGAGGACATTGCCGTGGGTGGCGGGCCACAGGAAGGGGTAAGCTATCTGTATATTGGCGATATTGGTAACAATGATGCCAATCCGGGCGTGACTTCTCACTCGATATACCGAATGCCCGAACTGACGAGCCTCGAAGGCAGTTTTTCCGCCGATCAAATCGCAAGGGTCACATACCGCTATCCCGAAGGTACCCCCGATGCCGAAACGCTGTTATTTGATTCGGTAACCAAGGATCTCTTTGTTATTTCCAAAGAACTCGAGAGGACCCGGATCTATCGCCTGCCGTACCCACAGTCTACCGACGGAGTCGTTACGGCAGAACTGGTGGGGCAAATTCCGGCGGTGCTACTAGCTACGGGTGGAGATATTTCGGCAGATGGGCAGGAGATTCTGATACGTACCTATACAAATGTCTACTACTGGCGACGCAAATCGGGTGAAACCATTGGTCAAGCGCTCCTGCGGCAGGCCTCGAAGACCCTACCTTACGAGCTGGAACCTCAGGGCGAAGCGGTCTGTTTCGATCGGGAGATGAAGGGGTACTTTACGCTGAGCGAACGCCGTACCGCCACGAGTGTTACGTTGAATTACTACGGGCGGAAGTGAGTTTTTTAGAACAGGAGTGGCTAAGTACAGGAGTATAGAAGGGGCAGAGGCACATAGGGACAACGTGTTTTGAGATTGAAGAGTAGGTACCCTGATGTTCAAATTTCCTTTCAACAATTACACAATTACACAATAACACAATTACACAATTACACAACAGCGCGGGCTGCCGCCTCGGGGCGCCCCGCCGTACACAATTAAATCAAGTGATTCTTATAGGCGAAGGCTACGGCGGCGGCGGTATTTTTGGTGCCCGTTTTTTCCAGAATCCGCAGGCGGTGTCCTTCTACGGTACGGGTACTTATAAATAATTTGTCGCTGATTTCGGCGGTAGAAAGCCCGTCACACAGCAGCCTGAGTACCTCCTGCTCCCGATTGGAAAGGCCTACCTGGGTCGTGGTGGTAAAAAACGGCTGCTTATTGGGCGACCGGTTAACCATTTTGCGATGCATCGCCCGCGAAACGAAGTCGCTGTAATAAAATCCTTCTTCGGCCACTCGGCGAATCGCTTTTTCTACCTCGTCGGGCGAGGTATCTTTGAGCAGGTACCCCTGCACGCCTTTCTCAAGCATGTGAATGACGAAGCGGTCTTCATCGTACATGGATACCACGATTACTTTTACTTCAGGGTGCTTTTCAAGCAGGATTTCGGTGGCTTGCATGCCGTCCATGACGGGCATTTGCAAATCCATCAGCACAATGTCAACCGAGCGGGTGGCAATCTTATCCAGCAGTTCCTGGCCATTTGCAGCTTCAAGAACAAACTCAAAATCGGATATTCCGCTGAGCATGGAAATAAAGCCCTTTCGGAATAGTTCATGATCGTCGGCAATGGCAAGTTTGAGCATTGTGTTGTGTAACTGTTTATTGGGTGAGGGGCAATTGCGTAAAAATAGATTTTTTTCTTAATCAGTTGACGATCAGTATTGGGTTTCAAATTAGATCTAACTTTCCAACAATTCAACAAGGAATTCATACACTCCGGTCAGCAGGCGACTTTCTGAACGGGTGCAATGGTTCGGGCTTGATGGGGCGCTCGGCTTCTACGGGAATCTGCACCCGGGCCCGCAGCCCCCGGATGCCAGGCTTCTGATAGTTCACCGCCCCGTTGATCACGCTCAGGCGGCTCTCGATGTTGCGTAATCCCAGACCCTCCTGTTGGCTGGGTTCTAAGCCCTTGACGTCGAACCCTTTGCCATTGTCCGTTACCTGAAGTTCCAATTTCCCTTTGTCCAAGTGCAGGTCGATCTCGATTTCGTCGCAATTGGCGTGTTTGATGGCATTGTTGACAAGTTCCTGCATGATTCGGTAAAGGGCCAGTTCTACTCGGGGCGAGAGCCGGGGAATATGCTCGGTGTCGCACTGAAAATGGACAGTAAGTGAAACATTGTCGCTCAAGCGGTGGATGAACTCTTCGATGGCGGCTACCAATCCAAACTGCTCCAATGTCGTAGGTACCAGGTCGCGGGTGATACGCCGCACGTGGATGATGGTTTCTTCCACCAGCGATTGGGCTTTATGCAGGGTAAACTCAGAGCGCGGATCTTCCTTGTTCATGTTTTTATGGAGCTGATTGAGGCTGAGCTTGGTGAGCGAAAGCATGGTACCGATGTCGTCATGCAGGTCCTGGGCAATGCGCCTCCGCTCGGCCTCTTCTGAATTCAGGGCGGTTTCGAGCAACATCCGTTGATAGTTCTTTTCCACATCGCGCAGATTTTTTTCCTGCTCAAGCCGCTTCTTTTGGTAATAGATGATGAAGGTGATCACAAACCCGGCCATGAGCAGCATGGCCAGCGAGGCAATCAGAATCGACCAGCGCAATTGCTCAGGATTCAGGGCTGTCATGATGGGCTCGGGTTTGCCAGATACCAATTGAAAACAAAAGCAGGGAGATGATCTCGACGACGTTGGGTACCTCTTCGACAAAGCCCAGCTTCAAATCGTCTTCCCATACATACATATAGTACCAAAAGGGAAAGTAAAAGATATTGCCGGAATAAAAAAGGAGCAATCCGGCACAGACCCAGAAAAAAGGGTAACTGATGATATTTTTTACGGTCAGGGTTTTGGTCATTTCGTAGAAATACAGCAGCGCCCACAGAATAATCAGGACGCTTTCCACCACTTGCGAGTACCTCCCTACCCGGTGGTTGTGCAGATCGCTCAGTAGGGTATTACTGGCGTACACATCCAGAATGGTAAAAGGTACAAAACCGATCAGGGTATACAGGACCATTTTCCTGAACCCGGGTGAACGGAACTTGTAATAAAACATACCGCTGAATAAAAGATAGCGGCAGGGTACAAAAAGATTCAGCAAGAGCAGGTTGTTGGACCGATGGGCCGCCAAATGAATCATTCCTAAGCCTAATACCAGATCCAGGCATAGGAATATAGTCAAGAGCCGGAACGCTCGATCCAACCACGCAAAGCGGTAAAATGCCAGAGACAGAGGCAGTAAAATAAAAAAAACGGCAAAACTGGCCAGCGGGTACCGCTCGAAATAGGTAAAATAAGCCATAGGCTCAGCCGGGATTAGGGATTGCAGTTGTGCGGGCAACAGGGCCCCCCAGCCAAAGCGTCGTCGTCACCGGCTGGCATGTCTTTCAGACCCACACGGGTACGGGTCAGATCCTTCCCGTCGGCGTCCACCGCTACCACCACCACGTGATCGGCCAATTCCCTATCCTCGGAGACCCCAAAGTAAAACCGTAATCCTACGCAGCCGTCTTTTTTCATGAGTTTCTGGAGCTGCTTGTTACCATAAAACTGGGCTTCGACGTAGGTGCCGGGCTTCTGTCCTTCCTTCTTTTTCTTTTCATGAAAACGGCCCGTAAACTCAGCCGCCTGGGCTGATGAAATAAACTTGCCTTCTTCACCGGTCAATTTAGTAGTGTTCATACGATGGGTTGATTTTAACAAAACAGATATAAAATAGTGATTTCAAGTTACAGGCAATCGTGCATCCTGCCAAACCGTTGACTAAATGCTCAGATATTTTCCAGGGTATTCGTTTGTAGGAGAGTCTTTTAAATAAAAGACCGTTGGATAAATCAAGTAAAAATACCTACGTATATTCAGGTAGTTGAATGAACAGAGGCTGCGAATCTACCCATTTTCTAAAACGGGTAGATTCGCTCTAAAACCTGAAACGAAGCCAGGGTACCTTTGTAGTGGCCATGAAAGCGGCAATTCGCTCCATATACAAATAGGTTAGGTTAAACTCAAAAACCGGAAGCGCTATGCCTCCGGTTTTTTTACTCGCTTCATAAAGAAACATCCTAGGATTGGCTGCGCTGCCGGACGGCTTCATACAATACCACGGCCGTGGCCGCTGATACGTTCAGCGACTCAACCTGGCCCAGTAACGGAATGCGCACTTTGTGGTCGGAGAGCCGGAGTAGTTGCTCCGAAATGCCGTCTTCTTCCGAGCCCAGGATGACCACCGTAGGAATGGTGAAGTCGACCTCATACAAGCTACCCTCGCTCTTTTCCGTGCAGGCCACCACTTGCAAACCGCTGTCGCGCAGATAATGAAGGGTATCCAGAATACTACCTTCGCGGCTGACGGGTAGGTAGTTGAGCGCACCCGATGAGGTTTTCATCGCGTCGGCGTTGATCTGGCTGCCTCCCTTGAAAGGTACCAGCAAAGCCTGCACACCCGCGCATTCGGCGGTGCGGGCAATGGCTCCGAAATTGCGGACGTCGGTGATGCGGTCGAGCATCAGGAACAGGGGCGTTTTACCCTCTTCGTATACCTGCGTCAGCACATTATGGGCCGAAACATACCGCACAGGCGAGATGAAACAAACCACACCCTGATGGTTTTTACGGGTCAGGCGGTTGAGTTTTTCCACCGGTACCTTACTGACGGGCGCCTGCAACTCGGTGGCCAGCTGCTGAATTTCGGGAAAGCTTTGATCTTTCTGGATCAGGAGCCGTTCGATTTCTTTCCCCGAACGAAGGGTTTCCAAAACAGATTGAATCCCGAAAACCATGTCGGATTTCGGGATTGAGGGGGTTTTTCTTACCGGATAGCGCCGTTTCTCCATGCTTCTACTACGGGATACCAAATGGGCTGGTACTCTACGTAGCGCACCAACTCATAATGATCGTCCACGAATTGGTTAGATCGTTTGTTAAAAGTAAAATTGACGTTCGTGGCGTTGGCCTTCTGGTCATACACCCACACTTCCTTGTCCTTGCTGCGCTGTACCTTATCAGGTGGGCCCAGAATAATAAATATCATTCCCTTGTCCGTTTTCCAGCCTTCTTTATAGCTGGTGAACAGGCGGTTGGCTTCTTCCACCCGGCTATAATAATTGCGGATCACCTGCCGGGCCAGTTCGGGATTTCCTCCCATCAGCGACAGCCAGTATTTGTCCAGGGCTTTCTTGCTGTCGCGAGCATTCTGCATTTCGGTGATTTCCTGGTTGGTACTCATGTATAAGAGCGGTTCTTTCAATTGCTCCGGCCGGGTCATTTTAGGGTACCGGTCGTTGGTCACCAGCAAGCCCAACCCTTCGGCTTGGGTAGTATCCGACTGAATGTAGTACAACCCTTCCTGCGCAAAAGCGACCGATTCGTTACTCTGAATCGTGAACGTACTATCTACTTGCAGCGACTTGGAGACGGTCCGCGGTACGGTGTTCATGGGAGAAGCCGCCGCATCGAACCCATGGCGATAATAGAATACCTGAAGCGGTTCCGATCTGTCGCTGATGGAGCGAATCTGCACGGGCTCATTCTGAGTGACGAAATGGCGGCGCAGGGGTACCTGCTTCCCGGACTCGTACACCGCGAACCGGTCGCTGTCGCGCTGCTCACGAAACCGGATGGCGAGGTCATTCAACACTTTTTTCAGGGTACCCGTCTGGCTGATTTCCATGAGCAGAACGCCATAGTCCTTGCCGGGTTTTTTGACATCAAACTGAGCTACGACCTGATCGCCCAGCCGGGTGAGGTTTTGGGGGGTCAAAGGTACATTGCCGTAGGCGAGCCGGTCGCGGGTTCCGTAATCGGAGTACATGACGTAGTTGAGGTTATACAGGCGTATAAAATCCTCTACACTGATAGGCGTTTGATTCGCCACCGCATCCACGTACACGAACACGCGCACCTGGGTGGAGTCGATATTGATAAATTTGCTGGTGACGCCTACCAGCGTGGGCTCGTTGATAGACGTTGGGGCAGCCTGACCGGCAGCGCGTTGCGATTCCACCGAACGCACCGCCGTCTGCTTTGATGAGGTACAGGCACCTACACACAAAGCAAGTACCGAAAGGTAGGCGAGAGAAAACTTGATCTTCATACTGGTTTTTCCTGGTTACGGTCAAATAACGAAGGAAGTGGTCGATTTACCCAAAAAAGAGCAAAAAAAGTTCTTTGTTCCGAGCGGAGAGTTCTGATACTGATTACAAAAAATTTGCTTCCCGTTTCTGAATCGATGCCTGAAAGGCCTCCGTCAGGTCGTTGGACAGCAGCATGGCAGCATTCCAGGTAGCCATATAGTCAAGGCCATCGGCTACAGAATGGTCGCGGGAATAATTGAGAATGTGCTTGGTACCCCGGATGGATAGGGGCGATTTAGCGGCGATTTGATGGGCCACGTTAGCAACGCCTTCCTGCATTTTTTCCTTAGTTTCAAAAGCTTCATTCACCAAACCAATCCGTTGGGCCTCGGGGCCAAATACTGAACGTCCCGTAAAGGCAATTTCGCGCAGGGTACCTTGCGGAATGATGTGGGGCAGACGCTGCAAGGTACCCAAATCGGCCACCATACCCATATCTATTTCACGGATGCTAAAAAACGCATCTTCCGTACAGTAGCGCAGGTCACAAGCCGCCACAAGATCGACCCCCGCGCCTATGCAACCCCCGTGGATGGCGGCGATCACGGGTTTGCTGCATTGCTCGATGGCATTGATGGGGACCTGCAAAGCCAGAATCTGTTTGCGGAGTTTTTCCCGCTTACGCCCTTCGCAATTTTCTGTGAGGCCCGTCACGCTCATCAGTAGCTCCAGATCGATGCCGGAACAGAAATGCTTCCCCTCGCCACTCAGCACGATCACGCGTACCTGTTCGTCCTCATCCAGCGCTTCAAAAACGTTTTGGATTTCCTTCCAGGCCGTTTGGTTGAGGGCGTTGGCGCGCTGCGGTCGGTTGAATTTCACATGCGCTACGTGATTTTCGACGGAGAGGAGCAGGGTGGTGAGTTCCATAGTTGAGGGTTTTGCTGCCGCAAAGGTGGGAAAAATAAAGTTCTTTGTTCAAGGTACCCGCTTGGTATTACACGATCTTCTACTAAAGGTACCTACTGAAACTTGGCCAGTTGTTTGGCGTAGGTTTCCGGTTTTTCTTTTACGATTTTCGCAATGGCTACCGCCTTCTCAGCGGCTTGTTTTCCTTCGGCCTTCTTGCCTAACCGCCAGTACGCTTCCGATTGCTCACGGTACAATTCGGCCACTTCGGCCCGATTCAGAGCCACGGGTTTGAAAGGCTTCAGGGCATCGTTGATCCACGTAACCAGACTGGCGGCGTAAGAATTGTCCGGCGCTTTTTCGTTGAAAAACCGCATCAGGTAGGCGTAATCGATAATCTTGGGCGCATTGGATGCCCGGTATTCGTCGAAACGAGCGGTGGCGGCAGCTGTATTATTCTCGCGGAAATAGGCCTCCAGTTCTTTCAGGATCGTCCGTTGGGCCGCTATGGGGGCGGGGGTACCTAGAGATTCCATGGCCTTGCGAATGGCTATGATGTCGGTCGAGGGTAAAGTGTTGGTTTGCCGGCCATACAAGCTCTGGTATAGGACACTCTCGCCCGCCTGCTGAACGGGCTGGGGGCCATATTTACTACGATACGTATCCAAATGGCTGAAAAAGTACTGAGCCATCGGATTCTGCATGTCGTCGATGAAGCGGCTGATGATGAAAAACCCTACCTGACTTTCCAGATCGGCCGGTAGTGCAAACAATTTTCCGAATTCCTGGGTAAGGACCGCCAGTTGCGCCGTGTCGCGGGTAGTTTTGGCATAACGGGCGTAGTTGATCAGGAAGTCCAGATTCCGGTCGCCCTGCGCGTAGCGGGCCGGATAGCTGCTGGTGCGGGTAGCGGGCGAAAGCGCGTCGTGGCCGTGGCGAAGTACCTCCTGAATGAATTCGGGGCGGGTCGGCTTGTCGATGGGGGTACCCTGATGAATGAGTTGACCACTGCCGTCGAAGAACAAAAACAGCGGAAATTCGGAGTACAGGATTTTTTTCTTCTCCTGCAAGGCTTTGGAAAGCGGTGAGTTGGCCTCGTACTTGGCACTGACAAAGGTGGAATCATAGAAATCGCCCACTTTTTTCTCGTCCAGTACCGGAGCCAGCGCCTCGCAGTGTGGGCAGCCTTTGAGGTATATTTCTACGAACGCCAGTTTGTTCTGGCGCTTGGCCTCAGCGATGAGTTCATCTATACCTTTTTCCTGAAAATGAATCCCCTGGGCGTGGGAAGAGGTACTTAAGGTTGCAATAAAAATCAGAAGCAGGCCAAGTGTTCTCAAAGTGTTGGCTTTATACAATGTGGCATACATAACGAGGAGGAAAGTTTGTTTTTAACTTTAATCGAAACAAAAATCGGGCAAATTTTCGGTACTTTGAAAAAACCGGGTCTGACACTTCGCAGTTCAATTTTTTTATACCGCAAGTACCCCGCCTGACTGGTAAAGCAGAATTCAGAAATACAAATTCCTGATTTACAGCAAAACTATATTAATTTATAAATCATCTCATGCATCCCGAAACCCTGGCTCTCCACCATTCCGATTTCAAAGATAAAAACGCCGCTGCCGTCGTGCCGCCCCTGTATCTCTCGACGACCTATGAGCGGGACGAAAACTACGAACTACCCCAGGGGTACCTTTATACCCGCGCCGGAAACCCCAACCGCCATCAGCTCGAACAGGCTCTGGCTGCGTTGGAAGGCGGAAGCGAGGCGATGGCTTTTGCATCCGGACAAGCCGCCACGATGACCCTGCTGCAATGCCTGAAAGCGGGTGATCACGTGCTGATTCCTGACGATGCCTACTATGGAACGCCCGCCCTGTTGCAGGAATTGTTTCTGCTGTGGGGGCTCACCTTCACCAAGGTAGATACCACCGACCTGGCTGCCATAAAAGAAGCCATCCGCCCCGAAACCCAACTGATCTGGCTGGAAACGCCTTCGAATCCTTTGCTCAAAGTGAGTGATCTGACCGCCGTTTCAAAGCTTGCGCGGGAACATGGGCTCCTTAGCGTGTGCGACAATACTTGGGCAACACCTGTGTTGCAACGCCCGCTGGATTTGGGTTGTGATGTGGTGATGCACTCGACCACGAAGTACCTCGGCGGCCATAGCGATGTGCTGGGGGGCGCGTTGGTATTTAAGCAAAAAAGCGAAATGTCAGAACGCGCCCGGCAAATCCAAACGTTGGGCGGAGCAGTACCTTCGCCGTTCGACTGCTGGCTGGTGGCGCGCGGCATCAAGACCCTGGCTGTGCGGATACGGCAACAGTCGGCCAATGCACAGCGCCTGGCGGAGTTTTTGGAAAATCATGCTGCCATCGAGCGGGTGCATTATCCGGGCTTGACTTCTCACCCCGGACATAAAGTGGCCCAACGACAAATGATACTGAGCGGCGGGATGCTTTCGGTGCAGGTACGGGGAGGAAAAGAGGAAGCGCTGGCTTTTGTCAAAAAACTGAATCTCTTCACCGTCGCTACCAGCCTGGGCGGGGTGGAAAGTCTGATCGAGCATCGGGCGTCGACGGAAGGGCCGGACACTCTCACGCCGCAAAATCTATTGCGCGTGTCGGTCGGGCTGGAGCATGCCGATGATTTGATGGCCGATCTGGATCAGGCTTTGGCGGGAATGTAATCTTTGACCAAATCCTCACTGAGTTTCCAAAGTTCGGTGGCCAGAAACTTGCTGTGCGTTTCTTTGGCGGGTTTTATAGGCTGCATGTTTTCGAAATATTTGCCCGTTACACCAAAGACTTCGGGTGAGCTGGCGAGGTAGATACTCGTTTGCGCTCCCTCCTGCGGCGACTTGGCAAAGGGCCTGACCAGCCACATGACAACGCTACCAAAACTGGAAAAACCGGAGCCGAAACTCGTCGCTACAAAACCAGGATGCAAGGCGTTGGACGTAATTCCCAAGGGTTGCAAACGCGCTGACAATTCATTGGAAAACAGAATATTAGCCAACTTTGAGTTGCCATAGGTTGTCCAAGGTTTGAATTTATCCGGCTTCACGAGCTGGTCGATACGGAACTTCGCGAATTGATGCGCCCCCGACGACACGTGGACGATGCGGGCGTCCGTGCCCGCTTTCAGCAAATCGATCAGGCCCGTTGTGAGCAGGAAATGCCCCACGTGGTTTACGGCAAAAGTCATTTCTATCCCATCCAGTGTAATTTCCTCATGGTCCATCATCAGGCCCGCGTTGTTGATCAGCACATCAATGTGGCTGTAATCGGAGCGGATCTGTTCGACGGCCCGCTGCACCGACGCCAGACTGGAAAGATCACACTCTATGAAGGCTGTTTCGGCTTTAACGCCAATTTCGAGTTGCAGTTTGTCCGCTTTTTTGGGGTTCCGGGCCAAAAGAATCAGGTTGAATCCGCGCTTGGCCAGTTCGAGGGCAGTAACTTTGCCAATTCCCGAAGTAGGACCGGTGATGAGGGCTATTTTTTTGGTGGACATGGGTAGGTGTTTGAGATTCGACTTTCGAGGTTTAATCTTTTACTGAAAAAACTCTATGCCGAACCTTATGAAACTCTGTGACCTAACTCACGATTCGGACGCATTGTTCGTTTAATCAGGAAATCTGGCTATATCTATGCACCTCCGAGTACTTTTCCTGCTGATTGTTTTCTCAAACTTCGCCCGAGCGGGCGGCGTGCGTGGCCTGATCGCCACGTCGCAGGGAGAGGCGCTACCCTACGCGGGCATTGTGGTGCAGGGTACCAGCACAGGTACCCTGGCCAACGCCGAGGGACGTTACGAACTTACGCTCCCGGCGGGTAAGTACGAATTGGTGTTCCAGTACCTTTCTTTTAAGACGCTGACCAAAACCGTTACAATTGGTGAAGATTTTCTGGAACTGAATGTGGTTCTTGAAGAGCAACCGCTCAACCTCGACGCGGCGCAGGTAGGTAGGGGCAAGGAAGATCCGGCGTACAGCGTCATGCGGCGCGCCATTGCCAAAGCGCGTTTTCACCAGCTACAGATCCGCAGTTACACCGCTCGTGCCTACACCCGCAGCACGGCACTACCGACCAAAATTCCGTTTTTGTTGGAAAGACGGTTAAAAAAAGAAGGCGTCCAGGAAGGCAAGGCGTTCCTGAACGAATCCATTACCGAGATCACCTATCGGCGTCCCAACACCTACAATCAGAAGATTCTTTCGACCCGTAACAGCTTGGATAATAGTACCCCTACGCCTAATCAATACGTGCTGGCGAGTTTTTACAGTCCCGAGGTGGGCGGGGCCACCACGCCGTTGTCGCCGAAGGCATTCGCCTATTACAGGTTTGAGTACGAAGGGTTCTTTGAAGATCGGGGCGAGATTGTGAACAAGATCAAAGTGATTCCAAAAGCCTACGGGGAAGGTACCTTTCGCGGAAGTCTGTACATCATCGAAGACCGCTGGGCTATCCACAGTTTTGATCTGGAAACGATCTACGAGGGCTTGAAAATTCGGGTGAAGCAGCTGTTCAGCCCGGTGCAGAACGTGTGGCTGCCGATCAATCAGCAGTTCAGGATCGAAGGGGGTACCTAGGCTTTGCGGGCGAGTTCAAGTATGTGGTGTCGATGAATTATCAGAAGCTCAACATCGACCCCAATCTGAAAGAAGACATCACGATTCTGGACCACAAAAAGGAGGAAAGCACCCCGTCGGTTTCCCGAAAAGCCGACCTGGAAAAAATGATCGAGCAGCAGAAGGAGTTTTCCACCAAGAATTTTCGAAAGCTCATTAAGGAATACGAAAAGGAGGAAAAGAAAGAGCGAAAAGCCGAAGGGAAGGACGTGCGGGCCGTGCGACAGGATTCGATCAGTGTGGATTCGCTGGCCAACAAGCGCGATACGACCTACTGGCAAACCCTGCGCCCCGTGCCGCTGACGGAACTGGAAGTGAAAAGCTACCGCATTCAGGATAGCGTGCGGATCGTGAAGCAAGCTAAGATGGATAAAGATAGCGCCCGCAATGACTCCACGACGTTCAATCCCCTGCATCTGCTGACGGGCCATACTTATAAATTCAAAAACCGCAACTACCTGACCTTTGAGAGCCCGGCCAGTTCGCTGGCTTACAATACCGTGGAAGGGTACGTCTTCGACGTGGTGCTGGAATGGAAAAAACGCTGGGGCCGGAATTACGAAGCCAGTATCAAACCTCTGGCCCGCTACGCCTTCGGTCGCGAAAAGCTGCTGGGTACCTTGCAGGGTACCCTGGGCAACCGAAAGTGGAATGCTACCGTCGAAGGCGGGCAGTATGTATACCAGTTCAACGAAAACAACCCGATTTCGCCCGGCCTGAATAGTCTGACTACGCTGCTTTTTGAGCAGAATTTTCTGAAAATCTACCAGAAACAATTTCTTCGCGCCGAGTACACCTACCGCTACCTGGGTGATATCCTGACCCTCTCGTCCGGCCTGGAATTTTCGGATCGCTCTGAACTTTCCAACCTTGAAAAAACGCAAAAGTACATAGACTGGAAAAACCGTAGCTACACTTCCAACCAACCTGAAAATGCCGAGCTGGCCGATACGGGTTTTCCCAACCACCGCGCCTTGCTCTGGAATGTAAACATGAATTTGAGGCCCTGGCAAAAGTACGCGATCCGCAACGGCCAAAAACGTTATTGGTACAACAAGGGGCCTACCTTTCTGATTGGTTTCAAACGCGCGATTCCGATCGAAGGTACCTCCCCTGACTACACGCAGCTGGAAGGCAGCATCCGGCAGAATCTGGATACAGGACCCCGCGGCAATCTGCGCGCTTCGGTTACCGGTGGTGGATTTATAAGCCAGAAAAAGCTCTATTTTCCCGACTTCCGGCATTTCATGGGCAACGAATTCTTTTTCCAGAATGGCGATATACTCACCAGCTTCAGGATGTTGCCCTACTACCGATACAGCACCGCCGGGCGGTACCTACAGGGCCACGTACTCTGGAATTCGCAACGCTTCCTGCTCACGCGCCTGCCTTTCGTGCGGCTGGCGGGACTAAACGAAATGCTACAGGTACACTACCTGAGTACCCCTTCCGTGAAGAATTATACCGAACTGGTCTATGGCGTGGATGGTATAATCCGGCTTTTCCGGGTGGAGGTAGTGGGGCAATTTATCGGGAATCAATACCAGAGACTGGGACTAAGAATAGGTACCACACTGCGACTGCGATGACCAAAACGCTGACAGCCTTATTGATCAGAAAGCGCATTCTGAATGATGCCCCGCAATGCCTCTTCCTTTCTGTACAAATCCTGTAAAAGTACCATCTGATTACTGGCGCGGTCGAGGTTGTGCTCGGGGTACTGGATGGGATAATACACGTCGTCGTTGAGATAATCGGCCAGAAAACGGATACCCTGCATATAAACCAGAAACAAACCCGAATAAAAAATCGCCGATTTTTCTGTTTCGGTCAGCACGGTTTTCATTTCGGCAAGGTACCCTTCGATCAAGGCCCGGTAGAAATCCTCCCGGACCACAACCTTCTCAAAATCACTACTTTCTTCTGAAACTGGACTCACGAAAGTCCGGATCATGTCGCCCAGATCGGAGATGACCTTGCCGGGCATTAGCGTATCCAGGTCGCAGACGGCCAGGCCCTGCTGTGTGTCGGCATCGAGCAGCACGTTGTTAATCTTGGTATCGTGGTGCATCAGCCGATCAGGGAAATCCGAGTTTTGCAGCAGACTTTCGTAGGTGTCCACAATCTCGTTTTTCTTTAAGAAATATTCGATTACGTCCTGGGCCGTACTTCGGCGCGCATCGGTTGTTGCCGCCAACGCTTCCTGAAACTGCCGGTAGCGGAAACTCAGGTTATGAAAGTCGGGAATGGTAGCCTCGAAGCGCGACATATCCAGCCCGTCAAGATTTCGGGCCAATAAGCCAAACTGACGGGCGGCTTCGTAGGCCTGCTGCGGTGTGGTAGCTTCATTAATAGAGTAAGAGTTTTTAACAAACGGCGTCAACCGCCAGGATTCACCCGCCAGCTCCATGAGTTCGTCTCCCGCCAGGGTAGGAATCGGCGCGACAAAAAGATAATCGGGATGTTGTTTGGCCAAATGCCGTGCTGCCAGCCGCAGGTTATTGGCAATGGCCCCGACCCGAAAAACCGCCGCATTGATTTTTTGCAAAACAAAACGCGCCCCATCCTCTGCCTCTACCAGGAAAGTATCATTGATGTGACCCGAACCAAAACGCCGGGGCTCGGGCAATGGAAATACATCATAGGCAGCCAAAATGCGCTCGAAATCAATGGTTTGTTCTATCATTATTTTAGAAAAATATTAAGTCCCAAAAAAGGGTAGCCTCCGAAGAACCTACCCCTTTCACTAAGGTACTTGCTACCTTAAAAAACTTATTCACTCGTTACTTTCACCCGGGGTACCTCCGTGAGGGTAGGGTACACGTTGTTGTCGGGCTTGATGTCGGCCATGCGGTGGGTAGGGTCGATCAGAATGCGCTGAATGCTGGTGACCGGGCGGTTGATCGTGAAGCTGTACTCCGGATACACCCAGGGCCAGTCGGGTAGGAGGGTGGTTTTGGCGTAGATGTTTTCTTTCTTTTCGCCGCGCATCATTTCCAGGGGATGTAGAAATTTTCCTGGGTACCATCGGTATAGCTCACCACCACGTCGAGGGGCATGGGCATTTTGCCCAGCCGATCCAACACCACGTTGGTTTTGTTGCCGTTGGGCAGCACTTCACGGATGCCGTAGTCGATGGTGCGCGTGGTACCTACCCAATCTTCCCAGTACCAGTCCAACTCCAGGCCGGACTCTTTTTCCATGATGCGCTTCAGGTCGTTGGGATTAGGATGCTTGAATTTCCACTCGTTGAAGTACCGTTTCATGCCCCGGTCGAAGGTGGACTGACCGATGATGTAGCTCAACTGGTGCAGAAAAACACTGCCTTTGGAGTAAGCGGCGGTGCTGTAAGCACGGTTGGTATTGTAGTGGTCCGACTGCGTAGTCATGGGTTCTTCCAGGCCCGACTCTACCAGCCGCTGGTAGGATACGAATGAGCCGTAATGGGTGTCGTTGCGCGAGGGGAAAAGCTGAGCGCTCACCTCACTCGAGGCGTAGGTTGTGAAGCCTTCGTCCATCCAGGGATACTTCGACTCGTTGGTACCCAGCACGTTCTGGAACCAGCTGTGAATGGATTCGTGGACGGTGACACTCACCAGCGCGCGCAGGCTACCTCTTCCCAGAATCAGCGTCGCCATAGGGTACTCCATGCCACCGTCGCCGCCCTGAATCACCGAATATTGCTTGTAAGGGTACCTGCCGAAGCGCTCGTTCATGATTTTGAAACAGCGCACCGCGTAGGGCTCCATTTCTTTCCAATAGTTGGTTGTGTCGTTCTGGTAAAAGAAATGCATGTCGAGGTTATCATCCACTTTCACCACATCGTGCACGTAGTCGGGATCGGCGGCCCATACAAAGTCAGGTACCTGTGGGGCCACAAAGTGCCAGGTGAGGCGGTCGCCTGCTTTATGCGTGACATTCTTTTTGGAATAGCCGTGGCCGATCTCGTCTGGGTTCTGTAGGTACCCCGTCGCGGCGATGGTGTAGGCGGCGTCCATCGTGATTTTTACGTCAAAATCACCCCAAACGCCATAGAACTCGCGGGCAATGTACGGTACGGCGTGCCAGCCTTCATAGTCGTACTCGCTCATTTTGGGGTACCACTGAGCCATCGAATAGTCGATGCCTTCCTTATTGAAGCGGCCCGTGCGGCGGATTTGAATAGGTACCTGCGCCTCAAATTCCATGTCGAAGGTCGTGGTGGTCTTGGGCAGAATCGGTTCGTTGAGTGTCACTTCCAGGATGGTACCCGCTACCTGGTAGGAAACCGCTTTGCCTTTATGTTTCAGGGATTTGACTTTCTCGTAGCCAATTTCGTCGGGCGAAAGCTTATAGATCCGGTCCATCACACGGGAGTCAGGATCGGCGATGGTACGCGAGCGCACGTCCATTTGGCTACCGGGCTGGAAGGCATTGAGGTAGAGGTGATAAAAAACCTTATTGAGCGTATCGGGCGAGTTATTGGTGTATTGTAGTTTCTGGGTACCCGTGTAGCGGTGCGTTTTGGTATCGAAATCCACATTCATTTCGTACTTGACGTGTTGCTGCCAGCGATCCGATTGGGCGAAACTCTGGGTAGCGGCCACCAAACCGAGCAGACTAAAAAGGAAATTCTTCATGAATAGTAGGTAAAGAGGTTTTTTTGCCAAACGTCAAAAATAGACAAAGTAGTTGTTTTACCATCTAATTTCTGATATTTACAGGTAGATTTTCCTTAAAACCAACCCAATCCTTAACCTATGTCGCGCATTTTACTTGTCCTTCTGGGCGCCCTGATGGCCGTTACGTCCATCGCCCAACCTAGTTCCGATCAGCCTTTCATCCAAGAGCATTACAACAAGACGATTTACGATATTCCGATGCGCGACGGCGTGAAGCTGCACACGATCCTGTACACGCCAAAAGACATTTCAGCCAGCAAGAAGTACCCCTTCCTGATGCAGCGCACTTGTTACAGCATCGCCCCTTATGGAGCTGACGAGTTTCCTACCCGCCTCGGCCCCAACCCCTATCTCATGCGGGACGGGTACATTTACGTCTATCAAGACGTGCGCGGCCGCTATATGAGCGAGGGTACCTGGACAAATATGACGCCCCATATTGATAATAAAAAGGGTAAGAACGATGTGGACGAGGCGTCGGATATGTACGACACCATCGAGTTTTTGCTCAAGAATGTTCCGAACAATAACGGCCGGGTGGGTCAGTACGGTACCTCCTATCCCGGCTTTTACACTACGGCCAGTTCGCTCAGCAAGCATCCGGCTCTGAAAGCTTCTTCGCCGCAGGCCCCCATTGCCGACTTTTTCTTTGATGATTTTCACCACAACGGCGCCTTCACCCAAGGGTACTACCTGACCTACCCGGTCTTTGGCATTCAGCACCCCAAGCCGATGACGGATTCCTGGTTCAACGATGAATTCATCAGTGCCAAGCCCGATGGCTATACTTTTAACCTGAACATGGGGCCGTTGAAGAATTTCAACAAGTACTACCAGGACAATTTTTTCTGGCAGGAAACGATGGACCATCCCAATAAGGACGAGTTCTGGCAGAAGCGCGATATCCTGCCACACTTGAAAGGCGTTACGTCGGCCTACATGACAGTGGGCGGCTGGTTCGATGCCGAGGATTTGTACGGGCCGCTGAATACCTACAAGACCATCGAAAAGAACAACCCCAACGCCTACAATACGCTGGTGATGGGGCCGTTCGGACACGGACGCTGGGGCCGAGAAACCGGGCATACGCTGCACAATGACATCTATTTTGGCGACAGCATCGCCACTTTTTATCAGAAGAATATCGAAACTGAATTCTTTTCCCACTTCCTGAAAGGCGCGGGCGACGGCAAAACGGGTCTGCCCGAAGCCTACCTCTTCAACACGGGTCGCAACGAGTGGCGGAAATTTGATCAATGGCCCGCTCCCCAAGCTAAGAAGCAAACGCTGTATTTTCACAAAGACGGCAAGCTGAGTTTCGACAAACCAACCGCCGGGAGTGCCTACACTGAGTACGTCAGTGACCCGCTGAAGCCGGTACCTTACACCGAGGATTTTAACCAGATGACGGGTTTTACGCCCTTCAACTATATGTCAGAAGACCAGCGCTTTGCCTCCACCCGTCCCGACGTGCTGGTGTTCGAGACCGACGTACTGACGGAAGATATCACGCTGGGTGGCGAAATTATGGCCAAGCTCAATTTCAGCACCACGGGTACCGACGCCGATTTTTTTGTCAAGTTGATCGACGTGTATCCCGACGACGAGAAAAACCACAGCTATATGGTAGACAAGGAAGTAGTACTGGCGGGCTACCAGCAGATGGTACGCAGCGAGGTGATGCGCGCCCGTTTTCGCAACAGCTTCTCCAAGCCCGAACTCTTGAAAGCCAATACGCTCACGCCGCTAAATTTCCGCTTGCAGGACGTGCTGCATACCTTCAAAAAGGGCCACAAAATTATGGTACAGGTACAAAGTACCGTCTTCCCGCTTTTCGACCGCAACCCGCAGAAGTACGTCGAAAACATCTACAAAGCCAATCCCGAAGATTTCATCAAAGCCACCCAGCGGATTTACACGCAATCAAACGCGGCGAGTGGGTTGGAAGTGGAGGTTTTGGAATAATCGTAAGGGCGAACCTATGTGTTCGCCCTGTATCGAAACAGGATTTAGACCGAAACTGTACCCAATGACCCCATCCGAAGAGCCCTCACCCGGTTCGATTTCGTCCGCTGACAAGGATAAACTCCGCGAATTGACCGCCCAAAGCTGGGAGATGGAACTGGCCATCTCCGGCGTGGCAATCTTCGCGGTTCTGCAACTTCCCGATCTGCTCGATCAGGGGTTTGACTACCTGCGCTACAACCTCATCACCCAGACCGAGGGCTTACCCGGCTTATTACCCATGTTAGCTTTTAGCATGACCAAGTCGGCCTGCTATGTGCTTTTCCTGGCCTTTCTGGTCAATTTTGTCATGCGGGCGTATTGGGTAGGCTTAGTGGGATTGCTGGCCGTTTATCCTTCCGGGATTCGCTACGACAAGATCCCCTTTATCTCAACGTACGCCCAGGAGCAAATAAAAAAAGATTTGGGGCCGCTCGATCGATACATCGTTCGACTCGACCGCCGGTGTAACATCGTGTTCGCCACGGCTTTTCTGATGGTAATGATGCTATTCCTTATCGCCGTCGGGTACGTGATAGTACTGTCGGTTTATTTGATATTGCGTCCAGCGCTTCCCGCCGAGGTGTGGCAAATCTTAAAAATCGCATTTAATGTCCTACTCGTCCTCTACTTGACGGCCACGATCATCCTGAGTAACAAGCGCGTAAGGCAACATCCGATTGGTACCAAACTCCAGTATGGCCTCATGCGGTTCAGCCAGGCGTCGATGATGGGAATCTATAAACCTATATCGGCTATTTCCAATACTTTTTACAGCAATATACCCACCAAATATATTCTCCGAACCATGGCAGTTGTGATGGTGGTATTTATGGGGTCGTTTTTTGTGGAATTTACTGCGGATCTTTCAAGAACCGATCGTAGAATTCAGGGGTTGGCCTCCCGACACCTATACACGGCCCGAATCGATGAGCATTATGTCAACCCGCTGGCGTACGACAATTTACGGGATGAAAACGACTACCTCGCGCAGGCCAGCATTCAGGCCGATGTGATCCAGGAACCGTATATCCGGTTGTTTATCGCCTACCCCAAAACCCTGGATACCTTACTGAAGGTCGTGGCGAAAGAACCAGTCATGGACGACAGCCTGTCGAGGCAGGAGCGACGACAACGGTACGCCGACTGGAGCACTGAGGTCATGCGTAACATGCTGCATGTCGTCATCAACGACTCTTTGTATAGCAAGCCCGACGTGCTGTTCACCCAACGGGGCATACACCAGCAACGGGGCTGGCAGACTGTCCTAATCCCCGATAACCTGCGCGTTGGGAAAAATCTGCTCAAGGTAGGTCTGAAAACAGAGGGACGCTTGAAACCGGATGAATTGATTGCTATTCCTTTTTGGTACGTGCCCGATAAGTGAAGGTTTCCCAAACGAAAGGATGTTTCCGGGGATGTTGGAGCATCCCAGGGTACCCTAGGCAAAAAACCGTGGAATAGCCGACAACCTACTTGACATCATTTGATTGGCCAACTACCAATGCGTAATTTTCAAATTCAGGATGGAGTTTATCTACTAAAAAAGTACTGGTAAATGAAAACACGTTACGTGCTATTTTTCATCCTATTCCTCCAACTGACGTCCTTAGCCCAAAACACCTTCCAACTCACGGGTTACGTCCGCGATACCGCTGCCCGTCCTCTGGCCGGGGCGTCTGTGCAAGTACTTGATGTGGGCTACGGGTCCACCACCGATTCGCTGGGGTACTACGCCGTGCGGGTACCGAAGGGTCTGCAAACGATTCAGTTCTCGTTCGCAGGCTACCAGGTCCAGCAGCGCAGCCTCACAGTTCGTGCGAACGACACGATGAGTGTTCAACTGGCTGAGCGCGTCACCCTGCTGCGCGAAGCTATCGTCACGGGCCAGCAGCCTGGGCAGCAGGTACTAAGTACTGCCGTGGGTCTCACAAAGCTATCCATCAGAACGTTGCGCAACTTACCTACCTTGCTTGGCGAACTGGACGTAATGCGCTCAGTGCAGATGCTTCCGGGCGTGAGCAGCGTGGGTGAAGCTTCCACGGGCTTCAACGTGCGGGGCGGGGCTGCCGACCAAAACCTGATCCTACTGGACGAAGTACCCCTTTTCAACGCGCAGCATTTGCTGGGATTCCTGTCGGTTTTCAATCCCGACGTGGTGCAGGACATGGATTTCTACCGGGGCAGTGCGCCCGCCCACTACGGGGGCCGCGCCGCCTCAGTGCTACATGTGCGATTGCGCGAAGCCAACGCTTCCAAACTAGGCGTATCGGCGGGCATCGGGCTGCTGAGTAGTCGGCTGATGGTCGAAGCGCCGCTTGTAAAAGAAAAGCTGGCTTTCTATGCCGCCGGGCGACTCTCGACGGTCAATCAAATGCTCAAATTATTTCCCATCAAAGCCGTGGCAGGCGTGAAGGGTAGTTTCCATGACCTGAATGCCCGGCTGGATTTTCGGCCCAATGCCCGCAATAAAGTATCGCTCACAGCCTTCCGCTCAACGGATAGCTTCACGCTGCCCGGCGACTCTTTGAATCAAGTCGAGTTGAGCGGCTCGGCTACGACTTTCGCCTGGCGCACCAATGCGGCCACGCTGAGCTGGTCGCACTACCTGTCGGCTCGCTGGCAGGTGCAGAGTAGCGCGGTCTGGAGTCGCTATGTCGCCGAAGTGAGCGTACCTGACTCAGCCAAAGCGTATCGACTTACTTCCGGCGTGGACTACGCTCAACTGAAAACCAACTTTACCTACGCCCCGAATGACCGCTGGCAAACCGACCTCGGTCTGAACGCCATCCGCTACGAAGTCACCGCCGGGCGGCTCGACGCGGTAGGTACCTACTCACAGGTAAATCCCGTGCGGCTCCCCAACGAGCAGGCGCTGGAAGCCGCCCTTTATGCCAACACTGACCTTACCCTCAGCGAGCGGTGGTCGGTGCAGGCGGGGCTGCGCGGCTCGTGGTTCGGGCGGCTGGGGCCGGACGTAATATACCGTTACACAACCGGAGCGGCCCCCACCCCCGAAAGCCTCACCGATTCAGTGGTGACGCAAGCGGGTAGTTTGGGTAGTACGTTCGGGAATCTCGAGCCAAGATTTTCGGTACGCTGGTCGCTGCGCAAGGACGTGTCGCTCAAACTGGGCGCGAGCCGGATGGTGCAGTACCTGCAGCTACTCTCCAACACCGCTGCCGCCCTACCCGCCGACCGCTGGAAACTGGCCGACGAATACGTGCAGCCGCAGGTAGCCGATCAGGTGTCGCTGGGGTACTTTCAGCTTTTGCCCAAATCGGGCGTCGAATTCTCAGCGGAAATCTTTTATAAAAAACTTACACACGTCACCGACTTCCGGGGCAACGTACCGCTGCTGCTCAACCGTTATCCCGAAACGGCGGTACTACAAGGCAACGGTTTTGCGCAAGGCCTGGAAATGCTGCTGCGCCGCAACAGCGGTCTGCTGACAGGCTGGCTAAGCTATACCTACTCGCAAACGCGCTTCCGGCTCGCCGGTACCACACCCGGCGAGCGCATCAACGAGGGTACCTACTACCCAGCGGGCTACGACCGTCCGCACGTCCTGAATGCCGTGCTCAACTACAAACTCAGCGCCCGCGTCAGTCTGTCGATGAACGGCGTGTACACCTCCGGCCGACCGATTACCTACCCTGCCGCCAAAATATACATAGGTACCCGCACCGTACCCTACTATACCGATCGTAACTTGGGGCGCCTGCCTGCCTACATCCGTGGCGATCTTGGACTGGTTGTGAATGGTAAAAGGGTACCTGGCCGACGTTTCGAGAGTGATTTCAGCCTGTCGCTTTACAACGTGCTGGGTCGGCGTAACGCCTACTCGGTGTATGTGAATACGCTCCCGGTTTATCCTCAATACTACAACCCGGTAAAAGCGTACAAACTATCGGTGCTGGGTGCGATTATTCCTTCGATCAGCTATAATTTTAGATTCAAATGAGAGGTACCTATCTCGGAATTTTACTGATCCTGCTGCTCACTTCCTGTGTCGATCCTTATGACCCGAAACTCGTGGGCGGCGAGAAGTGCCTGGTATTCGAGGGTATCCTGACCGACGCCCCCGGCCCGTACCGCTTCGCCCTGACCCTGTCGGCGGGCTACAACAGCACCGAAAGCGTGTACGACGAGCGGGTGCAGGGGGCAAAAGTCTGGGTGACCGACGACCAAGGCACCCGCACCGACTTCACGGATGATGGTAAAGGTAATTTCGACTCGCCCGCCGGGTTCCGGGGCGAAATCGGACGTACCTATACGCTTACGATCGTTTACGATGGCCAAACCTACCATTCTGATCCCGAACTCCTGCGGCCCGTGCCGCCCATCGACACGGTGTATTCGTCTTTCCGCAAAATCACCAGACCAGGGGCCGCCTACAATGGAGAATTCCTGGTCTACCTGGACGTGAGCGATCCGGACGAAGAGGAGAATTATTACCAATGGGATTGGACTCATTATGAGAAGCCCAACTTCTGTTCTCTTTTCCGCCAAGAGGCGGCCACCTACTGGAAGCGCTGCTGTACTCCTTGCTGGAATATCACCCGTAGCGCGGGCGACATCCTGATTGCCTCCGATCGGCTTGTCAATGGGCGGCAGTTGACCGGACAGCCCATCGGTACTGCTCCCAATGACGATATTTCTCCTTACTATCTCAAAATCAGACAACAGTCCCTTAGCCGGGGGGCGTATCAGTATTGGCTGAGCGTGCGCAACCTGACGGGCAATGTGGGTAGCGTGTTTGACATTCCTCCGGCTACGCTCGTCGGAAATCTACACGAGGAGGTTACGAGCGGCGGTCCGTCGGGCGGACGACCCATATTGGGGTACTTTCAAGTTTCGGCCCGGACGGAAAAGATTGTTTATATCAATCGGTTCCGTGCGCCGCTGCAACCCTTCGCCCCAACGGAGTACCCCTACTGGAATACCTGTGAACCTTGCAACGAGAGCCTGTCGCGCACCGGAAGGCAGCCGGAAGGATGGGTGGAGTAGGGCAGAAAAGATAGCTTCGCAATTTCTTAACGCGCTTAGTCTTGGATATACCCTGATTCTGCCCGTATTTGCATGATCTAAAACCCGCCTCCCGCTTGAAAAAGAACCCCGAACTCTACACCACCGCCCTCGGTGCCATCGCCGCCTTTTGCACCTACACCAGCATGTACGGCTTCCGCAAGGGTATCACGGCGGTGCAGTTTGAGGGCATAGCATTCGGCGGCATCGACTACAAAATCTGGCTGATCACAGCTCAAGTACTGGGCTATGCGGTTTCTAAGGGCATTGGCGTCAAAATAGTGTCAGAAATGAAGCCCCACCAGCGGCCCTGGTACGTACTGGGGCTGATTGGTTTCGCTGAGCTGGCGCTGCTGGGCTTCGGTCTGGTACCTGCGCCCTACAACATCATCTTTTTGTTCCTGAACGGTCTACCGCTAGGCATGGTGTACGGCACCGTACTGGCTATGCTGGAGGGGCGCAAACAAACCGAAATCCTGGTCGCTGCGCTGACGGCCTCGTTTATTTTTGCTTCGGGGCTGGTCAAGACGGTGGCTTTGTTGCTGATGCAGCAGGGTGGCATTTCGGAGCTTTGGGCGCCATTTGTCACAGGTTTGATTTTCGTGGTACCTCTGCTCTTGTCAGTGTGGGGTTTGAGCCGCCTGCCCATGCCCTCCGAGGAGGACAAAATTCTGCGCACCGAGCGGCTCCCGATGAACCGCACCGACCGCAGGAATTTCTTAGGGACCTTTCCGACGGGCCTCACGCTGCTGATTATTTCCTACGTCCTGCTCTCGGCCTTCCGCGATTTTCGGGATAATTTCGCCCCCGAAATCCTGAAAGGTACCGTCAGCGGCAATCCGACGATTTTTGCCCAAACCGAAACGCTTATCGCTCTCCTGATTCTGGGTATGATGGCCGGCCTGCGCTGGGTCGAAGACCACTTCCGGGCGTTTACACTCATCAATATTCTCATGATTGCCGGAGCCATATTGGTAGGACTAAGTACCTGGCTATACCAGCTCGGCAGCGTATCGGCGAGTGCATGGTTCATGCTGACGGGCCTGGGGATGTACATGGCCTACGTACCCTGCAACGGCCTGTATTTCGAGCGACTCGTAGCTACGTTTCGCTACGTGAGTACCGTCGGTTTCATCGTCACGCTCGCTGACTGGTACGGGTACCTGGGGAGCGTGGGGGTACTTTTGTACAAAAATTTCGGGCAATCGGACCTGAGTTTTCAGCAATTTTTCGTGTATGGTTGCTACGGATTGAGCGGGTTGTATATTCTGCTGACGATTTTCTCCTACGCTTCTTTCCGGCGGAAATACAAAAAAGGGCTGACGACCCCGAGAGTCGTCAGCCCGGTCTGAAGAGTGTGGATAGTGAGTTCGTTCAGTCTTTGGATTGCTTCTCGATGTAGCCAATTTGTGGCCCGTTGAGCGAACTTTCAAACAGTTCGTTGTACTCCATGCCTTTAGCTTCGCCGTACATCTTTTTCAGCAGACTGGGAATATCGTAATCGGCGCCATCTATTACGGGATCCATGACGAAAATGTAAGCATAAGAGCCATCATTTTCGGGTTTCGTAGGATGCAGGATGCGCGTTTGCCGGAAAACCTTTTGATCCGCAGCACTCAATTTTTTTGCACCGGGCCAAAATATCTCATGGAGGAATTTTTCGAATTGCTCACGTTTGTCTGCCTTGACCGGATTGATAAAAATCCACACAGTTTCGCCCGATTTAGCCATCATACGGCTTTGGGCATTGGCTGCTCCACTTCCCAGCACGGAAAGAAGTGCAACAATTAGAATTAAATTTTTCATAGGGTACCTTGTGCTAAAAGTTGAACATAAGCGAAACTGTACGCCCCATCTGGACGAGCTGAAAACGAATTCTGTATAACAAGAAATGCAAGCGATTATTTCGGGGAGAATTATTTCAATAAATACTTTCTGGAAAGAATGGTACAGTTTTCAATATCCCTTGCCTTCTTCGCGAAGGGCAAACCTGCGTACCATCCGTGAGTTGAACGGTGCCATCTTTCCAGACTTTGGCGACAAACTTCTGGTTGATCACCACTCCGCGCGTAAGCCGTACAAAACCATAGGAGCGAAGTCGCCCTTCAAGAACTTTCATCGTGGTGGATACCATGAATTTGCGCCCGCTGACTTCGTAGATCAGCGTGTAGTTACGATCGGCCACCAGGCGGACGATCTGCTGCGGGGCCACACGGCGGTAGCCGCCGACGTGAATGAACGAATCGGGGAGTTGTGTCTCCATGGTCAGGGGAGTTAAGGGTGAGGGAATGTTGAGAGTGTAAAATGGTGTGGATAAATGCCTTCCCAAAAGTCCGAAACTGCCGCCGGAGTTGTCCGGGTAATATTACTGTATTTGACCGGGTGTTTTTCCCATAAAAAAAGGGTGTTTTTCCCGTATAGGAGTAAAAGTGGGGATGCTACATTTACGCAAAATTCTACAGGTACCCCATGCTTTGGTGTGTTAGGGGTTTCAATGCACTACGCCAGTCGGGACTTGATCATTATCATCATTTCCATATTGGTCCAATCGCTGTTATCAGCTGTCATCCTGCTGCTAACTACCCTTATTTATCTTAGAAAAATCACTGCAAACACACCAACGGCCAATCATTGAAATGGAGCAATCGTATCAGCAGCAACTCCTGCAAGCCCAAATTGAAGTACAGGAACAAACGCTCAAGCATATTTCGCAGGAACTGCACGATAACATCGGGCAGATCCTTTCCTTGGTGAAGATCAACCTGAACAGTGTCGATATTCGGGAAGAGGAAGCCGCTTTACAGAAGCTAGGGAATACCAAAACCTTAGTCACCAAGGCGTTGAGTGACTTACGGAGCCTGGCCAAAACACTGGACGCTAACTACGTACTGCGATCCAAACTGTCGGAAGCGCTGCGGTTTGAACTCGACTACATCGAGCAGGCCAGTGGCTGCGCTACTGCGTTGGTGGTGCAGGGAGAAGAGCGCCTGCTGACCTCCCAGCAGCAGGTTGTGGTTTTCCGGATCGCTCAGGAGGTGCTGAACAACGCCGTCAAACACGCCATCCCCAAAAACATTCAAGTGGAGCTAGGATTTGAACCTACCCATTTCAAACTCCGAATCGCGGATGATGGAATAGGATTTGACCTGGATGAAATGCAGCGCGCCGGAGCCTACGAACGGGGTGCGGGCCTGACGAATATGTACACCCGTTCAGCATTGATCGGGGCGTGGTTTTGCTTGCAAAGTACCCCTGGACAGGGAACGATCGCATTGCTTGAGATGTGACCACACCATTTGCTAAAAAAATGTTGTACATTTCTCCTTTCATCACTACTCTACCCACTTACACACTCACTGTCATGCAACCCATCACCATTGCCTTTGTAGACGACCATCGTATGCTCAGGCAGGCCCTTGTGGAAATGCTCCAGAAAAATCCCAATTTCGAAGTGGTCCTTGAAGCGGACAATGGCCGGGACTTTATCGACCAACTGCCCACTTTGGCTTCTCCTCCTGACCTGGTACTTCTGGATATTAATATGCCGGTTATGAACGGCTACGAAACCGCCCTATGGCTGAAAAAGAACCATCCCAAAATAAAGGTGGTAGCGCTATCGATGAACGATCAGGAAACCGCGATTATCCGCATGCTTAATAATGGCGCGAAAGGTTATGTGCTGAAAGATGCTGAGAAAGAAGAACTGTACCAAGCCATTGAGCGGGTGATGACGCAGGGGTTCTACTATACCGATCTTGTAGTAAGTGCGCTGTCGAACACCATGCATTCACCGGATGGTACCCCGCAGCATCCTACCCACTTGATCAATACGCGCGAGTTTGAATTTATTAAACTGGCTTGCCATGATCTTACTTACAAGCAAATAGCCGAAGAGATGAGCCTAAGCCCCCGTACCATCGACGGCTATCGCGAGGCGCTTTTTGACAAACTGAACGTGAAAAGCCGCGTGGGGTTGGTGATGTACGCCATGCGCAACGGATTGGTGGAAAGCTAGTTGTCGAACCATTTTCCGACATTCTCCTCCGCAAAACCCAGGCTCGACGTCATGCCTTTGCCACCTACTCCGGTGATGATCTGCAGCCGGGGCGCTACTTCATATTCAAAAACTTCGTCGGGATGCTGGGCGTAGTATCCTGCCCAGGAGCGGGCAATGGTACGCACCGGGAACTTTACAATCCGTTCGGCTTCGGCCAGCATCAATTCATTGATATGATCTTGTAGATCAAAGCCAAGTTCGTCGGTGGCAGTAGCCGGGGCATATTCATGTGAATCGCCGACGATGATAGAACCATCGGTTGCCTGTTTGAAAAGGATATGAATGCCCCATTTTTTCAGTTCGATGTAGTGTTCAGGTACTGTCAGTTGGGCAAAAGAAGGGCAGGCTTCAAAAGCTTCGTAGCGCCGTAAGGTCAATCCTGTCAGCACGTTGGCCGCCATGTTTACCTGGAGAAGAGGCCGGGTCTGGAGCATTTGCAGTTTGCTGACAATCAAACCACTTGTGGCATAAATTTCAGGAAAAAGGAGCCGAAACTCACTGCCACTGCAAATGACCACCCGCCCGGCTTGCAGCCTTTCGCCCTGCGCGGTACGTACCTCGACTAAATCACCATTGGGCTCGCAAGCCAGTACGGCCGTGTCGGGCTGGTACCTGATGCCGTATTTCCGGACCCCGTACTCGATCAGGCGATGCACCATTTTGTCGGGTTCAACGCTGAGGTCATCGGGAAAGAAAATACTACCCTGCACGTAGCGATCATGCAGGTACGGGAAGCGTTCCAGGGTTTGTTTGGCCGAAAGTAGTTCGTTGGGAAAATCCTTGTCTTTAAAAAGAGCTGCTGACTCCTGAGCGATCTGCCATTCTTCGGCATCAGAAGCCAGGTACACCGACCCCTGTGCCCGCACGGTCAGGTCGAACTCCCGTTGGATTTCCTTATAAAGTTCCACGCTGCGCCGCCCATAAGTATGCCAGCAGCCCGCAAGTCCCGAAGGTACCACCTGCCCGAAATTGCGAACGGTAGCACTTACCGGCCGGTTGTCTTTTTCCAGCAAGGCCACCGTTTTTCCCAAACGAGCGGCCATCAGCGCGTGAGAGGTACCCAGGATACCTGCGCCGACCACAATAAGATCGAAGGGTTTCATTTAGATGTTTTCTTCTTCGATGATCGAAATTACCTCCCGCAAAGACCCGATCAGCCGCGTAGGATGATGCGGTGCCAGCTGGTCGGCAGAATGGGTGCCGTTGGTTACGGCCAGACTCATCCGGCAGCCTGCCGCGAAGCCTGACTGAATATCCGACGGGGTATCGCCCACGTTGATGACCGCTTGCGCATCATCGACGCCCAGCAAGCGCATGGCTTTCTGAATCATAAAGGGGGCGGGACGACCTTTTTCTACCTCATCGCTCGTAATAGAAGCCTGAATGATTGTCGAAGGGGTACCTATGCGCTGCTCGTTCAGTCCTTCCAGCCAGCCGAGTTTTTTCAGGATAATATCGCATACCTTCCTGTAGAAGCCGGTCGTGAGGGCAATCTGAATATTGTTTTTGTGTAAGAAACCAAACAGTTCCAGGCAACCCTCAGTGGGAGTAATGTCGTGGGTGAGGTAGTGGTTTTCCAATACTTGGGTAAAGGTCTCGTAGGATTGGTCCACGCGCGTCTGCCATTCGGGGGGGTACGACTGCCGAGAATTTCTTCCCATAAAGTCTGGAATACAAAATATTTGTGCAAACCCTGCATGGCCAGGATGCGCTCATCGCCGACGGTAAGGCCGGTTTGGCGGGCGGCTTCGGCAAAGCACGCCTCCACTTCGTGGTGATCAGTGACGGTGGTACCCGCCATGTCGAGAGTAACTAGCTGAATCATGATTTTTTGTATAAAAGCCTTTCAGTTACTGGATTTTTAAAAGTGATCTGAAGATAAAGGCAGGTAAAAATGAATGAAAATAACCGTTTTGATGCCTGGTAGGGCACTCTGCCACTTATCTCATTCCAAAGCCTGCTGGCCCAAATGTAAGAGGGTTTGTCAGGAAATGCAGAGTCACTGCGTGAAATTAACGTAAAGTTAAAGCTGTTCTTTGCGCGTATAAAAACCGATGAGTGGGTAATGATCCGAGTAGGGTACTTCCCTAAGGGTTTTAAACTCGGTCAATTCAAGTCGATTCTGGTCGTAAAACTGGTTGTCTATTCTAATAAAATTAGGCAGGTGGTTGTAGCTGAATCCAAAGCCCCGCCCCCGCTCTTCAAAGGCATTGGCAAGGCGTCGACGCAAGTGTCCGTACACGTAGCTGTAAGGGGTTTCATTAAAATCGCCACACACAATAATGGGGTAGGGCGAGGCGGCGATCCACTTTTCCAGCGGGTTTAATTCCTGGGCCCGGGTTTCGAAGCCACGGCGCATTTGGCGGAAGGCATACTTAGCTTCGTGTTTTTTCTTATCATAATCCTGCTCTGAAACCACCTGGGATAGTTGTAGAGTCATCGAGTACAGGTGAGTATTGATGATTCGGAGGGTATCCTTGTTCCAGACTATATCAGCCTGTAGCAGGCCATTCTGTCCACTGAAAAGCGTGTCGCGGGTAGCCAGAATGGGGTACCTTGAGAACACCGCCAGCCCGAATTCGCTGGGAGAGCCGTGTGACCCTTGCAGCAGGAAAGCATGGTGACGGTAGCCGGTTTTAATCAGCATTTCCGTGATGTGGAAATCTTCCATATCTCCATGGCTGAAATACTCCTGAAGGCACAGTACATCGGCATTCTGTTGAACCAGCCAGTTTTTAAACTGTTTCAACGTAGTGTGGTTTTCTTCGTGCCTGTACTGGTTCAGTCCGAAGTTGAAAACATTGTAATTCAGCACCGAAATGACAGGACTCTGTCCACGGCTCGGAGCCGCGGCCAGCGAAGGGCCGGGTGAAAGATCCAGCTGGAAGGTACGGGCCAAAAAGGGGAGTCCGGCCAGTAAGACAAGCAACGTGACGATAGCCCGTCGGGGCGCTACCGCCAGCCACAGTACCATAAATACCAAATGTAAAACGACTACTACGGGCAGGGACATCATCATGAAGCCCGCAATCCAGTGCGAACTGAAGGTCCAGTAGGTAAGCGCATAAACGATCAGGGTGTATAAAACGAGGATTTTGTACAAAAACCAGAGGAAGCCTGTAAGCAGACGCATAAATGAGAGGCGGATGAAACTCCAAAATTATGACATCGGAACGAATAAAACCGGGAACAAGTTGTGTTTGTGGAAATTGTAAAATAGTATTATCTTTGCGGCATAATTTCGGTTCAATAGTTATGAGCGAGGGGATATGGAATCCCCTTTTTTGTTGTAGCATGGCGTCCAAAGAGCAGATCGAATCCCTGTTGGCTCCCTTCCTTGAGGAGGGAAAATATTTCATCGTAGACATTCAGATCAAAGCGTCCCGGGCCAGCCAGAAACTCATGATCCTGTTGGATAGCGACGAAGGAATTACGATTCAGGAATGTGCCGACATCAGCCGCAACCTGGACGAAGCTCTGGAAGCCTTTGGGGAAGCCTATACGCTGGAAGTGTCGTCACCCGGATTGGATCAACCCTTGCGTCTGCCGCGGCAATACCAGAAAAACGTGGGCAGGAATCTGAAGGTAACTTTGGCCACAGGGCAAACCCTGACGGGAACCTTGGTGGAAGTGAAGGAGGGCAGTATTGTACTGCAACTGCCTGCTCCTCGTAAAAAGCCGAAAACCCCGGCTGAAGAATCCGCACTGCGTCCCGAGATCGAACTCGAATCCATTGTGAAGGCGGTGGTGCAGGTGTCGTTTAAGTGAGTAACGGTAAGCCTCATTAGGAGGCTTTTGTGAAATATGTAAATTTGTAATTCAGAAATAAGTCAGTATCCTAATAAGACCATGGATAGCTCAGTATTAATAGATTCATTTGCCGACTTTGCCAGTTCGAAAAGCATCGATCGTCCCACGATGATCAGCGTATTGGAAGAAGTGTTCCGTACCATGATCCGTAAGAAATACGGTACCGATGATAACTTTGACGTTATCATTAACCCCGAAAACGGGGATCTCGAAATGTGGCGTACCCGCGAAATCGTCGACGACGACTCGGAGGATATTTGGGATTATGACAAAATTCCCCTCTCCGAAGCCCGTAAGATCCAATCCGATTTCGAGGTAGGTGAAGAGGTGGCCGAGGAAGTGAAGCTGGTCGATTTTGGCCGCCGCCTGGTACAAACCGCCCGGCAGACGCTTATCCAGAAGATCAAGGATCTGGAAAAGGAGATGCTGTATGACAAGTACAAAGATCAGGTCGGCGAACTCATCACGGGCGAGGTATACCAAACCCTGCGCAACGAACTGATTGTACTCGACAACGAAGGCAACGAGCTTTCCCTGCCCCGCACCGAGCAGATTTCCAAGGACCGCTTTCGCAAGGGAGACAGTGTGAAGGCCGTGATTCATAAGGTGGAAATGAACAACGGGACGCCCCGGATTACGCTGTCGCGGACTTCTTCGGTGTTTCTGGAAAGGCTTTTTGAAATCGAAATTCCCGAAATCTACGACGGTCTGATTTCTGTCCGTCGTATCGTCCGCGAGCCGGGCGACCGCGCCAAGGTAGCTGTTGAATCCTACGACGACCGGATTGACCCTGTAGGGGCTTGCGTGGGTATGAAAGGCTCCCGGATCCATTCGATCGTGCGTGAGCTGGGCAATGAGAATATTGACGTGATTAACTACACCGAGAATCTCGAACTGCTCATCAGCCGTTCGCTGAGTCCGGCTAAAATCAGTTCGGTGCAGATTGACCGGGACGCGAAGCGCGTGTCGGTTTATCTAAAACCGGATCAGGTATCGCTGGCGATCGGGAAGGGCGGCCAGAATATCAAACTGGCGGGCCGGTTGGTTGGCATGGAAATCGACGTATTCCGGGATGTGGAAGAGTTGGCCGAGGAAGATGTGGACTTGTCGGAATTCGACGATGAAATTGAAGCTTGGATGATCGAGGAATTCCGTAAGATCGGACTCGATACGGCCAAGAGTGTACTGGCTTTGAGTAAAGAAGAACTGCTGCGCCGAACCGATCTCGAAGAAAATTCGATTGAGGACGTGCTGGATGTATTGCGCAAGGAATTTGAATAGTACCCTACCAGGTAGAGGTGCATTTGGAAATAAATTTAATACAAGCCATCCGTGGATAACACCCCGGTGGCATCACAACACACAAGACCAATTTTTTTGTTAATTGCTTCCTATGGCAGAAGATAAAATGATGCGCCTGAGCCAAGTGGCAAGGATCCTGAACGTAGGTATCTCTACGATCGTGGATCATCTGTCTGCCAATGGGTATAAGGTAGAAACCAATCCGAATACTAAGATTAATGCCGCCCAAATTGACTTTTTAGCAAAAGATTTCAATTCGGAAAAACTGCGGACTTCGGGCAATCCGCCCAAGCCCGCCGCCGCACCGGAAATCCAGCCGAAGGGTGATCAGCGTTCGAGCGGTAATGACGAAATTTTGTATTTCCGTACTTCACCAACGGTCAAGCCCGCTGAAAAAGAGGAAGAAGTTCCGGCCGTGAAGCCTGCGGAAGCACCTTCACCGTTATCGGAGTCACGCCTGCCTGGTATCAAAGTGGTCGGCAAGATCGATCTCAACGCCAGAAAACCAGTCGTACCACCTCCTGTTGCTCCTCCCAAAACGGAAGCGAATGAGCCTCGGGCAACCCCCAGGTGACTCCTCCCGCGCCAGAGCCCGCCAAACAAGAGGTTGTGGTACCTAAGGAAGTAGAAGAGGTAGCGCCTGCGCCGGTAGCAGAGCCGGTGACTCCGGCTGAGCCCATTCAGAAAACACCCCCCCAACCCCAGGCGGTTGAGCCGGTTGTGGAGCCCCAACCTGCAGCCAAAAAAGCAGACGAACCTCGGGAAGCAGTGCGCGAAGAACCCGAGATTAAAGAGCAGGCACCGGCTCCAGCGGTTCCATCCGTTGCGCCAACAGCAGAAGCTCAGGAAGAGAATCCCAATATTATTGAAGCCAAGGGCCAGCAGTTGCGAGGCCTGAAGGTAGTAGGAAAAATAGAACTGCCTTCTGAGCGCTCCCGGAAAAAAGATCCCGTGGCTTCCAGTGATGCCTCAGGAGATAAGAAGAGGCGGCGTAAACGTAAGCGCATCCGGGATGTATCCGGAGAAGAAAAGCCAGCCGCCGCCACGGCCGCTGCTGGTACCACGGCCCCTAAGGCCAAGGAAGCTACCACTGCTACCAAGAGTACCGCCGCCGGAGCTGCCAAAACCCGTGGACGCCGTGGTGTCCGGCGTGAGGAGGTATCGGACAAAGAGGTTGCAGACAACATCAAGGCTACGATGGCCCGCATGGGCGGAGGTACCCCTAGCCGGACAGCAAGAGGTGGAAGTAAACGCCGCCGCGACCGAGGCGATCAGGATGATAGTGGATTCGATCAGAATGAAACCAAGGTACTGCGCGTGACTGAGTTCATCTCGGCCAACGAACTGGCCTCCCTGATGGATGTCACGGTGCAGGAGGTAATTTCGGTTTGTCTGAACATGGGTATGTTCGTATCCATCAACCAGCGGATCGATGCCGAGGCCATCACCTTCATTGCGGATGAGTTCGGCTACGAGGTGGAGTTCATCTCGGCCGAAGAAGAAATTCAGAATGAGGTAGTGGAGGAAGTGGACGCTCCAGAGGACCTGATCGAAAGGGCTCCTATTGTTACCATTATGGGTCACGTCGATCATGGTAAAACATCGCTACTGGACTATATCCGCTCGGCCAATGTGGCTAGCGGTGAGGCGGGCGGTATCACCCAACACATCGGGGCTTACAGCGTTAAGACCAAAACCGGCAAACAGGTTACCTTCCTGGATACGCCCGGTCACGAAGCCTTTACGGCCATGCGGGCCCGGGGTGCCAAGGTAACTGACGTGGTCATCGTGGTGATTGCGGCGGATGATAGTATCATGCCACAGACCCGCGAGGCCATCAACCATGCCCAGGTTGCCGGCGTACCTATTGTATTTGCATTTAGTAAGGTAGACAAAGCAGGAGCGAACACTGAAAAAATCCGGGAAGAGCTCGCCAATATGAATTATCTGGTGGAGGACTGGGGTGGTAAGTACCAATCTCAGGAAATTTCTTCCAAATCGGGACTGGGTATCGACGACCTGCTCGAAAAGGTACTTCTCGAAGCCGAATTACTCGAACTGAAAGCTAATCCTGACCGGCGAGCTTCGGGAACCGTGGTGGAAGCCTCTTTGGACAAAGGCCGGGGCTATGTGACTACCATTCTGGTAGAAGCCGGGACGCTCAAAGTTGGTGATATTATCCTCGCTGGAGCGCACCATGGCCGCGTGAAGGCCATGACTGATTACCTGGGCAAACGCCTGAAAAACGCCGGCCCTTCCATGCCGGTGCAGGTGCTGGGACTCAATGGTGCCCCACAGGCCGGGGATAAGTTCAACGTGATGGAGCTGGAACGCGATGCGCGTGAGCTGGCCAACAAGCGTGAGCAAATTCTGCGTGAGCAAACCATCCGTTCACGTAAGCACATTACGCTGGAAGAGATTGGACGGCGCAAGGCGATTGGTTCGTTCAAGGAACTCAACCTGATTGTGAAAGGGGACGTAGATGGTTCGGTAGAAGCGCTTTCGGATTCTTTGCTTCAACTTTCCACTTCCGAAATTCAGGTCAATATCATCCACAAGGCCGTTGGGCAAATATCCGAATCGGATGTGAACCTGGCTATTGCTTCGGATGCGATCATTGTGGGCTTCCAGGTACGGCCTTCGTCCAATGCCAAGAAAATGGCCGAACAGGAGCAAATCGAAATCCGTCATTACTCCGTAATCTACAACGCCATTGAAGAAATCAAGGATGCCATGACGGGTATGTTGGCCCCGACGGTAGAAGAAGTGGTAACGGGCAATATCGAAATACGTGAAGTGTTCAAGATCAGCCGCATAGGTACCATTGCCGGTTGTTATGTAACGGATGGTTTTGTGAAACGCAATAACAAAATCCGGATTATCCGGGATGGTATTGTAATCCATACGGGCGAGATCGATTCACTCAAACGCTTCAAGGATGATGTGAACGAGGTACGTTCGGGATACGAATGTGGCTTGAATATCAAAAATTTTAACGACATCGACGTCGGCGATATCATCGAGAGCTTCGAGCTACGTGAAGTAAAACGGACGCTATAAGCCTTACGATGTCAGATTATAAAAAAAGCAGACCTCCGCGGGGGGCTGCTTTTTTTATGTCCTCCTTTTATTTTCTTTCAGCGATTTGTGGCAGTTACCACAAAATGGATAGGAAGTTTCGCAGGGAAAGGCACAGTTTTTTAAGAGAAGAAAGGTACCTAATATACTTTAACCCCAATACAATGGAAACGGATAAGAAAGTAGAGAATGAACAGGATAATACGCTGGCTCATGTGACCAATCAGGGAAAAGAAAAAGACACGGAAAGCTACGATCCTGATCGCTACGTGCCTTCGGCGACTAGCGGGGAAGAGCACGAAGAGGGGGTACCTTTGGAAGAAGCCGAACCCGACGAAGGGTATAGCACCGATCCCGCTCAGGGGAAATGGAGCGCCTCGCTGCATCTGGCCGATGAGGATATGGATCGCCGTTTGGATGATCCGCTGAAGGAAGCAAAAAATATTCAGGAAAGCTACGAAAAGTCGGAGCAGCACTCCCGGCAAGAAAAGCTGTAGGTACCCTACCTTAATATGCGCATAGTATTAATGATAAACCTAACAAATTATGAAAGATCAAGAGAATAAACCCAGCCAGGAAATTGATGAAGAAAGGGTCGTGCAAACCCATTCTAATCTGGGACTAGTCGATGCCCGTCCCGGCGAGAGTACCTTTCCAACGGGTACGAAGAACCACAGTACACAATTGGATCATGCCTTTGATGAAGTTGCCGATCCGCTCACCGATGAGGTGGCGCTGGAAGATGATTTGTCGGCCATTGAAGATATCGATCCCGAGGACGGGTCGGATTCGGATAGGGACTGAGGCAGGAACCAATGTCTATTGGTAGGAGTCCAGAATGTATTGGGACGCTTTCTCGGCTGAAAGCTCATGCGTTTCGCCCGGAATAACCTCGAATTTACAAGGTACGTGCATCAGCCGAAGTTTTTGAGCCAGCAATTCTCCCTGTTGGCTGGATACCAGTACATCCCCCTGCCCATAAACAAGCAGGGTTTTTGGAGAACCAAATGAAACCAGATGGAAAGGACTGGCCTTTTTGAAAACATCGATGGAATCGCCGTACTTCTTGCCAAGCAGGATTTCTACATTGGGCCACAGGCTTTTGTCCAGCATTTCTTTTACCGAGAGTTCGGTAGGGGCCGAAATGGCAACAACGGTACCAATGTTCGTTTCGGTGGTACGATAGGCGTACGTGAGGGCTATGTGCCCGCCCGCGCTAAAACCAACTATACGGTAATTGTCTTTACGGAGGTTGTATTTCTCAGCGTTGTCACTTAGGAAGTGTACCGCGTTCTGAAGATCAGCCAATTGCAGCGACAGCAGGTCGCCCGCCCGGCTGTCTACGCGGTAATTCATGTTGACGATAGCCAGGTTTTTCCCCTCTTTGAGTAACCTGTCAACGGTAGGTTTCAAAAAAGATTTGTCGCCACTGGTCCAGCCGCCCCCGTGTAGCAGAATAACGACCTCTGCCGCATGCCCATTCAGGGATATAGGCTGATATAAATCGAGTTTTACCTTGTCATTATTGCCATACACTACGTCCTTGTAGAAATCATAATCTACTACCGTATCGTTGATGTAATTGCTTTCGGGCTTGACCTGATCCCAAACCTGGCATCCTGATAGCAGCGAAAAAACCAGCAGCCAGCCAATCAGATTGTAATATCTATTTTTCTGAGTACACATTTTCCGCATATCATTTTCCCGGTAAACACTCCCCAACCTGAATCGTATTTGAATGACGTTGCAGCATTACGCAAGTTACTTGATTGGACAATGATAGATAAAAATATTGAAATACTTCTTACCGATTTCCTTTTTTAATTCTACCTTGAATAGATCGACACTTGGTGTTATACTAAGCAATAAAAGTGCCAGAGGGGGTCTTAAAGCCTATTTAAGTTCCACAAGTTTCGCAAATTACCGATCGATTTTCCGAAAATTGGATAAGGTTGGCTCTATTTACAATGACTCGAGATTTGAGAATCTGATCTGAATAATTACCTGCCTTTTCTTGTATGAATGGTATGCTCTGGCAGCAGGGAATCTATCCAGCACTAGCCTAAATACGCAACAACGGGCTCAAAGGTTTAAGCATTACCCGAACTTTTGTTCATAGCCTTAGGGTACCTGCGGATAGCAGTTCGCTGGGTCAGATCCGGATAAATAGTTTTTTTCGGTACATCCAGTAGAGTACAAGCCATTGCACCAAGAGAATGACCAGCCCACTGACCAGGGTTTTATACGGTTCCCCAAAGAGCAAGTCATAATGTTGGCTGATATTGGTACGGAAAGATCCATCGATAAAACCCACTACCGTATGAGCCAATACGTAAGCTGCAATGGAGTTCATACCCACCACGATGAGCGGGAAAAAGGGTTTTCTGAATTGTTGCATATCCACCACATAATAAAACGCCGCCAATAACACAAAGCACCATCCCCCGCTAAACAGCGTCCAGGACGGAGTCCAGATCCGCTTGACAATCGGACAGATACCCGTGAAATGCAAAAACAGGGATGCTCCGAATAACCCGGCAGCCACGATCAGAAAACGGCGTACCAGTCCGGTATTGGATTGACTGTTTTTCAGCCAGCGGCCGGCCTGTAATCCCAGAATCATGGTACCCAGGGTAGGTATGAAACTGAGAGTAGCGTACCCACCCCCGTTGAATAGGAACGGCTTCCCGCGGGGAAACAGATTCAAAAACCAGCGGTCAAAGGCCCAGGCGGCGTTGGTGTTTTTGTTCCAATGGGCAGCAAAACCCGTACGGAGGTGCTCCCAGTCGGCCGCGACACCCGTCTGCGACCAGTCGAAATCAGGACCCGGTAGGGGATAAAAAGCGAACAAAGCCCAATAGCCAACCAGAATAAGGCCCAAGGCGATCCAGCTGACTCGTTCGGAACGGAAACCCAGCGCAAACAGTAAGGGGTACCCCAGGCCGATTTGCGTCAGCGTGTCTTCAAAAGTAAAGTTGGTTTGGTCACGGTACATCGACCGCAGGAAGATTCCGAGCAAAATCAGAATTAGCGCCCGGCGCAGTGTGTGCATCCAGAGTGAGGTATGACTTTGAGCGCGTGTTTTGCGGCTAGCTATGGAATAGGGGAGGGCTACCCCCACCAGAAATGTAAACGAAGGCTGAATCAGATCGTGCAACGAACAGCCCACCCAGGGTACATGGCTCTGCTGAAAGTGTAGAAATGCCCAAAAAGGACTTTCGGGCAGGGCTTCGGCTACGTGGCTGAACTCCAGCACTTCGGCCATCATGAGTACCATGACAAAGCCCCGGTAGGCATCGACGGACGATACCCGCTGGGCAATGGGATTATTGACTACCGCCATGCAAGAAGATCAGAAAGTTTACAAGTAGGGTGATATCCAGAATAAGCCGGGATGCAGGCTTTTCTACCATCTTTTCGTATAAGTATATCGCCCTGCTGGTTGGTTCAGCAGGGCGATGGTACCTGAAAAGAACACTCAACGGGCGTGGTACCCGGTCAGTAGCTATACCGCAAAGAGTTGATTGATATCCTGAAACGATTTGAATTCCAACGCATTGCCCGACGGATCAAGGAAAAACATGGTGGCCTGTTCGCCCGGCTGCCCTTTGAACCGGATGTAGGGCTCGATGATAAACTGAATGTTGTGGCTCCTGAGTCGGGCTTCCAGCGCGTGCCAGGCGTCCCATTCCAGCACGACCCCAAAATGCGGTACCGGTACGTCATGCCCATCTACGGGATTGACATGGTGCGCTTCCTGTTCGGCGGGCCGAGGTTTGTAGTGGATCACGTACTGATGACCAAACAGATCGAAATCCGTCCAGTGGGTATCGCTCCGTCCTTCTCCGCATCCCAGCACTTCGCGGTAAAATTTTCGGGCTGCTTCCAGATCATGCACGGGTACGGCAACATGGAATGGCGTTAACTTGCTCATGGTAATGATAATAGTAAAGTTTGGAAGGTACCTTAGGAGGTTGCAATATTACGGATTTGCCTTGATCCGCCGATACTTTTCAACAATAACCCGATCAATGCCGAGCTCTTCCAGTTTCTCGATCCCTTTTTGAACCAGCGTATCGTTTTCAATTTTGACCACAAACTCGAAAGTATGGTTTTCCCAGGCTGGGTCCACGAAATAATCCAGATGTTCGGTGTAGGTACTATCCACTAGCGTAAAGGTACCCCCTCCGGCCGAAAAGGGAGCCGCCGTGGAATCTTTCGCGTTCAGGGCATGATTCAGAAAAGCAAAGTGCGTTCCGTTCAAAATCTTGATCATATTGCGCGTAGAATCAAAGGTTGAGAAAGTGGTGTCGCCTTCGATCGTGGTAGCCGAAATCAGCTCCCAGGTACCTTCGATGGGTAAGGGTTTGGATTGCTCTGATTTGCACGAAAGGAATAGAAAGGGGATCAGGAGAAAAAGGTAGGTAATGGTACGCTTCATGGGTGTATGCTTATTTGCTTGTCTTTAACGAGTGAACTCGGTCCTGGGTAAATATACAGAAGAGTCTGACCTATTAAACTGGAAAATAGTCGTCAGGTACCTGCTTTTTTTCTAATCATTTTTTTTCGAACGCCTGAAATATCTTACCGAGGATAAAGTATGCCCTTGTATGGGGGTACCAGTTGCCGTATGCACCAGAGGTCATGGCGATGACCATATTTTCTTGGGGAACTACCACTAAATGATTTCCGCCATTTCCAGAAGCCCATAGGTAGCTTATTTCTCTTGTGCCGAACTTTCTCTTAGATCTGTACCAGAGCATCCCATATCCGTCAGCCAAAGGATTATAATTTCCTATAGCAGGCGACTGTTCGTTCAATAAACGATTCATATAATCATAATCGGCTATTTGCTTATTGCCCCATTTTCCTTTATTAGCAACCAATAAGCCTAGCTTTGCAAAGTCCAGTGTAGAAATGTAAAGATTGCCGGCCGCACCCGTCTGATTTGCTTTATTAGTATACCAGTAAAACTCTTTTATTTCCAAGGGATCAAAAACTTTCTGCTTGGCAAAATCTCTCAAACTCATGCCAGATTTTTCTTCGATGATGGCCCCAATCAGTACCGCGTTGATATCTGCATAGACCCACTTTTTTCCTGGCTTGTTGGCCAACGGAATGCTTAACAAGTAATTTACCCATTCATCATTTGCGATCCATTTTCCGGCATTTCCAGGAGTTTCAGAGTTGTCTGAATCAGCATCTAATCCCGAAACCATATTTAATAAATGAATAAGCTTGACTTTTTTATAATCTTCGTGCATAAAAGGGTACTTCTCTTTGGGAAAGAAAGAGTAGACATCTTGGTCTAAACTTTGCACTAATCGTTCTTTGATAGCCACTCCCAATAGCAAAGCGGTAATGCTCTTTCCAGCAGATCTGATATCGTGTATATGGTTTCGCCAAAATGTATTGTAATAGTTCTCCAGTACAATTTTATTGTCTTTAATGACGATCAACCCTATATAATCTCTTGGGTTGAATTTTGAAATTGTATCGTCAAGGGCATTAATTGAATCTCTATTGAAGCCGGCCTTCTCTGGGGTAATAGCAGGGAGGTCAGGAATCGCTTTCATTTGTGCATGTGCGGAGAGCGATATGAACAAAAGAAAGAAAATAAGGAATTTTAGCTTCATACTTTCAATTGAATTTGCTATAGTCTTATTGTTTTCGATTTATCATAAATTGCAGGTAAAGGTTTAGGGATTGGTAATAGGCCAGTAAACAGAAGAAGCTAGGCAGCTATGCGCTTCAGGGTTATCGATTTGAAAGAGGTAAGGGTACTTATTTATTCGGTGTAGTGCGCGATTATTTTGTTGACTTTTCCCTGTTCGTCGAAGAACATGACTTCAATGGATTTTTTATTCAGCACCGATTTGTAATATAAAGCCACCGAATTGACGCCCACCGTCACATCGAGCAATTCAAAATGCAGATCAGGTAGCTTTTGCAGGGCGCGCCGCCAGTAATCGGCTACGTTTTCTTTTCCTTTCAAAGTACCGTGATCCACGCCTAATGCGATTTTGATCATCGGGGTAGTTATCTCTACGTCGTCGGTATAATGCGTGAGAATATCGTCCAGATCTCGGGTATTCCAGCTTCTGATCCAAGCTTCGGCAAATTTTTGAGCATCCATAGTTTGGGTTTTGTTTTAATGGATTCTGGATTTTTTGTCTTTAGGTGCGTTATTATGAATGAACAGGTATTGCTGCAGGTGTAGAATTCAATGAATGTCCAGCCCATAACCGCTGCCCACTAAAGAATTAAAAGTACAAGATAACTACTAAAAGCCCATCAGAATTCCATCCACTGATAGCGAACTACAGCCGATGATTATAACATATTGCCACACTTGTAGCAATACCCATGTTGTACATTCGTGCTTTTTATGGGTGTGCTATTTTTCAAATTTTATTAACTCACTGTTATAGTCAATTATAACTTTAAAATATTTTAAAAAAGAACCTCCGATAGCACCTTTAACTACTTTGTCCATACTCCCTATCATTCCTTTGGACCATGCTTCATCAGGTCTCTTAGCAAACCAAACTGGTCCCGCTGTCAGGTTTCCAACTTTTACTTCGGGAACTTCAATTAAATCTGCACCTGTAACTTCTCCTTTTTCAATTATTCTCCAATCAGGATGTTGAAGATGCCACTCGTTGAAAAGACTTTTTGCTATAAAGGAGCCTGCGGTTGCGTTCTCCTCAATGCCTAATTTTGCCTTTCCACTATCGCTTAATAAAAATGTAGACCCTGTATCAAATAGAAAATCAATTACTTTTCCATCGATTATCAATATCATGCTTGGATGCCCGAATCGTTTGTTCCCCTTCCTATCTTTTTTAAAACCGAGAACCTGAATATTTTCGTCCACTTTATCTTTTGAAAGCGGAGTGTTTACTGACATTTCTCCTGTTATGTAATTAAACGTCCAGGCATTATTTATGAAGAAAAATTGTCCTAAAAAAATTTGATAGTTAACAAATTTTGCAAAAAATATGCTCTCTTTATCATCGTCAGGAGCTTCAATGAAAGGAATGTCTATGTGAGTTTTAAAATAATTTGGAATCTGTGGATAGGGAATGTTACGGTTATCATATATCTCTTTTGCAAAAATATATTTAGTAGTGTCGCCGTCTATGTTTAATACGTTGACTTTTAACTCTAAACCAAGCTTTTTTACTGTTGAGTTGTAAATTGCGGTATATCCGCCACCTGTGTCACAAAACCCTAAAATCGTATCTCCCTTGATCGTAGGAATTTTTAGGAAAAATCTTCCTTCTATTAAGTCAGAAGGTAAATAGATTCGCTCGCTTGATTGTTCTGATATTTTTTGTGAAAAACCTATTATTGGAATTACCATTAGCATTAAAATAATAAACCTCTCCATAACATTTTATTTTGAGTAAATGGAAATTTCTCAGCATGACGTACAACTCGTAAATATGCAAAAGTTTTGTCGTGCTTTTTGTATTGTTTTGGATTTATACGACTTGCAATGGTACTTTGCAAGTCGTATTTTTTGTATTGTTAAGCCGTTTCTTTATTATTCTTTATAGAACGATGCTCCCTCACTCCCGCAAAATCTTCCTAACCACCATTCGTTTTCCATCTACTTCTAAGCCCAAAAACTGAACCTCAGCACTGGAGGTAGGTAGGGATTGAGTAACGAGGTGATCGCCCGGCGCGAGGTATCCTGGGGTACCTTCCCGAAGTACCCGGCCCCACAAATCGTACACCTGTACCTTTACAACAGCAGCGTGGTCCAGTCGGAATGAAACCTGTACTTCGGTGGAGGCAGGATTGGGAAATACGCTGAACTGAAAAGGCAGCACGGTGGGTTCGGTGGCGGTGATGTCGGCCCCGAAGGTCATCAGTTCCTGGTCCATCCAGGCCAAGCGGCGCGTGATCCACGCTTTGAGGTACCCTACCTCGTCTTCGTAGGTGGAGCCGACGTAGAAGTTCGGCCAAAGTTTCTGCCCGATCACCGTCCAGCGCGTGAAATTGCGGACGCGGGCCTCCTGCAACACAGTAGCCGTGGAGTCGATGTAGCGGTGGATCGTCTCGGTTTTAAGGACTGTAGGCCGCAGCGCCTGGTAGCGCAGTCGTACCTTGCGGGCAAAGTTGCGGTCTTCCAGCAGGCGGTCCCACCAGAAAGGCATCTGGAAACCATCATTCGGGCACACCCGGTTGAAATCGAAAGCCCAACCCTCGGTCTTTTCTCCGTTGCAGTAGTCGGCATTGCCGTAGGCCAGGTTATAGTCCCAGATCGGCCCCATCGTGAGCTTGCCGCCCTTGCTGTCTTTGTCCTTATAAAAAAAAGTACTGAGGCGGTAGGCGTCCACATTGCGACACACTTCGCTGAGGATGAGGTAATCTACCCACGAGTTTACATCGATGTAGCGGGCGTAACCCTGTGCGGAATCGGCGTAGGCAGGGCTTTTGAGAGTGTTCTCAAAATCAGTCACGTACTTCTTGATGTACTCGAACTGCGGCTCGGTCATATCCTCAAACTTCGGGTACTCGACCTGAATGGGAGTCGTGAATTGGGGACTGTTCGGCGGTAGGTAGGGAGAAGTCCACTGGCGCGAAACGTTCCCTTCGGTCTTGTCTATTTTCAGGATGTACCCGCCCGTCAGGGCATCCCCCAAGTTGTCTTTGGGTTCCAGTTTGGAAATATTCACCCGGTTTTTATCCCGCTTTATTTTTTCAAAAAGAATGTAGATTCCCTCGTAGGTACCATTGATGATCACTTCGCAGAACTTGTGCTGGGGCGCATAGTAGGGACTGTAACTACGGTACAGATCATACGTCAGTACATCCCGCAGCAGTGTTTTATCGTTGAAAGTGGCGTTCAGCACCCAGTCTTCTTCCGAGGGCAAACCCAGTACCGAAGCGCTTATTCCTTCGATCCCGGATGTATCGCGCAGTTCGAAGCCGTAAGGTTTCTTGGGAAAAAACATCCGCGAAGTAGATCCGCGCTGCTCGATCCCGATCTTTCCGGCGTAGGTAGGTTGGTCCGTGACCGTGTTCCGTTTGCCCGCTCCATTGTCGATTATCTTGATCGTCGCGATGATTTTGGGTTCGTTCGGAATTTCCTGGCCCTTGGTATCGATGATCAGGATCGGTAGGTTGGACGACTCCAACGTTTGCCCGAATCCGTTTGAAAAGGTGGCAAAGAGTATGGCCAGCAGGACGATTTTACGAGAGAAAGGTACCATAGGAAAGTCTTTATAAAGTGAAATGCCTCCGCCTCATGAACAAGGCGGAGGCATTTTAAAGTTTACCTACTAGGGGTTGAAGATTTACAGTGCCCTCTACACATTTTGTTTTTTCAACTCACTCACGGCATGGTCGGCGGCGCGGGCCGTCAGGGCCATGTAGGTGAGCGAAGGGTTGACGCAGGAGGCCGAAGTCATGCAGGCACCGTCGGTCACGTAGACATTTTCGGCGCCCCACACCTGATTGTGCTTGTTGAGCACCGAGTTCTTAGGGTCAGTACCCATGCGGGCGGTACCCATTTCGTGAATACCGATGCCGGGTGCTTTGGACTCGTCGTTGTACGGATTGACGTTCTTGACGCCGGCGGCTTCGAGCATTTCGGCGGCGTCGTTCATCATGTCGATACGCATTTTCTTCTCGTTATCGCCGTAGGCTGCATCAAATACCACAATGGGCATTCCCCATTTATCCGTTTCGGTCGAGAGCGTAAAGCGGTTGTCCGGGTTCGGGATCATCTCGCCGAAACCGCCCATACCCATGTTCCATTCGCCGGGTTGGGAGATTTGCGCTTTAAAATCGGCTCCGAAGCCGGCCATGCTACCGCCCCGGCTCCAGCTTTGCCGGCTGCCACCGCCCTGGTACCCAAAGCCCCGCACGTAGTCGCGCTTGTCATTGCCCCAGTTGCGGTAGCGGGGTACATAGATGCCATTGGCACGACGGCCAAAGTAGTACTTATCCTGGAAACCTTCCACGGTACCCGAGGCTCCTACCGCCAGGTGGTGGTCCATGATGTTACGGCCCAGCTGGTCGCTTTCGTTGCCGAGGCCATTGGGATGGCGGTCCGACTTGGATTTCATCAGTATGGTCGTGGACGGAATGGCCGAAGCATTCAGGAAAATTACTTTCGCAAAGTATTCCTTCACGTCGCCGGGATTGTTCTGATTGATCACCCGAACGCCCGTTGCTTTTCCGGCTTTATCGTCAAAAATAACTTCCGACACGATTGAATCGGGAAGTAAAGTCAGATTACCCGTTTTGGTAGCGGCGGGCAGGGTAGCCGACTGGGTGCTGAAATAGGCTCCATAAGGACAGCCGCGCATACACATGTTCCGGAACTGACAGGCGGCCCGGCCCAGCTCGGTGTGGAAAGCCTGTGGCTGCGTGAGGTGGGCTACCCGGCCAATGATGATCTTGCGGCCAGCGAATTTCGACTCTACATCACTCTTGATCTTAGTTTCCACGCAGTTCATCTGCATAGGCGGCAGAAACTGTCCGTCGGGTAGCACATCCAGCCCATCGCGCGAACCGCTGATACCCGCAAACTTTTCTACGTAATCGTACCAGGGCGCTATATCGTTGTAACGAATGGGCCAGTCAGTACCCAGCCCTTCCTTGGCATTGGCCTCAAAATCAGTCGCGTTCCAGCGGTAGCTCTGGCGTCCCCACAGCAGCGAGCGTCCGCCCACATGGTAGCCACGTATCCAGTCGAAACGCCGGGTTTCCTTGTAAGGATTTTCCTTATCGTTCTCGAAAAGATACCGGTGTTCTTCATTGGCAGTGTACCCCGTCCGGAACCCCGCCCAGTATTCTTCCCGGGCCATGGTGGTTGGGCGTCCGCGGTGTTCAAATTCCCAGGGAGCCAGGGTAGCCGTTTTGTAGTCGGTCACGTGCTTGATGTCACGCCCCCTTTCGAGCATGAGTACCTTCAGGCCTTTTTCGGTCAACTCTTTAGCGGCCCATCCGCCACTAATGCCCGATCCAACGACGATCGCATCGTATGTAGCTTGCTGCTTGGCTTTTATGTTTAGGTTCATCGGTTGTTTTTTAGCTTATAGCCATTGGCTGATAGCCTATGGCTTTTGAATAATTGAAATCGAAAACTCAATATGATGCTATCACATTGATTATAAGGTAAGAATAGGAGGCTATTAGCTACGAGCCATCAGCTAATAGCTTAAAATTTATAATAGCTCAAGATTTCTACACCTACATGGCCCAGGCTTTCTGGCCAGGTTCCAAGTCTATGCAGCCATCGTAACGACCCGGCACGGGCACGTACACCAGCGCTTGCTGGGCACCCTGCTCGGAGGTGAAGTACCCCAACAAAGTCAGTTCCTTCATAAGCCGGAAGAAAGGTACCCCCGGTTCTTCGAAGGACTGACCGGCCTCCTGAGCTTTTTTGCGCTCCTCGCCGATGCGGGCCAGTTCATCCATGGATTCTTTTTCGGCGGCTGTCAGCAGAGTGGTCCGTTCTTCGGCCGAGGCTTTCATGAAGTCTTTATCTTCCAGTTTGGCCAGGCCGTCCATGAAGCTTTTCTGGTCTTTTTCGTAGTAGCAGTCTTTGAGCATTTTCTGCACAAACTCGCCCACGTTGGCATCTTTGGCACCGGGGGTATCGGTTTTAGGAATAATGACTTCCGCCACTTCTGACACCAGGTTGAGCTGATCCGTATCGAAGCCAAAGCTGGCTCCGGTAGCGGCATCTTTAGTCTTGCAGCCGTCCAGAAAAGCGATTATTGTGGGAGCCGTAACGGCACTTCCCATCAACAACGCCACACGGCCAAGAGCATCACGTCTATTCATCATAATGATACTGGTAAGGGTTAACAATGAAGAATGTAAAAATACATTCGATAAATACAATAGCTACTAATATAGCCTGTTTTTTGAAAAAAAGAACGAAGCGTCGCCAATTAACTCCCCTATGGGAGCTTGCGGATTATTGGAATCAGAAGAGTTGTGTAAGGAAAGCGGAGAAGCCGATGCGATGAATTAATAGGTGCCTAAGTCCGTTAATAATAAAACGGTTTATATCAAAATTTACTCTATGAACGACCTGATAAAAGAAAAAATAACGATCGATATTGTTTCCGATGTAGTGTGTCCCTGGTGTTACGTGGGCAAAAAAAGGCTGGAATCGGCATTGAATGAGCTGGGCAATCCGGCCGATGTAGAGATCAACTGGCATCCTTTCCAGCTTGATCCCACGATTCCGGACGAAGGGCTCGACCGGAAAAAGTACTTCATCAAAAAATTTGGCGATCCGGGCCGAATTCAGCAAATGTCGGAGCATCTGACGCAGGTAGGAAAGCAGGCAGGGATCGACTTCCGGATGGATGCGATTTCGACGGCGATCAACACTTTGCCGCTGCACAAGCTGCTACACGTGGCGGGTCAGGAAGGTTTCCAGCCTGAAGCCGAAGAAATGCTGTTCAAAGCGTATTTCACGGATGGGAAAGATTTGAGAGACGAGGCTGTTTTGACGGAGCTATTCTCGCCTTACGGCTGGGATCTTGAGAAAATCGTCAGTATTCTCGCCGACGATGCTATTGGCTCTGCCGTCAGGCAGGAGATCACCCATTACCAGAGCCTGGGTGTAAGTGGGGTACCTTTCTTTATCCTTAACAACAAATATGGCATCTCGGGCGCCCAACCCGCCGAGGTGTTTGTGCAAGCGCTGGGGACGGTACGTGATGAAATGCTGCAAGCCGTGCAGGGCGAGGTATGCGGACCGGAGGGTTGCTGAGATATTCAGTGTGAGTTTTACAAAAAAAGGACCGGTTGCGCTTGCGTGACCGGTCCTTTTTTTGCCCTATTTTAAAATTTAGCGTTACTAATTATTGCCCATTGAGCAGTAAAAGACCGTTGTTGACCACATCCAGGGTTCCGTTTACCAGACTGACCTCTTTGGCACTTACGCTGAGGCCATTGATGCGCACTATGTGTCCTGGCTGGATAATAACCTTCTGATTTCCGGTGGGAGCCTGGCCTCCTACCCAGGTGGTACCCATATCCCAGTCACCGGTTTGGGCCGACACAATCACGCTGTTGTCTTCAAGGGTAATCAGGTGGTCCTCCGCTTCACCATAGGCATAGGTTTCACAGGGATCATCAACGGTGCCGTGTTCGGCATACTGCGTGCGGATGCGCAGGCGGGTCATGCCAGGGGTAGCATTGGCGGGAATAGCAAGGGTGCCTGACCAGGTATTGGAAACGGAGGTTCCCGTACTTCGATACAACCGCTCGGATACCTCGAAGGTGCCATTTCGATTCAGGTCGATCCAGATCGCGATATGCTGGGGATAGTAGGTACCTGTAGAATCAATATAGGTCTTGAAGACGAAAGGGTAGGATTGCCCCTGCGCCAGGGGTGTAGAGGTGTTGCCAAAGTAGCCAAAGCTTCCCGGCGAGCAGCCCGTATTGAAGTACGTCAGATTGGTATTGGTGAGCTGGAAATCGGCCACTACCACGCCCAGCGAGCATCCTTGACTGTAGGTAGGCACACAGTAGGCCAACGGCGATCCGCTGGTCAGGATATCGCGTTTCACGGGCAATTCGCCCGCACAAGAGGTTATCGGACCAGTCGCTTCTTTGAAAAAATAGACATCATAGTTTATACCCGGCATGAGGCCCGATACCAGAAGCGAAGCGGTGGTATTGGCGGCTGGAATATCCAGCACCCCCCATTTCAGGGCGGTTTTGTCATCGGGAGCTTTGCCGTTTTTAATCTGCTCGTTGGTAGGCACGGGGGCATTGTCGCCCAGTACCACGAAGTACGCCTTCCCCGGGGCATTCAGTGAGGCTGCTACAGTAAAGCCGTCCGGAGTTGGATCAGAAACCACGGGCATGGTCGCCGCGAACAACAGTCCTCCTTCTGAAATGGTGAACGGACCGGCTTCCACACTGAACGCCTCAGGCGCGGTGGATTTGGCCCGGATGTAGTAGTTCGATCCGACTGGCAGATCTTCGGTATCCGGGATGAGGGCCGTCACGGTGGTGGTGGCCGAGGTACCGATAAGTACCGTTCCACTGGTAAAGCTACCGCTGGAATTGGAGAGCTCTAACTGAAACTCATTCCCCTGCGAGAAGGCTCCGGTAGCGAAAATTTCAATTGGAAACGAAAGTCCCTTACAGATGCTGGCCGGTAATGTACTGGTGATTGTGAGGCTGATGGGGGCATTGGCCGTCGAGAACGCATCGGTGCTGAACATCCCCCGGCCGTGGGTACCTACGGCTACCTGTCCATCGGCAGCGCGGTAGTGCAGCCAGTCGCAGCGCACGTGTGCCAGGCTGTTGTTGATAGCGGCCCAGGTAGGGTTAGTCGCCAGGAAGTTGTTGGTCGCCCATACACCCATTTCGGTAGCCAGCATCACCTGGCTCATATCCAACTGATTGAACAGGCCGTAGCGGATAGGCATGTTGGGTAGTGTGGCATTGTCTTTGTTAAGCCAGGTAGCCCCCCGTCCTCGGTGTACCACACCGAATTGACATTATAATTAGAGATCGTCACCAGCAGCTGATTATCATTAGATCCTACCGTGATACTCGACACATTGCCTACCATGGACGAACCACTGTTGATCTGGGTAGGGGTGGCGTTGGCCTGGTTGGTATTGGTAACCCGGTACACGCCTCCGCTGCTGGTACCCACAAAAATGGTATTGGGCGATTTGGCTACTTTTATGAAAGAAGTACCCGGCAAGGCCAGGCCTAGGTCGTAGAGGTTGTTGGTGGTACCTACGTTGCGTACCACTGAAAACAGCGTGTTGTTCTGGAATGAGTACAGAATGTTGTTTTGGCTGTCATAATCCACCGGGTTAACAAATTGCCCACCCGTGCCGTAAGGGACGATCTCAGTAATGAAGGTACCATTGCCATTCAGCAGGTTGTGACTGTTGTACTGATACGACGAAATCTGCACGTTCGGATCGTCTTGATCAATAAAGCACAGCATGCCATCTCCTCCAGTTGAACTAGAACCGGCACCCAGGGCGGGCGGAGCGGCCGATAGGTGGTGGGTACCATTGTCCTGGGCGCCCGCCAGCAGGTAGTTATTACCCGCTACGTTTTTCTGAGCGATGGAGTAATACTGGGTAATATTATAATTCTTATTGCGGCTACCGTAATTGAGCGAATTAGTGGTTGTGGCGGTATTGCCGGCAGAAGAAGAATAGTAAATCCCTCCATCATTGCCCAATATCACACCATCGGGTGTGCCCGGACGGAACACGATGGCGTGTTGGTCCGGATGCGTATACCCGTAGTTGAGTACATCCGCCCAAGTAGAACCGCCATTGAACGAGCGGGTGATGCTGGTACCCCCGCGTATAGGAAGTTGGAATTGGTGGGATGCACGGCCAGTATCAGATCGTACCAGCCCTGTCCGCCCGTGAAGTGATCCCCTCCTGTGTAAGTAGGTATGGTTACAGAAGCCCAGGTACTACCTGCATTGGTCGATTTTCTGAACAGTTGGATGTCTTTGGCGGAAGAAACGGAAGTGGGCGGGTCGTAGCGAATCGCAATATACACCACCTGGCTCGAACCCGAAGTAGAGGGAGCAAGTGCGATTTCTACCCTCGAACCATTGGCTCCGCTTGGGGTGATATTTGTCCAGGTTGAGCCGTTATCTACTGATTTATAAAGTTTTCCGCTTCCATTTCCGACGAATAAGTGCCCATAGCCGGCATATAGGACGCCATCCACCCCGATTTCCAGGTCGGACACAAAATTAAAATATCCCGTGCCCGGCTGATGCACAAACGACCAGTTGACTCCCCCGTCGGTCGATTTTACCATGCCATACTGGGTGCCTGCAAATACCGTCCCACTAGCATTCACTACAATATCCTGCACATTCTGGAAGGCACCCCCGAGAGTCGTATAACTCCCCCCACAGTAGGTATGGTACTGTTGAGCCTGTTCCAGGTACCACCTCCGTCCGTGGTTTTCCATATTCCGCCTCCTCGAACAGCATCTACATTTCCGTACCCTTCACCCGTCCCTGCGTACATGATCTGCGGATTGGTAGGATCGTAGGCCAAGCTGCTGATAGCCAGATTCTCCCAAAAATCATCCACATTTTGCCAGCTTGAATTGGCATCCGTTATGTCATTGTTGAACCAAAGTCCCCCAGCTACGCCTCCCGCCCATACCTTCTTTTTAGTAGCATCATTGGGATCAAACAGAATGGCCCGTGTGCGGCCTCCGATGTTGTTGGGCCCCCGCTCAGTCCAGACGGTGGCCGACAGGTTGAACTGTGGTTGGCTAAGGGTACCCTGTATTTCCTGGCGTGAGTTTTCGAGTTGCTCGTAGGGTACCCGCTTGGTGTCAGGGTCCATTGTAATCACTATTTCGTGTTTTTCGCGTAGCTCGGGCTGGTCTTCGTTCCTATCGGCAGGGACGGCCTTCAAAAGCTGATAGTCAGGATCGCTCTCAAGGTAGGTCTGAAAGGCTTTCCGTCGTTCGTCGGCCTGCGCCTTCTGTTGAGTGTTTTTTGACGGACCCGGAACAGGAATTGGAAGACTCTGGGCGAGGGTAGTGGAGGCAAGCCCCCAGCTCAGCAGGCTTCCGATAAAATAGTGGCGTAGTGTTTTATTCATAGTTGAATTGCGTCGAATGAACCCAGGGGACCGTGAACTTTAAATATAAAGTAATCGCCTGTAAAGGTGACATAAAATTTATTATAAGGCGAACCAATCATAAGCAATTGATCCTGTAATTTATTAATAATACTGTCAATTCTTTTCAATAATTGGCTTTGTAAGTTACAAGACAGGGAATGTATGAAACCTTTATTTGTGCTAAGAATGAGCTTCTCAATACGAATTCCCGAATTCTGCCTGAAATTTCATTTACTTTCGCTGGATGGGGGATACATAAAGAAAATCAGGTTGGAAGGGGTATAATGTTCAATCTTTTCTAATTTTGAAAAAACGATAGCGACTACATCTATTTTAAAGCCCCAAAACTTATGGTCAAAATTATCATCATAGATGATGAAGATAATATTCGCGAGGCACTGCGGGATATTCTTGAATACGAAGGCTACGAAGTGGATGAAGCCCGGGATGGTGAAGAGGGACTTAGAAAAATAAAAAATGACAATTACTATGTGGCTCTCTGCGATCTGGCGATGCCTAAGCTTGGAGGGCTTGATCTGCTACTCAAAGCCGGCGAAGCCGGCCGGAGCACCCAGTTTATTATGATTACCGCTTACGGTAATATCGAAAACGCGGTGGAAGCTACCAAGCGTGGGGCCTTTGATTTCGTGAGCAAGCCCCCCGATCTCAACCGTCTGTTGATCAGCGTAAGGAATGCGATTGAGAAATACAAGCTGGTTTCGGAAACAAGTGAGCTTAAAAGACGGATTTACAAGATCTACGAAATGGTAGGCGACTCGGATGCTATCCGGCGCGTGAAGGAATCCGTAGATCGGGTGGCACCTACCGAGGCCAGGGTACTGGTGACGGGGCCTAACGGTTCGGGCAAGGAACTGGTAGCCAAGCAAATTCACGGTAAAAGCTCCCGGGCTCACATGCCACTGGTGGAAGTCAACTGCGCTGCCATTCCGGGCGAGCTCATCGAAAGTGAGTTATTCGGGCACGAAAAAGGCGCCTTTACCTCAGCTATCAAGCAACGCATTGGCAAGTTTGAACAGGCCAACACGGGTACCATTTTTCTGGACGAGATCGGGGATATGAGCCTGTCGGCTCAGGCCAAAGTACTGCGGGCTTTGCAGGAAAACAAGATTACGCGCGTGGGTGGCGAAAAAGAGGTGAAAGTGAATGTGAGGGTAATTGCCGCTACTAATAAGGACCTGCGAAAGGAAATTCAGGAAGGTAATTTTCGCGAAGACCTTTTCCACCGTTTGAGCGTGATAGTGATTCATGTGCCACCCCTGACGGAGCGCCGCGAGGATATACCGCTACTGGCCAACAAATTTCTGTGCGATATCGCCGATGAGTACAATAGCTCGGTGAAGGAGATTTTGCCCGAAGCTATGGAGTACCTTAAATCATTGTCCTGGACGGGCAATGTCCGCGAACTCCGCAACGTAGTGGAGCGACTAGTCATCTTGTGCGGCGATAAAATCAACCTCGACGATGTGAAGACTTACGCCGGGCAAGTGTAGTTGTTTTTTTGTTTTTTGTTGAATTGTTTTTCACCTCATTTGAGGATAAACGGCTGACAATCAGTAGAATATGATCCAATTCGAGCTTTCTTTACACAAAACACAAAACACAAAACACAAAACACAAAACACAAAACACAAAAATCACAAAGCCATCAGATTGCAGCCCCGGACGTCGGAATTATCAAACCTACCCATGACGTAAAACGAATCTTTTTCAGGCCCAAACCGACCCAAATCCTGGGTTTCGATGAAGCTGCACGAATCCAGGTTACCCAGATCCACGACATTGATACCGCCGGTACCTTCAAATCCGCCATATGCATGTACCTCGAACGGGTCATTGGGGTCTCGGAGCAGTACACGCATCGTGGCTCCGGGTCGGAAAAGTCCTGCCCCTGACGAATAACTCTGAGAAAGAAGTTCGGTCATGCCATATTCCGAATGAATCCGGGGCAAATTCAGTTTTTCCATCAGTACATCGTGTACCTCTTCGCGCAGCATTTCACGGCGGCGGCCCTTCATGCCCCCGGTTTCCATCACAATCAGGTTTGGCAATTGTTGTAGAAACGAAAAATCAATAGCACTTTCCGCCCAATCCAACAGGGCGAAGGTGACACCCAGCACCAGTACCTGCCGTTTGTCCTCGGAGTTTGTAGCCAGTGAACGGAGTTGGGTAGTTAGGGCGGTGGTATCGTGCAGGTAAAATCCCGAAAAAGGTGAGCCGGTCTGGTCAATAAAATGCCGGACCATATACACCAAAGACGAATTGTTTCGTTCAAGGTAGGAAGGTAGCAGGGCTAATATGTGAAAGTGATTCAGCGGCCCGTATTCCTGCTCGAAAATGCGCTGACTGAGGGACTGGTAGAGGAATGCATCATAGAGCGGGTGGACGCTGTACGTGGAGCTGGTAGTACCACTACTTTCAAAATTGACCGCCGGAACGGGCGGCTGGCCGGTTCGGATAGTGTGGTGCTTGAAGAATTGAATGGGGAGATGAGGGACCTCTGCCAGCCGTTCGGGGCGGTCATTTTGATGATTAAGATGGGCCAGATAGGCATGGTACACGGGATTATGGTCGGCCTGATACCGGAACACCCGCAGGGCCACCTCTTCAAATGTGGCGGGGGTGACCTCACGTATCTGGCGGCGGAGAATGTGCCGGTATTCCGATAAACGGCTATTGCTTGCTGATTCCAATCCTGTTACTTTCGTGAATAAAAATTTCAAATATACTATGCGTTACCCGTTTTTCGCCGGGCTGTTCCTGATTCTGGGGCTTTCAAGCTGCATCGACACACCCAATTTTGACGACACACCCAGCATTCAGTTCAATAACATCGACAAGTTTACGGTTCCAGATCCTTTTTCGGGGCCAACCGCCAAAAAGGACTCGGTGGTTATCACAATCGATTTTGAAGATGGTGATGGTGATCTGGGGGTATCGCCCGAGGAGCGTGACACCAATGCGCTCAATACCATCTATAAGGAATGGGGGAATTACGAATTGACTATCTTGAAAAAAGATGCCAATGGGAGTTTCCAGGAGCTACCTTCTTCGGTTACCAGTAAGCTCTTTTTCCCAACATTGAAACGGGACGGAAAACCAGGCCCCATCAAAGGGAAGCTAGATCTTTCCCAGACGTATTTTTATTCGCGGTTTTCCAAACTTAGCGTAGTGAAGTTCAAAGTACGGATTCGTGATCGTGCCCTGCGGGCCAGCAATGTTGTCGAAACCGATACGATTTCGGTACCTATCGATCAATAACGCATCCGACTTATACGCCTGCCTTGCCGGCTATCTGCATCACAATCCTGAAGGTAGTGCCTTTTCCCAGTTCAGAACTTTTCACGAAGAGTCTGCCGTCGTGGTAGTTTTCGATGATTCGTTTGGCCAAAGTCAGGCCCAGTCCCCAGCCCCGCTTTTTGGTACTGAATCCCGGACGGAATATCTTGGCAACATTGGCCTTGCTCATACCCTTGCCGTTATCCTGGATGTCGATGATTACTTCATTCTGAGCTATCATGGGTACGAGCGAAATCTTGATTTCACCTACCCCGCCCATTGCATCCACGGCATTCTTGCAAATATTTTCCACCACCCATTCGAAAAGGTTACGGTTGAGTAGCACCGTTTGACCTTCGTTGAGCTGATCATCGATGAAGAACTTCACTTTGGACGAGACACGCCGCTGTAGGTACTTGATGAAACCGGCTACCACTTCGGCTACTTTTTCTTCTTTCAGCGTCGGCACGGAGCCGATATTGGAAAAGCGCGTCGTAATCATTTCGAGCCTTTGGACATCCTTCTCAATTTCTTCCGCGATGGAAGGATCCATGTCGGGATCGGAACGGAAGTACTCGGTCCAGGCCATGAGCGACGAAAGCGGGGTACCCAACTGATGGGCGGTTTCCTTCGCCAGTCCTACCCACACCTGATTCTGCTCGGCCTTCCGGGCTGAACTAAACGCCAGGTAAGCCAGGAAACCGATGATGAAGATACCTGACAGCTGAATATAGGGGTAGTAACGCAGCTGCGTGAGCAAGAAGGAGTTACTGTAGTAAACGTTTCCGATTCGCCCCTCGCCCAACTCCACGGGAATAGGACTATGCTGTGCCTTCATTTTGGCCAGATTTTCCTCGATCAGCCGTTCCTGGGTTTCAGGGCTGGCGTTGGTCGGGAAGGCCAGATTGTTATGGGCAGCGGGCATATTGTTTTCATCGACATAAATAGCCGGAATCTCGTAAAACGTGTTGGCCTCCCGGATCATTTCCATGATTCCATTCAGGTCCTCGTCGTAGTCGCTGTTAATGGCGTACCGCAGGGATTCGGCAAATAGCTTCACCTGTCGCAGTTCCCGTTCTTCCAGTTTTCCCACGAGGTTGTTGGTATAAAAAAGCGAACCGATACTGATCAGAAACAGATTGAAGCCGATTACAAATTTGTAGATGTTCTTTTGCCCATACGAATCCAATAACGAACGACGCAGCTTCAGGCTATTAAGCAGAGCCACAGGCTGCATACGAAATCCAGTGCGCTCGGGTTTGACTTGGGGTCCATTCATAAATTGGTAAAGCCAGAAGCTGGCTTTTGAGTACAAAAGGAGGGTAGAATGCTTTACTCAGTATAACGTTTAAAAGCATGAAATGCTGTTTTTAAACCAAATTTTCGTTGCTTCATCAGTTTAGCAAATGACTTGGGTCATAGTTTCTTCTACCTTTCGGTGTGAATTTAGCAGAAATATTTTAGAACAATTTATATAGCTTCTAAATAAACTTATCCGGTTTGCACGCCGTTTCGTATTGTAAAGATTGTAGCGTAAATTTGCCCTTAGAATTCAGAATAGCCTAATGTACAATCAGTTCAAGTCCGTAAGTATCTCATACCGAACCGCTCCTTTGGAAATCAGGGAGCAAATTGCACTAAACGAAGAAGAGGCCAAAGCTCTGATGCTGCGCCTGAAGGAGTTCTTCGAAGTGTCCGACGTACTGGTGGTATCCACCTGCAACCGAACCGAGATTTACTACACTTCCTCCAAGAACCTGAATGCTGATTTGATTATGCTGTTGCTCGTTCACAAAGGTCTGACGGACACAGAGTACTACACCCCCTACTTTGAGAATTATACTGGTGGCGATGATGCTGTCCGGCACCTGTTCGAAGTGGCCACGGGCTTGCACTCGCAAGTAGTGGGCGACATGCAGATTCCTAATCAGATCAAGCAGGCCTATCAGTGGGCGGCCGATATGAATATGGCGGGGCCCTTCCTGCACCGCCTGATGCATACCATATTTTTTGCCAACAAACGCGTGGCGCAGGAAACCTGCTTCCGTGATGGGGCGGCTTCGATATCCTATGCAGCGGTGGAACTGGTAGAAACTCTCACTCTGAATCCGAAAATACTGGTTGTGGGTCTGGGCGAAATCGGAACCGATGTGTGCAAAAATCTGACTCAGAAGGAAAGCGTAGACATTACGCTGATCAACCGTACCCGCGCCAAAGCCGAGCGACTGGCCCAAAACCGGGGATACCGCGTAGCCGACTTTGAGGATATGGAGGCGGAACTTCGACGCGCCGACGTGATTATTTCTTCGCTTAAACTCGATCAGCCTTTTTTCACCAGAACGATGGTGAAATCCCTGGGTGGACTTACCTACAAATACTTCATCGATCTTTCGGTGCCCCGTAGCGTGGAGCCGGAGGTAGAGCAGGTAGCTGGTATGATGCTGTACAATATCGACACGATCCGTGCCCGCGCCAACGCCGCACTGGCCCGTCGGCTCGATGCCGTTCCCGCGGTACGTACCATCATCGAGGAATCCATCGCCGAATTCAACGACTGGTCGAAGGAAATGATCGTTTCACCTACGATCAACAAACTCAAAAATGCCCTCGAACAAATTCGGCAAGAGGAAATGGCGCGCTTTACCAAATCTCTTTCCGAAGAAGAAGCCATTAAGATGGATCGCATCACGTCCAGCATGATGCAGAAGATCATCAAACTTCCTGTACTACAACTTAAAGCCGCCTGCAAGCGTGGTGAAGCCGAAACTCTCATCGACGTACTCAACGATCTTTTCAATTTGGAAAAGAAAACGGAGGTAGGTTCTTAAATCGTCATCCCAGACTTTTCTATTTGTTTCGCTTAGTAGCCGGACTCCCAGAATTTAGTTCAGCCCTAATTCCTGATAGGAAATTAGCAGTATGGCAACCACCGCCAGTGCTAACCCCAGTCGATTCAGTGGATTGAGTTTTTCACGGAACAGCAGCCAGGCCGCTGCAGCGGAGGCCATCATGGTCAGAATGTTGTAAATCGGGAAGACAAACGCTGCACTATTGCCAAATGCTCCCAGGGCTTTGAGCAAAAAATAAAAAGACAGAAAATTAGGTACCCCCAGAATGAGTCCGCCCACCAGACTGCGGCTCGAAACGCGTTCGTGTTTGAAAAGTACCCTTCCTAAAAGCAGCAAGGTACCCACTATCACTGCGCCAATACAGGAAATGACCATAAAAATCGTGACTTCCTCAGGTCGATAGTAACTCATACTCAAATAATTGATCAGGGTATTGTTAGTGCCGCTCGCCAGGAATGTCAGGAGGGGTAGCAGTAGAACCAGCCCGCTGAGTGGAACTTCAATAAGTCCAGGTCGAGTCTCCGGTTTTTTCTGAATGGCTCCCAGGGCCAAGGCCACGAGGGCCAGTACTAGGCCCAGGTAGTTCCAGATGGTGAATAGCTTATTGGCATTTTTGAAAACAAACAAGCCAAAGAGAACAGGAATGACCAGCGACATGTTGGCCGCCAGCGAAGCGGCTGTGACGCTCACTTTTTGAGTAGTTTGGCCAATAAGTACAAAGGCTACAACGAACATCGTCCCCAATGCCAGTGTGAGGAGCGTAGCGTTGGAAGTCCATTCAACCCGGGCATACCGACCTAAATCCGGAGACAGGATCAGACCCGTCGCAACGCAGGAGTAATAATTAAACACTATGGCATGAAAGGACTGTACCTGGTAGCGGGGGTAGGCCCGCATGATCAGGTACAAGGCTACCGTAAATACTACGGATAGAAGGAAATAGAACATGGGGAAGCCTTGAAATCAGGAGTTCGCGATTTTGACTTTTAAAACAGGGCATTATTTTTGTTATTATGAAATAAAATCTCGAAATCATAGCTACACAAATCTCCCTCAGGTAGTTTTATGAAACGGCTCAAAGACACAATCACTCTATACTTAGGGGCACTTCGCCGGATCGGATTCACAATGACACTGGGGCTCGCCCAGGAAGATGCCCGCCAAAGGTTGCTCTCACTCTACCAGGTATACGCTCCGATGATACCCGATGAGGATTTTACCCCCCAAGACCTTTACATTATTCCTAAAACCGATATTCTGGAACTTCTGGACAATGACTCGGCTATTTATGAAGGGGTAAATGAATGTGGATTCGGATATACGACCGAATTTGAGCTGAAAGTAATCAGCAACCTGGTGAATCATTTCAAGCCGAAGAAAATTTTTGAAATTGGTACCTTCGAAGGGCGGACCACGTTGAATATGGCCCTGAATGCCAGGAAGGCTGAAATCGTTACGTTGGATCTTCCCAGTGAGGAGTTAGCAAACACCAAGATGAAAATTGCCGTGGGAGAAGCACGGTACGTAAAGAAACAACGCTCGGGTGAGCGTTTCCTGGACCACCCTGTACGCTCACAGATTACGCAGGTTTATGGTGATTCGGCCACCTTTGATTTTTCGCCCTATCACAAATCCATGGATATGGTCTTCATCGATGGTTCTCATGCGTACGAATACGTGTTAAACGACACCCGAAGGGCATTCGACATTCTTGCGCCCGGAGGCATCATTTTGTGGCATGACTACACCAATTGGGAGGGAGTACGTGATGCTCTGAATGAATTGTATCAGGGCGATTCCCGCTGTCACGGCATCCGGCATATTGGGGGCACTAGTATTGCCATTTTACAAGTGTAGACTGGCCTTCGGGCCAGTCTACAGCATCAGTTTCTCTACCGGATTTCCTCTAATTCTTTATTGTTTTCAGTCTCGTTAATTTCCGAAGGTAGGGGCTTGGGACGGATAATGAGACGCAGGGATTGGTCGTAGGTGATATAGTTCCAGATCCAATTGATGAACACAAGCAGGCGATTCTTGACTCCGACAATGGAAACTAGGTGAACGAACATCCACACAAGCCAGGCAAAAAAGCCCTGGAACTTCCAAAAGGGCAGATCCACCACCGCCAGATTACGCCCCACGGTAGCCATGGTACCCAGGTCACGGTACTGGAAAGGTTCGAAGGGCTTGCCATCCAATTTCCGCTTCAGATTTTTGGTCAGGTGCTTGGCCTGTTGAATCGCTACCTGAGCCAGTTGGGGATGTCCTTCAGGGTACTTGTCATCACCGGTCATGGTTGCCACATCGCCCAGGGCATATACCGTATCGAAGCCGGCTACCTGACTAAAAGCATTAACTTTTAAGCGACCACCGCGGCCGAGCGTTTCAGGAGCGAAGCCACCCAGCGGACATGCTTTCACGCCAGCAGCCCACACGAGGTTGGTGGTATATAGTTTCAGCCCCTGTTTGGTCAATACCTCCTGACCGTCGAAGCTGGTAACGACTTGCCCAGTCATTACGATTACTCCCAGTTCATCCAAGTACTTTCGGGCTTTGGCTGAGGCTTCGTCCGACATCACGCCAAGTACGTCAGGGCTACCTTCCAGCAGGTAAATTTGCATGGAATCGAAGTCCAGGTCGGGGTAATCCTTGGGCAGGATAAATTTTTTCATTTCGGCCAGGGTACCTGCCAATTCTACCCCCGTGGGGCCGCCACCTACCACTACCACATTCAGTAGCGCGTCCCGCTCAGCCTGGGTTTCGGCCGATACCGCCTCTTCAAAATTCTGCAGCATCCGATTGCGTAGCGCCAGTGCTTCCGACACCGATTTCATCGGAATAGAGCGGGCGGCAATCTCCTTCATGCCATAATAATTCGTGTCAGCCCCCGTGGCGATAACCAACTCATCGAAGGTGATCGTACCCAGACCGGTTTCTATGGACTTCTGGTCGGGATTGATACGGTGCACTTGTGTAATACGAATATGGACGTTTTTGCACGACTGAAATATTTTCCGCAAAGGGAAAGAGATAGAACTGGGCTCTAGCCCCGCCGTGGCCACTTGATAGAACAGGGGCTGGAATTGATGGTAATTGTTCCTGTCGAGCAGCACAATCTGTACGTCGGAATGCTTGGAAAGCCGCTGTGCGATTTCCAAGCCTGCAAATCCGGCTCCAACGATGACAATCCGTTTTTTATCGGTCTGGGGAATATTGGGTAGCATGGTTTCTCTGAATTTAAGGATGAGGTTCCATTAGGAACACAATCCGTACACCCAAAAGGTTCATGCCAGCGTACCTAATCAAACAGTTGCCCGACTAGCTTCTAAAATGCCTTCGTAATATTTTTCGTATAGCGGCAGTACACGGGTGATATCGAATTCTTTAGCCCGTGCTAAGGCATTCTCCTTGAAGGTAGGTAAGTTTTCGTCTTTCAGTATGATGACGGCATTTTTCACCATATCGTCCACATCACCCAGATCGCTTAAGAAGCCCGTCACACCTTGCACGTTCAGTTCGGGTAAGCCGCCTACGTTGGTCGTAATGAGAGGTACCTCACAAGCAAGGGCTTCCAAAGCCGCCAGGCCAAAACTTTCGCTTTCGGAAGGCATCAGGAACAAGTCTGCCACGGAAAGTACCTCCTCGATGGCGTCGAGCTTGCCCAGGAACCGCACGTCAGAAAACATCCCCAGTTCCATACACATTTTTTCGATGCGGGCCCGGTCGGGACCATCGCCTACGAGCAGTAGTTTACTAGGTACCTGTTGACGCAATTTATGGAAAATCATAACGACATCGTCGATACGCTTCACTTTGCGGAAATTGGACGTATGGACGATCAGTTTTTCGTCGTTCGGACAGATCGCCAACTTGAAATGATCCTTCTTCTGCCGTTTGAAGCGTTCCAGGTCTATGAAGTTGGGAATAACCTCAATATCTTTGGTAACGGCAAAATGCCGGTAGGTATCCGCCTTCAGGAATTCTGAAACAGCCGTGATGCCGTCGGACTGATTGATGCTGAAGGTTACGACGGGCTCGTAGGAAGAGTCCTTGCCGACCAGCGTTATGTCCGTACCATGCAGCGTGGTGATTACCGGAATATGGATGCCCTGCGCGGCCAGAATCTGCTTGGCCAGGTAGGCCGACGACGCATGGGGAATGGCGTAATGCACGTGTAGCAAGTCCAGTTTCATGTATTTGGCCACATGCACCATTTCGCTCGACAGCGCCGACTCATAGGGAGGGTACTGAAACAACGGGTAAGCCGGAATATTGACTTCGTGGTAATAGAGGTTTTCATTGAAGAAATCAAGCCGCTGCGGTTGCGAGTACGTGATAAAGTGCACCTGATGTCCCACTTTGGCCAGCGCCTTGCCCAGTTCGGTGGCTATTACGCCACTGCCCCCGAAGGTCGGGTAACAAACAATACCGATTTTCATAATTAGGAGTTAAAGGACACGCCCGGAAAGTCAAATTTTATCCCGTATGTCGAACTAGTTAGTTTGGTTTTGGATTAGTAACACCAAAAGGCAGCGTTTTTATTCCAAACCCCCGTATAAAGATTTTGTTAACCCGGCCGGTGCGATTTTTGAATCGGCTCAGGATCTAAATTTGACTTCTAATTCCCTCTGATCCCGTGGCTACTCAGCGCAACTTCACGCTCCGCAACTATACCGAAGGTTTTCTTCGGCTGATTCGGGTGCGTAATTTGCTCATCGTGGTGCTCACGCAGTACCTGACCCGTATTTTGCTCGTGGGGCCAAGGGCTGAATGGCGCCAGCTCCTGGCCGATCCTCGGATGCTGGTACTAAGTGTTTCTACAGTATGCATTGCGGCCGCAGGCTACATTATCAACGATTATTTCGATGTCAAGATCGACATTGTCAATAAGCCCGAGCGGGTCATCATCGGTCGGTACCTCAAGCGGCGGGTGGCGATGGGAGCCCACCAGTTCCTTAATGTGACGGGCGTTTTTCTGGGTTTACTGGTGAGCAAATGGGTTTTTTTAATGAATGTCTTTTGCGTCACGCTGCTCTGGTTTTACTCCGAGCGTTTCAAGCGGGCACCCTTCATTGGCAATCTGGTCGTTTCGCTGCTGACCGCCCTGAGCCTGGTAGTGATCACGATCGTCTATCCCAATAACCGGCACCTGGTGCTGATTTATGCCCTTTTCTCATTTTTTATTACGCTGGTCCGCGAGATCATTAAGGACATGGAGGATGTACGCGGCGATGAAACCCACGGCTGTCGCACCTTGCCGATTGTATGGGGAGTCCGGCGCACCAAGCTATTCGTGTATTTTTTGGTGGCTGGTTTTATCTGTACCCTCTATCTCATGGCGCATTCTCTCGACAACCTTGCCCTGGGTTGGCTCTTTACCCTATTGCTGATTCCTATTGCCTGGTTGGTCTATCGGCTGGTGTTCTCCGACACCCGCCGGGAATTCGCCCAGTTGAGCAGCCTTTGCAAAGCGATCATGTTGTTGGGGCTGACCACCATGCTTTGGGCGTGACTGGCTAGGCTGAGTGTACCGTTTACTGGATTGCGGTTGTCACCTAGCTGCCCGGTAGGTATATTAGGCGGAGTTTTTGTTTCGTGCACAATTAAATACGTGAAAAAATGAAGAAATTGATCAATCTGCTGCTTTGGGTGGCGCTATTCTCACCGGTTACCCTGTACGCCCAGGAATGTATGGGCATTGTGCTTAAGGAAGGAAGCGGCTTTGAAATGGTAACATCCAATGGCAATGGAAAACAGATGGGCCGCCTCGTGTACAAAATCAAGAAAGTGAGTAAAGACGGCTCGGATGTCGTCGTCGATATGGACTTTGAATCGTTTGATGCCAAAGGAAAATCCCAGATGGCGAACTCGATGCAGATGCGCTGTAACGGCAACGAACTGCGCGTGGATGCCAGCTCCATGATGATGCAGGATCAGAACAAGCAGTACGAGGCTTTCGATATGAAATTTACTTCCAAAGACATCATATTTCCCGCCAAACTGTCTGTGGGCCAAACCCTGCCCGACGCTTCCCTGCACGGAGAAGGTAGCAGTGGCCCGATGGCCATGACCACCGACATGGCTATTACCAACCGCAAGGTAGAGGGTAAAGAAACGGTGAACGTGCCCGCCGGGACGTTTGATACCTACAAGGTGACGTCGGACATGAATGTGACATCCAGGACGGTAGTAAAAATAGCGTTTGATTTCAATACGGTATCTTACCGGTCGGATAAGGTACTCTGGGATATAAAAACCGAAACTTATCGAAAAGGAAAATTGATCAGTATAACCGAATTGAGTAAAATCTTTTGATTCCAGGCATAATTGATGATATAGACAGCTCCGGCAAACTATCTTTGCCGGAGCTGTTTTTTATTCGAATCGACCAAAGAGGGAATTCTGTTAAATGAAACGCATCGCTATTTTTGCCTCGGGATCGGGGTCCAACGCTGAGGCCATTGCCCGGTACCTGGCTGACGACACCGAAGTGCAAATTTCTCTAATACTGACCAACAATCCCGAGGCGGGCGTCATTCAACGCGCCCGGCGGCTGCATATTCCGGTACTGGTTTTTGACCGGAAAACGTTCTACGAATCCGACCGAATCGTTGAAATGCTGCTCAATCAGAAGATAGATCTTGTGGTACTGGCGGGTTTTATGATGCTCATTCCCAATGTACTGATCCAGGCTTTTCCCCGCCGTATCATCAATATCCATCCCGCTCTGCTGCCCCGCTACGGGGGCAAAGGTATGTACGGGCACTTTGTGCACGAGGCTGTAGTAGCGGCAGGCGAAGTGGAATCAGGCATTACGATCCACTACGTTAACGAAGTGTACGACGAGGGCGAGATTATTTTTCAGGCCAGCTGTGCCATTTCATCGGCTGACACGCCTGACGACGTGGCGCGGAAAGTACAGGCACTTGAACATGCCCATTACCCACGCGTGGTGGGTCAACTGCTGGGATCGCAAGGTGTGTAGCCCTCGAACCGCCCGTACTTACCGGGAACCTTTCTTCCCCGAATGGTGAAACTCAAAAGAATATTTTTCGTTATATTCGTAGAAGTATTTAAAATGTATCGCCTACCAGACTTCCTTTGACCCATGAAAATTGTATTCAATATATTTCTCATTCTAGTTCTTATGATTGCTTTTGTTGCACCCTTCCGTCGTTTTCTGTTCCACCTGCTGGTGGGCCGGCAACTGATGAAGGAGCAGCGGAAGTACCAGAACGCAAGCCGCTCTCCCCAGCGCGAGGGTAGCATTCGGGTGGATGTGGACCCCAACAAACCTGATTCTCGTTTCAAAGGCGGTGAATACGTAGATTACGAGGAGGTGAAATAAAGTCTTGATAAATTTGTTAAAAATCCCGTCGGGCAAGTACCTTTTCCTGTTCGACGGGATTTTTATTATATACTGATTCCACGGCAAGCATTAACGGTTTGCAGCTATCACCGTTCCAGCTTGAAGTCTTTTTCGGAGGCCGGGCGTTGGTCGGTGTTGGCTACTTTCCAACCCGTACGGTACATCCAGTCGGTCATTTTTTTCAATTTGGGGTAGTCGATATTCTCGGCGTTATCCTGAGGAGTATGGTAGTCGGGGTGTAGTAGCGTGGTGTACATCAGCGACGGAATGCCCAGCCGGGCGTAGGGTAGGTGGTCGCTGCGAAAATACCAGCCTTCTTTGTGAGTAGCCTTGTCCCACTCGGTATCCAGCTTGAAGTTTGGTCCCTCCCGATTGGCTTCCAGGGCCATGTTGACCAGCTCGAGAGAGGTGCGGTGGGGAGGAATTACGCCCAGTACCGCCGCGCTATCCGGCGTATTGCGGCCAATCATATCGCCATTGAGCACCGCCACCACTTGGGCAAGGGGTACCGTAGGATGTGCAGTGAAGTACCTTGACCCCAGTAGCCCTCTTTCCTCGGCTCCGTGAATGGCGAAGATCACCGAGCGTTTGCCGGGATTCTTCACAAATGCCCGGGCGTTGGCCAGTAGGGCTACGTCCACACTGCCATTGTCATCGGCTCCGTAGTAGATGGAGTCGTTTTTGATTTCGTTCCTGACCCCGTGCGCATCGGTATGCCCGCTGTACAACAGGTACTCTGATTTTAGTCTGGAATCCGTGCCTTCGACTACCCCCAGGATATTCACCGAAGGGTAGGGGTACTTTTTAATAAGCAGATTGGCCTGGAGGGTAGCATTGTTTTGGCGTAGTTTCTCTTTTGCTTCGGCATGTAGCCACATTACCGGCACCGTCGTAGTCACATGCTCATTGGGCCCTCCATCAATATCGTAGCTACCCAGCTTATAGTTCTCGACGGCATCGGCCCATGCTTTCTCGGCGGTTTCATCTGCTACGAAAATGATGGCGGCTGCTCCTTTCCTTACCAGAGGCAGGCCGTATTTGGCAAAAATGGAGCGCCCATACCGCCACGTAGGAAGCGAAATATTGGAGTTAATCCCTTCCGGATTGGCCTCCATGGCCACCACTTTCCCCGCCACATCTACCGCATCAAGGTTTACCTCTGTGGCATTTCCCAGGTATACAATCGGTGCATCCAGCATGCTGTTGGCCATTTGTGAAACAGCTACTTCGTCCCACAAAGTCAGTGCTTTACCGTTGATTGCAATACTCGATCTGTCGTCCAGGTGATTTCGCCAGAGTGTGAAGTACTGGAAGTAGGTACCATCATCGCCCGCAGGTTTCAGGCCAATGCTCCGGTATTGCTCACCCAGCCACATGGCCGCCTTCAACTCGTCGAGGGTACCCGCCGAACGGCCTCTGAAATGGGCGTCGGCCAGTGCGTACAAATCCTTTTTAAGGTCTTCCGTCCGGATCGAATTCAGCGCCGGAGGGATTGTTTTCTGGGCAAAAACCGTATTCGCGAGGAACAAAAGTGCACTACCTAGGTGTAGTAATTTCTTCATTTTTTTAGTTTTTTAACTTACCCAACCGGGCCGTTACGTTCACTTCCGTTTTTGAATAAAAGGGCGGAAATCCTTTGATCGTGCGGTAGTACTGCGGGTACAGAATCACATCGTAGCCGGGCGTATCGCGCATGAGGTTGCTGAGGGCGTAGGAGGCCGTATTGCCTTTGATCACCGAGCCGATCACCGGTAGGTTCGCGATTACGTTATAGACAATATTGATGCCGTTATCATTGCCTGCCGCCGAGATACCGCCCGTTGGCTGGGAAGTGGTCTGGCTTAGATCCGTACCGATGGAAGCCGATTCCCAACGAAACAGCCGGTTCCAGTCGATGCCCAGTACCCGCGTGGTGGTAGCCTGAGCCTGTACCTGGTCCGAGAGTTCAAAGTCGGTGCGGTTGAGGAGTAAATAATCAGGTGAGGTTTTCATGGTGCGCGACGAGATGGAGCAGGAGGAAAGGAAACCGCCCAGGCATACCAGCATGGCGATTGCAGCTTTTTGTTTCATAGCAGAAGTTGGTGTAGTGAAAGAGAGCAGCAAGTAAGTACTTTTTACCATAAATCCGATTTTTCGAGGGTACCCTTGACTGATGAGCTAGCAGTATGATCTAAAATCTTATGACAGTGCCTGCGGAGGCGGACTACCCGCCGGTCGGGAGCGATCTTCGGGCAGGGGGACAAACTCACGATTGTCCGTGGGAGGCAGCTGAATCCGGCCTTCTTTCCAATCGGCTTTGGCCTGTTCGATGCGGTCTTTGCGGGAAGAAACAAAATTCCACCAGATATAGCGCTCACCCAGAGGCTCGCCGCCCAGCAGCATGAGGGTGGTGGGTGCTTTGGCGATGATCACGGGATCTACCCCCTGGGTGAATACCAGCATCTGCCCCGCCCCATAGGTACCCCCTGTACCTCTACACTTCCCCTGGCTATATAAAATCCTCGTTCAGTTGCGCCTGTAGGTAGCCCGAACCGCCCACCGGTGGACAGTACCACGTGCAGGTAGAAAAGCGGTGAGTGCGTTTTGACTTCATTTTTCAAACCGAATGCCTCACCGGCGATCAGGCGCATCCACACACCGGTATCCGTATAGATAGGTAGTTTATCGGGTTGGTAGTTGTCGAAGGTAGGTGCCGCTTCTTCGTCCTGTTCGGGCAGGGCCACCCAGGTCTGAATCATTTCGAGGGTACCTCCGGACAGGGTGGCGGGGTCTTCGAAGCGCTCCGAATGGGCAATGCCGCTTCCGGCGGTCATCCAGTTAACTTCACCGGGCCGAATGATCTGCTGCACGCCTGTGCTATCGCGGTGCGTGACCTGACCGCCGAACAAATAGCTGACCGTAGACAGGCCGATGTGGGGATGCGGTAGCACATCCATGGAGGTACCCCCTGAGGGCGGCAAATTAACCGGCCCGGCGTGATCCATGAAAATAAACGGCCCCACCATCCGGCGGAGGCGAAAGGGCAGGATGCGGCGCACATCCATACCGGGACCAATGGAGGCTTTGCGGGCTTCGATGACGATATCCAGCATAGGGATTTGGGTTGATTGCTACCTAAAAGTCCGCTATTTTGGGGGAACCAGCAAGCAGAATGTACGAAAACACCGGCGGGTGAAACGTTTTGGACATCATCCGGTGTTATACGAAAATAGATGTAACGACATTAATTATGGAAATCGGAATCACCACTTTCGTAGAAAATACTCCTGACCCAGCCACGGGAAAACTCCTGAGCCCGCACCAGCGGATGATGAACCTGATGGAAGAGATCGAACTTTCGGATCAGCTCGGTCTGGATGTGTTCGCAGTAGGCGAACATCACCGCCCCGACTTCGTGGTTTCGTCTCCGGCGGTGGTACTGGCCGCGGCGGCCGTCAAAACCAAAAACATCCGGCTATCGAGCGCCGTGACAGTGCTTAGTTCCGATGATCCCGTCCGGGTGTTTCAGGATTTCGCGCAGGTCGATTTGCTGTCGGGCGGTCGGGCAGAGATCATGGCCGGGCGCGGCTCGTTCATTGAATCGTTTCCGCTGTTTGGCAACGACATGAAGGATTACAACACCCTGTTTTCTGAGAAACTGGAACTGCTGATTCAGCTCAACAAAAGCGAAAAGATCAGTTGGAAAGGTCGGCACCGGCCGGCCATCGATAACCGGGGCGTGTACCCCCGGCCACATCAACCCGAGTTGCCGATTTGGGTAGCCGTGGGGGGTACCCCCGAGTCGGTGGTGCGGGCCGCAAGCCACGGATTGCCCATGGCCCTGGCGATCATTGGCGGGAGTCCTGAACGCTTTGTGCCTTTCACCCGGCTCTTCAAGGATACCTGGAAAAAAGCCGGACACGACGCGGCCAAACTGCAACTGGCCATCAACTCGCACGGGTACCTGGCCGATGATTCGCAGAAAGCAGCCGATGAATTTTATGGCCCTTATGCCTATGTGATGAGCAAAATCGGCCGCGAACGGGGCTGGTCGGGCATGGACCGGGAACATTATGAAATGATGCGCGAGCCCGATGGCTCCCTGCTGGTAGGCAGTCCGCAACAGGTCATCGATAAGATTCTGTGGGAATACGAATTATTCGGTAACACCCGTTTCCTGCTGCACATCAGCGTAGGTACCCTTCCGCACGCGAAGGTGATGCGGGCCATCGAACTGCTGGGTACCGTAGTGGCTCCCGCGGTGCGGAAGGCCGTCGGCGAAAAGGTTATGGGGTAAGGAAGAAAATAGTCTACCTGGCGTTTTTCCGCCAAGGTACCTTTTGGCAGGTGCAACGCGTGTCTGATTGTGAACATTTTGTGTTCACAATCAGACATTTTTTATTTTTCCAATGCGCTGACGGGGCATTTCGGCATTCGGTGAATAGCTTACGAAGCGAGTAAGGGAGTATGAGGGTACCTTCTGCCACGCAATCCGCGCTAGCAAGGTATTCACACCAGGAACGTGAGAAGTGCTACGCCCGATCACGAATCAGCTTCGGCGGGTTAAAGATTACTTTTTTGGCCATTCCTGAATTACAATTCCGAGCTGTACATCCCTAATGGCAAATTCTTTGGCACCCCAGGGGCGCAATGTAACTTGACTAAGATTGGGATGTAAAAATTCTGGATGAGACGTGGAGATTTTTTGGTAGACGGACTGGATGTCCTCAGTCACTAATCGGAATTCAGGGTTGTGTTCGCTGGCCAGGTCGGCGTTTTGAAAAAGATTGATATGCAAACCATTTTTCGAAACAACACAAAACGGATTTTTAGAATCAATCTCGTCGTGTTCGATTCGAAATTCCAGACAATCCACGAATAGTTTCAGAGCCTCCCGGATGTCATGATAAAAAACGTTGGGTACCAGTCTTATAAAGTTCATAGCGCTTATTTTTAGACACGCAGGATTAGTGCGGATTTTCCGCGAAGGTTCTTGTTACCAGGTCGGTATCCATATATTCTTTTAATTCACGAATCTTGCCATCTACAATCTGGCAAACCCAGCAGTATTTATTATGGTAGATTTTTCCATCCGGCGTTGAATTCTGTCCAACCGCTTCTACTGCTACGTAGTCTCCATCCGCAATAAAGTTATTGGCAACTACTGTATAGGGAGGTTTTAGGGTCTTTTGTACGGCGCTCCAAAGCTCACCAAGTACTTCATCTTTACCGTCAAACGTCCTGGACCACTGCCCCGAGCCCATCCATACCCATTTCATATCCTCGGCCATTGAGTCAATGAAAAGGCGGTCGTTTCCCTTCGACAATTCAGTAAAGATGCCCTGCATTAATTTTTTATTTTTTGAAGCACTCATTTTTTATGACTTTCTATTTTGTTGGTATGGGTTCACTATGATAGTTAATTCTTCTATGTACTCTTCGTACTCTTCGTTTTTCTCAGTTTAAGTTTTTATGAACTATCAGATTACTCTCGTTTTTAGGCTCGATCCTCCCCTGAGACTAGTGCAAAAAATTACAGCGCTTTGATACGTTCCTCTTCCAGGTCGATCAGGTAGGTTTGGTTACGGATAAGGTCTTCATCCATGTCGGGGTCCTGGTTTTTTGTGATCAAAAACTGTCTTTGTGCGTCTAACACGTCAATGTAGATTTTCCTGGTCTTTGCATTCATCAATTGTTCTTCCGTGGCATCCAGCTTTTGTTGCCAATGGGTGAGCGTAGAAGCCAGAAAGGTACTCTCCGAAATATGATCCTGGTGTTTTTCCAGCATGTGATTGATCGAATGTTGCACGATTCCTCTCCGTATTTCACTCCTTTTTTCTTCGTCTGTTCTTTGAGGAGGTATCATACTATTGAGGTCAAATTGCTTCAGGATATAAGGTAGGGTGAGCCCCTGAACGAATAAGGTAAGAATAATGACCACGAAGCTGATGAACAGGATTAGCTCACGCTGCGGAAACCCGGTACCATCGCCTAAAGCCGTGGGAATGGAACAGGCTGCCGCCAGGGTCACCACCCCGCGCATGCCCGTCCAACCCAGTACCAGGGGTACTCTCCAGGTACGCCGAAAACTAAAATCGGCTGCCAGTATATTGCGTCTGAACAGGTAGGTGAAAAATTGGGCGATATACGACGAAATGATTCGTATGAAGATGATGAAGGCAGTAACCATCGTACCGTACAAGACCCCGGTACTGATGGGAATGCCCGCTATTTGTAAGCCTTCGACCACTTCGGTGATGTCCAGGCCAATGATGAAAAACACTAGTCCATTGAGAATAAACACAAAACTTTCCCAAAAACTAAGACCTCTTACCCGGCTTTCGCTGTTCAGGAATATCAAGCGCCGGGTACTCATGAACAATCCTCCCGTAACCACCGCCATCACGCCGGAGCAGTGGAGCTGTTCGGCCACCCAATAAAAAAGATAAGGCGCGACAAGCGTCAGCGCAATGTCGGAAGGCGCATCGGTGGGTAATCTTTTTAATGCTTCTACCAGTATCCAGGCCAGTAGCAGGCCCGTACCCACCCCGGCCAGCACCATCCAGCCAAACGTGGCTACCGCCTGTCCCCATACGAACTGCCCGGTACCGACGGCAATCAGGGCGAAACGAAAGATAATCAGTGAAGAGGCATCGTTGAATAAGCTTTCGCCTTCCAGGATCGTCGCCGTGGTTTTGGGAATTTTTACAAATTTCAATATCGCCCCGGCGCTTACGGCATCCGGCGGCGATACGATAGCGCCCAACAAAAAACCCATGGCCAGGGAGAAGCCGGGTATGAAATGATTGGCAAACAGGGCCACGGAAGTTGCGGTAAAGAAGACTACCAAAAAGGAAAAACTACCGATGATCCGCCACCATCGAATCAGGCCTTTCGTGGAAATAGACCACGCTGCATCAAAAAGAAGCGGGGGCAGAAAAATGAAAAAGATCCAGTCGGGATCGAGCTTGATTTTGGGTACCATGGGAATGGTACTGATCAGTAACCCTGCCAACACTAACAGGATCGGGTAGGCTACCTTTATTTTTTTGGCCAAGATCTCGATCAGTACGATGAGGACTACAACGGCCAATAAAAACGGGAGTGTTTGGTGCATCTGAATGTATGCTTTTTAGCTGTAAAGTGTTGGGGCTTTTACTCGATCTGACAGACCACGGAATTAGACTCACTCAATTTATTGTTTCCTTCGAAAAGCCAGATAAAGGTATGGGTATCCAATAATAGCTTCATTCGGGCATGTAGTCATTAAAATGATCAATGGGGGCGTCGAAATCTTCTGCCATGCGGAATTTTCCTTTGGCACAACCAAATCTGGGTACTCTTTCCGGTTTAGCCTGCTCGTAGGCGATTTCGCTTTTTAGCAAAAAAGCAAGGTAATCAGCCATTTGCTTTTTGAGTTGGCTTTCTTTCTCCAAGTCAAGTGTATCCGGTATTTGTAAGGTTAGGGTTTTCATGTTTCCTTCTTATGTTTTAAGCTACCTGACAACCTATTTTGCTGATTTTCAGTTTCAAATGACCATTACGTTATTACTATATAAGTTCGCGTTACAAACGCGGGGAGATGCAACGCCTGATTACAAATCGGGGCTGGCAGAGTTTGTTTTACAGTATAATTTTCATTAAGCAATTGTAACGTTCTAAGCCCATTACAGATCAGGTTAGAGACGAATTAGCAGGTGTTTATTCTGTGTAGTTGTCTTTCGGCAGCAATATGTATTAAATAAATGCATTCAAAATTCTCTTTCCTAGTTGCCTGCATCTAGATACTGTTAGCTGTTTTTCCGATTTTCAATTTGTTTGTTCCCATGATTAAAAGCCACAAACACACAGCAAATTCCCCAATAGAACCAGGTATTCCAACAATAATCGGAATAATGGTATTCTGATAGTTCAGAAAGAGCAGCTTTCCAAAAAAGTCAACCAGATAGGATGTGCCGGAAATTATCAGCAATATGCCTATAACTTTTGGAAGAAACTCAGATTTATATACCAAATAACCAAAGGGAAATAACCAAAGACCGGTAAATATGTAGGAAATCTGAACACCGTTATTAAAATATTCTAATTGCAGCATTACCTGGTCATGTAAGACAATCGAATCATATCCTTGTAAATAGGCCGGTTTGCTCACTAAGCTTAAAACAGAGAATCTGTGAAGCATATTTACAAAGGAAATAGGAATGCTGATCAGGACAAATAAGACCATCAAGCGAGCTTGTGTTTCATTTACTTTGTGGAGTAGCTTGTACAGTAGCAATGATAAAAACATGAACGCCAGGAATGCAATGATTCCACTGGCAATGCCAACCCGAAATAAAATTTCAAATTCTTTAATATTTTTAACAGTCTTTGTTCCATCCTCCCAAACTATTAATTGCGAAGGAATATACACAATACTTAAAATACCGAATATCAAAAGGGTTAGATAAAGTAAACCTGCAAGTCGGGCGGTTCTGTTTCTAGAAGTCATTATTCTTTTTACTATTATTAGATTAAATATTCACCTTAGTCTGTGGGTACACAGACCACAGATTAGGAAACACCGGCCCCCATGCTTTGTTTACACCCGACATTCTGCCAATTTATATTTACTGCCCAAGTATAATTTTCGATTCAGCAATATAATTTACCACGCCTCTTATTTCAACAGATCTAGCATAGCCATTAGCGCTAAGATCTAACACATTCCCTTCAGAAATGATGATGTCATCTTCGCTACTTGGAACTCTGCCGCAAGACCAAACCGAAGGATCGCTCCAATTACCTGATTTGATCGTCTGCATTGAATTATACACAGCAACTTGAAAGACAGCAGCCGATCCTTCCCCACAAGCGTTTTTTCCTCTTACTGTTATGTCTCCTGAAACTGCCAAATTGCCAAAATCTACCAAAATGGTATTAGTAGAACTCATGCCCGATGCGCCGATAGGTAGGGTCCAAATGTAAGAAGTTGAATTCGGAATGGTCGGAATAGTATAATTTATTGAGGTTTGCCCTTGGCAGATTGTTGAAGAACCTACTATGGTACCTGCAGCATTCGGAATCTCACAAAGGTTTATCGTCCAGTTGACTGAATGTGTGTTAGTTGCTTCGTGCCAGGGGGCCCTAATGAGAGACGTAGTGTCGAGCACTTGAACAGTCAAAGAATTATCACCAGGCATTAATTGATGAGGATCAATAAGAATAGAATCTTTGTTGGTTGCGATATTGACACCATTCAAAATCCATTTGGTTCTCAATGTATTTTGGGCTGGTTTATACAGATTCAACTTGAACTTAACTGGATCTACCGATAGTGAAACGCTTGAACTACTTGGCAGATACGAAGCAATAGGTGTGCCAAATTTTTGGAGTATACTTAGTGTAATAGCCTGTTTGCATACTGCACAGTAATCGTAGCCTAAATACTGCATTTTACAGAAATTGTGAGGTTTATACCAGGATTTGGCAACTCCACCACAACAATATTGATAAAATCCAACTCCAGAACTTCCAATCCAATTTTTCCATTTTATGAAGTCTGGATTGGTTTCTTGAGTTGCATTTGGAGCCTCGTATCCATAGCCAGGCCAATATTCATCGGCCAATTGAGCAAAAGAATGGCCGATTTCATGAGCCACAACTTCAAGAGATGAAGGATCAGTAGATGCTACAGAATATCCTCCCCCAGATCCTCCATAATAAGGTGAATTTACTAACAATAAAATTTGATCATATAGAGGGAAATTATTAAAAAGTACATTATTAATCGCAGAATAATTATTTGACGCTAAGAACCTGTGAATATTAGCCTGATCAAAGGAGCAGTTAAAATAAGTATCTACCTGTGCAAGTGGATGGCTTAATGGGCTAGGGCAATCCGGGGCCGTTATGGGGTGATCAGTTCCACTTTCAGCGGAGGGGACTTTTATGGCAAAAGAATTAAAATAATTTTTATATTCCTTAAAAGGGGAAATGTTTAATAGATAGTTAGATGCGTTTTTTGCATCTTCAGAATACTTTTGTAATTCATGCCCTTGATAACCATCTCCCAAAATAACAAAGTTTATAAATTTGTCGGGGTCACCATTTAAAACAATACTATCAATTGGGAAAATTTGAGCTATAGATATCTTTGCAACAAGTTGTAAAGAAAAGAAAATGGATAGGATCTTTACATCAAAAACGGCTTTCATATCAATAATTATTTCTATTTAAAAAGAGGAATTGTACTTATTATTTTTAGTGAATTATCATTTTGAACTCTCAAAACTTGTATCGATTCCATGTTAGAATTGTAATTAAAACGAAGTAGCAATTCATTTTCACTTGATTCGACTATTTTTGATTCAATAATTTTTTTATCATTACTAAATTCATAACTCTGTTGCATAGGTTTAGTGATTATAAGAGTATCCATTATAGTTTTATTTTGATTTAAGATAAAGCAAATGAAATCATTTTCACGCCAATTTTTAGCTGATGTATTACTTATAATTTTTGATGAATTAATTATTTTATAATTTGGAATAAAAGCTGAATAATTATTTCCTTTTTTTTGAATTCTTACTAAAACTACTGCAACCTTATCCAAATCAGTAACAGTTTCAATTTTTGTAGGCTGAAAGGAAGATTTTTTATTTTTTTTACTGCATCCTATAAATAAAAAAACTAAAATAGAGGTTATCCAAATTTTCATAATTAATAAACAATAATTGCTATAAATCAGATATGTAAAATAGGCACTTTGCTTCAGATGTAATTGTTAATGGTTTATACGAATGCGGTACTAAAAAGTTTGTCTTTTATGTTGCTAAACCCAACTAGTTATCGGGTGTTGACTCACCTCGCGTTTAAAACGCAATCCGATTCTTATGATGTAATTATCCACAAACAAAGATTTCAATACTTTTCCCTCAACAAAAACTCCCCAGTCTTGACGAATAATTTATTACATAAAGATAATATCCGAGTTTGGCAAGTTTTTGATTCTGTCTCTCTTCTTTAATATTTTGTTTATCTCATCGGAGAGTCTATCAAAGTTTTTAGCATCATTATTCCTCTCCTTTGTGTCACAAAAAGTAGTATTCTTTGATTTCATATGCTTCGAATTAGCTGTTACTTCTATTGTAGTGTCAAAGAATGGGAACGTTGAAGAACTATACCATGCGCACTCAAATTCTGTCGGAAAAGTGGAAAACTTTATTTTTTCTAAAAAACGATATATCGACTCTAACTCTTTCTTATTCAAATAAGCAGTAATTACCGAATCGCCATAAGTGTACCTTTCAGAATATATCCCCGTTTCAGAATCATAGCTTGCTGTGGTCCAGGCTATTTTAAAAGTAAAATCATCGGGCATCTTATCCCCCTTTGACTTTGACATCCAGAGAAAATATATATCGATAACAGCAATAGCTTACAATAAAGTACTTTCATCACAACAATGTCCTGAGAATCACAAATCTACAAATTCTCCACCAAAAAACGCGTCATCATCCGGTACAGATGCAGGCGCGTATTGCCACCCCGTAGCGAGTGCGCGCGGTTGGGGTAGTAGAAGGTTTCAAAGTCGCGATTGGCTTCTACGAGCGCATCTACAAACTCTACCGAATTCTGAAAATGTACGTTGTCGTCGCCGGTGCCGTGGATGAGCAGGAACTTGCCTTTCAGTTGCGCGGCGTGGGTGAGGGGCGAGTTGTCGTCGTAGCCCGAGGGATTGTCCTGCGGGCGCTTAAGGTACCTTTCGGTATAGATGCTGTCGTAGAAGCGCCAGGTCGTGACGGGGGCCACGGCGATGCCCGTCTTGAAGTAGTCGGCGCCCACCGTCATGCAGAGCGAGGCCATGTAGCCGCCGTAGCTCCACCCCAAATCCCGATGCGGTCCTTGTCCACGTAGGGTAGGGTACCCAGGTACTTCGCGCCCTCGATCTGATCCTGCGTTTCCAGCTTGCCGAGTTGCGCGTAGGTCGCCGTACGGAATTCCTTACCCCGCGCGCCGGTACCCCGGTTGTCGATGGACACCACAAGGTACCCCTGATCGGCCAATGTTTGGTGCCAGAGGTAGTCGCGGCTTTCCCAACTGTCCACCACCGTCTGCGAGCCCGGTCCGCCGTATACGAACATCAGCACGGGGTATTTTTTGGCCGGGTCGAGGGTAGCGGGTTTGATCATCCAGCCATTGAGCACCACATTTTCGGACGTGGTGAACTGGAAAAACTCCGGCTTCACGGTACGGTACTGCGCCAGCGTATTGATGAGGGTTTCGTTGGTTTCCAGCGTCCGCACCACCTCGGCCGAAGGGGCCTTGCGCAGCGCCACCGTCGGTACATTTTTTACCGAACTGTTATATTCGAGATAGTACTGAAAATCAGGACTCAGCAAAATACGGTTGGTACCCCGCTTGTCGGTCATGCGCACCGGGACGGGGGCCTGGTAGCGGCGGGTCCGGCGCTTGGGAGCCGAAATGTCCTGCCGGTAGAGGTGGCGTTCCAGCGGCGACACGTCGGTGGAGGTGTAGTAAATCGTGTTTTTGGGTTCGTCGATGCCCAGAAACTCGGCCACTTCCCAACCGCCCGATGTCAGCTGGCGGTCGAGGGTACCATCCAGGTTATACAGGTACAGGTGCTTGAAGCCGCTGCGCTCGCTGGCGTGAATGAACTGCGTGCCGTTGGCCAGGTAGGTCAGGTCGTCGGTAAAGAGCAGGTCCACGTAGGTGTCGCTGTCCTCGGTCAGAATCAGGGTCGTTTGTCCGGTGGTCGCGTCGGCGTGCAACAGGTCCAGGTGGTTTTGCAGCCGGTTCATCCGCCGGATCGACAGCAGGGTAGGGTTGTGGGTCCATTGGATGCGGGGAATGTACTGATCCGTTTCGGTACCTACGTCCATTTTGGTCGTCTTTTGGGTACCTAGCTCATACACCCTAATCTGAATGGTCGCGTTCGCTTCGCCCGCCTTGGGGTACTTGAATTTATAATCTTTGGGGTACAGCGGCCCCCACACCTGCATGTTGTACTCGGGTACTGCACTTTCGTCAAAACGGTAGAAAGCGATGCGCTGCCCGTCGGGCGACCAGGCGAAGGCTTTCGACAGTGAAAACTCTTCTTCGTAGACCCAGTCGGCCCCGCCGTTGATGATTTCGTTAAACTTCCCATCGGTCGTGATGGCGGTTTCGGTTTTGGTCGCCAGATCGGTGACGAACAGATTATTCTCCCGCACGAAAGCTACCTTGCTGCCGTCGGGCGAAAACGTGGCGTACTGTTGCTTCCCGTTTTGGGATAGCTTCACCAGCGCCTTGGTACCTAGGTCGAAAACATAGTATTCGGCTTTGGTAGAGCGGCGGTAGATGGGTTCTTCTTCGGTCGTGAGCAATAGCTTGCGCTCGTCGGTGCTGAGTTGGTACCCCTCGATTTTGATTTTGTCCGAGGTGCCCGCCACCGAAACCTGCTCCTGATCGAAGAGCGTTTCGACGGCCTCGCCCGTGGCGATGCTGTATTTGACTACTTTTCCGGGTAGGAGGGAGGTATAGTAGCCGCCCTGCTTCATCCAGTTGACGCCCGTAATGGTTTTAACGGTGAAGGTGTTGGACTTCATGCCATAAATTTCTTCGAGCGTGATGGCGCGTTGCTGGGCGTGGGCGAATTGGGTCAAGAGCAGTAGCAGGATTAGTTTTTTCATAGAATTAAGTATCGTGAACAAAGGGCAAAATACGGCTTTTTTGCTAAACGCGGGCAGCATTCTGATACGCTGTCAGCGTCAAGGTACCTTTGGCAAACTTTTTTAGAAAGAGCTCAAAGTACTAAAAGATGTATCTGCCATGCCATCCCAAGCCGTTATTGACCTTTCTCACTACATGAAGGAGCATCATCTGACGATCTCCTTCGCCGAAAGCGCCACCACCGGGCGGTTCATCGATGAATTCACCAGCGTACCCAAGTGTGGCGATGCCGTGCAGGGCAGCATTGTCTGCTATAATGAAAATGTGAAGAAAAACCTGTTGCAGGTACCCCAGGAGCTCATCGACCAATATACCGCCGAGTCGGCGGAAGTGACCCAATGCCTGGCCGACCGATTGAAACGGCTCATTCCGGCACATATCGTGGTGGCCGCTACCGGACTGGCTGCACCGGGAGGAAGCGAAACCCCGGAAAAGCCCGTAGGTACCATGTTTGTGCACGGCTACATCGATCAGGAGGCCTTCCGAAAAAGATTCCAGTTTGAGGGCGAACCGGATGAAATTATCACCCAGACCATTGACGAAACGGCGAAGTTTTTATTGGAAAAGCTAAAAAGCCAGGGGAGTGAAGCCAAAAAAAGCCCGGCGTTGTCGCCGGGCTAAACTCCTGTACTTTTGTACTAGGTAATACCTTTACTTCGCTTCCGTGATCAGGTTTTTCTGCTTCAAAATCCGGTCGAAAAGTTTGAGATCGTGCTCAGAATTGAAAATCGCGTAGGGTAGGTAGATAAACTGGCCGCGGGAGAGCACCAGCACATAGGCGTCTTTGTCCTTGTAGCCTTCCTTGATCATGTCCCACTTCATCACGCCGCCTTCCTTGGCGTTGATTTTCATCAGAATCTGGCGCTGGTCAATCTCGTATATGTACTTTTCAAACATCGGCTTATACTGTTCCAGCTGGGTAATTCCCGTAAACTGGATCACCCAGAACAACAGGTACAGCACGACGCCTACCAGAATCGTTACATAAATCCAGATATTGGGGTACACGCCCGTGAGGCTGATGATGGCGTTGATCAAAAGTAAGGCCACGGGAATCAACGCCCATTTGAGCTGAGATTTTACGAAATGCCGCATCGCCAGACCGATGTATTTCTTGGTATCGAGTGCGTAACGCTTAGTTCGAATCGCCGCCGGATTGGCCGAAACCTGGGGAGTTGACTGGTACTTATTGGAAGGCATTTTAGCCATATTCTTAGGTATTAGGTTGTTAGCAGGTGGGTTTTTAGGGGGACTTTAATTGAATAAAATACCAGCTGAAATTATGCTACAGGCTTGTCGATCCCTGCATTCACTCGTTCGGACGGTCACGCATTCAAAATCAAAATCCGGCCACAAAGTTAGGAAAAAGCCCCCGACTTCGCAGAAACCGGAATGAAATAAAACGGGTTAAGGGAATTTGGTGTAATTTGTGTTCCAAAATCCATTGTGAATGAGTGAATGATACAATGAGTGAATAAAAAGTCGCTTTACATTCGTTTACTTACTCAACCACTCATACAAAATTGCAACGCACTTGAATTTTCTATTTCCGTCGTTCCTGTGGGGCCTTTTGGCCGTGTCGGTTCCCATTGCCATTCACTTCTTCAATTTCCGCCGTACCAAGCGTGTCTACTTCACCAATGTGGCTTTCCTCAAAGCCGTTGAAACGCAAACGAGTTCGTTTCGCAAGATCAAGCACTGGCTTATTCTGGCGGCGCGGGTACTGGCCGTGACCTGCTTGGTACTGGCCTTTGCGCAGCCTTTTCTGCCTGGCAAAAATGAACTGGGCATCAGCCGACAGGGGATTACAAGCCTATACCTGGACAATTCGTACAGCATGCAGAACGAGGAAAACAACAAGCGCTACCTCGACATTGCCACCGGGCGATTGGGTGATCTGCTGGCCGTATTCCGCAATGCAACCTCCCTGCAACTGCTCACCAACGATTTTTCGGCCTCGGAGCAGACCCTGGCCACAGCCGACAAAATTCGGGACCGTCTGACTACGGTGGGGCTGTCGCATACACCCCGTACCCTTTCGGAAGTGTACCGCCGCCAGCAAAACATCATGGCCCGCCACGCCACCGCGGGTAAAAACCAGTTGTTCTGGTTTTCGGATTTTCAGAAAAGTACGGTCGGCGATTTGTCAAAAATCAATGTGGATTCGACCAACCGGCTGTTTATCGTACCCGTACAGGCAGCTCCTGAGAAAAATATTTTTGTGGATTCGGTCTGGCTGAATACGCCCTTCATCCGTGAACTACAGAATAATATTCTGTTCGTAAAAGTGAGTAATTCGGGAGCGGAAGTAGCCGAAAATACCGTGGTGAAACTGTATCTGGACGAAACGCAGGTGTCCACGGCCTCGGTGGACGTACCCGCCAACGGCTCAGCCAATGCGCAGTTCAATTTCAGCATCAAAGGACGGGGCTACAAGAAAGGCCGCATTACGTTCGACGATTTTCCGGTCACGTTCGATAACGAGTACTATTTCGTGCTCAATGCTTCGCCCGTCATCAACGTCGTGCATCTGTATGGACAATTGAGTGGAGGACAGTACATCGAGAACGTCTTCGACAACGACAGCCTGTTTCTGACCAAAAGCTACAGCGTTCAGAACGTGGACGTAGGCCAGCTCCGTACGGCCGATCTGGTGGTACTGGAAGGCGTGGAACAGCCTTCTGGCTCGCTGCGGGCGGCCCTCGAGGATTTTGTGAAAAAAGGAGGTAGCCTGGCGGTCATTCCGCCCACCAGTCCGGATGCAGCGGCGTACGGACCCTTTTTGACCAGCCTGCGCGTGAGTGGCTTGCAAGCCAAGGAAGGTACCCCGCAACCCCTACCCCTGAACGTGCCTGACCGGAATAGTCCTTTTTTTAGCGACGTGTTCGAGGAGTCCATCCGCCAGGAAAATAATGTGAATATGCCGTCGGCTTCACCTACCTGGCAGTGGGGCGGCAGCGGTAGCGTGTTATTGGCCCTGCGCAGCGGGCAGCCCTACCTAAGCCAATCGACGGTAGGTCGGGGAAAACTGTACCTCTTTGCGGCGCCGTTGGCGGCAGCTTATGGCAACGTGGCGCAGCATGCCTTGTTCGTACCGGTGATGTACAAGCTGGCCGCTCTGAGCGTCCGGGCGCAGCGGACGGCCTACTCGTTCGATGAGGATAATCTGGCCGTGACCGTGAGCGATCCTAATCCCAATGCGGTGTACAAGCTCCGCCGCGACAAGACCGAACTGATTCCGGTGCAGCGGCTGAATGGCAATGAGCTGATCCTGGAACTACCTAAAAGCAATCAACTCAGCGCCGATCAGTCGGTGGACGCGGGGTACTACGAACTGGTGAACGAGGATAAAACCGAACAGTTGCTGGCCCTGAACCACGACAACGCCGAATCCAAACTGGATTATTATTCTCCCGACGAACTGCGCGCGGCTTTTTCGGGCCAGAAAAATGTGGAGATATTCGACAAAATCAACGATGCGGCCTTCGCCCGCGAATTCGAGAACCAGAATCTGGGTATCAGCCTGTGGCGGTACTTTCTCATCGCCGCGTTAGTGTTTCTGCTGGTGGAGATTCTGCTAATTCAGTTTTTGAAATAAATACAGCCAATGACTGGTAGCATTTGGGAACCTAGCATCGCACAAAATTCCCTCTGTGCCTTTTTGCCTTTCCCCCTAAGTGCCTTTTCTAGCCATATATCTCATTCAGAATCCCTGCCAAATGAATTCCGGCCTGCATGAGGACTGTCTGCACGGTGTCGAAATTTTCGTATGAATAGCGGTACCCTAGCTTTTTGTCTTCGGGGAAAGTATAAACCTGGGGCAAAAGTCCCTGCGATACGGCCGCCCATTCCAGGGTACTCATGGCCTGCCATTGCTTGATTTGCGCCTTTGACGGCTCGTCCAGAAAGCCCGCCAGGTCAGAGTAGCTGAGTTGTTTGCCCTCGATCATATCGCTGTCCCACACGCGGTGGAGGTTGGAGTTCTGGCCGAACCACGTCAGCCGCACCTGATTGCCACCCTGATCGTCGCGGTCGCCCACGTGCAGGGGTTGGTGCAAATCACCTACCAGATGTACCAGAAATTTCAGTTGCTCGGCTTCCTGGGCGGGCGAAAGGGTATGGGTTTTCAGGGTAGCGGTGATCTCCTCGATCTTCATGATAATGTCGCCCTTGGGATTCTTTTGGCTTTGTTCGTAGGTCTGTCCCGGCAGGATCGTAACCCAGTGCCAGTCGTGGGTATGGTTGTAGGCCGTATCCGATTTTACATCGTCCATGAAGTTGGCTACCTCGGCCAGCGAGTTGCATTGTAAAATAGAAGCGATTTTACGTTTAGCACTATTTTTTAAATGATTCTGGGCTACCAGCCCTACTACGCGGTGGCCCGTTACGCCCCAGGCCATGGCGGGGAGGTTGAGGATTAATACAGAAAGGCAGATAACGATTGTTTTTTTCATGAGACAACGGAGAAGGTACCTTTCAAATAGGTTTAATGAAAATGTAATGAAAAGAGATCGGGGACAAAAGTACGATGCAAACCTGCCGAAGACTTTACTGGAAGATTATTTTTCATGACCTTTTGGCCACAATGTGATCCACAATCTTCTTAGATTCCAGTTTGATCCCCCGCAAAATGCCGGTTAGGGGTACGCTGAATCCCAGAAAATATAGCCCCGGCCATTGCGGGTACCATAGCTTATCCGGACAGCCCCGCTCGTTCAGGGTAGGTGCAACTTCGGGAATGAATTCGCCCAGCCGGGCTCGGTAACCGGTAGCCAGTATGACCGCATCCACTTCCAGCCGGGTACCGTCCACAAACTGTACCCCGCGGGGCGTGAAGTGCTCGATGTCGCGCTTTACCTGGATGGCCCCGGCTTTGATGCGATCCACCGTGCCAATGTCCAACACCGGAATACGACCCCGCCGGATTCCGGCCGAGGGAGCGTAATCGGGTGTGTGGATGCCGTAGGCCGACAGATCGCCCATGGTTCGTTTTTGCACGAAGCGCGAAAGCAGATCGTAGGCCCAGTCGGGCAGGACGGCATTCATGACGATGGCGGAAAGCTGCGAGGGTTTACCGCCCAGATCGCGCCGCACGATATTGACCGGACTGCGCAGCGAAATGAAGGTACCCCCGGCCGTTTCACTAAGCTCAAGGGCGATTTCGGCCCCGCTGTTGCCCATGCCTACCACCAGTACGTTCTTGTTTCGGAAAGGCGCCGCATTTTTATAGGTACTGCTATGCAGCAGGGTACCCTTGTACAATTCCTGCCCCGGCCAGTGGGGTACATGGGGAACACGGTTGTAGCCCGTGCAGACGATCACATTTTCGGAAATAAACGTATCCGTAGCGGTCGAAGTAATCCAGGAGGTACCTTCCCGCTGCACCCGCCGTACTTCCTGCCCAAATAAGGGTTTGAGGTCGTAGTGGTCGGCGTACTCTTCCCAGTACTTAATCACATCCAGGCGCGGGACAAAAACGGGGGCGGTTGTGGGAATCGGCCGGTGGGGCAGGCCCGAGTAGGTACGGTCGGTATGCAGGTGGAGGCGCTCGTAATGATGGTACCAGGCTTCGCCTACATGTTGTCCTTTTTCCAGGATGAGGAAAGGCTGTTTCATCTCAGCGAGTCGACCTGCTACGGCCAGTCCCGACGGCCCCGCGCCAATGATAAGGTTTTTGACGGTATGTTTCATCGGCAGAAGAGAAATCTAAACCACCTTTATTTTACAAAAAGAGCCTTTAATCCATAACTACCTCCCATAACTCCCGCAAACAGCAACGCTGAAACAGGATTGTAAATCGTCAGAGCGACCAGCGAAACCAGCGCGATTCCCAGCGTGAGCCAGGGTACCCCGGGGTAGCCGGGGGTATGGAAGGGGCGGGGAAGGTCAGGTTCTTTTTTTCGTAAAATAATAAAAGAAACCAGAGAAAAGGAATACATCGTCAACGCCCCGAAGGCCGACAGGATGATGATTTCTGCCGTAGACTGCGTGAGCAAAGCCGCCAGGCCGATCAGCATGTTGATGAGCAGGGCGCTGGCGGGTGTCTGGTACCTGGGATGAATTTTTCCCAGCATAGCCGGACCGTTGCCCAGCCGGCAAAACTCGTAGGTAGATCGCCCCGCCGCCAGCAGCAGTCCATGAAATGACGCGACCAGGCCAAAGATGCCGAAACCAATGATCAGGCTGTAGAGCGGATGCTTTTCCGTACCGATTTTCTGCAAAGCCAGCGGCAAGGGCGAATCAGAGGCCAGACCGGCTTCATCGAAGACTACCCCTTCCCAGCCCGAGACACCCACGGCCGCTACGAACGTAAAGGCGCAGAGCAGTACCAGCGTGGCCATGGCGTACAGGAAACCGCGCGTGAGGTCGAGCTGCGGATTCAGGCTTTCTTCGGCTACATTGGCCAGGCCTTCGATTCCCAGAAAAAACCAGATGGCAAACGGAATGGCCGCAAAGACGCCACCCCAACCATGCGGTAACGGGTTGGCAGTAAACGCTTCGGTTGAAAAGTCCGGCAACGTAATGCCGGAAAACAAAATCAAACCTACCACGGCAACCACCGTCACGAACAGTTCAAATTTGGCCGCCACGCTGGTACCCAGAATATTAAGAATCGTAAACAGAATATATACCCCTACCGCAATGGCTAGCGGAGGCAGCGCCGGAACGAATAGCGAAACATAGGCCCCGATGCCCGCCGCAATGGCCGGTGGGGCGAACAGAAACTCGATGTTCTGCGCCATGCCCGCCAGAAAGCCGCCGCGTGGCCCTATTGCCCGGCTCGCGTAGTCGAAGGCTCCGCCTGCCTTGGGAATGGCGCAGGCCAGCTCGGCGTAGCTGAGCGTAAAGCCTATGTACATCGCAATAACCAGCATCGTCGCCAGCGCCATGCCCAGGGTACCCCCCTGTTGCAGGCCGAGGTTCCAGCCGAAGTACATGCCCGAAATGACGTAACCGACGCCCAGGCCCCAGAGCAGGGTAGGGGTGAGGGATTTTTTTAGCTGTTGGGTTTCCGGAGACATAGGTTTCAAGGCCCAGTGGTACAAAGTAGTAAAGGCACAAAGTAGGTTTTCTAAAAAAGGTATTTGATCAACTGTAAGCGAATTAAAGTAGAGTTAATTTTTACTGTGTGCCTTTGTGCCTCTGCCCCTTCTTTTTACTTTTTGAAGAGCAGCGCCTTGATCGGCTGAATGCGGGTAATGACGTAGGTCGGAATCAGCAGGACCAGCCCCACTACCAGTAAGGTGATCAGATTCACCAACACCACGGCACCCCAGTCGAACACAATGGGTACGGTGTCCATGTAGTAGTTGACCGGGTCGAGCGGGATAAGGTGAAACTGCCATTGCAGCCATGCCAGCAGCAGCCCGGCAGCGTTACCGATCAGCAGGCCCCGCACCACGATGACAATACCGACTCGAATGAAAACAGAACGGATTTGTCCGTCGGGACTGCCTAGTGTTTTGAGCAAACCCACCAGCGGCGTACGTTCCATGATCATCACCAGCAGAATGGAAATCATGTTGAAGCAGGCCACGAATAGAATCAGCGTGATAAAAACCGCTGTGTTGCGGTCCAGCAAAAGCAGCCAGTCGAACACGGGCCGGAAGGTTTCGGTCACTTTCTGCAGGAACATATCGGGCGCCATGAGGTTGAAAATTTTCGCCGCTACCGCATCGAGTTGGGTAAAGTCGCTCAGATAGATTTCGTAGGTACCCACGGTATCCTTGCCCCAATCATTCAGCCGCTGGACCAGGGCCAGATCGCCCACAATCAGCGAATTGTCGAACTCTTCCATGTCGGTTTTATACACGCCTGCCACCGTTAGTTTGCGGGCGCGGGGCGGATCCTGCACAAAGTACATCAGTACGTCGTCGCCCGCTTTCAGACGGAGTTGCCGGGCGATGTTGTGGCTCAGGATGATTTCCTGCGAATAGCCGCTATCGGGAAACTGGATCAACCTACCTTCGACCAGACTTTTCTCAAAAAGCGCCCAGTCGTAGTCTTTACCTACCCCTTTCAGTACTACGCCCTTCAATTCATCGGGCGTTTTCAGGATGCCCGACTTGTGCGCTACGGCCTGCCAGTGCTTCACTTCGGGCATCGTGGACAAGTCTTCTGATAGCGACGTCCTTAATGGCATCGGGCCTTCTTCGTAGCTGTTGTTGAGCGTCAGCGAACTCACCCGCAGATGTGCGCCGAAGAGAAAAACCTTGTCCTGAATCACTTTCTTAAAACCAAAGAGTACCGCAAAGGCCAGAATCCCCACGACGGTGCTGACGGCAATGCTGGCAATGCCGATGCGCGTGACCGTGGCCGAGAAGGTACCTACGGCATTGTGGCGGATGCGGTTGGCAAGGAAGGAGGTGAAGCGCAAGGCGGGTGGGAGATTTTGAGTTTATATAGTAATTTGGCAAAAATAACGAAAAACCATTCCCATGACCCACCTTCTTTCGGTTCTGATGTTGTTGGTGCTGAGTTCCTGCGGAACAACCCCGCCCGCTGGTACCGCAAAAACGACACTTCCGAATACTGCACCCGGCCCAACCAATGAACTGGCATTAGGCATCGACCGCACCGCTGAGTACCTGCCGCTGCTCGCGGGTAAGCGCGTGGGGCTGGTCGTGAATCATACGACTTTGTTTTCTAATGGTACCCATCTGGCCGACAGCCTGCAGGCGCTGGGCGTGAAAGTCCAGACCATTTTTGCGCCCGAGCATGGCTTCCGGGGCGTGGCCGATGCCGGAGCTGCGATCAAGGATGGTAAGGATGCCAAGACGGGTCTGCCGATTGTGTCGCTGTATGGCAAGAACAAAAAACCTTCGCCTGAGCAACTGCGGGAAATCGACGTCATGATTTTCGATATTCAGGATGTAGGCGTGCGCTACTATACCTACCCCAGCACCATGCACTATGTGATGGAAGCCTGCGCCGAAAATGGCAAGGAATGCATCGTACTGGATAGGCCCAATCCCAACGGTAATTACGTAGATGGACCGGTGCTGGACCCGAAGTTCAAGTCGTTCGTGGGGATGAATCCGGTACCCGTTGTCCACGGTCTAACCTCCGCCGAACTGGCGCTGATGATCAACGGCGAGGGTTGGCTGGAAGGCAAAAAGCACTGCGACCTCACGGTGGTGCCTTGTACGGGCTATAATCACCGCCAGGTGTATGAGCTTCCCGTGCGGCCTTCACCCAACCTGCCGAATCTGCAATCCATCCGGCTGTATCCGTCCATCTGCTTGTTTGAACCCACCATCGTGAGCGTAGGACGGGGTACCGACACGCAGTTTCAGGTCATCGGCGCGCCGAATCAAGTGTATGGTACCTACCAGTTCACGCCCACCGATCAGCCCGGCGCGCAGAATCCGCCCAACGAAGGCAAGGTTTGTTATGGCCTGGATTTGCGCGAAGTGAACACCCGGCAGGAAGGCTTTACGCTCAAATACGTACTTGATTTCTACAATAAAACCCCCGACAAAACGAAGTTTTTCACCAGCGCCGATTTCTTCGACAAACTCGCGGGTACCGATATGATCCGCAAGATGATGATCGCCGGAAACTCAGAAGCCGAAATCCGCGCCGCCTTCACCCCGGCGCTGGAAGCCTACAAGGAAATACGCCAGAAGTATATGTTGTATGAATAGCTGTTGGCCGGGCGGCGTTCCGCTGATCACTTTTTGCTTCTTGCAATCCAGAGAATAGAATAAACTCACTTAAATGGCCATTAGCCAATAGCTATGTGCCACAAGCTACCAACCCATGATCAAAATTTATAAAGACTACGAAACGCTGTCTGAAGCCGCTGCTGAATACGTGGTAAAACTACTGGCCGATAAACCCGACGCCGTGCTATGCCTGCCTTCGGGCAGTACCCCGCTGGGCATGTTCAAGATCCTGGCCGAAAAGAGTAAGGCCGGTGAAGTGGATTTTTCAAAATGTACCTTCGTCGGGCTGGATGAGTGGGTAGGCATGGGCCCCGATGACGAAGGCAGTTGCCGCTATTGGATCGACCGCGATTTCCTGCATCCCATCGGTTTCCGGGTCGATCAGATCGTCTACTTCGATGCCAAAAGCGACGATTTGCCAGGGCAATGTGAACGAGTCAATCAAAAAGTAGCCGAACTCGGCGGCCTGGATCTGATGGTACTGGGGGTAGGTATGAATGGCCACCTGGCCCTCAACGAGCCGGGTACCTCATTTGATAGCTACGCTCACCTAAGCACGCTGGACCCGATCACCGCCGAGGTAGGGCAGAAGTACTTCACCAAAGATACGCCCCTCACCGAAGGCATCACCCTGGGCCTGCGCCACGCCCGCGAGGCCAAACAACTGATTGTGATAGCCAGCGGCCAACTCAAAGCCGATGTGATGAAGCGGGCACTGGAAGGTGAGGTATCGGAAGATTTTCCGGTGAGTCTGGTGCAGCAAGTAGAGGGTGCTGTTGTGATGCTGGATAAGGCGGCGGCCCGGAGGTTGAAGTAGGGGAGGTTTTCCAATTGCGAACTCACTGCATTCGCAATTGCCTGAACCCAATGCATATCAAATGAAGCCTCTCATCCTTGGTCTAAGCCCCCTCAGACCTACTCCGCTTTAAAAGTTTTTAAAAATGAATTTGTTGTACATCCAGAATACTGAAAACGATGCAAGTACAAGTGAATATAGAATTCGATCAATTAGTTCAAGCTGTGAAATCTTTACCGCCGAACCAATTAAAACAGCTTTTGTCAAAGATTGAGAATCAAGCTGAAAAGTCCTTGCCAGAAATGGATTTAGAGGATTTACTCTTGAAGGGACCCGTCGCAACAGAAAAGCAAATGGCTGTCATTGAGAACAATAGAAAAGCGATCAATCAATGGCGGAACAAGTGATATTGTTGGATACTTCTATCCTTATTGATTATTACCGCAAATCGGATAAAGCAAATTCGACTTGGGTTGCGTTGGTGCGCCAAGGGTATAAGTTTGCTATTTCAACTGTTACCAAATACGAAATTTACACAGGAGCTACCCAAAGTCAGTTAGCATTTTGGAACGACGTGCTGTTAGCCATTACAGTAATCCCCTTTGATGAGAACTGCGTTGATACTGCGGTTATTATCAATGCAGTTCTTAAGCGTAAAAGAAAACAAATTGATATTGCCGATCTCTTCATTGCTGCCACAGCAGTGTCCCATAGCATGTCTTTCGCTACGCTGAATAAGAAACATTTTGAACGTGTAAATGAATTAAGACTGGTTGAATTGTAGGGCGGTTTCTAATTTAACCCTTGGTTTGAGATAGACTTCGATCTTCCCCATTTAAAAGGTTATTTATTCCAAATTGTTGATAAAAAGTTACCTCTAGGGTACTGCTACAAACACAAAAAGAAAACATGAAACAGATAGTATACTACGTCGCCAGTTCGATCGATGGCTTTATATCCGGCCCGGATGATGATGTCAGCGGCTATGTGAGTGAGGGGAATGGAGTGGCGCAGTACCTGAGCGATCTGTCGGCTTTCGATACCGTAATCATGGGCCGGAACACGTATGAATTTGGCTATCAATACGGAATGGAACCGGGGCAGCCCTCGCCCGTGTACGGCAGTATGGAGCATTATATTTTTTCCGATAGCCTGGTATTTGAAAATCCAGACCCGAAAGTGCATGTGGTGCCGGTTCAACTGGAAGAAATCGAGAAAATTAGGGGGCAGTCGGCTACGGCGATTTATTTGTGCGGCGGCGGGCAGTTGGCAGGTTGGCTTTTGGATAATAAGAAAATCGACATCCTGAAAATCAAACTCAGTCCTCTGATACTAGGTCGGGGCGTCAGGATTTTTGGCAACTCAAATCGGAATTTTAAAACCGAACTGCTGGATACGCAATTGTACGATGGAGGTTTACAGATCATTACGTATAAAATTATTTATTAAGGTAGCCAACCTAATCATTGGTTTAAGTTCCCCATACCTAAGTAGAAAATCCAACACCTAGCCATGCCAACTCCCACATCCACAAAAATGGGAATAAAACCGGGAATACGGACCACCTTCGTAAATGCTCCAGCCGATGCCATCCAAGCTATGGATTTGCCCGAACTGGAAGTCAAAGAAAGCTTGAAAGGTGAGTTTGACTACATGCATTTGTTTGTAAAAAATCAGGCAGACTTCCATGAGAAATTTCCAGTGCTGAAAAATCATTTGAAAAAGACCGGCATGCTGTGGGTATCGTGGCCCAAGGCCCGGCAACTCGGTACAGACCTTACCTTGCCCATCGTCATCAAAATCGGCTATGACTATGGTCTTGTAGAAAGCAAATGTCTGAGCATAAACGCTACCTGGTCGGCCTTGAAGTTCACCTACCCTGAGGAAGGCAAAACGTACGCCAACAGCTACGGGAAACTTAAAAATTAAATGAGCAAAACCCCATGAAACTATTCAACCATTTACTTCCACTTCGGCTGGCTGTGGCGGTCATTTTGGTTATGCATAGCGTGCCGGGCATGTTCAATGGCAGCGTCCGTGCGTTTGGCGAGGGGTACCTTAATCAAGTCGGTTTTGCGCCGTTCGGGGTAGCGTTGGCCTGGGCGATCAAGCTTTCACACGTAGCCAATGCGGTGTGCCTGGTACTCGGGAAGTACGTGAAATTATCGTCGGTACCTACCCTGCTGATTCTCATCGCCGGTATCGTAATGATCCATTTCCAGGAAGGTTGGTTTGTGGTAGGCGGCGGACGCAACGGCATGGAGTTTAATTTTCTGCTGATCGTCGCCCTGTTGACCGTAATGTTTTCGAAGGTACCGGAAACCGAAAATAGGTACTAGCCAATTGCCTCATGAATAGCGAACAGGAACGAATTGAAGATTCGCCCTTTAGGTACCCTTTATATCCGGGCGTGTACACGCACCGAAAGCACGTTTACAGGACCGTGGCGATCGTGGTTGTAGCCAGGATTGGTAATAAGCTGATAAGCACCACTCAGAAAAAGATGGTCGGGTGCTAGTTCAGCCCGGTAGTAGACTTCGGTCAGATGCTCCGAAGCATAATTGAGCTGACCATCGCCCAGCATGAAGCCTTGTCCACCGGCCGCCAGGTAGGCCCGGTGCGGCCTGGAAATACCCGAAGCCACGAAGGCCAGGCCCAGGTTGTCGTTTTCACGTTTCCATTGGGTACCTTTCATCACCAGTCCGGCGCTCGCCGAGTGGTCGATTTCGGTAAACACCCAGGTTTCGTTATGACCATCGTTCCAACTAGCTCTGACAAATCCGCCGAGCTGCTGGGTCAGTTCCTGCTCTAGATTAATGCCTCCCCCGTACTTAGTCCGGCCATACCGGCGGGTGTTTTCGATCACGGGCTTATCGGTGCTTAGTATGAGGCTCTCACGGTAGTTGCCCATGTTGGTGGTAGTAAAAAAGCCCAGGGCCCGTACCGATCCCGGGTGGCCCGCTAGGTCGTGGTGGTGGGTATATTCGAGGGTGTGTGAGCCGGCCTTATTGATATCCCAGTTCATCGTACTCCCATTGGCTACAAGCGGTACGAGCGAAAAGCTGTACCGGAGTTCATGGCGGGGGGAGACATACTCCGCCACCACGCTGGGGGTATAGCCGCGGGTATTGGCTGGGTAGTCCCAGCCGCCGTTGCTCATCAGGGCCCAACTCATAAACTGGGTCCGGGGGTCGTGGCTATACGAATTGACGTCAAAATAATCCGCCGCGCTGATCTTGCCAACCGTAAAGGCCAGGTACCTCTCGGGTAGCGAGCCGCCCAGTTGGTTGAAATTGCTTTCCCCGTAGGTATTCGTGCGAGACAGGGCAATGACTTGCCGGAAGAAAAGCCGCGCCACGTAGAGCTTCGGGGCAAGGGTGCCAATGCGGAAGGTTTCTCCATTGGTAGCGTCCGCCAGGCCCAGCACCTGGCTCAAGCCCGAGCCTCCCGCAATTTCGGGATCGAGCCAGACACTGGCCCCCCGCCACAGGCGGGCACCGAGAAAAAGCGTCGAGGTAATGGAGGTTTGGCTTTCTTTTTGGGTTGAAAGACTGTTTGGGCCCGAGTAGGGAGCCGTAAAGGAAGGCTTGAACTGATTGATTACGGTGGTCTGGGCATGAACCGAAAAGCGGTCGTTTCCTTTTGTCGGGCCAGTTTGGTTTTGGGCCAGGAGTACCAGCGGAGAAAAAGCCTGTACCAGCAAAAATAAGGCGGATGTTTTTAAGATTTTCATAGTAATCGACCGAATGAGTTTCCTGAAATAGCAATGAAAACGAGCGAATGGGCTGGGCGCAAAAACAACGGTGCGATCACTTTACTTCCAGATCCGGGTACAAAGTAATCCGGGAAAAAAGTCTTGTACAATGCCCGTTGTTTAGAAGCTGGGCTGTTCGATTGAAGAGTTGAAAATTTTAAAGTAAAGTGTTGATTATGAAAAACTTGACTTTGGTTAAAATTTGGTTAAAAATAACGTATAGAGGTATTGGACTATCCATGCTGTAATGAACAACGGGGCTATTGCTTCCTACCGACTCACCTTGTTTCTGCTGCTATCCTACATTGATAAATAGGGCAGTCTGTTTTAGCCTTCCCTACGATTTTTAACATCCAAATGGGGAGTCGCCGGGAATTTTTGGATATTGTACTCTGAAACAAATTCAACCACTACATTTATATGAAAAAGCGCACTTTCCTTCTACTCCTCGTGTTGACGATGGCCACAACGGTAACTTTTAGTCAAAGTAAAATTGACCTAACGGGTACCTGGCTGCTGGCCGTGGAAACCGACGCGGGCAGTGGTACCCCTACCTTCGTGCTGAAACAGGATGCCGAGGGCAAACTCACCGGGACCTACACCGGCCAGCTTGGCGAAACCGAACTGAAAGGTACCGTCGAGGGTACCGATTTTCACATCGAGTTTTCAGTGCAGGATAATCCGGTAAAGTATGACGGAAAAATTGAGAACGAGACATTGAGCGGGAAAGTAGAGCTAGGTACGATGGCCAAGGGTACCTTTACGGGTAAACGGAAAGAGTAACGAATGAACTAAAATGACCAGATACTTTTTGATCGCAGCCTCGCGGGATCATGTTTTGGGCGGGGTAAAAAATGGATTTGCGCAGGCCGGGCACGGGCGCAGGGATTATATCAGCAAGCCCGCCAAGGGAGACTGGGTCGTGTACTACTCGGCCAAAGAAAAGATTGATGAGACAACACCCTGTCAGAAGTTCACGGCTTTCGGCCAGGTAACCGACGATGAACCTTACCAACCCGATCCTAATTCAGATTTCAAGCCGTATCGGCGTGATGTGGAGTACCAGCCGGGGCAAGAGGCCGAAATACGGCCCTTGCTCGAAAAACTCAGTTTTATCAAGAATAAAAAACAGTGGGGCTTTTATCTGATGGGTGGTTTTAGGGAAATCCCGAAAGAAGATTTTGAGGTGATCATAGATGCCATGACCAACTAGCGTTACGGGTTCCGCCTCAACCAATCGTAGCCTTTTTGCTGTTATAGCAGAGACGAGTCAAAAACACGAATTTAAGCCTGATTTATGCCCCTGATCAAAGTTGCGGCCGGAGTACTGAACCAAACTCCCATGGCCTGGGAATCCAATACCAAAAACATCATCGATGCCATTGAGGAGGCGCGCCGACAAAAAGTGAGTCTGCTGTGTCTGCCCGAATTGTGCATTACGGGCTACGGCTGCGAGGATTACTTTTTTGCCTACGATCTGGAAGAGCAAGCTAAAAAATGCCTGCTGGAAATCGTGGAGCATACCGAGGACATGATCGTGGGACTCGGACTTCCGTTGCGGCATAACAACCGTCTCTACGATGTGGCCTGCCTGGTGGCCAACAAGCGCATTCTGGGTTTTTACTGCAAGCAGAACCTGGCCAACAATGGCATTCATTACGAAACCCGCTGGTTTCATAAGTGGCCCCCGGGCATCGTGGAAAGTACCACCCTCGACCACATGACCTACCCGATCGGCGATGTGATTTTCGATGTATCGGGCGTGCGCATTGCTTTTGAAATTTGTGAGGATGCCTGGGTGGCACACCGTCCGGGGCGGCGGCACTACGAGCGTGGCGTGGATATTATGCTCAATCCCAGTGCGAGTCATTTTGCCTTCTTCAAGTTCGTAACCCGCGAACGGTTTGTGATCGACGCCTCGCGCTCGTTCGGATGCAGCTACATCTACACCAACATGCTAGGCAACGAAGCCGGGCGGGCCATCTACGATGGTGACGCCATGATTGCCTCCAACGGTGAATTTTTGAAATCGAGCAACCGGTTCAGCTACGAAGATTTCCTGATTACTACGGCCGTAGTCGATACAGAATATACGCGGCTCAGTCAGGTACAGAATATTGCCGATTTGCCCAAAGATAAATCGTGGAAGGTACCCGGTACCTTTGACTTCCCGGACATCGAACCCGTGCCCCTGCAGGTCGCCGATCTGGAAGCTTTTGAAGGCGGCGGGGCATTGAAAGAAGAAGAATTCGCCCGGTCGGTTTGCCTGGCGTTGTTCGACTATCTGCGCAAGAGCCGCTCGCAGGGCTTCACCGTGTCGCTATCGGGCGGCGCCGATTCGTCGGCTTGCGTGGCGTTGTGCGGACTGATGGTACGGCTGGCGGAGGAAAGCATCGGGCTGGACCGCTTCAAACAGAAACTCAGCCATATCGCCAAAATTCAACAGCCCGAGACCGTGGATGATATTGCGAAAGAACTCATCCACACGATCTACCAGGGTACCGAAAACAGCTCGGACGACACGCTCGAATCGGCCCGTTCGCTGGCCGAGTCCATCGGGGCTACTTTTTATATTATCAATATCAACGGTCTGGTCGAAACCTACACGGGCTTGATTGAAGAGCAAATTGGCCGCGAACTGACCTGGGCGCAGGACGACATCGCCCTGCAAAACATTCAGGCACGGGTACGTGCCCCAGGTGTGTGGCTGCTCACCAACCTGACCAATCATCTGCTGCTGTCCACGTCCAACCGCTCCGAAGTGGCCGTGGGCTACGCTACCATGGACGGCGACACGGCGGGGAGTATCAGCCCCATTGCCGGCATCGATAAGCATTACTTGCGGCAATGGCTGCTGTGGCTCGAAAAGGTAGGGTGCCATGTACAGGGCAAGCACATCAAAGTCGAGGGTTTGAAGAAAGTAAACAGCCTGCAACCCACCGCCGAACTTCGTCCCGCCGACCGCAAGCAAACCGATGAGGACGACCTGATGCCCTACGAATTCCTGGACGCGCTGGAAGAGAGTGCCATCCGCGACAAAAAGCCGCCCGTAGCGTGTTACCGCATTGCGCTGGTTGTTTTTAAAGACCGCTATACGCCTACCCAAATGCTGGCCTGGACCGAGCGGTTTTTTAAACTATGGAGCCGTAATCAGTGGAAACGCGAGCGGTATGCGCCCTCTTTCCACCTCGACGACCTTAACCTCGATCCCCGTACCTGGTGCCGCTTCCCGATCCTGTCGGGCGGATTCGAGCGGGAATTGGCGGAGTTGCGTGCCTACGCGGCAGAAGAGAAAGCCGCCAGTCGGGGGCGACGGATCGGGTTTTAGTAGTAGAGCTGTTAGCCGTCATCTTGTAGCCAATGGCTTTCTTAAGAAATTCCAGGGAATGAAAAAGCGGGAAGTATGCAAAAGCTATCCTAAAGCCATAAGCTAACAGCCATTCGCTATTGAATCTACTGTTTCCGAAAATTCTTGATTTTGTGAAACGTCAGAAAGTTGGCGTCATGGGCTCTGAATGCCCCGCCGATTCCATCGTCGTAGGCCGTTCTTGATAGGAATAAAATGTCTTTACCAGCAAACAGCCAGTCTATATACTGAAATCCATGTTTGGTGATATCCGGGTGTTCCAGCAAGATTTTGTGAAAATTCCAGGTTTTCAAATCCGGTGAGCTGAACAAAGCCAGCGTGTTGCGCAGGCTGGCCGGATTTTTTCCCTGATTGGCCCCCTTTACATCGTCGGGAATGTAGTTGCTAAGCGTCCAGTATTGTTTGGTCTTGGGATCAAAGCGGATGGTGAATTTCTTGCTGCCGCCCGGAAAACTCCTGAAATCGGCGTTACGATCAAAGGTAGCCGTTTTGCCATCAGCACTTATTTTAACAAACGCCGCTTTTTCATCCAGGGTACTCCGATCGTCCACGCGCAGCACATCCCACAGGGTACCCTCCGGCCCCAGTACGGCGTTGCCTTCCAGCCAACCCCCAAAATGTCCGTCAAGGTAAGTTGAATCATACCGCATAATGTTTGAGGATGTCCAGTTGGAAGCGATCATCGGATCGGCGTCCAGCGGGATACTCATCATAAAGGCGCTGTATCGCTTGCCCCATACTTTGGGCGGCCCGGCGGCGTCTTCCATCGCCCGCCACAGCCGGCCGTCGTGCACCAAAAAAGGTACGGGTGCGCAGTGGTACTCCCCGGCTTTGAGCAAACCATGTTCGGCATCGGTAGGATTCGTCCAGGTACCTCCGCCATCGGTGGATTTTCGAATAATCGTATTGCCGTGGTGGCGATTGGTGCCGAAAAGGTACAGGGTACCCTGGTGTACCAACAGCTTAGACCAAAACTGCCCGTCGATCTCACTGACCTGCCGCCAGGATTTGCCTTTGTCTGAGGATCGGTAAATCCGCGAAATGGCGCTGGTGTGCTCGGTGGATTTAGGACCAAAAAAATCATGTGAAGCCACAAAGTCGCCGTTGGGCAGTATGGCCAGGCTGGGCGAGCCGATGTACTGCTCCGAAGCAGCCGGGCTGTAGGCCACCACCACGCCGGGTACTAAGGCGAGGTTGGGGGTTTGGGCAAACAGAATCTGAGTGCACGAACCCAGTGAAAGTACCAGGAGCAGACGATAGAAAGAGAACATCAAAAGGGGCATTGAGCTAGGAACGAGAGGGTACATTCTGAAATAAGAAATTTTGTGAAATTACGGCGACCGTTTGATAATATCTTTTTTATGTTTTACTGCAATATGAATATCTTTCCTCACACCATTTATCCACTTCATGAAAGCCACACTGTTCTTGTTCCTCGCAGTATGTATTGCTGCCGGAAGTACTGCTCAATCCATTCCCTCGTCCTCAAACTTACCCATTGTCATTATAAAAACCAATGGTCAGGCAATCGCAGACGAACCCAAGATCATGGCTGATATGGGGATTATCTATAACGGCCCCGGAAACAGGAATTATCTGACCGACTCTTTGAACCACTATAATGGAAAAATCGGCATCGAGTTTCGAGGGAATACTTCACAGAATTCGCCGAAGAAGCCTTACGGTCTTGAAACCAGGAAAGCCGATAGTTCCAACCTGAATGTATCATTGCTGGGAATGCCCGCCGAGAACGATTGGATTCTGTTCAATACTTACGATGACGAAACTTTTATGCGTGATGTACTTACCCACGCTCTGGCCAGAAATGCCGGTCACTACTCTCCCCGGACAGTTTTTGTGGAGCTATTCGTTTCCTCGAACGACGCTCTTGAGTACGAAGATTACAAGGGGATTTATGTACTCATGGAAAAAATCAAACAGGATAAGAACCGGGTGGATATTTCTGAACTCGAATACAAGGACAGTACCGGCAATGCCCTGACGGGAGGGTACATCGTCAAGATAGACCATCATGCCGGTACTCCCGGTCCCTACTGGGATTCTCAATATCCCAACGAATGCGGAGATTTCAGAACTGATTTTGAACTTCACGAACCTGCTGACGAGGACATACATCCCGCCCACCTGGTTTATATAAAAGAATACCTTCATCAGTTTGAGACAGCCCTGTGGGGACCGGCTTTTACAGACCCGGCGCAGGGGTACCGGGCCTATGCTGACGTCGGCAGTTTTATCGATTATTTTTTGCTATCAGAAGTGGTCCGATCGACGGATGCCTATAGCTACAGTACCTATATGTACAAAAATCGCGATAGTAAGGGTGGCAAGTTAGTCATGGGCCCCATGTGGGATTACAATGCCTCCATGGGAAACACACCGTATAATTTCTGTGCCGCCAATGACACGACGGGCTGGCAGTATCAGAGCCAGCGACTGTGCCGGGTAGACCGGAAGCAGCCGTTCTGGTGGAAACGGCTGCTGGACGATCCCGCGTACGTTGAGCAACTTAAGGTACGCTGGGCTACACTCCGGAACGGAGTGCTGGATCTTGGCAATATTAGGACGATGATCCAGCAGAACCGCGACCTTGTTTCCGAGGCGCAGCCGCGTGATTATGAGCGTTGGAATGTAGTGGGAGAGCGCGGGGCTTTTGACGAGGAAATGGATTTTCTGGAAGATTGGCTCGATAAGCGTCTGAGATGGATGGATCGTAATGTACCCCTACTTGGCAATTTTATCCATCGCCCGGCTACGGTCGTGCCCATTACCTGCGAGCAAGCGGTACCTCTGGCCACGTACACAGGTCAACAACTTACCTATCAGTGGAATCTAAATAACACACCCCTGCCCGGCGCTACGGAGAGTAGCATCTCGGCTACCCTGCCCGGTACCTATTCGGTGGAGGTGACGCTGGCGGAGAACTGCTACACCGAAACACGAACGACTCCCGCCCTTAGCCGCGAGGTGATCAGCCAGCAGCATGGCGAATGGCATGCCTCCGGTACCTGGTCTTGCGGCACTATTCCCACTTCGCTGGATGAGGTGGTGATTGCCGCCGACCATGTGATCGTTATTCCCGACGAGACGACAGCCAAAGCGTTGAAAATTAGGCTGGAAACAAACGCCCAAATCACGCAGGGCCTGAATGCAAGTCTTATTCTTGGAAATTAGTCAGCGTCAATTCACCCGATTGCAGAGCCGTAACCCCGCCTGGAAGCCAATCCAGGCGTAGGTATTGCGCCCGGTATCGGATCTGCTGCTGGTAAGCCGGGTACCCAAGCTGCCACGGTTTTCCTGTACAAGTCCGTCGTAGGGTGATAAAAGCAGATTGAACGTCGGGCCGACTGAGAGCGCCAGCCTTGGGCTGATTTTTTTCTCCAGAGAAATGGTAAGCCGCATGTGACTGACGCGGGGCTGTTTCAGAAACCTCCGCTCCACGGCCACCCGACTGGCTACGTAGTCGGCATTCAATAGCCAATTCCAGGCCGGATTTCCCAGGTACCAGGCAGTACCGACGCCATACCCGATGCTGCCGATGGGCTTGTGGGGAACAAAACCACTGGTACCCAACTTGAAGATATTGTAAAACTTCCGCACCCCCGTCTTGAATGTGACATTGCCATAATTCAGTTCGTCGGTCGTAAACGCCAGTCTCCGGTAGCCGTTGAGTCGCACGAAACTGAAATAGCCAAAGGGCGTAGTAGCTGATGAATCGGCGTAGTTGACGAAACCAACCTGATGGCCGCGGTGCACGGTGCGGGCCACATTGAGGCCGCTAGCCAACTGCCAGCCGTAGAGGTCACGGCCTGTGACATTGATACCCCCCATTTGCAGGCCCCGAAAATCTTCGGCAGTAAGATTGACAATGCCGGATGCCTGTATGCCCTCGACGCTGCCAATGACCATATTGGCCACGCCCGCCACCTGAACGCCATTCACCTGCCTGCCCACCAGATTGGCGAGGCCCGCGGCTTGCAGCCCTTTCACATCCCAGCGCACTACGTTGAAGCCCAGCCCCAGCTCGAGCAGATTGACACCCAGCGAGTACCCTGCCAGCAGATTGACCGAAACATCATTGATCACGTTGCCGCTCAACTGCTGGTTGGTACCGATAAACGGCATGAGGGAGGCCTGGAAAGGACGGTAGAGCGTGTCCTCGATATTCTCGGTATGAATAGCCTGTTTGGCCGTGGAGAGCGCATACACCAGCCCGTCGCGGATCGTCAGCAGCGATTCCTTGAGGGGTACCTTCTCTTTCTCTTTTTTATGAATAGGAATGAGGGTATCGGGACTCGGCGGCTCGCTATACACGATTACCGGAATTTCGATCCGGGGGGGTACCCTGGCACTAGAATCAGGGCGGGCCACGATCCTCGGGGTAGGCGTGGCCAGAGGACGCACCGTATCGGGAGCCAGGGCAATGGTAAGGAAGTCATTGCGGCGGGCGGCCACCTCTACCGAACGGCCCGCATATGCTTCCTTGCGGACTTCCAGGTGCAGAGTTTCAGGCTGCGTGGGCAGGCGTATTTTATAGTACCCATACTGATTACTTACCGTAGAAACCAGCGTGACGGGTTCGTAGATACTGGCATCGGGAAGTTTGATCCCCGTGACCTGATCGACGATATACCCATTGAGATAAAAACTTTCCGTCTTTTTTTCGACCGAAACCACCGCTTTCTGCAAAATGACGTACCTACGACGCTCCTTAAAGCTGACGGTTCCGTCAAACAGACTGTTCAGGATTTCACGCACACTCCGGTTGGTTACGTCGAGCGACACCCGATTGTTGATATCGATTACATCGGGGCTGTACGAAAAGCTGAAACCGCCTTTGGCCGAAATCTGCCGCAGTACCTCATCCAATCGCTCATTTACGACGCGAAGCGTGATGCGGGTTTCCAGGATAGAAGCGGATTGCGCGCGCAGGAGGCCGGAAAGCGAAAGGCTCAGCAGGAAAAGCAGGGAATAAAAACGGATAGGGTTTGGCTTCACAATACAGCAATGATTTATGCGGTCCGTACCTACCTTACTGACAGCCCGAACCATCCAGCCAGTAGGTACCATCGCGTTGGCTGACCGTCAGATCCAGCGTTTCGGCAATCACCGCGAGTGTAGCGTCGAGCGATTCGCGTTCGTACCGGCCCGTAAGGCGGCAGCGGGCCAGTTGGGTTTTCGAAAGTCTGACGTCGGCATGAAAACCCTGGCTGAGCGACTGGACGACCTCATCGAGGTGGGTAGCTGTGAAATCAAATACCTGGGTGCGGTAGGCTATTGCGTTGAGATCTGCCGAAAGCTTCCTGAATACCGTGTCGGCTTCTACCTCTACGCCTTCACCGGGCAATAGCTCGACGGCCTTAATGGCTTTTCGTACTTCTACTTTCCCACTCCGTACTTCCACCCGCACGGTTTCGTCGTATGTTTTTACATTGAATGAGGTACCTACAACCCGGATTTCCGTTCCGTTGGCGTCGATCAGAAAGGGATGAGCGGCGTCGGGAGCTACCTCGAAAAAGGCCTCTCCCCGCAAGCTTACCCGCCGGGTAGCACCGGGCAGTCCTTCGGGGTAGGTGAGGGTCGAATGGTAGTTCAAAAAGACTTTCGTGCCGTCGGGTAGTGTTTTTTCATACGTATTTTTTTGGGTAGAAACCGTTATCTGTTGCGGAGAATCAGACTGTGTAAAATAACCGCGTAGCCACGGAATGAGCAGAAGCGCAACGGCCGCCGCCGCCCACAAAGCAGGCAGGTACCAGCGACGGACAGGCAGAGGCCGGACCGATGGCAAAGGTTGAGGAGGGCTGTTTTGCAGGGTAGGTGTGGTACCCTGCGCCTGCATTTTCGCCTGCATCAGGTGCCAGGCCGAATCAGTGTCAAATGCTGGCCCGGTTCGGTCCGCCGTCCGACTTTTTTCCCAAAGCTGCCGGTAAGCTTTGAGCTCCCGCACGTGGTCGGGCGACTCCTCCAGCCACGTTTGCACCCGCTCGATTTCCGGGCGCGTGGCCGTGCTGGCCAGGTAGCGGGCCAGCAGTTCGTCGGGTAGAGATGAAGCAGAACGGTTCAAGGTAGGGTAGATATGAGCTATGAGATATGAATGATGAGATATAAGAAGGGCAGGTAGTCGGCGAGCTCCTGCCGCATGATTCTAAGGGCTTTGCCAATCTGGTTTTCGATGGTTTTTACCGAAAGGCCCAGCTGATCGGCGATTTCCTGATACTTTAATTCCTCGAAGCGGCTCATCCGGAATACTACCTGGCATTGTTCGGGTAATTTGCTCACCGCCCGCTCAATCCGTTCTTCCAGTTCGATGGCCTGGATGCTCTCCGTGACCGAATCGTATCCATCGGCCTGAAAATAGAGCGAATGCTCCCGGTGGTTTTCCCGTACTCCGTAATGCTTGATCCGGTTCAGGCAGTGGTTGTGCACGGCCCGGTACAGATAGGCTTTCAGCGAAAGCGTTATTTCCAGATCGGCCCGTTTTTCCCAAATTGTCAAAAAAACCGTTTGAACCATTTCCTCAGCCTCGTCGCTATCCTTCAGCAGCGTGTCGGCGTAGCGGCACAGGCGTTCGTAGTAGCTACGGAATAGCTGCTCGAAGGCGGACTCCTGTCCCTGCCGAATGGCACTTACGAGATCATGGTCGGATAGCTGAACCAAGGCGTCTGCTTTTTTTTCTGGCAAAAATAAACAATCCACTGCCGGTTCGGCCTGCCGATTAGTAAGAATGGTTGCAATCAAGGGTAAACGCCTTTTTGAACAGGACAACCACGCCCGGTACCGACCCCTATGAGGCAGCGGGATAAATTTATTGAAGTTTTTCGTAGGGGAAAGACTGACCAGAGATGTCACAGACGAAAGAGTCGGATAAGTGTCCGGTTTGCCATTTACGCCCTATTTTATATAAAAAATCTAGTAGCCATGAAACAGTATTTTTCGCTTCGCCGTTTTTCCCTATTCTCAATGGCCATGTTGCTGGCGGGACTTCAGTCCTGCATTTATATCAACACCCGTGACAATGACATTCCGCCCCGGGGTGTGTCGAGCCGTACGCTAGACCTGGCCAATTTCGACCAGCTGGCCTTGGGCAGTGCGTTCACCATCCACGTTGAGCAGGGTGCTGACTTCAGCGTGAAAGCTACCGGTGAGCTCAACGACCTGGACGACCTCGAAACCAGCGTAAGCCGTTCGGGGGTACTCGAGATACGATACCGCAACACCTGGCGCACCCGCCGCGAGCGCATGGATATCGACATCGTGGTGCCCAGCCTGCGCAGCGTGGATTTCTCGGGAGCCTCCAACTCGACCGTCGAAGGATTTGAAAAGGTACCTGTCCTGGACTATCGGCTTTCGGGTGCCTCAAAATCGGTGTTTACCGGTTCGGCCGATCGCCTGATTATGGATCTTTCGGGTGCTTCCGAGCTGGATTTGCGCGGAAGCGGTGGGGTACTTGTCGGAGATTTGTCGGGTGCTTCCCAGGTATTTGCTTTCGATTATCCGGTAGCGCAGGCCGACCTGGACCTTTCGGGGGCCAGCCGGGCTCGCTTGCGGGTAGCCAATCTGCTGAAAGTGGAAGCCAGCGGGGCCAGTAGCCTGCGCTACCGGGGCGATCCCACCATCGAACAGCGCCTTTCGGGCGGAAGCAGCGTAACCCGAGAGTGAGGCTTACTTAATGATGCCGTATTTGGCGCGGGCGGTCTTGCGTGATAGCCCGTCGAAATGCCACCATTCGGTGGTGTTGACGGTAAACCCGGCCTGTGTCATGGCTTTCCGCAGGATATTCCGATTGGCGATTTGCTTCGGGCTGAGTTTTCCTAGTTGGAGCATTTGTTGTTCGGAGCGTGGGTAAGCCAGCGGGCCAAAAAAATCGTAGGGGGTACCCATATCCAGGGGTACCCCTTTTCGTCGGCCACGGTCAGGTCCACGGCGCAACCGAAGTTATGGATCGAGCCGATTTCTGGGTCAGCTACGTATTGGGACTTCTGCCGTTCCGGGATTTTGAGCGCATCCAGCGCATCCCACAGAATGTATTGTACCGAGTTGGGCCGGGCGGCATCGTACACCAGGAGCGAATAGCCGGGCTTTGTTTTCTGCAAAAAAGCACTGGCTTTGGCTAGCTTCCGGGCGATATCGGGTTGGAGGTAGGCCCGGGTTAAGTCGCCATACACGTCTTTCTTTACAAAATTATCGGTAGTCGAATACTTCAATTCCACCCGAATGCTGGGATCAATGCTCTGAATATTCACCAGCCCTTGTCTGATCATCTGCTGCTCGAGGGCCGGGATTGGTGCAGGTTTTTTTTGCGTGGTAGGTACGGTGGATTTTCCAGAATCACCCGTGGTGAGTTGGTCCGGTTTTTCTTGAGGGGAGCTCTGGCATGAAGTGATTCCCAACCAAATGACTAGTACCAGCCAATATGCTTTTTTCATGTTTTAAAGGAAAGAGCAATACACCGGCTGTAAAAAATAGCGGATGCATTATGTAGTTTTAAGTTGATTAAAGATTAACTTTCAAAATCCAAATCTATTGGATTTGGGAGAAGAGTAGGCCATCATCAAATCAATATCTAGGATTAAAAGGCACATGGAGAGAATCAGGGTTATGCTGGCGGACGATCACGCTGTGGTACTCGAAAGCCTGGCCATGATGATTTCATCGCTGGCGGGAATACAGGTAGTGGCTACTGCGGCCGATGGTCAGGCTGCCTTGGACCAGTTGGATCACCAAGCCGTGGACATCGTGCTGTCGGATATGCATATGCCTGGTTTGAACGGAGTCGAACTGGCGTTACGTATCCTGGAACGGTACCCTGCGGTAAAACTGATCCTGCTTACGATGGAAGAGAAACCTGAATCCATCCGTATGGCGATGCAAGCGGGCGTATGGGGCTATGTGTTGAAACGAGCATCGAAAAAAGAGCTGGAAGAGGCCATACATACCGTAGCGAGTGGTAGCAAGTATTTCGCACGGGAAGTAAGCCAGCAACTGGCCCTGCTTCCTGATCCAAGTACCAGCTATAGCCGCGAAACTTCCGAAACGATCCAGTCGCTCAGCAAGCGGGAAATTGAAATAATCCGTTTGATTGTGAATGATGTACCCAATCAGGAAATTGCCGACCAGCTTTTCATTTCGCCCAAGACTGTAGAAACGCATCGCCGGAATATTTTCAAAAAATTGAACATTCATTCCGTGGTGGCTCTGACCCGCTTTGCGGTCAACTATAAATTGATTTAGGAAACCAGCAGAGGCTGGCGGGGAATCCGCAGCGTAACGGCCGTACCCTGGCTTTTTTTGAGCGCACGAATCGAAAAATTCCCGTTTAGAGACTTAACCCGTTGCCGGATATTCAGGATGCCCTGGCCGGATTGACCCGCCTGTTCGCGGCTTACGCCTACACCGTCATCAGTAATCATCAGAATGTGAAATCCCTGGGTCTGGGCGATTTCCAACACGACCTGCCTGGCTTCGGCATGTTTCAGGATATTGGTTATCAGCTCCAGCACACAGCTATACAGTTCGAATGCTACCTTTTTATCTTCGATACGTACATCCTTGGAAACGATGAAGTCGAATGCCAGTTTGCCCGGCCGGTTCACATCGGCAACCAGCTTTTGCAGAGCGGGAATCAGGCCTTCTTTTTCAAGAATAGAAGGCAGCAGATTGTGGGAGATATGCCGTACCTGATCATAGGCATCGTTGATCAGTTTGAGTACCCCTTCGTGGAGATCCTGTTCTGAAACCGAAAATTTCTCCGTATCAACAGATTCCAGGCGCCATTTCACCCCCGACAACAGGCTGCCCAAATTATTGTGCAGTTCGGAGGCCACCCGCTTTCTTTCCAGGTTCTGACCCCGGAACAGGGCTTCCTGAATTTCGTGGTTTTTACGCGTGAGCGAGCGGTTCGCCTCCCGCAGCTCATTGGTTCGCGCCGCCACGCGGTCTTCCAGGTTGGCGTTAGTTTGTTTGAGCAGTTGCCCTACATGTACCAGCTGTTCGTTGGTTATGTCGAGTTCTTCTCTCTGTTTTTGTAATAGAAGGTTACTGCGAAGGAGAGCCGCCGCTAAACCCAAAAAGATGACGATACCGGCAATCAGGATCCAGCGCAGGTAGCTTTCACGGGCAATATCGTTGGCCATGAGCTGCATACGGGTATCGCGTTGCTGAGCGTCATATTCGTACCGAAGTACCTCGATGCGTTTTTCCTGAGCCACCAGGTTGTTGTTGTCGCGGAGTTCTACGTATTTTTCGTACCACTGCAGAGCGGTGTCGAATTTTTGCAGGGCTTTGTAGATTTCGAAGAGGGTGTATGCGGTTCGTTCCCGGATCAATGGCCATTCATAGGAAAGGTAGAACTCAGCCCGGGCCGCATAGTTCAGGGATTTGTCAGGGCGGTCGCGGTGGGCGTCGATCAGGCCCATTAGTGCCAGAAGTTCGGCGTTAGCCCTTCCCTTGCTTTGTGTTTCAGTGTCTATCGCCAACTGAGCATACTTTTCAGCTTGATTAAAGTCTCCTTTTTTCAGCAATGTGGCGGCAAGAGTATGGTAGGAGTTGACTTGTAAGCCGACATTTTGCAGGCTTCGGCTCAGTTTCAAACTTCGTTCGAGGGCGGCGATGGAGGCAGGAAGTTGCTGGTTGGCGCTCAAGGCGGCTCCCAGATCATTCAGCGATGAAGCCATTCCCATCTGGTTCATGCTCTTTCGATATAAGTCGATAGCATGGTTTTCAGCTGAAATGGATTTTTCATAATCTTTGAGATCAGCGTAGCAATCGCCGATAAAATCCCAGCTGAAGGCCTCTTCGGAAATTTTTTTGGCGAGTTCGGCATATTGCAATCCTTTGAAGAGGTACTCGATGGCCTGGAAGCTTACGCCTTTCCGAAGATATACCAAGCCCATGCGGTTATGGGTGAAGGCCAGCCAGTTGTTTGATCTCAGCCGCAGAGCAATCGCGAAACCTTTTTGTAACCAGAGCAGGGCACTATCGGGATTAATGGAAAGATTGGCGTTTTGGGCGTAAAGACGGATTAATGTGGTATCGCGGAGGATTGACTGAGGCTGGTTTTCCCAGTAGGTGAAGTTCGGAGGATTGGTCTTGCTTTCGGAAGATTGGGCCGCGACCCTTCCGGAGACCACCATCAATCCTATCGCAATCAGTATGCTTCTTAGTACGACCATGCACCAAATTGTTTACATTAGCTGTAAAAGTAGGGCAATATACAAGAAATATACCGTAAATACGGTATTGCCACTTCGCGACGTATAACCGAAGTTTGCACCACAATTAATATCGGTTGAAAAGCAGCAAATCAATTCGGGTACGGAATCAGACTAATAATCTGAAGCCAGACCCAAATCCAGCTTCTGGAAAAGGTTTGTAGGACTACAATGCGTTTTCAATACACACTCCCTTAGGTTTGAGATTGCACTAACAGGAAAAAGGCTCGTCGAAATTCGGACCTAGGTCCATCCCATATAACTACCCCCTATAATCGGGTACTTAAAAGTCACTCTCACATTATACACACACACAAATGAAAGTCCGCCTCAAACCATTGAGGCGGACTTTTTTATTGATTGCCGGCCGCTTAGGGCTTGTCTTCTTTCGTCCAGTCAACTTTGAATTTCCCGTCGGTGATTTTGATCGTATCGGTTTCCTTCAATTTCTTGGAATTATCGTGGTCGTGGGGATCTCCGTTGACTACCATTCCTGCCCCCGCTCCCGTCAGGAGCTTCCTCTCGAGATTGGCCCGCAAACCGGTGCCCGTTGCCGTAGCCAGTGCCCGTTTCTGATAGTAAACACCCTGCAAAGTGGCCTCGAAGGTACCCTCCACCGAGGTAGGAGTGACGGACGTAATGGTGACGGTACCTTCCATCGACTCGCCGTCGTGAAATCCGTGGCCCATTTTCTTGGTTTCTTCGGTATAGTCGACCAGCGCCCAGAATTTGCCACCCGATTTGGGTTGAAACCCTTTCTTATTCATCGCTTCCAGACTTTCAATGGGGTAGGTGCCGGGTTTCAGCTCATCCTCAAAATAATACAACCGGACCCACAACTGTTCGTCGGGGTTGACTTTAAAACCCGCCAGGGCCAGATACCGGAAACCTTTGATAGGGATTTTGAGGCGTTTGGCTTCTGCCTTCCACTCGGTTCCGTCGATCGAGGCGGACATGAAATTTTCTGATTTCTGGGCGTAGGTGCTGCTAACCCACAATACGGCCAGGAGTAGTATGTATGCTTTTTTCATGGTACTGGTGTTTTTTATGGAATCTGTATTCCGGGTATGAACAAAGATAGAGGGTCCTGCCCTACTCACCAAGCTACCCGTAGCGTCACTTAGTAAGCGGTACCCGAGGACTAGTAAAAAGCAGAAACCCGCTCTGTGTAGGTAAGAGCGGGTTTCGGGTATTAGAAGGAAATTTGTTGTTCCGATGGTTCGCTTAGTAGCGGCGGATCTTGACTTTCGAAAGGCCGGCGTCGTACCGAATGGCTACCCTGCGGGTGGCCGAGTCAAAGTCGGCGGAACGATACAGATTGTCATTGACTTTCACCAGATCATCCATATCCTTGACATTCAGCGCTCCGTCGATGCGTACTTCGTACCCTACCGATTCGGGTATCTCCAGCGTCACCGAAGCTACGCCCGACTCAATCTCTACGTCAGCTTGGGGTACCTTGTCGCCCAGGCGCAATTCCAGATCGGCCACGCCGGTACTTACCTTCAACGACTTGACTTTATAGGCGCTCAGGTCGAAATTGGCTTTACCGGCACCTACTCCCATATCAATATTCCAGATTGGATTCTCGTTCAGGTTGATCTCCACATCGTTTTCCATTTTTCCATTTTTCAACTCCACATGGTTATTCTCCATTTTGAAGTCGATGACGGCCGTATTGGCGTTGCGGTTATTCCGGATATTGGCAGTGAATTCTCCTACCGAAGAGCGCGTGTCAGCCTCAAAGAGCTTGTCGGTGTCGCCTTTCAGTTTGAAATCGCCCGCCCCGCCCTCAAAATTTAGGGTGGCTTCCCGCAGGTTATTTTCCATATCGTACTCATAATGGCCATTTTGCACGTCTATTTTCTCCGAATCCGAGTCTTCGTCCCGCGAGCTTTCATCGTCGTCGTCATAACCCCGGTCGCGTTCTCTTTTGCGATCGCCAAAATCCCATTCATCGTCGTCATGGCGATCGTCGTCGTCATCGTCCCACCGGAAATTCCAGTTGTCGCGATGCCGGTCCAGGCTGCGCTCGGTGCGGTGCGTAATGCCCGCCAGTACCGCCAGGACAATCAGAATGCCCGAAATGCCGCGGCCAACGCTGCCCCGTTCGCCTCGGGAAGCCAGTAGGCCTATGCCTGCCAGGATCAATAACGCCGGCCAAAAGCGGGAAACTTCGTGCCAGTCGACGTGCAGGAAGCCCAGGTTGCGCAGCATCCAGAACACGCCCAGCACCACCAGAAGGCCGCCCCAGAAAATACCGTTTGATCTTTTCATGATGTAGGTTTTTTAATAATTTGAGTTTGTATTGTGTCCGGTACCCAACTGGTGTTTGAGCAGTAACAAACCGCCGGACACGATCAGGATGACGGGCAGGAAATAGCGTCCAAAATCAAAATCGGACAATTCTTCGATCAGAAACAGGGCTCCCACTACAATGAGCATGATGCCCCAAAAAATGTTACGAAAGTTCATGGCTGTATTTTCTGGTTTAAGAGTGTAACGTTTAGGAGGGTGGAAGGAGGCCGTTTTTCATTCCCGGCTTTGTCAGAACAAAAACATGGACTCAGGTACCCTGGATTCTTTTATTTCACTTGCGGGTAATCGCCGCTGGTGTCAGTTTCGCCATCGGGATCGGCGGGTTTGTCCGGATCGATAGTGGGGTTGGAAGATGGGGCATCGAACGGGCGGTAAGGTACCGGATCGGGATCGACGGGTGGAAACGGGTCTACCGGTTGAAACGGATCAGCGGGGGGCGGGGGAGGGGTGTGCCCATTGTTGTATTGCTCTTTATCACGCTGCCGCAATAGCAGGAATGCTCCGGCAATGATCAGGGCAACCGGCCATACATACTCTCGCACCCGGTACCAGTAGGGGAGTTCATCCAGCAACAGAATAGCCCCGACACCCAGCAGAATGACTCCAATGATTTTAATAGAACGATCGGGATCGGAGCTCCCGGAAAAAATGCCTGTACCCGCGGGGCCGGACGTGGAATAGCCCGAAGACGAACTGGCAAACCGGGGATCGGACGGCTCGGTGCCGGGGGGTGATCGTAAGGGTTAGTAGGCGTGTTGAAGCCGGGGGTACCTTCGGGCAGCGCCGCCCATAGAACGATGTAGATAACGGCTGTCCAGAAAAAAGTGGGCGGAATAGGGAGCAACAGCGCTACCACCCACAGGACGCGGATGATGGTGCGGTCGATGTTGAAGTAGTGGGCCATACCCGCTGCCACCCCGCCCAGGACGGCTTCGCTCGGTATGCGGGTTAGTTTCTTTTCCATGGTGTTAGGTTTTGAGGTTGAATATTTTAGGAATAGGTAAAAACCGGACTAGGATTTTTATCCAAATAAAACAACTTTCGTCTTTATTTGCAATCAAAGGTAGTAGGTAATGCAAGATACTGCAACCCGAAAACTTACAATCGGTTGTGGATCGGGTTGAATGGTGATTTTTTCAGGTGAGTTTGCTGCCGATTTGTGAGGTAAACCAGCAAGCCAGCGACTATTCGTCCACTTCCAAGGCCTCCAGTACGTCCATCAAGGCGCCGAAGTCCTTATAGCCTGGTCGTAGTTCCGCGCTACCCCGCAGGGCGATTCCGCTGATGCCGAGCTCCTCGACAAATTCAGGTACGAGTACCTGCTGATCCAGTCCAAATCCCAGTAGAATTGGATATTCTTTTCCCAGCGTCTGGAGGTAGGAGCCCCATTCATCGGTGAGTTCGGGTTCTTCAGCGCTTTCCAGCAGAAAATAGGTTACCTCCGCCGCAGAGCGTCCCATCAGCGCATCCAGTTCATCAGCTTCGTAATGGTCCACATCCACCCGCAGGAGCAGAGGTTTGTCCAGTTCGCTTTTCAAGTACACCAGCAAGTCGGGGTCCTCTACCTGCAAGGCATCGAATTCGTACTCAGCCAGTAATGCCAGTAGTTTCCTGGGGTCCGTTTCTGACGACTCGGCCACCAGCCGTACCCCGGCTACCCACGCCCGGATTTCGGCGTATTTTTTGGGATGTACGTAGCTGGAAGAATGCTCGTCCACGGAGAAACCGAGCATATCTACGCCCATGCCCGCGCAGTAGCGGGCATCCGATAGGTTGGTGACGTTGCTGATTTTAACGATCGTGGCAAGCATAAGCTGACAGGGAATTGGTGGATACTGGATTTTGGATACTGGATCGGGGCCGCACGCGTGGGTAGGCCTCATGCCGGATATGGACTGGAAAATGCCAGATTCAACTGACGGTACCCCCGTTCCAGATAGCCTTGCCGGGCTGAATGAACGCCAGGCTGCCATCACGGTCTTCGGCCATCAGGATCATGCCCTGCGACTCCATGCCCATCATCTTGCGCGGGGCCAGGTTGGCCAGGTACAGTACCTGCCGTCCGGTAACTTCCTCGGGCTTGAAATGCTCGGCGATGCCGCTCAGCACGGTGCGCTGTTCGGTACCGATGTCGAGTTTAATTTTCAGGAGTTTCTTGCTTTTGGGTACCGCTTCAGCTTCCAGTACGGTAGCAACGCGGATATCCATTTTGGCAAAATCATCAAATTGTATCTCGGCCCGTACCTCGGGTACCTGCTTGCTTTCCAGTTCGTTCATGCGCTTGGCTTCGTGGAGTTTTTCGATTTGTTTCTGAATGACATCATCTTCTATTTTCTCAAACAACAGGCTCGATTCGCCCAGGACGTGTCCGGCGGGCAGTAGGTCAGCGCGTCCGGCGACGTGCCAGGTCGTCTTCTCTGCTCCTAGCTGGGTGTTGATTTTGGCGGCGGTAAACGGCAGAAACGGCTCGGCCACGATCGCCAGCGAAGCCGTAATTTGCAGCGCAATGTTCATGATCGTATCTACCCGGCGACTGTCGGTCTTGATGGCGTGCCAGGGTTGTGTTTCGGCCAGGTACTTGTTGCCCAGGCGCGCCAGATCCATCACCAGCGTAAGGCCTTCGCGGAAACGGTAGTTTTCCAGCGCGTCGGCGATGCGGGCAGGAAAAGCGGCGAGTTCTTCGAGGGTACTTTGGTCGATTTCCTGCAACTCACTCACCGAAGGTACCTTGCCTTCGCAAAATTTCTGCGTCAGGATCATAGCGCGGTTCACGAAGTTGCCGAATACGCCCACCAATTCACTGTTATTGCGGGTCTGGAAATCTTTCCAGGTAAACTCGCTGTCCTTAGTTTCGGGCGCGTTGGCGGTAAGTACATAGCGCAGCACATCCTGCTTGCCCGGAAATTCAGCCAGGTACTCGTGCAGCCACACGGCCCAGTTTCGTGAGGTCGAAATCTTGTCGCCTTCCAGGTTCATGAATTCGTTGGCGGGTACCTGGTCGGGCAGTACATAGGTACCTTCGGCCATGAGCGTCGCGGGGAAAATCAGGCAGTGAAACACGATGTTGTCTTTCCCGATGAAATGCACCAGTTTGGTGTCGTCTTCTTTCCACCATTTTTCCCAACCCGCATCGGTCCCATTTTTCTGCGTGAGCCAATCTTTCGTAGCCGAAATATACCCAATCGGCGCCTCGAACCACACATACAGTACCTTGCCGTCGGTGTCGGGCAAGGGTACCTTGATGCCCCAGTCCAGATCGCGGGTCATGGCGCGGGGTTTCAGGCCCTCTTTCAGCCACGACTGGCACTGGCCCAATACGTTGGTTTTCCACTCGGGATGGCTGTCAATGTATTCCTGAATCTGCGGCTGCATGGTATCCAGTGGCAGAAACCAGTTGGTGGTAGCCTTCAAAACGGGTTGCGCGCCCGAAAGCGTAGATCGCGGGTCGATCAATTCCGTCGGACTCAGCGTGGAGCCGCAGCGCTCGCACTGATCGCCGTAGGCGTTGGGATTGGCGCAGACCGGACAGGTACCTACAATGTATCGGTCGGCCAGGAATTGCTGCGCGGTTTCGTCGAAGTACTGCTCAGTGGTTTCTTCTATGAAGACGCCTTTTTCGTACAGATCCTTGAAAATTTCCTGCGAGGTTTCGTGGTGTACAGGCTTGCTGGTGCGGGAATACACATCGAACGAAATACCCAAATCGGCAAAAGAATCAGCAATCTGCGTATAGTACTTGTCGACCACTTCCTGCGGAGTCACACCTTCCTTTTTAGCCCGGATCGTGATGGGTACCCCGTGCTCGTCGGTACCGCTGATGAAGGCAACTTCCGCGCCTTTGGAGCGCAGGTAGCGTACATAAATATCCGCCGGGACATAGCAACCCGCCAAATGCCCGATGTGGATGGGGCCATTGGCGTAAATAAGGGCGGCGGTGACGGTATAGCGTTGGGGATTGGTCAGAGACATATTCAGCAAAAAAGTAAAATCGATAGCGGGTAGATAACAAACACTAGTTCCGCAAAATTAGTAAAAAGCGGCCGTGCGTGGCCAGAATTATATTTTGTGAGTTAATAGGTAAACTATTTTTGCTATTTTGTAAAAAATACTTGACATAAATGTAAAATTTACTTTACATTTGTCTCAGTCATTTTTACTTAAAATCTATTAGCCATGAAAACAAAAAACCTTTTACCCAACCGCTTGAAGCCCATGGGATGGGTACTGCTGGTACTCTTTATCCCGCTGGGAATGTGGTGTCTGATTTCGGATGAGGATTTTCCGATTCAGGCCGAAGTCACAATTCCCTGGCCCTTTGAGGACGTATACTCGCTGTCGGGTACCGTCTCGAACGGAGGATCTCATATCAGCGGATCTTCCACGCTGGATGAAAACCCAACCGGTACGCTTACGCTCAACCTAATCGATGAAATTATTTCGCTGGCTATTATTGCCGGACTGATTTTGACGGGTTTTGCCCGGGTCAAGAATGAAGACGAACGCACCGCCCAAATGCGCCTGGGTGCCTTGCAATGGGCGATTTATGGCAACACGCTGGTGTTGGTACTTTGCATTATGTTTGTGCACGGGCTACCCTTCCTGACTATCATGATCTACAATATGTTCACGCCGCTGCTCATTTTCGTGCTGCGTTTTCATTGGCTGCTGTTCAAGGAAGCACGGGAAGTAAGGCGAAATGAAGGTACTCTTTTGGCCTTATGAAAAATCGGATCAGAATCGAACGCGCCATTCTCAACATCACGCAGGCCGAACTGGCCGACCGCGTGCAGGTATCACGGCAGACGATCAACGCCATCGAGGCCGAAAAGTACTCGCCTTCGCTGGCGCTGGGCATGAAGATCGCCCGCGTGTTTTCAAAAACGACCGATGAGGTTTTTGAGTTGGAGGAAGAGGATTAAAAGAAAAATTACACCAGACATCGGGCCCGATTTGTGATCCAGTGGATTATGATTCGGGCCTTCTTTTTTTTGATTATCAAAAACATTCACGGGATTCTCTATATGTCGATACTTACATATCTTGTAAAAAAATATTTTTATATGTAAATCCTTGGCGGTATTTTTACGTTAGTAACCATAAAGATGAATGGTCGTCATCAGCAAAACAATACTCAACGAATTTTGCCAGAGGTACCCTGATGCCGGGGCAGCTTTTAACGAATGGTACCTTCAGGTGAAAGCCGCCGACTGGAATAATCTGACTTCGGTCAAACAAACTTTCAACTCGGTGGATTATGTCGGTAATGACCGTTTTGTCTTTAACATTCGGGGAAATCGCTATCGGCTGGTGGCGATGATTTTCTTTGATAAGCGTACTGTATTCATTCGGTTCGTAGGTACCCACGCCGAATACGATAAAATTGATTGTGCGACCATTTAGACTTCTAATTCCTATGAAAACGCCAACGAACGAAACGGAGTACCGTCACTTGATGGCTAGGATTGAAAGCCACTTACAAAAAGCTACTTCGCAGGGGGGCTTTTCCAGCCTTACTCCCGACGAAGCGAGCGAGCTGGCGCATCTGTCTCAAATAGCGGAAAACTACGAGGATAGCATTCCGCTAATGCCAGTCCGGGTACCTCAGGGTATTCCTGAAATGATAAGTTTCAAAATGTACGAACTGAAAATGAACCAGCGCGAGATGGCCCAATTGCTGGAAATAGCCGAAACGCGGCTGTCCGAAATTCTGCGGGGTAAACGTGGCGTGACGATGGCATTGGCCAAACAGTTACGCACCAAGCTGGGAATCGATGCAGACTTTATTTTGGAGTATGCCTAGGTAGGTAATATAATTTCCTTCAATCCTCCCCCAGCCGCCAGAAGCGCTCGTAGGGGTTGACGTACTCTTCCAGCGGGGCGATGGGCATCAGCTCCATGGGTACCAGCGGGCTATCGATCTGCACCTGCATGCCTTTCAGCCAGGCTAGCTTGGCATAGCCTGCGGCAGGCAGGGCGATTAAATTGGCCAAAAACGGATTATGGCGGCTGTACCTTTTTTCGCACATAGTCTCGATGGAACGCTTTACTTTACCTATGTCTTTTTCCAGCATACCTATGAAAAACTCCTTACTGTGCTGGGCGCTCTTATATCTCTTGGCTTGCTTGTCAAATTGAATAAGATGCTTTTCCAGACTCTCCCAGTCGTCGAGCAGAATGCATTGGATCGCACGAGCGTAAACCAAGAGCCCGTCCTTTGTTTTCTCGTCCCACCACTGGTGACGGAGGGTGCTGTACTGTTGGATTAAAGCTTCGCAGTCGCTCAGCAGTAGGTAGGAGAAGTGGCTGACAAAACCCATGTAGTCTACCTTTACATCCGGTTCAATATATTCCGCTTTTTTATCTTTGGGCCAATATCCGAAGCGCAGGACACCATAGGTTGTCAGCGTGCCGCAGTTATAGAATTCCTGTTTGGCAGCCGGTATGTTCTTTTCGAATAGTAGGCGATATAGCGCAATCTTTTCATGATCTGCCCAAAGTATGGGAAGAGTGAGACGGTCGAACTCATGGGGCTTCTCCCGGAAAATCCCCATGAGTCTAGGCAGTCTAAAGTTTACGATATATGAGTATTGTTCATCAAGAATGGCTAAGCTCTCTTTCTTTGTCATAAAAGAAGGGTTTATTTTCCCCCAGAAACTACCCCCGAAGGTACTTTCTGCGGCGTGGTGGTAGGTCCAAGAATCTTGATGGTACCATCTTTCACCTCCATCCGGTCAATGCACACGACCCGCTTGTTGCCGGTTTGGGCGGTGCGGGCGTGGTAGACGCAGAACATCTCCTTACCATCCGGCGAGTAGGCTATGCTGTTGTGGCCCGTACCCGTCACCGAGCCGCCCCGGTCGGTGTTTTTCTGTAAGATCGGGTTGTTGGCCGCTTTCTTAAAGGGCCCCAGCGGCGATTGGGCCGTCGCGTAGCCCACGGCGTAGTACTGCCCCCCGAAATGGTTGGCCGAGTACATCATGTAGTAGGTGCCGTCTTTTTTGAACGTCACCGAGCCTTCCGTCCAGCGGCGGTTCACCTCGCGCGCCGTCACCGACCGGCTTTCCCATTCGGCCTGCTTGTCGCTGAGCGAAACGGGGGGCCTCAGCAACAGCACGGGCTCGCCGATCACGCCGGAAAAATCGGGTTTGAGTTCGACGCCGTACACCCAGCTTTCCTCAATTTCCTTGAACCACCCTTTTTCCCGCGCCAGATCGGCCACTTCGCTTTCGACCGGGTGTTTGTAGCAGCAGCGCGAATAGTAGAGGTAGGCCTTGCCGTCGGTATCGAAAAATACATTGGCGTCGATGATGGGGTACCCTGGGTCAAAAAGCGGCTTGTCGGTTAGGTCGACGAAAGGGCCGGTGGGCTTGTCAGCCACGGCTACCCCAATCCGAAAGTTTTCTACTTCTTTCGTAGGATTCACCTTCCACTGCGCACTGTAAAACAGATAGTACTTGCCCTTCACTTCGTACACTTCGGGCGCCCAGTAGGCACCGCCGAAGGCGGTTTTCGGATCGCTCCAGCCATTTTTGTTGTCGTGAAAGTATACCTGTCCTTCCTGCTTCCAATTCACCATGTCTTTGGACGAATAGGTCACGAAGCCCTTGTTGGCCCCGCTGCCCGTGCCGTACATGTAGTAGGTACCCTGGGTGTGTAAGATGTACGGATCACCGAACTCTACGGGCAGGGGATTTGTAAAAGTACCCCTGGCCTGATTCTCAGATTTTTGCGCCAGGACGGGAGTCAAAGACAGCAAAGCGAAGCAGAAAAGCAGGAATTGTGTTAATTTCATGGTAGAAAGGCATTGGTTGGATTGAGTTAAAATAATAGGAGAATCTTCGATTGGTCAAAGTTAAGGTAATTGAGAATACCATAAAGATAAGCAAGAAACGAAGGAGAGGTACCCTACGTTGTGAAACTAGCCCGCTGTTGCTTAACTTGGAAAAAACTTACTTACAATGGTACTAGAAAACGGATTTTTGCTCAAAACGGTGGACGGCATGACCGAAGAAATGTTCTTCGACCTCTGCCAGGCCAACTCGGAGTTGCGCATGGAGCGCGACCAGTACGGAAATATCATCATTATGTCACCTACGGGAATGAGTACCGGGAATTTTAATGCTGAATTTGGCGGCCAGATTTGGCTATGGAACCGACAGAGTAAGTTAGGATATGTCTTTGAATCGTCGGCGGGCTATACGTTGCCCAACGGGGCGGTGCGCTCGCCGGATGTATCCTGGATTGCCAAAGAACGCTGGGAAAGCATCCCCGAAGATGATCGTAAGGTTTTCACCCACACCTACCCCGACTTCGCCGTAGAAATCCGCTCCGAGACCGACCGACTGAAAGACTTGAAAGCGAAAATGGAGGAGTACCGCGTGAACGGCTGCCGCCTGGGCTGGCTCATCGACCGGCAGGGACAAGCCGCCCACATCTACCGCGCCGACGGAACGACCGAAATCATGCGGGGAAAATCATTGAAATTGTCTGGCGAAGACGTACTGCCGGGACTGGTGGTGGAGATAGAGTTGTGATTGTGGTTTTATTAACGATTTGTTAATTTACAACCATTTAGCAAAAGACCGGATCTTGTAAAACAGAATTTAACAACTATGAAAATCATCCGCCTGACAATCTATTTTGGTGTTATTTGCCTAGCACTTTCCTGTAATAAGAAAGATATTTTACAACCTGAGGAGATGGGTTTGAAGGGTACCTGGATTCTTTTTCAAACGAGTAGTTGGGACGGCACCAGACAAGTTTATCAGCCCGTAAACTCAATTCCCCAGCAAACCATCACTTTCTTTTCATCCAGTCAATTTTCTGCAAACAATCTGAAAGACAGTGTCTTTCTCGACGTCCGGTATTATGGCGAATCCTACACGGATATTATTGGCCCTTTATTGTTTTTGAGCGACAAGAAAGACGATTTTACAACAGGGACTATTGCTGGATACCTGATCAACAGAGATACCCTAGAGATAAGGCCCTACAAAAAAATTAGTAAGAGTTTTAAGTTTCGCCGACTTTGATTTTGTTATAAAACATCCAGATAATCCCAATTTGTAATCGAGTCAGCGCACAGCAGAAAGGGTCGCCTGCTGACGTCACCAACGCGAGAAGGGAACAGTTTGATTGAAAAGCAGGCTGCGTGCATATACACAGAATTGATATTAACTTTCTGCTAACGATGGGAAGGTACCCTACGGTGTGAAATTAGCTCGCTGTTGATTAACTTGGTAAAAAAATGGGAAGAAGATTTATTAAAGTTATGAGAGGATGCTAGCATTCAGTATTATTATGAACGGCTATGTGAATTCTATTGTATAGATTTGTTTATCAATCCTTAAAAATCCAACCTAAAGGCATTTATTATGAAGGTTCTGTTCAATTTATTTATCACTGCATTGATAATCAGTACTTTTTCTTGCCGGAATGAAGGATCACTGCCTGAACCCGAAGAAAAAGTTGATTACAGGCTGGTTGATTCACTGCTAAGTGCTAAGGGAAGATATTGGGTTGTAGAACAAATAACCAAAATTGAAAGTAAGGAAAAACTGGAATATATTTCTGCTGACGGAGCCAAGACCAGTTCACTGCTGGGGGTTCTCTGGTCTGGGGGCTATATTACCAACGTGGCTTTTCAATTTGGGAAGAATACTATTTTACAAAAAGAGGGAGGGGGCGTTTTTGGCCAAGTACCTTACACAGATACGGGTACGTTTCATATCTATAACATGAAAAATTACCCGGGAGGTAGTTGGGATTGGTCTGGTGATTATACGAAAATAAATGTGAACCAACTTCCCGAGATGTTACGGAGCGTTTTAAGCCATATAAGCAAAGTTGATCCAGCAGATTTTGAAGGGTATCTGGATCCTGCCAGCTACCCGGTGTACGGCAACGTAGAGGAAATCAGAACCGCCGGAAAATCAGAGCGGATAAAAATTGTTATGGACAATAAAGATGATATCAAACCTGAATCCTTTATTTTTACTTTGAGAGCGGTTTGGTTGGATTCGTATGGTTCTGGTGGTTCGCGGGTAAGCGTATATGATAAAGTGATCTATTGACAATAAGAAGCTTTATACTTAACCTTTTTGTTTTATTGTAGGATTAAGAATAACTTCATTTGACCAAATTCTTATCCTCAAAATAACATCTGAGCTCATTAGGGAAATAATTAGCATCGTTTATGTCCCTGCGCAAACCATTTTTCAAGCGAATGCTTAGGAAATCTTCTCCCAAAAGGGTAGACCCAAACGTAACGGCTCGAATCTCATCTAGTTGAATGTATTCTTTATCGGAGCGCAATAGCCATTTGCCAAGAGTTACCAACCAGAAAATGCCTACGATGCTCCCCGTCCACAAAGTAAACTCATAATTTGTTTTCGTATAACCCCATAAAGAAACAAGGGCGTAGAGCAGCCAGGCACCCGATGCAAACAGCGCCGCTCGCTTCTGTTTTTTGGCGCTATCCACAATGGCCAGCCCTTTCTCTTCCAGAATGACCGTTGCGCTTTTCAGTTGAATAGTTGTCTCCACGGCAATAAGTTAGCTTTAACCGTTAGTTTTCTTATTTTCCTCCTCTGTCAGAAACCGCAGATTATCCTCCACAATATCTTCCGTCTCTTCCAAATGCCCGAAGGCGTAATTCATCTTCGCCCGGTCGAAATCGTTTTCGTTGTTGGCGATCCAGATGGTAGCCACGCCATTGCCGATGAAGTTGGTAATTGCTCGTGCTTCGGACATAAAGCGATCCACGCCCAGCAGCAGCGCCAGGCCTTCGATGGGAATAACCTTAATGGCCGAAAGGGTAGAGGCCAGCACCACGAAGCCGCTACCCGTGACGCCCGCCGCGCCCTTAGACGTAACCATCAGGATGCCGATGATCGTGAACATCTGGGCCAGCGTCAGTTCCACGCCGTAGACCTGCGCCAGGAAAATGGTGGCCATCGAGAGGTAGATCGTGGTACCATCGAGATTGAACGAGTACCCCGCCGGGACCACCAGCCCGACAATAGGTTTGGAACAACCCATACGTTCGAGTTTTTCCATGAGGGAAGGTAGTCCTGCTTCGGACGAGGAGGTACCCAGTACAATCAGCAGTTCTTCGCGGATGTAGTTGAGGTACTTGAAAATACTGACTTTGTAATAGCGTAGAACGAGGTACAGTACCACAAAAATGAAAAGGGCCATCGTCAGGTACACCGTCAGCATCAGTTTGCCGAGCGGTAGCAAGGTTTTGATGCCGTACTTTCCGATGGTAAAGGCCATGCCGCCAAACGCGCCGATGGGTGCGAACAGCATCACGAAATGCAGTGCTTTGAAAACATATTTAGAAAGGTAGGTCAGCCCATCCACGATCCGCTGCTTGCCGTTGAATTTGCTGAGAAATATGCCGAAGAGAATCGAGAAAATCAGTACCTGAATCGTCAGGTTGTTTTTTAAAAACTCCCACCAGCTGAACCCCTTATCGGCTTCCTGCTGAAATTTTGACACATCTCCCGTGCCCGTCATTCCGGCGGTCACCACGCCATCACCAGGCCGGATGAGGTAGGCCATTGCTACACCAATCACCAGCGCAAAGGTCGTGACGACCTCAAAGTAGAGCAGAGCTTTTCCACCTACCTTGCCTACCTTTTTCAGATCACCCATGCCGCTGATACCCAGCGAGATGGTGAGGAAAATAATGGGATTGATGAACAGTTTGACCAAATCGATGAATCCCTTGCCCAGGGGCTGCATCTTCTGGGCGGTTTCGGGCTGGAAGTGGCCCAGCAAAGCACCGACGGTGATGGCGGTCAGTACCCAGAAGGTGAGGTTGGTGAAAAGTTTTTTCATGAACTGGATTTTCAGAATTTTAGTAGGAGAGGGGTACCTTATGCAAAAAATGACTGGTGGCTTACCTCAAAGAACGAGATAAACCCCTTGATTTCAAAAAGGGATTGCGGATTGCTGCGGCGATATTGCCGAACTTTGCCCGCTGGCCTATCGTTCATCTATCATGCGAATTCTTATTACCGGAGCTACGGGCCTGGTTGGCAGTGCCACGGCACGTCGGTTTCTGGCCGACGGTCACAGTGTATCCGTGCTGCACCGACCCGATTCCGACCGCTCGCTTTTGCAGGATGTGGAAGAGCGCATCGCGTGGATCGAGGGCGATATTCTGGATATACTTTCCCTGGAAAAGGCCTTGGAAAATGTGGAATATGTCATTCATGCAGCGGCGGTAGTGTCGTTCATTCCACGCGACGAAGCCGCCATGGTCAAGGTCAATGTGGAAGGTACCGCCAATGTCGTCAACGTCTGCTTGAAAAGAGGAATCCGCAAGCTCTGTCATGTCAGTAGCGTGGCCGCTTTGGGAAGGCCCCATCCCCGCACGATCGAACCAAATAAGCCCGTACGTATTGATGAAACCCAGCGCTGGGAAGACTCGCCCAACAACTCGGCTTACGCCAAAACCAAGTACCTGGCCGAGCTGGAAGTGTGGCGCGGTATTTCCGAAGGATTGCCGGCGGTCATCGTCAATCCGTCCCTGATTCTGGGTGAAGGCGACTGGCAGAAAAGCAGTACCCAACTCTTCAAATACGTGTACGACGGAAAGCCTTTTTATACGGAAGGAACCGTCAATTACGTTGATGTCAGAGACATCGCCGAGGCCATTTACCAGCTCGTAATTTCCGATATTCAGGGCGAACGTTTCATTCTGAGCGCGGGCTCGGCCTCCTACCAGGCCTTGTTTGCGGCCATTGCCAAAGGCTTCGACAAGCGTCCTCCACACCTGAAGGTAGGCACCGCGCTGGCGGGTGTCATCTGGCGGATCGAGGCGGTGCGCTCGTGGCTGACGGGGAGCCGTCCACTGATTACGAAGGATACGGCGCGGTCGGCGACGCATCGTTTTGAGTTTGAGAATACCAAAATAAAGCAGGCAATAGCCTTTGATTTTCAACCGCTTTGTGCTACAGTACAGCGGGTGTGTGAAAGTTTTTTCCCGACGAATTGAGGTAGGGATAAGAATTATTACTAACTTTCTTCAATAGTAAAGTTTGGTACTTTTGTGCCGGCGACATTAACCCCCGCCCGTAAGATGGAACAGGATTTTGACGAACGGAAAAATTATATGAAGGAAACCCTCCGCCGTTTCGAACGCATGTTAAAGACGGACGAGAAGGAGTTTTTTGATTTGGATGCCTACGAACAGGTAGCAGAACATTACCTGGATCAGGGCGATTTTGAGAAGGCTATTAAAGCCTGTGACCTGGGCCTGGAAAACTACCCCTACGCCCTGGAGCTGATGCTGAGTAAGGCTCAGCTGCTGGCCAACCGCACCCAGTTCGAGCCCGCCCTGGATTTGCTGGAGAAAGCCGGTCTGTTTCACCCCGGTGACAGCGAGATTCTGTTCATGCAGGGGGCCATCTATAACCTGATGGGAGAGTACGAACTCTCGCTCAGTATTCTGGAAGGAATGCTGGAAACCGCCGAGGAACGCGACGATATATACTATCAGATCGGGCAAACCTACCAGAATTGGGGTAAGTACGAACAGGCCATCGAGAGTTACAAGAAATCCATTGCTGGCAATCTCAACAACGAACACGCCCTTTACGAACTGGCTCACTGCCTCGACCTGGTTGGCCAACTCGAAAATCATCTCGAATTCTATAACTCACTGGTCGATCGAGATCCGTATTCGCATCACGCCTGGTACAATCTGGGCATTGCCTACAGCAAGCTCGAGCGGTTCGGGGAGGCCATTCAGGCCTACGACTACGCCACGTTGGTGAAGGAAGATTTCGCTTCGGCCTATTTTAACCTGGGCAATTCGTACATGAATGTCGAGGATTACGAGAGCGCGAAATTCAACTACCATAAAGCCATCGAGCTCGAGGGCAAACAGCCCGAAACCTGCTGCTGTCTGGGGAATTGCTACGAGAAACTGGAACAGTACGAAACGGCCATCAGCTATTACCGCGAGGCCGTAAAGCTGGATAGCGAGTGGGACGACGGCTGGTATGGCCTGGGGGTATGCATGAGCGAGTTGGGCCGCTGGCACGAAGCCGTTGGTTTTCTACGCAAAGCCATTCAAATCACCGAGCTCAATCCTGATTACTGGCTGGCGCTGGCCGAGTCGGAGTACCGGCTGGGCAATGTAGTATCGTCGTTTGAGGCGTTCGAGAAATCGGCCGAAATCGAGCCCGGAATGCCCGAAGTGTGGCTGAAATGGTCACTGGTACTTTTCGATCAGGGCAATTTCGCCCGCGCCTGCGACCTGCTGCAGGCCGCCGTGGACGAGATGCCGGAAGAGGCCGATTTGTATTACCGTCTGTGCGTGTACCTGATCCACGCCGGGGAGTACCGCGAAGCGCTGCTCAATTTGGAAATCGCCCTAACGCTGGACTACGACGCCCACGTGCAACTCTTCGATTTCTTCCCCGAACTGGAAAAACAAAAAGCCCTTTACCGCATCATCGAACAGTACCGGCAGAAAAGTTAAGTTTTTAGTTTCTGGTTTGGAGTTCAGCGTTGTTTAGTACGTTCCGATTTAAAAGCAACTCTTTAAAGTACTTCGTATAAAGTACCTCTCATCCGGAAATGGGTACTCCAAACCAGGAACTAAAAGCTACTTCTCAATCACTCCCAGCAACCTTTCCGTCCTGATTTCCCACGCGCAGCGGAAATGCCCTTCCGGGCAGGCTTTGTACCCGTGCAGCCCGCAGGGGCGGCAGTACAGGGGCTCTTCTATTTCTACAATATGGGATTCATCGGATAGCGGTCCAAAACCAAAGGCAGGTACCGTAGAGCAATACACGGCGCAAACCGGCGCATCCATCGCCGAGGCGATGTGCATGGGTGCGGAGTCGTTCACATAGTTCATGGTAGCGTGTTCCATCAAAGCCGCCGATTCCAGGAAAGAGAGTTTGCCGCAGAGATTGGTGATTTTTTCTTTCCTTTTGGACAACGCCATCAACTTTTCCCCCAAAGCCACATCCGCCGGGCTTCCCAGGATGAGTATCGTGTACGATAAAGGTACCCCATCCACCAATTCCGCCCAGCGCTCTGCCGGATACTGCTTCGTAAACCACACCGAGGCCGGGGCGATGCAAAGGTACCTTTCTGATTGGTAAGGTTTTACGGCTAAGTAATCGTCCAGGACAGGATATAGGCGGGGTTTCTGCAAGGTACCCCGCACTAAGTTATCAATCAGCGAAAAGTTCCGGTCAATCTCATGGGTACCCTGGCTCAGATAGTGGGGTTTGGTATGGGTGAAAGCGAAAGCAAACGGATTTTTATCAAAACCAATTCGCACTTTGGCACCCGAAAATGCCGTCAGGAAGCCCGTGGAAGCGAAACGCTGTAGCGTAATGACCTGGTCGTACTGCTGGGCCCGGATGTGTTGCAGCAGCTTGCGGAGGTTTTTGTAACGATCCTTTTTCTTATCCCACACCAGTACGTCATGCAGGTAGGGATGGCCATCGAACAGGCTCTCGTGGCCCTTCCTTACCAGAAAATCCAACGACGCTGTCGGGAAAGACTGGTGAAGACTTTCCAGCACGGAAGTGGCAAGGATGGCGTCGCCCAGGAAAGCGGTTTGGATCACGAGTATACGGCGGGGCGTCATAGGAAAACGGGTATCCGGCAAAAATCCGTAATTTTGCCCAAACCACCGAAAATTATCGGGACGGTTTTTGTGTTACTATAAAATGAAGAATATCAGCACCCGCCAACGATTGACCACCGCCCCGACCCTCACCAAAGTCGACGAAGAATACAAACTGCATACCCTACCCAACGGCATCCGTATCGCTCACAAGCAGGTAGCTCACACCCAAATCGCCCATTGCGGCATCATGCTCGACATCGGCAGCCGCGACGAATCGCCCGAGCAGCAGGGGCTGGCGCATTTTTGGGAGCACATGGCGTTCAAGGGTACCGAAAAACGCCGCTCGCACCACATCATCAACCGCCTCGAAATCGTAGGAGGCGAACTGAATGCCTATACGACCAAGGAAAAAATTTGTTTCCACGCGTCGGTGCTCAACGAGCATTTCGACAAAGCGCTGGAACTGCTGGCCGATATTACATTTCACTCCGTATTTCCTGAAAAACAGATCGAGCGCGAGCGGAACGTGATTCTGGAAGAAATGTCGATGTACTACGACTCGCCCGAAGACGCCATTCAGGACGATTTCGACGCACTGCTGTTTCCCGGCCACTCGCTGGGTTACAACATTCTAGGTACCCAGGAAACCGTCAAAGGCTTTTCGAGCGACGAACTGCGGACCTTTATCCTGGAAAATCTGGATACGGAACATATTATCGTGTCGTCGGTGAGCCGGTTGCCGTTTGCCAAAATCGTCCGGCTGGCCGAAAGGTACCTCAGCGATATACCTTTCAAGAAAACCACGCGGGTACGTACCCCGCCGCTATACTACCAAGCTGTGCAGCAGCAAGTGCAGCGCTCGCTCACGCAGGCGCAGTGCGCGATGGGCCGCCCCGCCTACCCCCTCACCGACGCGCGGCGGCTGCCGTTTTTCATGCTCGTGAACCTGTTGGGTGGTCCGGGTATGAACTCCCGCTTCAACATGGCCCTGCGCGAGCGATACGGCTTTGTCTATTCCATCGAGGCCGGATACACCGCCTACCTCGACACGGGGTACCTGGGCATCTACTTCGGCACCGAACCCCGGCAGTTGAACCGCAGCATCACGCTGATCCACAAAGAATTAAAGCGACTCCGCGAGCAGCCTCTTACCACCACCCAACTGCACCATACCAAAGTTCAGCTTATGGGCCAACTGGCGATGTCGGAGGAAAGCAACCTGAGTTTTATGCTGATGATGGCCAAAAGCCTGCTCGACACCGAACGCGTGGATACCCTACCCGAAATTTTCTCCGAAATCCAGCATGTAACCCCCACACAGTTGCAGGAAATGGCGCAGGAACTCTTTGATGAAAAGGAGTTTAGCTATTTGACTTTTTTGCCGGAGGAGTGAGGGGGCGTTACTGGAACTGCTGATTCAGAATTATTGATGCCCTCTGCTAACCCAGATTTGAAAATCCGGGTTAGCAGAGGGCAACCTTTCATGTGACTCGGGTCGCGAACGCGTTAGCGGGTATGACGGATGTTTTATGGCACTTAGTTGTCTTTATGACAACCAGGTGCTATATTTGGCTGGCAAATCTGTTTTTCATGCATGTAATCAGTTTTAGAACTCTACGCGAATTTTACGATAAGAATGCGGCTGCCAAACCATATCTAACGGCTTGGTTCAAAACGGTCAAACAGGCCAAGTGGAGTAATGTCAATGATATGAGAAAAGATTTTCCGAGCGCCGAGATGGTGGTCGATGGAAAAGCTGTTTTCAACATCAAAGCCAATGATTATCGGCTGGTTGCTTTAATCGGATTCAGGACGAAAAAAGTATTTGTGCTTTGGCTAGGTACCCATGCCGACTATGATAAAATAAAAATAAAAGATTTATGAACATCGAGCTGATTCATACCGAAGCTGATTATCAGGCTGCACTACGACGGATCCGGGCACTGTGGGAAGCCGAGCCCCATACACCCCAGGCAGACGAGCTCGAAATATGGTCTATGCTTGTCAATAAATACGAAGAGGAGCATTTCCCAATCGAGGAACCCGACCCGATCGAATACCTGAAAATCCGCATGGAGGAACTGGGCCTTTCTCAGGAAGATTTGGTGCCTTATATGGGAAATAAGGGCAATGTTTCCAAGGTGCTTAACCGGAAACGTTCACTTTCCCTACAGATGATCCGCAATCTCCACCGGGGACTTAACCTTTCCTTGGAAGCACTCATTGCCGAGCCTATTCAGGCTGGTTAGCTCAGGCGTTGTGTAAAAGCAATCCCTACCTTTTGCTGGTAGTTGGCGATGAAGTTTGTGGAGAAACAGAGACAATGGATTATAGTAGCTCTTCGACGAGCGGGAATTTAGCTATTTGACTTTTTTGCCGGAGGAGTGAGGCCAGATATCTAATCTAAGCTTTTCATAAATTCTTCAAAATCTTCGCCCCAAGCTTGCACAATTTTGCGAATCGTGTTTACAATTCGCTGAGCTAGGCCCAACTGGGCAATGAAGGGCATGGCCGAGGTTAATGCCTCTTTTGCGTAAGCCAAAGATTTTTCTTTGTCTGGGATACTTTGTAAAAAAAAGGCGCTCAGATTAACAGCCGTGGTGGCCACGTAGGGTAGATAGGTCTGTGGGTTGATTTTGGCTAATTTTCTTCTGATCTGCAAGGCTTCTACATATAATCTCTCACCTTCGCTGAAATTATTGCTAACTATTTTACAGTTGGCTAAATTATTTAAATTTAGGGCTACATGAGGCAAATAGGCCTGGTGATTTTTCTTAGTTAACAGTTGATAAATTTGTAAAGCCTCTTCACAGAATTTTTGGGCAATATCAATTTGCTCCATATCTATATGCAAACTCCCCAAGTTGCTCAGCGTGATTGCCACATCTGGCAAATAAGTATGTGGACTTGCCCCGGCTAATATTTGTATAATATCCAGTGCTTCTTCTAATAATTTCTGGGCCCTTTCAAATTCGTTTTTAGCTTGGTGCAAGATTCCGAGATTGCTCAACGTGATGGCAACATCCGGCAGGTAGGTTTGTGGGTTGGTTCCGCCCAATTTTCTTTGTATATCCAGTGCTTCTTCTAATAATTTCTGGGCCCTTTCAAATTCGTTTTTAGCTTGGTGCAAAATTCCGAGACTGCTCAACGTGATGGCAACATCCGGCAGGTAGGTTTGTGGATTGATCTCGACCAACTTTCTTCGGATAGCCAGTGCTTTTTCGTATAGTTGTTGAGCTTTTTCAAATTCGTTTTTTTGTGAATGCAGATTTCCCAAATTACTCAAAGTTGTTGCTTGATGGGAACGGTAAGCTTGTGGATTGATTTCGGTCAGCTTACTTCGGATAGCCAGTGATTCTTCATACATTTGCTGAGCATTATCAAATTCATTATTTTGTAAAAATAAATTCCCCAGCTTATTGAGAACAGTTGCCATATTGGACAAATACATTTGAGGTTTAGTTTTTACAAGTTTCCTCAGGACAATTAGTGTTTCCTCAAATAGTTCTTGGGCTCTCCTATATTCATTAGAATCTAATAAAAAATTAGCATATTGAAAAAGATTTTCAGTTGTCCGTTCAGCCCGTAAGGATTGCTCATAGTATTCCCTGGTTTTTTCAAAACGATCAAATAGATCAAAATTAATAGCCGTAAGCCGGGCAAGAATCAGATATTCGTTGGCCTTGTCAGATAGCTTGCTTTTGTTTTCAGTGGCTTTTTGTTGAATATTTTCTTTTTGTATCAGCAAAGTATCTAGCTCTGTACTCATTATCTCGCTATCGAGCACTGCGCTGGCTTCCTTGAACTCACCTTTATCAAAATGCTGCTTCGCTAATCTCAGTCGCTCTGTATTGATGGGAATTCGGCTAAACTCTTCGGCAAGTTTGAGCACCTCCTGTTTTAAGGTTTCCAAGTCTTTTTCTTTCTGGCTTCGTTCCTGGTCGATTTCCAGTAATTCCACTTTGAAGTCAACTTCATCAGGGTATTTTTCTATCCTCTCCTTTGTTTTTTCAAAACGCTCATTGAGTTTCTGAATTTCAGCTTCCAGAGTTTTATACTGCGCAGCTTCTTTGAGGTTATTGATGATCGTGTTGTCAGCCTGGATGAAAGCCCCACCAGCGGTATTGACATTACCAGTATTTACGTTTTTGGAGTCAGTAATTGGAGTCATGACCTTCTCAATTATCCCCTTGCCGAAAATCCCCACCTCCTGTGTTCACATTACCGGTGTTTACATTCTTGCTATGCATAATGCGGATGCTTTCTCCCCGGCTGGCCTTCGCTTGTAGGGAATCGTACATGGCTTTAAGGTCGGCTTCGGCTTCGGGGTTTCTTTTGAGAGCTTTGGCCAGAGCATTTTCAACAGCCCCTGTATTTAATTCGTCGGCAGGGTCGGCTTTCAAATCCTCAATTATTTCCTTTGGCTTTTTGTCCTCGGTAATAAAGATTGGCTTTATCCAATTGACAGTAGCTTCCGTAAAGTCACTAAAAAAATCCTGCACGGATTCGTTGTCTTTCAGCTTCTTGGCTAGGTAGGTTACTACGGCGCTAATCATGGCGGTGGTGGTAATCGGTTCCATGTGAGGGAGGGTAAATAGTTGGGTTTGGAGAAAGTGTACGCTTCGCTCATAAAGTACACAAAAAAAGCGGGTAGTTCCAAGGAACCACCCGCTGAGTATCAGAGCGAAAAAGGCTTACTTCTTCGCGGCGTCTTTTGGAGCCAGCGAATTGATATACTTGGCCAGCGTAAGGGCATCTTCCTTAGGTACCTGCGTCATGGGAGCCATGGGAGGGTAGCCGGGCCAATGCTCCGGTACGGGCTTATAGATCAACTCTACAATCTTATCATTCGTATATTTTTTCTTGGCCACATCGGTATAGGCTGGACCCACCAGGCGGGCGTCCACGCGGTGGCAGGCGCTACAGGTGTACTTGTTCATCAGGGCGGTGATGTTCTCGGGTACCTTCACCTGGGCATTGGCCGTACCCATGCCTGCTACCAGGGCCAAGGCAGTCGCCCACAACATTCCGATTTTCTTTTTCATCTTTTGGATTTATTGTAAATAAGTAAGGAACTGAATAGTCTTCGCAACAAAAGTACGCAAGTAGGGCAATTCGCAAAATTTTAGTCGGAAGTTTTTTCTACCTCCGCATCCGGCGTCCAGTCTACCCGCAGTACCCGACTATTAACGCCGATTTTTTCAAAAAAGTGTTGCCAGTGCAGCTGCTGCGCCGACAAATGGTCGGTGGGAGATTTGACCTCCACAAAATCGTATTCTTCGTCTTTCCAAACCAGCAGATCGGGGAAGCCGCGCGTGTTTTCGCGCAGGTTCTTAGCCATTTCGGTCAGAATCGTGTGGAGCTGGGTGGGTTCCAGGTAGTGTACCAGCAGCAGCACAATTTCCAGCAGTCCGTCGTACCAGGCCACGAGCACATTGGCAGTACCTAATTTTTCTTCGTAAGTCGTTTTTACCCGTTCAGAAAAGGCCTCGCGGCTACTCAGCTCACGCAGGCGGGCCAGCAGGGAGTACTCGCGCCGGATATAAAAATCGGGCAGAAAAAAATCGGAAGGTACCCTTTGCAAAGGGTGGTGGATGGCCCGCACGTTGGTGTCGTAGATAATATCCCAGAACACCAGCCCAAACAGCGCCCGCCACGGCTCATTTTCGCTGAACAGCGCCTGGTACTCCTGCTCGCGGAAGTACTCCATCACGCCCAGTTCCACGCGGTAGCGAAACGAAATGGGCACGGGTACTGCATCGGCTTCTTTCAGGGCTTGGGTCGTACGGCGTACGATACGCTTTTTCTTATTGAGGATTTTCTCCCGATAGTCCAATCCGAAAAACCGCTCGTCGGCATTCTGCGGACTGGCGATCATGTCGTCGCAGAGGGCCAGGGCTTCGTCCACGGCCCCGATGCGCTGGAGCAGCCGGGCGCGGCGCTCGCGCGAGGGAGCATGTTCGGTGAGCTGATAGACGGTCAGCGCCTGTTCAGGTAATTTTTTGCGTTCCAACCACGCACCTACCCGCAACACCAGCCGCCGGAACGAAGGTAGGGCCACATCGCTGAGTTCTCCGACGAGTCCGCCCTGCCAGTTCATGAACCAGTCGTAAATTTCTTCGGGCGGAAGTTCTTCTTTCTGCTCGTGGAAGGTTTCGCTGGTGAGCGAAATCATCAGCCGGTCTTCCACGTCCTTGCGCGTTTCGAAACGCACCGAGAAGTTTTCTTCCTGAAACGACTGGAACTTCACGTGCCCCAGGTCGCGGATTACGAACTCCGTCATGTCGTCGTGGCGGTTGCCGAAGAAGAGGAACTTCATCATCATCACCTCCACCTCGTGGCATACCTTCACCACGGGCTCCACGGCCTCCAGGCCTTCGAGCAGATCCGTAAATTCGTATTCGTGCAGCAGCCAACGTACCAGATCGGGCTTGCGGATGCTTTTGGCGGGGGGACTATCGGAGCCAGAGCCTGGGTCAATAACAGCAGTTCGGGTTTGGTGAACAGGTCTACTACCTCGTCGGCGCGGCCCGCGTGGTCGGCGCTCAGGCTTTCTACAAACCCCGCCTCGATCAGTTCGGTCAGGGCGGCCGGGATGTCGCCAAGCTCGGCGTAGGCCAGGGAATTCACCTTAAAGAACGCGCCCCGGCGGTTGCTGAATCGCACGAACAGACACTGGGCATCCTCGGAAAGCGCGTCGAACGAATCCAGAAAGCTGCGTTCGGAGTCGTTGAGCAGGGTAGCGTACAGTTTTTTTACAAAATCCAGCACGTACCTGAAATTATCCAGATAGTACTTAGGGGGTAGGTCAGGGGTCTGCAATGATGCGTGATGAATTATGAGTGAGTGGAATGGGTGGGTCTCAGAATTAACGCTTAAAAGCCATGGGCTTGTTTCGCCGTTGAGCAATCTTTTCACTTTACCTGTTGCTACGCTGTGCCTTTGCTTTTATGCGCCTTTGACACTTGAATCTTTGTGATGGAATATAATCATACAAATAGAAAAATAAAACTTTAAAGTTGTACAATACCTAGTATAAGCCCCTGATTCATAGTGGCATTCTAGTATTTTGGAAAGAATTGATTTACATTTGTTTCAACCAAAAACAATCCCGTAAACCTTATGAAAACACTTGACAGCTACGATTTTTCTGGTAAAAAAGCACTGGTGCGCGTCGATTTCAACGTACCCCTCAACGATAAATTCGAGATTACGGACGATACCCGCATCAAGGCGACTGTCCCGACGATCGACAAAATACTGAATAGCGGTGGGGCTTGTATCCTGATGTCGCATTTGGGTCGCCCGAAAGATGGGCCTACCGAAAAATATTCGTTGAAGCACCTGGTGAATCCGTTGTCATTGATCTTTGGCCGCCCCGTGAAATTCGCGGATGATGCCATCGGTGAGCAAGCTACGCGGATGGCGGCGGATCTGAAACCGGGCGAGATTCTATTGCTGGAAAATCTGCGGTTTTATAAGGAAGAGGAAAAAGGGGATGAAGCATTTGCTGAAAAATTATCCAAACTGGGCGACGTGTGGGTCATGGATGCCTTCGGCACAGCCCACCGGGCGCATGCTTCTACGGCCGTGATCGGCAAGTTTTTTAAAGATAAGGTATGTGGCTATGTCATGCAAGCTGAGCTGGACAATGCCCAACGTCTGCTCGAACACCCCGAACGTCCTTTTACGGCCATCATGGGTGGTGCCAAAATCTCGGATAAGATTCTCATCATCGAGAGACTGCTCGACAAAGTGGACAACCTGATCATCGGTGGCGGCATGTCCTACACTTTTTCCAAAGCCAAAGGCGGCCATATCGGCAAGTCGCTCCTGGAAGCCGATAAGCAGAACCTGACGCTCGAACTAATCGAGAAAGCCAAAGAGAAAGGTGTGAATCTGGTGTTACCGGTCGATACCGTCATTGCCGACGATTTTAGCAATGATGCCCAGCGCCAGACCGTGAAGGCGGGGCAGGTACCCGACGACTGGCAGGGTCTTGACATTGGCCCCGAAACGATCGAATTGTTTTCTGATATCATTGCCAAATCGAAAACCATCCTGTGGAACGGTCCGATGGGCGTTTTTGAATTCCCCAATTTTGCCAAAGGTACCAACGCCATTGCTAAGGTAGTGGTGAAGGCGACCGAAGATAACGACGCTTTTTCCCTCATTGGTGGTGGTGATTCGGCCTCGGCAATCAACAACGCCGGCTACGGCGACCGGGTAAGCTACGTATCTACGGGCGGCGGTGCTTTGCTGGAATACATGGAAGGCAAACCGCTGCCGGGCGTGGCGGCGCTGGAAGCGTAAGCGGAAAGGTACCCCGTGGATTGGTTTTAAAAAAGAGCGGTAATTCTGACAGGGATTACCGCTCTTTTTGCGGGTAGGGGTAGGTTCTATCAGGCACACAGGCGATGGCTGGCTTTGCTTTCAGCGATGACCAATTCATTCCAATTGATCACATCCCGCTCTTCGTCCGTGCATATTTTGTGGAGCGCAGTGCCGAATATCGACTCAATGATGGGTACCTTATTTTGCAAAAAAGCCGAAAACGTATGGGCGTTGAAATTCGTGAGGTACCCCATCGAAAGTTCCGGCGCAAAGCCATAGGCCACGGGCGAAATGCGCCCGGTTTCGTCCACCACAAGCGTATCGAACAAATCAGACACGCGCCCGTTTTTTGAACATCCGCGTGCAAAGGCACTGACGGCTTGCGGAAATTCGCGCAGGTACTCGCGGTGCAGCAGATCCAGTTGCACGAACATCCGGTCGGCGTATTTGCTGCGCAGGTAATTGGCCAGGATAAAAATCTGGTGATAGAGTGTATTGTCCAGAGCACTTTCCGCCAGCGTTTCGTTGGCCCGGCCGTGCATTTCGAGCGGGTGCAATTGCAAGAGCTTTGCGCCCTGCGCTTCGGCAAAGGTACCTAACCACAGCAACGACTCCCAGCTTTGAGGCGTGACGGTATGGATAAAACCAAAAGGTTTCTGCATCGTACGGAGCAGTTCCGCCCCGTGGAGCATTTTATCGAAAGCCCCCTTCTGGCCCCGGATGTAGTCGTGCAAGTCGGGCGGCCCGTCCACGCTCAGCGCGATCAGGTCCACGTATTCGAGTATGCGTTGCGCGCGTTCAGAACCCAGGAGCATCCCATTCGAGGCCAGCGTGTTGCGGTACCCTACCTCGCGTGTAAAAGCTAGCAGGGCTTCCAGGTCGCGGTACAGAAAAGGTTCGCCGCCCGAAACGGCGATGGCATTGAACCCTTCTTCGTAGGCGTTCACCAGAAAATTTTTGAGCCCATCGAGCGATAGCGCGTCGCGGTGGTGGGGTGCCGACGAGGAATAACAGTGCAGACATGACAGATTGCATCGCAACGTCGGGTGAATCTGAATGGTGCGATAGCGGTCGGGCGGAGGGGTACCCTCGCGCCCGACCGTCCCGCAGCTGGGCTGGGCCGTTTCCATGGGTCAGTGCCCGAAGGTGGCTTTGAAATTGAAACCGTCAATGGCGATTACACCATAGGGGAAAATCTCGAAGCTACGAAGACCACCCAAAACGGAAAAGTCCCGGAGATTGGCAAAGAAATCCGGATGGGGTTTGCCCATTACAAAAACCCGGTCCAGTACCGGTTGGCCCTTGGTAAGGATTTTGTCGATGACGAATCCCTGTTTTTTGAGCGATACGATCGCGGACGAGGTTTTGCGAAGAAACTCCTTGTCATTTTGGCGGCTGGTCAGTCGCGTCATGAGGGCCTTTTCAAAATCTTCTGAATCTTTCATCGTTTTTTTGTTGTTAAGGATTGAGAATAAACTTGCTTTCAATCCGCTTAGTCGGATTTTATCCAGTTATAGGAAACACCTATCCTGAATTTTGCCCATTTATTTTTTTAATAATATATAACGCTTTGATTGTTAGAGTAAATGATTGAGCAATGAATTGTTTTCTAAACCCTTTCGAAGCGTAAACTCCCTGGAATGAACCATCTATTTCCCATATTTCTGAAACTCAATAACGACGACCTCCACCTGCTCATCGTGGGTGGCGGGTACGTCGGCCTGGAAAAAATCGAGGCGGTTTTGGGCAATTCGCCCGAGGCCAAGATTACCCTGGTAGCTCCCGAAATTCGGGACGAAATCCAGCAAATTGCCGCGCAGAATCCGCATGTGGTACTATTACCGCGCGCCTTTGAAGACTTCGATCTCGACTACAAGGATCTGGTGATTGTGGCCACCAACGACAGGGAAGAAAACAAACGGATCAAGCGCCTGGCGCGCGCCCGAAACCTGCTTTGCAATGTGGCCGATACACCCGACGAGTGCGATTTTTATCTGTCTTCCATCGTGAAGAAGGGAAATCTGAAGGTAGCCATTTCGACCAACGGCATGTCACCTACCCTGGCCAAACGCCTGCGCGAGGTACTTACCGAAGCCCTGCCCGATAATCTGGAAACCGCCATGGAGCAACTCAAAGGCGTGCGTGACCTGCTGCGCGGGGATTTTGAGTACAAGGTGCAGGAGCTGAACCGGATTACGGAGGTACTGGTAGCCAGGAAAGAAAGCAACGGGCAGGAGTAGGGTACCTTTGTAGAAAGAATGGAAATTTTCGTAACTAACGCTCCTGCGGGACGATACTTCAGTACTTGACTAATCCAGACATACTCCATGGCCTGGTGCTCAGCGGGGGCGAAAGCCGCCGAATGGGGCGGGACAAAGGTCTTATTCCGGTTGAATCGACCCTTTGGGTCAACCGGGCAGGTACCTTGCTGCAAGAGGTCGATTTGCCGGTAAGCATACTGATTCGCGAAGTTCAGCGCAAGGTGTATACCGCTGAGATTTTACCCGATTTTGAACTGCTGTCCGATCTGGATTTGCCCGTGGGCGGACCTTTGAAGGGTTTATTAAGCTTTCATCTAAGGTACCCCCAGGCTGACGTACTCGTCCTGCCCTGCGACATGCCGAATCTGACGGTCGGGCTACTCCGTAAGCTCATGGTTTTACGCGCCAAGGTACCTGAAGCAGAGGCGTGGGTTTTTATGGTGCAGGATTGTTTACAACCCTTTCCCGGCATTTTTTCCGCGCGTTTGCTCGCTGCTGTTTCTCAGAAAATGTACGATGGGTACCTCACCCGGCATGGACTTGTCCAAGTGCTGGCGTCTGCAAAAACGGCATCCGAGGTAGTTGAGGATGAATTCGCTTTCCGGAATCTGAACAGTCCGGCCGATTTATAAGGACTTCTAAAATCATTCGATCAGCCCGAACTCCCGTAACGCTTTCGGAAAATTCTCCCCTTCGTGCCCCGAGCGACTCAGCTTGACGAGCGCGAAGCGCTGCAATAAATCCAACCCGATCCATTGCGCCAGGGTAGGGGCAGCGCACTGCCACTCCGATGCTTTTTGTTGAACTTCCGAGGGTACCTGCGTCAGGTCGTCCCAAGTAGCGTCCACGCCGCCCAGATCCTTGATTTGCTTTTGGCTTCTTTCCCACACCCGCTCCTCGAGGTACCTTCGGTAGGTTACGATTTCGGCGGGCGATTCGCACGGCAATTCGGCCAGGAGTTGCTTTTCGTTGGCTTTCAGGCGGCTCCACTCGGCTAGTTGAAGTTTCTTATCGCAGGTATCCAGCTTGTAGCGCACGACCATAGGAATGCACCGGAAGGTATCCACAAAATCGCTTTCAAAATCAAAATATACGGGCTTCACTCGGATGTCGAACATGGTGATAGGGCGAATTTACAATAATCAAACCACAAGATTTTCTATTTCAACTACCGCGAACTCCGTTTTGGGCGCTTCGCAGGTTGCGCAGAGGTAGCTATCGGGTAGGGCGGAGAAGGGTACCCCCGGTGCAATGCCGGCCCGCTCGTCGCCAAAGGTTTCGTCGTATACGGTCAGGCAATGCGGGCATTGGTACCGTTCATGGATTAGGGCCGGGGCCGAACTCTCGGCGATTTCGATCCGGGATGTTTGTTGACCATAGCGTGAAGCATTGAACTTCCGGCACAGACGATCTACCTGATTGGGTAGGTGATTTTTCATCAAACCGGTTTCAAATAGAAAGTAGGTCCGGCTGTTGGGATTGAAATTATCGGTATGGAACAGATCGTACACGGGCAACAACCGCAGATCTCCCACTCTCAGGGTGTACCGTTTCCGGATCAGAATCGAACCAAATACCTCCGACTTATCACGCGTCTGCACGCCGAAACAGAGTCCGAAGGTCCGGGTATCGTGCTTTTCGAAGTACTGCAGGATGTACTTTTTAAATTCAATGCCTTCGTCGTCGTGATCTTCGGTCTGCCAGGCCAGTTCGTTGGCGGCGTGGCGGACATTGATGTTGTGCCGGCTCATGATCTGGCTCCAGCGCGGACGATCGTTTTCCTCAATACCTTTGATAATCAAAGATTTCCAGGGCGTAGTACAGATTTCGCCAACCCGGGTTTCCAGGCACAATGAACAGATGTCCAGCAGAAAAGGAATGGAAAACTCCTCGTTCCGGCGATATATGCCCAGCCAGGAGCGCTGCCCATAGCGGTTGAATCCTTCGTAATAAGGGAGCCCGAAGTCGGGTAGGGGTACCTCCTGCGTGGCGGGCTGCGTGATCAATGAGCTGGATTGACTGACTTTTTCGTAGAGGTACCTTTCGGTAATTTCCTCATCGATAGCTTCCAGCAAAAAGGGTTCGAGCGTATGCGCGAGAGCGGCGATATCGTTGGTATAAATCAGATCGCGCCAGCGGAACAAGGAATTCGATTGCTTGGGACGGATATAGAGGTACCAGAAATGCGGCTCCGGCGAGGCAATAAAGTTGAGGTTGCCGGTAAAAAAGGGCGTAAAACTCTGGTGCGAATCAGATAGATTGATTTTTAGTTTCGGACTGTAATCAAATCCGTCCAGCACGGTATGGTACTCGCTTTCGTGGAGCCAATGGCCAGTCCGGAAAACCTCTTCGGCGCAGTAGGAGCTGACGATATTGGGATAATTTTCGCCGTTGATTTCGTACCTGATTTTCTGTTTTTTGAAATCCCTTTCCAGAAAGCGTACTTTCTCGCCAGTAATCCGGAAAATCAATTGTTGCCGACTACCGAAACGTACCTGCTGTACTTTGGCGTCGTAGGCAACCGTCAGGATTTCGCGCAGCCGTCCGGGCGAAACCATGCCGCCGGGAAGGTTGATCTTTATAGTTTGAATATCTTGCATTGAAGTACTGAGTTGCGAGGTTTTCTGATACGATGCAACGTCTCAGTCAACGGCCGAAAGCTGAAGACTGAGGGTTGTTTCCAAAATGGATCTTACTTCCGGCCGACAGGAGCCGCAGCCGGTTCCGGCGCCGGTCTGCTGGCAAAGCTGGGCGAAATCGGTGCAGCCGTCTTGAATGGCTTTTTCAAGGTTTCCCCGTCCGACGGTATTGCACGAACAAACCAACTTGCCTGCCAGAGGCTCGCTTTTGCTATTGGAACGTAACAATTCCAGCCTTTTTTCGGATAGCTCGGTACCTTTCGAAATCAAATCCCGGAACTCGTTGAACTCATTCTTGTCGCCAATCAGGATGGCTCCTACCAGTTTGTCGCCGTGCACCAGGCACTTTTTATAATAGCGTTTGGCTTTGTCGATGAAAATAATTTCCTCGTAAGCCGGATTGCCGTCGGGGGCTTCGGCCAGGCCGATGCTGCACACATGCAACCCCTCCATTTTCAGGATATTCATGGATAGACTACCCTGATAAGGCGCGGTGACGTGGCCGTTGAGGTAGTTCGCAATGGTCTCCGCCTGCTGCTCGGCGGCCAGGGTAATGCCCCACATCTGCCCGCGCCATTGGGCTATTTCGCCCGCGGCAAAGATGTCGGGATCGGAAGTCTGCAGGTAGTCGTTGACTACTACGCCCCGGTTGCAATCCAGTCCTGTTTCGCGGGCCAGCTCGATGTTGGGCGTGGTACCTATGGCCAGTACCACCACCTGGCAATCCAACTTCCGGCCCGATCGCAGCCGTACCGATTTCAAGGTACTGTCGCCCTGGTAGGTCTGTACCTCATCGTTGAAATAAACTTCGACGCCGCGGTCGCAGATTTCCTGGTACAGCAAGTCGCCCGCCAGTGGATCGAGCTGACGCTCCATGAAGCGTCCGCCCCGCTGTACGATCGACACCCGCACGTTGAGTTCGCGCAGGGAAGCGGCCAGTTCCAGGCCCAGCAGCCCGCCACCCACGATCACCGCGTGCGGATCGGGGTATTCCAGAAATGGGAGCAGGGCATCGGCATCCAGCCGCGAGCGCATGTTGAATATGCCGGGCAGTGAAGGTACCCCTCTGGGCATGAAGGCCCGGCTGCCCGTCGCCAGGATCAGTTTGTCGTATGCATGCACCAGCCCGTTGGTATCGGTAACGGTTTTATTTAGTCGATCGATGGAAGCGATTCCTATGCCTTTGTGAACGGTAATGCCCGCATCGGCGAACTGATCTTCCCGCATTTTTACCAATTGCTCCCAACTCTGCGCACCGCTGATGTAGTCGGGGAGAAGTACCCGGTTGTAAAATGGGTAAATTTCCTGCGAAAAAACCTGGATTTCGTCGGTCTGATTCAGGGCACGATGCGCATTGACAAATCCCAAACCCGCCGATCCTGCCCCGATGACGATCATTTTTTCCAGAGGTTTTTGATAAGGTACCACCTGCACCGCGGTGAATTTGTAGTCCGGCTCCTTGGAGCGGGGATCTACCAGGCTATTCGTAAGGTTATTGGTCCGACCCAGGCTGCTATTGAGGATTTTGCCCCAGTGCATGGGTAGAAAGCACACCCCCCGGCGGGTGTCCGTAGTAAGTTCGGCCTTTACCCGTACCTCGCCGCGTCGACCGCGCACCGTCACCAGTTGCCCCGGCTTTATTCCCCGCGCGGCCGCATCGTCCGGATGGATTTGTAAAAAGTGCTCTGGTACGTGCTGATTCAACTTGGACACGCGGCCCGTTTTGGTCATGGTGTGCCATTGATCGCGAATGCGGCCCGTCGTCAAGACCAGCGGAAAATCTTCGTTGGTTAGCTCGGAAGCGTTTCCATCGGGAACCGCGTGAATCTGGGCACGCTGATTGGGCGTGTAAAACGTGCGGTCGGCAAATAGCCTGGGTACCTTTACCGGAGATTTCCCTTCTTGCGAATCCATTCTGTAAGGCCACTGGACGCTGCGCTGCTTTTTCAGAATTTCGTGACTTAGCCCGGTGATGTCGATATGGGTACCAGTCGTCGTCTTGACATACTCGGCGTATACTTCGGAAGCTTTCTGGTAGTTGAATTCCTGGGTGAAACCCATTTTCCGGGCAAAGCGCCAAATGATTTCCACATCGGGCAAAGCTTCGCCGGGGGCGTCGAGTACCTTGGGTAGGTAGGTAATCCTGCGCTCGGCGTTGGTCATGGTACCTTCTTTTTCCAGCCAGGCGGCGGCGGGGAGTACCACATCGGCCATCGCCACCGTGTCGGCACGGCTCGACACGTCCTGTACTACCACAAACCTACCTTTCTTCAAAGCCCGCTCCACGCCGTTGACATCGGGCATGCTGACCAGCGGATTGGTGTTGATGATCCAGATCGCTTTCAGCTTGTCGTCGTCCATCGCTTTGAACATTTCCGTGGCGGTCAGGCCCGGTTGGCTGGCAATTTTCACCGGACTATTCCAGAACTTTTCCATCTCGGCCCGGTGCGTAGCGTTGGTCACGTCACGGTGGGCCGGCAGAATATTAGCCAGACCGCCCACTTCCCGGCCTCCCATGGCGTTGGGCTGTCCGGTAAGCGAGAAGGGACCGTTGCCAGGGGTACCTATGCGACCCGTAATCAGGTGCAGATTAATGAGGGAAAGATTTTTATTGACACCGATCACCGATTGATTCATGCCCATAGTCCAGAGTGACAGGAAGCCCCGGGATCGGCCTATCCATTCGGCGGCCTGCCGGATGTCGGCAGAATCGACGCCGCAGATTTCAGCAGCCTCGGCGAGAGAACGCGCCATCACCTGCTCGCGGTAGGCAGTGAAACCGTCCGTGTGGCCGATGATGAATTCTTCGTCAAGGTACCCCCTTTCAATCAGAACCCGGCCAAGGGCATGGTTGAGGGTAATGTCCGTGCCGGGACGAACGGGTAGGTGCAGGTCCGACGCCCGTCCGGTATCGGTCAGGCGCGGGTCGGCGGTGATTATTTTTACGTGCGGGTTGGCCGCCTTATGGGCTTCGATCCTGCGCCAGATGATGGGGTGGCACCAGGCGGGATTGGCTCCCTGTACGTAAAATACGTCCGCCTCCTCGATGTCGTCGTAGCAGACGGGTACCGAATCTTCGCCCAAAGCCAGTTTGTAGCCCACTACCGCCGAGCTCATGCACAGCCGCGAGTTGGTATCGATGTTGTTGGACCCAATGAAACCCTTTATTAATTTATTGACCAGATAATACTCTTCCGTCAGGCATTGGCCCGAAACATAAAATGCCACCGAATCCGGACCATATTTTTGGATAAATGTCCGGAAAACTGCTGCCGTACGCTCCAAAGCTTCATCCCAACTTACCCGCTGCAAGGGCATGGAGCGATTCATGCGCATCTGTGGATACAGCAGGCGATCGCTTTGGTCCATGACAGTGTAGTGCAGGTTCATGCCCTTAGAACACAACATTCCCTGGTTCGAGGGATGGCTCTTGTCGCCCTCCACCGTCAGACGCCCGTCGCTTTCTTTCTGCACCACTATGCCGCAGCCCACACCGCAGTAGCAGCAGGTAGTTTTATGGGTTTGTTTGGAATGAGCCATATTGGATTTGTTTATTCGATTTGTTGTCAAAGCTGACAGCGTTCTGAAACACTGTCAGCGTTAATCTATCAAGCGGCAACCAACTCGCTTTCGCTCACGGGTACCTCGCGCAGCGAGAAACGAGTAAAAGCTACTACGCCTCCTATTACTGCCACGGCGATGCCGATGTATATAAAAGCGTCGGAATACGTGATGGAGGGCGATTTGAACAGGAATCCGGCCAGCACGGCCCCTACGTTGCCCCCCGCTCCCACGATTCCACTCACCGATCCCAGCGCTTTGCGGTTGATGAAGGGTACCATGGCGTAAGTGGTACCATTGGCCATTTTCAGGAACATGGCGAAGGTGATCATGGCGATTATCGCCAGCGTGATATTGTCCGTCAGGCCAAAATAGACGATTCCCAGCCCTTCCAGTACGAGCAGCCCGGCCAGCAGGAAACCTTTGCCGGCCATCCCGAAACGGTTACCTACCTTGTCGGCAACGATGCCACCCATAGCCCGGGCAAAGAGATTCATGAAACCAAACGAACCCGCCAGGATGCCGGCCATGGTCAGGCTAGCGCCGTATTTTTCGGCAAAGTACAGGGCTGCCACATTGTCGAAAGTCACTTCTATGCCGAAGCAGGCACCATAGGCGAGGAACAGAATCCAGGTACGGTAATCCTTGGCGGCTTCACCCAAGGAGCTTTCTTTCTTATTGACCACACGGTCGGGTAGATCGTCGAAATTACCGGCGGGAGTATCCTGGGTATAGAACCAGTAGAGCGCCGCGATGATGAGCAGAAGTATCCCCGGTACGATCATCGCCAACCGCCAGGCCGTGCTGGGCAGGTACCCCAGGCCGATGAACGCCGCAAAAATCAGGGGCATCACCATGTTGGTCACACCGCCCCCCAGGTTGCCCCAGCCGCCGGTTACGGCGTTGGCCGTGCCAACGATCTTCTTGTCGAACATCACCGAGGTGTGGTACTGCGTGATGACGAACGACGCGCCAATGACGCCAATCGCCAGCCGGAATAACAGGAAGGTTTCGTAGTTGTACGACAAGCCCACCGCCATCACCGGAATGGCACATACAGCCAACAGAACCGTATACGTTTTTCGTGGTCCGAAGGTATCGCACAGCCGTCCGATCAGCACCCGGGCTACAACCGTCGCCGCTACGGAAGCAATGATAATATTGCCGATTTGCTCCTTGCTGAGGCCCAGGTCGTCTTTGATGACCTTCATCAACGGAGCTAAGCCGAACCAGCCAAAGAAGCACATGAAGAAGGCGATCCAGGAAAGGTGGAAGGTACGCATCTGCACGCCTTTGAAGCTAAACATATTCAGTTTTTCGAGCGGTTTCATTTTTTAACAATTTTGAATGATAGGATGAGAGAATAAGTGATATTAATCAATTGCTGCAGGCTTCAGCCTGTGGATGCCGTGTAAAGGCTTTTACCTTCAAAAAAGATATCGGCTATTTAGACAGGAACTGCGGGGTAATGTTAATCATCAAATAAGCCCAATTAGCGCCTTCTCGGGCCGAAGGTACCCCCTTGACGGCAGCCAGGGTAGGGGTAGTGAAGTAATGCGCGTAACCCAGTTGCATGCCTACAGTAGGTAGCATTTTGTAGTTTAATATGAGGTCGAACTCACTACCGAAGGACTTGCTGTTCACGGGCTTGTCGCCTATCCGTATTTCGTTGGGGCTCTGGAAAAGATGGTAATCCGTCGTGCCGGATATCTTTTTAGTAAGAGTAAAAGATGATTTGAGATAGTAGTTCACCAGACCGCCCATGCCGAAGCCATTGGCTACGTAGAAGTAATCCATTTGTCCCCAGAATTTGTGCGGGGTACCATACAGTGGATCGAAGCGGTGTGAGCGGGTGTCGCCGGGGGCATTGCCCGACAAATAATCAACGCCCGGCCCGATGGAAAAGGTTTGATTGAGTCGGTAGGCCGTACTCACCGACACCGTGGAAGCGTTTAGACTTTGTCCATCGCGAGCCTTGCCCGTTTGCAAGTAAGCGCTTGCCGTCAAACTCAGATCTTTACCGATTTTGGTAGAAATGTAAGGCCCCAGTGTCACGCGGCTCCAGGTACCTTTTTTCCATATCTGGGTACCATTGCTATCCAGTGAATAACGGTTAAAGTCATCCTTCACCACCAGGAAAGAAGCGGTACCCTGTTTCAACTTCTTGCCCAAATACAGGTACTGCAGCGATTTGTACATGGTCCCGATGCCATTGGTCCCGGCGGGATACCCCGTGGGTGCCCCGTTGTAGATCTGACCGCTGGTCGACTCACGGTTCTGGTTATACGCAGCACCGAAATGCGCCGTAAAACCCTTGTTGCCATACTTCAAAACAGCGGCGTCGTGTCGGCGGGCCTGCTGCAACCAATCGAGGTTTCCGAGCAGGCGGCTGTCGTCGTAGAGCAGTTCCTGTCGGCCTATTTTCAGCGAAAGGTCGCGCCCGGTTTTGGTAAGTGCCGTGTCGAGCAGGCCGATTTCGGCCCAGGCTTCGTGCAGCATCAGGCCATTCAGGCTGGCATTCGTGGTTCGGTTATTGGTCGAGGCATCCTGCCCCCATACCCTGACGTCCTGCACAGCCACAAAAAATTTAGTACGGTACCCTGTGTAGCCTACATTGAGGCGCGTCCGTTGCGAGGTGAATAATGCCACATCCTGGGTTTCGGACAATGGGCTGCCGAGGCCGTCCCTAAGTTCGGTTCGGGTGCGCACCTGTCCCGACAATGTAAATTGCGCCAGCAGTTGCGTGGGTAAAAGTCCCAGGAGTAATCCCAGGAAATAGTTAGGTTTTATAAATTTTCTCATACAATTTTCTATCAAAAAGAATGAAAAGCAAAGCGCGTGAAAATCTTGTAAAATCTTCATTTAGAAGATTTATGTAAAAGCAAACCAGGCTTTCAGAGACTCGCGGCAGTCCGAAGCAAACGGAAGTAATTTGACTTATCGGATTTTTTTCATTTTCTTTGAATTGTTTGTGTTTAACATAGACGAGACCCTGTAGACCGATCCATATGGTGCCCCACACCGGATCGGTCTTTTTTGTTAGGCAACCATCGGAAGGCTCTGCAAATATTCCAGCACGTAGGCCGGATGCAAAGCCACCACTTCGCCAATCACGATGACCGCCGGACCGTTCAGTCCAGCTGCCGAATCGGAGGCCCCCACCTCCAGATTTCGGCGCTGATTGTCATCCATTAGCTTGGGCATTTCCCAGGTTTGACCCACCACGCATCCTTCGGTGGTGCGTGTTCCGTTCTGTATCACTGCCATAGGTAGGTGCCCCCGCCCCAGGATTGTATACAAGCTGCATATTTCACTTATTTTTTTCAGGCCCATCAGTACCACCACCGTGGCATTGGACTGTGCCGCCAGATGTAGGTCGCTCGAGAGTTCGCCCGCGCGGGTGGTTCCGGTAATTACCCAAAAGCTCTCGCTAATACCCCGGCGCGTGACCGGAATTCCCTGCGAAGCCGGTACGGCCACACAACTCGATACACCCGGCACTACTTCGCAGGGGATGCCGTGCCGACGGACAAACTCGGCTTCTTCGTGGCCGCGGCCAAACACAAAGGGATCGCCCCCTTTCAGCCGAACCACATGTCCGCGCTTACGGGCCAGGCGTAGGATCAAACTGTTGATTTCACCCTGTTGAAAAGAGGTACGTCCAGCGCGCTTCCCTACGTATATTTTTAAGGTAGGTGACGGGCAGTATTCCAATAGTTTGGCGTTGGCCAAGTCATCGTACAAAACTACATCGGCTTTCTCGAGCGCCCTGATTCCCTTCAGAGTGATCAGTTCTTCGTCGCCCGGCCCCGCCCCCACGAGTGTCAGCTTCGGTGTCATACTTTTGCTTGGTATATAAGGAATGAATATTGGAATTGTACTACATATAGTTAATAGTAATCAATCGAACTATGGTATCAAAATTAAGGCTATTATTTCAATAAACAAGAATTTTTCCAAAAATTAAGTTGATAATAGAATCTATTATGAAATAAAAAGTTAGGATTTGAAATAATCACCTATTAATTTTGATCTGTACTATGAAAGCAATTAAATGGGGATTTATTAAAATAGTACAATAAAAATACAGGGTTTTACAAATTAACTAGTTAATGTTAACTATGAACACAAACAAAACGAAACATGTCGTTGTGGTGGGCAACGGTATGGTTAGCTATAAGTTTTGTGAAAAGCTTTTAGCCAAAATGGAAAGCCCGTCTGATTTTTCCATCACTGTTTTTGGAGAAGAACCGCGTGCCGCCTATGATCGCGTCCATTTAAGCTCCTTTTTTGATGGAAAAACTGCGGACGATTTACTACTCGCTCCTGAGTCATGGTATGGAGAAAATGCTATTTCTCTCTATTTATCTGACCCGGTTGTGGCCATTGATCGCGAATCCAAGACCGTTCGCTCGCATCATGGGATCGTAGCTAATTATGACTATTTGGTGCTGGCAACTGGGTCGGGGGCCTTTGTGCCCCCTATCATGGGTGTAGAGAAGGAGGGAGTATTCGTATACCGGACCATTGAGGATCTGGAGATGATGGAGTCTTACGCCAGGAGGGTGAGGCGCGGTGCCGTATTGGGTGGGGGCCTGCTGGGACTGGAAGCGGCCAAAGCTCTGCTGGACCTGGGTATTGCCGAAGCGCACGTGGTAGAGTTTTCGCCCCGCCTGATGCCGCGGCAAATCGACGAAGCCGGTTCGGATCTGTTGCAGAGTCAGCTCGAAAGCCTGGGTCTGCACATTCACCTGTCTAAAAGTACGCGCGAGATTACGGGCCAGGATTATATCGATGGATTACAGTTCGAGGATGGCGAGAAGCTGGATGTTGAAATGCTGGTGATTTCGGCAGGCATTCGTCCGCGGGACGAACTAGCTAAACACGCCAATCTGGAAACACATCCCCGTGGTGGAATCATGGTCAACAATCAGTTGCAGACCTCAGACCCGGCCATCTTTGCCATCGGTGAATGTGCTTTGGCGCACCATATGATATATGGATTGGTAGCACCCGGCTACGAAATGGCCGATGTGGTGGCTACACAGCTGGTAGGTAATGAGAAAGAGTTCAAGCCTTACGATATGTCCACCAAACTCAAACTGATCGGCGTGGACGTGGCGAGTTTTGGCGATCCTTTTGTTGAGGAGGCCGCTTGCCGCACGATCCGGTATGAAAACAAGGCCAAAGGCGTATATAAGCGCATCAATATTTCGGAGGACGGCAAGTATCTGCTGGGGGGAATTCTGATCGGGGATGCGGAACAATATAATATGCTGCTTCAGACCTGCAAGAATAAAACTATCCTACCGCCCGATGCCGAAGACCTGATTCTTGGGTCACGGGGAGGAGAGCAAGCCGGAATGGGTATCATGAGTCTACCCGACGAGGCGCTGATCTGCTCCTGTGAAGCGGTGACCAAAGCCATGATCTGCCATCAGGTGGAAGCCAACGGCCAGACCACAATCGACGGACTGAAAAAATCCACCAAAGCCTGCACGGGCTGTGGGGGATGTACCCCCTGGTGAAGGATCTGATTCAGGAAGTAATGAAGGCACAGGGATTGTATGTGCGCAACGTAATCTGCGAGCACTTCGATTTTTCCCGGCAGGAGTTGCTCGATTTAGTAAAAATGAACGATTTACGCACCTATAACACCGTACTGGATCAGTTTGGCAGGGGTGATGGCTGCGAAGCGTGCAAGCCGGTGGTCGCATCCATTCTGGCCAGTCTCTGGAACGAGAACGTGCTGGAGAAAGGCCGTGCTCCGGTGCAGGATTCTAACGACCGCTTCCTGGCTAATATTCAGAAAGGGGGTACCTACTCCGTCGTACCCCGGATTCCGGGGGGAGAGATTACACCCGAGAAATTGATTGTAATTGGTGCCGTAGCGCAAAAATACGGCCTGTATACCAAGATCACGGGTGGACAGCGGATCGATATGTTCGGAGCACACTTGGGCGATCTGCCCGCTATCTGGGAGGAACTCATTGCAGCGGGCTTCGAAAGCGGCCACGCGTACGGTAAAGCCCTGCGAACAGTCAAAAGCTGCGTAGGTACCACCTGGTGCCGCTATGGTGTGCAGGATGCGGTGAGTTTTGCCATCAGGGTCGAAAACCGCTACAAGGGCATCAGATCTCCGCACAAGCTCAAATCGGCGGTATCGGGCTGTACCCGCGAATGCGCCGAAGCCCAAAGCAAGGACTTCGGGATTATCGCCACCGAAAAGGGCTGGAACCTGTATGTATGTGGTAATGGGGGTACCAAACCCCAGCACGCTCAGCTCCTGGCGACGGATGTGGATGACGAAACCTGCATAAAGCTGATCGACCGCTTTCTGATGTTTTATATCAAGACCGCCGATCCGCTGACCCGTACCGCGCCCTGGCTTAATAAAATGGAAGGTGGGATTACCTACCTCAAGGCCGTGGTGGTGGACGATGTTCTGGGCATTGCTGACGAACTGGAACGCGGTATGGAAGCCCTCATCGCGGTGTACGAGTGCGAATGGAAAAAAGCCGTGGAGACTCCCGAACTCCGCAGGCAGTTCACCCATTTCGTCAACGCCCCCAACGAGAAAGATCCTACCGTTGCGTTTGAAGCAATGCGTGGCCAGAAACGGGCCAAGGAATGGGCGTAATCATTAGTGAATTTCGAATGATAGAATGATGCGATGAAGAAGTTCTCTCATCGCACCGGCGACCCGGTCACTCAATCAAAATTTAAAGACTTATGCTGCTCACATTAGAAAAGAACGAAACCATAACCTGGCACCTTGCCTGCCGGGCCGAAGATGTACCCGAAGATGGCGGAGCCTGTGCCCTGATCGAAGGGCGGCAGGTGGCTGTCTTTAATTTCACTCGCCGGGGCGAGTGGTACGCCACCGACAACCAATGCCCGCACCGTCAGCAAATGGCGCTTTCACGGGGTATGATCGGCAGCCAGGGCGGAGAGCCGAAGGTAGCCTGCCCTTTTCATAAGAAAACCTTTTCGCTGCAAAGCGGAAAATGCCTGAGTGACAAAGGGTATGAAATAGCCACTTACGAGGTACGGGTTGAAGACGGCCTGGTCTATGTAGCCCTATAACAAATATGAACCCACTCGACCGTCAGGTAGCTCACCGGCTTACGCAGTACTATATATTGGCACTTGCTTTGGTGGCCATTCTGACAGTCAGCGGGTTATGGTTTGTGAAAAGAACGATGCGTGATTTGAACGATGACGGGCGGGTGGTTAATGTAGCCGGGCGTCAGCGCATGCTCAGTCAGCGACTGACCAAGTTGGCCGTGCTGCGCATCCAGGATATTCCTCACGCCGACCAGAGCGACTTCGGGAATTTACTGGATCTGTGGCACGAAAGCCACGAGCAGCTTCGGACGGGAATGCTGCGCATGGAGAAAGAATACATCGTACGAAAAAGCCCGCAACTGAACATGATGTTCAGCCAGGTTCAGGCCGTGTTTGAAGCAATGCACGAAAACTTAAAAATCATCGATTCCAACCAATCCACGGCTACCCAAAAGGCCGCGGCTTTGCTGGTGGTACTTGACAAAGAACACCGGTTCCTCAACCAAATGGATGCCATCGTGTTCCGGTTCGATGCCGAAAGTCTGGAACGGGTGCAATACCTGGAACACATCGAGTGGGTGCTGACGCTGGCCACGCTGACGGTGCTTTTTCTGGAAGGTATTCTGGTATTCCGGCCCGTTGTAAATTATACCAAGCGGGTAATCCACCGCTTGACACAGTCGGAGGAGGAATTGAGAAGCACCAATGAAAAATTGGCCCGTACGAATACGGAGTTGCTGGAAACCCAACAGAAACTCGTTCGCACGACGGAAGAAAAGTACCAGTTGCAGCTGGCAGAGGAAACCGTGCGTTCGGCGGCCCTGCTGGAGGGACAGGAGGAGGAGCGTCGCCGCTTTGCACGGGAGTTGCACGACGGCATCGGGCAGATGCTCACCGGCTTGAAACTGCACGTGGAGAAATTGAGGAAAATCCCCTTTGCGGAGGACAAACAGAAGCAGCGGGTCGAGGACCTACGGAATCTGTTACAAGAAACCATTCAGAACACCCGTGAGGTAGCATTCAATCTGATGCCTTCGGTACTGGGCGATTTCGGGCTGGAAGCGGCTCTGCAGTTGCTGTCGGACCAAACGGCCCGTTCGTCGGGCATAGACATACGCTATACGGGCAAAAAAGATACCGGACGCCTGACTCCCGCTCAGGAAATCGGGCTTTATCGCGTGGCGCAGGAAGCTTTGAACAATGCCGTAAAGCATGCTCATGCCAAAAGAGTTGAGGTGATTTTCGAACGTAGCCCCCATGAAATCAGGCTAATTGTACGGGACAATGGCCGGGGTTTTTGTGAAAATAAGAAGTACTCGGAAAGTAGCGGTTCGATCATCCACAATGGCATAGGGAACATGAAAACGAGGGTACGATTATTAAACGGGACGTTTAAAATTGATTCTAAGAAAAACAAAGGAAGCACAATAGAGGTTAAGATTTTTGGGTAACTCATTCTATTTCAATACTATGTCAAACACTACTCCGATACGTATTCTGATTGTGGACGACCATTCGGTGGTTCGGAAGGGACTGTTGAATTTACTGGAAGACGAACCCGATATCCAGATTGTGGGTGAAGCTTCGGATGGAGACGATGCCCTGGACATGCTACCCGATATCCGGCCGGATGTGATGCTGCTCGATATCACGATGCCACGCATGTCGGGTATCGAGGTAACCAAGGAAGTGACACGTAATTTTCCGTCGGTGCGTATCCTGGTATTCAGTATGCACAACAATCCCGACTACATCCTGAATGCGGTACAAAACGGCGCGGCAGGGTACCTGCTGAAGGACACCGATCAGGAAGAAATCCTCAAAGCCATTCGTACCGTGCATATGGGCGAGCTGTACTATCCGCCTAATGCCTCCTCGGTTATTATCCGGAATCTGGTGGTTCAGAAAAACGCGCCCCGTACTTCTGAACACTTCGCGGCCAGCAACTCTTCGGCTTCGATCTGGAACAAGATTACCAGCCGTGAGCACCAGATTTTGCAATGCCTGACCGAAGGCATGAGCAGCAAGGAAATCGCTCAACGGTTCGATGTGAGTCCCCATACGGTGGCCAATCAGCGGGCGAGTATCATTCGTAAGGCTCGGGTCAAAAATACGGCCGAACTGGTTAGTATGGCCTTGAAAGAGCAGTTATAAACAGGCCTGACACGAAAACAGCCAGCGTCCTTGCGGGACTCTGGCTGCCTATATTTTAGGGTACCTTTAATATTTCAAGACCTTCTTTCTGACTCTAAAGTCTCCGATACCTACCTCGACCACATACAAACCTGGGGCAAAACGCTGGATGTTTACAGGCAAGCTCACTTCCTCCGCATCCTTACGGAATTGCTGCTGTTGTACTGCCACGCCATTGCTTCCGTACACCGTTACATTCACGGCTCCGCGAAGGGCATTGTCCATGCGAAGCTCAACTAGTCCACTAGTCGGATTGGGAGAGAGCTGTACGGTACGTGCCAGCAAGGCTTCCTGGGTCGGCTCATTGCCCAGCACCTGAATGTCGCGGACATAAATGGCAGCCGAAGCGGTGCTGTCGCCGCACACATCTGCCCCCGTACCCCTGACGGTGTAAGTGATCGTCTCACTGGGCCGGGCGATTACCTGGGGACCCAGCGTGGTGTTCAGGTTTGTGGTTGGCGACCAGGTGTAGATGCTAGCCCCTTTGGCTTGTAAAGTGACAGCCTCACCGGGATTGATGAATTGCGCCGAAGCCGATACCAGCACCGACGGCTTCATGCCCGGCTTGGCCGTGATATCGTGAGCGATGTTAAGGCCCGTACGACGCAGGAACAAATCCCACTCCCCGGCTTCATTCTGCTCCCAGGAGGTACCTTTCACCGATTCGCCGTTTTTAGTAGTGAAGAGCGCTACCGAATCGCCGTCATAGGTCAACTGTAAACCTATATGGTAGGGTAGACCCGAAAGTGGAATCTGCCGCTCGAAGGTGACGTCGGTTGCCCGGTTGTTGGCAATATCGCTCAGGATGCGGCGAAGCGGTATGGGTCTTTCTTCCAGAATGGCCCCCGGACCGCCCTGAAAGCCACGCGCGTTCCACACAGTGACGAGTACAACGGCTTCGGTGGTGGCTCCTCCTTTGGCAAAAGCCTTACCAAAGCGTAAGCTAGCCCCACCCAGGTTGGTGTACCCCAGGGGATTATCAAAATATTCGGAAATGGCCATCACTTTACGCCCGTTTTGTCCTGATACATAGCCAATTTTAGTCGTATCGCGAATTAATGTGCGGGTACCGTTGAAATTGGTTCTTTCGGCACACAGGCCCACATTTAGCACTTCAATATAGGCAGTTCTTTTGAGTGTGTCCGATATCCCCAGACTGTTGGCCGCCACCAGCGTAACCTGGAACTTGCCGGGGGTATTGTACGTGACTACCGGATTCTGTTCTGTAGAGTTGGCAGGGCTACCGCCTTCAAAGGTCCAGAACCACCGGTTGGGGAAATTGGTCGAAAGATCGAAGAATTTCACTTGTCCACCCAATAATATCTGCTGCGTTTCGGCCCGGAAATTGGCGCGGGGTGGCCCGGCTATCTGAGTACCGCAGAGATTGGACTGGGCCAGCGTATTACGCCGCGGGCTGATGTCCATGACCGTGCGCATCCGGGCTTTCTGACCCTTCGTAAAAATATTGAAACACGCATCGTTGCCATAATCCATGTAGTTTTCCACCATGTTCACGGACCCGCAACTGGTGCGGCCTACCTGGCAGCCGCCGCTTTCGCTGGCCTGCGGGGGGTATCATCCACGAAGTCGTTGCCGCAGTTGGCATCGCCCCATATATGCCGCAGCCCCAACCAGTGGCCCACTTCGTGGGTGAGGGTACGGCCTTGGTTATAAGGAGCCTGTAAGACGGAGAAATTACCTTTCAGGGCATTGCCGAACCCGCGGTAGGTAACCACCACCCCGTCGGTATTGCGGGGGCTATTGTCAGGGATACCTGCCAGCGTTGAAAGGCTCGGAAACTGGGCATAGCCCAGTAAACCACCTTCTGACGTGGAAAAATTGACTACCCATATATTAAAATACTTGTCCGGATCCCAGATGGTGCCGGGCTTCAGGGTGTTCTCGATATCGTTTTTTGTCCAATTGGCCTTCGCGCCGTTGACGCGGTCGATGCCCGGTTCGGCCATGGTTTGACCCTGTTGGTTGAGTCTGGCCAGGCAGAAATCAATTTCGATGTCGGCTCCCCGTGAGTCGGTATTGAAGCCTGGGGTACCGGGCTTGCGACGGAAATCCTCATTCAGGGTTTCAATTTGGGACTGTACCTGGGCTGCACTGATGTTGGTACCCTGTCCTACGCCTTCGCCATTGTGAACAATATGTACAATGATCGGAATCGTGAGGGTTTCGAGCGTGGTGCGGCTGCTTTTCTGCAATTCTTCCCGTTCGCGTATCTTGTTTTGCAAGACATTCTCAAACTGTTGCAATGAACCCAGGCCGGGGTACTTGGCTCTTAGCAGGCTATCCATCTGCATCGTAGCGCAGGGCGCCGGTTGCGCTATCGACTCAAAACCAAACAGGCAACAGATACTTAGAAGTACAAAGAGGTAATAACGCTTCATGCAAAAAGTAGGATTCAGGTAAAGGCTAACAGGATAAAACTTGGAACCTTTATTTTGTGGAGGAAGAAGACAGCGTGAACCGATAGCTGGCGTCGATTCCCTGAATATCGTCCAGATAAATTTCAATAGTCATGCTGGTTTCGCTGAGCGACTTGACAATAAAAGGGAGCTTACCTGTGCTCAATACTGGAAAGGCAAATTCCAGGGTAGCATTGGCATTGGTAAAGTTCCAGCTATCGGTGAGCAAGACGTCCGGTTCGCTGGATGAACACTTGGTGGGGCCGTTGATGAATTCGTATTTACGCTCGGCATTGGCATAAAAAACAAACTGATCGTCGGCTTCGCACGCCCCATTGAAAAGATTGTTGGCCGGAATCGTGCCGGACCCTTCTCCCTCATCAATCACTTCAAAGGAAACCAGCGACCACGTCTTCTTCTCTTTTCCAGTAAGTAACTGGGAATAGGTCAATGGGGTAGGTTCCGTCACTTCGGAGCAACCGCCGAGTAGGAAAAGGGATAAGCCAGCGGCTATCGTGTACAAGCGAAATCGTATCATGGGTCGGAAAGAGGTTAATGAGCTATACATGCCAGGGGATTTATTACCGGGGTGTGTAGGTGAGTGGCACCGTAATCACTGTATCCTTCGTTTCACTGTAAGGTACCTTTACTTTAATATTGAGTGTGATGGCTTTCGTCTGTGGATTCCACAAGCCGTTGCCCCGCAGCGTGTCGTAGGGTGCCGCCAGATCATCGCTTACCTGAGCAGGAATAGTCAGCGTGTTATCACCGTTGTCCACAAAACTAATCCTGGCTTTAGTAGCATTGAAATTAAAGAGTCCACCCACGTTCCAGTTGGCCACATTGTAGGTCTTGCAGTTCGGGTCCAGGCTACTGATCTCAATGTCCTTCACTTGCTCCACCCCGTTACTGGTTTGGCGGCTACCTGTATAAAAGCCACTCAGCAGGCAGTCGTCCTGAATGGTCAGGGTCAGGGTTTTGCCAATCACGTTGTTTTTACCAAAACCCAGCTGTAAATCCGTACTGGGTGTGACATCGGTCAGGGTGAAAACAATGCTCTGCGATTCCAGAATATTGTTCGCATTGTTAATCAGGTTCACCGTGATGTTACCGAACAGCTTGCCCGCCGGAATAACTACCACCCCTTTGGTACCTTCGATGGAATAATCGCGGCCTTCACGGGCCGTGCCTCCTACGGTATAGTTGACGGTAAGCGCCTGGTTCAGGGGTTTACCCACCACATGAACTGAAACGGTAATGGGTTGTCCGATGCTCTCCTTGTAAGTCAGGGTAGTATCGGTAAAACGGACGAATTCAGGACCTTCGAACAGAATTTTCTGTTCCTCGCAGGAAGCCAGCGCCACCAGGGCCAGTACGAAGCCGAGCGAGAGAAATTTATGCATTAGTTTCATGAGGCAAATTTCAGCAAAATTATTTCTTAAAAAGCCATCCACTATCAGCCACCAGCCAATAGCCTTTACTCAATAGCCCGGATTTTGTCCCCCGGCCAGGGCTTTATTGCGCTGAAGCTCACTTTGCGGAATGGGCCAAAGCTCAAACTTCGCGTTCCAGTTGGGTGAAAAAGCTGACATAACCGCTTGAATACGGCCAGTGCGTTTAAGGTCATACCAGCGGTGTCCTTCAAAGGAAAGCTCGTATACCCGCTCTTTCTCAATCGTCAGCAGGGCGTTTTCCTGATTGGTAATGCTGGCGGCGGGCGCTTTGGCGCGGGTACGCAGCACATTGATATCCGCTTGGGCACCGTTGACGCCCACGATCCGTCCCTGCCGGGCGCGGGCTTCGGCCCGGATGAGGTACTGCTCGGCCAAGCGGAAAATCGTAATGTTGTTGTTGGCTTCGTCGGGGGTACCGTATTTCACTACCGACCAGCCGTTGTCGTTACCTCCCTGATTCAGGGGATCGAAGGCGATGGTTTGGCTACGTTCGCCCGCATTGGTTTCCCGCATGGTCAGGATGTAGGAGTTGGCGGGAATTACTTCCCGGCGTCCCACCAGAATGTTATTCAGACCGAACGTAGAGGTACCCGGGTCATCGCTGGAATTATTGGCGTAGGCTACTTCCAGAATCGTCTCATCGTCGTACTCTTGAAAAATGACATCCGCGTAACTGGCGGGTAGGGTCTGTAGCTTGGTGTTGATAATTTCAGTGGCTGTTTTTTCGGCATTCGCCCATTCTTGCTGGTAGAGATAGTACCGGGCCAGGGCCGCCCTGACGGCATTCTGGGTAGCATAGGTTTTGGCTATGGTTTTGTTGCCATTGGTAATGGGGAGGTCGGGCAGGGCGGCCGTGTAATCGGCCAGCACCGATTGCAGGATATCGGCCCGGCTGTCTTTCGGGATGTTACGGTTGGTAGCGATATCCGTCGTGGTTACCTTGGGTATATCGCCAAAGGTATACGTGCCGATGAAATTGGCATAACCGCGCAAAAAACGTGCTTCGGCCAGGATTTGCTTACGAGCGGCTTCGGTCACACCGGGAACATCATTGATGCGTTCCTCGATAAAATTGGCGATATAGATGGTGTTATAGATACCCCCCCACAATGCTTCGGCAGCAGGGTTGGTAGCAGTAATCTGCTTGTTGCCCAACTCATTATATACGGTAAAGGTACCATTGTGTTGAATGAAGTCGGCGGTGAAAGATCCGGCAATGATCATGGGCGATCCCATACCCCGGAAGGCATTGTAGAGGCCGAGGCGAACCGGCTCTACATCCGAGGCATCGTTGAGCACCAGCTCATCTACCAGCAGGTCTACCGGTGGGGGCTCCAGAATATCCCGGCAGGCACTAAGCGAGAGCACCAGGGCCAGGAACCCTCCCAACAGGTACCCATAGGAAGGGCGGAAGGAAGTCCTGAGGGTAGGAGTGTGGTAAGAAATAAAGGCTTTGCGTTTCATAAGATTTGCGTTCCAGTCGGTACTTCTAGTAGGTTAAAACTTTACGGTGACTCCCAGGATCATGGTTTTTACCTGGGGGAGGGTGAAAAAGTCGATACCCTGGGCGGTGGTTGAGCCATCCAGCGTGCTTACTTCAGGGTCTGGCCCGGAGTAAGCGGTAAGAGTCCAGAGATTGGTGCCCGACGCGAACACCCGGACGCTGCTCAGTTTGGCCTTGGCTGCCCAGCGGACGGGCAGGTTGTAGCCGAACGACAGATTTTTCAGCCGCAGGTAGGAGCCGTCTTCCAGGAAGCGGCTGCTGAGGTAGTTATTATAGGTATCCCCGGACACGTAGCGGGGTACATCGGTGATATCGCCTTCCTGCTTCCAGCGCCGCAGGGCAATGGTGCTTTGGTTAGTCTGAAGATCGGCTCCCGTGTTAACCAGAGCCGTATTGGTAAAATTCAGGATTTTGTTACCATACATGAACTGGAAGAACACACTCAAATCAAAACCTTTGAAAGAGACTTTGTTGGTCAACCCGCCGAACAGCTTGGGTTGGGCATTGCCGATCACCTGCCCGTCTTCCGGTGAGATGCGGCCATCGCCATTGACGTCCTCGTAAATGGCATCACCCGTAGCGGGATCGACACCCAGGAATTTCAAACCCCAAAAAGTACCCAGAGGGGAGCCCTGCAGTACGGCATTGGTACCGCCCACGCCGTTGCCCGTATAACCCCGGAAAAGTGTGTCCTGGTTGGCCAGGGACTGCACATTGTTGATATTGCGGGTCAGGTTCAGATCCGTGTTCCAGCGTACGGCACCATCCACATTGACCGAAGAAAGAGTCAGTTCCAGCCCTTTATTTGAGATTTTACCGATGTTGCCCTGGATACTGCCAAAGCCGGTCGTCAGGGGGATGGGCTCGGCAAAAAGCAGGTTGTCCGTCAAATTGCTGTAGGCATCGGCCGTCACCGTGAAACGTCCGTCCCAGAAAGCGGCATCGATACCGATGTTGGCCTCACGCGTGCGCTCCCACTGTAGGTTGGGATTGCTCAGGTTGGCTGGCCCCACGCCCGTAGCTCCGTTGTAGGTGGCGCTGGCCCAGGTACCCAGGAATTGGTAGTTACCGATGCGCTCGTTGCCCGTAAAGCCAAAGCTACCCCGCAATTTAAGATCACTGATAAAGGGTACCGTTTCCATGAATTTCTCCTGCGAAATCCGCCAGCCCGCCGACACCGAAGGGAAAAGCCCGAAACGGCGGTTCTGGCCAAAGCGTGAAGAACCGTCGTAACGCGAGGTAATGCCCAGCAGGAACCTGTCGTCAAAGTCGTACTTAATTTCGCCAAAAAAGGACAAAAGCCCGTTCTGATCATAAAATGATCCCCCTGCATCGACCGTGCCGGCCGAGTTGATGTACGTAAAGTCGTCGCTGGGAAAGAGTCGGCCCGATACACTGGAAGAACGTGCCTGGGTATGGATGATTTCGTTCCCCACCAGCGCGTTGAAATGGTGTCTGTCGTTCAGCGAGAGGTAGTAGGTCAGTACGTTGGAATTGATCAGGGTAAATACCGTATTGGTGATGTACACGCCATAGCCCTTGCCACCTACACTTTGCAGATAGCCCCCAATGGCCGTACCCGACGATTCATACTGATCTTCCTCGGCGTTGTTGTAGTCCATACTGAACTTGGTCCGAAAGCGCAGGTTTTTCATGATTTCATAATCCGCGTTCACGCCCGTAAGGATTTTCAGGCCGTAGGTCGTGAATCGGGGCAAGACGGCCTGCGCGACGGGGTTGAAGTTGGGAAATCCTGCATAGCCCACGCTATTGGGGCCATATAGTTGGCCTTGTTCATTAAAGGGCGCGTAGAAAGGTAGGCTCTTGATGGCACCTGAGTAGACACCATCCAGGAAGTTATCACCCTTGACGCGGTCGTTCTTGCTGAGGGAGAGATTAATATTAGCTCCCAGATTGAGTTTGCTGGTGGCTTTATGGTCCAGGTTTAGGGCTCCGCTGTACCGGGTGAAGCGGTTGTTGAGCTGCACGCCTTCTTCGTCACGTACGTTGCCGCTCATGTAAAAACGCGTCCGGTCGTTGCCGCCCGCCGCCGAGATCTGATACTGTTGCAAAACCCCCTGGCGCAGGATGGCATCAATCCAGTTGGTATTCACACCATCGGTTACGCCAGGAATAAGCCCCTGCTTGTCGGGATCTTGCCCGGCGTTGGTAACGGCCTCCCGCTGCAATTCCAGGAGTTGGGTGGCATTGAGCAAGCTGGGACGCTTAATAATTTCGGTGATGCCCCGCTGTACGTCGGCCGTAATGGTGGTTTTGTTGTTACGCCCTCGCTTGGTGGTGATAATCACTACGCCGTTGGCACCGCGCGAACCGTAAATGGCCTTGGCCGAGGCATCTTTTAACACATCGATGGACTCGATGTCGTTGGGGTTAATAATAGCCAATGCATTGTCTGACTGGCCCCCAAAGTCACGGCCCGAAACCGCACCCGTATAGACGGGTACCCCGTCGACAATGAAAAGAGGCCGGTTGGAAGCCGAAATGGATGTATTACCCCGGATCCGGATGGAAATACCACCACCGGGGGTACCCGACGACTGCGACACCTGCACCCCGGCGGCCTGTCCCTGTAGCGCCTGATCGACTCCCACGACGGGAATATCCTTGAATTTTTCGCTTTTTAGGGATGTAATGGAACCAATCACGTCCTTCCGCTGGGTCTGGTTGTAGCCGGTTACCACCACCTGGTTCAGTTCAGTGGCACTTTCAGCCATTTCCACGTTCACGACTGAACGGCCGGCGCTTACGGTGATGTCTTGGGGTTCAAGACCGATGAAGGAAAAAGTAAGTGTGACCGTTCCCGAAGGTACCCCGAGACTGTACTGCCCCTCGGCGTCGGTACTGGTACCAATGGTGCTGCCTTTGACCACCACATTGACTCCCGGTAGCGCCGAACCTTCGCCTACCGATGTGACCTTACCCGTAATGGTCCGCTGTGCCATTGCGCTATTGACGATTCCCGCCAGGAAAAGGCACAGTATAAAAAAACGACCGAAATTATTCATTTGACGAAAAGTAGAAAGAGTAGGCGATAGTTATATGGTTTTGATAAGCAGGTCTTCGGTAAATTCATAGATACGCAAAATAGACCCTTTTATGTTGCGGACAAAAGAATTTTTCAGGGTTAAGAAGGGGATCGGCTAAATTAACGGTGGAAGCGGGGATTTATTGAAATAATCGACTACATAATCGACGTTTTGGCAATAATGGTCGATATAAAAAAGCACCACGCGGCTGACGTGGTGCTTTTTGTAGCCGGTTAGACTGGGGTCATAGTAAATTCGTTTGTTTTCACACTAGTCCCGGTCAATAGCCGGCATTCTGAGTAAGGTTGCCGTTGGCGTCGATCTCGCGGCGCGGCACCGGGTACACCAGCTTGGGCGAATCGAATGCCAGCGCACCGACGCTGCCCTTGGTGCGCTTGATGTCATGAATCAGGTGCCCTTCAAAAGCCAGTTCCAGGTGGCGTTCCTTCAAAATGGCGGGCAGCGTCAGCGAAGCCACTGGAATAGGAGCCAACCCCGCCCGCGTCCGGATCAGATTCAGGTCGGTCGCTGGAGCGGCCCCAATGCTGGAATTGTTACGAAAATTAGCCTCCGCCCGGGTCAGGTACATTTCGGCCAGGCGCAAAATCTTGACATTGCCGTACTGGTTGATCCATTTGGCGGTGTAGATACCACCATTTTCGGCCTGATAGAATAGCTCGGCGCGGTTGTCTCCCTCCTCGTACAGGGCCAAATGGGCGTCTTCGATCAGGATATCGCCCCGACCGCCGTATTCCGCCGCTCCATAAAACGTATTGGCAGAATTGACGCCATCCTGGGAGGTAACCTGAATGGCAAAAATATCCTCGGCGGTATTGGTACCGTTCTGATTGACCCGCAAGTCGAACACCTCATCGGTGCTTACCAAAGCATACCGGCCCGACTCAATGACGCGGGTGGCCGCGTTAGCCGCCTCAGGGTATTTTTGCTGCATCAGGTACACCCGCGACAGCATGGCCGCCGCGGCCCCTTTGGTGGCAAAAAAACCGTTGGTGGCGGGTAGTTTGGTTTCGGCGTCGGTCAGGTCAGTGACCACCTGCGCGTACACTTCGGCCACTGTGTTGCGGCTTACCTTGGCCTCCTCGGTGATTTCGGTCGTAGGGGCCAGCACCAGTGGTACGCCTGGGTTGGCCGAGGGGGTACCATCGGTCCAGGCTTTGGCGTACATACGCACCAATTCAAAGTACAGGGTACCCCGAATGAATTTGGCTTCACCCTCCACGCGGTCGCGGTTAGCGTCGGTCACTACGTCGAGATTAGCCAGTACATTGTTGACGATGTTGATGGCGCGGTAGGAGTCCAGCCAGGTTACTTCGGCCTGGCTGTTATTGACCAGCAGGCTCTTACGGAAGATTTCGTCGGGAGCCACGAAGGTACCATCGAAGAATATCTCGCCGTCGTCGCCCAGCAGGTCGGCGTCGCGCAGCAGATTGCCGCCGTATACGTCGGCGTCACCCAGGGCATCATAGGCTCCCACCAGCAAGGCTTCCACATCACCGGAGGTAGCCACCGCGGCACCCGCATCGATGGTATTGACAGGTTTTACATCGAGTTGCCCCGCACAGCCACTCAGCAGCAACAGACCGCCCGAAAATGCGTAGGGAAGTATATTTTTAAATAGAGGATTCATAAGTCGTTTTTAGCTATGAGATAGTAGATATGAATTATGCGATGGAGTAGTGGAAAGTATCTTCTTAGGATGCAGAAAAACAATCCACTGTCAACCGTCAATTTCCCTTGATTTAAAAGCCCAGGTTGAGACCTACGATGATCGTTTTGGCCTGGGGGGCGGAGTAAAAATCATTACCCAAACCAATGTTACCCGCCAGGTAGTCAGCATTGACTTCCGGGTCCCAGCCCGTGTACTTGGTGAAAGTCAGCAGGTTCTGTCCCGTGACGTACAGCCGTACCCGATCCAGTTTGGCACGGCTGGTCAGCGAAACCGGTAGAGTATATGACAGCGTGGCGTTCTTTAGGCGCAGGTAATCGCCTTTCTGCAAATAACGCGATGATTCCGCCGTTCCATTAGCTCCGAAAAGCCGGGCCTGGGGTACGTTGGTGATGTCGCCGGGTTTCTGCCAGCGGTCCAGCTGATCCACGGTTTGGTTATCGAAGAAGTCGCCATTAGCGGATTGGAACTTGCCACCACCATTATAAATGTCGTTACCGGCTTGTCCCTGGAACAATATGTTGAATTCGAGGCCCTTGTAGGAGAAGTTGTTGCTAATCCCGCCCACCAGCTTGGGATTTGGGTTTCCGATCACGACGCGCTGGGCCTCGTTGGGATTATTGGTGGTGTTGCGGTCCAGCGAACCATCAGGACGCTCCGAATTGACATAGTACAGCGCGTCACCGTTGGCGGGATCCACCCCGGCGTACTCGATGGAATAGAATGAACCGATGGGCTGGCCTTCGACTGCGCGGTTGATGTAGCCGCCTTCGATCACCTGGCCGTCCAGGTTCAGGATTTTGTTGCGATTGGCCGCCAGGTTGAGCGAGGTACTCCACTTGAAAGCGCCCGTGGTGTTGTCCGAACGCAGGACAAACTCCCAGCCTTTGTTTTCAAGATCACCGATGTTGCGCAGCTGCGAACGGAAGCCGGAGGTACCCGGTACGTTGATGTTCAGCAGCAGGTCATGGGTGTTTTTGACGTAATAATCCACCTCGCCCGACAAGCGGCCTGCGAAGAACCCGAACTCAAGTCCTATATCGGCCTGAGTGGTTTGTTCCCAGCGCAGGTCGGGATTCTCGATTTGCTCGGGCCTCTGTCCGGGTACCCCTGCATACCCGGCGTCGCCGCGGTACAGTCCGTATGAATCAAAGTTGCCAATCTCGGCGTTGCCTGTCAGGCCGTAACTTGCGCGTAGCTTAAGCAGACTGAGCGACGGAATATCCTGCAAGAACGTCTCATCGGAAATGACCCAGCCCACCGAAGCTGCCGGAAAAAAGCCGTAGCGATTATTAGCCCCGAAACGCGAAGAACCGTCTACCCGGCCACTCAACGACAGGAGGTACTTGTTAAGAAAGCGGTAGTTGGCGCGGCCAAAGTAGGACAAAAAGCTAAAATTACTGCCCGAAGAGCTACCCGCCGTAATGTTGGCTGCCGAGATGACTTTCCGATAGGCATTGGAGGGGAATTCCTGTCCCGTCACCGAATTGTAGGAAGCCTCCGACTTCTGAAAGGTCATCCCCACAATCAAGTCCACGTCATGCTTGTCGGCGAAAGTCTCTCCCAGCGTAAAAAAATTGTTGGTGGTATAGTTCGTGATTTGCGCCCATGAACTGAATCCTTGTCCGTTGGGAGCGCCCGTATTGCGTGAGGTTTCCTTGCCGAAGTACTGATCCTCGTTCAGATTGTAAATGTCGGTTCCCAGCTCACTGCGGAATTTGAGCCAATTGGTGAATTTATACTCCGCAAAAATATTGCCGATGATACGGTAGGAAGTAGACACATTGGAAGAAAAATCCCGGTTGAGCAGTGGGTTGTAGTAAAGGGTGTAGTTGCCGCTCAGTTCGTTGGTACGAGGATCGATCACCGGGGTGATGGGCGGTAGGGCGATGATTTGAAGGGGCGTCGAAAAAGCGTTATCGTTCGACAGACGACCGTTGACCGTACGCGCCAGATTCACATTGACGCCCAACGTCAGCCTGTCGGTCGCCTTGTGGTCGAGGTTGACGCGGCCGCTGAGGCGTTTGAAGGAGTTTTTGATCAAAATTCCTTTCTGGTCGAGGTACTGTGCCGACACAAAGAACCGCGTTTTGGCGTCGCCGCCGCTGGCACTGATGTCAAACTGACCCATGGGCGCTTTCTGAAAAGCTTCGGCCTGCCAATCCGTATCGAATTTGCCGGTTTGCCAGCCCGCCCGATCGCCCGCTGCATAACGGTCGAAGCGGCTGTAGGTGCTTCCCGTCAGGTAGGAAGCAGGTAGGTTGCCCGCATCGATTTCGTTCTGAACGGCTTCCGAGAACAATTCTACGTACTGTGCAGTATTGAGCCAGTCGCGCAGGTGGGTAGGTTTGCTGCTTCCCATCTGGTAGCCCACGCTGAATTTCGTTTTACCGGATTTTCCTTTTTTCGTCGTAATCAGCACCACACCATTGGATGCCCGGGCCCCATAGATAGCCGCTGCCGAAGCATCTTTCAGAATGTCGATGGACTCGATGTCATTGAAGTTGATGTCCGCAAGGGGATTCTGGGGAGCAGAGCTGGTACCCTGGTCCTTCGTGGTCAATGGAATACCGTCCAATACGTACAGCGGTTCGTTGCTGGCCGTCACCGACGATGAGCCCCGGATGCGCATTTGTATACCCTGGCCGAGTTTGCCATTGAGTGAAGTGATCTGTACGCCGGCAGCGCGGCCTTGCAGGGCCTGCTCGAAAGTGGTCACAGGCGTGTTGGCGATTTCAGCGCCGCTCACCTTGGCAATGTTACCCGTAAGGTTACGCTTGGATTGGGTACCATAGCCCGTTACCACTACCTCGCTCAACGAACGGGTGTCTGCCGAGAGCTGCACGTCGATCTGACTGCGGTTGCCCACGGATATTTCCTGCGGAACCAGGCCTACGAAGCTGAATATCAACACCGCGTTTGGAGAGGTACTGATCGAGTAATTGCCTGACGCGTCGCTCTGAGTGCCGCGCTGGGTACCCTGCACCTGCACACTTACGCCGGGCAGCACCGAGTTATCTTCAGCGGCTGTCACCTTGCCCGTGACGGTAATTTCCTGCGCCACCACTGCCGATAGGGAAAGCAGGGAGCAGAAGAGAAAGAGTAAAGTTGTTTTTTTCATAAATGGTTACTGAATTTAGATACTGATTTGTAATAAACAATTAAAAATTAGATCGTTATATTCAACTTACTTTTGTAATTTATGGGCAGTCCTTGAAGCACAACGCCTTAGTCAGCTTGACCCCCAAACGCAATCCTCAATTTAAAAGAAACCAATTTTCTGAAAAACAGGGTTAGAAACAAGACCTATTATTTGAAAAGCCTTACCGGCTATGTGGAAGTCGGTAATTATTATTCAGATTTAATTACGGCGTTCAATTAAATAGTAGATTAATTCAAAAATTGGTATCTAATAAAGAATAGGATCGTGAAATAAGAGGTAAAACACTCGAATTCCAACAAAAGTTTTATTTAATTGGAGGTTCGCCCAATAGTATTCTGTAATTTTTGTAATTCTTAGTCTATTTAGATTTTTGTATTTTGAAATTCCTGCTTATTTTTTTTCTGAGTGTTTTTTCCGGCGGTCCTGCCGACTTGTACTATTCTGATCCGAAGGCAGCCGGCCCGGTACTCGAAAATCAGTACACTGTCTGGGTTTTCCTCGATCCCGAATGCCCCATTTGTCAGTCCTACACCCGTACCTTGCGGACACTGCACGCGCAATATGCTTCCGAGGAGGTAGTTTTCCGGGGAATATATGATTCGCCGGTCATAAAAAAGCGCGAAATCAAACGCTTCCACCAGGCTTACGACCTGCCTTTTGCGGGAGAAATCGACCACGATTACGCGCTGGCCAAGCGCTGGGGGGCTACGGTTACGCCCGAAGTGGTGGTGACAGACGCCCGCGGGGAGGTACTATACCGGGGAGCCATCGACAATTGGTACTATGCCCTGGGCAAAAACCGCCCGGAACCCACCGAACACTATTTACAGGATGCCCTGGTGGCGATCAAGGGAAGGTACCCTATTTTGAAAAAACAGACCGAAGCCGTGGGATGCCTGATGAATCGTTAATTCTTTAAATAGTGAATGAGTGAATAGATCAAACATTCTATCACGTATTCACTCGTGATTTTTTCTTCGTTGCGACAAATCGCACCCCCCGCCACCCGATGCGGGCGTGGTTCCACAGTGTAGGCAGCAAGCCGAAATGCTTGCGGAGTACCTTGAATCGATCCAAAAGGGAACGTCGATGCTGCTGGGTGGAGAGGCCTCCCACCAGGTACCGGCACAGTATAAAGGGTAGGTACTCCGTTTTTTTTGACCTTTTGAGGCATTCGATTTCCCAGTCAATGTCGGCGCTCAGGTTGGTAATGTCGTAGGGCGGGGCGATTTCCCGCCGCACGATGAATGCCTGATGGGATATTTTCATTCCCAGGGCAAAATCACGCCAATGTATTTTTTTCGGGAGGCTATGGGGCGTAACCTCACTACGCAGGCCGACGGACTCGCCGTTTTTTCCAACAAATAGTGCGTCGCTGTAATACACATCGGCCTGGCTTTCGAAAGCGTGGAAAAGTCGCGATAGTACCTGGCCGTCGTGTATTTCATCGCCCGCATTCAGAAACCACACGTACTCACCGGTAGCCAGGCTCAGGCCTTTGTTCATAGCGTCGTACAGCCCGTGGTCGGGTTCCGACATGATGCGGCTAAGGATAAGACTGTATCGTTCGGCGATTTGGAGGGTGGCATCTGTGGAGGCCCCGTCTACTAAAATATACTCGATGCTATCGGCTACACCGGGTACCAGCCGGGCCGCGGTGGCAACGCTTTGGAGCGTTCTTCCCAGATATTTTTCGGCATTATAGGTAATCGTGATGATCGTAAGCTGAGGCATGGTCAAAGCAGGGACTGGTATAACTCGTTGTATTGGCGGGCCACTACCTGTTCGGTATAGGTACTGAGCACTTTCTGACGCGCTTGGTTCGAAACCGCTCCCTCCCGGTCGTTATCGAGTACCCACGCAATGCCCTGCGCCAGCGACTCCGCCGAACGGTATTTGGCTACGAAACCATTGGTGCGGTGGTCGATCATGTCGGGGATGCCGCCGATTTCGAAGCCCACCACGGGGGTACCACAAGCCATGGCTTCCAGGATAGTATTGGGCAGGTTGTCTTCCAGAGAAGGTACCACCATCACATCGGCGGCAGCGTAGGCCCCGGCGATCTGCGACAGATCCGAAAGCTTGCCTAAATCGTGAATGGGCAGGTTAAGGTCAAGGTAGGCCCCGGGGGTCGACTTGCCAAAAACCAATATTTCCGTGCTCGCCTGGGGTACCTTCAACTGGTTCACTGCTTCCTTGAAATACGGGTACCCTTTCCGGTAGTCCTGGGTATTGGCTCCGGTAAAAAGAATAAGCCGTTTGTCGGTTGGTAGGCCCATTTTCTGGCGCAGGTCGGTTTTGGGCAAAGGCGCAAACTGCGTGGTATCGATGGGGTTGGGTATGCGGTGGCAGGCAAAACGAGAGGTCAGCGCGGCTTGTTGGGTAAGCCCGGCCAGCCATTGGCTAGGCGAAACAAAGGTGACGGAGGTACGCTCAAAGAGACTCTTTTTTTGTTCAAATATCTCAAATGAAAGATCGTAGGTACCGGGCCGGGCCAGGTAGGGACAATGGCCACAGTGCGAGCGGAAATGCTCGCATCCCCGGCTGTAATGGCAGCCGCCCGTGAAGGCCCACATGTCGTGCATTGTCCAGACGATGGGTTTGCCCAGCGCGAACAGCCGTTCCAGACCCGCCAGCGACAGAAAACCGAAATTGATCCAGTGCAGGTTGATGACGTCGGCCTGCTGCACCATCGGGTGCTTTTCAAGGGGTACCCCAACGGCTGCCGGTGAAAAAGCAAAGCGCACACTTTTGTCTTTTTCATAAGGCAAAAAGGCGAGCCGCTCGGCCGCAAACCGGGCCCAGAACACTTTTTGCTCCCAGTCGGAAGTGGCCCAGGCGGTCACGCCGGGGCCGGGTTTTTGCGCGCGGTGTACCAGCAGATGCGAGTCGACATGGTGGTTGCGCAGGGCCTGATTGAGGCGCGAAGCGGCCACGGCGGCCCCGCCTTCCCACTGAAATGTGCTGAGGTGGAGAATCATGCCGCAAGATACTTAGTTCAAAATTCTTTGGTCCGGATTCGGTGCATTTTGTTCTTTTTCTACCTATCTAAAGCCCGATTCAATTTTTGGAAATGAGCAGCCACGCTCAGGCAGAAAAAAACGTTTTACACGGGATGATCCAAAACGCGGATCATCCAATATCACCGAATGCTGCTGTATATTTGCCCGAATCTTAACAAATCAAATTTGGTAGCGAAACTTGCCCTATTAGTAAAGCTATTTGCCGAAAAGTGCCTACCCTAAGTCCCAAAAGCATGTCCACCGAAAAAAAAAGCCATGAAGCCCACTCGGGCTGGTTTGAAGTAAAATACGCCACGCAAGAAGCCCGGCAGGGGGCCATTGAACGGTGGATGCGCGACCGGGAGGAGCACACGATCAATCACTGGATTCACCAGCGGCTACTCAATCTGGCTCAGCCTTTTACCCAGGAAAGCAAAACCTGGCTCACTGTGGGCGATGGCTACGGTTTTGATGCCAACTACTTTTACGAGAAAGGCTTGGACGTGACGGCCACGGATATTGCCGATACCTTTCTGCCCCTCTCGAAATCGCATGGCATTCTGGATAAATACTCGGTCGAAAATGCCGAGAAACTGAGTTTTGCCGACGATAGTTTCGATTATGTTTTTTGCAAGGAAGCCTACCACCATTTTCCCCGGCCCTACCTGGCCGTCTATGAGATGATCCGTGTGGCCCGCGAAGCGGTGATTCTGGTGGAACCCCACGATCCCATCGCCAAAATGCCCCTGCTGCTGGCCATGCGTAATCTGCTGGACCGGCGCAATACGACCACGCTGCAGAAATATTGGAAAAACCGCTATTCGTTCGAAGAGGTAGGTAACTACGTATTCAAGTTGTCGGAACGCGAAATGGACAAACTGGCCAACGGCATCGGCCTGCCCGCCGTAGCTTTCAAGGGGATTAATAACAATTATTACAACACCGCCACTGGCAGTGAAAAAGCCGACGATTCTTCGCCCGCTTTCCGCAAAATCAAACGCAAACTAGCCCTGCATGATTTTCTGGTCAAAGCCTCGCTGATGCCTTCACAGGTACTTTGCGCGGTGATTTTTAAGAAAATGCCTTCTGAAAACGTACAGGTCGCGATGAAAAAAGAGGGCTTTGCCTTTCACGTATTTCCGCCCAATCCTTACGCAGGTAGGTAGGTGCCTATTTTGTTTCGCGCCAGCCGAAAATATTGAGCTGCAGATCCATCACGTCATTGTTGCGGTAGCGGTGGTTGACAAAGGGCCGCTTGCGGTGCTGGTTGGTGTCCAGGTAGTAGCGAAAGCCGTTTTCTTCAAATACCCGGACCACGCTGGCCAGCGCTTGCGGATGACCGGGATAGGAGTGGAACTCCACGAACAGATTCTGCACGTGACTTAGCGCGTCGTGGCAGTCAGCGAGTACCTCGGTTTCGGCGCCTTCGATGTCGATCTTCAGGAAATCAATGCGCTCTTCGGCCAGCAGGTAGTCGCGCAGCCGCACCGAGGGTACCTTTTTCTTTTCGGAATGGGAATACATGGACGAAGAATCGGCGGCTTCACTCCCGAACTCGACGCCATCGCCATTGATCCACACGGCTTTATCAATGACCTGTACATCGTCGATGCCATTGGTCCGAAGGTTTTCTTTGAGCAAAGCCGCAATGTTGGCCTCGGCTTCAAAAGCCGTAATGCGCGCCTGAGGGTACCTTTCCTTAAAGTACAGAACGCTCATGCCCACATTGGAGCCACAGTCCAGAATCACCGGCTGTTTTTGGGTGGTGGAAAAAAGGTAGTATTCATCGGCAAAAATCTCCTGATGCTGGAACAGGAACGACATCGTATCCGGTACCCGCAGCCGGTATCTACCGAACTTTACCTCGGTGAGCACGTGGCGCGGGCGGTCGCCATAATGCCACAGCAGGCGAATGAAATCGCGGTCGCGGGGGGTGCGTAGGGCGTTGTAGGGTTCCTTTAAAAGTTGTCGTAGCCAGAACATAGTAGGAAGATACGAATGATAAACGGGGTCTCTGCTGGTGAGCGCCAAAGATACGGGCATTGCGCTGCTTTTTGGTGGGTACCTTGTAAAACTCGGGAGTATAGCGCTCGGCCTGACGGTGATTTTCAGGAAACGGCTAAAATGAATAGCTTTGCGCCTTGGTTTCAATCTGTATCTGATGCCCGAAAAAAACGCTTTGAATATTGCCGTGATCGGCCTGGGGTACGTCGGCCTGCCGCTGGCGGTCGAGTTTAGTCAATTATACCCGGTGTTGGGTTTTGATATCAATGAGTCCCGAATCAGTGAACTCCGTAACCACCTGGACCGGACGCAGGAACTAGAAACCAGTCGCCTAGAAGCCGCCCAATCGCTGCGGTATTCCTATGATCCGGAGGATTTAAAAACCTGCAACGTGTTCATTGTGACTGTACCTACCCCCATCGACAGCTACAAAAAGCCGGACCTAGTACCTCTGCTGGCCGCCAGCCGGACGGTAGGGGCAGTGTTGAAGCGGGGCAATATCGTGATTTATGAATCGACGGTGTACCCCGGTTGCACCGAGGAGGACTGCGTACCGGTACTTGAAAAAGCCAGTGGTTTGACTTATAACGTGGATTTTTTCTGCGGCTACTCGCCCGAGCGCATCAATCCCGGTGACAAAGTAAATACGCTGACCAAAATCAAAAAAGTCACGTCAGGCTCAACGCCCGAAGTCGCGGAGTTTGTGGATCAGCTTTATGATTCCATTATCGAAGCAGGTACCCATCTGGCTCCCAGTATCCGGGTGGCGGAGGCCTCGAAAGCCATCGAAAACGCCCAGCGCGACGTAAATATTTCCTTCGTCAACGAACTGGCGCTTATCTTCGATCGCATGGGCATCGACACTACGGAAGTTCTCGAAGCAGCCGGTACCAAGTGGAATTTTCTGAAATACAAGCCCGGCCTGGTGGGTGGGCACTGCATCGGGGTCGATCCTTACTACCTGGCCTACAAGGCCGAATCGCTGGGGTACTACCCGCAGGTGATTCTGTCGGGACGGCGCGTCAACGACCACATGGGCATTTTTGTGGCGAACAAACTGGTGAAGTTGTTGATTAAAAAAGGCCACCGGATCGAAGGAAGCCGGGTGTTGATCCTAGGGATTACCTTTAAGGAAAATTGTCCCGACATTCGTAACACCCGAGTGGTGGACGTGTACAATGAACTTACTGATTTTGGCATGCGGGTGGATGTATATGATCCCTGGGCTTCGGCGGGCGAGGTGGCCGAAGAATACGGGATTCAATTGACGGGTGCCATTGCGGGTACCTACGAAGCGGTGGTGCTGGCCGTAGCCCATAATGAATTCAAAGCGCTCGATTTCGCCGATTTTACCGAAGCCAACTCCGTAATTTTTGATTTGAAAGCTACCCTGCCCAAAGAATCCGTGGACGCCCGGCTGTAAATGAATGCACTTCTTACTCCAATGAAAAACAATAAAAAGCCAATGGCTATCAGCCATTAGCTATCAGCTAAAAAAATGCGCATTTGCTTCATCATGGTGGGCTTGCCTCACTACTTCACGCTGGTACTCAATAAAATGGTTTCCGAAACCGGCCACGAGGTGGTGCTGATCAAGCCGCAGCAGAAAAGTAAGACCATCGGATCGGGCGTGAAGGAGGATACGCGCGGAGCGCAATTTGGTCTGGTGGAACTCCCCGAATACACGGCCTGGTACGGAAAGCCGTTTTTAGAGAATCTCATCCCTACCTTACAGGAAATGAAGCCCGATATTGTGGTCATGTCGGCCTGGCCCTATTTCCTGCATTTCGTGCTCAACCCGTTTTTTTATTTCCAATTTAAAAAACTGAAAACCCGGCTGATTTGCCGCGATATTCCTTTCAATGTACCCTACTGGGGCAAGAGCCGCGAATACTATTTTTCGGGCAAAAACCAGACCGAGGGCGGTCCCACTGCCCGCACCTGGCGAGGGTACCTGCCCTTCGGCATAGCTACTTTCCTGAAAAGATTGTACCTACCCCTAGCCGACGCCCACATCAACTATTTCGACGAAGCCCGGCTTATTACGGGTAGCTATGGGGTACCTCAGGAGAAAATTTTCATCGCGGCCAACTCGCCCGATACCGATACGTTGCTGGCGAGCTACCGCGAAGCGCTGACTTTGCCGCCGCTCCTACCTCACAATCTGCATCGGTTGATTCACGTGGGGCGACTCGTCAAATGGAAGCGAGTGGATATGCTGATTCAGGCGGTGAAAGACCTGCAATCCGAATTTCTCGGTCTCGAATTGGTAGTGATCGGCTTTGGGCCGGAAGAGGAAAACCTGAAAGAATTGGCTACGTCACTGGGCGTATCCACGCAGGTCAATTTTGTGGGCGGAGTGTACGACCCGCTGACGCTGGGTAGGTACTTGCTGGCTTCGACAGCATACGTGCTGGGCGGCATGGGTGGACTTTCGATCAATGACGCCATGTGCTTCGCCAAACCGGTCGTCTGCACCGAGGCCGACGGCACCGAGCGCCGGCTGGTACGCGAAGGCTACAACGGCTATTACTTCGAAAACGGGGATCAGGGTACCCTGAACGAAGCCCTGAGGAAATTACTGGCCGATCCTGAAAAAGTGGCGCGCTTTGGGGCTAATTCACTGAAAATTATCGAAGAAGAAATCAACATCCATAGCGTAATCCGCGAGTACCAGGCCGCGTTCGACTATGTGATGCGCCAATGAACTTGTGGTACGGGCTTCCAGCCCGTCGATTACCCTACTGTTCCAATTGAACACAGCACAATCCTAACCAGGTACCCTACCTTTCCCCGGCATTCACTACTTTTGCCAAAAAAAGAAATTACTTCCTTGAAAATATTGAGCATTGTGGGCGCCCGCCCCAACTTCATGAAGGTGGCACCGCTGCACCGCGCCTTCGTCCAAGCGTGCATCGAATCCAAAATCGTTCATACCGGACAGCACTACGACGCAAAAATGTCCGACGTGTTTTTCAACCAGCTGGAGCTACCCCAACCCGATTATTTTCTGGGGATCGGCGGAGGTACCCACACCCAGCAGACCGCGAAAATCATGCTGGAATTTGAGCCGATTCTGGCCGCTGAAAAACCGGATGTGGTGCTGGTGGTGGGTGATGTCAATTCCACCATCGCCTGTGCCCTGGTAGCTGTGAAGGAGCACGTGCCGCTGGTGCACGTGGAAGCTGGCTTACGCAGTGGCGACCGCCGGATGCCCGAGGAAATCAACCGCATCCTGACCGACAGTATTTCCAATGACCTGTTCGTGACTGAGCAGGCCGGCCTGGACAATCTTGAAAAAGAGGGAGTACCTACGGAGAAAGTGCATTTTGTGGGCAACGTCATGATCGATTCCCTGGCCTATTACCGCCGGAAAGCCGAACAACTCGACCTACCAGCTACCTTGGGACTTACCTCAAAACAATACGTGCTCATGACCATGCACCGGCCCAGCAATGTGGATGTGGAGGCCGGTCTGCGGTCGATTCTCGAAATCGTCAAAAACACCGCTGCGCTCCGGCCGGTAGTGTTCCCGGTGCATCCGCGCACACTCAATAACATGGAACGCTTCGGGCTACTGGACGAACTGCAATCGCTGCCGAATATCACGATACTGGAACCGCAGGGGTACCTTGAATTTCTCAATCTGATGACGCACGCGGAATTGATCATTACCGATTCGGGTGGAATCCAGGAAGAAACTACCTACCTGCAGGTACCCTGCATCACTTTCCGGGCCAGCACCGAGCGGCCCGTGACGGTGGAGCTAGGTACCAACTATTTGCTCAGTGACCTCGACCCTGCCTCGGTCAACGATCTGGTGCAAAGCATCTTGGCCGGTCAGGCCAAACAGGGTACCATCCCGCCCCTTTGGGACGGCCACGCCGCCGAACGCATAGCAGCCACGTTGCAGGAAAAGTACGATCAATAAGACGTTTGACTTTCGGTACCCGGCGCTTGAATGTCAAACATCGAACGTTCACAAAATATATAAGTTTTTACCCTAAAATCACCTTGACATCATTGACGTACTACGCAGTGTCCCCACTGTCAACCGTCAACTGTCAACTGTCAACTGAATAAATTTGGGAATCGTAGTCCGTCAGAGTCTTAAGGCTGGTTTGGGGTCGTACATTGGGGTGGGCATCGGCATCATCAACCAGATGTACGTGTCCACCAAATTCCTGTCGGTGGAACAGCTGGCGCTTTCGCGGCTTCTGTTCGAGAACAGCCTGATGTTTTCGGCCTTCGCGCACCTGGGTACCCCCTTCATTGCCGACAAGTTTTTCGGTCTTTTCCGTGATGATGAAGAGAAGCACCACGGCATCCTGCCCTTTCTGCTGCTGTTACCTTTTGTGGGAGCGCTGTTGTTTGCAGTCATTTACCTAGCCTGCGCCGATGCCATCCGGGCCTATTACGTCGAGCAATCGCCCCTGATTCTGCAGTATTATTTATTGGTTATACCCCTCACGGCATTCTGGATTTATATTTCGGTGCTGGATGCCTATTGCCGCAATAATTCCCGGATCGCCATCCCAAACTTCATCCGGGAAGTGTACCTCCGGCTGGCCAATGTGGTACTAATCCTCGTTTTCGGCATTGGGTGGATTAGTTTCGACCTGTTGCTATACCTGATGGTAGCCTCCTACGGACTGGCCATTGTATTCCTGTTTGTGTATATCCGGCACTTGGGCAAGTGGTACTGGCGGTTACCTGATCGCCGTATCCTCACCAACCCGTTGCTCCTGCAGATGCTGGGTTACGGTGGCTTTACCCTGTTGGGGGGAATTGGGGTCAACCTGATGCTATTCATTGACCGCTCTATGCTGGCGGGTGAGCGCGGGCTGGTCAGTACCGGCATATTCATCATCGCCACCTACATCGCGGGCGTCATCGAGATTCCCCGCAAGGCCATTGCCCAGATTTCCATTCCGCTGATTTCGGGTGCACTGCTGAAAAACGATCTGGCTCACGTTCAGCTCATGAACCGCAAGTCGGCTCTGAACCAGTTGATTGCGGGAGGACTTTTCTTTTTGTTGATCTGGGCCAGTATCGACGAGATTTTCTTCCTCATTCCCAAAGGCGAAACCTACGGCGAAGGTAAGTTCGTGGTACTTTTTATCGCTTTAGTCAAAGTTTTCGACATTGCCACCGGGCTCAACACCGAAATTATCCTGTACTCGAAGTACTTCCGGTTCGCCACGCTGTTCATTATCTGCTCGGCCATCCTGGGTTTTTCCCTGAATTTGTGGTTGATCCCGCTCTATGGGTTTACCGGTGCTGCGATCGCCACGGCCCTCACTACCCTGGTCTACTCAATCTCCCGTATGTCGTTTGTGTACATCAAGTTCAGGGTACTTCCCTTCACGGGCAAAACGGTACAGGTTGCGCTGATGCTGCTATTTTTGTATGCGCTAACTTTTTTAGTGCCCGACTACCCGAAAACCATCGTTTCGGCCATGCTGGTGCTGGTACTGCGATCGGCCGGTTTACTAGCAATTTTCGCGGCTTTTATCGTCTGGGCGCGCGTTTCGGAAGAAATTAACGGGCTGGTGGAGGGAGTTTGGGCAAGGGTAACAAAAAAATATTAAATCAAATTATTTCTAACACGAATTTTGCGGCCTTCGTTTACCCTTAGTGTCACATAGTCAATATCCCGGATGTAAATTGTGTTTTCAGGATTTGTATTGGTTATGCGTGTGAGTTTTCTTTGATATGGATCATAAGCGTAAGGGGTAAAGCCAAGCTTTAGGATTTTGTCATGCAGGTAATTCTGGCCAAATTCATATTGATTGGTTAATCCGTTGGTTTCCATAATAATGACTTTCAATTCGGGGTTTTTTAATAATCGAGTAGCCCCATTAATTACGTTAGCTTCATAGCCCTCCACATCGATTTTTATAACTTGGACAGGAATCCCTGACAACATATTGTCAAGTGAATCCACAGGAACACTGATGGTACTGCCTGTGTAGTTTTCTTCCTGGATCACATGATTTATTGCATCCAGTGAATTTGTGAAAGTAATATTTCCCTCTTTATCGCCAACTCCGCAGTTTATCAACCTTGTTTTTTCCTGAAGATTATTGTAGTTGGTATTCCTTGCCAAATTAGCAAAAGTCGACGGGATTGGTTCAAAAGCGATTGATTTTGAACCTGCCACACCCGATGCCAAAACGGTATAAGCCCCGATGTTGGCCCCTACGTCAACGAACATATCCTCCTGGCGCAAAAAATGCATAATAAAGAGCATTTCGTTCGTATCGTACAGGCCCGTATATACTTGTAATTCTGCGCTTGACATTCCTTTTTCGATAACTAAAAAGGTATTTTCAATGAACGGATAAACCATTGGATAAGAATGGATTCTCGTGGCTATTCCTCTTCGGAAGAAAGTAGTAAGGGCTGATAGCTTGTTATTGATATTTAGAGGATGCTTTAAGATAGTTTGTATTGTTTTTAATTTCATTGTTAAAGGTAGCAGTAGGTAGGTGTTTTTATTTTGAGCTGATTACCGGTTAATTAATAATGGTGACGGTAGCGGAATTTATTTGTTTTTTATTGGAAAACACCTTGATCAGGTATATACCTGAAGGAACAGCTTTCTCTTTGTATCTACCATTCCAGGGTTTTTCATAGCCTTTTGAGTAAAATATTACTTCTCCCCACCGATCATAAATGTAAATTTCAAAGCCGTTAATAGCTTCCCAATTATAAATTTTTAATTCATCATTATGCCCATCATCATTAGGAGTGAAAGCCGAGGGTATAAGCAGTTTAGTGGGCTCGGTAGTGGGTGGGGGAGGGCAATACTTGATGAGAATAGTCTTACTTATGGACTGAGGCTTTTCTGGAAAACATACAGTACTGTCAGGGATTATATCTGCTTTGATGGAAATCTCATAATCCGTTGTTTGGTCTGGTAATGACACAGTTACGGAACGAGCTGATTCTGATTGGATAAAAGCGGAATCAACTCGCCATTTTAGAATGGCATTGGTTCCAATATTCGCGGAAGCAACTATGGTTTCGCCCGCACATGGGTTGGAATTGCTGATTGTTAACTCAACCGGGTTGGTGGGGGTATTGCCTTTGAAAAGTTCCAGCACCTCCGACTCGCTTAAGGCCCGGTCATACAGGTGAACGTCATCAATTTTTGCATTTGACGCTTGCCCATAGTTATTTCTAGCCCCTATGATTGCCTTGGGCGTAGTGGTACCATAAAAGGCCTTCTTTCCAATCACGGGATTAGAGCAAATCAATTTTCCGTCCAGGTACATATAGTAATTGTCGTCATCCTTAGTTAGAACCAGATGATACCACCTTTGTGTTTGTGGCACTTGGTCGTTGGTACATCTTACATTTTGGGCAACTCCTTGATAAGATCCATGCGAAAAGGCATTATGGTACCCATTGGTGTATTGATTTCCCAATAAAATATGCTGGTCACCATAATCGCTCCCTACTGAAATGAGAAAGAAAGCGATCCCTATCGCCGGCAAACTCTCCGGCGACACCCACAGGGAATAGCTGAATGTGTTTAGTAATAAAATTTTAGAATTTATCTCGATAAAATCATCCACGCCATCAAAATAATACGCACTATTCTTTGCACCAAAACGGTCTTCGGTCAGTACCGCACCCGTCACTTTGCCATGATTCTGGCTGGGGCTGAGATCATTGGCATTGCCCGCAAAGGGGTAGCAGCCGATCAGGCCTTTGTTCAGATCAACTTGCGCGTTGGTCGGGTCTGGACAGAAGAAAAGGAATAGCAATGAATAAAATACGGATTTCAAAACGATCGGGCTAAGAGAGATTGTTTCAACAAAACTAATGTATTATCAGCGCTCCTGAAATTATTGTTTCGGTAGGTTTTTGCATTAGTATGAGTAACCGCAAAAGTCAGATGAAAATCTTCTCATACGTCACCTTCTCCGATTTTTCTGCTCCTAGGTTTTCCTTGAACCGCATCAGTGAAGCTTTCTCGTGTCCCAGGTGGTCCAGTGACACCCCCAGATCAATCAGTTCGATGCCCGAACTTTGGGCGTATTTATAGAGAAAGCTATTAAGCAAAACCATGGGACTATATGTACGGTAGTCGAGGTTATCGGCCGGGCAGAAATTGTACAGGATTCTCGAATTGACCCAAATGCTTACGGTCAGGCTGATGATCTGAATGCCATCTTTCACGACAAACACCAGTGCCTGTTCGGGTAGCCGGATCAGGAGCCGACGAAGCTGGGCAATATCCAAGGAAAGGGGGTACCCTTGCCGTTGGCGGCTTTCCGACAAAAAAGTGTACACCTGGTCGGGATCGGGATTGTGCCACTGCTCCACCGTGAAGCCCGCCCGGAGGCATTTGCGCAGGCGGCGGCGTTCGGAGGGATGGATTCCGTCGATAAATGGGGTCGAAGTGACCATAATGTGGTGGTTCACATGCCTTTGCCTGACGGTAAAGCAACAGCGTTGGTAAACTAAACGTAAAAGGATTGCCTGATTTTCATCGTAAGCTACGGGAGCGCTTTTGACTACCAGTTGCTGAATCCGATGTGCGATGCACCAGTGTTCAACTTCCTTCACAAGAGTAACCAAGGAATCGGCCGGAAGATCTGATGTGGCTTGCAGTCCGCCCAAGGGGGCTTGAGCAAGCGACCATGCGGTACTGCCGTCGTGATCAAGGTGAAAAACAGCAACAAGTCGTCTGCTATCGGTATTCCAGAGTCCCCACGAAATGAGGTTTTCCGGTCGTTGGGTAGCCAAGTGTTCCACCCGCTGAAAAAGATAGGCCTCAAAAGCCGTTTCCAATCCGGCGAAACCGGCCGTATCCTTTTTGATTTCGTAGGTTTCAGGTACCCCTTTTTCCAAGGGGCTTTTCACAGGGTCGTGTGGCTGTCTCATCATCCAAAGTACGCTAAAATATGAACGGAGTCGGATATCAGGGACTCAAAAAAAGAAAGGCAATCTTCGAAAAAATAACTTGGTTGAAAGCTACGGACGTCCAATCTTATGGCCACGTGTTATCCAGGTGTGGGCAGTTTATGAACTGGGGAAGTTGGGCAGGTACCCAGACCCGGAGCAAAGCCCCCACAAGAACCTATGGTTGTTTTTGGACTTTAGTTAGTTTACGGTTTTGGCCCTGCATTTGAAGTTAACGTTCTTATTCCTAGTTTTGTCGGCGAATACCACGACGTTTGTTCGTTAAAAACTAAATAAGTAGGTGAAAATATTAGGAATTTCGGCCTTCTACCACGATTCGGCGGCGGCACTGATTGATAACGGAGAAATCGTGGCAGCGGCGCAGGAAGAGCGCTTTACCCGCAAAAAGCACGATCCCGGCTTCCCTTCCAATGCAGTTCAGTTTTGCCTTGAGTACGGGGGCGTGACGCTCAACCAGCTCGATGCCATCGTCTTTTACGACAAACCACTGCTCAAATTCGAACGTTTGCTGGAAACCTATTACGCCTTTGCGCCTAAGGGCATCCGCTCCTTCATCACGGCCATGCCCGTGTGGATCAAGGAAAAAATGTTCCTCAAACGCCTGATCAACGAAGAACTTGTAAAACTGGGCTACGATAAGAAAAAACCCGTCAAGATTCTTTTCCCCGAACACCATCTCTCCCACGCAGCTTCGGCCTTTTATCCTTCTCCCTACGAAAAAGCTGCGATACTGACCATTGATGGGGTAGGTGAGTGGGCTACTGCGTCCATTTGTCTGGGCGAAGGCAAGGATATTACCATCCTTAAAGAACTTCGTTTTCCCCATTCACTCGGACTTCTATACTCTGCTTTTACCTATTTTCTGGGTTTTCGGGTCAATTCTGGCGAATATAAATTAATGGGGCTTGCTCCTTATGGAAATCCCTCTTCGCCCGACGTAGACCGCTACATGGATATCATTCTTAAAGAACTCATCGAGTTGAAGGAAGATGGTTCCGTTTGGTTGAATCAGAAGTATTTCGACTACGCAACAGGCCTGAAAATGGTCAATGAGCCGGAGTGGGAGCGCCTTTTCGGCTTCAAAAAGCGTAACCCTGAAGATACCCTCGAAGCCGAGCACTGCAACCTGGGGCTGGCCATACAGCGTGTGACCGAAGAAGCGGTAATCCGTATGGGCCGCGAAGCCAAACGCCTTACCGGTGCCGAATACCTGTGCATGGCGGGCGGCGTAGCGCTCAATTGTGTATCGAACGGTAAAATTCAGAAAGCAGGAATTTTCAAGGATGTGTTTATTCAACCCGCTGCGGGTGATGCGGGTGGGGCGCTGGGGGCGGCGCAGGCTGCCTACCACATCTTCTTCGGCCAGGAACGGAACATTACCTGGAAAAATGACAATATGCGCGGATCATATCTCGGTCCGACTTTCTCGGATCTGGATGTGGAACTGACCGCCAAAAAATACGGAGCCACCTACACCCGCTTTGAAGATTTTAAAGAACTGAGTAAGGAGGTAGCACAACTACTTTCTGAAGGCAATGTGGTGGGCTGGGTGCAGGGCCGCATGGAGTTTGGTCCGCGTGCGCTGGGTGGTCGTAGCATTCTGGGTGATCCGCGCAACTCCGAAATGCAGAAGAAACTGAATCTGAAAATAAAATACCGCGAATCGTTCCGGCCCTTTGCTCCCTCGGTTCTGGCCGAAAACTGCGCCGAATATTTCGATTACGACGGCATTTCACCCTATATGCTGCTGGTACATCCCGTAGCCGAAGAGCGCAGAAATCCGCTGCCAGCGGGTTATGATTCCATGGATCTGCGCAACAAGCTGTATTACGAGCGGTCGGACCTACCTTCGATTACCCACATTGACTACTCGGCGCGGATCCAAACGGTGCATAAGGAAACCAACCCGCGCTACTGGGAACTGATCAATGCTTTTAAGGAACTGACGGGCTATGCCGTCATTGTCAATACGAGCTTCAACGTGCGTGGCGAACCCATCGTGTCTACCCCCAATGATTCCTATCGTTGCTTCATGCGTACTGAGATGGATTACCTTGTTGTGGGTAACTACCTGTTTGACAAGCGTAAACAACCCGAATGGCAAGAGAAAGACAATTGGCAGGAGGAATTCGTACTTGACTAGACAATTTTGAATGAGTGGATGATGGGATTGTGGATGTTAGGATTTTGAGATTCAACCGTCGACTTTCAAACCCTCATTCATGCATTCACAATTGATGACCTATGGCTTCAAAAATCGTAACCAGTATTATCCGCCTAGCCTTTTTGGCCTTGATTTTCGTGTTTCTTTTCTATCCCGATAAGTTTCACATCACCTTTGATTATCCTGGTTTTCCACAGAGCGACAGCTTTTACATCCGCCTCACCAAAACGGTTTTCTGGCTGTTATTTCTCATCGAAATTCTGCGCATTTTTTATTACGGCGTAGTTAAGAGTAAGGCCAAAGGGTTGGTTGCCAATGTTGTGACGCTGATGGTACCCTTGGTGGTCGTACTGGTGTTTCTGGAAATCTTCTTCATGTATATTCCTCAGAGCCACGAGGGAGTACTTTCCAAAGCATCGCAAATCTGGTGGGAAAAGTACTGGAAGCCCGTCAATGCGCAGGGCTACCGCGACAAGGAAATCGAAAAAGGAACGAATAAAACAAACGTACTGGTCATTGGCGATTCGTTTGCTGCCGGGCATGGTCTGGAGCATCTGGACGATCGTTTTTCGGATCAGTTGGAAAGTAAGCTGGGCAAGGACCGGTACGTAGTCTATAATTTGGGTGTGTCGGGTTCTGACACGCGTGACGAAGCCAGACGCCTGATTGAATTCCCGGTCAAGCCCGATGTGATCGTACTACAGTATTTTCCAAATGATATCGAAAAGGCCGCTCGCGAAAACGGCCTTACGCTCACCGGCGCCGAACCTTATAACGACCTACAGGGACCATTGGCTACGGTAGTCAAAAGGTTTTATTTGCCTAATTTTGTGTACTGGCAATTGCCACACGCATCGTTCAGTACCTTCGAAAACTTTGTGCAAAAAGCGTACACCGATTCCACCGTCCTGAACGCCCATTTCCGGGATCTATCCCAAATGCTGGCCTACCGCGACAGCACGGGTGCTAGTATGTATGCGGTTTTTGTGCCGTTCCTGTTCCAATTAGATAAAAGCGCGCAGTATACGAAACCTGTGGAAGAGTATCTGAAAGCCCATGGTGTGACAGTAGTAACCCTTACGGACGGCATCGCCCAAATTGCCGATAAAGACCGGGTGGTAGGTAAGAACGATGGCCATGCCGGAGCCGCCGTAAATGCCCTGATGGCCGAGCGGGTTTTTGGAGTGATGGAAGAAAGGGGAAAGCAGGAAAAAAGATAGAAATAAGGGCTTAAATGGGCCGGTCGTATAAAGCCGAAACGAAGCCTGGTCGTAGGACTTGATAAAAAATTATAAACCCAATAAGTAAAATTCCGGGAAAAACCGATTCATACTTAGGGGCTTTAAAAATCAACCAAAAAACTAATAATACGATATGGATTTTCTCAGAGACTTATTTTCCTTTATGCGGGAGCGCAAAAAATGGTGGCTTGCTCCGGTGATTATTGTCCTGCTGCTCATTGGTGTACTGATTGTAATCGGTGGCGGTTCGGCGGTAGCTCCGTTTATTTATACTTTGTTTTAATTTTGAATGAATGAAGGAGAGATTGAGAGCATAAAAGTGTAGAGGGTGACAAGCAACATTCACCGCACCGGCGACCCCGTAATTCATTCAATCTCTCATCGCACGGGGGACCCCGTCAAAACATAACAATGGAAAAACTCACAGAGGCCGAAAAGGCCAAAGCCCAGCTAGTCATCGTAACCGGACTGGTTGTCATTTATTTTATTTTCAAGGCAAGGTACCCCTGGATACTCTACGCGGCGGCGGCCATCGGCATTCTGTGCATTGCTATTCCCGTGGTGGGCGACTTAATTGTGAAGGGATGGTTCAAGATAGCCGAAGTACTGGGTGCCATCAACGGGCGCATCTTGCTATCCATCATCTTCTTTGTGTTTCTATTCCCAATTGCCGTTTTGTCCCGGATGGGACGGAAGAATCCACTCGGATTGAGAAGCGAAAATAAGGATTCAGCCTTCACTGAGCGCAATCACCGCTACACGGCCAAGGATCTCGATCAGGTTTGGTAGGGTTGGGGTACCTTGGGTCAGGGCATCACTTTTTCTTGCGCATAAGGCGGTCGTGCAGTAGTTTCAGGATACCGTCTTTCAGGCCGACATCGGGCACATGGACGATTTCGGCCCCGGCCCATTTCATGGCGGAAAGATAAATATCACCGGCCGGGACAATTACATCGGCACGGTCGGGATTCAGTTGCAGTTTGTGAATACGCTCTTCCAGCGTAAAACTGGCAATATAATTCCTCATACGCTCGATTTCGGTCACGCTCGCAGCACTTTGGGTGAGCTTGGAGGATAAGTCGAAGAGCTTGTTGATGTTACCGCCCGTACCTACGGCCTGAATCGGTAACGTATGGTTCACGTTCTCGCCAATCCAGTCACGCACCTGAGTCCAGGCGTTTTTTGATTCCTTACCTTCCAGCAGCCGTACTGATCCCAGCTTAAAGGATTTGGCTTTCAGTTTTATACGGTCGAGATACACATTCAGTTCGGTGCTGCCGCCACCTACATCCACATGGATGTACTGGCCCGCGCCCAGGGACTGAACTACAACGTTGTTGACTAATTCTGCTTCTTTCTGTCCGTCGATGATCTGGATGTGGATACCCGTGCGGGCCTCGATCCGGTCGCGTACCTCCTGGCCATTAGCCGCTTCGCGCATGGCCGAGGTAGCCAGCGCCATGTGATCGTCCACCTCGTGCAGCTCCATCAGGAGTTGGTAGGCCAGCATGAGCTTCATCATGCGGTCTTCACTGAATAAGGAAATACGCCCTTCTGTGAAGACATCATGCCCCAAACGCAAAGGAAACCGAACATACTCGACTTTTTTGAAGCGGGTCAGGCCATCGTCGTGCAGTACGGACGAAATCTGCATCCGGGCACCATTGGAACCAATATCTATTGCGGCTAATTTCAAGGTATATCCAGTTAATGACCGCCAAAAATAGCCATTCAGTCCCGGAATTGCCCCTTTTTCCTATTTCTTTTTTGCCGTTCCCAACTCATATAACAGCTTCATCTGTAGCCCCAAGCCGGTGCGGTCATCGAGGCCGGGTAGGGGCTTGAATCGGTTGTCGAGGAGCAGACTTGCCTGAAGTACAATGGGACTCCAGCGCTTTTCAACGCCGGCCTGTAGGTTCACATTGTTGATAAGCGGGAAAGGTACGGTGCGCTCGGCGCTTTGCTCACCGAAATCATTGGTAGGAAGTCTGAAATCGAACGATAATTCCTGCCTGGCCCGCAGGTTCAGAGTGGTACCTACCCCGGCAAAATAGGCGAAATTATGGCCCAGTTCGCCCCGATAGTTCAGATTGAGGGGAATCTGAAACAGAGTAGTTTCGATTGTGATATTAAAGATCTCGAAACTTTGAGGGAAAGGTTTGGCGTGTTCCTTACGGAAGTCTTCGTGGGTTTTTTCCCGAAATATCCGATCATTATAGAATTTCTGGTCTTCCAGTTTCTGGAAGGTCAGCCCCCCTTGCACGGACCAGTGTTTGCCAAGCAAGACCTCATTCCAAACCCCCAAGGCTTTCGTCCGTCCCTCCCACAGCTGGCCTGCGCCCACCCGGTAGGGGAGTCCCAGGCCAAAATCGGGCAGAAGCCGTTCGTCCTTAGCTACTTTCTCTACCTTTTGAATGGAAATAGGTACCTCGGTTTTTTGATTGGTCTGCGCTGGTTTTTCCACTTGAGCCAGGCGTTGCTCGGGAGCTGCGGTTCTGGCGGGCTGTGGCATCCGGCCTTGCAGACGACGGTAGACGTTCGTGGCCGGTTTGGTATACACAGGAGTGGGCAAGGCTACGATTTCTCCTAGGTCAAGGCGCTCTGAATCGTAGTTCTTCACGGCTGTTAGCGAAGGCTTAGCTTCAGAATCCAAACCAGTACCTACGGGTAGGGTACCCTTAGAAGGTACTTTGCCGATTGGTTTTGTCAGGTCTTCCGACTGGCGTATCCCGTTCGGAGTAGGAAGGGCAGCCCCTGGCTTGGGGTCGGTTTTGTAGTCCTGTTCCGAAACGCGGGGGTTGGTATGGACAATCGCCTCTTCGGTTGCAGGCAATGGTGCACCCGGTGTTGGGTTGTCTGCCTGCTTCCGCTGGTTCTTTGCGATGCCAGTCTTTTCCGAAACGTCTGGTGTTTTCCTAAGTTCCGGGTCCGCAACGGGGCGGGCGTCTTCTACGTTTTCGGTGGATTCGATACCGGGCGGACGCTCAATGTATACGGTTCTGCACTCCACTACGTACACCGTATCGGGTAGGGGCGAAGAAAGGGGTACTTCTCCGCGGGAAACACCACCCGAAGCAGCTGAGTCGCTACGGACTTGGCTGCTTTTGTCCGTGGTGGTAAGCTGTTGTTTGAGCGCCTGCATTTCTTTCAGCAAATCCTGATTCTGATTGGATTGGTTGACGTACAACACCACCATGACGGCCGTAGTGACGGTAGCCACTGCATAACCCAGCCAATGGCCGTAGGTTTGCCAGAAGGTAGGTGTGGCATGCTGCCGGAAGGCTTGCCAGGCGTCCCAGTCCTGATCCTGAAAGTCGGGTTGTATACTTTCGAGTTTTCGGCGTAAAATTTCGTCAAATCGGTTAGTTTTCATTTTGCTTATAAGACTGTACCCCCCAGTCCGTAGGAAACAGATCGGGATAATATTGTTTAATCAAGTGCTGCAGGCGTGTCCGGGCCCGCACGTAGTGAGAACGTACCGTCGCCTCGTTGACCGCAAGCAATTCGGCAATCTCCCGGTGACTGTACCCATCGATGGCATACATCATAAATACGTTGCGGTACACGGGCCGCAATTGCTGTACTAGTTCCAGAATTTCATCCGCTGTGATTTTTTCCAAAACCTGATCGTCAAACCGGGTGTAGGGGGCGTCTTCCAGTGTGACGGTGTCCCGCTGGTGCTTCCCGTGCTTACGGTAATAACTAATGGCGGTATTGATCAGAATGGTTCGCATCCAGGGTTTGAAGGGTTGCTGGAGATCGTATTTCCCCAAGTTCTGAAAAACTTTCAGAAATCCTTCGTTCAATACTTCCTCGGCGTCTTCGCGGGTAGAGGCATAGCGCAGGCTAATACTTTTGGCATAGCCAAAGTACTGCTTAAAGAGTACCCGCTGTGCCTGATTATCACCGTGGATGCACGCTTGGAGCACGCTCTCGAAGTCGTTCTCTGAGAAGGAGGTATTTTTCCTGAATAGCAAGGTGAGTAAAGGGTTGCGCTTTTAAAATAGTACGCCGCAAAGGCGCTGTCCGTGGCAATCCACCGATAAATATTAATGATAATAATATTTATCGGTGGATTGCCACATTCACTCGACCACTTACGTACTGTCCACTGAAACCGGTATCAAAACACAATATTTCTTCAGATCACCTTATAATTTCCAAACTATGAAGTTAACTGTTTTTATGATGGCCTCCGTACTGGGGCTGCTTATCCTGGGTTGCCAAAAGGACAGCCTTGCCCCGGTAAACGACACCGCATTTGAGGCTATGACGCTATCGGCGGCCCGCTATTCGGTAGAGGCCGATTCGACGACTAAAATGAAGTGCAAGGGTAGGTTGATGGAATTGGCCGAGGCCGCTATTCCGGCGGCGGTTACCGCTCACATCAGTGCCAATTACGACGGGGCCACGCTGAAATTTGCAGCCACAGACGAGTCGGGTAATGTCGTGATAGGATTGACTCTGGCGGATGGTACCCCCAAAGGCCTTCTGTTTGACAGTGCGGGTAATTTCAAGGAGGAATTGAAGCACTACAAGCAGCACGCTAAACTGACCGAGGTAGCGGTGGTCGATTTGCCTGCATCAATCACGGACTATGTGGCAGCTACCTACGCCGGAGCCGAAATCAAGCATGCCGGAACCAATGAGGCGGGTGAATACTTCGTCATGCTGGTGTCAGACAGCAAACCCGTGGTACTGCTTTTCAATGCAGATGGAACTTTCAATAAAGCCCTGGATAAGCCCATGCATCATGGCAAAAAATTTGGCCCCGGTCGCAAGTAAAGAGTAAAATGAGTAAGGAGTAAATGGCGGATTGCGTGGATAGGGAGACCCAGTTTTGGGTTTCCCTATTTTATTAAGCGTCATTGAGCAACCAAAGAGCAATATGATTACTGAAAGAGCAGGTTTATAAATAAAAGCAATTGGTATTTATAAATAAGTTACCTATCACAAGTCATTTAATTAAAAGTTTTATGTTACTTCGCAAAATTTGTTTCACCTCGGCTTTGTGAAGTTGATATGTTGCGTAAGAATCAGCCTGAATCCTTCCGGAAAGGGAAAGGAATTGTTTTCCTGTTTTGCCTACTCCTCATCTGCGGCCCGGACTACCTTTTTGCTCAGATTACTATTGATTTCCCTTACAAGCGGATTGTTCTACAGGAGGATAATGCCGGAAACGCAGCTGTCTTTGTAAAAGGGAAGTGTTCCGCTACCCTGGACCGTATGGAGGCGCGACTGGTAGCCAGAATAGCAGGTCAGGGAATAACGACCAACTGGCAGGTCATCGAAGAGAAGCCCATCTCAGGATATTATTCAGGAAGTTTATCAGGAGCAGGTGGCTGGTACGATCTGGAAGTACGGGGAATACGCAATGGCGTTCCCGAAGAACCGACGGTTACGATGGAGCGCGTGGGCATTGGGGAGGTCTTCCTGATCGCGGGGCATTCCAATGCTCAGGGCGGGGCTAGCCCTTCGGTGGGGAGCCTGGACGACCGGGTGAGTAGCGTTACATTCCCGAACGTGCAAATGTGGAAGGACTACGATCAGACTGCCGATACCACCTACCTACCCTTCAATTTCAGTCACTTGCAAGACACTATTGCGCCCTTTCATTCCATTGCCTGGTTTTGGGGCCAGTTGGGCGATTCGCTGGCCCGGCGGCTCAATGTACCCATCCTTTTTTATGGTGCCGCCTTTGGCGGGTCGAACATGGAGCAGACCTACAAGTCGGCCTATGATATTCCATTCGATCACGGATTTATTAAATATGGTATCCGCATGCCCTACGTGAATATTCGGAATACGCTGATCCGGTATGCTCCCGTAACTGGGATGCGAGGCATTCTTTCGGGACATGGCGTTAACGATGCAGGAAGCTCGACGAGTGAATTTAAGTTTTATTCTGAGCAAGTGGTTGCTAAAACACGGCAGGAGTCGCAGGGTACCCTGCCTTGGATGATGGCGAAATCGGCCTGGCGAGACGGCCCACTCAATCATATTCTTGACGCGCAAATGCAGCTTATTGCGGAGGACTCCCAAATATATGAAGGACCCAATCTGAATGAGATTAGCAATATTGGCCGTACCGACAACCTCCATTTCAACCCGCTGGGACAGATATTGGCCGCCCAGAAATGGGCCGATGCACTGGTTGGCAGTGCTTTTCTGAGCGAAGCGCAAGGCTTACTGCCCAGAACGCAGCAAGAGGGATTGCCGCCGATAAGCCAGCATTCCGGAGCATGGGGGCAGATAGCCACCTGGCGTTATGGTACCTCTCCCGCAGCTGAGACGGAAGTCTTTATTAAAGAATCCCATACTGTTGAAATAAATTCGCCACAAACGGCCAAAGGAGTGCACCTTTCCGGTACTATTCAGTTCGGGCCTAATGGACAATTGACTATGATGCAGGATTAGGAAGGAAAAGATCGGTACTTATCTTTCACGAACAGACTGTGGTTGCTGCCGCTGTATTTCAACCGACCTAATTTCTGCATCAGAAATTGTTAGTATCTGGACACATAACTAACCAGAATTTTGAGGTGAAAACCACAATCACCCGGAATAGTATGTCACAGTCAAGTTTATCGGAGCAAAGAATTTTGCCGTGGTAGTGGATGTCCTGTAATTCGTTATTTTTGCCCTTAGCAACTACTCTTTTCATACTGATAAGTAAGTAACGCTCTGCGTATCCTTTTCCCATACGCTGCATTTAATCAGTTTTATCACTCATACAACCTATCATGTTCATGAAATACATCGGAATCCTCGCATTGAGTTTCCTCTTTGTCGGCTGTGCCAAAGACGCCGCAATCTCCCAGAAAAAAGAAAAAGGCTGGGTACCCATTTTCAATGGTAAAAACTTCGATGGCTGGAAAGTCACCACTGATAGCCCGGGTACGTTTACCATTGAGGATGGTACGATCAAGGTAGCGGGCGACCGGGCGCACCTTTTCTATGAAGGGCCCGTGGGTAACCATGACTTCAAGAATTTTGCGTTCAAGGCTGACATCAAGACCATGCCCGGCGCTAACTCGGGGATGTTCATCCACACCGCCTACCAGCCTGACGGCTGGCCTGCCAAAGGGTATGAGATTCAAGTAAACCAGTCGCATACCGACTGGCGCAAAACTGGTAGCGTGTATTCGTTTCAGGATGTGAAGGAGGTGTATGCCAAGGATGGCGAATGGTACACCGAGGAAATCGAGGTACAGGGCAAACACGTAACGGTGAAGGTAAACGGTAAGGTAATCAACGACTATACGGAGCCCGCTGAGCCAAAAGACGCGCAGAAACGGCTCAGCCACGGGACGGTAGCTTTGCAGGGGCATGATCCCAAAAGCGTGATTTATTATAAAAACGTAATGGTGAAAGTGCTGCCTGAATAGCCAAAACCGGTCAGCCGAAATGGGTTTGTGAAATTTGGTGGCAGGAATTTTTAAACAAATTCCCTCATTGCTTGTCCAAATTGCATCACAAACCCATTTTTTATATGCTAGCCATGAACCAACGTATTGTTTTTGCCACTGCCCTATTAGCCGGCTTGAGTGCTCTTCTCCCTGCTTCGGCCCAAACTACCCCTATGCCCTCGAAAGAAACCCGACGTATTGAAGTGACCGGCTTCTCCGAAATGGAGGTCATGCCTGACGAACTGTATTTCACGGTTTCATTACGGGAGTATTTCAAGGATGAAAAGAATCAAAAAGATAAGGTACTCATCAGTACCCTGGAAAAGCAACTTGTGCAGGCCGTGGCCGAGGCCGGGCTGCCGAAGGAAAATCTTTCCGTAAGCGGAGTAGGAGGGTACCAACAGCAGTGGGATAAAAATAAAAAGCCCGCTACTTTCCTGGAAAGTAAACAGTACCAGCTCAAAGTGGAGCGTGCCGACAAACTCGATGGCGTCTTGTCTAAGGTAGATAGCCGGGGCATTCAGTACGCCAATATGAGCCGGGCGGACCATTCGCGCAAGGAGGAGTTTAAGAATCAGGTAAAAGTGGAAGCCCTGAAAAATGCCAAAGAAAAGGCGGCCTTTCTGCTGAATGCCATCGGTGAAAAGGCAGGGCCCGTCCTGGAAATCCGGGAACTGGAAGAAGGAGCGTCGTACCCGCAGCCCATGTATAAATCCAATATGCGGATGATGGCGATGGAATCGGCCGATGCCGTACCGGACAGCGATCTGGATTATCAGAAAATAAAACTCAGCTACCGTATGCAGGCGGTGTTTGAAATTAAGTAGTTCGGCGGTCGGATGACGTGACGGATGGTACCCTGAAGCGGGAATAGTTTTTGTACATTTGGATTTACACAAACCAAACCCCTTAGAAACCATGAGCGTGAACGCCAAACACTTAGCCACATTCGTACTGGGAGCCGCCGCCGGTGCCAGCCTATACAAGTACCTGCAAACGGAAGAAGGAGAAAAAATGCTGGAAGATCTTAAGACTAAGGCCAGCAACCTGCGTGACGAAGCCGAAGGTGCCGTCGACAAAGCCCCTGAATACTTTGAGCAACTCAAAACAAAGGGTGCCGATGCCCTGAAAGGCAATTTTCCTGATGCCGAACAGATGCTGCGCGACTTGATGGATAAATTTACGGGCAAGAAGACCGGACCGACCGTAGAGCCGAATCCGTAGTAAATCCATGCTGGCAGAGGTTCAATCTCTGCCAGCATTTTTTTTACAGAAGCCTGTGGATCTGTGCGTACTGCAAGAGCATGATCGTCTTGGCATCCTTGATTTCTCCCGTTTTAAGCATCGTCAGCGCCCGCTCAAAATCCAGCTCCAGTACTTCGATGTTTTCCTGCTCTTCCGCATGTCCGCCGCCTTCACTGACTTGCATCTCCTTGCTGTACTCAGCAACGAAGAAGTACAGAATTTCTGTCACCGATCCTGGCGACATATAGGCCTCAAACACCTTCTTCACATCCCGAAGCAGGTAGCCGGTTTCTTCTTCCGTTTCGCGGCGTATACAATCTTCCGGGTTGTCACGATCCAGCAATCCCGCGCAGGCTTCGATCATCATACCCGTTGGATTTCCATTGATATAGGTGGGCAGGCGAAACTGACGAGTCAGAATCACAGTCTGTTTTTCTTTATTATACAGTAGGATCGTAGCCCCATTGCCCCGGTCATAAGCCTCGCGCGACTGCCGCTCCCAGGTTCCGTCTTTTTTGGGGTAGTCAAAAGTGAATTTGCGAAGGACGTACCAGTTATCAGATAGGATTGTTTCATCGACGATTTGTACGGGAGGATTCATGCTTCAAAAATTGAAAGGTTTGGGCGTTGGGTGAATTGTAAACCTCAAATTTCACTATAATTAGTCAGGAAAACCGTTTATTTTAGCCCACAGAGCAGGAAACGCGACAAAAAGCCATTGAATTATGCAGATTATAGCCATCGGTGACGTACACGGTCGTGGCACCTGGAAAAAAATAAAAGATTGCGAAGCAGACCATATCATCTTCATCGGCGATTACCTGGATCCACATCGACCCATTCCCGATTACGAGGTACTTCGGAATTTTGAGGAAATCATAGCCTTCAAAAAAAGCAGCCCCGAAACGATTACACTGCTGCTCGGCAACCACGACACCCAGTATCTACACTACCCTCTCTACTCCTGTTCCGGCCACCGGGCAGATTTACAGGAAACGCTGGGTAAGCTGTTTCTGGATCATATAGACCTATTCGCAATCGCCTGGCAGCGGGGAAGGTACCTGCTCACCCATGCGGGTGTTTCGCAAGGCTGGTATGATCGCCACCTTGATACCCTGAAAAAATTCGAAGGAAATAGCTTGGCCGAAACACTCAATACAATTCATGAAAGCGAATACCGTGACATTCTGTTTGAAGTAGGTCGGTCGCGTGGAGGCTGGCACCCCTACGGCGGGCCAATCTGGGCCGACCAATCGGAGACAAAACACAACTACCTCGCTAATTTTCATCAGGTGGTGGGACATAGCCGCGTCTCGGATTTTGAGAAATATGGCGACGAAAATGCATCCATCACCTATATCGATGTAGGTGACACACGCGTGCGATTTTTTGAAAAAAGACTGGAATAAATCCTTTATGCGCTCATGCACGGTGGCGAACGCTATTTTCCGAAATCAATTCAATAGCCTACGCTCGTATCGTCCCCACGGGGATCCGATGCCCCTTCCAGGGTACCATTGGGAAGCACAAGAATGCAGTCCATACGTCCCATGGTGTTGCGCTGCTGTTCCAAAATGTAGCCCCGGTTTTGAAGTTTGTTGATCGTGTTTTCCGTAAAAGCACCCGTCTCAAAAACCGTTTTGTCGGGTAGCCACTGGTGGTGGAATTTCAGGGCATTCACCGACTGCTGCATCGTCATGCCGTGTTCCAGCACGTTCAGGATGGTCTGATATACTGCCGTAATAATCGTCGAGCCGCCGGGGGTACCTACCACCATGTATAGCTGGCCGTCTTTTTCCACGATGGTCGGGGTCATTGAAGATAACATGCGCTTGGAAGGGGCAATCTCATTGGCTTTATTGCCTATTAGTCCGAACATGTTGGGTACCCCCGCTTTCACACTGAAATCATCCATTTCGTTGTTCATGAAAAAACCGCCGCCCTTTACGATCACCTTGCTCCCATAGCCCCCATTGAGCGTAGTGGTGATGGCCACGGCGTTGCGGTCTTTATCCACAATGGAAAAGTGCGTCGTCTCGAGGCTTTCGTAACCCGGCAGATTCCCCCCGCTCACGGCTTTACTATCGGTAGCCTGGTCGAAACTGAAATCCTGCCAGCGTTCTTTCAGATAGTCGTAGCTAATGAGTTTGTCCACAGGTACGTCCACAAAATCGGGGTCGCCGAGGAACTTGGCGCGGTCGGCATACACGCGGCGTTCCGCCTCGATCATCACCTGGGCGGTAGAATCGGTGTTCCAGCCCCAACGTGTAAGCGGGTAGGGTTCCGTCAGCCGCAGCAACTGCATGAGGGCCACGCCGCCGCTCGATGTAGGCGGCATGGTGATGATCTTGTAGTTTTTATAATCGCCAATAATCGGCTCGCGCCACTTGGCCTGGTATTCTTTGAGATCTTTTTTTGAAATAATGCCCTTATTTTTTTTCATCTCTTTGGCGAGCTGCCGGGCTACGCGCCCTGCATAAAAACCTTCCCGGCCTTTTTTCTGGATGGCCCGGAGTACCTTAGCCAAGTCTTTTTGTACCAGAGTGTCGCCTTCCTGCCAGGCGCGCCCATCGGAGCGGAGAAAGTACGTAGTGCCCGGATTGACCTGTTGCGTGGATTCTTTGATGGCGTTCAGGCCGCGTGCTTCACGGTCGGTCTGGATCACGCCCTTTTGGGCCAGGTCGATGGCAGGCTGCAGCAGATCGGCCCAGGGTAGTTTACCGAAGCGCGCGTGGGCCGCCGCCATGCCCGCAACCGATCCAGGTACCCCGCTGGCCAGATGTCCCAGCGTACTCAACCGGGGAATCACATTGCCCTGCGCATCGAGGTACATATCCTTGCTGCCTTTCAGCGGGGCTTTTTCCCGAAAATCCAGCGTATAGCTTTTTCCATCGGCCGCCCGGAATACCATAAATCCGCCGCCACCGATGTTGCCCGCCGACGGATGTACCACCGCCAGTGCAAACTGCACCGCCACCGCCGCATCCACCGCATTGCCACCCTTTTTAAGAATAGCAGTCCCTACGCGCGACGACTCGGGATGTGCCGAAGCGACCATTCCCTGTTGGGCCATGACACCCTGGCGATCGCTGTAAAAAGGTTTCTGGTTAGGATCGTCGGTCAGAAACTGGTAAAAACCTTTGGATTCCCTGACAGGCTGCTGGGCATGGGACAAAGAGGATATTCCCAGCAACAGGCTGGCGAAGATGTAGTATTTTTTCATAGAAGCGTAGCAACAGTTATAACCCTGGTCAATATAAAAAGTAATACTGAAAAGTAGCATGAAGTCTAAAAATCAGCTATTTATATCTTGCTTTTGTTCAATAACCGAATGTAGCATGAGACGGAAGCTACAAAAGCTATGATGCCCGAGTTCTGAATTTTGCCATGGGCGGGTACCCTTTGGGTAGGGATAAGACAATTTCTTCTCCGGAGGTACGCCCCGCTCGGGTAAAAAGGTACCCTAAGGTACTGTACCCGATCAGATTGTATCGTAAATTTATCCCGTATTCAATTTTAACCCCATTTTCATGAAAAGCCAGGAGCGACGGGATTTTTTGAAAAAGGCTACGGCCGCCAGCCTACTTTCCGCCATGGGTACTCCTGGCTTCGGAAAGGTGCCAAATCCCATCGAAAACAGCAACGACCCTGTAAGTTTTTCGGGCGATGGACTTTATCTTTCCCCAAACGAGTACAGCCAACTCCTTACCCGGCTGACGACCGACAATGCCGCTGAGGCCGACAACTATTCGCTAGGTGGGTGCGTGGAAGCTTTGGAAACAAAATTTGCGACCCTGTTGGGCAAAGAGGCCGCCATTTTCATGCCTACAGGTACCCTGGCCAACCAACTGGCCCTGCGGGCTTTGTGCCATGAAAAAAGCAGCCATCGGGTTATCATCCAGCACGAAAGCCACATCTACAACGATACGGGTGACGCCTGTCAGTTATTGAGTAATCTGAATCTGATTCCGCTGGGGGCCAACCGCGCTACGTTTACGCTGGACGAAGTAGAGGAGGTGGTCAAGCGTACCGCCGGTGGCCGGGTGGCCGCCCGGGTAGGGGCCATTTCCATCGAATCACCCGTTCGGCGAAAAATGGGGGAGGTGTTTGATTTTGCAGAAATGAAAAAGATTGCCGCCTTTGCCAAAGCCAATGATATCGGCATGCATCTCGACGGCGCCCGACTGTTTCTGGCTACGCCCTATACCGGAGTCAAAGTGACCGACTACTCTTCCTTGTTTGATACCGTGTATGTATCGCTGTACAAGTATTTCAATGCGGCTTCGGGCGCAATTCTGGCTGGCCCCAAAAGCCTTATTGCGCCCATGTACCATACCCGCCGGATGTTCGGCTCGGGGCTACCCCAGTCCTGGCCCTTTGCGCTGGTGGCCGGTCATTTCGCCGAGGGTTTTCCGGAGCGGTTTGCCAAAGCCGTAACGCAATCGGAAACTCTGATCAAACGATTAGCCACGCACCCCCAGTTTGAGATACAACGAATTCCCGAGGGTACCAATCTGTTCAGGTTGACGATAAAGGGGGTACCTGCCAAAACACTGGCTGAAACATTGAAAACAAATGGAGTAATTGCCAGAGCGGACAGCGCCACGACTTTACTGCTAAGTGTGAACGAATCCATTCTGCGGCGCTCGGCCGACGAACTTGAAGCTATTTTTGTAAAAAGCCTGAATTCTTGACTCTTAGCATTTGTCGTTACGTTGTTTTGCACAGCGCGTTTACTTTTTAACTTCGACGACTACCTTTTCCTTCGGTGGGAAAATTAACGAGGCAACGATACTGATGGCCAGAATGCCTACGATGACCAGCAAGGAATACATATTGTTGAAGCCCCACTCGTGTAACTGGTGTTCGAAAAGCATTTTGAGGCCAATAAAGGTCAGCAACACGCCCAGACCGTACTTGAGGTAGCTAAACATATCGATGATATTGACCAGGAAAAAGAACATCGACCGTAGCCCCATGATGGCGAACACATTGGAAAAGAAGACGATGTAAGGATCCTTGGTAATAGAGAAAATGGCCGGAATGGAATCGACCGCAAAAATGACATCCGTGAAGGCGATGACGATCATCACGACGAAAAGCGGGGTGACGTAGAGCTTTTTGTCCTGCTTGCGGCGAATGAAGAAATTGTCCACCACGTAGCGTTCAAATACATTGAAGTACCGGGAGGTAAGGCGTACGGCAGGGTGCTTCTGTACGTCGATGCCTTCTTCCTTGTCCTTGGAAATGAGGATGTTGATTCCCGTGTATACCAGAAAAGCCCCGAAAATGTACAGTACCCAGCTGAACTGCTGGATCAGGGCCGAGCCCACGAAGATAAAAACAAAACGCAGCACAATGGACCCCAGGATACCCCACACCAGTACTTTCTTGTAGTAAACCTCCCGGACTCCGAAGGAGTTGAAAATGAGGATGAATACAAAGATGTTATCCACCGACAGCGAGTACTCCACCAGGTACCCCGTGATGTATTCCAGCGCCATATTGCTCTGAAAAACGTTCAGGGCGGCGGCGAAGTCCGTCGGCAGTACCAGATTCGGGTAGTAGGTGCTTTTGACGCTGGCGAGGTGGGAAGGATCGCTGATATCATGTACCCAGTGGCCATAGTAGCGTAGAAAAACATAAAAGCCTAACGCCAGGGCTACCCATACGGCGCTCCACGAGGCTGCTTCCTTAAAACTGACAATATGGCTTTTCTGACGGCTGAATGCCCCCAGATCCAGCATCATGACGAGTATGACAAAAACGGTAAATCCCGCAAAAAATATGACTTCGCTTGACATGAATGGTCTATAGTTGAGTTAAGATAGCTGCAAATTTAGAACGAAAAACACAATAGCCGCCAGAATAGTTGGCTGAGCGGCAAATAAGCTGCCGAGCGCAGGAAGGTACCCTTATGAATGCTCTGGTTTGACTTTACATCGTTCTGAAAAACCATCCGGCCCACCGGCACCTACACCCCCTTATCTTGCCACTTATCCTTTTTGGTTTGCAGCTTTGCGGCAGGTTTTTAACTTTTGCCAGCTATTTCGGTTATCTCGTACACGGCCTTTTTAAGTTAGCGTCTTTTCCATGAAACTAATCCGACAAATCCTTGAAAGTTTTCGCTTTGCCTGGCAGGCGCTGCGCTCCAACATCACCCGCACCATCTTGTCGCTGCTGGGGGTGACGGTGGGTATCTTCGCCATTGTGGCGGTGTTCACGATTGTGGACTCCCTGGAACGTAACATCAAGGAAAGCATGAGCTTTATCGGCGATAAGGTACTTTATGTACAAAAATGGCCGTGGGGATTTGGCAGCGGGGAGTACCCCTGGTGGAGGTACTTTCAGTGGCCCAATCCCAATTACCGGGAGTATAAGTACCTCTACGACAATCTGGAAAACGCCACTGCTGTAGCCGTTATGGATTTCAAAGGCAATACGGTGGTGAAGAATGGCTCTAATAGCATGAATGCTCTGATCCAGGGAGTTTCGTACGAATACAACCAAATCTCGGACGTACCCATCGCCGAAGGGCGCTATTTTTCGCCCATTGAAACCGATGCCGGACGACAAGTTGCGATCATTGGGGCCGATATTGCCGAAACACTCTTCCCGGGTGGAAATCCTATCGGCAAGGAATTTAAGCTATCCGGAAACCGCTTTGTAGTGGCCGGCGTACAGGTGAAAAAAGGCGAGAGTCTGGTCGATTTCGGCGGAGCTCCCGATACCAAGTGTCTGATTCCCTACAATGCGTTCGCCAAACTCTTCCAGTCGGGACGCCCCGACCCCGACATTGTGGTGAAAGGCTACGAGTCCGACGAGGGATTGTATGAGGTAGAAGCCGAGGTAACCGGGCTAATGCGTACCATGCGCGGCCTGAAGCCCCGTGATGAGAATAATTTCTCGATCAACCGCCCCGAAGCCGCCGCCCAAGCCATATCGGGGCTATTCGGTGTGCTGACACTGGCGGGTTGGGTCATTGGTAGCTTTTCGATTCTGGTGGGGGGCTTCGGAATTGCCAACATCATGTTCGTATCGGTGAAAGAACGCACTAATCTGATCGGTATCCAGAAATCCCTGGGGGCCAAAAATTACTTTATCCTGTTCCAGTTTCTGTTTGAGGCAGTTATGCTGAGCCTGGTTGGGGGCGGAGTAGGGATATTTTTTGTATTCTTACTCTCTTTCCTGCCGCTGGGTAGCCTGGATGTCGTGTTGTTGCCCCAGAATATAGCCCTTGGGCTAGGCGTTTCGAGCGTGATCGGGGTGTTATCGGGCATTGTGCCCGCCATGCTGGCTGCCCGGCTCGATCCTGTGGAGGCTATCCGTGCCAAGTAGGCACTTGGAAAAATCCGGCTAAATGGCGAAGTTTGGCTTTCGATAGCGATCAGTCCGTGGACACTCGCTATCGACTTCCTTTCCGGCATACCGTTTCTTCCACCTTCAACCGTCACCACAATGCGAAAATGGGTTATTTTGGGTATATTCCTCCTCCTAATATTCGGTGTGTTCTACTACCTTACTTTTGGGTACTATAGCGAAGGGAAACGGGGTGGTTTTGTGGTGAAACTCAGCAAAAAAGGGTACGTCTTTAAAACCTACGAGGGTGTTCTGAATGTGGGCGGACTTTATGAAGGTGGGGGTACCCTCAACGCCACGCAGTGGGAATTTTCGGTAGATGGCAGCGATAAGGAACCTATTGCCAAAATTGAAGAAGCCATCAAAACGGGCAGCCGGGTATCGCTGACTTACGAAGAGAAATTCTTCGTGCTGCCGTGGGTAGGTGATACCAAAAACCTGGTGACGCACGTAGAAGTGCTACCTAATCCAATGGTACCCCAGCAGAACACCCCGATGTATCAACAGCAGCAGCAACTACCCCAACCCCAGCCGGCCCCTCTGCCTGTGCCGGAACCTGTGGACAGCACGGCGGTATTATAAGAGGAGGTACCCCCTTACCCTCCTGCCTTCTTGGCCTTGTACCCTTTGGCCTGCAGCCAGGTTACCACTTTGTCGCGATGATCGCCCTGGAGCAGAATCTCGTAGTCTTTTGCGGTACCGCCGCTTCCGCACACATTTTTAAGTTGCTTGGCCAGGGCCTCCATATCGGCTAGGGTACCTACGAAGCCTTTCACCACAGTCACAACTTTGCCGCCTCCCTTCCGGTCGAGCCATACGCGTAAATCCTGCTGCCCAACAGGCAGAGTCTCGGCTTCGTCATCTTCATTGGACTGGTATTCATAGGTAGGGTCGGTAGAATATACAATCCCGGAACGTGCTTTCTTTGACATAGTCTTATTCAGTTGAAAGTTATATTTTGAAGAAAAAATTGGTAAACCCCATCAGACACAATATTTTTCATCATTCATCATTCATCATTCATCACTCATCACTCATCACTCCTTCAAGCCTTCACCCGCAGACTCTTGGGGACGATCTTTACTTCAATCCGCCCGGTGTCCAGTTGCCAGGGTTCTCCATCATAATGCACCAGGGTAGGCTGTTCGGTTTCTACGGTAATTTCGCGTAACGATTGGTACGAAATGTAAGTAGAGGGTTTCAGACCTTTGGTAAACAACTGAAACGTGAGGGCCGTACCGTACCACTTGGGAAACGGCGTCACCGTGCATACCTCCAGCCGCCCGTCGGTGAGGTCGGCGTGGGGAGCCACCCAAGCATTATTGCCAAATTGCCCGGCGTTGGCAAAGCTGAGGGAAAAAATCTCCGTGTCGCGGCCTGCCACCCGAATTCGCTGAGGGAGATAATCCAGGTACGCCTGCATCGATACCCGCACGTAAGTGTCGAGGCCACGCCGGGGCTGCTGTCCGAAAAGCTGACCTACATAAGCATCGAACCCCAGCCCGGCTACGCAGAAAAAAGGCTGCCCGTTCAGAGTAGCGCTGTCGATTACCACGCTCGGGCACTCGAACAGATGGTGCAGGGCAGCCGATAGCGTGAGCGGAATGCCCAAATGGCGAGCCAGCCCGTTGCCCGAACCCAGCGGCAGGATGCCCAGCGAAGTCGGCGCGAACAGCAATCCGCGGGCCACTTCGTTGACGGTACCATCGCCTCCTACTGCTACTACGGTATCCCATTTTTGCGTGGCAGCGGCCTCGGCGGCCAAATCAGTAGCGTGCCCCCGAGCCCGCGTAATGATGGCTTTGGCCGTGAGGCCTGCTTTCCTGGCCTGCTGTTCAAGCCATACTGCCATTGAATCGGCTTCGCGACGGAGTTTTGTGCCCGAGTGAGGATTGACCACGAATAGATACCTTTTGTCTACCACCGCTTAGGAAAAGAACACGAATAACAGAATGATGAAGACGATAATGAACAGATAGTAGAGTCCATCCACAAACGGATACTGCTGGCGGTCTACTTTTTTGAAAAGGTTCTTGAACATAATCGGGTGTTAGGTTTTTAGGTGGTTAGGTAGTAGGTTCGTTCCTAGTGTACCTTTGGGTCACCTTTTATCCTGTGGCTAGCATTAAACTACGCCCCTCAAAACACAAAAATCCGTATAATTTATGAAAAACACTACGTTAACCCTCGTGATGCTTCTGCTTACCACGGGCCTGATGGCGCAGTCGGACAGCGATCGGAAGCTTATCCTAGGTACCCTCGACCGCCAGACCAACGATTGGAACGCCGGAAATATCGACACCTTCATGCAGGGCTATTGGGAATCGGACTCGCTCATGTTTGTGGGTAAAAACGGCGTGACCTATGGCTATGAAAACACCTACCAGGGGTACCTGAAGCGATATCCTGACCGCGCCACCATGGGTACCCTCAAATTCGATATCCTGCACCTGTCATTTCCGGGCAAAGGTGTGGCCTTCGTGGTGGGTAAGTGGCACCTCACCCGTCCCGAAGCCGGCGATGTGGGGGGCACTACACCCTGCTATGGCGGAAAATCAAAGGGAAATGGGTGATTGTCTGTGACCACACGAGTTGACACGCTGCATCGATGAAAAGAAAAAGAAAGATAGTACAATTCAGAAAAGCGGTTCGGCCCGTAACGGACCCAATCATAAACCCCATTCTGGATCTGGCCGAAAGTGGCCGCCTGTCGGGTATTTTATTACTGATTGCCACGGTGGTTGCCATGATCTGGGCCAACTCGGCGGGAGGGGAATCGTTTCTTTCTTTTTGGGAAATAAAGGTAGGGGTACCTCCCCTTGAAAAAACCATTGGGCACTGGATCAACGATGGCCTGATGGTCATCTTTTTCTTTTTTGTAGGGCTGGAAATCAAGCGCGAATTACTGGAAGGCGAGCTTTCCAAACTCAGACAAGCCCTGCTGCCGGGTGTGGCGGCCCTGGGCGGAGCCATTGTGCCCGCTACCCTGTACCTGGCCTTCAACGCGGGTACCTCCGCGGTGGATGGCTGGGCCATTCCCACGGCAACGGATATTGCCTTTTCGCTGGGCATGCTCTCACTACTGGGCAATAGGGTACCTTTCGCACTGAAAGTACTGTTAACAGCCATCGCTGTCATCGACGACCTGATCGCGGTATTGATCATTGCAATTTTCTATACCCATGAGATTGATACCACCATGTTGTTGTACGCAGGGGGTACCCTGGCCATCCTTTTTGCGCTCAATCATTTCAAGGTTCGCCGGTTCATTTTTTACCTTCTGCCGGGCCTTCTGCTTTGGTTCTTTGTGCTCAAATCGGGGGTACACGCCACCATCGCCGGGGTACTGCTCGCTATGACGATTCCGCTGGATGAGGTGGACGACCTCGAACATGCCCTCTACAAACCCGTTAACTATCTTATTATGCCTATTTTCGCGCTGGCTAACACGGGTATTGTCTTGGCTGCTGGTGGGGTAGCTGGGCTATTGACGGCACCGCTCAGTTTGGGTATCATTTCGGGCCTGTTTCTGGGAAAGCCGTTGGGCATTGTCCTGCTTTCCTTTCTGGTGGTCAAACTGGGCTTGGCCGAACTGCCCACCGGATTGCGGTGGCGGCACATCATTGGGTTGGGCTTCACGGCCGGGATCGGCTTCACGATGTCCATTTTCATCACCAGCCTATCCTTTGCCGATGTTGTTTTGCAGGATACAGCCAAGTTGGCCATCATGGTAGGTACCCTGCTTTCGGGTGTGGTGGGACTGATTTGGTTGGTAAAAGTCGAGAAAACACTGGCGGAAGGGTAGAAGACAAAGTCCAAAAGAAAAGACCGTATCCTGCTTGGATACGGTCTTTTCTTTTGGAATACCTCAATCTGGTTTTTTCCTACACTCTTTTGAGCTCGAGTGTATAGGTGTAGGTTACACCCGCGTCAACCTCCTGTTGTGATAGGCTCATGGTGCTTTTGTTGACGCTGAGATCATACTCTGTACGGTCAGTACCCGTGGTTAAAATGAGTTTGTTCCCTTCCACCTTCCAGGTGGTGGTCTCTTCGATTCCTACCTGATCTGAGGCAGTTTCTTCTGCGCTTTCACAACCAGCCGGAGCTTTGCCATCAATCGTTCCATCCCCTTTGAAGATTAGCGTGAGTCGCGTAAAACAGTCATTTCCGGCTAATGCGTTAATAAGCGGAACAAAGTCGGTGATACCGTTTTGGGCCGGAGATACTTTGATGCCCGTAATTTGCCAGTTGCCTTCTACCCCGTCGCTACCGCTGGGCGAGGGGTCTGAATCCTTTTTGCAGCCAACCAGGGCTGCCATGACCAGAAGGGCCATAAGCAATGTGGTATGTACCGAACCACGTGTTGATAATAGGGAATTTTTCATAACTAATACAAATAGATTTAATGGACAGTTGAACTAATTTACAATATTATTCAAATAGGATGCGAAAGGTACTAATGGATTATTGAATGGCGAAACACAATAAGTAGTCGGGCCAATATTTTAAGTAAAAGGTTAACCGATCGATCGGCACTGAGGCTATGTAAAAAATAGGTTTAACAACCGCTCGGCCGCGGACAACGGGAGTTCTTCGCCTGCTTGTACGGACCGCTCGGCGGCCAGCCACTGTGCCCTGATTTCGGGATGATTCAGAAATCGCTCTTCCAAGGCCTGACGGATATGACTTTTCAACCAATCCAGATTTTGGTTCTGTCGGTTTTTGGTAAAAAAACCATTTTGTCGGGTGAAGCTTTCGTACCGCTGCATCGTTTCCCAAACATTTTCAATCCCCTCCTTTTCCAAAGCTGAACACGTTACCACCCGAGTAGTCCAGCCCGATTCAGCCACCGGAAACAGATGCAAAGCATTCTGGTATTCGTTGACTGCCCGCTCCGCCACGGAGCGATTGGGTCCGTCGGCTTTGGTGATTGCAATCGCATCGGCCATTTCCATGATGCCCTTCTTGATACCCTGCAATTCATCACCCGCACCCGCCAGCATCAGCAGCAGAAAAAAATCCGTCATTTCATGTACCAACGTTTCGGACTGACCTACCCCCACGGTTTCGATGAGAAGTACCTCGAAGCCCGCTGCTTCGCACAGCAGCATCGCTTCGCGGGTACGGTACGCCACCCCCCCGAGCGAACCGCCCGCCGCCGAAGGGCGAATGTACGCCAGTGGGTTATGAGAAAGGGTTTCCATGCGAGTTTTATCGCCCAGAATACTTCCGCCCGAACGTTGGCTGCTGGGATCTACGGTCAGCACGGCCACCGTTTTACCCAGTGAGGTGATATGCTGGCCAAATGCTTCGATGAAGGTGCTTTTACCTACCCCAGGTACCCCCGTGATTCCGATCCGGAACGAATGGCCCGTATACGGAAGGACGCCTTCCAACACCCGCTGGGCCAAGGCGCGGTCAGTGGGCAATCGACTTTCGATCAGGGTAATGGCCTGACTCAGGATAGACCGGTTCCGGGCCAGAATTCCTTCTATATACAAGTCAACGGTAAGGCGGGGGCGCATCGAAAGAGTTTTGGATACCGGACTAGCTTCGTCTTTCTGACAAAAATATGGGGTTTTTTATCAAAATAGCTTTCTGAAAAAAGCAGTATCTGGTTTGGGGGGCTGAAACTTAGAATCTAAAATTCCGCCTTCCTTTTCTGCAAAAAAGCCTCCGCCCAAACCAAATCTTCGGGGGTGGTGATTTTGATATTTTCGTAAGACCCTTCGATAAGATGGATAGGGTACCCTGCCTGTTCCAACACACTAGCGCAGTCAGTGAAATGAGGCATCGGCTCTGCTTGGAAGGCCTGCCGCATCCAGTCGAGGCGAAAGGTCTGAGGGGTTTGCACCAGGCGGTAGGCGGTGCGGTCTACGGATTGATTACCGCCGTCGGGCAGTAGCTGCCGGGCCGAGTCTTTGAGCGGTACACAGGTTACGGCAGTTCCGGCATCAGAAGCTTTCCTGAAACTTGCCGCTACTATTTCTGTGGATATAAAAGGCCGTACCCCATCGTGTACGGCCACAAAACCTTCCGGAGCATGAATACGGGCGAGGCCATTCCGCACGGAGTGAAACCGCGTTTCTCCCCCGACCACCAGTTGATAATCGAGCACAAAATCGTAATGAGTGCACAGGGTTTTCCAGGATTCAACCTGATTTTCGGGCAAAACGAGGATGATCGACAGTTGCTCGGAGTAAGCCCGAAAAGCCGCCAGCGTATGCATCAGGACCGGACGGCCGCCTATGGGCAGAAACTGCTTGGGCAGATCGCTGTTCATGCGGCTCCCGCTGCCGCCCGCGACGATGATGGCAAATTGATTCAGTGGATAATGAACAGTTGACCGCGGAGCGTTGATGTACCCAATATAATTTAGTTTATTTATTTTTAATAAATGACTGATTTTGAGAATTTTATAAAGCTAGTGTGGGAGCCTGTGCCAAAATAAATTTGCCAAAGCATCCCCTGTCAGCCAGCTGTCAACTCATAGAATCAGCATCGCGTCGCCGTACGTGAAAAACTTATATTTCTCCTTAATGGCTAATTTGTAGGCTTCTTTGATCAATTCATTGCCTCCGAATGCACGGGCTGACATCAGGAGGATAGATTCCGGCAGATGGAAGTTGGTGATCATGGAATTGGCGAGCTTGAACTCGTAGGGGGGGAAAATAAACCGATCCGTCCAACCTTCCACACTTTTCAGATGTCCGCTGGCTGAAACCGACGATTCAATGGCTTTCAATGAGGTGGTACCTACGGCACACACGCGCTTGTCGGCGTCCAACGCCGCATTGACAATATCTACACTGGGCTGGGTGATCTGGAAGTTCTCCGAGTCGGTTTTGTGCTTGGTCAAGTCTTCCACATCTACTGAGCGGAAGGTACCCAGGCCCACGTGGAGTGTAATAGGAGCAAAGCCTACACCCTTGATTTCCAGGCGTTTCATAATGGCCTTGGTGAAGTGGGTACCTGCAGTAGGCGCAGCCACGGCACCGACATGCTCGGCGTAGATCGTCTGGAACCTTTCGCGATCGGCATTCTCCACCTTGCGGCGTGAGATGATCTCAGGTGGTAGCGGAGTTTCGCCCAATTGATCCACGAGTTTCATGAAGTCGTCGTGCGAGCCATCGTAGAGGAAGCGGATCGTACGGCCCCGCGAGGTGGTATTGTCGATGACTTCGGCCACCAGGTCGCTGTCTCCGAAATATAGTTTGTTTCCTACCCGAATCTTACGGGCGGGGTCTACCAGTACGTCCCAAAGGCGCATGTCGCGATTCAATTCCCGCAGGAGAAAAACCTCGATTTTGGCACCGGTTTTTTCTTTCTGGCCAAACAGGCGGGCTGGAAAAACTTTGGTGTTATTAATTACCATCACATCGCCATCATCGAAATAGTCCACGATGTCGCCGAAGGTCTTGTGTTCAAATTTTCCGGTATCACGATGTACGACCATCAGGCGCGATTCGCCCCGGTCGGCAGGATGGAGGGCAATTAAACTTTGGGGAAGGTCAAACTTAAATTCGGATAGCTTCATAGCTTTTTATCAGCAATATATAATGTTCAAACAGGGTGCGTCAAGGTGCCGAGGTAGGCGGAGACAGGTACCTGGTGCCGCCCAAGGTGGCACCCACACAAAAATAAGACCGCAAAAATACGTAAATTTTGGGAAGAATTTCGTAGCATTTTCTCACCCCCCCCGAGATTTCCATTTACTGGTGGTACCTGCGGCGGCTACCGGTGGCCGGGAGGCAGGTACCTTTGCCATAAAACGGGCAGTTAGCAGAGCGGCCAATTCCTGTACGAAGGGTTCAGGTTCGGACTTTAGATTTTCAGATGTAAAGTATTTGCTCACAAAGTGGGTATCGAATTTCCCCGAACGAAACGCTTCATGTTCCATGACAAAGCGACAAAAGGGTAGGGTCGTCTGCACGCCCGAAATTCGATACTCATCGATAGCCCGGATCATTTTCTGGATTGCCTCCGCCCGGTCTTGTCCGTAGGTGATCAGTTTGGCAATCATCGGATCGTAATGGATCGGAATGGTCATACCCTGCTCGAAGCCATCGTCCACGCGCACCCCATTCCCCTGTGGGCGGACATAGGTTTGCAGGGTACCTACGTCGGGCAAAAAGTTGGTGGCGGGATCTTCAGCGTAGACCCGCACCTCCACGGCATGGCCATGGATAGTCAGATCCTTTTGCCTGATGGGTAGCTCTTTCCCTTCGGCAATGTAAATCATCTGCTTCACCAGGTCCACGCCCGTAATCAGCTCAGTCACCGGATGTTCTACCTGCAGGCGGGTGTTCATCTCCAGAAAATAAAAATTAAGCGCCTCATCCACGATAAACTCCACGGTGCCGGCCCCAAAATAGTTGCAGGCTCGCGCTACCTCTACCGCGCTGCGCCCCATCGCTTCCCGGATTTCGGGGGTAAGTACCGCCGATGGCGCCTCCTCGACCACTTTCTGATGGCGGCGCTGGACAGAGCATTCGCGCTCGAACAGATGGATGATGTTGCCGTGCTGGTCGCCCAGTACCTGAATTTCGATGTGCTTGGGCGAGGTGATGTACTTTTCAATGAATACAGATCCGTCGCCAAACGACGACACCGCTTCGCTCACCGCCCGATCCATCTGCTCATCGAATTCCTCCGGCTTTCCCACTATCCGCATCCCTTTGCCGCCCCCGCCCGCGCTGGCTTTGATCAGGATGGGATAGCCGATTTGCTCCGAAATCTGTTTGGCTTCGGTGCGGTCAGTGATGGCTCCCGCGGTGCCGGGTACCATCGGAATGTCATACTGCGCGGCAGCCTGCTTGGCCGCCAGCTTACTGCCCATCACTTCGATGGATTCGGGCGAAGGGCCGATGAAAATAAGCCCGGCTTCCCGTACCTGACGGGCAAAAGCGGCATTTTCAGACAAAAAACCGTAGCCGGGATGGATGGCATCAGCACCCAGCCGCTGGGCCGCTTCGATGATTTTGTCGCCCCGTAAATACGATTCTGACGAGGGTGGCGGGCCAATGCATACGGCCTCGTCGGCGTAGCGTACGTGCAGGGCCAGGCGGTCGGCTTCGCTGTATACGGCTACGGTGGCGATGTTCATTTCGCGCGCGGTACGCATGACCCGCAGTGCAATTTCGCCCCGGTTGGCAACCAGTATTTTTTTTATCTCGGGCATCCGGTTTTAATTTTCAATGAAGGGATAAGTGCAGGTGGTTTCTAGCCTGATGCGATCAGCCAAATGTAGCAAATTGCGTACAGGCCGCGCAACATTGATTTTTTTTCTTACATTTAAATAGGATTCCATAGAGAATTGGCTGGGAACACACTTTTATGATTTTGCCACAAATTCAGAAGCCTTTGGGATGAAAGACGCGACCAGGGGTATCCTAATGTTCTGACACTAAGGAAACTGATACTATGTCAATATTTTTTCTAATTTTGCACTTAATTGCTATTAAAATCATTCAATAACCCATATAAACTAGTACGAAGTGGATATTTTTGAGAAACTGCGTGACAACTGGGGACCCATCGGTACGCCCGCCAAGATGCTGAACAGCCACCACTATTTTTCATTTCCGATGCTGGAAGGTGAGCTCGGCCCCCGGATGCAGTTCATGGGTCGCGAGGTACTCAACTGGAGCCTGAACAACTACCTGGGCCTGGCCAACCATCCCGAAGTCCGCCAGGCCGACACCGAGGCTACGGCCAAGTGGGGCCTGGCCTACCCGATGGGCGCCCGCATGATGTCGGGCAACTCGGTACTACACGAAACGTTCGAAAAAGAGCTGGCCGAATTCGTGGGCAAAACCGATGCCTTCCTCTTGAACTACGGCTACCAGGGTGTGGTGTCTATAATCGAAAGTGTGTGCGACCACCGCGATGTAATCGTGTACGATGCTGAGTCACACGCTTGTATTATCGACGGAGTGCGCCTGCACAAGGCCAAAATGGGGCAGTACTACAAGTTCAATCACAACGACATGGACAGCCTCGAAAAAAATCTCAAGCGGGCTACCAAGATGGCCGATGCCAAGGGAGGCGGAGTACTGGTCATTACCGAAGGAGTTTTTGGCATGTCAGGCAAGGTAGGTGATTTGAAAGCGATCGCCGAATTGAAAAAACAGTACAAATTCCGGCTGTTTGTGGATGATGCCCACGGGTTTGGTACCATGGGTCCGACGGGTGCGGGGGTAGGTGAACAACTGGGCGTGCAGGACGCCATTGACCTGTACTTCTCAACCTTCGCCAAATCCATGGCTGCCATTGGGGGCTTTGTGGCGTCCAACGATCCTGATATCATCATGTACCTCAAGTATAACATGCGTTCGCAGACGTACGCCAAGGCGCTGCCCATGCCCTACGTAGAAGGTTGCCGTCACCGCCTGAAAATGCTGAAGGCCATGCCTGAGCTGCGCGAGAATTTGTGGAAAATCGTGAATGCCATGCAGAGTGGCCTTCGGGCTAGGGGCTTCAATATTGGTGAAACGGAATCGCAGGTGACACCTGTCTTTTTGCACAGCGAAGGAGGTATCCCCGAAGTGACCCGTATGGTGCGTGACCTGCGCGAAAATATGGGTGTTTTCTGTTCCATTGTGGTGTACCCGGTGGTACCTAAAGGCCAAATCATGCTGCGCATTATTCCTACTGCCGCGCATACGCTGGCGGATGTCGAGTACACCCTGGATGCTTTTACAACCCTGGCCGAGAAACTAAAGAACCGGGTGTACCAGGTTGAAGAAGTACGCGAGATTGCCTAGTCAAAAAATGGCCCTAAATGCTTAACAGGGCCATTTTTTGTAGAAATAAACCCTGTTTTTTTAACCGTTTGCTCAAAATATGAATTTGGTTATTGGTCTGAATTTCAGATGATTATGAGATTTTGTCCAACTCCTTGTACTTTTTGAAGTGTTTTTTTTGATTAATTAAGTTGGTAGAAAGGTATTAATTGTTAAATTTCGATCAAAACGGGCTCTAAAAGCCCATTTAGCGCATTTTTCAACTAAAAAAAACCTTTTAATTATGGGACGATTTGAAGAAGTAAAGAAATTAGTAATGTCGCTCGAAGGAGACTTCGACAAATTCTACGATAAGAAAAATCAGGCTGCGGGTACCCGCGTTCGCAAAGGAATGCAGGAGCTGAAAACCATGGCGCAGGAAATTCGTAGCGAAGTGCAAAACATGAAGAATTCCGAAGGCGCTTAGGCGTTCATGTCTTCATAAAAGCGGCCCGATTCAGGTAAGAATCGGGCCGCTTTTTTATGTGGGTGCCTGGCTATGTAGCAGCTCCTGAAACCGCTGTAGGATTGATTGGATTTATCTTTACTCAAAACTTCTCCTGGTTCATCAGCGTAGCCATTCCGCGGGTGGTTACCTTACGGGTTTGGTTATCCAGGATTTCGGTGCGTATCTCGGCCGTATGTTTGTCAGGATTAATACTCTCGATGGTAAAAACCGCTTCGTAGTCGGTATCCACAAACATGGGCCGCATGAAATTCAGGGTTTGGCCCAGATAGACTGAGCCATAGCCCGGAAATTCGGTTCCCAGGACTTTGGTGAACACACTTGCCCCTAACATACCGTGAATGATGGGGCGCTTGAACGCGGTAGTAGCCGCAAAATCGGCATCCAGGTGCAAAGGGTTCGTATCGCCGGTAACACGGGCAAAGGCTTCAACATCGGCCTGACTGAATCGGAACGCGTGCGTAAAGCTACTGCCGGGCTGGGATTCAATATTCATAAGATATTACAAAGGCTTTGGGAAATCAGTTAAGATGAAATTTAACGCTTATTCGATACCTCCCATCCAGTTTTTGATCGGCTTGTAAAGGAGGATCATCAGGATACCGAAACCGACTCCAAACAGGCACACCTGCAGGAACAGGCTGGGCATTTCGGCCACATTGCCTTCGTTGAAGTTGCCGGCGAACAGGCCCGCAATCAGATTGCCCAGTGAAGCCGCCACGAACCACAGGCCCATCATCTGGCTGTAATACTTTTTGGGAGCCAGTTTGGTGTAGGTACTCAGTCCGACGGGACTCAGGAACAGTTCGCCCAGCGTATGGAACAGGTAGGTGAATACCAGCCAGCCCAGGCCTACCTTCATGCCTTCTACGGCGTACTGAGCGGCCCAGTACATGATGAAGAAGCCAAAGCCCATTTGGATGAGTCCCAGGCCGAATTTAACGGGTACGTAGGGATTCATATGTTTTCTGTTCAGGTAGATCCATAAAGCGCCAATGGGAGCGGAAAAAACCAGAATAAAGAAGGCGTTGGCATTTTGGAACCATGAGGCGGGCATTTCCCAACCCGCAATGAAACGGTCGGTGTGGCGGTCGGCGAAAATGGTAAGCGAGGAGCCCGCCTGCTCGAAGCCCGACCAGAAAAGGGCTGCCCCCATGAAGAAAACAAACAGGACACCTACCCGCTTGCGCTCGACCACGCTCAGTGATTTGTCGAACATGCCGATGTACAAAAAGTAGCAGATCGTGATGGTAATGATAACGTACTTCATCACATTGGCCAGCGAAACGGCATCCAGAACTCCGGTCAGCACGAGCGTAGTCAGAAAGGCCAGCGCCCCCGCTACTACGTACAGAAAAGTGGGTTTGCTCTTTACTTCAGGCGGTTCGCCCAGGCCTTCAAGCGCTCCGCTGTTGAGCCGGAACACCACTACGCCCAAGAACATCGCCACGGCTGCCGCGCCGAAGCCATAATGCCAGCCGACTTTTTCGCCCAGGTACCCTACCACGGTCATGCCCAGAAAAGAGCCCAGGTTGATGCCAATATAAAAGATAGAAAAACCGGCGTCGCGCCGGGCTCCGCCTTCGGGATACAGGTTGCCGACAATGGAACTGATATTGGCTTTCAGAAGTCCCGTGCCCAGGGCAACCGTACAAAGTCCCAGAAAGAAAATGGTACTACTGCCCGGAATGGCTAGGATAAGGTGGCCCAGCATAATGACGATACCGCCCCACCAGATGGCTTTTTTCTGCCCCAGCATATTATCGGCGATCCAGCCACCCGGTAGAGTCAGGAGGTACACTGAGGAAGTGTAAAGCCCGTAAATGGCACCGCCCGTTTGTTCCGGAAGCCCCAACGCCCCTTCCGAAGCCGATTTGATCAGATACAGCAGCAGGATGGCCCGCATGCCATAGAAACTGAAGCGTTCCCACATTTCGGTAAAAAACAGGACATACAAGCCACGCGGGTGCTTTTGGGGAGGAGTTGTTGTAGCCATTTAGTTAGGGAAGACCGGGTCGCCGGTGCGATTGAAAGTGACTTCTTGGGTTAATTCTACACGATGTTAATCTCCGCAAGATAGTAATTCTGCGAAAATTACCAATTTACCCACTGTCGCATGGCGTTCGTTGGGTAATCGGCGGTTTTTTAAAACGAAACAAACGTTCATTCCGTGTTTTGCCGTACTTTGCGCTTTTTGATTTTCCTATCATACACCGCATGTCGCTACGCAACGCCCTGAATGCCTACGCTTTGTTCAGTCACGTAATTCTCACGGAAAAGCCGTTTCGAAAACTCGATTTTACGGCGGCCAACGTTGATCTGCCTACCCTAGATCTGACCGATACCGACGCATTTTCCGCCTATGTCTTTGGTACTTTGCTGGAAGACAGCCGGTACGTAGGGGTAGGTGGCTACGACGAACACCGCGTCATTTACCGCCGCTCGGCGCACTTCGGCGACTACGCCGAGGAAGGCCGTTGCATTCACCTGGGTGTGGATATTTGGGCCGATGCGCTGACGCCCGTATACGCGCCGCTGCCGGGCGTGGTCCATAGCGTGGCCTTCAATGACAACTTTGGAGATTACGGGCCGACTATCATTCTACGGCACGAACTGGATGGTATGGCTTTTCATACCCTATACGGTCACCTGACGCTGGATTCCCTGCAAGAAATAGCCGAAGGAAACGAAATACAGGCGGGTCAACACATTGCGGCCATCGGCAATTACCCTGAAAACGGCCATTGGCCTCCGCACCTGCATTTCCAGCTTATCACCGACCTGGGCGACTATCGGGGCGACTATCCCGGCGTAGCTTCCCTGGCCGATCGGGGTACCTACCTGGCTAATTGTCCTGATCCTAATTTGATTTTGCGGATTGGGGAGTTGGATTAGAGTACCTTTTTTGGTTGCGAATTTGAAAGATTCTCGTCCCCTACAGCGTATTTAACGTATGCATACATCACATGGGAACACAGCTTACGATTAGGAAAGACCCAAAGTTAAATGCCGAATGTCCGGTACCTTTAGCCTACTTGGCGCAACCCTTCTCGTTGCTGGCTAGATTGACATCCAGTTGGCCAAGTTTGTCGTTTTTACCGGCTTGGCTGGGATAGAAGCAGGTATTCTTGGCTATCAACTCCTTCGTTCCTGGCTCACATAAGATGCTACAGGCCTCGCCGGATAATAGCCTCGATTGATTTTTCTCCCTACCCGCAATAATCATGTTGTACTTGAACCGTCCTCGGTACACAGAACCATCGGGGCGTTTGCCATTCCAGGCAAACTCGTCCAATCGATCCCAGATGAAGACTAGCCGATGGAACAGAAGCGTATCCCCCTCGGCGCTCGTGATGGTGAAGCCCTCTGCGTCCACAACGCCCTCACTGACGTGCGGATAAAACAGGTCGTTGATGCCGTCGCCGTTAGGCGTGAAGGCATTGGGTACGTAAATGGATTCACTACCCATCTTGAAATCCACGGGCTGTACCCCGCAACAGGCTTCATATTCCTTGGGCAGGGTTACTTTGGGGTCTTCTATGTCATGGTCTGAGCAGCTTTGCAGGGTAAGGGCCAGTGCGATTAGGGAGAGGTAACTTCTCATAATTTTTGAGTTGGTTTAATGGTTGCGGTATTTACTGTTATCAAAAAGTTTTCGGTACTGTGATTGCAATACCTGACTGTCGGTTGGTGATTTTTCTACAGGTAGGGTTCTGCTGAAATACACTATTTCGTTTTGCCGGGTATCAAAAATTAGGGCAAACAAGGTAGAACTTGTCTTAACGGGTACGGGTGTGTACATGCCCAAAGTCAGCAGCCCGACACCCAACCCCTTGGCAATTTGTCCTCCATAATTCCCTTTCCGGCGGCCAAAGCCCGTACTAATTGTTGCCAAGGCGTAGCGCTGTTGACTATTTTCCAGCGCGGTGCGCAGAACGGGTGGTAGCTCAATGCCTTCGACTCTTTTGCCTTTCAATACCCGCATGAAGGTGTTGTTGATATCAATTTCCAGTTGCTGCCGTAGTTCGGGATCATTATTCTCGATTTTCCGAGTGGCCGCAAAAGGGTGGCTATTTTGAATGATCGAGTCTAGCAACTCCCTCGAAACGGATGACAGCGAATCGTTGTGAAATGGCCGATTGCCCTGCTGAATCAGACTGATATACGCCAGCGGCTCGAAATAACTTACTTCTCCTGCCTCGGAGGCCCTAAACGATTTGTTAATCATAGTTTTTGACGCGCAGGAGGTTAACAATGCGCCTAAGGCTAGCACTATTAGAGTTAGCTTCATATATATTCAATGTTACTCTTGTTTTTCACTCATTTTAATTAGAAATCGGTATTAGCAGGGTAGCCCAAGTTACGGATCAGAGGTCTGGAATGTTTATCAATTTACCAAAATCTGTTTTTCAAATATCAAGTTCAAATAAACTTCTTTTATCATCTAACAATAGTGAGACTATTACTTCAACTCCATCCAGGTCACAGAAAGTGAATCTCACTTGCTTTCCAACCCCAAATAATTGAGGTTGGTTACCTAAATTTCAAAACAAGCAAATTCTGAACTTAGGTACGCTGTACCTTTGCCATACCGAATTTTTAATAAAAACCACTTGATGCTGAGATTCTACCGAACTGCTATCCTTGTCCTGTTTTTACTCACCTCCATTCAAATCGCCAAAGCGCAGGGGTACATCATTATCAGCGGGAAAATCATTGACAAGACCACCCGTCAGCCTGTACCGTATGCGCACATTGGCGTAATGAGTAAAGGTACGGGTACCATTGCCAACGCACAGGGCGAATTTTACTACCGCTTTCCCAAAATCGCTGCCGAAGAAGACGTGACCGTGGCGCGCCTGGGCTACAAAAACCGGGCTCAGAAAGGAACTGGCTTCGTGTCGGGGGATAAGAACGTGGTGCTGGAACTGGAACGCGCGCAGCCCGTCATCGTGGATAGTGCCTATATCAAAGGTTTCGATGCGCGCGGCTGGGTGGTGGCAGCTTTGGGTAAGGTCGCTAAAAACTACACCGAAACGCCCATCATGATGACGGGCTTCTACCAGGAAACCCTGCAACAGAACGGCGATTACGTGGATATCCGGGAAGGCGTGCTGAAAGTGGAAAAAGACCCGCGCCCCAAGATTGAGGTACCTGAGAAGTTCCGTTTGCTACGGGGACGTAGGTTTGAAAGTACCAGTCGCCACAAAGCCCTGGATGAATACGAGTTTCCCAACGGAGCCGCCATCGTGACCCGCAGTCTGGAAACGGGCCTGCCCGATTATTTGTCGGGGAGCAATCTGGCCGATTACCGTTTTCAGCTGGATGATACCATCGCCTTTTACAATAACAAAGACGTATATCAAATCCATTTCCGGCCCGTGGGCCCGCAGGTAAAGGGCGCGCGCAACGGCATCATTTGCATCAACAAAGCCGATTCGGCCATCGTGCGTATTGCCTATGATTTTACGCCTGAGGGTATGGAGGAGGTATTCAAAAGTTCGATGAAAAGCGTGATGGGCAAAGTACTCGGCAAGAGTCGCCGCGAACCCAAACGTCTGAGCAGCTTCACCAACTACCTACCCTACGGCGACAAGTGGTACCTGCAGGATTCGCAACTGCTGATCCAGACCGATTTTATCGAAAAAAGTGAAACCATTACGGGTACCATCACGCTGCACTTCGTAGCGAACGACATTCTCAAAAGCAACGGCAACGCCGTACCGCCTACCGATCAACTACTCGACACATCCCTTTTTCCTTCACAAAGGATTCCCAAGTACGACGAAGTGTACTGGTCTAATTTCAACCACATCATCCCCTCGGCGGACATGCGGAAGATACTGGAAACGTTAAAAAAGTAGGATTATAAACTCTGGTCTATATTCACAAATACACAATCCCGGCGCTTTTACCGAGTCAGCTGCTTTCTGAGTCTGGCGGGTAAATGCGGCAGCGCCAGTACTTCGGCCAGGAGGTCAGCGTCGGCCTGGCGGGCCCGGATGAGTTGAAAAAGGGTCTGGATCGTGATCGTCGTATCGGCCGGCTCGACCAATTCTATCGGATCGCCTGCCTGAATAACGCCCGGCTCTACTACCCGGAAGTAGATTCCTGAGCGGCCCGCCTGAGTAAAGCGTCGTACCATTTGGGGATCATCGAAGCGGACGTTCAATTTGTAACACGGAAACCGGGGCTGCACCGCCCGGAGTTGAGCGGTACCTATTTGAAATAAATCGCCCACGCGAACCTCAGAATCTAATAGCCCTTCGGTGGTCAGATTCTCCCCGAACAGACCGGGTGCCCAGTCGGCACGATCCAGATGCTGTCGCCAATAATCGTAATGTGCCGTGTCGTAGGCGTAAATCGCTTTATCCGGGCCGCCGTGTACGGTTAGGTCGGCCTGCCGGTCGCCCGTGAAGTTGAGTTGATCCAGGGCCAGAGGTGTCGCCACGGGCTGTTTGAAAATAGCGGTGGTGACCTGCCGACCGCTCCATTCAACGGTACGGGGCAGTCCTACGTTGACCGAGATGATACGCATGGGCAGACCGGATTAGAATATTATTCAGACTTGATATCAGTGGATTGCTGCTTAGCAGGTTGAACGGGGCGAGCCACGGGATTGGGATCAGGCTGAGCCAGCACCTCATCCCAAAGATTATCGCCGCAGGTTTCGTCCACAAAAGGCTGATACTCCTCCGGTTGCGTTGGTTCGTTGGTTGGGTTCATGGGTTTTTGATTTTCAGGATTGATAGAGGAAGAAGGGGCTCGGTTAGGATTCTCCATACTAACACGCAAAGCCAGACCGACAGTTCAACTGTCCAGCGCTTCTTTGTATGCTTTCAAACAGTGTTCGCGGGCTTCTTTATGGTCTACAATGGGGTCCGGATAGTCCAGTTCGTTGAGCTCAGGAATCCACTCCTTGATGAATTTGAGCTGTGGATCGAATTTCTTGGCCTGCGTCGTGGGGTTGAAAATCCGGAAATAGGGCGCGGCGTCGGTACCTGAGCCCGCTGCCCACTGCCAGCCGCCGTTGTTGGCAGCCATGTCGTAGTCCTGCAATTTTTTATCAAAATACGCCTCCCCCCAGCGCCAGTCGATCAAAAGGTCTTTGACCAGAAAACTGGCCGTAATCATCCGCAGGCGGTTGTGCATGTATCCCGTTTCGTTCAGTTGCCGCATCCCGGCGTCCACGATGGGGTACCCTGTCTGGCCCTGGCACCACTTCTCGAATTCTTCCTCGTTGTTGCGCCATTTGATGCGGTCGTACTCGGGCCGGAACGCTTTGCCTTCGCCCACGTGCGGGAAATTCCAGAGAATCTGCTGGTAAAAGTCGCGCCAGATCAGCTCACCCAGGAAGGTCTTGCTGGTTCCCATCGCCTGCCGGGCCAGTTCGCGGATGCTAATGGTACCGAAGCGCAGGTGGATGCTCAGGCGCGAGGTACCCGGCGCAGCGGGGTAGTCGCGCAGTTCGGCGTATTTTGCCAGCTTTTCGTCACGAACTTTTTTGGAGGGGAATTCTTCATCCGGCATTCGTTCAAAACCCATCTCTTCCAGGCTTGGGATCGGGAGCTTTTTGGTTTTGTGCAGCTTGTCGAAATACTTTTCGGTGGGGTAGGGCTTTACATAAAAGTTTTTCTCTTTCGAGCCGTGTAGCTTTTCCAGCCATGATTTGCTGTAGGGCGTGAACACCGTGTAGGGGGTACCTTTGCCCGTCAGGATCTCCTCTTTTTCAAAGATTACCTGATCTTTGAACGTGTGAAAGGGAATATCTTTTTTCTTCAAAAAATCGGCTACTTCGCCATCGCGTTTTTTGGCGTAGGGTTCATAATCGTGGTTGGTATACACTTCGGCTACGTCGTATTCGTTCACAATTTCCTTCCAAGCTTTCAAAGGTACCCCGTACCTGACCAGTAGCGACGAATCTTCTTTCGCCAGTTTTTCCTGCATGTCCTCCACGGCGCGCATGATGAATTCCACGCGGCGGTCGCGTTTGTCTTCCAGCTCGTCGAGGATGGTTTTGTCAAAAATAAAAAGGGGAAGTACCGGATACTCCGATTTAAGGGCGTAGTACAGGCCGGCGTTGTCGTGGAGGCGCATGTCGCGGCGGTGCCAGAAAATGGCTATCTTCTTCTTGGGCATGAATACGGCTCATTGGTTGTCTTTGGTAAACCCGACCTGGTAGCGATTGTTTGCCTTTTCGGAGCAGAATTATCCGCCAGAATAGCCTTTGACCTTTGGCTATTGTTCCAGATTCTCCCGATCCCAGTCCGCCAGGTCAGCCCCGGCCCGGTAGGTGCTTTGCAGGAAGTCGAGCAGCATCGCCGCGGGATCGTCCGCCTGTCGCACGACATCGTAGGGTAGGATGAATTCGCCCATCGTTTGGTGGTAGTAGGCGGCTTCGGGTTTGACAACGGCGGCCTTGTAGCCTTCGGGTTCGGGGTACATGTAGCTGTAAAAAGCGGCAAAGGGTACCCCGACACTGCCTGGCCAAAAACCGCAACTGCTCACCTCGTGCGAATAGGCTTCCTGCGCCACGCGATCGGGCAGATGGGGTACCCCGCCGGGGTGCTGGGGCGCCTTGCGGCCCGAGAAACGGGTAACGGCCAGATCGAAGCTACCCCAGAAAAAGTGAACCGGACTGCATTTGCCCACAAACTCCGCCCGGAACCGCGTCAACACTTCATTGACAGAGAGCAAAACCGTATGCAAATCCGCCGCATGCTGTGGTTCATAAGTGACGTGTTGCTCGTCCTGGTCGAACGGAATGACCACTTCCAGTTCGTTGGGTACCTTATGGATGTCAATCTCGATGCCCAGCTCGCGCAGGGCAGCCATTATTTTTTCGTAAAATGCCGCCACGGAATGATGAGCCAGGGGAAAGGACTTTTCTTCGCCTAGGCTGGTCAGGATCTGCAATTGGTGTTCCCGGAAATCGAAATTGATCTGGAAATGCTTTTTCTCGGCGGGTAGGTTACCGGTCGTCAGGCCGGTGGGGGTTACGATCAGGGTGACGTGCCACGAATGGTTGATCCAGGGCATCCGGCTCAGTTTGATTTTTCCCACGATCTGCGTCCACAGATGCAGGGTTTCGTAGGTATCTTTGGCTTGGTCAAATACAAGTTCAGGCCAGGAATTTCTCATTGAATTGTGTCTTTATTCAAAAGGTACATGAATTTCTGATTGCCTCACCGCTTCACCGCCACGATGATGCCCGTGGCCCAGTGTTGCTTAGTGAGCAGCAAATCTGGTCTTTTTTCCAAATCTTCCACAAACCGAATGGCTTTTTCGGCGTGTCCCTCGGGCCAATTGGGCTGCGGTAGCATATCGTCCACGATGTACAGGCCGCCGGGGTTCAGCATGGCCAGCACCTCATTAAGTAGCAGGTACTTGCCATGCCAGGTGTCGGCAAAAATATAGTCGAACCTCGCTCCAGCGTTGCCGGTGACCCAGGCTTCGCCGTCCGCTTCCACCAGACTCAAACGTTGGTCGTCGCCCAGGTAGGTATGGGCAATGGCGAGTACCTGCCCGTCATAATCCACCGATACCAGCGTCGAGTCAGCATCCATGCCGTCCAGAATCCAGGCTGTGGAAAGTCCTGTGCCGGTACCCAGTTCCAGCAATCGGCCCGCGGGCTTGGAAGCCGCCAGCGTCCGGAGCAGCGAGCAGGTGAGCGGGTCGGAAGGCATCGTGAAGCCGTGGGACTGGGTAGCCTGGTCGATGGCCAGGTAGGTAGGAGGGAAAGGCTGGTTTATTACGTCGGTCATCAGGTAGGTTTGTGTTTTTTTAGGGAATATAGGCTTTTTTTCTCCGCTCCCGGTACCAGATGAAAATGGCCAGCAGGAGCGCCAGCACGTACAAACCCGGCTCGGTCATGCGCTGGGCCTCTTCGCCCAGGTCCAGCGATTTGTTGTTGGCCAGCGCTTGGGCTTGTTTCTTTTTCAGAATGGCCTTCTGGGCTTCATTTTCCACCACCAGGTAGGAGGTCACGGGCGTCATGATGTGGGCCAGAAAACTATTCTTTACCAAGCCCGGCCACTCCCGTTGGGAAGTTTCGGGATGCAACACCTGCGAAAGCCACTGCCCCTGCATCAGCAGCGCCGAGCGCCAGCTTTTGGCTTTAATTTCGGCTTCGGGTCCCCTGATGCGCTTGCTTTTCAGGAAAATTTCCGGCTCATCCGAATCCCGCAAATATACCACCGAATCGGCACTGACAGGATATTTCAGAACGGTACGTTCCAGCTGTAGGTCGAGGGTACCTTCCGCCGAATTGGTGCTAAAAGGGTGGGGGAGTAGCGACCCGTCCGCCTGCAATTCGTAGAAGAGGTCGCCTTCGGGCGCAAGAAAAGCGAAGTCGGGCAGGTCTTTTTCCAGCACGGCATTGAGAAGATAATCGGTGCAGACCACCAGCACGGGGTAGGTGTTGCGCTGGTTCGTGTACGCCTCGACCAGGGCCGTTTTGACGGCGCGATCCAGGTAAAAGCCACCTTCGAAGGTTTGGGCGCTGAACTTTTGTTTCCAATCATCACCCATGGGCATCGTTGTGACGTAGGCATTGACAAAACTGATGTGGGCGTTTTGCCGGTCGATCAGATTCCGGGCGAGCAACGTGTCGATTCGTTTCATCAATTCTTTTTGATACTGCTCTTCCCGCTCCGAAACATCCACCAGAAAATGATAGTAAGGCTTCCGTTGCACCCGTTCCAGAGCCTGTTTTTCCCGAGCCGAAACATACCCGACCGGATCGTCCGCTTTGTGGTCCGAAGTCTGACTTGCGGCCGGGGTACCCCGGCCCAGAGCAATGGCCTGTCCGCCGATGTTGAGCGTAACGGGCTCTTTGTGAATGAACTCAATGCCCGTGCGCCGAACCTCCCGCGCGGCGAAGGGGAACACCCGGAAGGCGACTTTGTTCCCGGTCAGGTAGTACAGCAGGCCGGGGTCGCGGTTTTCGTTGCGGATTTGGGAGAATACCCACAGAGCCGCTTTCTTCTCCGCCAGGATTCCCATTTCCTTTCTGGCACCCACGTAGAGGTAATAATCGCTAATCCAGCAGCCCGCGGGTAGGGTAAAGGTGGTGGCGTACTCGGCCAACCATGGGTTGGTAGCGCGGTTAGTAAGCCGGAAATCCACCCAACTGCGCCAGGCGTTCTGAGTGCTGTCGAAGGTACTTCGGGTAGAAATCTGCGTAATACCGATGCTGTCGTTCTGAATGGATTCGGGCAAGACCGGGCGTGGAGGCGCGCCCAGAAAAACCCGCTCGATGGTGCTGATTTTGGCGTCGGAAAGGGTGAGGTTGTTCAAAACCACCGCATTGAACCAGGCCGAAAGGTAGGGCTGCTTTTCACTGCTCAGGAAAATGCGCGAAGGATATTTGTGACTTTTGACATGATGTAGGGTACGTTCCAGGGACCTGGCGTCCAGGGCGTAATTTTTGGCATAATCCGGCGTGTACAGGTAGTCGAGGGCTTCGTACAGTACCTGCTTGTGGTGCCAGTAATCGGCGGTGATTACGGCCGGAATGATCAGAAAAGCCAATACCGAGCCGAGGGTAAGGATTTTTCCGGAAAAATATCTTTTCAGGAAAGCAAAGTCCCTGGCCAGGGCATCGACGTGAATTACAAAAAGTACCAGCGGCGTGAGCATCAGAAAACCCAGCCCAATGACGATGATCACCAGCACCGACAACGGCAGGAAAGGCAGGAAAACGACGAAAAAATAGAGGGTGTAGGCAAAAGTCAGGCTACGTCCCAGGAAGAGCGCCAGTCGGTAGGCTTTGTTCTCAAGGCTGGGCAGACAGATCAAAATACCATTCAACACGGCCAGCCCGTAGAACCAGTAGCTGTTGAAGTTGCCAAACACGCCGGAATCGCCCCGCCCTCCCACAAAACTAAAAAAATGGCCATTGTTGACCACCAGTCCCCACAGCGGAAACAGGATCGCGATGACGATTTTGCAGATTAACTGGTATTGATGCCAGATTCCGCTTCGCTTACTGACCATGATGTAGACCGCCCGCACCAGAAAAAACAGGAATGCAAACGTACTAAGGGCGATCAGTACCGTAATGATAGTATTTTCGTAGGTAGAGGTAGGTTTCCAAAGCGGCGCGACAACCTGGTAGAAAAGGTACCACATCAGAGGGATTCCGATGGCGTAGGCCAGGCTTTTGGCCGCACTGCGCCGCTCGACTCGGGGCGCGGAGCGGGTCGTCAGCACAAAAAACGAGTACGTGAGGGTAGGCATCAGAAAAGTACCGATGTACAGGAACACGTCACCCGACAGCAACCAGCGGGGTAAGGTGACGGGGAGTACTTTTTCGCTACGATCGATGTAAACCGCCAGGAAAGCAAGGTGGCTTAGTAAAGCGAACAGGCCGTAATACATCGACACCTGTTCCTTCCGGTCAAGCAGCCAGAAGGCATATCCGGCACCAAGGGCCGTCAGCAGGGCCAGTACCAGGCCAAATGCCCGCCAATGGTCGATATTCTCGGCCGAAAGCTGGCTTTTGATGATGTTGAAATCGCCGAGGAGCAGCAAAAACAGCAGAACTATCGGTAGGGTATTCAGCAGAAAAATCCATCGCGGGTTAAGCAGGCTGCGCATCGGAACAGGTGAGTTGGGATAGTAGATAATCGAGGGTCAGGTATAGGCCGATCAGACAGGAAAGGTACACGAAGGTACCCTGCGCCTGATGAAACCAGGCTTGGTAGGGCGGCGGAACGTGGGGAAACTGATTTTGCAGCAGCACCGCAATTGTGATGCGGGAGGTATTGGCAAAAATCGTCAGCCCGTAGGCGCACAGCAGGGCAAGAGGTAGGGCGGCTAGTTTGTGGCTCGATTGGCTAAGGTACCTTAGCGATAAAAAACTCAGCATCAGAAAGCTCAACATCCAGAAGTTGAATCCCGAACACGATTTGTCGATAGTAATATTCAAATCCGGATGAAGGTAACCGCTCGCCGAATCATACACGGACGGGGAATTCGCCGCCAGCCCGACGAGAGTATCCGTGGGACCCAGCAAAAAAGCCAGGTCGCTGGTATCGGCCTGGGTATAGGCCAGTTTTAGCAGGACAAAAATTGCCAAGGCAGCGAGCTGATAGGGTAGGTTGCGGGGCATGGGTGTGGCTTTTACAGGTTTTGTCGCTCCGTTACTTGGCCCGCGCGTTCTGAATCCGGGAACCCAGGTAAGCAAACAGGAATCCACTCAGCACTGCCATAAAAACGACAATTCCCGGCGCGAGCTCATCGGAAGGATCTGTACGATCGAGGATGAGTAATTTGAACAACAAAAGAAAACCGCCCGTCCCCAGGACAAAACCGCTGAGTATACCTGCTTTGTTTTTCATGATCGATGAACGTTAAGGTTTACGAATCATTTCGGAGCCAAATGTATTCAAAGTACTTTGTGATTCAAAGTTGTTGAATAGAATAATTTCTGCCACTAGGGTGATTTATATTTTCAATGTTTCAATTTTATAAATGAAGCAATTGAACTTTGATTCGCCGTTCCTGTGGATTTTTCCTTTACACAATCCCAACATTTTCTACCACAAAACCTACAAACTGCTATCGCTCCCATACCTCACGTTGGCGAGTTTCGGCATTTTGGATTATATTCAACCCCTTAACCCATCCTATCTTATTCTATATGCAGAAATACCTCTACGCCTGGCTGGCCGTACTGTTGACGAGCCTCAGTACCCTCGCCCAAACTCCCACGATCAAAGCCTTCACCGAGGGCATGGACAAACAGGAAGGGTACCTGCCTTTCTATTACGATGCCAAAAAAGGAAAAATCTGGCTGGAAATCAGTCAACTGGATACCGAGCTGCTGTACTACCCCACGCTGGCGCAAGGAGTAGGTTCCAACGACATCGGTCTGGACCGGGGCCGGTTGAGCAGCGAGCACATCGTGAAGTTTCAGCGCAGCGGTCCCAAAGTTCTGATGGTGGAGCCCAACTACGCCTACCGCGCTCTGTCCGATGATCCGCTGGAGCGGAAGGCCGTGGAGGAATCGTTTGCGCAGTCGGTGTTGTGGGGGTTCGAGGTAGCCGCTGAGTCGGGCGGGCACGTGCTGGTGGAGCTGACGCCCTTTCTGATGCAGGATGCCGTGGGTGCGGTGCAGTCCATCAGCCGCACGAAGCAGGGTACCTTCAAAATGGACGCTTCGCGGTCGGCCTTGTACCTGGAACGCAGCAAGAATTTCCCTAAAAATACCGAATTCGAAACCATCATCACCCTCACGGGCGACAACCCCGGGGGGTACCTGCGGTCGGTGGTACCCTCGGCCAATGCCGTCACCATGCACCAGCATCACTCGTTTGTGGAGCTACCGGACAATGGGTACCAAACGCGCGCCTTCGATCCGCGCGCGGGCGTCAACGGCATCGAGTTTTTCGACTACGCCTCGCCCGTGGGCGATCCGCTCATCAAAAGCTACATTGCGCGGCACCGACTGCAAAAGAAAAATCCCAACGCCGCCCGCAGCGAGGCCGTGGAGCCGATCGTGTACTACATGGACCCCGGCGCGCCCGAGCCCATCCGCTCGGCGCTGATGGAAGGTACGGCCTGGTGGAATCAGGCGTTCGAGGCGGCGGGCTACATCAATGCATTTCAAGTGAAGCTACTCCCGCCCGATGCCGATCCGATGGACATCCGCTATAACCTGATTCAGTGGGTGCACCGCTCCACGCGCGGCTGGTCGTACGGGGGTAGTATCATGGACCCGCGCACGGGCGAAATCCTGAAAGGGAAAGTGACACTCGGCTCACTCCGGGTGCGGCAGGATTTTCTGATCGCGCAGGGACTGGTGGCGAAGTACGAAGAAGGAAAGGCCGTTTCGGACGAGATGATGGCGCTTTCGCTGGCTCGACTCCGGCAACTGGCCGCGCACGAGGTAGGTCACACGCTCGGGCTGCCGCACAACTACATCGCCAGCTCCATCGGCCGCGCTTCGGTGATGGACTACCCGCATCCGCAGGTGGATATCAAGAACGACAGTACCCTCGACCTGTCCCATGCCTACGCCGTGGGCATCGGCGATTGGGACAAAATCGCCATCGACTACGCTTACCGCGAGTTTCCGAAAGGCACGAATGAGAAGGAAGCCTTGAACAAAATCATTACCGATTACCTCAAAACCGGGCAGGGTTTCCTGACCGATCAGGACGCGCGCCCGGCGGGTAGCTCGCACTCCAAAACCCACCTCTGGGACGCGGGCAGCAACGCCGTCGACGAACTGGACCGGGTGATGAAGGTGCGAAAAATCGCTTTGAATAATTTCTCGGAGAAAAAGATTCCGGTCGGAATGCCGCTGGCTACCTTGCAGGAGGTACTGGTGCCCATGTACCTGTTTCATCGCTACCAGGTGGAGGCCGCCACCAAGGTGGTTGGCGGGGTGGACTACACATATGCCGTACGCGGTGACGGACAGGTAGCCGTGGCTCCCGTGGCGGGCGCGGAGCAGCGTCGCGCCCTGAAATCGGTGTTGGCCGCTTTGCAGCCCGAGGTACTGGCGTTGCCCCGTTCCATCTTGAAAATGCTGCCCCCGCGCCCCTACGGCTTCGACGGCAATCCGCGCGAACTATTCTCGGGCCGGACGGGACTGACCTTCGACCCCCTGGCTCCCGCCGAAGCGGCTACGACGCTCACGCTGGGCTTCATACTGCATCCCGAGCGGGCCAGTCGACTGGAAGCGCAGAAAGCCCTCGATGCGTCGCTGCCCGGTCTGGGCGAAGTGGTGGATGCGCTGGTCGATGATACCTGGAAAGCCAAAACTGTGACGAAAGAAAGCTACCAGGCGGCCATCCGGCGGCAGACCGAAATAATGGTGGTGCAGGAGTTGATGAATCTGGCGGCCTCGGAGGATGCTTCATCCGCCGCCCGTTCGGTAGCGCTTTTTAAATTGAATGAACTGAAAAAGTGGATGGAACCCAAGCAAGCCTACGGCGACGAGCAGCAGCGGGCGCACTATTTTGCGGCGGCCAAAAAAATCGAACTTTTTGAGAATGGGGATAAAGAAGGACTCACTTCTACCAAACCCAACGCCGCGCCCGACGGCTCGCCCATCGACCCTGGTCAGGACTGGCTGGAGCCGATCTGTGGGTGGAAATGAGTTTGTTTTTAACCGCAGTGAGCGCCGGGAATTACGCAGAGAGTAGTTTCTCTGCGTAATTTTTGTCTTTTCTTTGCGGTTAAAACAACTCAACAACTCCCCATGAAAAAATACGCCGGCCTATTCCTGGCTTTTACTGTCGTTCCGGCATTAGCTCAGGAAAAGAAAAAAGAAGATCCCAACACGCGGAACGACATCCGTTACAATTTCAACGAATCAGGTACCCATTACTTCAAAGCTACCTTTCTGAATCAAAGCTGGTTGCGATACAACGAAAGCAATCCTGGCACTACCTCCCTGGGCGATCTCGCCGCTCAGACTTTCGACATCGGCCTGCGCCGGACGCGCATTCAGCTATTCGGGCAGATCACCGATCGCGTGTTTCTGTACACCCAGTTTGGGATGAATAATTTCAATAAGAACAATGCTTTCCCCGGCTACAATACGAACGGTACCCCCAGCAACCGCAAAATCGCGGCTTTCTTCCACGATGCCGTCGGTGAGTACGAGGTGCATCGGCAGGGTACCAGCTTCGTGCGTTTCGGAGCGGGCTTGACGATCGTGGGCGGTCTGTCGCGCTTTTCGCAGCCCAGCATTGGTACCATCATGACGATGGACGTACCCGTGTTCGCTCAGGCTACGGTGGATCAGACCGATGAGTTTGGCCGCAAACTGAGCTTCTACAGCCGGGGGCAGCTGGGGAAGTTCAACTACCGCGTCGATATTTCCGATCCTTTTCCCATCGAAACAAACGGCAGCGCTCCGCCCGCTTTGAATGTGAATTCGGTTTTTGCCCAAAAAAAGCACAAGAAACAATTCCAGGGCTTATTCATTTACAACATTTTCGATGCAGAAGATAATACGACCCCTGGCTACATGACGGGTACCTACCTGGGCAAACGCAGGGTACTGAACCTGGAAGCTGGTTTCATTTCCCAGCAAAATGCCACCTGGCGTAGAGCGGACAATGGTACTGATACTACGTATAATGCTATGAATCTGTGGTCGGTAGCGGCCTACCTCGACATGCCGGTAAACAAGGAAAAAGGTACGGCGGTATCGTCCTACCTGGGCTATTTTCAAACCGATTATGGGCAGGGGTACCTTCGCTACAACGGCCTGATGAACCCCGCCACGGGTACCACGCAACCTCTGCCGGGGGTAGGCGGCACGCAGGGCAATGCCTACCCGATGTTTGGTACGGGGTCGGTGGTGTACGCACAGGTAGGTTATAAGCTGGCCGACGGGCTGCTGGGCGACCAGGGTACCCTGCAGCCTTACGCTTCGCTGCAACATTCGGCGTACGACCGCTTGGGAAGGGATATGAATCTGTACAATCTGGGCCTGAACTGGCTGATTAAAAGCCACACGGCCAAGCTAAGCCTGAACTATGAAAACCGCCCGATCTACAAAGCTTCTAGCACGGCCAACATGCTCACGACCAGCGGTCGGCGTGGGGCGCTGATTTTACAGTATCAGATTTCGATCTAGGAGCCCAGTACTATTTTGCAGAAAAGAGAAGGTACCATAGGCGGAATCCTGCACGATTTACTGCTGGCAATTTCAAGCCTGGGGAATGAAAATGTCGAAGGTAGCCCCCGCATTTATTTGTCCCGTCGCTACAATGCTTCCGTGGTGGTTTTCCACGATTTTCTTGACAATGGCTAGTCCGATTCCAGTGCCGCTGTATTCGTTTTTTCCATTGAGACGCTGAAATAATTGAAATATCCGTTCGCCGTATTTCTGATCAAAGCCTATCCCATTGTCAGTGAAGCGGATATGGTGGTAAGAGGTGTCGGCAGCCAGTTCGTTTTTTGTGCAGGGGCCTTTGGCCAAACCGCTGGTTATGGTCAGGTGGGGGCGGACGCCGGGCCGGGAGAATTTGAGCGAATTGCTGATCAGGTTATAGAAAAGCTGATGGAACTGGAAAGGAATCATTTTAAGGCTACCCAGGGATTCTGCCTCGATGAGGGCATTTTTTTGTTGAATCTCTTCCTTCATGTCCATTTTTACCGCCTCCAGAATTTCCGTGAGCGGGGTTTCCTGAAATTTACGCTCCGAGGTAGTCGTACGTGAGTAGGCCAGCAGGTCGTTGATGAGCAATTGCATCCGGCTGGCGGACACACTCATTCGTTTGAAGTACTCCTTTCCGGTTTCGGATAGATTGGGGTACTCTTTTTCCAGGATGCGACTGGCGAAGGTCTGGATTTTCCGGAGCGGTTCCTGCAGGTCGTGGCTGGATATGTAGGTGAAGGATTGTAGCTCTTTATTTATTTTTTCCAGGTCGGTGTTCTTCTGCTTGAGTTCCTCCGTCCTCTCCTGTACCAGTTTTTCCAGTTCACTGGTGAATGCTTTCTGGTCGTGGATGTCGGTGCTCGTCCCCACCCACATCTGAATGGTACCTTCGGAATCTTTCAACGGTATGGCCCGGCTCAACAGCCAGCGGTAGTTTCCATCGCTGCGCCGCAAACGGTGTTCGATGCAAAATTCCTCCCCTGTTTTGATAGAATACAACCAGGCGCGCAGATTGGCTTCTTTGTCGTCGGGGTGTACGATCTGCATCCATCCTCTCTGTCGGATCAGGTCGGGTTGTAGTCCCGAAAACTGATACACCGACTGGTTGAAGTAGTTGAGGTTTCCCTTCGGGTCACTTGACCAGACAAACTGCGGCATGGAGTCGGCCAGGAGCCGGAAGCTGGCTTCGCTTTCTTCCAGTTTTCTCCGGGCCTCGACGCGCTCTGTTACATCGTTTACGGTCGCAATGATTCCGGATACCTTGTTGTCCACGTCATACAGGGGCGCATACTCGAAGTCGAGGTAGAATTTTCGGAGCTTATCGCCTCCCTGTACATAGGCCAGTGATTCGGTTTCGGTATGTATTTTTCCGGAGTCGAACACTTCGTTCAGCAGTTCGGGATACTTCTGGCCCCTTAACTCAGGGAACACATCCAGGAGTTTCCTGCCCAATACCTCGTCTTCATTGAGTCGCCATAAGTCGTTCATCATCCGGGAGTTGGCCAGTTCGATGACGAAGTCCCTACCCCTAAAAATAGTGATAGCCATCGGCGACTGCATGACCAGGTTTCTGAACTGCCTTTCGCTTTCTTCCAGCGTATGCCGGGCATTCACCATTGAGGTCACTTCGGTGGCGATAACGATCACCCGTGTTATCGTACCGTCGTCTTCTTTCAGCGGGTGGTAGACAAAGTTGAAGTAAGTGAGTTCTTTTTTGTCGTAGCGGTTGAGGAAAACCGGAAACTCAGTGCCCATATAGGGTACCCCGGTAGTCAGCACCTGGGTCAGAAAGGGCTCCACGGCCTCCTGCACCTCGGGTAGCGAGTCAAATAAGGGTCTTCCGATAAAGCTACTTTCCGTTCGGTCCACAATCTGCAGGTACCTTTCATTGGCCATCTCCACCACAAAATCCGCTCCCCGGAAAATGGTGATTCCCAGGGGCGCTTGCTCAGCCAGGGTACGGAAGCGCTTTTCACTTTCCTCTATTCTTTTGTGGGCCAAAGCCTGCTCGGTCACATCTTGTAAGGTACCGTTGAAGCGGTAGGCCGTTTTGGTGTCATCAAACCAGGCTCTTCCCCGGGCTTTTACAATAATCTCCTTTCTTGATTCTGGATGAACAATCGTATATTCGATATCATAACTTCCGCCGGAGGAGTAATCCAGGGCTCTCTGAATGGCTTCGGTGACTCTTTGCCGATCGTGATCGGCGACAGCGTTCAGTGCGTCGCCAAGCTCAATGGTAGCATGGGGTGGTAAACCGAACCATTCCTTCAGGCGGGCATTGGCCTTAAACCGGTCGGTGGACGGTTCGTAATCGAAGGTACCTAATTCGGTAGCTTCAATGGCAAAACTCAATTGGTCCTTACTTTCCTCTAACTGGCTCAGGTGATTCACCGCATCGGTGGTTTCGCTGCATGTGACCAGCACGCCCTCCACTTTACCTGACTCGCCCTGCACTGGACTGTAACTGAAAGTCCAGTACACATCTTCTAGTTTGCCATTCCGAAAAATTGGAATCAACTGATTCTCACTCCACGTGGCCTCACCCCCGGCCAGTACCTGGTCGATCAGTGGTTTTATGGTTTCCCATATTTCCGGCCAGGCCTGCTGGGCCGGCATGCCCAGGATGGAGGGATGCTTGCCGTCTTGTCCAAGGCTGGGGCGGTAGGCGTCGTTATAAAAACAAACCAACTCGGGTCCCCACCACAGAAACATCGGAAACCGGGAGTTGAGCAGGATGCTGAGGGTGGTCTTTAGGCTTTGGGGCCAGCCCTGCATATCCCCGACGGGAGTCCTGCTCCAGTCCAGCATGCGGGTAAGTTGGCCCATCTCTCCACCGCCGTGCAAAAAGAACAGGTTATTCTCAGTATTTTTAGTAGACATTCTCAGGAGGGCAGGACCAATGGTTTTGTATCGATTTTGCTGATAAAGTTTTGGTAAATATAGCAACAAAGTACTATTGTTGGGAGAGGAGTACCGGGAATGTGACAGAGCTAACCGACAAAAAACGGGTTTTGAAAGCCATCGTTTCAAAACCCGTTCAAAATGAAAAATAAACGCTCTACGCGTCCAGGGCTGCGTTCATATTCCGCACGGCTTCTGCCGACTTGGCAAAGGAGGCCTTCTCGGCGTCGCTCAGGCGCAGATTGATGATTTTCTCCCAACCCCCTTTGCCGATCACCACGGGTACCCCCATGCAAATGTCCTTCTGGCCGTACTCGCCGTTCAACATAACGCTGCAAGGTACGATGCGCTTCTGGTTACGCACGATGCTTTCCACGATCATGGCCGTAGCGGCACCCGGTGCATACCAGGCCGAAGTACCAATCAGTTTGGTGAGCGTTGCGCCCCCTACCATCGTGTCGGCGGCTACTTTGTCCAGCTTGTCGGCCGCTATAAACCGGCTTACCGGAATACCGTTGTAGGTAGCCAGGCGCGTCAATGGAATCATGGTGGTGTCGCCGTGGCCGCCGATCACCATGCCGTGGATGTCGTTGGGCGACACATTCATTTCCAGAGCCAGGTAGGTTTTGAAGCGGGCGCTGTCCAACGCACCGCCCATGCCGATGATGCGTTTCTTGGGAATGCCCGACTCGCGCAGCGCCAGGTAGGTCATGGTGTCCATGGGATTGGACACGACCACGATGATGGCCTTGGGCGAATATTTCAGAATGTTGTCGGTGACGGACTTTACGATGCCGGCGTTGATGCCGATCAGTTCCTCGCGGGTCATGCCGGGCTTGCGCGGCAGGCCCGAAGTAATGACTACTACATCAGAACCCTTGGTTTTTTCGTAATCGTTGGTGGAGCCAACGGGCTTGGTGTTGAAATTCAGCAGCGCGGCGGTTTGGTACATGTCCAGCGACTTGCCCTCAGCGACTCCTTCTTTGATATCCAGCAGCACCAGTTCTTCGGCCAGTTCGCGACGAATGATGTTGTCGGCGGTGGTAGCTCCTACGGCTCCGGCGCCTACGACGGTGATTTTCATAATGTATTTTGGTAAAAAGCGTTTAGTAAGAATTTTCCGCCCAAAAGTAGGACACATATTTGTTTAAACCCTACTTCACGGGCTATTTTTAGTGAATAAGTACGCGGGTAGGGTACCTTGGTCACTTGTCCTGCCACAGTTTCAGGTCGTCCCAATAGATCTGCAAAGTCTTGCCTTTGCTCTTCATGAAACCGATCAGGTCCTTGGAGGTATACAGCTTAATGGGGTTGAAGTCGGTGACGCCGTCGGGGGCGGGGTCCTGGGTATTGTGTGTGATTTTGTGTACGTCAAAAACCACCTGTTCTCGCCCTCCCTCGGGGGTGATGGTCATATAGAACCGTCCCGTAGCGTTGTCGCCCTCTTTGTAGTAATACTGCATCGTGAACCACTGGCCGATGGGTACCTTCACCGACTCGTTGGTTTCGGCCCAGATCGTGGTGTACTTCTGGCTGTCGTCCTTGAATAGTTCACAATCCTGGGCATCCAGAATGAAGTGAAGGTCGCTCTCCTGCTCCGTCGGCTTGCCGATGCCCAGCGTGATCCTGAACCCATAAGGTACCTGCTGGCTCCATGTGACATTATTCCAGAACTCCGCGATGGTGAGCCAATGGATGGCCTTGGGGTAGGTACGCACCGTATTGAAATCATCGGGCAGAAACATACGCACGGATTGCGTGAAACCCTTCATGCCCTTGTTGCCATACAGATTTCCCTGAATGCGTCCTTTTGAATTGCCCACGTTCGGACCGTCGAGCCAGAAATGGAGGACTTTGTTGCCAGGATTGCCGGGTTCGGGAATAATCCGGGCGCGGCGCTGGGTCGTATCGCCGCCCTGGTACTGGATGTTGAAATTGCCGATGGCCGGATGGTTGTCCAGGTCAGTCACCCAGTCGTTGTGGTCGTTAAGTGACGGGTCGGCGCCTACAATATCGTCATCCGCGTTGCGGGGTACGACTCGGGTACTTCCCTCGAATCCTGACTGGAAAATCAGCTCCCGTTCGGCCGAAGTCGTTTTCAGAAGCGTGTTGTGCTTGCAGCCTGCGCCCAGGAAGGGCAAGGCCAGCAGAATCAGAAGTCTTTTTTTCATGGGCCGATCGGAAATACTGTTTGCTACCCTTCAGGACGACAGCAGGGCCGCCCGCACCTGAAACCCTATACTTTTTCTGGATATGTAGCCCGATTTCGCCCCGCTATTCTCCGCCCGAAACATCTGTACTTACTTAGCGGACGTAGGTATAGGGTGTGTGGGAGACGGGAATGTTCGGGAAAATAGAAATTGACATTGTGAAAAGAAAGTGCAATTTTTCGCCGGGCATTAGGGTTATATAGCCGATAACCACAACTTTAAATATTACAATGGCAGACAGTTCCCTCATTTCGCAGATTTTGCGCTCTGTTTTTTTTAAAAAGGCTACGGGTAGGGCCGGGCGGTACGCGTCTAATAGTTCGAAGCTCTATAATCTGGCCAAGCAGGTGCTGACCAAGGTACAGCAGGGTGGAGTCAAAGAGGGCATGGCCGAAGCGCAGCTGCAGGTTCAGCTTCTGGTGCGGTTGATCCGGGCGTATGCGTCCGGCGAATACCGCAAGCTACCCTGGAAAAGCTTGGTATCCGTCGTGGGGGTACTTATTTATTTTGTATCGCCTCTCGACTTCATTCCCGATTTTCTGCCTATTGTCGGCATGACCGATGATCTGGCCTTGATCCTGTGGCTATTCAAAACCCTAAGCGACGACCTGAGCGATTTCAGCCAGTGGGAAAAGAAGACCAAAACCATCAACATCGGCTAGGGCAGGAGTTTGGTTTAGCAAAAAGTATTAATTAAATTTGTATTCATAATAAAACAATCAATCGATATGGAATTCGGATCAATTTTGGCAATTATGGGACTGGGAGGACAGGAAATTTTTCTAGTGGCCCTGTTTGTATTACTTTTCTTTGGCGCCAAGAAAATTCCTGAGCTGATGCGTGGCCTGGGCCAGGGCATCAATGAGTTCAAAAATGCGACCAAAGATGTGAAAGAGAATATTGAGAAGGGCATGGAAGATTCGATGAAATAAGCGAATCAGTACAAGGACCCTTTTTCTTGAGGAGCCGATTTGGGTTAGACCATCAAAAGCCTATTCCAGAGCGGCTCTGATTTTTTTTCATTGTAAAATTACCGGTCAATAGCCCTCCTGTTTGCCGAGCATCAAAAGCCCGCTATTGCCCCAAAAATTGCTTCCCTTGAAAGAGTACCTGACGCTTGCTGACCTCCAGCACGATCTGCGGGCAGGAAACACTACCTGTGTGAAATTGGTCGGGCAGTACCTTGCCCGCATCGAAACCTATCAACACCTCAACGCTTTTGTGGAAGTCTACGCCGAAGAAGCCCGGCAGCGGGCTCTGGAAGTAGACGCCCGGCTGGCGCGCCACGAAGCGGGCCGACTGGCTGGCCTTGTACTGGGCATCAAGGATGTGCTGTGCCTGTCCGGACACGGAGTGCAGGCAGGCAGCAAGATCCTGAATGGGTACCGGTCGCCTTTTACGGCTACCGCGGTACAGCGCCTCCTGGACGAAGACGCCATCATCATAGGCCGTCAGAACTGCGACGAGTTTGCAATGGGTTCTTCCAACGAGAGCTCCTACTTTGGCCCGGTGCGCAATACCGCCGATCCGGAGCGGGTGCCGGGCGGCTCGTCGGGTGGATCGGCCGTTGCGGTGCAGGCGGGCATGTGTCATGCCTCCCTGGGCAGCGACACGGGCGGCTCGGTGCGGCAACCCGCCGCCTTTTGTGGGGTCGTGGGCCTGAAACCCTCCTACGGGCGGATATCGCGCTGGGGGTTGCTTGCTTACGCTTCCTCCTTTGACTGCATTGGCCCGATTACAAAAAGCGTGGAAGATGCCGCGCTTTTGCTCGAAGTGATGGCTGGTCCCGACGAATTCGACAGTACGGTTTCGGGGCGTGAGGTACCCCGCTATTCCCAGAAGCTTGCCTGGGAAGGCCAAGCCCGCATAGGGTACCTGCGCGAGTCGGTGGAAAGTGAAGCGGTGGCTCCAGCGATCCGGCAGCGGACTCAGGCGGTACTGGATGAGCTGCGGGAGCAGGGGCACAGCGTTGAGCCCGTGGACATGACCCTACTCAAATACTGCCTGCCTACCTACTATATTCTGACTACCGCCGAGGCAAGCTCCAACCTGTCGCGCTTCGATGGCGTGCGGTACGGCTACCGCAGCGAACAGGTTGTGGATCTGGAAAGCCTGTACAAACAATCCCGCACCGAAGGCTTTGGGGCCGAGGTACGGCGCCGCATTCTGCTTGGTACTTTTGTATTAAGTGCAAATTACTATGATGCATACTATACCCGCGCGCAGCGCGTTAGAAAACTGATACGCCAGGAAACCGAGCGCCTGCTGAGCCAGTATGATTTCCTGATTTCCTCTGTGACACCCACTACCTCCTTCCGGTTGGGTGAGAAAATGGAAGATTCTTTGCAAATGTACTTAGCGGACATATTTACGGTACAGGCCAATGTGGCGGGGGTTCCCGCCATTTCAATTCCTAATGGCCTGGATGAGGACGGATTGCCCATTGGCCTGCAGATCATGAGTCGGGCCTTCAGCGAAGAAAATCTGTTGGCTTTTTCGGCTCATCTTTCCACAATCATTAGCAACCCTGAGAAGGAGAATCGCCTGTTTGAGAAGCATCTCCCGGTGGAAGAGAAGTAGTTAATTATAAGTACGTGCTTTACCTAAGCATATAATCCCAAAACAGAAGTCTAACCAAAACTTTACTGACACTGATGAAGATTGTAAAGCGAGTTGCCAGCCTGGCCCTAGTTGCCCTCGGAATGTTAAACACCAACACCTGGGCCGCCCCCGCCGCTTTGCAGGAAGAACAGGAGCAGCAGACGCAGGAGGTGGATTTTGAAACAGATACCATCGGACTGGCTACGGACTTACTCCCCGAAATCGTAACCCCCGGCAACTTGGTTCCGGGCGACCTGATTGAAGAACGATTCGCCCGCCTGCAGAAGAAAATCCCCTTGGTGTACCACAAGGTTTCCCATCAGTTTGTCGAGTACTTCATTTATACCAAGCCGGACTTTACGCGCCGGATGATGGAGGAGAAAAACCTTTACTTTCCGATCTACGAGAAAGCGCTGGCCAAGTATAACATGCCAGACGAACTCAAGTACCTTTCTATGATCGAGTCGGGACTTAATCCCCGGATCATTTCCTATGCGGGTGCGGGCGGCCTCTGGCAATTCATGCGGGCTACGGGTCGGGAGTTCGGACTTAAGCAGGATTCTTACATCGATGAGCGTTTCGATCCTGAGAAATCCACCGAAGCGGCCTGCCGCTACCTTCGGCAGTTGTATACTATTTTTGGGGATTGGGAAATGGCCCTTGCATCATATAACGCCGGTCCCGGCAACGTGAAGCGCGCCATGCGCCGTAGCGGGGGAAACACTTTCTGGTCGGTGTACGATGCCCTGCCCAAGCAGACGCGTGGCTATGTACCCCAATTTGTGGCCATTCTTTACATGATGCACTACGGTGAAGATCATGGCATCGTACCCCAGAACACCCAGTTTCCCACCGTAGCGGACACTATTCAGGTCAACGGTTATCTGAATCTGGCGACATTCGCTTCCCTGAGTGGTGTGACCATGGAGGAGATCCAAAAGTTGAATCCGCAGATTATCAACACGGTACTTCCGGACTACACCCGTAATTTTATCCTGAAGGTACCTTCCGAGAAATTTGCCGTTATAAAGCCTAACCGCCTGGCAATCCTGGATTCCGCCTCGAGGCGCACGAGCTCGGATGTCATGTTGGCATCGCTGGATGATAACGGAGAAGCCCAGTACGTTTCCAAACGCCTGAGCCATACCGTACGCAGGGGCGAGACTCTTTCGTCCGTGGCCAACCGGTACGGGGTAAGCATGAGTGAGGTGAAGCGCTGGAACCGCATGCGGAGCACCAAACTGCTGCGCGGGCAACGCCTGACCATTATTCGTAAGGTACGGGTTGCACCCCGGCCCGTAGCCAAGCCGGAAACCGAAGCGAAGGTGATCCTGGCCAAGAATACGGCACCCGAAACCGTAGACTCTACCGCCGATTCTACGGAAGAAATGGTAGCACAGGCCGAAGAAGCAGCGAACGAAGAGCCTGAGCTGAAAACCACCAAAGCAGCCAAAGCCCCGGTAGCTCCCAAAGCGATAACCTACGTGGTGCGGAGGGGTGATAACCTAACGGCCATTGGCCATCGCTACCGGGTTACGGTCAACGAACTGAAAGAATGGAATGAACTGGGCAGAGGTACCCTGCAGCCCGGACAGAAACTGCTGGTTTCGAATCCTTCGAAGGCGGGCTTATCCAAGGATAGCCAAGCCGTTGCGGCTTCGGCTAAGAAAACCTCGCCACAGATCAAGCCGCGGTACCATACGGTGCAGCGGGGCGATACGCTGTGGACAATCTCGCAGCGATACGGTCTGACTATTGATAAAATCAAGCATGCCAATAACATGAAGAGCAACAGTATTCGCGCCGGTATGAAACTTTTGATCACCGGATAATCAATACCAAACTCATCCATTCACCACCCGCAAGGCCTTGCGGGTGGTGTTTTTGTGACTATCTTGCAAAAAAAGCCTAAAAGAAATGATTGCGTACCTGGAAGGAAAACTCGCCTACAAGGACCCGGCTTATGCCATTATTGACGTGCAGGGGGTGGGCTACGAAGTACGCATATCCCTACAGACCTACTCGGCCCTGCCGGAGCTGGGCGATAAGAGTAAAGTGTTTACGTTTCTAAACATCCGCGACGACGCTCACATCCTGTTCGGGTTTGCGGAGCCCGACGAAAAGAAACTCTTTCTGGATCTGGTGGGCGTGTCGGGGGTGGGTCCGGCCACGGCCCTGGTCATGTTGTCGTCTCTGTCGTCGTCCGAGATTCGCCACGCCATTATGAACGAAGATTTACGGGTGGTACAATCCATTAAGGGCATTGGCTCCAAAACCGCCCAGCGCGTTATTCTGGAACTCAAGGACAAAATGCGCAAAGACTCACTCACGTCACCCGCTCCCTTTCTGGCGGGGATATCAGGTGGTCAGGTACGGAGCGAGGCACTGGCCGCTCTGGTCACGCTGGGTATTCCCAAACCCTCGGCCGAAAAAAGCCTGGATACCATTCTGAAGCGTGAAGGCGATCAGCTTACCGTAGAAGAATTAATCAAATTGGCGCTTCGTTAGGAATCGATTTAATTTTGCCTTACCCGTAGAATATTGGTAAGGTCTTGGCCGTTTTGTGGATAGTACGATTGCCCAAGTCCACGAACCATACCCTCTTTAACCAAGTGCAATAGGCTTTGTCAGGAACCATTTACCAACTACTCGTTCGGACTGTTACCATCACTGCCGGGGCCTACCTGCTGGCCAGTGCATCGGTTGATCTTAAGCTTCCCGTTTCGGCGGGAAGAGATCCGTTTGTGGCCTATCAGCTGGATACGACGGTTGCCGATACAACGGGTGATAATCTGAAAAAGTCGGGTAAAAAGCCCATCGTGCGCTGGCAGGACTACTACCGGAACCGCTTTTCCGAGCCCCGGCCCCGCTCTTCCTTTTACTTAAAAGATCCGGCCAATATTTCCACCACCATGCGCCTGGACAGTACGGGCCGGGTGATTGTGGCCGAGGATGTCCTTACACCCAAGGGTACCCTTGATTTCCGTCCTACAGAGAGTATGGATCTGGCTACTTACAACGAAATGCAGCGCAAGCGGGCCCTGGAAACCCTCATGCGTGAATATTCGGCGCGTTTGGATGGCAAGAGTGCCATGGGGGGGCGCGGGTTGTTGCCCAAGCTGGATTTGCCCCCCGCTCTGGACAAACTGTTGGGACAGAATTTTATGGATTTCAAGCCCAATGGCTTTGTGGCGCTCGATTTTGGGGTTTTGCACCAGTTTATTGATAATCCGGCGGTACCAGTACGGCAGCGGCGCAACACCAACTTTATCTTCAACGAGCAAATCAACATCAATTTCAACGCCAAAATAGGCGATAAGCTGGGCTTCCTGACTAACTTCGACACGAAGGCTAGTTTCAACTTTGAGAATGCCCTCAAGCTGAACTACAAAGCACCCGAAGAAAGCCTGGTGCGCAAAATCGAAGCTGGAAACATCAGTTGGCCCCTGAACAGCCAGCTGATTCCGGGTGTCCAGAATTTGTTCGGAGCCAAGGCCGAATTTCAGTTCGGCCGTCTTAATGCTACTTTCGTAGGTTCACAGCAACGCTCCCGCAAGGAGCGGATTGTGCTTCGGGGTGGTGCCCAAACGAAAGATTTCGAGATCCGGGTTGATAACTACGACGAAAACCGCCATTTTTTTCTATCACAGTATTTCAGAAACATCTACGAGAGTTCGCTCAAAACCTTGCCCGTCATTACATCGGGAGTGACGATCACGCGTTTGGAGGTATACGTGACCAACCGTACCACTACCACTGAGTCGTTGCGCAATCTGGCTGCTTTTGCCGACCTCGGCGAGCCAAATCCCTACAAGGCTGCCAACCCTGTCCTGCAGCCGATCAACGCTCGTCTTCCGGCTGACAATGAAACCAACGGACTTTATAAAACATTGCGCGAAAACGAAGCTTTCCGGCAAATCGATCGTACTACGTTCGAATTGACCAGTAATCTGGGTTTGGAAAAAAGCGTGGACTTTGAGGTACTACGCGGTGCCAAGCGATTGATGAATGAGCGCGAGTACAAATTCAATCCCCAGCTAGGGTACCTGTCGCTGACGGTACCCCTGCGCAACGATGAAGTGCTGGCCGTGGCTTATGAGTACACCTTGAACGGCCGGTCTTATAAGGTCGGTGAACTGACGGAAGATTACCAGAATCGCCGTGATGATGAGGTGATTGCGTTGAAATTGCTGAAATCCTCCACGATCCGGAACAATACGCAGTTACCGATGTGGAACCTGATGATGAAGAACGTATATTCTCTGGGAACCAATCAGATCGACCGGGAAGGATTTCAGCTTCGGATCATTTATAAGGATGACCTGACAGGAATCGATAATCCTAACCTGCAGGAAGGCCGGAATTTGCAGAACAAGCCCTTGCTGCGCGTGGTGGGGCTGGATCGCCTGAATCCGGTGAACGACCTGCAGCCGGATGGTAATTTTGACTTTGTCGAAGGCGTCACGATCGATTCCCGCACGGGCCGCATTTTCTTTCCCGTGCTGGAGCCCTTCGGATCGAATCTGGCGAAGTACTTCGATCCTGATGAGGATATTTTGCGCAACAAGTATGTCTTCAATGAACTGTACCGTACCACCCAAATCGACGCGCAGCAGATCAACGAGCGCAACAAGTATTATTTGAAAGGAGCCTATCAGTCGGCGGGCGGTACGGACGTGCAGCTACCCTATGGCGTGTCGGAGGAGTCGGTGACGGTCACCTCCGGAGGCGTGTCGCTGTCGCCCGGTACCGATTTCATTGTGGAAGCGCAGATTGGCCGGGTACGGCTGGTGAATCCGAGTGTGTTAAACTCGGGCCGCGAAATTGTCATTGAGTTCGAGCGTCCCGATATGTTCAGTAACCAGATCCGGTCACTCTTCGGAACGCGGCTGGATTATATTGTGAACAACGACATCAGCATCGGCATGACCGCCATGCGCCACCGCGAAACCCCCGCTGGGTTCCTGACCCGCGTGGCGATTGGCAATGAGCCCACCAACAATACCATTCTGGGATTTGATGCCAATATCCGGAAGGATGCCCCCTTCCTGACCAAGTTTCTGGATAAGCTACCCTTGCTCCAAACCAAGGAACCTTCCAGCATTCAGTTCAAAGGCGAGGTGGCTAAGCTGTTTCCGGGAGTAGCCCCGCGCGTAAACAACCGTTCGCTGGTGGACGACTTCGAGGCGGCCCGCACGATTTATGACCTGACCCGTCAACCCACCCGCTGGCGTCTGGGTAGCACGCCGCAGCAGTACCCCCAGGGTACCCCCGACAATCCGCTCGAATTTGGTTACCGGCGAGCCAAGATTTCGGCCTATACGGTGGACAATATTTTTGCTTTTACGGGTTTTGGTGCGGGCTTGCGGCCGCCCACTATTACGGATGAGGACCTGAACAACTACTACGAGCGCCTGTTCAATCCGCGCGATTTGTTTCCCGGCCGTTCGGTACCACCGCTCAACCTTCCCCAGAATATTCTGGACATCGCCTATTTCCCCCAGGAGCGCGGGATGTACAACTACAACCCTGACCTGGACAATAACGGGCTGCTGAAAGATCCGCGCCGGAATTTTGGGGCCATCAGCCGGGCCGTTACTTCGGACATTGATTTTGACAATGCCAACATTGAGAACATTGAGTTCTGGCTCATGGACCCTTTCATTGACGGACCCAACGGGAGGGTACTTGATGGGAGGTTGAACGAAAACAATACTACGGGTGGCAAACTGGTGTTCAACCTGGGGGATATCTCAGAGGATGTGATTAAGGATGGCCGTTTTAATTTTGAAAATGGCCTACCCGTCAACGATCCGCAGCCCGGAATTAATGTGGATAGCACCGCTTGGGGCCGCGTGACCAAGCAGCAGTACCTGATCAATGCTTTTAGCAACGAGCCGGGTGCCCGCGAAAAGCAGGACATTGGCCTGGACGGGCTGAACAATATCGATGAGCGGCGCTATTTCAAGGAACGCTTCCTGGATCGCCTGCCCGCCGCACTTTCGCCCGAAGCCCGGGACCGGATTCTGGCTGATCCTTCTGGCGACGACTTTCAGTACTACCTGGGCGCAGAATTGGATGCGGAGAATAAGAAAATTGTGGAACGCTATAAGGAGTACCTGGGCATGGAAGGCAACTCGCCCGAAAGTACCAACAACAGCAGTACCGCCGTTACCCCAGCCGCTACGAATATTCCCGACTCGGAAGATTTGAACGTGGACAATACCATAAACGACAACGAAGCTTACTACGAATACGAGATTGACCTACAACCCAATCGGCTCGCAATCGGGCAGGGTTACATTGTGGACAAGACCGTGGCCAACGGTGCCAATTGGTACCTTTTCCGGATGCCGGTCAAGGAATTTAACCGGAAAGTAGGGCAGATCAACGGCTTCAAATCCATCCGTTTTATCAGGATGTACCTAACGGATTTCCAGCAACCTGTGGTACTGCGCTTTGCTCAGCTCCAGATGGTTGGGCAGCAGTATCGCAAGTACCTGTCGGATCTGGATGCGCCGGGCCTGCAGGAGGTGCCCGAGCCCTACGACGCCAAGTTTACGGTGGGTACGGTGAGTATTGAGGAAAACAGTCAGGCCAACAATTCTACCAACAAATACGTATACGCCGTGCCGCCGGGCTGGAAACGCGATCAGGATTTTACCCAACCCGCCGGTAATTTCCAGTTGAACGAGCAGTCTATGAGCCTGTGCGTGTCCGAACTGCGCGACGGGGATTCACGGGCGGTGTTCAAGAATGTCAACCTCGACCTGCAATTTCGGAAGCGGCTGCGGATGTACATCCACATGCACAACGACGACAACGAAAGCACCAAAGTGGCGGGTTTCCTGCGGCTGGGGACGGATTTGACGCAGCATTACTACGAAATCGAAATCGCTGACCTGAAAGCTACCCCCGAGAACGTCAGCCTGCCCGAAGAAGTGTGGCCGATGGAAAACGAACTCAATATTTCGCTCGACGAATTGATCCAAGCCAAGGCTCAGCGCAACCGGGCCGAGAACAAAGCCATCAGTTTACCCTACGTGACCACGATTATCGATCAGGTTTCGGGCCGTCAGTACAAGATAACGGTAGTCGGAAATCCTGACCTCAGCGCGGTACGCGTCTTGATGATCGGGGTACGTAATCCCAAATCGGCCGACGAGCAAACCAAAAGCTTCTGCATGTGGGTGGACGAAATGCACGTGGAAGGCTTTGACCAGACCGCCGGAGAAGCGGCCATCGGTCAGCTCAACGCCAAACTGGCCGACTTCGCCACTGTGACCGCCTCGGGGCGGATCGAAACATTCGGTTTTGGGGGCGTACAGCAGCGTATCGGCGAGCGTTCCCGCGCTACAACCACAGAATTTGGCATCTCATCCAATATTCAGGTGGATAAATTGTTGCCCCAGGAGTGGGGGTTCAGTATTCCGCTGTACGTCAACTACGACAATCGCCGCATCAGTCCGCACTTCAATCCGCTCGATCCCGACACGCCTTTGAGTACTTCGCTGGACAATCTGGAAAACGCCGAGGAGCGCGAAAGGTACCGCCGTTTGGTAGAAGACAACACCGTGCGGCGTGGGATCAACCTCTCCAATGTGCGGAAGGTAAAAACCAGGGAAGGCGCGAAAAGTCATTTTTACGACTTCGAGAACCTGGCGTTTACCTACGCATTCAGCGACCTGAAACGTACCAATATTCTGACACAGGAATACGCCCAGCGGATGTACAAGGCCGGCATCGCCTACACCTTTACGGCCCAGCCGAAGGCGTTCGAGCCCTTCCGTAAGTGGCAGACGGACAGCCGGTACCTGAATTTTATCAAGGATTTCAACCTGACTCTGCTGCCCACCAGCGTGGCGTTACGCACGGATGTGGATCGCAGCTTTACCAAGACCCAACTCCGCAATTCCGACCTGACCACAACGGGCATGGAGCCTTTCTACGAGAAGTATTTCTGGTTCAACCGTTACTACGACCTTACCTGGAACCTGACGCGCAATGTGGTGCTGAGCTACAATACCGTGGCCAATGCCATCGTGGACGAACCGCGCGGGGACATCAATACGGAAGTCAAGTCGGATTCGCTGTGGGAGAATTTCAAGAAACTGGGTCGGATCAAGAACTTCGACCAGCGCATCCGGCTCACCTACCGCCTTCCGCTGGACAAGCTACCCCTCACCGACTGGATGACGGCCGATTATAACCACACCATCGGCTATAATTTTCAGGCCAACGCCCTGGGCATCGTGGATTCGCTGGGGGTACCTTTTGGCAACATTATCCGCAATAGCCGCGAACGGGGCGTAACCGGACGGGTGGATTTTGTGGCCTTGTATAACAAAATCAGGTACCTGCGCTTCGCCAACTCACCCTCGCAGGAAAAGAAAAACTTTGCCCGCAGTCCGGGGGATATCGAGGATTTGCCGCCGCCGCCAAGCCGGATAATGAAAGACGTGGCTCGGGTGCTGATGACCGTGCGGGGGATCAATGTCAGCTACAATATTTTGGAAACGACCGCCCTACCGGGGTACCTGCCTACGCCCCGGTATTTTGGGTTGTCGGACATCAACACGCCCGGTCTACCCTTTGTACTGGGCAGTCAGAATCGGTACATTCACATCGCGGCTGCTAATAACGGGTGGGTTACGCCGAGTACGGTGCAGAATCAGCCTTTCCAGCAGACGGTACAGAAAAAATTTACTTACAGTACAAGGCTGGAACCCTTTCAGGATTTCCGGATGCAGATTGATGGACGACTCACGCGGCAGGATGCCTACCAGGAATTCTACCGTCCCGACGACATTGGTGGGGGGTACGTGAGCCAAAGTCCGGTGCGGAACGGGCAATTTAGCATGTCGTTCCTGTCGTTTCGCACAGCGTTTGCCAAAGCACAGCGCGACAATGAGTCGCCAGTGTTCGATCGGTTCCGGGCATACCGTGATGTAATCCGGCAGCGACTCAACCGCGAGAATGGGAGTGGTGGCGAGTACAATGAAAACTCGCAGGATGTACTGATTCCGGCCTTCTTCGCGGCGTACACGGGCAAAGATCCCGAAACGGTGCGCATTTCGCCCTTCCTAGGCTTCCCGATGCCCAACTGGCAAATTGAATATAATGGATTGAGTAAATTGAAGCCTTTCAAAAAAATATTCAGTTCTTTTACACTTTCACACCACTATACTTCTGATTATAGTGTAGGTAATTTTACATCGTCTTTGGATTACTCGGCTTTATTTGTGAATCTGGCGGTGTCTGGGTACCCCCTCTCGTCGCGAACCAATTATCTGGGTCAGTATGTACCCGTTTTCGTGATGAGTACTATAACGATGGCCGAGAAATTCTCGCCACTCATTGGGGTCAACTTTCGTACTCAAAGCCGTGTGACCGGTCGAATTGATTACAACCGCGAACGAACTATCGCTTTAAACCTCTCGAATTCACAGGTAGCCGAATATTTCAATCAGGATTTAACCATCAACATTGGTTTTACCAAAAATAACGTTCCGATTCCGTTCAAGATTAATGGAGTCAAAAAGAAATTGAAGAATGATCTGACGGTGCAGATAGGACTTACGTTCCGCGATACGCGTGCGATACAGCGCAAATTCGACGGACAGAACATTCCTATTGCGGGGAATATCAACTTCCAGCTGCGGCCCACGGTCAACTACGTCGTGAGCAACCGCCTCAGCCTGCAATTCTATTTCGACCGTACCTTCAACGATCCGCTGGTGTCCAATTCGTTCTATCGCTCTACCACGGCGGGCGGCGTGCAGGTGAAATTCAACCTGGCAGAATAGGCCCGAAAAAAGCCCCACTAAGTTTCTAAAAAACCTAATGGGGCTAACCCTATAAAAACTCCCAAACCTACCCCGCCACCAACTCATCGTATGCGGGTGCCAGGCTCCGCTCAATGCCCGCACCCTGCATGTAGGTGGTACCTGGAATGCTCGTGGTTTTCATGATTTCTTCCTTTGATTTTCCCGCCTTTATTTCTTTGCCTACGTAGGCCAGCAGTTTTTCAAGGTAGTCTTTGAATAGCTTGATTTCTTCCTGACCACCCGTGATTTTTTCGGGATCGAAGGCGTGACCAAACACAAACAGCGTATTCTTGTCGAAAGTCTTCTGCGTTTTGTCCAGTACCTTGACCCAGCTCTTCACGCTCGCGCCGGCCGATGCATCGATGAACGGGTAGCGCCCGTTGAACAGCAGGTCGCCCATGTGAGCGATGTTGGCATTCTCGAAGTGCACGATACTGTCGCCGTTGGTATGGCCCGCGCCAAAGTAATGCATCTTGATGCTTTCGGTACCTATCTTCTGTTTCCAGCTATCCGTAAAGGTGACGTCCGGGAAAAGATTCTTTTCCACGCTGTTCTGTTTTTCGGCTACATTGCGCTGGTTCGTGGCCGAGTTGGCATGGGCCACCACGTGTCCCGCCAGGCCTTTGAACGCAATGTTACCACCCGAATGGTCGCCGTGGTGGTGGGTGTTGATAAGGTAGGGGATAGGCTGGTCACTCGTTTTTTTCAAAGCTCCGATCAGGTGCTCCGACTGCTCAGGAAACTGGGAATCCACTACGACGATCCCTTCCTTCGTGATCAGGTACGCGATGGTACCCCCTTTTTCGGTAAAGACGCCCACGCCGCCGCGCAGGTCTTTCATTTGGTAGGGATCTTCGGCTAGTAATTGCGCCAGGAGGTTTTTGGCGGTCAACAGGGAAACACCCGTGAGGGCGGAGGCTTGGAGAAAGTGACGTCGCTGCATGAGATTGATGAAATGGGGTTGGGGTTGTTGCAATATACTGAATTGGGGATAAAATGTTTTGGAGATTGAATGAGAATCCTATAAAACTCCTACCTTCTTCATTTGACAACAGAAACCTCAAAAGCGGGCCTTCTATGCGGAAGGCCCGCTTTTGAGGCACTCTACCCTGACTTGTGCCTTATTCGGGGGCATTCGGTGAGTCCAGATTGACAATGGGCCAAATACCGGGTTTGGGCACGCTCACACCTTTAGTGGCACCTCGCACACCATTATCGGAACCGAAATAGTACAAAGGCCATCCTTTGTAGGTGAGTTGTTTTTTACCGAATACATCGATGACGCTGAAAAGGGATTTGTCGATGGTCGACGGTAGGTCTTTCAGTTCAGCGGTGTAGATCGGCCAGGTAGCGTCATTACTGAAATCTGCTTTGGTATATTTATTCGTATTCTTTTTGTCGTTGGCAAAACCATACAGGGTCCGGCCTGTCTCATCCACAAAAAACTGCGTGACTCCCGTGCCTTCTTTGTAATCGCCCGTGTAGGATTTGCCATCGTTGCCTACTAGCTGGGCACTGGCCAGCATGATGGAGTAGGTGGGCTTGGCCACGAACCACACCGTCCCCACGTTTTCGCCTTTCACCTCTCCGGCGGCGGCATCGTTTTTATAATAGTACAGCGGCCAGCCTTTGAAGGTGGTTTGGGTAGTACCGTCGGCCCGGGTGATAGACCCGAAATCAGCACTGTTCAGACTTGGGTCCAGCCTTGAAATGGTCTTTGAAAAAACGGGCCAGGTGTCCAGGCAACCGCCCGAACAGGCGGAGGTACCTGCCACATCCTTAGCGAAGAAATACAAAGTCTTTCCGCTGGCATCGGTAAGTACCTTGCCCAAGGTGGTTTCTTTGATACCCACGTCATTGGTCGGAGCGGGTGGTGTGACACCGGTGTTGTCGGTGCAGGAAATACAGATCGTCAAGAGCAGGAAGGCCGCAATTCCCCGGGGGCGATTTACGCAGAAATCTTTCATAACAATGTAGAGGTTACGTTGAACATAGGTTGAATTTTCATTCAGTACGGACAATCTACGGGCAAGGTTGCGTGAGGGGGTACACCCACAGGGTACCCTCAGTGCGGAGAATTACCGAACGTTGACGCGCCAAAGTGGATGGGCCAGGAGACACAAAATACCGGGAAGGCAATCTTGACAACTACATCCGGAAGGAAGTAGTTGGCGGTGGGAGGGTACCCTTGGTAATTGGAAAAATGCGCGATGCCGATGCTTCCGACTAACTCGGTAGGATTGGCCGTTTACTCATTCGACTGGTTTTTATTTTGATATTGAGGTCAATAGCCTTATTTTGTCACATACTCATTTGTAAACCAGCTTTGTACAGAACAACCTTTACACATGAACCTTTCTACCCACTCTACTTCGGGCTACTCACAGAATCGGCCCTCAGCCATCGTACCCCTCACCGATAGCGAACGATCCCAACTAGAAGACAGCAAGAGCAAATCAAAAAGAGGCATGATGGTAGCTGCCCTGGGCTTGGCGTTTATTCTGGCCTATCGTTTCCTCTTCACCACCTTGCGCACCGAGGGTGGAATCGCCATTGCCATAGTGGCCGTTATTGGCCTGGTTGTATTCTATCTTGTATTCAAGTCGAGAATCAACAAAGCACTGGAAAGGGGGACCAAGCACGTGGGCCGGGCGCGGATCGTCAAAAAATACATTTCCGGAGGTGATGACGGCAGTGGGGGTAGCCCGACTTTCAGGCTGGATTGGGATTTCAATAAAACTCACAGCAAAGTATACGTCCCAAAGGATATCTACGCCAAGCTTTCTGAAAATGACCTCGCGGACATCGAAGTAGTTTCGACCACCCACTATGTACTTTCAGCACAAAAAGTAGCTGAGTCAGGTAGTTGGTGAATACTAGTTGGCCTGTTACCTTTCCAAAAAGCTATCTACCAATGCAAAAGCCTCTGCGGGCTCGTTGGCACAACTCGCACAGAAGGTACCAACCCCATTGACTGGCCCCTCGTAGCCAAGAGCAAAAAACTTCCGGTAGGATTGATCCTCACTGACCATTACCAGGCCTTTCTTTGGTACATCCTTGTAGATCAGGTAGGTTTTATTGAATCCCGGAATACTCACACGCAGTGCTTTGGCATTGCCCACTTTCCCTACTCCCAGAATTTTGAGTGGGTACCCTGTTTCGTGCTTCCTGTACGCATACATTATGCTGCATTTCGTGCCGTCAACTTCAAAAGCAAGCTTTTCCCATTCGGGTTGAGAATAATCACCCACCATAAAGAAAGCCCGGGTTTTGGTTTGGGCATGGCTAAGGGTGATTGTCAAACCCAGCATGCAGCTGATCAGTAGCTTGCTCATACATCAATGGTTGAAAGGTGGCCAAGACTCCGCGTGTGCTACACAATTTCTTTGCCAAAGGGGGTAAAAGAAAGGCTCATCAGCTTGAAATGCTGACGGGCAAAGGGCAGGCCAATGATGGTAATGGCCAGCAGCACCCCAAATACCAAGTGCGTCAGTGCGATCCAGATGCCCCCAACAACGATCCAGATGATATTGAAAATGGTCGACAGGCAGCCGGTATTGCCGGGTACCTCCCGCACTTCCTGGCCGAAGGGTGCAAGGCTCAGTATGCCGATTTTGAAACACTGAACCCCAAAAGGGATACCGATGATGGTAACACAGAGCACGAAGCCCGCCACCATGTACTCGATGAAGACAATCAACCCACCAAAAATGAGCCAGATAATATTTCCCAGAAGATTCATGCGCTAGATGAGGTTTATGAAGGGTACCAACAGAATAACAGCCGCCCGAGGCTTCCCGAGCGACTGTCAAGGTACTGAAAAAAACAGTAGGCTGTAATAATGCACTACACGGGATGCCAGCACAGGTACGGTATGTGGGGATTATTGATTGTTATTGCGTCTATTGGCCATACCCTGGTCGTATTCTTCCTGGCTCAATCGATTATCCTTGTTCGTATCCCAGGCGCTGTACCAGCCCGCTTTGGTATTACCCTGCCGGTATTCGTTATCATTTACGAAACCATCCGCATCGATGTCCCAGTCGGCCCAGCCTTGCCCGGTCAGCCCACTTTTCTGAATGCCGCGATTCCATTCATCCTGGTCCAGGCGGTTATCCTGGTTGGTGTCCCAGTCTGTAAAGTACCCCCCGGCGTACTCATTCTCGTCCAGAAAGTTGTCCTGGTTCTTATCCCATTGGGTAAAGTAGCTCTCGTTGGAGGTACTGTCATCCATGGTTTCAGTGGTCGCCATGTCGTTTTCTTCGGTGGCCGATTCTTTCTTATCGGAGCAGGCGGCCAGGCTTAGGATCAGAAAAAGGCAGATTCCGTACTCCACAATACTGGGTATACTCTTATTTGGCTTTTTCATGTACTTCATTTTTAAGGTTTTAAGTGGATGTTAGTTTTTTCTTTGTTTTATCAAAAAAATGTGCCGGAAAACCGCTCGGCCTGTTTTTCAATCAAAAAGCTCTTTTGTATATACTATCTTTTGCGTGCTCAGGGAAGCCAACGGTAACTATTATGACTTTGGATGGAATACCTAGTGTGATTTATGGGGGTAAATAAATTCATATTCAGGGATTTTGGTACTTTTTGCCCACCTGTGGCGGTAAGTAAACACCCTACTGTCAGCGTCTTTGCTGTGTTGTTTTCGTGCTACCTACCGTTTGGTGGGGTAGTGTCAGAGGTATGTGTAAAAAAATCTGAATTTTTCAGTAACCTTTCCCAGAAGCTCCGGTTTTCACGTCAAATTCCAACCCCCCAGTACGATTGGATTCACTAGCGGACAATGCTTTGATGCTTCAGGTCAAAGCGGGCCAGATGGACAAAATGGGGCTGCTCTTCGAGCGGTACCATCGTGAACTGTTCGGCTACCTGTACCACATGAGCGGCCGGCCCGATGTGAGTGAAGACATTGTGCAGACGGTCTTCTATCGCATGCTGAAGTACCGCCATACCTTTACCGGCGACGGCTCGTTTCGCTCCTGGATGTACCACCTGGCGCGTAACGTCCTGGTCGATACGGCAAAGGAAAATAAACGGACAGCCTACCACCAGGATGTGGTCGATTATGCTGAAAGGGTAGAGGGAGGCATGGCGGCTGACGAGCCGCTGGAAAAGGAGCAGGAACAGGCGGCTTTACAGGATGCTCTGACCCGGCTAAGCCCGGAACACCGGGAAGTGCTGGTACTTAGTCGATTTCAGGAGTTGAAGTACCTTGAGATTGCCCACATTCTGAACATTTCCGAAGGTGCTGTGAAGGTACGGGTACATCGGGCCATGAATGAGTTGAAAAAGACGTATTTGAAGATTGCCCAATAAAAGACAGCGTATGGATTGTGATATTGTAAAGGAACAATTGCCCGAATGGCTGAATGACGAGCTTCCGCTTGCCGAAAAGGTCCTACTGGACGATCACGTCGCCCGGTGCCCGGATTGTCAGCTCGAACTGAACGCCATGCGGCAGCTTTGGCACCGGATGGGTACCCTGCCCATTCCCGAGCCCCGGCCTGAGATGCGCACGCAGTTTTATGCGATGCTGGATACTTTCAAAAAAGAAGAAGAGATACAACAGCGCAGCAATTGGGCCGAATGGCTACCGAAGCTATGGATGGGCTGGCAGCCCCGACAAGCAATGCGCCTTGCGTATAGCGTGTTGCTGATAGGAGTAGGCATGGTGGCAGGCTACTGGATAAAGTACCAACGCATGCCTACAGTAGCTTACCAGCAACAGATCGACACCCTTTCGACGCAGGTAGAGGAAATGCGCGAGATGATGATGCTTTCCCTGCTTGAAAATCCTTCAGCCACGGAGCGGCTGCGGGCGGTGAGCTACACCAAAGAGATTTCCGATGTGGACGGGCGTGTGATCGACGCCCTGCTCACGACTCTCGACAACGACCCGAATGTAAACGTGCGCCTGGTAACGCTGGAGGCCCTGGCCACGCTAGCCGACGATGCCCGCGTCCGCGAAGGTCTGGTTCACTCGCTCACGAGGCAGGAGTCGCCCCTGGTACAGGTGGCTCTGGCCGATGTGATGGTGCAGCTACAGGAGAAGAAATCCATCAAACCCCTGCGCCAACTGCTCCGCCGGGACGACCTCAACGACCTGGTCAAGAGTAAAATAGAACAGACGATCAAAGACTTATCCTGATTTTAACCCAAGACTTTATCATGAAACAACTAGGAATGGTCTCCCTACTCGGGGGAATGATGCTCGCTTGTGCCCCATCGAACGCACAAAAACAGGAATTCAAAGAAAAAGTTACGCGGGAATTTGCCCTGACGGGCAGCGCCGGAGCCAGTACATTGGTGATCTACAACCTCAATGGTTTTATCCATGTAGAAGGTACCCCGGCCAGTAAGGTCACGCTGGAAGTAGATAAACAACTGACCGCGAAGAACCAGCAGGAGCTGGAAGTGGGAAAACAAGAACTCAAGCTGGCCTTCGAGCAAGTAGGTGACACCATCTTTGCCTACATTGCCGAACCCTTCGATACGCGACCCAATCGGGATCGCCGTAATTGGGAACACAACAGGAAGCTCGATTACGATTTTACGCTGGACTTTACCGTGAAGGTACCCCGTCAGATGAATCTGAATGTTTCGACCATCAACCACGGTGATGTGAAAGTCAGTGACGTGGCCGGTACCCTGAAAGTACGGAATATCAATGGGGCCATCGGGCTAACCCATGTTTCGGGGGTAACGGACGCGCATACCATCAATGGCAATTTGGAAGCTACCTATACCACCGCGCCCGCCGAGGCATCGACCTACTACACCCTCAACGGTGATATCAAGATAAGCTACCCGGCCAACCTCTCGGCCGACCTACAATTCAAGACTTTCCAGGGCGAATTCTATACCGATTTTTCTCAGGTCGAGGTACTGCCCGCCCGCGTGGTCAAAAACCAGGAGCAACGGGGTGATAAAACCGTCTACAAACTCAACCAAACTACCTCCGTCCGGATTGGCAAGGGTGGCAAAAACCTGCGCTTTGAAACCTTCAATGGTAGTGTGTATATCAAAAAAATATCCTGAGTAATTCTATTTTCTATCAATTCCAATTAAGCCAACCAATCATGAAAAATATAGTAATCACATTTTTGCTCGTGTTCCTGTCGGGAACGCTGCCTCTTTTCGCTCAGACTGCCGCCAAGGAAGAATTGACGGTACCCCTGAGCGACCCCAACAAACCCGGTACGCTGGAAGTAGGACTGGTTAACGGCTCGATCACCGTAGTAGGGTACAGCGGCAAAGAAGTTCAGATCGAGGCGATGTCGGGTGCCAAGGCTGGCAGCGAAGGCAAAATGAAAGATAAGCCGTCCGGCGAGGCACAGTCTTCAGGTATGCGGCGTATTACGCCCAACACTAGCTTCGAGTTAGCGGCCGAGGAGCGAAACAATACTGTTAAGATAACGTCCAATAGTATCATGCACCCGGTCAATCTGACGATCCGGGTACCCCAGAAGTTTTCGTTGAAAGTAAGTACTGTCAACGAGGGTGCCATCAAAGTGGAGAACGTGAACGGCGAGCTGGAAGTGAAGAATATAAACGGCCCCATTGATCTGATCAATGTGAGTGGTTCGGCGGTAGCCAACACAATCAACGGAGACATCAAGGTCAACTTCCGGGAGTTGAACGCCACGGCCCCCATGGCTTTCTCGACCCTCAACGGCCGCATCGACGTTACGTTTCCGACTGCGGCTAAGGCCAGCTTTAAAATGAAATCGGACCGGGGTGATATCTTCAGCGATTTTGATATGGATATTGATAAAAGCCAGCCACAGGCCACCCGATCCAGTCAGTCGGGCATGTACCGCGTCACTATTGAAAATTGGGTGTACGGTAAAATCAATGGGGGCGGTCCGGAAATCATGATGAAAAGTATGCAGGGGAATATCTATGTCCGGAAGGCCGGGAGCCGCTGATAAGGTACCCTAAGAGGGAATTCAAAGATTTTTGCTGCATTCAAAAAATTCTCCATGAAAAACGGCGCTGCGCAACACCGAGACAGGTTGCGCAGCGCCGTTTTTCATGGTTGAAAACCTAATTGAACTGGATTATTCTTTTTTCGTTTCCTGAAAGTCAACCACACTGACCCGTATTTTCTTGTCAGGCATTTCATCTATTTCCATCAGGAAAGTTACTTTGCCGCCTTTGCCTTCTGTAGTCAGGGTAACGTGCCGCTGTTCTCTTGATGGGTCCTCGAACACCGCCTTGCTGACCGTCTTCCCTTCTTTGTAGGGCGTACTCCAATCGCAGGTAGTCGATTCGATAGTTCCAGTCATTTGATGGTCTGCACTGCCCGGTGTGATTATGATTTGAGAACCTTTGATTTGGATCGTACTCTGTTCATCCACCGTTCGCTGAATGACTCCCGACCCATCCAGGTACTCGGTCTTTGAAGCAGTGATTGTGACATCCTGATTGCACTGGCCAAAGCTAAGTGTAGAACTGGCGGCCAGTAGCAGGATACTGTAAATTTGATTTTTCATGGCTATGTTACGCTTTAGGTTGAATACTAGATAAAAGTAATAATCTTTCAAACTATTATGCAAAGCATAGTAGCTTGCATAGCCCTATATTTTATAAATGGTTAAAATTCGTGATAAGTGGGAAACTTACCGGCAGCATCAGCCTTGCGATTATTCTGGACGAGTAGACTGAGTATCAAGTAGAATGGCGAATATCTCAGTTTTGTGATTCCTTTTTTACCTGCCTTATTTTAATGAAATCGATGGTTTGAATAATGCTGAGTATACTATTTGATAGGGCTAATGCCCCCAAAAGCAGAATAACATCAGGCATCATCAGAAAAATACGTTCCCAATTCAGAACCCTTTTACTTAGAGCCGTAATAATGAATGGAATAAGAAGGAGCAGAAAAAGGGGCCACAGGCGCCCTATCACCCCAAACCACGAGCGCCAGGCCGGGTAATGCCGGAATTTGTGCTTGCCGCTTCTTTTACGGATAATCCGCCTGATGGACAGCCCCAATCCAACTACCAGAATTCCGAGGAGGCAAGCCTGGAAAACCCAGTCCGGCCAACGGGAAACGGGAGGTACCTCATGGGCCGTGAGCTCAGCTATATCATGTATGAATGAATAATAGTCGACAAAAGGATTGAGGCCACCATTGAAGAGAAGGACAATTCCATATCCACTCTCGGTGAGCAGGATTTGTTCCGCACTGTAAGTCCATAGGATACCACTATGATACAGATCTTTATTGTCATTCGCGTACCAGCCCATGGCGTACGTGGAAGCGGGGTTGGACGGGAGGCTATGTGACAGGGCTACGGATTGCCGGGAAATCAGCGGGCGGTTATTAATTACCCCCTCATTGAGCTGTAGTTGCAGCCAATGCGCCATGTCATTGGCCGTAGAGATCATACCGGCTGCTCCATTGACGAACCATTGGGGCTCTTGTATGGGAATTGCCTTGCCAAAAGCGAAAATGTTTCCCCTGGGAAGTCCATCCGGAGCTGCATAAAATAAGTGGGTCAGCGCGACATTCTGGGTGTGGCTCATGCCCAGTGGAACGAACCAGTGTTTTCGCAGATAGTCGGAAAATTCTTCCTGGCTTACTGCTTCCACCACTTTGGCCAGTACCTGATAGTTTGGGTTATGATAATGAAACTGTTCGCCGGGAGCACTCACCAGTCGGGCGGTCTTCAGACGCTCCACCGCTTGATCCAACGTGTGTGGCTGCTCGGCAAAGGCTAGTTCTGGAAAACCGGTATCGGCCAGGCCACTCGTTTGATGCAGGAGTTGGCGGATCGTGATTGAGGTACCCCGCGGGTCGTCGATGACAAAAGAAGGCAGGTACCGGTTCACCGGAGCATCCAAATCGACAGCTCCCTTTTCGACAAGTTGCAGGATGGCCAAGGCGGTAAATGCTTTGCTCAGCGATGCAATGGCGAATGGAGTGTCCGCGGTAATCCGTTTTCCATCGGTGGTACCATATCCTTTCACCAGCACGATGCTATCCTTTCGAACAACGGCAATGGCTAAACCCGGTAAGCTACTGGTATTCAGCCGGTCCTGAATATAATGGTCTATCTTGACAGCCAGGGAATCGGATTGGGCGCAAGACTCCTGAAAGCCGAGGATACAGGCGAAGATAAGAAACGAGATGAAAAGAGCAGACTTTAAAAAAAGAGTCATAGTGGGTTTCTGCAAGGAGAGTAAGGCTCTTTTTGATCGGTCCTTTCGGTAGGTCAATCAAATTGCAAAAATTCACATATCGTTTCTTCAATCCATTTACATAGGTAAAGAAATTTATCCCTGCGCCAATTTCTTACGAATGCGGCTCAATTGCGTGGGAGTGATTCCCAGGTAGGAGGCAATGTGATATTGAGGAATATCCTGTTCCAGGAGTGGGTAACGTTCCTGAAAAAGGGCATACCGCTTTTCTGCGCCGTACCGGGCCATTTCTAATTCTTTTTGCTCTTTTTCGACAAAATAACGTTCGGCAAACAACCTACCAATCCTTTCCAATTCCTGGTAACGGTCATACAGTCTGACAAATGATCGATAATCCGCAGCCAGCAGGTGGCAGTCGAGCAGGGCCTGTTGAATAATCTGGTTGGGCTTACCCGTGATAAGAGAGGTATAGGCACCAGCGATAGAAGGAGAAGTAAAGAAGTGCTTATTGTATTCTGTACCTCGCTCATCTCGGAAAAAGGCCCGGATAACGCCTGATTCCACGAAAACAAACTGGGTGGCGATCTGACCCTCCTGAATTAGAAATTCTCCCCTTTTCAAAACCACCTTCTGAAATAAGCGACTCAGTTCATTCCAGGCCTCCTCATGCACAGGCGCAAACGAATTAAGGTAAGTTCTCAGCGCTATCACAGTAGTTTTTGGTTCAAAGAGGCCTTGCTCTTTTTTGGTACTTCTTCATCAATTGGGTCAATCAGGCGAGGCGCTTGCTCAAGGTACCACACATGTAGGTCAGGCACTTATCATTCTTAAGAATACGAGCGTACTTGACGACAAGGGCAAACTTCTAAATTAATTGTCCTGGATTGGGATTATAACAATGAAATGGCCCAGCTTGGTGTGCTAGAGCAAATGTACGATCAGGTATATGAGAATGAGCGTGTGTAAATTGAGCTATCATGTGCCAGTAAAATTGTGTTGAGGATTGAAGAAAAAATTGGCGTCACCATGTGGTTTGCGAAATTCAACGTAAGAGTTTAGGATAGTATAACGCTCGGAAGATTATTAGTCGTCACTCGAAAGAATAAAATGACTGACAAGAAATGGCAGCCATAAATTACAAAAACTTATACTCTTTAACCTTTTAGTTGGTATAGAGAAGCAATGGTTTGAATGATTCCTCCGATGTTAGCCATTATTTCTAAACTTATTCCTTTTGGGTTCTTCTCTTGCAGTTTTTCTAAATCGTAGTAAAGTTTTTCAATTTTATCCTGAAACAGAATCTCTTCACCAGTTAATTCTCCTCTTCTGATAAAATCGTGGGCATTAATATTTATTGTGAAATTAAAATCAAATGTGCTCATTTTACATTCAATCAGACCTAATTCGGAAAATTGCTTCATTAAAGCACCTACAATACCATCTGCATAATCTTCCAATGCATTATACTGGGAGATAGAATTCCATTCACCCAATTCATATGTATTTACGAGATATTTAAGAAATTCATCTTTAAGTTCGGGTGTTATTATCATATACTTTCTTGGTAATGATGTTTTAAACTCTTGTATTTCTAGTAGTTATAAAATTGATTGCTATATGTACTATTACAAAATCGAACAATCAAATCAGTGTGCTGTCCAGCCACCATCCACCGTAATAATCGACCCCACCAAGTAGGTAGCGGCGTCGCTGGCCAGCAGCGTGATGCCCTGGATTTCGGCCAACATGTCTACATTTCAGCAGGCGATCAGTTTTCGAACTGCTCTTTTGAAATACCACTCTGCCGGATGATTGACTGTAATGTTCCGATTCTTATTTCTGCGTGATTTGGTACAGGTACCGTTAAGGTCGAGGTGCCGGATTTTTTTTGCATGATGATATGGCTTCCTTTTCGTCGGACCTCATCGAAGCCATTAACTGACAGAATACTGCATACCTCTTTTCCGGAAAGAACTTTAAGCTTGCCCAACCGATATTTGCATATTAGTGATAAAAATATCAGACTTCAGGCGATTATCGACTTCTTCATTTGAAGCATGTTCGAAGAACAATTCAATTGCTTCCTGCAAGTTCATTTTGGATTCCTCAACGGTATCTCCCTGACTGGCTATGTCCAATTCTGGGCAGAGCGCTACGTACCCATCATCTTCTTTTTCAATGATGACCGTAAAGTTTCTAATCGTTTTCATAACTGGGGATTGTGTTAATCCAGACTTCTTGATCAAATATAGCCCAATTTACCCAAAAATCTGATCTACTTTTTAAGGTCGATTACAACCTAGCTATCGCGCGGTCCAGCCGCCGTCCACGGTGATAATCGACCCCACCATGTAGGTAGCGGCGTCGCTGGCCAGCAGCAGCGCGATGCCCTGGATTTCGGCCAGTTCACCCCAGCGCTCGAGGGCGGTAGCGCCGACGATGAAGTTTTTGGCTTCGGGGGTGCCTGCGATGGGTACATTCATTTCGGTAAGGAAAGGACCGGGACAAACGGCATTCACATTGATGGCGAAAGGGGCGAGTTCGACGGCCAGAGCACGGGTCATATTCACCACGGCGCCTTTGCTGGCCGTGTAGGGGGTGCGGTTGGCCAGGCCCACAATGCCTAGGGTACTGGCCAGGTTGATGATTTTACCACTTTGGGCTTTCTTCATGTAGGGCGTCACGGCGCGGCAGCAGTTCCAGGTACCATTGACATTGATGCTCATCACCTGCTGAAAATCCTCGGGCGATACCTCGTCGATGGCCCCGCGGATGTTGATGCCCGCGCTGTTGATGAGGACATCGATGCGGCCAAAGGTATCGAAGGCGGTTTTGGCCATCGCTTCGGTTTGGGCGGGGTCGGTCACGTCAGCGGCAAAAGAAAGGGTTTGGACACCATACTCGTCAGCGAGTTGTTGGGCAGCTTCCTGGCCCTGGGCCGCGTTGCGGTTCACGAGCATGATGTTGGCTCCGGCGGAAGCCAGTCCGGCGGCCATGGCCAGGCCGAGGCCTTTGGAGCCACCGGTGATGATGGCGGATTTTCCAGTAAGATCGAAAAGTTTGATTCCGGGAAGATTTTGGGACATTGTTTTAGGCTTTAGGCCGTTAGCAATAGGCTTTGGGCTTTTTGAATTATAGTAAGAATTAAGACTTGTTATCGAAAAAGGGTAACGTAAGGAAATACAGGAGCAAACCTGGATGAATTCCAGTCACGACTAGTTTGTTGCTTAAAGCCTACAGCAGCTTCTTGCTATAAGCCAGCGATTCCAGAATGTTCTGTTCTTCGACGGCCAGCCGGGCATCGGCACTTAGCTGGGCGACGGTAGGTAGGTCGGTTTTGAACTTCTTCTGGCGCACCATCCGCAGCGTTTCGGCGACGTCCTCGGCGGGAACTACCTCCATGGCGGGCCAGTATTCTTTGGTCAAAATGGGAATCTGCAGCGGATCACGAGTAATCATCTCCAGACTGAAATTGACGTTAGGATTATACTTTTTGCAAATCGCCACGATTTTGGGTAAGTCCAGAATCCCTTCGCCCAAGGGTACCTCCGAAAGCAGAAAACCGTCCTCATACTCACGGACACCCATATCCTTCACGTGCGTACTCAGCACGTAGGGCGCGAGCGTGTTCACCACCTCCATCGGGTCTTCGAGCAGGGCGATGCTGTTGCCAAAGTCCAGGGTTACGCCCACGTGGTCGCTGCCGAGGGCCTTGATGAGTGCGGCCAGTTCGTCGGCTCGCCAGTCTTTGTGGTTTTCTACGGCCAATTTTACACCCTGTTTCCGTACGATCGGTTCGGCTAAATGCAAGGAGGCCACGGAGTTTTTCTTAAATTCCTGAATGGCTTCCGGGCTATGGAAATTCTCATAGCGGCGGCCGTTCATGCACACGGTGCGAAAAATAGTCACACCCGCTTCTATGCCCGTTTTTACTTCCTGCTCGAAACGGGGTACCTCGTCGGCATTGCGTGGCAAGCCGATGGAGCCCTCAAGGTACATACCCCATTTTTCTTTCTGGTCGCGAAGCTTCCGGGCTATTTCGGGCGTCCAGTCGCGTATAGTGGTCTGCACGCCACCGGCTCCGATGCTGTGGCAATGTTCCATCAGTTCAGCAGCATTGGTGAAGCCGGGGTACTTGGTACTGGGCTGTTTGGCGTTCCAGCGGCTGGCGTACGAATGCACTACGATACCCATGGGCTGGGTTTTAAAAATATCCGGCATTTTCCCGAAAGATAAAGCCGCTGCACCCAGTGCAGAACGCTGGATAAAATCACGGCGGGTGAGGGGGGCATTTTCCATTTTCTACTATCAATTTTCCATTAAAAAATTACTTCCCATCGGGTACCTTGCTGGTCTCCATGTGCTGGTTCAGTTCTCCGGCGGTCCAGGGTACCACACGTCCCTGTGAGGTGTGGCGGGTGGTACCTACGGTGCGGCGGTTGATAGCGCCAGCGTTGTTGCCCCATTCGTTGCGGATGTAGGTAAGGATGGCAGTGAGCACACCGTCGTCCATGGTGGAGTGGGCAGGCATCACGGGCAGGATTTCCGGCGCATCGTACACCTTACCAGCCACATCCACCGGCCCTTCCATGCCGTGCAGCACGATCAGCGACAGCCTTTTTTCATCGCCCAGCACCCACTCGGAACCAATGAGCGGAGGAGCGAAGCGATTCATGCCCGCGCCGTCGGTGCCGTGGCAACCGGCGCAGGTCGTGAGGTAGTGTTGACGCCCGAGGGCAAATACCTTGCGGTCGTCCTCACTGAGCGGATTGGTTTTTTGAACTACCGCAGCAACCGCTTTATGGCCGGGCCACTCGAACAAAGCATTCAGGGAAGTCAGTCGGGCTGCTTCTGGTCCTAGGCTAGGCTTGGTCAGAATCTCCGGAGCCTTCGCCAGTTTGATGGGTTTCAGTTTGGGATTATTGGCTTGAATAGACAGCGCGGTAAGGATGGTCTTGTCCTGCCAGCGGAGGGTACCTTTCCGGGTATTCAAATCGGCCAGAATCGCTGCCAATTCGGCCGGGCTTCCTTTTCTGATGACTGCCGTTGTGAGCATTTCCAGGAAAATTTCCTTATCCTGATTGTGCCCCTGCCAATGGGAGCTTTGCAATAGCGTTTTAAGAAAAGCATATTCCTGATCTTTCAGGCTACTCAATACCGCATCGCGCACAAGGGGTGAATTGCCTTCCTTATCGGCAATGGTAGCTAGTATTGTTTGGGAGGTTTTGGGGCTGAGGACATTAGCGGAGAGAGCCAGCTGCAACGTGAAGGCCTTATCCGCCGTGACATCCACTTTGGCCAATTCTGTTTCCAGACGCGTTTTGATGTTCGTATCTTTTTTGGCCAATGGTTCCAGCAGACGCAGGGCCGTAGTCTTCACAAGCGAATTTTCATCGTGTAATGCTTTGAACAACAAATCGGCATCCATTTGCTTCATGCCTTCCAAAGTCCACAATGCATGAAAACGGCCAAGGGGTACCTTGCCGTTTTGGACAAGATCTTTCAGGGCAGGAACCACTTGCTTGTCGTTACGCTCCACGAGCAGCCGTTGGGCTACGTCGCGGTACCAGCCGCCCGCGTTGGAAAGGTAGGTGACTAATTCTGTCGAGGGTACCTTGGACAGTTTTTGGGGCGTCATTGATGGTTTCCAGTCTTCAGGTACCACGCGCCAGATGCGGCCATAGTGCACGGGCAGCACCAGATTCCGTTTCAGGGTTTGTTCGCGCAGGTAGGGGGTCACGTAGGCCCCGTGCTGGATCAGCCCTCGGTACATGTCGGCGATGTAAAGCGCTCCGTCGGGGCCCGTGGCGGAGTGGACGGGCCGGAACCGTTCGTCGGTAGAAGCTAGGAACTCGGTGCCGGGATGCGGATCGAAGGCGGTGAGCATGAGGCCATTCTTACGGACGATATTCCGCTTGACCAGATTGCCCGAAGGCTCGCAGACGAACGCATTGCCCAGGTACTCGGCTGGAAATAAACTCTCCCGATACACCAGTGGCGAGCAGGCGGCCGTAAATTCCAGCAAACGCCCCTCCTGATCGAGGGTACCCGGTATGTACCCCCGGTTGACGGCGGGGTTAGGCCGGATGGGGTACACCCGGCGGTCGATCGTCAGGCCGTGGTCGATACCCGTGGTTGGGGTGTGGTGCGGGTTGCGCGAGAGGTAGTTGGGAGGTACCAGGTCGGCGTGGAGCTGCGACCAATTGTAGTTGTAGTAAAGATTGCCTTCGTCGTCGTGGCTCATGCCCCACTGGCCCCGGAATTCGGTGCTGTCGCGCTGCCATTTCCCATTGGTCAGGCGGTACCTGAAGCGCGACTTGGCATTGTAATACCAGTTGTCCATGCTTCGCCAGAGCCCATTACCCGAGTGTTCGGGCAACGGACTTCCGGCGTAGTCGGGGTCAACCAATGTTTTGGTATCGGCTTTCAGGTCGCCGTTGGTGTCCTGCGTGAGCCAAAGGGCTTCGTTTTCGGCCACCAGGGCACCACCCGGCACCAGCGCCAGTGCCCGGGGCATCACCAGACTATCCAGGTAGATGGTACTCTTGTCCATTTGCCCGTCGGCGTCGGTATCTTCCAGCACCGATATGCGGCCCACGCGCTCATTCTCTCCAGTACCGTCGATCGTGGGCATAAAACCGCGCATTTCCACCACCCACAACCGGCCGTCGGGATCGAACAGGATCACGACCGGGTCCTGCACCAGGGGTTCGGCCGCTACCAGCTGGATCTTAAAGCCGGGCTCGAGCTGGAACGTAGCCAGTTCTTCGGCGGGCGTTTTGGGTGGCGATGGATCTTCGGAGGTAGCATGGTAAAGGCCGACCGGGCCGGAATAGAAAATCCCCGCCCCGTACAGACTAATCAGAAGTAGAATTCTAAGCATGATAATTCATTGATTCCGTTTTAATTAGCCCAAAATGAATTAACGCTTATTACGTGGCAAAGGTTATGTAGGGACGTTCGACTTTTGGCCCAGCTTCTAAAAGTTCGCCGGAATGAATCCTGAGTCAATTGTCGAACGTCCAACATCCAATACCATGCCTACACCTTCCGCGGATCGGGATGGGTGTACCCTTTTCGGTAGGGGCGGGCCAGCAGGCCGTTGAGTTCGCGGTCGCCCCCCACGATGCTGCGCGTTTTGGGGTCGTACACAATAGGCTTTCCGGTTGCCATGGATATATTAGCCATAATACAACTGGCCGTAGAAATGTGTCCTTCTTCAATGTCAGCTACCGGACGGCCTTTGTTCTCGATGGCCGCCAGGAAATCCAGCATGTGCAGACGGGTAGCGGGAGCGGCATTCAACTCGATGCGTTCTTCGGTGAGGTCTTCGGGGTACTTTTCCTTCTCGTACACTACGTCCAGATGGATCTTTTTCCCATCCTTGCCTTCAGGTATAAAATCGCACTGCATCGTGCTGGCCCATAGGGTGCCTTTTTCACCGTAGAGGGTAAACGACCAGGGGTATTCGGGATTGTTAGGGGTACCCCAAGTGCGGTGTTGCCACACGCATTTCAGTTCGGGGTATTCAAAAATAGCCGATTGGGTATCAGAAATATTGGATTTGCCTTCTTTCTGGACAAAAATACCGCCCGTCGAGGAAATCTTGGAAGGCCAGCCCAGACCCAGCATCCAGCGCACAGTGTCGAACATGTGGATACACATATCGCCCGTAATCCCGTTGCCGTATTCCATGAAGGTACGCCACCAGCGGATGTGGGGCAGGCCGTCGTAAGGGCGCATGGGCGCAGGACCGGTCCAGGTTTCGTAGTCGAAGAAGGCGGGCACTGCTTCCACGGGCGGGTTGCCGTTGGCCCGCATGTGGTGGTAGCAGCACATTTCTACGTGTGAGATCTTCCCAAGCAACCCGGCATCCACGATCTTTTTCTTGGCTTCGATCAGGTGGGGGGTACTTTTGCGCTGGGTACCTACCTGCACTACCTTGCCGTACTTGCGGGCGGCGGCTACCATGGCTTCGCCCTCCATGACATCCACACTGATCGGCTTTTGGACATATACATTGGCCCCGGCCTTGACGGCGTCGATCATCTGCAGCGAATGCCAGTGGTCGGGCGAGCCAATAAGCACAATGTCCATCTGATTTTCGGCCAGCATTTTCTGATAATCGCCGTAGAGCTTGGGCGTCTTACCCGATTTCTGCCGCTGGCTTACGAGTTTTCCGGCGGCCGTCAGCTGGTTTTTATCGGGATCGCAGAGGGCCACCACATCCACATCCGCAACCTGAATCAGGCGGAACAGGTCGCTCTTGCCATACCAGCCCGTGCCGATCAGACCTACCCGGTAGGCTTTGAGGGGGTTGACAATGTCCATGCCCTGCGCACCCAAAGCAGTGAGGGCTAGGGTAGCCGATGCCCCCTGCAGGAAACGGCGGCGATTGATGTTGAAATTATCCATTGGAAAGGTTGGTGTTTTTTTAATTGAGATGAATTGTTAAACGGCAGCATTATCTATATTTAAATAAAAGCCTTTTTGCCCCTGTACATACTTTCAACCGTCGGCCGAATTTTACCAGTTAGCTGTTTCGCCGAGGTAGCCAGCCCTTGGCCAGGGCGATTTTTTGAGGGAAATACCGGGGGAAAATTTGACTTATTGAATAAGGTACGGAAGATTTTTCCGGATTTGCTATCTTGGCGCAAGTACCACTGATAACTGACACGACTCTCACCCATGCTGGCAAGAACCCCTACCCTGATTCTGGAAGAAAAGCGACGGCAGCGTACGCTCGCATACAGGCGATTTTCTAAAGATTTCATTCTCATAACCCTCGGGGTAGTAGCGGCCAGTATAGGACTGAAGGGATTCCTGCTGCCCAATGACTTTCTGGATGGCGGGGCAATGGGCCTTTCGCTGCTGACCGAAATCATCACCCAGGTCGACCTCTCGGTTTTGATCGTATTGATCAACCTACCCTTTTTAATTATCGGATCGCGTCAGATCTCGCGGCAGTTTGCGATGAAAAGCGCCGGTGCTATTCTGGCTTTGGCCGTGCTGGTGCATTTCATCGAGCTACCCGTCGTGACGGACGACAAACTGCTGATCTCGGTATTCGGCGGCTTTTTTCTCGGCGCCGGCATCGGATTTTCCATTCGTGGTGGGGCGGTTATCGACGGTACCGAAGTACTGGCCATTTATGTAAGCCGCCGCGCGAGTCTGTCGGTCGGGGATTTTATTGCCATTTTTAACGTCATCCTGTTTACCGGTGCTATCTTCCTGATCAACGTAGAAACCGCCATGTACTCCATGTTAACCTACTTTGCCGCCTCCAAAACCGTGGATTTTATTATTAACGGAATTGAAGAATACATCGGCGTCACCATCATTTCGGAAAGAGGAGAGATGATACGGGGAACAATCATCGATCGCCTGGGTCGGGGAGTCACGGTGTACAAGTCGGAAGGGGGATACGGGAAAGGCGGGGTAGTCAATGAAAACCGTAAGGTACTTTTCTGTGTGGTCACCCGGCTGGAAGTGACCAAACTACTCCACGAAGTGAACAAAGTAGACGCCGATGCCTTTGTGTTCCAGCATTCGATCATGGATACCAAGGGCGGCATGATTAAAAAACGCCCCCTGCACTGAGAAAGGTACCTCTTTAATCTAAGTGTGCAGATCCTTTCCACAGTGGGGACACTTGGCGACTTTGGCCGTTTTTTCATTCCGTTTGGTCTCATTGATTTGCTCAATGAAACCCGATGCCAGGATACCCGTAGGCAAGCTGAACAGTGCCACCCCCAGAATGGCGATGAAGCTCCCGAAGAATTTTCCCAGAGCAGTAATCGGGTACACGTCGCCATAGCCCAGGGTAGTCATGGTGACTACTCCCCACCACATAGCCGCCGGAATGCTGGAAAAAGCCTCAGGCTGGGCCGGATGCTCGATGTAGTAGATAATGCTGGAAGCAATCAGCATGGCTAACAACAGAAATGCATAGCTGATGATAAGTTCTTCCTTGGTGTAGCGCACGGCGGTCTGGATCATTTTCAGGGCCCGCGAGTACTTGGTATGCCGGAATAAACGTACGACCCGCAGAATGCGCAGCATCCGGATCAGAGCGAAGTCGGGGGTGAAGAGGGTCAGATAAAACGGTAGGACAGCCAGCAGGTCGATCAGGGCCCAGGCCGAGAACATGTACTTGATCCTGCCCCAAAACGGATCGCTGTATTCGGGACTTTCGACACTCGCCCACACACGCAGGCAGTATTCGATGGTGAAGGCTATGACCGAAAAAACCTCGAAATCAATAAATAATTGCGCCAGCATGGGATGAGCCCGGATTTCTGGCACCGAGTGCAGGATAATGGCCAGCGAGTTGAGTGCAATAAGCCCGATGATAAAGAGATTGACCATCAATGGGAAACCTCGTTTTCCCTTGGTGCTGATGGTCAGGATGTGGTGGACTTTCTTTCGGGTCGTTGACATATCAGAGAGCGGTTAGGGCATCTTGGTGTACAGGCTTTCTCCTCCCACCACTGTCCTCAGCACATTTACTTTCCTAATTTCAGGCAGGGGGATTTTCATAATGTCCTTTTCCAGCATCACAAAGTCGGCGAACTTACCTTTTTCAATACTCCCCCGGGTCTTATCTTCAAAATTGGCACGGGCGGCCCAGATCGTCATACCCCGCAGGGCTTCCTCACGGCTAAGGGCGTTTTCCATCTGGAATCCGCCTTCAGGGTACCCCTTGTCATTGACGCGCGCCACGGCGGCGTGAAAACCGTAGAGTGGATTCACAAATTCGACGGGAAAGTCACTACCCAGGGCAATGTAGCCGTTTTGTTGTAGCAAATCCTTGAAAGCATAAGCGGTCTTGATGCGTTCCGGTCCCAGCCGTTCGTCGGCCCAGTACATGTCCGACGTGGCGTGGGTAGGTTGTACGGAGGGAATGATGGAATAGCGGCCAAACTTGGGTACGTCGGCTTTGGAAACGACCTGTGCGTGCTCGATGCGCCAGCGGCGGTCGTTGGGTCCTTTGAGGTACTTGCCGTACAAATCGAGCATCAGGCGGTTGGCCGAGTCGCCAATGCAGTGCGTGTTGGCCTGAAACTCTTCACTGCTGGCGATGCGGGCCGTATATTTTTCCAAATCTGCCGGACTGGTCAGCAAAAAGCCTGAGGTACCCGCGTCCGCGTAGGGTGCCAGCAGACAGGCCCCGCGCGACCCCAGTGCCCCATCCGCGTAAATCTTGAAAGCGCGTACCGTGAGGCGGTCGGTCTGGTAGGGGCCTTTGGGCAGGTAATAGTCCAGGTTTTCCGGGCTGACGCTGATCATGGCGTAGTCCCGGATTTTGAGCGAACCGTTTTTGTGCATTTCGTCGATCAATTCGATATCCGCGCGGCTCAGCCCGGCATCAGAAACGGTCGTAAGCCCATACATTAGGCAACTTTTTTCGGCCGCTTGCAACATTCCGATTTTTTCTTCCCGGGTGCGTTCTGGAATCACGCGCCCAACCAGTCCCTGGGCATTATCGACCAGAATGCCGGTTGGCTGTCCGTTTTTTAACTCCACCAGGCCGCCGTCTACTTTGCGGGTTCCGGTAACCTCCGCCAGTGCCAGGGCCTTGGAGTTGACCAGAGCGGCGTGGCCGTCGATGCGGGTCAGGTACACGGGTACATCGGGAAAGGCTACGTCCAGAAGCGCTTTATCGGGAAAACGGGTATCGGCCCAATCGTTCTGATCCCAGCCGCGGCCCGTCAGCCAGGTTCGGTCGGGATGGGCAGCGCGGAACGCTTTAAGCTTTTCCACAATTTCCTCGTACGAGGTAGTACCCACAAGGTCGGCGGCGTCCAGCTTACCGCCCAGGCCCATGAAGTGGCTGTGCGGGTCATAAAAGCCAGGATAAATGGCTTTTCCACCGGCATCGATGACCGAATCGGACTCGAACTGCCCGAGGATTTCATCGTTGCTGCCCACAGCCACAAACGCCCCATCCTTTACGGCGAAGGCCTCATGGATCGTAAGGACCGAATCCACGCTGTATACCACGCCATTGTGTACGATCAGGTCCACGCGGCTACTTTGTCGGCACTCCCAAAATATTAGGGTCAGAAATAGATAAAGAACCAGCGAAAGTTTGGGCTTAGACATAAGTTGGTTGTAGCTTTGAGGGTGAATTGTCAGAACAAGTAGATTGTCTTCTGAAGCAATTGTTAAAATAATCCCAGATTACCCACAAAACCAAATTCATGCAATCGAAAACGTTTATTCAATTCCGCAGAAAGTTAGGAACTCTCGTGACGATGCTGCTGCTTTTGGGTTTGACATACACGGCCTCACATGCCCAGGATACCCTTACCCTGCAGCGGGCCATCGCCATTGCGCTGGAAAAGAATTATTCGATTCGGATTGCGGAAAAACAGGTCGATATTGCCATCAATGACAATACACGCGGCAATGCTGGCTTCCTGCCCGTTGTGGCCGCGGCGGTACAGAAAAACTATTCGAGCAGCCACTTGCGGCAGGAATTTTTCAATGCTTTGCAGGCACCCCTGAACCAGGCCGGTGTCAATAATAACAACTCCAATTCGGGTGTAACACTCAACTGGACGATTTTTGACGGCCTGGGTATGTTTATTGCCCGCGACCGCCTCAACCAGCTCGTGGAGGCGGGGCGTACCAATGCCAAGATTACGATTGAGAATACCGTGGCTGATGTGAGTGCGGCTTACTACGAAATCATCCGGCAGTACCAGCGGGTGCGGGCTCTGCGCAACGCCCTGGATATTTCGAAAGACCGTCTGGAACTGGCGCAGGCTTTCTATCAGGTAGGTACAGGCTCTAAGGTGGATTTCATCAACGCGCAGGTCGACTACAATGGCGATACCGCCGCCTTCATAGCCCAGGAACAGGTGCTCCGGAATTCCAAAATAGATTTGAATACCTTGCTTTCCCGCAATCTTACCGATGATTTTGTCATTCCTGATACCATCATTACGCGCCGCGATGTTCCGGCAGAAGAATTGCGGCAGAGTATGCTGGCGCAGAACCCAAATCTGGTGTATGCCGCCCAGCAGCGCCGTCTGGCCGATTTGACCATCAAAGCCCTCAACGCGCAGCAGTACCCGCAAGTGGATCTTTTGGGAGGCTTCAACTACAATACCACCAATAATCAGGCGGGATTTGGGGTCAGACAGGCCCGAAACGACGTATGGAGTTATGGGGTGCGGGTTTCGGTCAATATTTTCGACGGTTTCAACCAGCGCCGCCGCATTCAGGACGCCCGGATCAATGCCCTGATTACCGAAGATCAGGAGTCGGATATTCGCAATCAGTTGCTTTCCACCTTCGATCGCACCTACTTGAACTACCGCAATAGCCTGCAACTGGTAGCCCTGGAAGAAGCCAATTTCAAACTCGCCCGCCAGAATGTTGAAATTGCGTTCGAGCGCTACCGGGTAGGTAACTCCACTTCCTACGAATTCCGCGAAGTACAGCGCAATACCGTGGCCGCCGAAACCCGCCTTATCGAAGCCGAGTACAACGCCAAACTCGCCGAAATTGAACTCCTGCGCCTGAGCAGCAATCTGCTGGAAGAAGTAGGGGCAAGGCTGTAGGTGGTTTGTATAACTCTTTTTATGTGAATGGGATATAGATAGAAAATTCATTTTTCACGAGTAGCTCTCTGGCATCTTAAAATGCTATTTGCCTCTTTAATAAAGTGAATGATGATTAGTGATCTACAAACTGATATTGAGGCTCTCCAGGGAAATACTGCGCTGTGGAATGAAACAAATTTTGAAAAGCGAATAGAAGCCTTAGACGACCTGGAATTCATCATTGATCGGATAGAAGCCCTACTTCAACTGGACAGTCCACCAGTAGAATTATTCCCTTTAAAGCAGTGTGCCCAAACGATAAAAAGTCAGCTAGAGGCCATTAATGTGGCCTTGTTTGCGCGGCTGCGGGCAGCTATTCGGAGTGGCCGTTGTCAAGGTGTGGCACTCCTAGATTTAATTAAAACCTACGCTGGGAGCGGCTTAATAAGTAGCCAGCCAACTAACTCAGTTGTGGGTTATAGTAACCTGGATGTGTTCACTAATAGCTTTTTTTTCCTTGAGATTCTCCCGACGGCAACTTTAAAAAGAGAACCGGAGATGGTCTTTTATCAGAAAACGCCGACTCAAATTATTCTCGAGTTGGTAGCAAAAGCTAATTTAACCAACCAAGACGTTTTTTATGATCTAGGCTCAGGCTTAGGGCACGTTTGTGTATTAGTGAATCTACTAACTGGCACTACTGCCAAAGGTATAGAGATCGAGCCTGCTTACTGTAGCTATGCCACGATCTGTGCAAGTGATCTGAACCTATCAAATGTCGTCTTCATTTGTGAAGATGCTCGAATAGCCAATTATTCGGATGGTACCGTTTTCTTTTTATACACCCCCTTTGTAGGTCAGATCCTGCAAGAAGTGTTAAATAAGTTGCAGGTGATATCATGGGATAGACCAATTAGACTTTTCAGTTATGGGCCTTGCACCGCTTATATAGCTCAACAGAGTTGGCTAACGAGTACAGGACAAGTGAACGATTATCTCTATGAGCTAGGTGAATTTAGAAGTCGGCCTACTAATTAATGCTTCCAAATCTGATCTGTCGACACCACTATTTTGCTTAATGTAATAAGCGTTGTATAAGTGTTTCTACGAAAAACAGACTGATTGTTAAACAAACTACTTAATAATCAGTACCAAGGCATTCATCAACTCCTTCATTACACAATATCCTAGATTCGTTTAAAAAGCCCCTTGCGTCCCGCTAGCTCGTTGAGTTTTTCGATTTGCCGGTCGTCCAGAATATTTAACAAGGCTTCGGCCTCTTCTTTTTGCAGGTTTCTTTTCTGACCGATTTGCAGGGTACCCAGTTTCTCCCCTTTTTTATCGTATTTTTTTTCAATCTTAGCAATCCGGCGCTGTTGGCGGCGGCTCAAATCCAACTGGTCGGCATACTGGGTCAGGTGTTTTTCGAGCTGCCGTTCGTTGAATTCGACTTTGACTTCGTTTTCCGTGTCGCGGGCAGGGCCTGTGGTGGTGGCGCAACTGCTTAAAAATAAGCCAATAATGGTCAGGCTAAGCAAAAAGGATTTTTTCATGGTACGGTATTTGGGGAAAATTTATCTTGAACCATAACGCTGAATGCTGCGTTTCGGTATTTCGTCAATTCCCTTACTTTGCACCATGACTCGTAACCGCGTCGCTGATTCCGAATTACCTCCCTATTCTTTCGTTTGTTTGATCGAAATGTACCGTGTGACTCATGATGGTACCCCCGTTTCGTTTGTGAACCGTTCCACGGGATTCTTCATTGCTCCCCATGTCATTGTGACGGCCGGGCATTCGCTGGGCGAACAAGACTCCCGCATCCACCGGTTGGAAATCTACCCCCACCAGAACTCACAGATCAAGTCGGAGCAGAAGCTGGCCGTGGAATCTCCGGATTTTGTAATTCGCAAGGTACCGGAGTACCATAATCCGTATTGTTATGTGAAGGATGACTTTGGAATAATCATATTAAAAAATGAAGACCTGCCTGACTGGACTACCCATCACTTTGATTGGCAAAACGGCAACTATGCGGCCCAACTGCCTTCTGCGGGACAGGAAATCCGGATAGCGGGGTACCCCATCGACCGCCCCGATTTTGAACTCTGGGAAGAAAGCGGGAAAATCGTAGAAGTTACCAAACACTGTCTGCTGCATCCTTTCACCACCACCAAGCGCAACAGCGGATCGCCGATCTGGAGCGTCGAGCAAGGTACCCCCCGCGTGGTGGGCATCCACGTGTCGGGCAATGCGGCCTCCTGCGGAGCCCGGCCCGAAAACCGGCCTTACGGCAGCGCGGTGCTGATCAACAAACGGGTGTACGACACCATCAATGGCTGGATTGCGGAGCATGAAGCCACACGTACCCGGGCAGCGCACGATTTTCGGCTGGCACTCTAAATTCTCCCGGATCGAGCCGCCAACCCAACCTGATATACGTAAACCCCAAACAGCATTATGGCCCTAACGAACCGCCGAACTTTCCTCCAAAAAGCGGGTCTTGCCGCCGTAGGTACCTCTCCGCTGCTGCCCGAACCAGCACGCAAAAAAGACCTTTTGGTCCATCACGTCTTTTTCTATTTGAAAGATCCGCAAAACGCGCAGCACGAATCTCAACTTCTCGAAGGACTCGGAAAGCTTGCCCAAATTTCCACCATACAGCTTTCTCACATCGGGCGCCCCGCCCGCACCAGCGGCGATGCCATCGAAAAGGGGTACTCGCTCTCATGGCTGTGTTTTTTCAAGAATCTTATCGAAGAGGAAATCTACCAGACCGACCCGATTCATCTGAAATTTCTGGAAGACTACGCGCACTTGTGGGAAAAGCGCGTGGTGTACAACGCGCTGGGGAAGAAAGGGTAGGGGAAGCGCTTGTATAAAACCAGCAATTTTATGCATATCTTTATTGACTGACCACCTACCCAAATTCTCATGAAAACCGGTACTACTTTCCTACTAGCATGTGCTTTGTTATTGTGTGCCGAGTCTTACGCACAGAATAATCAGCCGTTTTCATTTGGCTTAATGGGCGGGCTAAATATTGTAGGTTCCTATCAAACAGGAGCAAATCTGACCCATGCGAATGGAGGGTTAGCGGGGTTGGATTTAGGCTATTCTTTTTCCAAAAATGCAGACAATATAAGCCTTCATTTCCAGCCCCATTGGGAAAGTTTTACCGGTAAAGTGCCTCATTCATACTCTTCTAATGGATTTCATTTCCAATCGCTCAACCTGCCTATTATCCTGCGATATAGTATTCTTAGCCAATCGAAAATTCGACCTTTTGCTGAATTCGGAGCAGGGTATGTAGTCAGGCTAAAAACCATCAACAAAAAAAATGCGATAGTCTGTCCTTTTGCTACCCCATGCTATTCAATGGGCGTGGTCGATGAGGAGCTTTTGCCTGGTTCGAAGCACAATAATCTGATTGTGTTAGCTGGCGTGGGTGCGGAGCTGCAATTTGGTACCATAAAAGTCCCGATTTCGATCCGAATGAACGAAGGAACCGGAACATTTTCGTTGAAGCGGAGCTATAATGATCGAGATCCGTTCACTGATTTAAAGACCCGAACCATCCAATTGGTTGCCGGAGTCAATTTTTAAAACTTTCTCTGTTCTTCAACCCAAACACCTACCAAGGTACCTTCTCCCTGCAGACAAGCTCTTCAATGATCCGACCTTTAAAACGAAGGTAGATTTTCAATAGGCTAATTACCAATCAAATACATCTTTTCAAAGAAATACCGGAATACGCACCAAGATTCAGGGTACCCTTGCCTTTTGTCAATACTGAAAACCTGTAGGTACCATCATTATGCAAAAAGACATAACGCTAAAAGTCAATGGCCAGTCCCGAACGGTACGGGTAGATCCGGCGACGCCGCTCTTGTATGTACTGCGCAATCAACTGGAATACAATGGTCCGAAATACGGCTGCGGCATTGAGGTTTGTGGTTCGTGTATGGTACTTATGGACGGGCAAGCCATGCCAAGTTGCCGGATTCCGGTTGAGGAAATGGTGGGACGAACTATTACGACACTGGAAGGCATCGCTCGTCCCAATGGCGACCTGCATCCGGTACAACGCGCCTTCGTACAGGAACAGGCCGCGCAGTGCGGGTACTGCCTCAACGGTATGGTAATCGCCGCGGTAGCCTTGCTGGAAACCAATAAAAAACCCGACGACGAGGCCATTCGGGCCGGCATGGATCGGAACCTGTGCCGATGTGGTACCCATACGCGCATCATGAAGGCCGTCCGGCGCGCCGCCGACGAATCGTGAAAGGAGGCTGGATTTTAAATTCTGCAAAAGGGAATCAAGAAACAATGTGATCTACTTTAAGTAAGATACGTACCTGCCATGAAAGAAACAGCCTATAACCCCCAGTTCTCACGCCGCAAATTCATCAGCAGCCTCGGCTGCCTGACCATCGGTTTTTCCCTGACCAAACCTATTTGGGCAGAAGCCGGAGACCCAATGCTGGAAGAAACCTTGCCGGGAAGTCTTCGCCGTCAGCCGCGCGTCGATGCCTGGCTGGAAGTGCTGGCCGACGGACGGTTGCGCGTGCTGACGGGCAAAATGGAACTGGGCCAGGGGATCCGCACGGCCATCGCGCAGGTAGCCGCTGAAGAACTGGATCTGGATCTGGATCAGGCGGAGGTACACCTGGCCGAAACGGAGCGTACCCCCAACGAAGGCTACACGGCCGGGAGCGGATCGATGGAAAACAGCGCGATGTCGGTGCGGTACGCGGCGGCCTACGCCCGCCAACAACTGCTTGACCTGGCCGCGCAACGTTTGAAAACCACACCCGAACAATTGACCATGGCCAACGGGAAAATCGGCCTGAAAGGACAAAAGCAGACCCTCACTTTTGCGCAACTGCTCAACGGTGCTCAACTGGAAGGCGAAGTCAAACTGCCCGTAAAACTCAAATCGCCCGCTACCTACCGCTACGTGGGCAAGGCCATACCCCGCACCGACATCGCCAAAATGGTGCGCGCGGAGGCGATGTACGTGCAGGACATCCGGCTGCCGGGCATGGTGCATGCCCGGGTGATACGGCCGCCGTCGTACCAGGCTCGGCTACAATCTTTTGACGAAAAAGGGTTTGCCGAAAAGGTACCGGGGCTGATGAAAACCGTTGTCAATGGTACCTTCCTGGCGGTAGTAGCAGCCGATGAATACCAGGCAATTCGGGCGCGTGAGGTCGCCCGACAGTATGCCCGCTGGACCGATAGCCCGGCGGCACTTCCGGAAGGGGAAGATCTGGAAGCGCATATTAAGAAATTGCCCGTTCGCAGCCAGAAAGTAAAGGAACAGGGTACCCTGGATGGTTTTGATCAAACCGGGGGACAGGTAGTGAAAACCAGCTACTTCAAACCCTACCAGATGCACGGCTCCATCGGACCCTCGTGCGGCGTAGCTTTGTACCAAGAGGGTACCTTGCACGTGTGGTCGCACAGTCAGGGTATCTACCCCTTTCGGGACGCGCTGGCTAAAATGCTGGATATGGCTCCCGAAAAAGTACACGTGACAGGGGTACCCGGCTCGGGCTGTTACGGCCATAACGGGGCCGACGATGCCGCCACGGATGCTGCATTGGTGGCCATGGCCTTGCCAGGTACCCCCGTGCGGCTGCAATGGATGCGGGAGGATGAACACGCCTGGGAACCTTACGGCAGCGCGATGTGCATGGAGGTCGAGGCCCGGCTGGATGCCAAGGGCAAAATTTCACACTGGCGTTACAACGTTTGGTCCGATTCGCACAGTAGCCGTCCCGGCGGCAATCCGGGCAATCTGTTGGCCGCCTGGCATTTGCCCAAGCCTTTTACCCAGCCAGCCATGGGCTATTTTGGGGGCGGCTTCCGTAACTCCGAGCCTTACTACGATATTCCCAATCAGCGGATTGACACCCACGCATTCGAAGGACCGCTGCGGGTGTCTTCCCTGCGGAGCCTGGGAGCCTATGCCAATATTTTCGCGCTGGAGTCCTTTATGGACGAATTGGCGGAAAAAGCCCAGAAAGACCCCATTGCCTTCCGGCTGGCGCATTCCACCGATGAGCGTGCCATCTCTGTGATACAGAAATTGCAGCAGATGATTCAGAAAGAGAAGGTAGGTAAGAATGAAGGCATCGGCGTAGCTTTCGCGCGCTACAAGAATGTGGCCAGTTATTGCGCCGTGGCCGCCAAGGTAACGGTCGATAAGAATTCGGGCGCGGTGAAGGTACTGCGTATGTGGGCGGCGCTCGATGCGGGAGAAGTCATCAATTTGGATGGGATCATCAATCAAACCGAAGGCTGCCTGATCCAAGCCGCCAGCTGGACTTTGAAAGAGGAGGTAGGTTTTGATAAACAACACATCAGCACCCGCGACTGGACTTCGTACCCTATTCTGCGATACAGCGACGTACCTACTGTGGAGGTGGCGGTCATCAGCCATCCCGAACTTGACCCGCTGGGAGCGGGCGAGGCGGCCCAGGTACCTACCGCAGCCGCGATCGGTAATGCCATTTATCGCGCCTGCGGCAAACGAATCCGGCGTTTGCCGGTCGATGCGAAGGAAGTAATGGGTTAATGCTGAATAAAGTTAAATAATCAGCCGAACGCCCCCCAAGTCGGATACGCGGTGCGTGAAGCGGTCGCTGGGGGAGCTGATGAACATAAAATTGATGGGAATCTCCCATTCTTTACTCAGTTTCTCAATGATTTGGGGGCCGAAGGTACCCCGCAGCTGAATGTACTCAATCTTGATATCGGGATAGGCCCGGTCCAGTACATCCAAATCCTGAAAAAATTCACTGGCTACCTCGTCTCCTTCTTTCAAAACGGTGACGATCTTTAGTTTTTTCGTGATTTCATTTTCCTGCACATACATCATCACTTTGTTCAAGATGGAAATGTCGTCTCCCTTAGTGAAGTATACAAACTCCTGTTCGGTCAGTTTCCGGATATGCCGCGAAAGCTGCAACCGACTGGCGGCAGCTATGTGTTTCAGGGTGGTGAAAAAACTGTTGACCAGTACCAGAAGGAGTTTTAAAATCTCGTTGCGGTTGAGCAACAGAATGATAACCAGAATGGAAGGAACGAAATACTGTAAAAAGACAATCAAGTAGTCGGGGTGCATGATGATGTTGCCGTACAAAGCGATCACCACGGCCAGGATGGCAATAGCCACCGAAAAGATCGTGGCACGCTCAGGGCGGGGTAGGCGGCTACGCTTGCTTTTCAGTAAGAAATTCCCAAAGCCAAAATATACCATCACCAGCAGAAAGGAAATGGTATATACGCCCGCCAGCGGGCCCAGCTCGCCGTTGGTAATGAACAGCACCGACAGGCAAAGCAGGTAGAAGAGAATCAAGATCCGTGGCGAACTACCTTTTTTGTTCTCTTTCAACAGAAATTGCGGCAGAATGCGATCGAGTGCCATCCGCTTGATCAATCCGTTTACTCCCACGTAGGAGGTGAGCAATGCTCCACTCAGTACCAGCACAGCATCCACTGAGATGAACGTAGCCAACCAGTCGCCGCCCGTGTTTTGTCCCAAATGGGATAGCAAAGCTTCCTGGTGATTGGAAACGTCGGCAAGCGGAAGTACCATGACGGCGGTGAGTGCCATGAGGGGGTTGATTACCGACACGGCGATCCACATGTTGCGCAGTGTTTTGGGAAATACCCCCTGCTTTTGCTCTTCCACGAAGTTGGCCGAACTCTCGAAACCACTGATCCCCAGCATGGCCGTACTGAATCCTAGAAATAAGGCAGTGGCAAAACCGCCATTGAGTGGGGCCTTAAAATTAAAGGATGCCACCTGTAGTCCGTTCTGCGAAATGTACCAGATGCCGCTTATAATTAAAGTAAGCATGGCTGTGATGTGCAGGACAAAAATGATGATAGCGACCACCGACGACTCACTAATGCCCGACATAACCAGCAGGAGAAATACGGTGATAAGAATCGCAGTGAAGAGAATGATATTGACCGACGGGATGATATCGTGCAGATAATGCATGGCTTCGCTGGCCGATATTACGGCCGTGGCCATATAGGACAAAATGGTGAGGCAGGCCGCCACGGAGGCATTGCTCTTGGTGGTGGTGTTGAGCAGTACATTGTATGCACCCCCGTTGAGTGGTAGAGCGCCGACTACTTCTCCGTAGATTTTGCGGAACAAAAACAGCACCAACGCGACGATCAGTAGCGCGATCCAGGCATACTGCCCGGCGTACAAAATGGCCAGCGATGAAACGTATAGACAGGAGGAGGTAATGTCGTTGCCACAGATAGCCGTAGCGGCTATCTCATTCAGTTTCTTGTGATGGGTAGATTCCATAAAAGAAAATCGCGTAGAGTCAATTCAAGGTGTATGGACGATCGATTATGGCTGCTAATGTACATAATAACCCAAACGAAGCACCAAAATACTTCTCTTTCCCTGAAAATAAGGCGTTGTGCTACCAGATATTTTGCCTTCGATTTAAGGTTTATAGGATAAAAAGGGTAGTTGCTTCGAAACCTAGATATAAGCTATTCATTTGGTCCGCACCACCCGGATTCTCTTTAATAATTCCTTCCTGTTAGCTTCTGAAATATCGACGGCGAGCCGTTCTTCTCCTAACTGGATAGTGGTACGTTCGATCCTTTTGAGATGATCCAAGTTAATGAACAAAGAACGGGAAAGTCGAAAAAAGTTGAGAGTAGGGAAATGCTGCGCCAAATTGCCCAGTGTCATTCCAATCATGCGGGGTTTCTTGTAGCCCAGCATATGTACGTTGACACAGGACCCTTTAGCTTCCAAAAACAGGATATTTTTCGCCGAAACCTGCTCATGACCATTATCAAAGGGTAGAAAAAGTGAATCAGAAGGGGAATATTGACTTGGCGAAGTCAGCCTTGTAAAATTAGAATGAGCCAATTTGATCTGAATCAAAAGTTCTTCAGGCCGATAAGGCTTTAACAAGTAAGCCGAGGGTTGTGTGGCACTTGCTTTCTCCATGGTAATGTCATCGTCATGAGAGGTCAGATAAATGAAAGGCATCCAATGTTGTGTAAGCAAAATCTGCATGATTTCAATACCTGATTTGTCCCTTTTGTCTAGTGTAATATCAACAATAGCCAGATCGGGCGGATCATCCCGTACCAGCCGTTGAGCTTCTTTGGCATCTCTTGCAATACCCGTAACCGAGTGCCCAGCACTTTCCAGAGTTACTCTGATATCGAGAGCCACTAATAGTTCGTTTTCGATGATGAGTATTTTGAGAACGTTCATGACACTGACTGGCTGATAAAATGCATGTTGAATAAGGTGCCTTTGGATGAATCAAACGAATAGCTGCCCCGGACCTGTTCCACCAGTATCCGGATTAGCTGCATACCGAATGAATCCTTCTTGGACTTACGAATAGGCGTATCAATAGGATAATAGTCGGGCAGACCGGGGCCATTATCCATTATCTTCAAGCCAATTTTTTCGCTAATACGTCGGCATACTATGGTCAGAACTGGATCAGGATTATCAGGAAAAGCGTATTTGCAGGCATTAGTAATCAGTTCGTTCAGGATCAATCCTATTGGTACGGCCTGGTCGGTGCCCAATACTATCGGGTCAATTGTAAACCGGACTTCAATCTGAGAAAAACCGAAGGCGTTAAGAATACCCGTTGTGAGTTCAGGTATGAATAGGGGTAGGTCGATAGCATCTGACTGAGTATCTTCATCGAGCTTGCGCTGGATCAGAGCCATGGATTGAACGCGTAGCCGATTCTCTTCCATAGTACGCTTAGAGCCGGGGTCAGTTACGAGCCGGGCCTGCATATTGAACAGGCTCGAAAGAACCTGAAGGTTGTTTTGAGCCCGATGCTTCTGCTCCTGTACCAAGTACTGGTTCTGCTGACTAATCCTTTGATTTTTACGGAAAAGTCGAAAAAACAGAATACTCGATACACCGGTAATCAGAAATAGGAGCAAGCTGCTGATGGCTATGATTCGTTGAAAACGCAGACTTTGAGTTGTAAGGCTTAATTCCATGGCCTGCTCCTTTAATTTATTTTCTTTTTTCTCGGTATCGTACTCGATCTGAAGCCGGGCCAGGACTCCGTCGCGTTCGGAAGCGAACTGTACAGTTTCCTTCTCGTACAAATCCCCAAACCGCTCGTAGGCAAGCCGCCATTGGTTGGTTTTTTCGTAGTAGGCGATCATGGCCCGGTCCAGTGTAGCGGCTAGCACGTGGTCGTTGAGGTGGTTGTCCTTATAAAGTTTTGCAGCTTCCTTTATTTTGGCCAGCGCTTTCTCGTTCCGGCCCGCGTTAAGGTGGGCGCGGCCCAACAGGAGAGTAGTGTTGAGCTGATCTCTAAGATTAGGCTTCAAGTTGAGCCATCGCAATGACTCTTCTAAGTAAGGCACAGCCCGCGGGTCGTTGCGGAACAGAAATAACTCCCCAATCTGCATATAAGTGACAGCTAAGCCCAACGAATCTCTGAGCTGACGGGTAAATGATTCGGCTTTTCTGAGATAAATTAAGGCACTGTCAGGCAGACCATTCTTGAAACGATTGGGATGTAAGCGCTCATATACCCTAGCCAGTGTGGCGTTGGCCAGTACCTGTCCTTTTAAGGAATGAATCCGTTCGAAGATTGTCTTGGCCCGGTAGGCGTAAAGGATTTCGTCCTGGGAGTGCGCTATTTGTTGGGAATTTTCGGAAAGTCTTATGTATAGCCGACCCAACTCGTAAGAATCGCCACGGGGTTCGAGCAGACGCAGCGATTTGAGGAAGGAAGTCTTGGAAGCTGCGTGGTCGCCGGCGAAGGCGTACATTTTACCGTAGAGATAGTATGCTTCGGCCAGCAGCAGGGTGTCGCCTTTGGCGCGGGCTTCCTTTTCCACTTCCTCAGCGTACTGCCTCTTTTCAGCAATCAGTGGAAAAACAGACTGCGCTACGCCTGGCAGCGCTAGCCCGAACAGGAGCAGGAAAACAGACCGACTGAGCATGAACCGGGCGGTAAGTGGGTGGTCTACAAATATAACTGAATAGTCGGCTTACGGTCAATACGCTTCGTTAGAAAATTCCCGGTGCTCATTAGCCAAAAGGCTATGCTCGTGAGAAGGGGGTTGACGGTCGGGCCAAAGTTAAGGTATTTAGTATTTGAAAAACTGCATTGCCGTACTACTACACCAACCACACAGCCCTTATGGAAAAAAACTTTACCCCTCCTCTTCTTGTACTCTCGCTCTCTACCCCAACCACCAGTGTGCCCATTGGTGCGTATGAGTACGCGCGTCCTGCTGATATACTCTATTGTCAGGGCGACCGTAACTACTCCCACGTTCACCTGACCAACGGTCGCCGTGTCATCGTCTCACTCACGTTATCGATATTGGAGGCACGGCTGGCCCACGGCAAATTTCTCCGTGCCAACCGGAGTAATTTGCTCAATATGCACCATATCAAAAGCTATGACGGCCTGCGTATCACCCTTATCAACGGCATCACCGTGGAAGTGGCCCGGCGGCGGCGGCGGGAAGTGCGGGTGTCTCTCCGACTGTTTTCAGAGAAGTTTTATTTAAAGAAAAAGCGTTGCGCGTGAACCTCTCATTACTTACACCTATGAAAAGAATCTTTACCCTTGTCCTGTTGCTGGCTTCGTTTGGCGCATTTGCTCAGTTTGTGAATGGCGGCTTTACACCTGTGAGTACAGCGCCAAGAACACAAGATCAATCCCATATGACCTCGGATGGGACGGGCGGATACGTCATGGTTTGGCGTGACCTTCGTGATGACCCCCAAAATTACAACAATGGCGATATTTACATTCAACGGTTCGATGCCAACGGAAATATGCTGTGGGCAAACAATGGCTTGGCTGTCTGTACCGCAGTCGAAACTCAGGATAACCCACAGGTGGTGCTTTGCAAGACGTCCACGACCCAGCCTCGTATTTTGGTGATTTGGCAGGATTACAGGGCCAAAGTGGGAAATACAAGTTATACTAAAATTTTCTGCCAAGCTTACGACCTTAACGGCAACCCGCAATACGCCGCTAATGGCGTGGAAATTGCCGACTGCAATGGGGTGAGCTTCATTAGCCCAAAGGCAATCTCTGCGCTGGATGGAAGCCGGGTTTTATTTGTATACAATCGTCGAAATAGCCCCGATAATAATTCTAATTATTACGTTCAGGCGGCCAATCCAGATAACGGAACCCAACTTTTCACCGGAAACGGAACGCTGCTTGGCTCGGGAATTACCAGCGGCTCTCCTTCTTACCTACCCTCAGCATTAATTGATAGCCAAAACATACAAATCGTCTGGGGATTTTATAATAGCCTAGGCAACGGTTATGGCAACCATCTGTACGCGCAACGCATCAATCCTAGTAACGGTGCAAAAGTATGGCCGACTGCTCTTGTAGTTACCAACAGCTACGATGCGAGTAGTTTCGATGTTAAGAATGACATTGTGTGCTGGTCGGACAACCGCAATTATCAAAACAACGGAATATCAAATAATGACCTGTTTGCTCAGAAAATCAATGCCAATGGTACTTTGGCTTGGGCTGCAAATGGCAAAACGGTGTTTGTAGGGCCAGGGCATCAAACATTACCAAAGATAAGCCTGAATGCTTTTAAAGAATCACTCATCACTTGGGAAGATGGCTTGCCAGAATTGAAATCTCAGAAACTTGATAGTCTTGGAAATAGGCTTTTCCAAGCTGATGGTATGATCGTGACTTCGCAAGGTACTGGAAGTGGCTATCCCGAAATTGTGGAGCAGCCTGATGGCGGAGCTGTCATCACGTCTGTGGCCGAATTTACGAAACTCTATGTTCAAAGATTGAGTCGTGACGGGAGACTACTTTGGGGCTACAATGGACATATTCTTGGCCCCCTTCCCAGCAATATATTTACTGGAGGCTACCTAAAGGCTTTCCCGCTGCTCAATGGAGGGGCAGTCATTGGGTTAAGTGGTGCTTACAATATCTACTCCGCCAAACTGAATTACTGCGAAACCCCGCCCACTGCTCCCAACGTGGCCACGCAGTACGTCGAACTCAACGCCACCGCCACCCTCACGGCTACGGGTTGCAGCGGCGTCGTCAACTGGTACGACACTGACCACCAGCAAGGTGTCATCGTCGGTACGGGCCCTACCTTCAGTTTCACAGCCAACGCTACGGCTACCTACTACGCCGAATGCGTGCTGGATCAGTGCGCCAGTCTCACCACCGGGGCCGGACAAGCCCGCGTCATCATCCGCTCGGTGCAGTCCGGCGCGTGGAACCAGGCCAGTACCTGGAACTGCGCCTGTGTTCCGGAAGCCTTAGATAAGGTCGTCGTCATGCCCGGCCACAACGTCACGCTGCCCGATAACTACACCGCCCACGCCCGCGAACTTCGGCAGGAGGGGACGTTGCAGAATAGTGCGAACTCGGTGCTACGGTTGAATGAGTAAGTATAAGTCTTATCATTCATCATTAGAAGTGCCGCCTCTCCGGGGCTAATATTAAAAGTCTATTTTCAGTCTGAAGTGATAACCCTACCTCATTTTATGAAAAGAATTCTTACCCTCGTCCTGCTGCTGGCTTCGTTTGGCGCATTTGCCCAGTTTGTGAATGGTGGCTTCACGCCGGTGAGTACAGCCGTAAACGAACAGCAAGAATCCGCCATCACATCCGATGGCACGGGCGGCTACGTAATGGCCTGGCGGGACAGAAGAAAAGGAACGGGATCTGCCGATTCGAGCGACATCTACGTACAGCGCTTCGATGGGAACGGCAATATGCTATGGGCAACTAATGGAATTCCTGCTTGTACGGCTCCCAATGTTCAGCAACTTCCCAAAGTAGTGCTGTGCAAAACCTCCACCAATCAGCCCCGCATTATGGTGGTGTGGCAAGATTACCGTGCCAAAGTAGGAACTACGACTTATACTAAAATTTTCTGCCAAGCTTTCGACCTCAACGGCAACCCACAGTATGCCACCAATGGAGTTGAAGTAGCCGATTGCAACGGGACTAATAACATATATCCCGACGCCGTTCCGGCCCTGAATGGAAGCCGGGTGGTTTTTGCCTACAACCGGCGGTACGACCCGGACGCCTATGGCAATTATTTTGTGCAAGCCATCAATCCTGACAACGGAACGACGCTGTTTACTGGCAACGGAACGCGATTGGCTTCGGGTATCGATATGTTTAGCCGGGCTATCCTCTTATCAGAACTTGAAGGTACTCAGCACATACAAGTTGCATGGGCAATGTTAGGTGCTTCTAATACCCCCGGGATTTTCGCCCAGCGCATCAATCCGAGCAACGGCAGCAAGGTATGGGCTGCCAACCTGGCCATTCAGGCATCGGGCTACGGGGCCACTTCGTTCGAGCTGAAAGGGGACATCGTGGCGTGGTCGCAGGAGAAGGTCAACAGCCAGACCGGCACCGACATATTCGCCCAGAAGCTCAATGCTGACGGAACCGCCGCCTGGACTACGCAGGGGGCCGCTGTTTACGTCGGGCCGGGTACCCAATCTGCTCCCAAAATAAGCCGGAACGCCTTTGGCGAAACCTTCATCACCTGGAATAATCTGTATTCCCAGGGAAATAGCCAATACGAATTATTCGTCCAGAAACTTGATCCATTCGGAAACCGGCTTTTCGGAACCGACGGCCAATTACTCAGCTCCAATACGGGAAATCGTCTTCCTAATGTCTTAGAGCAGCCCGACGGGGGAACAATCAGTATATCCATGACTGGTTCAAATCAAAATCGTCTTTTAGTGCATCGGCTCAGCCGGGACGGACGTCGGCTTTGGGGCTTCAACGGTCGCGAAATTGGCTCGGCTATTGGTGGATATATCTGGAATGGTGTACTGCCTCTGTCGCTTTCGGGAGGCGGGGCGGTCATCGGTTTTAATACCTCTTTCGGAGGTGACAACGTTTACGCGGGCAAATTCAACTTCTGCGAAACGCCGCCCGCCGCCCCCGCCGTGGCCACGCAGTACGTCGAGCTGGGAGCCACCGCCACTCTGACGGCCACGGGCTGCAATGGCACCGTCAACTGGTACGACACCAATCATCAGCAGGGCGTCATCGTCGGCACTGGGCCGACATTCAGCTTCACGGCCAACGCCACGGCCACCTACTATGCCGAGTGCGTCCTCGATCAGTGCGCCAGCCTCACGACCGGGGCCGGGCAGGCCCGTGTCATCATCCGCTCGGTGCAGTCAGGTGCTTGGGATCAACCCGCCACCTGGAACTGCAACTGCATCCCCGAAGCCCTCGACCAGGTGGTGGTTATGCCCGGCCACAGCGTGACGCTCCCTACCAGCTACACCGCCCACGCCCGCGAACTGCGGCAGGAGGGGACGCTGCAAAACAGTGCTAACTCGGAGCTGCGGCTGAGTTATTGATAAGGCCGAAAATCATTATTAGAATGAACTAAGCGAGGTTTTACACCCTATTTATGAAAAAAATATCTCTCCATTCGGTTAGCTTACTAGTCTTACTGGTGTTATCACTGATTAATTGCAAGAAAAACAAGGAGCCTTCACCCGCAGGTTCCGGGACAAGCAATCCTGCCCCAACCATCACTTCGTTTAGCCCCACTTCCGGTAGCGCGGGCATGAGGGTGGTTATCGTGGGTACGGGGTTTTCGACTATCCTTTCCAATAATAAAGTGAGGTTCGGGAACACGGAGGCTCCGCTGGATTCGGCTACCGCCAAGCGACTGGTAACGCGTGTGCCTAAGGACATTGCTACGGGCAAAATCACAGTAGAAGTGGGAGGAAAGTTAGCTACGACTGCCACCGACTTCACAGTGCAGCATGTTCCTGCCGCTTTTACGGGTACAGGCGGAGTGGGTGGCACGGCCAATGTTGCTTCGGACGTGACCATTTCGTCGGCAAAGGCGGCTTCCACCATTGAAAAGGAGGGGAGCAACAGCATCATTCAGCATGGTCATATCTGGAGTCTCAACCGGGCGCAGCCGACCCTGGAAGGCTTCGATTCAGTCACCGAAGGCAAATCAGAACTGGGGCTTCTGCCCGTCAATACGGTTTTCCCGTATACGTTCAGCAGCGAGTTGAAGACGCTCGAACCCGGCACGGCCTACTATGTGCGCGCCTACGCCATCACTAGCCAGGGAACTACTTACGGTCCAGTCACCCAGATACAGACTAAAAAGCCCTGTTTGCTAACGTCCGTGACAGAGGGGGGGAGGGATTATCAAACCCTAGAATACGATAGCAAAGGCCGGATCACGGTGTTGAACAATCCGTCGAGCTACACCAGCAAATTCACCTACGACGCGGAGGGGCAGCTCGAAGGGTACTATTCAAAAGTGGGGGATTCCTTCACTAACGAGTCCTACGCTTACGCCGGGGGGAGGCTGAGCAGATTAGAGCGCACGAGCAGCTATTTTAACAAAGTTACCAGAACCTACGACTACGATGGCCAGGGAAAATTAGCCAAAAAGGTAGAAACATCGGCTGAAAACCGAGTAGAGTGGACTTACGAACAGGGCGTCTTAAAGTCAATCGTTTCCACCTCGGGCGGGAAGCCCGCTGGCGTGTATACGGTGAGCGACGGCCTGCTCACTCGAAGGGATGATGGAAAAGGAACGGTACAAACCTACGCTTACGATGCATTGGGAAATTTGACAAAAACCGAAATCTTCACGAACGGGAAACGAACCGCATGGTTCGAGTCCAAATACGACAGCAAACCTAATGTCGGCATGGCCTTTTTCCCTTTAAAGGGTTGGCTTCCCGAACAGGTTCGCGAGGGAAACTTCTTTTTTCTCCTGTCTGGGGGAAAATCGGCGAACAATGTGACGGAGGAGTCCTCCAACCAGTACGATACGAAGGGAGTACTCACCACTAGAACGGACCGCATTATCTACACCTATAAAGGGGAACGATTGACCGGACGGACCTATACTGTTTTCATACCGGACGTAAAACCCTCTCTCCGTGTTTATGTATACAACTATTCGGGCGATTGTAATTGATTGACAACTTTTCACCTACTTCTAAAAAACCTAATTCTCCAATGAAAAAGAACCTGATTACTTTCGCTGTCTTTGCGTTTTCCGTCTTATTGATGAGCGGATGTAAGAAAAAAAATCTCGATGTAGGTTTTGCTCCTGAAATCCAGAAGATTGTTCCTCAAAACGTCGTCGATGACTTGCGTGCTCGGGGAATGACTATCAACGAGGGGCAAAAACCGCCCACCATAGAGGGGGTGTACCTAGCGTCCCCCTACGAGCTCCTCAGCCCTTACGCTCCGGAAGACTCTTATGAAAAAGGCAAAATCATCACGGGCTATCTGTATCGGTTTACCGGACAGAGTGACGACAAAAAGAAAGTTCAGGTGAACTACAAGCGTGACGGGGACGTGGACGCGGGCGGCGGATTAGGTTCCTTCGTGTCGGGAAATGGCAACAAGTTCACCGTTTTTGCAGAAGTCCAAGGAACGGTCAGCGGGGTTAATTACACTAGTCTAGATGTATTTTCGGGTGAAATCACGCCCAATGGAATTGCTGATTTTCAGCATACTTTTTACATCGTCGAAAAGAGTGAAAGCGATGGTCCGAATGCAGAACTAATACCCGTTAACTCGGGGCGCGTGTGGTTTGACAACGACCGCATAGCCGAGAAAGTCAGCAAGTACAGACTGGCTGTACCTGAGAAAAGCAAGGATATTTACACAGGTTCATTAGTGGGAAATAATCAGTGAGCTAACAATAAGCTTTAAATCAATTTCAGTCTTAATAATATCCACACCTATCCACACGATTAACCCGCACGGCTGGGCCAGGTAGGTTCAGCCGCGCTGTTATGTCTATCCTTACTAAATCATGGTATGATTCCCACGCCTAAACCAAAATTCTTGTAATATTGGTAAAAAGATCGTGTGTATGGCCTCAGGTACCCCTTCCAAAACTGCACTCGTCATTGGCGCGACCGGACTTATAGGAAAACAGCTAGTCGGTGAGCTCCTAAACTCTGACCGCTATCAGGAGGTACGGGTGTTGGTGCGCAAGTCGCTGCGCATACCCAACCCCAAACTCGTGGAGGTACTGTACAACTTTGCCCAGCCGGATGCTTCGCAAGTAGTAAGTGATGACGTGTACTGTTGCCTGGGTACCACCATGAAGCAGGCCGGATCAAAAGAAGCTTTCTACGCCGTCGATTATGAATATCCGCTACAGACGGCCCGTTTCGCGCGACAGAACGGTGCTGCGCAGTACCTGATCGTGAGTTCGATGGGAGCTAATCCAAAGTCGATATTTTTTTATAATCGTGTGAAGGGAGAAGTGGAGCAATCTCTGAGGGCGGTGGGTTTCGCCAGCCTGCATATTTTCCGGCCTTCCCTGTTGCTGGGGAATCGCGGGGAACAAAGGACCGGCGAAAAAATAGGGGAAACCGTGATGCGGTTATTTAATCCCGTCATGGTAGGTTCGCTTAAGAAGTACCGGGCCATTGATTCGGCGAAGGTAGCCAAAGCCATGCTTGCCTTTGCCAGCCAGGAGCAATCGGGTGTTTTTGTGCATGAGTCGGACGAATTACAAGCTTACTGACATGGAAGAAATCCTGATTCGCCCCGCCTGCCCGGCCGATGTCGAAGTCCTGTATACCATGCTGTGCGATCTGGAAAACGAAATGCTTGACAAAGAACATTTTGTAAAGATTTTCCTGAAAAATCTGGAAAACCAAAACGTGAGTTACTTCATCGCTGAGCTGGATCGACAGTCTGTGGGCATGGCCAGTTGCCATGTACAGCTATTGCTGCATCATGCCGCGCCCGTGGGGGAAATCCAGGAAATGTACGTAAAGCCCGAACTTCGCTCCCAAGGCATCGGACAGCGCTTGGTTGAGGCGGTCAAAACGTTTTCCCATCAGCGGGGAGCCGACCAGCTTGAAGTGACCTCCAATCAAATCCGGAGGGATACCCATCGGTTTTATGAACGGGAAGGCTTTATCAAATCGCATGTGAAGCTGGTTAGGAAATGAGGTACCTGATTTCGATCGGAAAGGTGGGGATATAGCAGCAGGGTACCCTGGATGGTAAGTGCCGAGGATGGTACCTACACAAAAAAGGATACCTCAAAATGAAGTACCCTTTCCAACTACCCTAAACCTTCAACTAACTATGGTCTTTAATATCTCCGTTGGGCGAGGCGATCCCGTTCGCGTTGCGAATCAATACTCTCGTACCGAATCCCTTTGATCAGATTCTGCAGATCGTTGCTGAGTTCACGGGTTTCGCGGCGGGTCAGATCTCGGTTGGCTAGGTAACGCCGCTCTTTGGCATCGATGCGATCATACTCATTCAGCAGTCGGATGGCTTCACGGGAAGTCAGGGTACCCCTGGCAATTCCATCGGCAATCCGGGTGCGGGCTTCACGCTGCAGATCATTGAGCATCTGGGCTTCCTGACGATCGTTGGCCGGAAGGCGGGCCTCATTTCGGTTTGAGTTGGGATAATCCCGGCGACCCGTATCGTATTTGCCATATCCCTGGGCAAATGAACCGGCGGAAAGAAGAAAAACGAAGGCGGCGGCAATCAGTGATTTTTTCATGGCTCTCTATATTTTTTTGGGTTACGAGGGTTAGAGAACCGGGTGGGGATGTAGTTTAAAACCGCATTTGTTAATGAATGTTAACAAGGGTCCGGTGGTAGCAAAGAGGTACTTAAGAGGCAAAGCAGGGTACCCCGTGGCGCGCAAAGTTTTTTCAGATCAGAGGGTAGGGAATCAGTTGAGCCTTATTTCCCCTAACTGTCAACTGTCAACTGTCAACTGTCAACTGTCAACTGTCAACTCATGGAGTATTGCCGTCCGCGTCGTCTGGGCTAATGCGTCGGGCGTTTGGCCAGCGGGCTCGATACCGGGTAGCACCGTCCAGGACATTCTCGTGAACGAAGTGAGGGGAAAGAGTCCTTTGGGATTGAAGGCGCCCGTTCCCTGAATAGCCACGGGGACAATCAGGGCATCCGGGGCTTTTTTGAGCAGCGCCATCAACCCTCCGGCGGCAAAAGGCTTCATGGTACCCGAGGAAGAGCGGGTACCTTCCGGGAAAATGGCGGCCGAACCTTTGGCTTCGTGGATGCGCTTACCCAATTTGGCAATTTCCACCACGGCCTGTTTGCCGTCTTTGCGGTTGATAAGGGCGGCACCTCCTACCCGTAGGTTATACGATATGGCGGGAATGCCGTGGGCCAGTTCAATCTTCGAAACGAACAGAGGATAGTGCCTGCGCAGAAACCAGATCAACCCAGGTATGTCGAACATGCTCTGGTGGTTGGCTACAAAAATTAACGGGCGGTCAGAAGGCAACGCGGCACGGTTTTCGAAGTGTACGTGGCTGCCGGTAAGGTACCAGCCGTATACCAAAAAAAAATTGAACCACACCACTGTTTTCTTGTGCGCCTCTTTGCCGAACACGTTGTAGGCTATTACCTGAATTGCGTGGAAAATGAGCAATACCAGTCCGAAATACAGCAGGTAGACGCCGCTCAGGATATAGTCGATAATTTTTTTCACAGATACTTTTTTCGGCAAAATTACGGCAAATGGCAGTAGATTGCGAAATTCAGCAATTATTACGTATCTTAATTCTTTATCCCGACCTTTGTGGCAAGTACCACCAATTGAATCATCATGCAAACCGAACTTAGCGCCCCGCGCATTGAAGTCATGCAGTTCGTCGGCCAGAAACTGGACTCCCTGCTCGGTGAATACCTCAAACCGATTGATAGTAACTGGCAGCCCTCGGACTTCCTGCCTGACTCCGGACAGGAATCGTTCGTCCGTGACGTCAAGCTCCTGCAGGAGAGCTGCCGCGAACTACCCTACGACTACGTAGCGGTCTTGATTGGTGATACCATCACCGAAGAGGCTCTGCCTACCTACGAATCCTGGCTGATGGATGTGGTGGGAATCGATCAGGTGCATGAACCCCATGGCTGGGCGCAATGGGTACGTATGTGGACGGCCGAAGAAAACCGTCACGGCGACCTGCTCAATAAGTACCTCTACCTCTCGGGCCGCGTGAATATGCGGGCCATGGAAGTTTCGACCCAGTACCTGATCGCCGATGGCTTCGACATCGGCACGGGCCGCGACCCCTACCGGAATTTCGTCTATACCTCGTTCCAGGAACTGGCTACCAATGTGTCGCACCGCCGCACGGCTACCCTGTCCAAACAGTTTGGCAATCCGCATCTTTCCAAAATCTGTGGCGTGATCGCCTCCGACGAAATGCGTCATGCCAAGGCCTACAAAGAATTCGTGACCCGGATTTTCGAGGTAGATCCTTCGGAAATGATGCTGGCCTTTGAGGATATGATGAAAAAGAAGATCGTAATGCCGGCCCACTTTCTGCGCGAGACAGGCGTCAAAATGGGCCAGACCTTCTCACATTTTTCTGACGCCGCTCAGCGGCTGGGCGTATATACCACCAACGACTACATCGATATCCTGGACTCTCTGCTGGCCGATTGGAAAATCGAGCACATCCGTGACCTGAACGAAAAGGCTGAGAAGGCGAGGGATTATCTGGTGGCCCTACCCGCCCGGCTCCGTCGGATCGCGGAGCGCACGAAGGTACCTGAGCTGGAGTACGAATTCAGTTGGATCCGGTAGGCAGCCATGAAGTGGGAAATCATCGAAGCGGCAACCGCGGAAGAATACAAGGCTGCCGTCGGACTTTTTAACGAATATATTGCTTCACTGGATTTCGATCTCGGCTTCCAGAACGTAGATCATGAACTCACGATCCTACCAGTCATGTACGGGCCGCCTACCGGGCGGCTTTTTCTGGTTCAATCCGAAACGGAATTTGTGGGCTGCGCGGCGCTGCGTCGGATCGAGAACGACACGACCTGCGAATTGAAGCGCATGTTCCTACATCCAGCCTACCGGGGGTTGGGCATAGGGAAGGCCGTAATGGAAAAATCCATCTCCTGTGCCCGAAGCCTGGGTTACACGACCATGAAACTCGATACGATTGGGTATAAGATGCCGTGGGCGGTGAAGCTATACGAATCCTACGGTTTCCGGGAAACCGCCCCCTACAATCATAATCCCCACGAAGGGGTACTTTATTTCGAGCGGGAGATATAGGGTCAGGGGTTAACGGTGAAAAGGTTAAAGAAGTCAATTTTTCTAAAAAGACTTCGTAATAAAATTCTTGACCTTTTTACCCTTAACCCCTGACAACCTCCACTATTACCTCAAACGTCTATTTTCCCGTTGCCTTTTTAATCGCGGACGTTTCGGCGGGGTCGATGGGGGTACCATCGGGCTTAAGAATTTCGTGAAACCAGATCTTTGGTTCGCGACCATCCACATAAGGGTTTTGCCAGCTATCCCAGGGTAGGTAGGTTTGGGTTTTTCCGGCCACAAATCCCCAGTTCACCATCCCGACCTTGTATTTCTTTGCCACCGGCAGGTGCGTTTGAAACTTGCTGCCATTGCCTCTGGCCATAAACTCGGTGCAAATCATCGGACGCTCCTGGGTCTTTAACTGCTTGATCACCTGTTCAAATGATTCCACATCGGCATAGTGGTGGAATGTAAGCACGTCGGAGTTTTCGTACTGTACTTTTTCCATGGCACTCCAATTCTCCGGTTTACTCACATCCCGGTCCTTATTGAAAATCCAGGTACCCGACGAGAGCGGTTGCGTAGGCTTCACCGCCCGGGCCCACTGGAATACGTCGGGTAGCAGATGGGTAATGATTTCGCGTTTCCGCTCGGGCTCCTGCTTCAGATTATTGCGGCCGTAGCTGCTGTCATTGGTGTTATCGGGTTCGTTCCAGACATCCCACAGCAGAATGCGCGGGTCTTTGGCAAACGCCCCCACCACGCCCTGCACGTAGGCTTTCAGGCGGGGATACTCCGATACATCAGTGAGGGCCAGCGCTCCAGGACTTTGCAGCCAGCCCGAATTATGGACGCCCGGGGTGGGTTCGTGCTGCTTGCCTAGCTTAGGAAATGGATCCCAGCAGGAGTCGAAGAGGACAAGAATAGGTTTTATTTTGTGCTTGGCGCAGATGCCCAGAAATTGGTCCAGGCGCTTCTTGAAGCCCGTAGAGTCCTGCCACAGCAGATCATGCAGGTACACGCGGGCGGTGTTGGCTCCCAGTTCCTCCGCCCAGCCAAGTTCTTTGTCGATCTCTTGGGGGTTGAAAGTCTCAGCCTGGAACATTTCCAGTTGATTGATCGCGCTGGCCGGGTTGTAATTGGAACCGAATAACCACGGCTGCTTAGCGTACCAGGCGTCGGCCTGAGCCTTAGTCCAGCGCTGAAGCGGCGGCTTTTGGGCAAAAGCCAGTGTATTTAGACCGATAAGAAAAAGAATCAGGACTCTTTTCATACAATTGATTTTGAAAATTTGGGTAAAAATAGGTTGATTGGAAAAGCGTTCATCTCGAAGTATGATTTCATACGAATGATCGCTTCTTTTAAGTAAAAGCGGAAAAATCTGTTTTTAACCTCACCTTCAGCAAATTAATCTTTTAACAACGCTCCTCCGGTCTTATGAAATTCTTTCATTTGGTTTTGATAAACAGCCTCTTATGGACAAGTTCTCTCCTGGCCCAACCGTTGCTGAACCAGCCTACCCATTCCGATAAAGCGCTGACCCGACAGGTAGCGGAAGCCGTCAAAGGTTTTAATGGAGAGGTTGGAGTATATATCCGGAACCTGCGCACCAATCGTACCGTCGAGATCAACGCCGATACGCTGTTTCCAACGGCCAGTATGATCAAGGTACCCATTCTGTGCGGAGTATTTGATAAGCTCGAGAAAGGGGAACTCCGGTATGACCAGGTATTGACCTACCGCGATTCGCTGCACTACGACGATGGCGTGGTTGGATCGCTGCGCGACAGCGCCCAAATTCCGCTGAGCTATGTACTGATGCTGATGGAAACCCTCTCGGACAATACGGGTAGTCTGTGGATGCAGGCCTTAGCAGGTGGGGGTACCTCCATAAACCAGTGGATGGAAAAGCAAGGTTTCCAGAAAACCCGCGTCAACTCGCGTACTCCCGGACGACAGGAAGCGCAGAAAACCTACGGCTGGGGACAGACTACCCCCCGCGAAATGGCAGAACTGGTGGTCATGATTCGGGCAGGAAAGGCGGTGAGTCCTGCCGCCAGTGAACGGATGTACCGCTTGTTGGGAAGACAGTTCTGGGATGGCTATGCGCTATCACAGATTCCGCCCACGATTCAGGTAATCGCCAAAAATGGAGCCGTAGACCAAGCAAAGTCGGAAGTGGTTCTGGTGCATGCCCCGCACGGGGAGTACGTTTTTTGTATCACCACTAAAAACCAAACTGACGAACGCTGGCAACCCGATAATGAAGGGTACATGCTTTTACGCAAAGTGTCCCGTCTGATCTGGAATCACTACGAACCCCACGACGACTGGCAACCGCTACCCGAATCCGCAAAGTGGCAATACTGAATGAAATGTGGGCATAGGGTCGGCTGAGAATTGTGATTCAGTCAATGGGCAAGAGGACCGTGCGCGGGTCCGACCGTACCACAGTTAATCGTTGTCACGCTTGGTAAAGTACTCATTCACATCCTTAAACCCTTCCTTCACGCTGCGTGCGTGGGTACTGAGGCCCGCTTCTTCGAAAATCGTACGGTAGGCTTTGGCGGCATTTTGTCCGGCGGCATCATTATCGAACCAAAAGCATAGTTCAAATCGGCGGAACAATTTGGCCCATTCTTTTTTGAATAGCGTCACGCTGCCCAGGCTCACGGCGGGCAGTCCCTGTTGCACCAGCGTCATACAATCAAAGGCGCCTTCGGTAAGGTACACCACTTTTCCGGTACGTACCTTAGGGAGCAAATCGCTGTTGAACAGTGGGATAGGTACCCCACTTAGAAATTGATAGCGCGGTGTGCGGTTGACGGGTGAACCGATGATCCGACCCTGAAGGAATATGATCCGCTCTTTTTGGTAATACGGGATAATGATGGAATGTTTGTAGAAAACCAGGTTATCCTTTTCGTTATATAGGCCGCAGGCCCGCAGGTCGGCAGTCGCATAGCGCGAGCGCAGGAAATAGTTGGCGGCGTGGTAATCCTTGACCATAAAAATACCAAAGGTACGTAAAGTATAGTCCGCGAAACCCCGCTCCTGAAGGTACCTCATTCCCTGCACGGAGATTTCAGTATCATCCAGCGACTCGCAGTATTCTTTAAAGGCTTCGAAAATTTCGGTGTGCAGAGGTTGGTACTCGTATTCTTTCGTATCGGGCAGCTGGTCGGCAGGGATTTCGGGACGAGGTGAGGTAGTGTGGGCAGGTGGAGCGGCTCCCTTACGAAGGTACCCCGGCACGTAATGAAACGCCAGCTCATGCATGGCTTGCTTGTATTCCAGTTTGGTAAAGCCCGCGTAAAAATGAATGACGTCGCCGTGACGACCGCAGCCAAAACAGTGGTAGGTGTTGGAGTTAGGATAAAGGTAAAGCGACGGAGTTTTCTCTTCGTGGAAAGGGCAAAGGATTTTTCGGTGTTCCTGGATTTTTAACCCCAAATCCTGTACTACCTGCACAATGTCCACTTTACGCGTTTCTTCGAGAATATTGATATTCATTTTCTAGGGCTGTAGGTACCTCCCACCTAAAATAAAAAGACTTCGCCGCAAAGCAGCGAAGTCTTCCCAAAATATACAGATAAAAAGTAAAATCTTAATCCAGCAGTTCCAGCTTCAATTCGTTCAGACGACTTTTCAGAGAGGCGTCGATCTGACGATCACCTACCCGCAGGACATACCCACCGATCAGTTTCTCGTCCACTTTTTCTTCCAGTTCTACGGTACGGCCCGTGGCGTCGGCCACGATTGCGTTGAATTTTGCCCGCAAGGTCGGATTTAATGGGACGCTCGTCGTCACTACGGCTTTTTGAATTCCTTTATACGTATTGTACTGCGTGATGAACTCCGCCGCGATAGAGTCCAGAATAGACTCCCGGTTCTTGCGCGTAATGATCTCGAAAATCGAATACGAAACCGGGTTGACTTTATCCTTAAATATGGCTTTCAAGATAGCCAGTTTCTTCTCGTGGCGCACTACCGGACTTTTCAGCGCCAGCATCAATCCACGATTGGCCGAAGCAATGCTGTTGAACAAAAGCATATCCTGATAGACCTCTTCCACCACTTTTTTTTGCTCGGCCAACTCGATGAGTGACTTGGCATATCGGGAAGCTACGGTTCCTACTGACATTTTGTTAGTTGAAAGTTGAGAGTTAACTGCTGAGAGTGGCTCCGCTTAGCAAATGAAAACCAGGCAGATTCAACTCGAAACATAAACTTGATTAATTCAAACGGGCAGAGGAAGCCAGGTCGGCGATCAGTTTTTCCTGCGACGAACGATCGCTCAACTCCCGGTGCAGTACCTTTTCGGCAATTTTCAGGGACAGCGTGGCTACTTCTTCCTTCATTTTGGCGATCGCGGCATGCTGCTCGTTATGAATGGTTTCACGGGCGCTTTCGATCATGCGTTGGCCTTCGGCAATGGCTTTATCTTTGGCTTCCAGAATCATCCGCTCCGACGCCTCCTTGGCGTCACGGATGATTTTGTCGCGGGCAGCGTTGGCCTCGGCGATCAATTTCTCGTTGTCCGACTTCATTTTGGCCATTTCAGCCCGGGTTTCTTCAGCCAGGTCGAGGGCGCTCTGAATTTCGCGTTCGCGGTCGTTTAGGCCGTCGATGATGGGTTTCCAGGCAAATTTGCGCAGAATGAATACCAGCAGCAAAAATACCACCAGCATCCAGAATATGAGGCCAATGGCGGGAGTTAACAGTGACATGAGTTAAAGGATGAAATATGAGTTATGAATAATATCCTGGGATTGTTTCAATCTTTTGGGTAAAATCTGCGAGAGCCTAATGCTCCCGCAGAAGATTTTTGAACCCCTTTGAGGTACCTAATGTGCCGCAAAGCGCTATGTGCCGCAAAGCGCTGGTTCGGGCTGCAATAAATTACAGCTTGAAAGAAATCAGCAGACAGATAACCGCTGCAAAAAGAGCAACCGCCTCGATAAGAGCCGCGATGATCAGCATAGCCGTTTGGATACGACCGGCTGCTTCAGGCTGACGGGCAATACCTTCCATGGCGCTGCCACCGATACGACCGATACCCAGACCGGCACCGATGGCCGCCAAACCAGCACCGATACCGGCACCCAATACTGCTAGACCCGCACCGCTTTGTTCAGCAGCTTGAAGCAAAATTTGAAGTAACATAGAGAACTTGTTTTAGATATATAATTGAAACAAAAGATTGCAAAGGGAATCACATGCCGTGGTCGGCTTCGTGATTGTCTTCAATGGCGCTGCCGATGTACATCGCCGACAGCAGCGTGAAAATGAACGCCTGAATGAACGCCACCATGATTTCGATGAAGTTCATGAACAGCGCGAAGGCCGACACGACGGGCGCTACGAAAATACTCTTGAAAATAAAGATCAGCCCGAACAAGCTCAGCAGAATGATGTGGCCGGCCGTCATGTTGGCGAAAAGCCGGATCATCAGCGAGAAAGGCTTCATGAATACCCCCACTATCTCGACCGGAATCATAATGGGTAATAACGCCAGGGGTACCCCCGTCGGCTTTACAAGGTGCGCCCAGTAGTGCTTGTTGGAGTTAAAATGGACGATCAAAAAGGTGATGATCGCCAGCGTCATCGTAATGGCAATGTTGCCCGTTACGTTGGCCGCGCCGGGCAGCAGGCCCAGCAGGTTATTGACCAGAATAAAGAAAAACAGCGTGAGCATGTAGGGTAGGTACTTGCCGTAGTTGGGTCCGATATTGGGCTTCACCACTTCGTCGCGGATGAAAAGCACCAGTACCTCCATAGCTGCCTGGAAACCCCGGGGAGCTTTGCCTTTACGATTGAGGTAGGCTTTGGCCACGCTGCCGAAAATAAGAACCAGAATGATCGCACTCAACAGCATGGAGGCTACATTCTTGGTAATGGAAAAATCATAAACCGTACGCGACTCGTCAGCAGGAATAATTTCTTCTCGGTCGCCGTGTACCAGGTGGTAGCCCTGATATTCGTGGTTGTTATTATGGAATTTGGATGACATGAAAACCTCCACGCCGCGGTCAGCAGAATAGAGAATAACGGGCAAGGGTAGCACTACGCCGTGGGCAAATTCCCATTCATGGGAATCGGCAATGTGGTGCATGATCATTTCGCCGATATTGAACTCTTCTTCGTTCTCCTCTAACCGATGTTCGAGATCATGCTCGGCTTCGTTAAGATTCTGAACGGCTTGGCTATGGGCTTCTTCGTGCTGCGCCAGGGTTCGGAAAGGATTGGAAATCAGCAGGCTGGCAACGAATGCGAAGGATAAAAAGCGGCGAATGGGCGTTGACATAAATGAGTTGAGTACGAGGTATCACGAATCGCGGCGCAAGTTACGATACAAATGATAGATTTCAAAAATTGTGTAAAATAAATAGAGTGCAAAAAAGTTGGCTATGAATACCGGTGCATTTTCGATGCCCCGGTACAGGAATACCCCCACAAATACGATGCACAAAAGAAGTCGAATGACAACCGTAGAAAGGTAGAATTCGACGAATTTGTCGCGTTTGTTCCTGAAACCGTACTCCATGAGGCGGTGGATCAGGAATGAAATACCCAGAAAAAAAAGGATCATATAGCCCGCTGTCGGATGAACCCAGGCCGCGAAGCCCAGGGTAGGGGCTAGAAAAAATACAATTCCCAGCAGGAGGGTAAGGAGCAGACTCCGAAGCATGAATTATGGCCGATGCACGTGTTTTTTGGGGGCAAAAGTACGGAATTTCCGGCAAAGCGCAGTGGGGTACCTATTCTTTCGTGACCGACTTGATAAATAGGTAGAGCGATCCGGCGATGGAAACCAGCGAAAGCACCAGCGTCCAGACGGGTACCTTGTTGTGCTGCCACTCGTCCAGTTTATAACCGCCATAAGTAAATACAACAATCGTTCCCAGCATCTGGAATGCCAACGATGAGTATTTCATGTACGTATTGGTGCTGCGCTTGTTTTCTTTCCCGTTTTCCGGCTTGGGATCGTTCATGGGTTTTTGGGGCTGTGGTCTTGAAATTACTACCTAATATTACGCCTAATTGGTGAAATGGCCCTATATTCGATACGGATTTGTGAATTCCGGCGTTTTACCACCAGAACCGATCTGCATCCTTACAAAGAAAGCCCTCGTTCGTGTTAGCCCGACTCAACCCATATTTTTTGCTTGGTAGCCTCTTGACCCTCCTGTTGGGTATGTTGAGTGGGTGTTCGCAGTATAGCAGCAGTCCTGGTAGCGTGGCCTTTCATAACCTGACTGCAAAATACAATGCATACTACATTGCCCGCTTCGAAACAGAACTCGCGGAACGCGCTATGCATAAGGCGTACCAGGACAATTACAACCAGATTCTTCCCATCCTGATGCCGCTGGATTCTACGTTGGGAATCAGTGTCCGGCCACAATTGGAAAATGCCATCAAAAAGGCTTCGATCGTAGCGGAAAAGCACCAGAATAGCAAGTGGTTGGATGATAGTTATACCCTCATTGGCAAAGACCGCCTATACTTGGGCCAGTACGACGATGGCGTGGAAGCGCTTCGGTATGTCTTTGCAAACGGGCGGGATGAAGACGATAAAAACACGGCGCTGATCTGGCTCATGCGGGCTTATACACAAAAAGGGGACTACGATAATGCTCTTGATGTGGCAGAGTACCTGCGCCAGCAGCCCCTCACTAAAGAAGCTACCCGTGATTTTTACCTGGCCAAAGCCGCCGTGCATCAGCAGCAGGGCGAATACCTGACGGCGGTAGCGATCCTCGAGCAGGCCTTCCCACTATTGAAAAGGAGTCCCGAAAAGGCTCGTCTGCATTATGTGGCCGGGCAACTCTACGACCGGATCGGGCAGTATGCCCTGGCCGCCGACCATTACCGCGACGTAGCCAGAAACCGCCCTACCTACGATCTGTCGTTTTATGCGGGTATGAATTCCCTGCAAAACCGCGTCCTTCTGGACCCCAAAGTGGATCTGACGGATGTGGGTTTTGATAAAATGCTCCGCGACCGTAAAAACAATGATCTCCGCGACCGGATTTACTACACCATGGGTTTGCTGGCCGAGCGCCGGGGGCGCTATCCTGAGGCAGTGGGTTTCCTACAGAAATCCGTGCAGGTGGCGCGTGCCAATCCCGAGCAGATACCCTACACCTACCTGGAACTGGCCCGGATCAACTACGATCGCCTGGAAGACTACGAAACCGCCCAGGCCTACTACGACAGTGCATTGGTGACGCTACCCCAGCAAGCCGAGCAGTACCGAATTGTCTCGGACCGGAAAAAAGCACTGGATGAGTTTGTGACCCAAATTTCCATTGTCCGCACCGAAGACAGCCTGCAAGCCCTGGCCCAGATGAACCCGGCCGCCCTGGAGCGTAAGCTGGATGCCATCATAGAGGAGCAGGAGGAGGAAAAACGCCAATTGCTTCTCAAGGCCCAGGAGGCTTTAGCAGCCTCGAACCGTCCCTCAGCCAGCGACATCGGAACACCCTTTATTTCGGGCAGTGAACGGCGTTGGGAGCTCTATGACCCCGTAATGGTAAACCAGGGCCGGGTGGAGTTCCGTCGCTTGTGGGGGAATCGTCCCCTGGAAGACAACTGGCGACGAGCCAACAAAGAAAACGCTTCCTTTACAGCCAGTGCGCAGAATCCGAATTTGAACGCCGCCGTAGTACCGCCGGAAAACGACCTAGGTCTGAAAGCCGAAACCACACTTGCCAAAGGCTCGGAGGCCTGGGTAACCCGGCGGAACGGATTGTTGAAAAATGTTCCTATCAGCGAAGCAGCCTTTTCCACTTCGGAAAAGCGGGAAGAAGATGCTTTGTATCGTTTAGGGAAAATTTATCGTTTTGATTTAAAAGAGCCTGAAAAGGCCGTCACGACGTTTACGCGCCTGCTCAAGGATTTCCCCAAGACCGCCTACCGTGAAGAAATCTACTACCTTATATACCTTTCCCTGGATGAAAACAACAAAAATCGTCCCCTGTGGAAAGAAAAGTTGTTGGCTGAATTCCCGAATTCATCCTACGCACGCCTGCTGAACCAGGCTCAACTGGCTCAGGATGATAAAGGGGGTACCTTAGGCGGGGGCTTTGCCGCCAAAACCTATGACAGTATTTATAAATTATACACCGCAGGCAATTATTCGGAGGCTCTGGCACAGGTAGAGAATGCCCTGGCCCAGTACCGGGAGAACCCTCTGGTTGATAAATTCGCGCTGCTTCGGATCTTCCTGGTGGGTAAAGTACGGGGGCGTGATGCCTACCTACAGGCTATTAACGAATTCATTCGTCTTTATCCCGATAGCTCTTTGTTGCCCAGGGTACAGGAAATGCTCGAAGTGACCGGACGCGCTTCCACCCGGCGTTGACTTTTTACAAAATCAGTATCTTTGTGTCCATCAATTGTGTCGGAAGAGTTGGCTGGGCCGTATGAGCAGTGGATGAGAAAATTTCTTCGGTTTGGGCTTATTATTTTAACAATTACTCAATCACCCCCTCACACAATCACTCTTTAAATCTATGCTTGAATTACAGTCTGGAAAATACCGACGTACCATTGTCCGCTTGTGGCGGTTTGCGGGTCTCGGTCTGGGATTTTTCATCTTATATATTGTAGCGGTAAGTTTTAATCTTTTCTGGCTCTTCGGGCCCATGCCTGACCTGAAAACGCTCGAAAACCCCAAGTGGGAGTTGGCATCCGAGTTGATTTCGGAAGACGGTAAGTCCCTCGGTAAGTATATCATCGAAAACCGGGCCCTTGTCGAGTTCGATCAGGTATCCCCCCGATTGATCGAAGCACTCATTGCCACCGAAGACGCCCGCTTCGTCAAGCATTCCGGCATTGACCTGCGCTCCTTGTTTCGGGTAGGAAAGGGCGTCATCACGGGCAACTCTGGTTCGGGGGGGGAAGTACCCTCACTCAGCAGGTAGCCAAAAATCTTTTTCAGACGCGGTCCGAACGCTATCGGGGTATACTCGGCCAAATCCCCGTGGTGCGTACCATTATTGCCAAGACCAAGGAATGGGTACTTTCGGTGATTCTTGAACGTCAATACACGAAGCGGGAAATCCTGATGATGTACCTCAATACTGTGTCGTTCGGTAATAATACGTATGGTATCAAGGTAGCGGCGCGTACCTACTTCAACAAGGATACCTGGAACCTGGATGTTCATGAGGCGGCTTTGCTGGTGGGAATGTTACAGAACCCTACCTTGTATAATCCCCTACGCCTACCTACCAATGCCCTCAATCGCCGGAATACGGTATTGGATCAGATGATGAAATATGAGTTTCTGACGCCGGAAAAGTACCAGGCATACCGTGCCATGCCGCTGAGTATGAATTTTACAATAGAAAGCCACAACACCGGACCGGCACCCTATTTTCGGGAAGCGATGAAGGGGTACCTTAAACGGTGGGTGGAGCAGTATAATGACGATAATGGTGAAAATCTCGATCTGTATACCAGCGGTTTGCGCATCTATACCACGATCGACTCCCGGATGCAGACCTATGCGGAGGAGGCTGTGACCGAACACATGAAGACCCAGCAAAAGCTGTTTTTTGACCATTGGAAAGACCGCAATCCCTGGATTGACCAGAATGGTAAAGAGATCAAAGGGTTTGTTGATCGGGCCGTTCGGGTATCCCCTCGTTTTAAGAATCTTGTGAAAGAGGTAGGTGAGGAAGAAGCCTGGAAGGTGATGCGCAAGCCTTACAAAATGAAGGTATTCAGTTGGGACGGCGAGAAGGAAATGACCATGAGTCCCATCGATTCCATCAAATACTACAAGCACTTTCTGCACACGGGTATGATGTCCATGGATCCGCGCAACGGCCACGTGAAAGCCTGGGTAGGAGGGGTCAATTTCAAATACTTCAAGTACGACCATGTCAAGCAGGGAGCCCGTCAGCCCGGCTCTACCTTTAAGCCTTTCGTGTACGTATCGGCCCTGGATCGGAACTATCTGACGCCGTGTGACCATGTCGTGGACCGACCCGTAACCTTCACAAAGGAAGACGGGGTACCTGGTGGCTGGACAGCCAAAAATGCAAGTGGACGCTATTCTTACCAGTCGCTTTCCCTGCGGCAGGCCATTGGAAAGTCCGTCAACTCGGTGAGTGCTTATTTGATGAAACAGGTAAAGCCACCCACCGTAGTTGAGTATGCCCATAAACTGGGGATTACCAGTAAACTCGACCCCCAACCTTCCCTCTGTCTGGGTATTAGCGATGTGTCGGTGTACGAAATGGTAGGTGCCTACTGCGCTTTTGTGAACAGCGGCCACCGAACTGAACCCATGACTGTGCTCCGCATCGAGGATCGTTACGGGAATCTCTTGCAGGAGTTTTTCCCCAAAGCCAATCAGGAACTGAGCGAGAACATGGCCTATAACATGATCTACCTGATGCGCGGGGCGGTGGAAGATCCGGGCGGTACGGCCGGACGTCTCCGAAGCTTTGGCGTAACCGAAGGCAACGAGATAGCCGCCAAAACGGGTACTACCTCAAATTATTCCGACGGCTGGTTCATGGGTATGACCCACAACCTGGTATCGGGTGTATGGGTAGGGGGCGAAGATCGCAGTACCCACTTTCGCACGATGGCCTATGGGCAGGGGGGCGCATCGCGATGCCCGCCTGGGGCTTATACATGCAAAAGGTGTATGCCGACCCTACCTTGCTGCAGTACCGGAAAGGTAAGTTTGAAAAACCCGCCAACTTCACACTGAATTGCGGTGGCGTATATACTGATAGCACTGATACCTACATTCCACCTTCCTTATCCGATGATGAAGGGGTACTTTTTTAATCCTGAATGAGTGATTAAGCGAATTGTGAATATTGTAATTCTCTCGACCACTCATTCTCTCGATCAATTTCCCATTGAACATTGTTATTGCTCCCGACAAATTCCGCGGCTCTCTCGAATCGGATGAGGTGTGCGAAGCAATGGCTGCCGGTGTTCTACTGGCTTTTCCCGAAGCACAAATAACTATGGTGCCTCTGGCCGATGGAGGTGAAGGTACGGCCAAAGCACTCACCCGGCACGCAGGCGGTGAATTTATCTCCCTGATGGTGCAGGACCCCTTGGGACGACCCATTCAGGCGAGTTATGGCCTTACACCCGATCACAAAACAGCTTTCATTGAAATGGCGGCAGCCTCAGGACTGGCTTTGCTATCGGAGGACGAACGTAATCCTGATGAAACCACTTCTTTCGGAACGGGAGAGCTCATCAACGACGCCCTTGCACGGGGAGTAGATCACATCATTCTGGGTATTGGGGGAAGTGCTACCACGGATGGGGAGTGGGTATGGCCGCCGCCCTAGGGTACCGGTTTCTAGACGAATGGGGGAAGAGGTACCCCCTAGGGGCGGAAAATTGCGTGAAATCCATTCAATCGATTTGGAAAGAGTCAATCCCCGGCTATCCAAGGCAAAAATCACGGTAGCCTGTGATGTTACTAACTCCTTATACGGTGAGCAGGGAGCGGCCTACATCTATGCCCCACAGAAAGGTGCTTCCCCGGAACAGGTCAGAACGCTGGACCAGGGCCTGCGCAACTTAGCCCGTGTGGCTACCCACACTTTCGGCTATGATTTCAGTTCAGTGCCTGGGGCGGGTGCAGCGGGCGGGGTAGGAGCCGGAGCTTTATGGTTTTTGAAGGGTACCCTCGAGCCCGGAGCCGCCATCGTGCTGCAGCAGACTCAGATGGAATCCCATATTCGACAGGCCGATCTGGTTATTACGGGCGAAGGGAAAATGGATCAACAAACACTACAGGGCAAACTGATACTGGGGCTGGCCGATGTATGCCTGCGTCATAAGGTACCCCTGGCGGTGGTGTGTGGTACCCTGACCGTTTCACCCGAAGAAATCCTGAACACGGGCATTACCTACGCCGTTTCGGCCATCGATCGCCCCCTCTCGCTCGAAGCGGCTCAGCACGAAGCTTTTTCGCTCGTCCGGCAGGCAACTTTTCATCTGGTACGGTTGTTTTTTGCTAGCAAATAGTATCAGACAAATCCAGCACGGGTTGGTTTTTGTCTCCTAACCAACGACGGGTCAATGCCTACATTCGATTACAAGACCGAACTTTCCAGGGTACCTCACGAGCCGGGTGTTTATCGCTACTTTGACGAAAAGGATGAGGTGATTTATGTGGGTAAGGCCAAGGACCTGCGTAATCGCGTGGGGAGTTATTTTGTTAAATCCAATCAACACGATCGCAAGACCAAGCGCCTGGTGAGCCAGATCCGACGCATCGAGTTTACAATCGTACCTACGGAATGGGATGCGCTATTGTTGGAAAACCAACTGATCAAACGGTTTCAGCCCAAATTCAACATTCTGCTGCGGGATGACAAAACCTATCCCTTTATCTGCATCACCCATGAGCCCTTCCCCCGTGTAATTACGGTCAGGCGGGTCGATAAAAGGCTAGGTACCTACTACGGGCCATTTGCCAATGCCCGGGGCATGTACGCGCTGCTTGATATGTTCAAGGAATTATACACAATCCGTTCGTGCCACTTGAATTTGTCACAGGAAAACATCGAAGCCGGTAAATTCAAAGTCTGTCTGGAATTTCACTTGGGCAACTGCAAGGGCCCGTGTGAAGGCCGGCAACCCGCCGCTGAGTATGATGCCGAAATCGAGCAGATTCACTATATCCTGAAAGGCAATCTGGGGGTACCTCAGCAGTATTTCAAGGACCAAATGCTGGAAGCTGCCGAAAAGATGGCCTTTGAGCAAGCGCACGACTGGAAAATGAAGATTCAGTTGCTTTCCAATTTCCAGAGCAAAGCTACGGTGGTCAATCCCAAAATTGGCGATGTGGATGTGTTGACTATCGTTTCGGACGAAGAAGCGGCTTACCTCAATTTTATGAAGGTGAAAAATGGCTACGTAGTGGCCACGCAGACCTTCGATATTAAGAAACAACTTGACGAGAAAGATGAGGATTTGCTGGCCATGATGATTGTGGAAATGCGTGAAACTTATGGAGCAGAGGCCAAAGAATTGATATCGAATCTTACGCCCGACCTGGAAATGAAACTCGACATCGTGGTGCCGCAGATTGGGGATAAGAAAAAGCTGCTGGATATGTCTATGAAAAATGTGATGTTCTTCCGCCGCGAGAAAGCCGAGCGCCGGGCGGTGGAGGCTTCGGCAACTACTTCGAAAAAAGACCGGGTCCTGATCAAGCTCAAAGCCGATCTGCAATTGAAATCCCTCCCCCGCCACATCGAGTGTTTTGATAACTCCAATATCCAGGGTACCAATCCGGTGGCGGCGATGGTCTGTTTTAAGGATGGAAAGCCTTCCAAGAAGGACTACCGACATTTTACGATTAAGACCGTTGTGGGGGCCAATGATTTTGCTTCCATGAACGAGGTAGTGGGCCGTCGTTATGCCCGGCTTTTGAATGAAGAAGCTCCCTTACCCGATCTGATTGTCATTGATGGGGGCAAAGGCCAGTTGAGTGCGGCTTGTGATGCGTTGAAAGAATTGAATATCTATGGCAAGGTACCCATTATCGGCATTGCCAAGCGGCTGGAGGAGATCTACTTTCCCGAAGACTCCTTGCCTCTCTATATTGACAAAAAATCCGAATCGCTGAAACTAATCCAGCAGATTCGTGATGAGGCCCACCGTTTTGCCATTACCTACCACCGCGACAAGCGTAGCCGCAACAGCCTGGTAAGTGAGTTGGAGAATGTGGAGGGAATTGGTAAAAAAACGGCCTCAGTACTTCTGAAGCATTTTAGAGGAATCAAAGCCATCCGGGAAAGTACCCCCGAACAACTGGCCGAAGTAGTTGGACCCGATAAGGCCAGAAAAGTAAAGGCTTATTTTGATACAATGCTTCAATAGATGGTTAACAACCTACTGAAACAAAAAAGGGAACGCTTCGGCGTTCCCTTTTTTGTTTATGACAATGGAAATCAATGAATTGAAAACTTACTAACTTAATATTCCCACATGCTGCTTTCAAGCTCCAGAAGCTCCTGCTCGTATTGAACCGATTTGATCAACCCTGCTTTTTCACCTTTATAGATGTCAATGAAGGATTTATCCATCGGGTTGGAATATTTAGTAATCCGCCCGTAGGGCAAACGCAAATCAAAAGCATCGGCAAGGTTCTTATGCTGGGCTGTATTCTGCGTATTGTACCAAATGTATTTCTTAGGATCGCTGCGGAACAGGCGCTCCAAATCCTTGTACTTATAGGAAGCAATGGGTATTTCCAGTCCCGTAGCCGTATTGACTTCAGCAGGAAGCAAAAGCGTAATGGTCTGAATGTCCATGTACAACCGCGAGCGTTTCTTATCGAACGTCCAGTCTTCTTTTACTTCCATCAGACTGATGTCCTGAGGAAAGAATTCTTCTTCGGGCGTAATCGTAGCCAACTGCTGATCAAAAGGATCCGGAGCAGCTACGGTGTCCTGAGCTACTTCGGTGGGTGCTGCTGCCGTTTTAGTGCCTTTCTTAGCCGGCTTCTTTACGGGAGTTCCCCAGCCATCGTCCTCCACTGCGGCGGTTTTCTTGGTATCCTTTTTTACCGGGGTACCCCACCCGTCGTCAACAGTTTCTTCTTTTTTGGGCTCTTCCTTTTTCGGTGTATCGCCCCAGCCTCCGTTGTCGGTAGGCTGACCAAAGCCCGCCGCAATTTCTTCGGCGGATAGCCCGGCTACCTGATTAGGCATCAACAGTTTTTTGTGCATTTGCTCTGGGGTCAATTCAGTAGTGCACGAATCGTTGACATAAGCAGTGATTAGGCCTGCTTTGGTGGCTTCGATAATATAGCGCGTAATCTCGTTGTTTTTTGAGAACATCGGCAGATTCTGCTTTTCCTTCAAATCCATCCGCCGCCAGAGCGTACGCTTCATCATTACATCCTGATCGTCGATCGGACGCGCCGAAAGCTGATTCATCTTGGTTTCGTCCCGCTCCTGCGCTTTCACCGCCGTTGCGCCCAGTGCCAGCGATGCGATGGACAGCGCCACCACTTTTCCATGTATCCTCATAGCGATTCTTTTTTGCTGATTTTTTCTTTATAACGGATTATACCATAAATCAGTATAATAGACTGATATCAATTCAAATTGACCGTCATAGGTTGACTACCCATTTCAACATTGCTAGTTTCACCTTTGAAGTTACGTCGTTGAACACCTAAAACTTCAATTACATAACGGTCGCCAGGTTCAGCATTGGCAGCAAGAGCAGAAACAGAACCACCACCATTAAGTGTTACCGGATTGCCTATCCTACGGGAACCACGGGCCAATGAAACCTGAATCTGGGAAACCCGAAATTGAGCATCTTCAGGCGAAAAGTTTTTGAAACTTTCGTCGGGAATTGCCACTACTTGAATTGAGCGAACGCTGGAAGCTGCGGCTCCTCTGCGTCCATCATAAGCACCTCCATTCACCCGCAATTCAAGCGAAGGCTTAGGAACAAGTGACACATTAAAAGGGCTTGTACCTAGGACATTACCTTGATTCAAAACTGTGAGTTGCACCTGCTTCCGATTGGGAACAACCGTAATTTTACCCTTCTGTCCACTCTTAATGACTTCAGCTCCATCTGCTCTAAAATCAGGAGCCCACAAAGCACCCAAAGCTGGACTCACAATACTTAGTTTGTTGGCACAGCCTAGGTATAAGGGAGGCATGGTACCTGTTTCAATTTGGTAATCTGGCTTAGCAACAAAGTACTCCTGCTCCAGACGGACTGTGGTATCACGTCCAGACGGAGTAGGGAAAGAAATGACACCCTGTAAAACACGGCGTACTAGTCCATCAGCGCCATAACCACCTCCCTGAGCGGTAAACTCGATAATCCCCTTGCCATTTTCTACTCGTACCGGAGCACCATTTAGGCTCATGCGGGGTGTAATACCTGAAGCCGAGGCAGCGATAAACATTTCACCCTTATATTTGGTACCTGCTACTACGACTTTAGACTCCGAGCTAATCATGGCCAGAATACGGTCAAACTTGATATCGGCGGCTCCTACCTTGCTAGCAAGATAGTTGAGCACTTCGCCCTCCATACGGCGGATATCCGTTTGCTTTTGGCTCAGAACGGCCAAGGCGGCCGCTACGGGCGTTTGATCAAAATTCAATTCCGCAAAGTCTTTGTTGCGTTGATCAGCCCGATTCTTTGAAATAGGGTCGTCTTTGGCATCCAAAGCCAAGGGTTGAAATTTCTCAGGGCTGTATTGATTGAGCTTCTGCGTAAAATCGTTGAGCGTTTGCTTCAAGGCATACGCTTTGCCATTTTTCTGCGATCCACTGCCAATCATCAATTCCGCCACTTTTTGTTCTTCCTGCGGGTTTTTGATGCTGCCGTCTTCTTTCAGGCCCGCACCGGCCTTCGTAATGATTTCCTGCTTAAGAGCGCTCAATTCGCTCACCATACTCGAGGTGAGAGCACGAACTTCGTCGGCTTGCTTCATCACGGCCACGTCAGCAGCTCGGTTACCCGATTTGTCCACTGCGGCCTTAATTTTCAATACAGTTTCTTGATTTATTTTATTGGCTGCCCCGGAAGATAATTCAAGTGAATTATTCAAAAGGATGAATTTTTCGATGATCGCCGAACTTACTTGCAGGGCAAGCATAGCGGTCAATACGAGGTACATCATCCCAATCATCTTCTGACGGGGTGTTTCTTTTCCACCTGCCATAGAATTTAGTGATCTATTATCTTGTGAAGATTAATTAGTTAGAGTTGGGTAAGTTTAGGCATTGCCCCGCATTGCGGTCAACATGCTGCCATATACACTATTGAGTGAAGAAATATTGTTGGTCAATTTTGACATTTCGGCTTTAAAAACCTGCGATTCTTTCGTAGCTTCCGACATATTGGCCATGGCCGTAGTTAGGTTACCATAGAATGCGTTCATCGCTTTCAGGTGCTTAGTAGTGTCCTGTAGCTCCATTTCATATACGGCATTGAGGGCACCCATGTTTTTGGTAATCTGCTGGAATTGCTCCCGGTACGACTGGGCATCCTTGGTAGCATCGGCCATTGAAGACATGGCTGTGATGGCCACTCCATACGACTTATTCATATCATTGATGGCATTGGAGGCATTTTTTACATTTTTGGCGTAGTCATTCGTGGCTACGGTAGCATCAGTCAGATCACCAATTTTGCTGACGCTTTCCGAAAGATTACGGAAACCTTTGCCCAAATTGTCGAAAATATCCGGCGTAATTTTGGCATTGGCTAGCATGGTGTCCATATTGGCGGTCAGACCATTAGCTTGCGGGCCAGTCGTGCGCAGCGAACCGAGGGGGCCATCATAGTCATCAGCCAATTCGGGGTATACTCTTTCCCAAGCGGGTTGCCTCTCTACGGGCTGCACGAAAGTTTGAAATGCATAAAGTAGAAATATTACTGCCTCGGTACCCAGTCCAATCGTGAGCATCGGTCCACCCCAGTCAAAGTGTTGAATCTTGCCTAGAGCGCCCAATATTACCACGGCGGCGCCAGCACTGTAAAAGGTAGGCAGGACTTTATCGAAGAAAGCGTTAGAGCCGTTATTCTTAGCCATAAAAATTCAGATTGTTAAAATTAATTGAAGGAAAGTGTAAAAGAAATGTTGTTTTGTGAGGTACTCGGGTAAAAAAGAAGCAGCGATGATGCCGCTGCTTCCTAAGTAATGCTTGTGGTTAGCGGCGTTTTCCGGTGGCTCCCCGGCGTCCGTCGAAGTTGTCCATCACGCACCGGAAACCAATAAAGGCACGACGCTGCGATTCAAGTTCGTAGGAACGGGTACCTGTCTGCAAGTAATAGGCCACATCTTTCCAGGAACCACCTTTAATTACCTTGCGGGGTTCAGTGGGGTCATCATTTTCAGGGTTCATATCCCACAGAATGGTGTTGGCATTGTCGGCGTAGGCATCCAGGGTCCATTCCGACACATTACCTGACATATTGTACAGACCATATTCGTTGGGGTTATACGCATTGGAAGGAGCCGTGTAAGGGTACCCATCCGCATCATAATTACCGCGCTGAGGCTTGAAGTTAGCCAGAAAGCAGCCTTTCCCATTCATCGTATAAGGGTTTCCCCAGGGATATTTAGCTCCCTGACGTCCGCCACGGGCGGCCCATTCCCACTCAGCTTCGGAAGGTAGCCGGAAATTAGGCGAGTGAAACATCCCCTCTTTCAGGCGGTAATCATTGTACAGGTTAGAACGCCACTCGGCAAAATACTTAGCCGCCGTCCAGCTTACACCCACCACAGGATAGGTATCGAACGAAGGGTGCATATAATAGTACTCCACCATGGGATCACCGTTCGAGTAGGCGAAGTCTTTCTTCCATACCGTAGTGTCGGGGTAGTACTTGGTCATGATTTCTTCCTCACCCAATACCGAGATTGAGTCCAGCAGAAGCGCCGTTACAAACTGGCGATACTCGTTGTTGGTAATTTCGGTATCATCCATGTAGAACGAGCTGATGGTCACGCGCTTGTTCATGTTCACCATCGTAGCCGCCAGATCCTCATCCGCCTGACCCATGACGAATGATCCCGAAGGAATCATCACCATACCGGCGGGTGTGGTTTGGCGGTACCCCTTGCGGGCAGTGGCCACCACTTCTCCATTGGCTACTCCAGTTTCCTCTTTTCCTCCCTTACCAAATTTTTCCTTGATGAAACCACAACTCTGCAGGAGCATGATTGCGGCCACAAAAAGCAAACCTTTGGAGCCATTTCGATAGAACATGTTAACATTCATGGTGGTTTACGCTATGTTATTTGATTGATATCCGTTTAAAAACGATAAGTGATTGTGGTCTAGTATATGCAAAAAAACCGATTAGGGCCGATAATTCAAATTTATATTCTCTCATTCCGTACCTAACGAAATCATGATCTATTTGGTATGAATGCGGATTTATTTCAAATAAATTCCCCAAAAGTACGGTTTGGTTTCCAAACACACCAACTACAACTACGTCAAATACCTAAGAATCGACGCTTAAAAGATGACATTTCTTTAAAAACGGAATCGTGGAGTCCGCACAATGGTTTTCTTGCCCAATTTCGGGGCGGGTAATCGGTAGGAAAGCAACACCTCGAACGAAGATGGAGTCTTCAGGCTGGTCGCGCCGGTCACGATATCGTAAGCTCCTGAAAGCCGCAACGATTGGTTCTGCAAAAGATTGATTCCGCCCATCAGAATAATTGCATCCTGTGCCCGGTAGGAAGCTCCGGCCCAATAACGCTGGTTGTAGGTCACCATTGCGCCTCCTTCGACTGAAAATGCAGATAGGTCGGACTTGCCCATCACAAAAGGCTGTACTTCGAAAAGGTACCCTACCTCCAGATTGACCCCACCATTGACGTAATACGTAGGGATAAGGGGGTTCGTGGCGTTGTCAGAGCCCAGAGTGTATTTCGATTTGAGCAGGTGATTCACTGAAACACCCACGTAGTAGCCCGTAGTTTCGTAACGAACACCAAGATTCACATCGGGGTGCATTTCGCCCACAACGCCCGTCCCAATCAGCGGGTCACCTGGCTCGTTGGGGCGCAATAGGTTATAATTAAGCGCCATACGATAAAGTCCTACGCTACCTCCCAAGGCCAGGGTACCATTGCTGAGGGCCAATCGATACGCCGCAGCCAATTGAAAACTCTGGTTGGTGAGCGCTCCGATCTTGTCGTTGTAGGCCGTAAAGCCCAAGCCCAGATTCTTAATGGGCACACTGGCCGAAAAAAACTGAGTGGTAGGTGCCCCGCCCTCATCAAAGGTACCCTGGTAGCCGGAGTATTGCGTCCGATGCATGAGTTGAAAGCGTGTGGCACCATCCGCTCCGGCAGCGGCCGGGTTAAAATAAAGCTGATTGAGCTGAAACTGGCTGAATTGGGTAGGCTGTTGGCCAAAAGCAAGGGTAGAGAACAGTAAGCCGCCCGCCGTCAGTAAAATAGTGGTATAAATGCTTCGTAACATACAGGCTGGTAATAGTCGTATTCAATAGAGAGTACAAACCTTATTCCGAAAAGTTTACAGGATAACGCATATTCAAGAAAAAAATTGAGAAAAACGACGAAGGCCGAAAAAAAATCGGCCTTCGGTTTGTCATTGAATATGGTTAGCTTTTCGTATGTACAGCTCCAGAGCACCGTTCATAGACGGGGCGTTGGGCAGGGGAGCCAAAATGTCCAGGAACAGACCGGCCTCTTCGACGGCCTTGGCGGTAGTGGACCCAAAGGCGGCAATACGGGTTTTGTTCTGCTTGAAGTCGGGGAAATTATCGTAAAGCGACTTGATGCCCGACGGACTGAAGAAGGCGATGATGTCATAGTATACATCTTCCAGATCCGACAGATCGGCCGAAACGGTCTGATACATCGTGGCTTCGGTAAAATGAAGATCTTCGGTATCGGCAAATTCGGGGATATCGTTCTTACGAACATCCGAGCAAGGATAGAGAAATTTCTCGTTCTTGTGCTTGCGGATCAGCTCGATCAGCTCCACGGCCGTCTTGGTACCGTTAAAGATTTTCCGTTTGCGGATGATGATGTACTTCTGCAGGTAATTGGCGGTCTGTTCGGAAATACAAAAGTACTTCATGTCAGCAGGTACCTCGATCCGACCTTCCTGGCAGATGCGGAAAAAGTGGTCAATGGCATTACGACTCGTAAAGATGATGGCAGTGTGGTCCAGAATGTTTACTTTTTGCTTCCGAAACTCCTTGAACGACACGCCATCTACTTTAATAAAGGGCCGGAAGTCAACTTTGATGTTGTATTTCCGAGCCAGCTCGAAATACGGGGAATTTTCATCGGCAGGTCGTGACTGGCTAACCAGGATACTTGTTACCTTATTGAGCCGATCCTGATCAAATTTGATGGTCTCACTCATGTAATCTTTCTATTGGGTTATGGCATGAAAAGCATCCTTAAGAACTAGTTGGCAAACTTAACGCCAACGATGAGGGGTATGATTTCAATGACGCAAAGGTACGAAAATAAATACAGATTTATAAACTGACCGGAGGAGTTGGTAAATATGTAAAGAAGCCCGAAACGCGCCAGGTAGTAGAAAATAGCTATGTATAATAGGTAGGGGCCAAGCTGCCGAAACCAGAGTGGATTCTGGAGTGATATCCCGAAAAAAACGATGATGCAGACTCCATAAAAGATATAGGAGAGTTGCAAAGCCCGGATGTAATGGCTGTTGACGATCCGATCGAGATTCAGTACGCCGCTGACTATTTCCATCATGATGAATTTCAGGAACAGCAGTCCTAAGAATAGAAACGTGAGTTTGGCTGAGTCTGTAAGGAAATCAGTTAAGGTAGTCCCATCAGATAAAAAACCGCTGGTAGCAAATAAATCGAATCCATAATGGGCCAGAAAAAGGATCAGGTACCCTATAGCCATACTCACAATCAGAGCGATCATGAACATGAAGCGCCCGTAGGGGCGGTTGAAACGATACAGGTCATTTCGCTCACTCCGATCGAAAAAATCGGCCGGAGTGATGAACCGGCGGAAGAGCGAGGGTGACCCGGCATAGGTAAAAAGAGTAAGTACCAAAAGCAACAGAATCAGCAGTACAGAAAAATCACCGAACGGAGAAGTACGCAGGGGCTTGATGTTGATGAAAGAAAGGGGGCTGGACTTCGCGGTAGTACCAGGGGTGGCCGTGGTTCTTTTGGCATGACCGATCAGAACGGTTTTGTCTTCTTTCCCGGCCGAACCGTACAGCGTGAGCAGAATTTCGTCTTTTTTATAAAGTTTACGCAGGCTGTCGACACTCAAAACAAGCCACTCATCGGGAGTGAGTTTTTTTTGCAAAGCCCCTTCCACGAACAGATAGTTTTCTTTTGAAGTCGAAATGAGCAGGTCGTAACGGCGGTTCTTCAAAAGATCAACCAGCAAGCTGACCGACAGATCGGTTTCGTTCAGAGCACTGGAATAGGGGATATAATTATTATACTGACTGCTGTACACCAGCCAATCGTTTGTGAAGTCGTACACCAGGTAATGGCTACCTTCGGGCCCCACCTCATTGGCCGCCCGGGCCGACGGAGCAAAGAAGCCCAAAAGGACTAAAAACATTAGGGTGATCGAGCGATGGTACCGTTTCATACTACCAAAAAAGGGCGGGGTTCCCCCAGCCCTTTTCGTTCTGCTATAATCGTTTCTATTTATTTCTTTCCCAGGGCAATCAGCATCGTTTCGCCAATCACCGCGGGTGATTCGGCCACGTGGATGCCACATTCACGCATAATACGCATTTTGGCCTCGGCCGTATCGTCGGCACCGCCAATGATGGCACCGGCGTGGCCCATCCGGCGGCCTTTGGGAGCGGTTTGACCGGCTATGAAGCCTACGACAGGTTTGATGTTACCGACTTGCTGCACATAGCGGGCTGCTTCGGCTTCCATGCTTCCCCCGATTTCGCCAATCATCACGATGGCTTCGGTTTCGGGATCGTTCATCAGGAGTTCTACGGCTTCCTTGGTAGTAGTACCAATGATAGGATCGCCCCCAATCCCGATTGCGGTAGTTTGGCCCAACCCCGAGCGGGTGAGCTGATCTACGGCTTCATACGTGAGCGTCCCGGATTTGGACACAATACCCACGGTACCTTTCTTGAAAATAAAACCGGGCATAATACCCACTTTGCACTCTTCGGCCGTAATCACTCCGGGGCAGTTGGGGCCGATCAGGCGGCAGTTTTTTCCTTTCAGATACTCTTTGGCCATCATCATGTCTTTGGTCGGGATACCCTCGGTAATACACACGATCACACCAATGCCTGCGTCGGCTGCTTCCATGATGGCGTCACTGGCAAAAGCCGGGGGAACAAATATAATGGACACGTCAGCACCAGTGGCCCGCACGGCCAGATCGACGGTGTTGAAAACAGGACGATCCAGGTGGCTCATGCCGCCTTTGCCAGGTGTAACTCCACCTACCACGGAAGTACCATACTCAATCATCTGCTGGGCGTGAAAAGACCCTTCGGAACCGGTGAATCCCTGTACAATGATTTTTGAATTCTTATTTACTAAAACGCTCATAGATAGTGCTGGAACGGGTACGCCCGCGCGATTTGGATTCTGGAGACTGGACTTTTATAACTATAAATACTGTATAAAGAAATCGATTCAGGTCAGGAAACGGTTGGATATACAGGAGGTGTTACTTTTTTCAGGACAGGTTCGAAAAGTACCATCCTACTTTTTCGGTAAAAGTAGGATGAAATGCCCTAGGTAGCAAATTGTGGTAAGAATTTGTAAATTGCCCTTCTGCTATTTCAAACCCACAGCCCTACGAATCCGCATGGTCCTGAACAGTCTGTCTGAACTGATTCTCAGTATCACGGCCTTTGCCGTCTTCCTTGTCTATTTCCAGAAACAACCCATATATAGTCGCCTGCTATGGGGAGTTTTTTTTATCACTCTGTCTGTCACTTCCCTGATGGCAGTACTGTGGTACGTGGGTTGGGAAGGGCTGTCGCCCGTGGTGGAGTCATTACGCCGACTCGATGCCACGTTGGGACCCCTGTGCATGATGGTAGGTACCTGGCTATTGATCAGTCATTCCGTGGCTACCCGCTTTACCTTTTGGGCAACCATCGGCACCGGCACAGGATTGTTCCTGGGGTTGGCCGCATACCGATTGAGTCCCCTGATTCAGGTCGTGCAGCCGCTGTGCATCGTCATTGCCCTGCTCATTGCGTGCTGGGGCTTGTTGCAAAAGCAGAAAAGTGCTTTGTGGGTGGTTTTTGCCATGACGATCTTGGCGTTGTCGAGTAAGCTGAGGTTGGAACTGAATCCCGCGGTAGCCTTTGGTCCGTACCACATCCTAGTGGCGGCTTCGACGTTTTGCTTGGGCAAAGCCGTCGAAGCCGAGTACAGAATTCTCTTTAAGTAAGGGGCAAAAGAACAGAGGAACAAAGGCACAAAGTTATTCTGGATTGTAGAGTAGGTACCGCAGTTGGCTGAATTTGCCTTCAACAATTCAACAATTCAACAATTCAACAATTCAACAATTCAACAATCTCTCTACACCTTTACCCGCTCCATTCTGGGGACAAAGAAGTGCATCACCACCCAGGCGATCAGGTAGGCCGAGCCACACATGATAAAGATGATGTTGTAGCCGCTGGTAATGTCGCCGCGAGCGGAAAAAGTATCTAAAATCTGCCCCACGATATACGGGAATAAAACACCACCCAGCGAGCCCGCCATGCCGCCGATACCTACAATGGAACTTACTGCCCGGCGTGGGAACATATCCGAAGCCGTGGTGAAAATATTGGCGCTCCATGCCTGGTGCGCCGCACAGGCCAGACTGATAAAGGCTACGGCTGTCCATATATTCGTGGCCGAGGTGGCAAACACGATAGGGATTACCATAAAGGCATATAGTAGCATCGCCGATTTCCGTGCCTTAAATACAGGCCAACCTCTTTTGATCAGCCAGCCTGACAGATATCCACCGCCAATGCTTCCCACGGTACTTGCGGTGTATACTACTACCAGAGGTAGACTGGGTTTTTTCAAATCCAGATCGAAAATCTGGGCAAAGTACGAGGGGAGCCAGAATAGAAAAAACCACCAGATGGGATCGGTAAGAAATTTGCCGAACACATAGGCCCAGGTCTGCCGTACCCGGAAGAGAGTTGTCCAGGGGATAGGTTGCTCTTCTGAATCGTCGTCGGCATCGCTGTTGATGAGTTCGAGTTCAGCTTTGGAAATGCCCTTCTTGCGGCTGGGGATTTCGTAAATGAACCACCAGAAAACAAGCCAGATAAAGCCAATCGCTCCCGTAATGATAAAGGCTTCCTGCCAGCCATAAGCGCCCAGAATCCAGGGTACCATGATGGGAGCCACTACGGCCCCGATGTTGGTACCTGAGTTGAATAGCCCCGTAGCGAAGGCCCGTTCCCGCTTGGGAAACCACTCGGCTACTGCTTTGATCGAAGCCGGAAAGTTGCCCGCCTCGCCCAAGCCCAGGGTAGCCCGCCAAAAAGCAAAGCCCAGGGTACTCTTGGCCAGAGCGTGTCCCATAGCCGCAACGCTCCACACCACCAGCGATAGTCCAAGCCCCAGCTTGGTACCTATTTTATCAATGATGCGCCCGAATATTACGTAGCCCAGTGCATAGGAGGCCGTGAAAGCCATGACTATATTGGCGTAATCGGATTCGCTCCAGTTGAAATCACCGGCCAAAGCAGGCTTCAGAAGACCGATGACCTGGCGGTCGAGGTAGTTGATGGTGGTAGCAAAGAAGAGGAGTATTACGACCGTCCAGCGGTAGGTTTTACTTTTGGTTTCTACAATTTGGGCCATTAGTGAGTAGGTAGTTAAATAGTAGGGTTCGGTATAAAAGGGCTTGAATACCCAATTCTCCCGTAGCATCTTGCCAAAAAGGACGTAAAACTAGCCTGTAGACCCTTCAAAACTTTGGATTTGTTTTTAAAAGAAACCAGCAGATCAAAGGTGAATTAATGAATAGGCGTCTGTTAACTAGGCTTTTAGGATAATAATCTACTAACCTGCGTCAATACCAGGTTCTATTTAATTTCTTTAAGAATTTCCAGTACCAGGGCGGCTGAATTGCGGGCGGCTACGCTCAGAAAATTGAGCATATCTTCCCGGGCGGTTCCATTGGCTTTATCGCTCAGGCTTCGGATCACGATGCAGGGTACCTGTTGCTGATGGCAGATTTGTGCCACGGCGGCGCCTTCCATTTCGGTGGCATCGGCCTCAAAATCCGTGAGGAGTTGATTGACTTTCTCTTCCGAGGAGACAAATACATCGCCCGTCACGATTCTGCCGACTACTACCTTGGGGGCACGGCGGGTCTCACTGGCAGTCTTGAGCGTCACTTTTCCGGCGGCCTCCAGCGTTTTGGCCAATAGTATAGAATCCGCCTTGAAATAAACCGGGTTGTACTCGCCCGTGATGGGGTTGCGGGTGGCACGGGTAGCTTGTTTCTGAAAAGTGATGTAGCCAAAATCGTGGTAGGTTGTTTCGCGGCCAATGACGATGTCGCCGGGCAGTAGTTCGGGATTGAGTCCTCCCGCAATGCCCGTGAAAAGTACCTCCGAAGGACGGAATTTTTGGAGCATCAGCGTGGTCGTCATGGCGGCATTCACTTTTCCGATGCCCGTGAGGGCAATGACTACCTTGCGGCCATTGAGTTTTCCCGTCGTGAACGGAATGCCGTGCACGGTGCGGACACGCTTGTGGCTGACAGATTCTTCCAACAATTTGACCTCGTCACTGAAAGCACCCAGCAGGGCAGTTACGTTCTTCTTTTTGTATAGTTGCGCCCGGGTAGGCGCAACAAGGATGAAAAAAAAAGCCAGGATAAAAAGAGAGAAGCGTACTGATTTTTGCATAGGTAGCTAGGGATGAACGCCGGTAATCAACGACAGGATAGCAAGAACGTCAATAATCAGCAGGACGGGCGAAAGCTCTCTGAATTTTCCCTGCGCGATTTTTAAAAGTGTCCAACTCAGAAATCCCCAAATGATCCCCTGCGTGATGGAGTAGCTGAAGGGAATCAGTATCATCGCGAGGAAAGCCGGAATGGCCTCTTCCATATCCTGCCAGTTGATCTGCACCACGGGCCGCGCCATGTATACCCCCACCATGACCAAAGCTGGAGCCGTGGCCACGGCCGGTACAAGGGATAAAACGGGCGACAGAAACATAAAAGGCAGGAAGAGCAAGCCCGCAAAAACGGCCGTCAATCCCGTGCGTCCGCCCTGTTCGATGCCCACGGCCGATTCAATATAGGTTGTCCCCGGACTGCTACCCAACAGCCCGGCCAGGGTGGTGGCTACGGCATCGGTCAGCAGCGACTGCTTGACATTTCGCGGGTTTCCCTGCTTATCCTTCAAGTCGGCGGCCTCGGCTACTCCTACGAAAGTAGACAAGCTATCGAAAAGGTCGGTGAAAATGAAGGCAAAGATGACGGGCCAGAGCGAGAATTTCAAAGAACCCATCAGATCTAAACGAAAGAGCAGACTGAAATCCGGGGCGGATACCCAGTTTTCGGGAAGCGGAGCGGCAGTACCGAACAAGGTACCCCCCAATAAGTAGATAATGGAAACAGCCAAAATGCTGATGATAATTCCTCCGGGTACCTTTCGGGTAGTGAGGATGGCAGTCAGGGCCAAGCCGAAAATAAAAAGCAATACCGACGGGCTCGTCGTGTTGCCCAGGCTGATGAGCGTGGCCGGATTGTCCACGATAAACCCGGCATTAATGAAGCCGATCAGGGCAATGAACAGACCGATTCCGGCCGCAATGGCATGACGCAAGGCACTGGGAATGGCTTGCAGCAGCAACGACCGGATGTTTAGTAAAGAAAGTAAAAGGAATATTACGCCCGACCAGAATACGGCGCCCAAAGCCGTTTCCCAAGTTATTCCCAAACCCTTCACCGCCGTGAAGGTGAAGAAAGCATTCAATCCCATGCCCGGTGCTACGACCAGCGGATTTTTGGCGTAAACGCCCATCATCAGGCTGCAAAAAAATGACAGCAGCACCGTAGCCGTAAGTACCCCGCTGAATGGCATGCCTGCCTGACTCAGGATGGCCGGATTGACCACAATGATGTACATCGTAGCCAGAAAAGTGGATAACCCGGCGATGAGTTCCACGCGCACCGAGGTACCATTCCGGCGCAGTTCAAAGTAGCGTTCCAGCATCAGCAAAGGGTACTTGGTAAGAATCCATTAACTCTATTCATTCAATAAATTCAAGAAACAGATTGTACTCATTCAGGAAATAGAGGATACGCTTGGTATCAACCCTAACGATATCAGATTTTGGCAGCCTGTTTTTCAAGGTACCCAGGGAATTGACTTTTAGCGTGAAGCCGCAGATTCCAGTCAATTCTCTGGCGCTGAACCCTGAGGTAAGTCGTTTTCCGTTTTTTTGATCGATTAAAAATAATGTGCTGCTTCCAACGGCAAGTCGGTGGGCTGGAACATCTAAAAGTACTTCTTTTCCCGTATTGGTAAAACCGAATTCTGAGTACTTCCCGGTATCTTCCCCTACATTCGCTGAAATAATCCAAACCGATCGCAGGGACAATGCACCGTTCGGGTGACTCGTGTTTTGCTGGGTGTCTTTCCAGCTTTTATCCGCATATTCGATATAAAAAAGATCAGACTGGCTGGGCTCGACGGTTTTCCAAACTTGATTACTATCGCTGGTAAATGCAATGTTTTTTGCCCGCAGTTCTTTTTTGACCGTTTCTGCTGACTGGACCGAAATCGCCAGGGACGTGCCGCCCTGCCTTTGCTTTAAGAATCTGGTGTAGTACTTTCCAATATCGGGTGTACTATCAAGCGGCGTAATGAATTCGAGGTAGGTGCCATCCTGAAATTTTACAAAACAATTCTCGATGCCTGCGTGGGGCTTTCCTGCTTTTACTTTAAAATGCAGCGTTTCGGAAAGTAGGTTTTTGATAGATTCTAAATCCCGAACTACTACCGGAACATGATCAATGGAGACGGCCGTTGACCTTAGGCTGGAGTAAGGTACCTGAGCGAAAACGTTTGTTAAGCGTAGCCATAGCAAGAAAGTGCATGCCAACATTTTCATACCGCCGAAATACCCATTCACGGTTTAAGATTCGTGCTCCCAAAAATAAGGGCTGTATTGCCTGAAGAATTTTTTCGATTAACTACCAAACACATTTTTCTCCAAAAACGCATTCCGGAACTTTCCCTTGGGATCATAGTGCTTCGCCACTTCCCGGAACTCCGGTAATCGGGGATAATGCTTTTGGAGATCAGCCGGAGCCATCGCGAACAACTTGCCCCAGTGCGGGCGGGCGTTGTAGGGAGCCAATTCTTTTTCTACAATCGGCAGCAACTTACTGACCCCGGGCCAGTCGGGTTTCCAGGTAAAGTGGATCGTGATGCAATCTTGCTTGTAACAAGGGCTCATCCACAGATTGTCCGCCGCAATCGCTCGTACTTCCGAGGTGAGCAGGTAGGGCCCTACCTGGTTGCCGAGGCGGGCGATGGCCATGATGGCGTCTACGGCGTGCTGGCGCGGCAAAAAGTACTCCGCCTGTAGTTCGTCGCCGCTGCTGGGCGTAAATCCCATCTTGAAGTGCGGCATCCGCTCGTACCACGGACCGGGTACCCCCATTTGGGCGGTGCAATTTTCAGCGGAAAGTTCGGGGATGGGGTGCAGATTTTGGGTGGCCAGGGTAGCGCCCAGCCATTCTTTCTGGTCCATTTGCGGCGCGTCGGCGCGCTGCTTCACCCACACTTCGGCAATATCCTGGCTCTGCCAATTGGTGAACAGACTCACGCTGTACCCACTCGCCTGAATTTCGTCGAAATGATCTTTCAGCTGGGCAATCGGCATATTCTGATACACATACTGCGTCATCAGAAAGGTAGGTTGCAGATCGAGCGTCACCTCTGTTAGCACACCCAAAGCACCCAGATGCACTACGGCGGCATTGAAATTTTCGCCGTCCTTCTCCCGCGAAAGGGTCACCAAATCTCCATTGGCTGTGAGCATTTTCAGACCCGACACCGCTGAGGCCAGGTTGCCGTTTTTCTCGCCCGAACCGTGGGTGGCGGTGGCGATGGCGCCCGCCACCGAAATATGAGGCAGCGAGGCCAGGTTGTGCAAGGCAAAGCCTTTTTCGTGCAGGTAGGGGCTCAATTCGCCGTACTTGATTCCCGCATTGACCGTCACGGATTTGCCATCGGCTGCGATGACAATATCCTCTGGTGCTCCCACCAGCGACACGAAGCGGTCGTCCGAGTCGGCAATTTTGTTGAAGCAATGCCGGGTACCTAATTGCTTCACTTTATCATATTTTTTTACTAATTCCTGTGCCTCAGCCACCGATTTAGCCTGATCCAGCTGTCCGGTACTGTATGTGAGGTTACCCGCCCAGTTTTTCAGAGTTTCCGCCTTGCTTTCGGTTTCACAGCTTAGTAAAGGAGAGAACAAGGGAGCGGTCATGAGGGCGGAGGAAAGTTTGAGGAAGGTTCGCTTTTTCATCGGAGGTAGGAAGGTTTAGGTTTTTATGCCCACAAAAGGGGTAAAATAAACGCTTCCTACTGCAAAGCGGGGTGTTTGCGGTGGAAATCCGTGGCATCTTGGTAGGCTTTGGCCACCGCCAGTACCCTGGCTTCCTGAAACAGTTGGCCCATGAACGTAATGCTGGTGGGGGTACCTTTGCTCGTAAAGCCATTGGGAAGCACCACACACGGATGGCCCGTCAAATTGGTGGTTGACAAGTTTCCCCCGCCGTAGGACGGTGAAATATATACGTCCACGTCCGCTTTTTTCAAAACCTCATACGTATCTTCAATGAGTTTGGTGCGTAGCCGGTTCGCCTGTAAGTACTCGACCGCCGGCATAAAACGGGCCGAGCGGAAGGAGTTGGGCCAGGCATTTTTGGTTTGACGTACCAGCAGCTCGTCGCGGTCGGAGCGAGTCATGTCGTCGAAAGCCGCCGCGCCTTCTACCGAAATAATAGCCGTCATGGCGCTCAGCGGGTAGTCGGGCAGCTCCATGGGTACCAGTTCCACCCCAAGTTTTTTAAGTACTTCCAGCGTCAGCGAATCGTTGGTTTTGTTGTTATAATTTGATTCAAAAGCTTTCTTAAGGTACCCCATCCGCATTCCTTTCAGCGATTTGGCCGGGGGCGCGTAGTTGAAAGGCGCGTCGATGATCGTTTTGTCAAAACCGTCGGGCCCGTAGATGGCATTGAAAACCAGGGCGCAGTCCTCTACCGTGCGACAGATCGGTCCAATCTTGTCCATGCTCCAGCTCAGGGCCATCGCGCCGTGGCGGCTTACGCGCCCGTAGGTAGGTCGTAGCCCCGTGGTACCGCATACCGTCGAAGGCGACACGATGCTCCCCAACGTTTCGGTACCAATGGCAAAGGGCAAAAGTCCGGCTGAGACCGACGAAGCCGAGCCCGCCGACGAACCGCTCGAACCGTCCTGGGTAGACCACGGATTGCGAGTTTTCTCGCCAAACCATACATCGCCCATCGCTAGTGCACCCATCGTCAGCTTAGCGCACAGCACGGCACCCGCATCTTCCAGCTTTCTGATGACGGTGGCGTCCATGTCCAACGTCTGGTCTTTGTACGGCCCGGCACCCCAGGTGGTTTTGTAGCCTTTTTTAGCTAATAAATCCTTGGCACCATAGGGAATGCCGTGTAACAAACCACGGTACTTCCCAGCTTTGATTTCCTCATCGGCTTTGCGGGCCTGCGCCAGGGCGAGGTCGTCGGTGAGGGTGATGACGCAATGCAGCTGGGGATCGTACTTTTTAAGGCGGGCCAGGAAAAATTCCGTCAGCTCCACCGAAGTAATCTGACGCGAGCGCAGCAGGGAGGCTAGTTCAGAAATCGTATAGAAAGCCAGGTCGTCTTTGTTTTTGGGCAAAGAGGCTTTCAGCAGGGTACTGTATTTAAAGGGTTTCTTGATAGAATCCAATACAAATCCCGTGGGTAACGGATTGAAGTACAGCGCCGGTGTTACATCATTGGTCAGGGGGATGGCCCGTATATCTTCGTACCCTTTCCGCGCCCTTTCCAGATTACTGAGCATGGAATCGCGCTCGGCTTCGGTGAAGGTGAGGCCGAAAATCTGGGAGGCTTGGTGCACCATTTCGGTAGTAATGGCCTCAGGAGCTTTGAGGGTCAGGAAAGAGCCGAGGCCGAAGCTGGTGAGAATGGCTAGAACAACTAGTACTTTTCGAGTAAAGTTTTGCATGAAGTGATCGGTAGGAATGAGTGCCTGAACAAACATACAAAAAAAGCCCGTTGTCACCGAGGCAGAATGAAATCAAGCAACATTCTTAACTTTTACCATAGACCGCGTTTTGAACCCTGTCTATGTTACGCTAGTACCCTTCTCCACTTCCGCCGCCGCCAAAGTCCCCGCCGCCAAAGTGCGGGCCTTGCGGGGTGTCTGAAGCGCTGCTTCCTACTTCGGCGGCGATAATCGTACCGGCCAGGGTTGCCCATTCTGAGGTTTCTTCCGGTTCGTAAATAAACCCGTTGCGGGCATTTTTCAGGTAGCGCATCCCGAAAATCGCCGCACCAATACCCGCCAGACCCAGCAAGGCCGTGGCCCATTCACCGGGCATAAAGGGGTAGTAATGGTAGAAGGTTGCCAGCGAAACTATCAGAAAAAGACTACCCAGAATCAGAAATTGCAGGCTTTTCCAACGAATGGCTGCATAAAGGTACAGGCCGGGAATCAGAAAAGTCAAAAGCCAGAAGAGGCCCGAAAGCGCTACTTCGGGAGAAGGGTCAGGCAGACTGTTGAGGGCGGCGTTGCCTTCCCGGACCACATAGTAATTTCCGGCGGCATAAACGACTGTCAGGGCGGCCACATGCAGCCAGTTCAAGGCGATTCGCCAGTAAAAACTGCGATCATCCAGCATAAAACTACGCACGAAGTACCACACCGTTCCGGCAAATAACATGACGATAAAAGGCAGCAGCAGTTTTCCCCAGGGCGTTTCCATAGCCAGGATGGCTACGATGTACAGGCCATTCAGGGAGGTACCCAGCGTAATGAGCGGCTCGCCGTAGCGGTAGGTAATAAACAGCAGGAGGGGTAGGTAGGCCAATGCGACCAGCCAGGGAATATCCCCCACGGTATCGGCCAGTTTGATGATCAGAGGAATAAAAGATAGCAGAATTGCGTAGAGAAAGGCGTTATCGATAGCAGAGAAATGAAGTTTTCGCTCTTTGATCAGATAATTCATGAAAAAATACATCGCTACCCCGTAAAGGGGGCCCAATAGCGTTTCGGCGAAAGCTGTATCGATTAATGGAAGGAAAAATACTGTGGAAGCCCCTATGCCAATAAGAGTGAAAATGAACAGCCCGATCCAGATAAACCAGTTGGGCTGGTAGGGTAGGTCGGCGTAGGCGTGGTTGATGGCGGTCTGGTTTTCTTGGGTAATAAGGTTTTTCTTCATCCAGTCCTTCGCCATTCGCTGGACCCATTGGTTGTAAAGCAGGATTTCGTTGTAAGCTTTCATAGTGAAATTGAGGGAGGGAGACTAGGGTACCTTTCAGGAACGCTTCAATATTTTCTTGTAGCTGACAAAAAACCAGACGACTCCCGCCGCACTGGCCAGCAGGTAAAAAGAGGCCAGAAACTCCATGAACTCATTAAGCAGGTTGTTAAAGAGCAGATAGGTGATTCCGGTGTATCCGAAAATCACACTGATTAAGAGAAGCAGCAACGAGTTTTCGTCCTGGGCGTTTTTGAAAAAATCCCAGCAACCAATACCTAGCAGTACGCCGAACAGCAACTGTAGCCTATCCTGCGTAAACATTCCACCTGTGCAGGCCGCCAGATAGAGGGTACCGGCCAGCAAAACATAGGTGTACGTGAAATGGGGTTTGATTCCCCGTTGTTTCAGAAACCTCGCGGTTGTCAGTATGATCGCTCCGAAAATAACAGAGGCACGAATCACAGCCGGATCCGAGAAATCGTTTTTTACCAATAATTCACTGGGGGTAGCCGTAAGCCCTACCCACGAGGCCAGGGCCGTGATGGCCAGCGAAAGTACCCCCTGATGGTCGTAACGGTAGGCCAGGTAGAAAAAGAAAATCGCGGGAATAATGACGGCCAGCCCGTAGCGGGTGCCGAACAGTTCGTACTGATACTGTGCGTAGCCTTCCAGCGTCAGAAACAGCAGGCAGCCCAGCAGTAATACAGTATCGAAATAATGCGTCGTCTGCACTACTTTTTCGGGGCGGTAGGGGGTACCTTTCCTAAAGACAAATACGAAACAACCTACCGTGACCAGCGCCAGGATCGAGATAAGGATGGTATGGCCGACCGTGTCGATATTTTCGTAAATCAGCACACCGATGCCTCCGATGAAAGCCGAAATGGAAAGATAGAGGAGGGTACGTAGGTAGATAAAAAGCGATACGGGTTTCTGTTTTTCGTATTGCCCGATGACCACGCGCTGGGCGGGTGTAAGCAATTCCTTTTGCTCCAGTTCGTCGAGGAGGAGATTTACTTTCATAAGGTAAAGGAGGGTAGGAATATTTTCATACAATCTTAGGCTAATATTCTCTCATTCCCTTACCCGTTTACTCAATATTTCAAAAGCTACTCGCTGTAGCGATCGTTGCGCCAGGGGTAAGCCGTGTTGGAGTAGCCGCGTGCTTCCCAGAAACCGGGCTTATCCCCCGCCATAAAGTGAATGCGCTTGATCCATTTGGCGCCTTTCCAGGCGTAAAGCTGCGGCGTGATGACCCGCACCGGACCGCCATGGTCGAGGGGTAAGGGTACGTGGTCGGCGGTATGTACCAGCAGCACATCCGGTTTGAGGGCTTCTTCCAGGGATATGTTGGTGGCGTAGGTATCGTAGCCGTAAAACATCACATGCGTGGCGGTATCTTTAGGTTGTACCAATGCCGCCAGATCCATCATCCGGACACCTACCCAGGGTACGTCCATCCGCGACCAGGTCGTGACGCAGTGAAAATCGCTGACATCTTCGGTTTGGGGCAAGTCCATGAAATCCTCCCATTTCAGTACCACCGGATTTTCCACTTCCCCGTCCACGTACAGCCGCCAGCGATCCAGCGAAATATTGGGTTTGTAGCCCAGATCCAGCACCGGCCATTTTTCGGTTTCAAACTGGCCGATGGGCAGTTTGGGCATGCCGTGGCGGTTGGTAGGGCCGGTACCCTGCGGCTGACCGTCCGAGACGGAAGGCGTATCCCGCATTTTCTTCTCAAACCGCGCTCGCAGTTTCATACGGGCTTCAACAATTTTATCGAGTTTATCCATGAGAAGAAAACTAAAAATTCCCCAAAAGGTACCCATCTCTACTCAGTCACCCGTCCGATGGGCCGGCGGTTCTGGCCGGGGCTGCCGGTCAAATCATCGCCCAGGTCCTTGCGGGCTTCGTCGGCGATCTTCATCAGTTCGGCCGTCACCTCGGGAAAATCAAACTGCACGTTGTAGCGCTCGCCAGGATCGCGCCTCAGGTCGTAGAGCCCACCCTGGTGGTTGAAGTTCTCATTTCCCCCACCCGGCTGGCCGTCTTTCCCAGGTTTGAAGCCCTCATTAGTGCGTCCTGGGTGCGGAAACACCAGCTTCCAATCGCCGTGACGCACCGCTTCCAGATTGTTGCGGCGGTAATAGAACAGGAACGTTTCGCGCGGCTTGACCGACAGGTTCCCCTTCAAATTGGCCAGCAGGCTCACGCCGTCGATTTTTTTCTTCGGTAGGCTGGCCCCCGTCGCCTCCACAATGGTCGGCAGCATATCCATGCCCGCCGCCAGGTTGTTGGACACCACGCCCGCCGGCACCACGCCCGTCCATTCCACGATGCAGGGCACCCGGTGCCCGCCCTCGAAGGTGGTGCCCTTGCCCTCGCGGAAGCCGCCCGCGCTGCCCGCGTGGTTACCGTAGGACAGCCAGGGGCCGTTGTCGGAGGTGACGATCAGCAGCGTGTTTCCGTCGAGTTTCAGCTCTCTGAGCGTCTTGCGGATCTGCCCGATGCTCCAGTCGAGTTCCATGATCACGTCCCCGTACAGCCCCTGCTGCGATTTGCCCTTGAACTTGTCCGACACGAACAGGGGTACGTGCGGCATGGGGTGGGCCAGGTAGGCGAAGAAGGGCTTGTCCTTATTCTTTTTAATAAAGTTTATCGTCCGCTCGGTGAACCAGGTGGTGAACTGGCTCTGGTCGGGATTGGTGGCGACCACCTCGTCGCCCTCGATCAGCGGCAGCGGCGGGTAGTAGTTCTTGTTGACGGGGTGGTTGGGCCACATGTCGTTGGAATAGGGGATGCCGAAGTACTCGTCGAAGCCGTGGTGGGGGGGCAGGAACTGCTTCTGGAAGCCCAGGTGCCACTTGCCGAAGGCGGCCGTGGCGTACCCTTTGGCTTTCAGCAGCTCGGCGATGGTCTCCTCCTCGGCGTTGATGCCGGTTTTGGCCGAATGGTCCGTCGCCCCGGCAAAACCGAGGCGGTTGGGGTAGCAGCCCGTCAGCAGGCCCGCCCGCGAAGCGGTGCAGACGGCCTGCGGCGTGTAGTACTGCGAGAGGAACATGCCCTTGCTGGCCATGTCGTCAAAATTGGGCGTGGTGTAGCCCACCGCCCCGGTGCGCCCCAGGTCGCCGAAGCCCAGGTCGTCGATGTACACCAGCACGACGTTGGGCGGCCGGTCGGCCGGGGAGAATCGGAAAGCCAGGAAGGTGCCCAGGCACAGGAAAAGGGTTAGAAAGAGGGTTATTTTATGCTTCACGGTTCGGAGAGGTTTAAAGAAAACATAAGTTGGATTCGAGTGGGGCAGGGCTTTGGGGATTACTGGTTCTGCTCAATCAGCTGGCGGATGGTAGGGTTGGTTTCCACATCGCCGCTTTCCTGCTTGAGGGTTTGCAATCTCTTCTTCATGCTGTCGATCAGGGCCTGGTACTGCGGGTCGCGGATGGCGTTGTGGTCCTCGTGCGGGTCTTTCCTCAGATCGTAAAATTCCCAGCCGGGGGGGTACTTCATCTTGTCGCGCTCGGTCTTGGTGCGGCTCTGGCCGTAGAAGAACGCCAGCTTGTAGCGGTCGGTGCGGATGCCGAAATGGGCCGGCCGGTTGGGCTCGTTGGCCCAGTAGCGGTAGTACAGGTCCTTACGCCAGTCCCTGGGGGTCTTGCCTTGCAGGTTTTCGCGGAAGCTCCGCCCCTGCATCGAGGCCGGCTGCTTCACCCCGGCAAAGTCCAGAAACAGGGCGGGAAAATCGATATTCAGGATCAGGTCGTCGATTCTTTTACCGGCTTTCAATTCCCGGGGGTAGGAGATCACAAAGGGCATGCGCAGCGACTGCTCGTAGATGAAGCGTTTGTCGAAGAAGCCGTGCTCGCCCAGGAAGTACCCCTGGTCGGCGGTGTAGATGATGACGGTGTTGTCCAGCTCGCCGCTCTCCCGCAGATGGGCGATCAGCCGGCCGATGTTGTCGTCGATGGCCGCCCCCGACCGCAGGAAATCCTTGACGAACTTCTGGTAAGTCTTTTTACGCGCGGCCAGCGAATCCAGACCTTGCAAGGAGAAGGAGTTGCCCGGGTACCCCTTCCCGGTCTGGGCTTCGTAGCGTTTGCCCAGGATTTCCAGCGGCCAGCCGTCGTGGGTGCGGCCGCTGGGGGCCGGCCCCCAGTCCGCAAAATTCCCGGGGTAGGGCAGCTCCACGTCGGCCAGGAATTCCTGGTGGCGGGCGGGGTAGTCGTAGGGCTCGTGGGTGGCCTTGAAGTGCATCGACAAATAGAAGGGCCGGTCCTTGTTGCGGTTTTTCAGCCAGGCGATCGACTGGTCGGCGATCACGTCGGCGGAGAATCCCTGGTATTCCGTTCCCCCGGCATTGCCATCCTGCCAGTTGTCGCGGGTTTTCAGGATGGGGTTCCAGTACCGTCCCTGGCCGGGCAGCACCAGGTAGTAGTCGAAGCCGGTGGGTTCCTTCTTGAGGTGCCACTTGCCGATGATGGCCGTCTGGTAGCCAGCCTCTTGGAGCAGTTTGGCAAAATTGGCACTGTCGGGCTCTAGGGCATCGTCCAGGTCGTAGACGCCGTTGCGGTGGCTGTACTGGCCGGTGAGGATGGCCGCCCGGCTGGGCACGCAGATGGAGTTGGTGCAGAAGGCGTTCTCCAGCACCACGCCGTGGTCGGCCAGCCAGCGGATGTTGTCGTTCTTGACGTAGTCCTGCAAGATACCGCCGTAGATGCCCCAGGCCTGCGCGGTGTGGTCGTCGGACAGGATGAAGAGGATGTTGGGTTTCTGGCTCTTTTGCGAAAAGCCCAGTCCGGGTAATGCAAGAAAAAGAAGCAGCAGGTATTTCATGTCAGCTAATTTAAGGTAGCCATTGGGAATTTGAGCCATTTACCCTGCACCCGGTCTATACAGGCGTCCTGCAATTTTAATGAATTAAACCTTTCGGGGGAGGGTACCTACCCAGATATCGTTTGCTGCTTATGCTTTGGCGATTTTGGGCTTTGCGTTATAAAAGTCGTTTGCCTCCCTAATATCCTCTTATAAAGTGTACAGTTTCAGGCCCGCCGTAAGACTCGCCCGGGAAAGCTATGTTTTGAAAGCAGTGACAATTCTTTTTGCAAATAGTGGAATAACAGAAAATGGAGTGTGCTTTTAGGAAGGTTGAAGTAGGTAGGTAAGAGACTTTTCAAAAACAAAAAAGACACCCGGCGCTGGCCGGGTGTCTTTAGTCTCAGGAAACGTTGGCAGGTCAGTCCTTCGTAGCGGCCACGGCCTTGCCGCTGGCATCAAACAGGAAATCTTTGCCACCGAGTTCTGCTTCGTAGTAGGTCTTGCCGCCTTTGGTAATCCTGGCGGCCTCTTTGATTTTCTTGCCTTTGAGAGCATTCTGGACGGCCACAGGCAGACCAGAAACCGCGATTTCGGTCTCTACTTCCAGGGCTACGCCTAGTTTGTTGTATACGACGGACATCTCCTCTTGGTCCTGCTCGAAGTTTGCTTCATAATCACCGGATTTCTCTTTCTCCCACGCCACTTCTTTCGCTTTAGGGTAGGTATTGATGAAGGCTGTCCTGACAATGTCAGGTACCTTGGCAGCCGTTATTTTCTGGGCATTAGCACCAAGCGTTACGGAAGCGGCCAATAGGGTCACGATAATCATTCGTTTCATGTTTGCTTTTGTTTAAAGTTAAAAACTACAACACAATGGTACCGTCCTAATCTGAAGGAAACCTGTTATCGACCGGCAAGTCGGCTTTTTATGGATGTTGATTTTTGGGCATCCCAAATCCGACTTCTACCACGTGCATCCCGTTTTCAAAATCGTAGCGTACCGTCCAATTACTGAACGCGCAAATTTCTTTCACAATCGCTAACCCCAACCCCAACGAATCGGAATGGGAACTGCCTTTGTTGAAGCGTTCGAAATAGATTTCGGGTGGGTGTAGGGGGCTGGCGCCCGGATTTGAAATAGTGAGGTACCTCCCGGTCAGGACAATGTCGAGGGTACCTCCCTCTAAGTTGTACTTGATGGCGTTACCGATCAGGTTGGTAAGCAGTACCCTGGCTAATGTCGGATTTAAGTCGAGCCCGCAGTCATTGAGTCGAGTGGCTACCTGTAGATTCTTGGCCTGAATAAAATCTTCGAAGAGCGATAAGGATTCCTTCAGAAGCAATCGGAGGTTGATGCGCTCCGTCGAGACAAATTGGTCGTTTTCTATTTTGGTCAATAACAGAAGTGCCTGATTGAGTCGGGAAAGCCTACCGGTAGCTTCGTATATGGTTTGGATACCCTGCATTTGTTGGCTAGATAAATCTTCATCCTGAATCATGACCTCCAGCTTACTTTTAATAATGGCCAAAGGCGTCTGAATTTCGTGCGAGGCATTCTCTGTAAACTGCTTCAGATTAGTGAAATCGTCATGAATTTTACGCGTCATCCGGTCCACCACTTCATTGAGTTCTTTGAATTCGACAATATCCGTGCGTCCGAGTTCGGGCTGAATCCGTCGGCTCAGGGAGTAGTCTTTCAGTTTGGCTAATGTTTCATGAAAGGGCTGCCAGATTTTTCCGGCGATCCAGCGGTTGATGAGCAGCAGGCAGAGCAAGAGCGCGCCCAGCAACAGGATCTGGGAAATGACGATGGTTTGGATGAGATCGCCTTTTTCCAGCATCGAATTGCGTATCTTCAATTGATGGGGCTTGCCGTAGATCGTTACCTGCGTGGCCAGTTCGCGGAAGTGTTCGTTCCCGTGTTCTATGCCATCGTAGAGCGAGTCGTGTCGAGGCAAGGTACCTGCGGGGAGCGGTGTGACGACTATGTCGTCCTCAAAGCGCGTCCAATCCGTGATTTCTTTAGCATTTTTTATCTCGCCCAGCCGGGCTACGACAAACTCCTTGCGGCTTACCAGTGTTTCGTCGGCCTCTTCCACAAAAAGCTCGTGCAGGACATAATAAAAAATGGGCGTAGCAACCACCAATAGCAGCAGGGAAACACCGAAATAGGCAACCGCCGTGCGATTCAGGAGCTTCATAATCAGGTAGGTTGGGTGAATTTATAGCCCATACCGTATACCGAATGGATATAATCAGGACACTCTTTTTCAACCAGCTTTTTACGCAGATTTTTGATGTGGGTGTAGATAAAGTCCAGGGAGTCAAGCGAGTCGGCCTGTTCGCCCCACAGATGCTCGGCGATGGATTCTTTGGTAAGTACCCGGTTCTGGTTGGCAATGAAATACAATAGCAGATCCAGTTCTTTTTTGGTTAAAACAACACTCTCCATATTGACGAAGACATCCAGCGAATCCCGCTTTACGGTAATCTCCCGGAAAACGATGTCCTGTTTCCCCTGAAAGGTACGCCTGCGGATGAGTGACTTGATACGGGCGTTGAGTTCTGAGAGATGGAAAGGCTTGGTCAGGTAGTCGTCGGCCCCGATGTCCAGCCCCATAATCTTGTCATCGAGCGAATTTCGCGCCGAAATAACAATTATACCCGCTGCCGAGTCCTGCGCCTTGAACTGCCGTACCAGATCCAGGCCGTTGCCGCCAGGCAGCGTTATGTCGATCAGGGCGCAGTCGTAGGCATAAAGGGCGATTTTCTCGGAAGCTGTGCCAAAGTCGGCCGCCCATTCGCAGAGGTACCCCTCCGTCCGCAGATAGCTAAGGATGGAATCTGCGAGGTGTTTTTCATCTTCTACGAGGAGGAGTTTCATAGGAATATTATTTCTGAGGTTTGCCGGCGACTTTCTGGCAATAAAATAGGGAAAGGAAACTGGAGACAATCTGTGTTACCCGAAATACCTGGAAACAAAATCCGATGGCCTGATTACGGCTTTTTAATGAGAAATTAACCTTCTACTCCAACTTCTCTCCAATATTGAGGAGTTGATTTGCTATTCAATTCATGGCCCGAGTCATGGGGTTTTAATCAAACTATGCGCCTATTACTTTTTACTTCTTTTTTTCTGCTCAGCTTTTTGGCTGGCCAGGCCCAGATTATTGAACAAGGTCAGGTGAGTGGGCGCATTATAGACGCCGGTACCCAGCAACCACTACCCTTCGCGGCTGTGACTGTCTGGACCAAAACGGGGGCCGACAGTAGCCTGGCCGGGGGCACCCAGAGCGACGAAGCCGGGAATTTTACGATCAGCCACCTGCCCCTTGTGTCGCTGCTGGTACGGGCTTCGTTCGTAGGGTACCTGCCGATTCAGCAAACCACTGTTCTGTCTGCCCGCCAGTCTACTGTGGATTTGGGAACGCTTACGTTGCGGACTGACGCCACGCTCCTTAACGAAGTAAAAGTGAAGGGCGAGAAAGATCCTTTGGCTATGAGTACCGAGAAGCGCGTGTTCAATGTGGCCAAAAACCTGACCAGCATTGGCGGCACGGCCGAATCGCTGCTACGGAATGTCCCGGCGATTACGCTTGATGAGAATGGTAATCCCAGCCTGCGCAACATGGCGACCACACTCTATATCAATGGAAAGCCGACGCAACTGACCCTTGCCCAGATTCCGGCCAATCAGATTGAATCCGTCGAGGTCATCAGTAATCCATCGGCGCGCTATGACGCCTCCACCTCGGGCGGCATTGTGAATCTGGTACTGAAGAAAAACCGGCAGCCGGGTTACAATGGCATCGCCAGTGTGAGCCTGGGTCAAAATCGACGCTACGATGCCACCGCTAACCTTGACTGGCGGCAGGGCCGCTGGAATGTGACGGCACTATACAGCCTGAATGCTACCCAAAATCCGCTTACGGGTTACGTTCACCGAACCAATCGCAGCGCCGACTCCGGGGTACCTACCGGCTATTTTGATCAGAATACCGCCATCGACTTGAACAACCACTTCCAGAACGGTCGTTTGGCTATAGACTACAACGTCAATGCCCATAACCTGCTGACGGTAGGCGGAACGGTAGCCGCCGGGGCTTACAATTCGGTTTCGGATCAGCAGTATACCTACCGCGATGCCGCCGGAAACCGCACGGGCAGCGGCAGCCGGCACATCGACCCGCAGAATAATTTTACCAACCTGGGGGTACCCTGGATTGGAAACATAGTTTTGCCCGCAAAAAGGAAGAATTGAATTTCTCGTCATCCGTGACGCGCAATCGCGTATCCAACGCCGCCGACTGGCTCACCACTTCGCTGGATGCCGCCGGAAAAAGCCAACCCACCTACCCCGAGCTCGACCGCATCGACGGGCGCATCATCGGTAGCCAGTACCTGGCCCAACTCGACTATACGCGGCCCGTCGGCGACTCGGCCAAGTGGGAGTTCGGGATTCGTAGCTTCACCTACGCCCGCGACCAACAGTATTTGTTCAAGGTGCTGGGCGAAGGCGGGGATTATACGCTTCTGCAGGACTACTCGCAGAATGCCGATATTCGGGAGATGGTGAACGCCGCCTACGCGTTGTACACCAGTCAATTGCGCAGCGGCATTAACATCCAGGCGGGACTTCGGCTCGAGCAGTCGAGCTTGCATGGGTTGTCGCGCTTTGATGGCAGCACCTTTGGGTATAATTATCCGTCCAAAACCGGACAGAATATTTTTCAGTCGTTCTTCCCGTCTTTCTCGGCGACTAAGGAGTTGAGCAAAACTTCGGAACTGGCGCTGAGCCTGAGCCGGAAGGTAGGGCGGCCCAATTTCCGCCATGTGTTTGTGGGCATCCAGGCCAACGACCGCCAGAACATCACCATCGGCAACCCGGCGGTGCGCCCGGAATTTGTGAATACCGCTGAACTGACCTATACGCTCACGAAAGATCAATTGCAGTGGTTTTCCAGCCTGTACTATATTTACGAAGACCACACCATCAAACCCTTTACCCAGCCCTCAGCCGACGACCCGTCCATTTTGGTGACGACGTTTCTGAACGTTAAAGCCGATATTCAGTACGGGTTGGATCAGTCACTCAAACTGGATTTGGGCAAAAATTTTACAATACTGGCCAGTGCCAATACGCGTAGTTTCGCCATTCAGTCCGACTCGGCCAGAACGCAGCGGTGGGTGTACAATGCCAAGCTCAATCTGAGCTACAGGCTGCCCGCCGACATCACCGCTCAACTCAGTGGTACCCGCGATAGCCGGGGCGTATCGCTGCAAGGCTACCGACGGGCGGTCAATGCGGCGGATTTTGCGTTGCGGAAGGGTTTGTGGAATAACAGAGGTAGCCTCGTCTTTACTGTGAACGATATTTTCAATTCGAGACGATTCTACTCCATTTATGAACAACCGGCCGTGTTCCAGACCTCGATGAGCCGGCGCGATGTGCGGTATTACAAATTTACGCTCCAGGTACCTTTGGGTAAGCCCGACGCTACTTTCCGCCGCAGCCAGCGCAAGCTGGAACGGCCCGATGTCGATTTTAGCAATTGACGCTCTTTCCAGAAATCATTTCAGGTAGGCTTTCGCCTCCCGTTTCAGGGCAAGGTACTCCGTTATTTCCAGGCTTTTCTTGTAGTATTCCCGGGCTTTGGCCTTGTTGCCGCCGCGGTCGGCGATGCGGGCCAGTCCGGCGTAGGACATGGCGTGGTACTCACGGGTATACTGCATATCATACGGAATTTTGAGCGCGGCCAGGTATGCTTTCTGAGCTTCCGCGTCGTTTTTGTCCCGTTTTTCGGCAATCATTCCCTCGAAACAGTACCCGGCGATGGGATAAAAACCCGTGGTATGCTTCTTGAGTTCGGGGAGGCCTTTGTCGGCTTCATCGTAACGGCCCGCCAGAATCAGGGCTTCCAGATGGCTCATTTTGAACACCAGGTTGTTGGGAAACCAGGCACTCAGGCGAGCCGTATAATTATCGGCCAGGTCGGGCCGTGCTTCGTGCTCAAGGTAGATATGGGCCAGAAAATACGCTGCCTCGACTTTGGTAATGACCGCCGTTTTAGTTGCCATATCCAGTTGTTTCAGGCCCAGGGTTTTATTGCCGTCTTTGAAGAAAATCATCAGCGGCTTCACGATCGGATGATCCTCGGGGTAGCTCTCCACGTAGTAGTTGTACATACCCGCCACAAAATAAAACTCCGGGTTCTTATCGACCAGCTTTAGCCCCTCGGTCAGGCTACCGTAGGCTTTCTGGGCTTCTCCGGCCGCTTTCAGAAGTTCGTTTTGATAGTTGTACATCAGAGCCAGGTACCCCCGTGAGGCCATCGTAAAAAACACTGCCTCGGGTTCCTTGCTGTTTTTGCCGTACTGTTTATCCACCGCCGCCAGGCACTGGTTCAGGGCACGGATGTACTCGCCTACTTTGGCCTTATTGTCTTTGATGGGTAGGTACTGCCAGTGCATTTGAAAGGCTTTCAGGAAGTAGGTGACCGGATGCTCGGGGTACCTGCCCTGAATTTGTCGGCCTACGGCGTTGGCTTCCTCGAATTCATTATTATAAATATGGTTGATGCCCTTCTGGATAAGCGCCAGGGTAGGGCGGTCATTCAGAATCTGGGCCTTGGCAGGTAAAGGAATGAATTGAAAAACGGTCGATAGAAAAACAAGCAGAACGAGGAAGCGCATGAAAAAGGATTGAGCAGGTGTACGTGTTTGTTTGTGTGGGATTGTCCTTGTAGCTTTGCTCATAACGTTAATTTATCGGCCCCGGTTTGGCCGCAGGTACATTTATCTCATTTCATGATTCAGTACGATCAGTTTACGCTGGACAACGGCTTGAAGGTTTTCGTCCACGAAGATTTTTCCACGCCAATGGCCGCCGTCAATATTCTGTACAATGTCGGCTCGCGCGACGAGGACGAGCAGCGCACGGGTTTTGCCCATCTCTTTGAGCATCTGATGTTTGGCGGCTCGCAGCATATTCCCAGCTACGACGAACCCGTGCAGATGGTAGGGGGCGAAAACAACGCCTTCACTTCGGCCGACATTACCAATTACTACCTCACGCTCCCGGCCGACAATGTCGAAACCGCCTTCTGGCTCGAATCCGACCGGATGCTGAGCCTGTCGTTCGACCCGCAGGTGCTGGAAGTACAGCGGAAAGTGGTGATCGAGGAATTCAAGCAGAGGTACCTTAATCAGCCTTATGGCGATATCTGGCTGAAACTGCGCCCGATGGCCTATACGACCCACCCTTACCGCTGGGCTACCATCGGCAAAGACATTGAGCACATCGAACGCGCCACGCTGGACGATGTGAAAGATTTTTTCTTTAAGTACTATCGCCCCAACAACGCCGTGCTGGTGGTAGCCGGGGCAGTTAAGCTCGAGCAAGTAAGGCAGTTGGCCGAAAAATGGTTTGGTCCCATATCCGCCGGCGAGCAGTACTTTCGCAATATCCCGAGCGAGCCCGTTCAGATGCAGGGCCGGAAGCTGGAAACCTCGGCGCAGGTACCCCTGAACTGCCTGGTCAAAGCCTACCACATGCCCGGACGATTCGATACTGATTTTTACGAGGCCGATCTGGTCAGCGACATACTCGGACGCGGCAAGTCGGCGCGCCTGTACCAGGCGTTGCTAAAAAACATCCCGCTTTTCAACAGCGTGAGCGCCAGTATCACGTCTTCGCTCGATCCGGGCCTGTTGATAATCCGGGGAAATCTCAACCCCGGTGTTACGCTGGAAGCCGCCGATGAGGCCGTGGAAAAGCTGGTGGCAGACTTTGTCGCGAACGGCACCACCGACGAGGAACTGGAAAAGGTGAAAAACCAGGCCGAAGCTACCCTGGCTTTTTCGCAGGTCGAGCTTCTCAACCGCGCCATGAACCTGGCCTACGCCGCCAACGCCGGCAGCGCCGAATGGGTCAACGAGGACGAGGAAAAACTCAGGAATATCCATAAGGAAGACATTCAGCGCGTGGCGCGGCAGGTACTTCGTCCCGAGAACTGCTCGACGCTCTATTATAGAGCAGTGGACAATGGACAGTTGACGGTGGACAATTGAAAGCGTTTATTTATTCAAAACGGAAGAATTTGGAAATTCCAGACTTTCACATGGAGCGGTTCACTCATCGCAGGAGCAACCCGCAACTATCAAATACTCACTAAAAAAAATGAATTTCCGAATCGGGCAGGGCTATGATGTGCATCAACTGGAAGCGGGCCGGCCGTTTTGGTTGGGCGGTATCCTGATTCCGCACAGTCACGGTGCCAAGGGCCACTCCGATGCCGACATTGTATGCCATGTGCTTTGCGACGCCCTGTTGGGAGCCGCCAATCTGCGCAACATCGGCTACCATTTTTCGGACAAAGATCCGCAGTGGAAGGGCGTGGACAGTAAGGTTCTGTTGAGTAAAGTGCTGGAAATGATCCGGGAAAAGGGCTATGAGGTAGGTAACGTAGACGTAACGATCGTGCTACAGGTGCCTAAGCTGAATCCGCACATTCCGGCCATGAAAGAATGCCTGGCCGCGGTGATGGCGGTCGATGAAGAAGCGATCTCCATCAAGGCCACTACCTCCGAACACATCGGCTTTGTAGGCCGACAGGAAGGCATCGCGGCCCATTGTGTAGCGTTGATTTACAATAAAAAGTCCTGATAACTAGCTGATTGATGCTGGCCTAGTGGTGTATACCATCGTTTTCGGGATGGGTGGAAAGGGCCTTGATCATAGCGTCGCCCAGCGGATCGCTATAAATGCCGTATCCGTTTACCAGGGTACCTTTGATGTCGTGCTTTGCTGATGAAATGGCATACACTACGGCTTCATCGCCGGGGTCGGTCATACCCTCGAACCGGAAGTGCCGGTCTACCACAAATTCGTCGGGACTGATCTCTACCGAATTACCCTGGCATACCAGACAGTTTTCCTGTAGGTTAAAATCGACGGTGTAGCCTTCGGCCTTGAGTTTGTTCAGAACTTCAGAAACGGTGGTCATGGGTTCCATAGCAGATGCGGGAGTTTAAGGTAGGATGTACAAAACTAACCAATCTTTTCAAAAGTAGATTGAACCTTTTGGAAGACTGGAAATGTCCGTCCTGAATTCTTCCAAGCAGAGGCCAGCCGGGCAGAAGCCGGTGGATTCGGTTAAAAGGTTTTGCCGCGACTTCACCGAATAAAATGCCACAAAACGCTTACATTTGTTCTAACTCCTTTTGTCAATAAACCCGGAAAATTTTCCGCAGAGCTTTTACGCATATGAAAAATCTTTCCTTCGGCTTTTGCCTGCTTTGTATTGCCACCGTCGCCCGTAGCCAGACCGTCGAAGCCCCGCTGGGTTTTGAAGAATACGACCCGATTTCTACCCTGAAAGTAGAGGAACACATACCGACCCGGGCCAAATTCCCCTTCATCGACGTGCATAATCACCAGTACCAGATGCCGCAGCAAAATCTGCACGAGCTGGTAGCCGTCATGGATACCATGAATATGCAGATTATGGTGAACCTGAGCGGACGCGGCTGGTACCAGGAATGGGACGAAGGAACGGCACAACTGAAAGGGTCACTGGCGAATGTGATGAAGAACGAACCCAAACGCATCGCTGTCTTTACCAACCTGCAATTCAAAGGTTTTGGCGAACCCGACTGGACTTCCAAAGCCGTGGCGCAACTGGAAGCCGACGTGAAAATGGGAGCCAAAGGTTTGAAGATTTATAAAAGCTTAGGATTCAGCGGTATTGTGGACGAAAAAGGCGAGCGCGTAGCCGTGAACGACGTGCGCCTCGATCCGGTTTGGGCCAAGTGCGGCACCCTGGGTATTCCCGTACTGATCCATACCGCCGACGTACCTTCGTTCTGGGACCCGCTGGATCGTTATAACGAACGCTGGCTGGAACTGAAAACGCATCCGGGCCGCAACCGCGCCAAAGACAAGGTTTCGTTCGAGCAATTGATCGGCGAGCAGCACGACATTTTCCGCAAGCATCCCAAAACGACCTTCATCAACGCCCACATGGGCTGGTACGCCAACAACCTCCGCAAGCTGGACAGCCTGATGATTGCCTATCCGAATACCTACGTAGAAATCGGTGCGGTCATCGCCGAGCTGGGCCGTCAGCCGCGCGCGGCGAAACAGTTTTTTAACAAGTACCAGGATCGTGTACTGTTTGGCAAAGACAGCTGGGTACCTTCCGAGTACGTGACCTACTTCCGCGTGCTGGAAACCGAGGACGAGTACTTCCCCTATCACAAAAAGTACCACGCTTTCTGGCGCATGTACGGATTGGGACTTTCGGACGAGGTGTTGAAGAAGTTGTATTACAAGAATGCGCTAAAGATTATTCCGGGATTGGATAAGAGTGCGTTTCCGGAGTGATTCTTCCAACGCAGACCGCGTTTTACAGAAGCGATTGTTTTGCCATTTCTAGAAGTATAAGTGCCTGCTCTTTGGAAACCGAAGGAAAATCATCCAGGAATTCCGCCAGGTCGTCACCGCCTTCCAAATAATCGAAGAGGTTTTTGATGGGTACCCTAGTTCCTGCGAAGACGGGTGTACCGCTCATTATCTCAGGGTCTATGCTCACTGGTACGTATTGCATGGCTGGATATAGTTGACTTTTTCAAAAATACAAAAATGCCCCTTGGAAAGCGAGATTGGGCGTTGTATATTTATACTTATCCGCCAAGTAGCGTTCGGCTGTGACATACCTCTGACAATGTAGGTGAATATAGAAATACGCCGATAAAAAACGCATAAATTTGATTTTTCTATGAAGAAATTATTTCGATCAGGTTTTCTTATACTATGGTTGTTATTCGTAGTCGGTGAAGCGGAGGCCCAGGTTCGATTTGGTACAAAAGCTGGAATGAATGTTTCATCCATTGCTTTACCCCTAAATGGATATGCTCCTAAAATTGGCTATCAATTTGGAATCATGGCTGATATGAGACTTTATGCTCGCTTTTCTATTCAGCCCGCTCTGCTGCTCAGTTCCAAGGGTGTTATATATAAGTATGACGAACGTGACCTGTCTGGCTTGTATGTCAGAACAATCCGTACAAAACAAAGCCTAAACTATCTTGAATTTCCTGTTCTTGCCCTTTACAGACAACCATTGAGAAAAGGCGCAAAACTATATGTCGGAATGGGGCCTTACTTGGGAGTTGGTTTGATTAGTAATACCAAGATAAAAGGCTATGATAAACAGGAAATTGACCCCCTTGACAATTGGAATCGTGAGAGCTTTCCATTTGATCGTTTTGATTACGGACTAAGTATAGCAGCAGGGGTGGAAACTGGCAGATTTTTGCTCGGAATCAACTTTAACAAAGGAATCAAGCCGCTTGCCAAGGATACCAAGAACTACAATAATACTTTGAGTATAACTGCGGGGTATTTTTTCACTAAATAAAAAAGCTATCTTATTTGTGTTACAATCGTCCGTTGACATGGCCGACCTCTGTGTTTGGCTTATCTCACGTCTGCAAGGAACTATGATGAATTACTTCTGAGTTTGCAACGATGGATACCCCAAAAAGGACAACAACCCTAATCAAAACCCTATTTCTAAAAAACGGAATGATAAAATATACCATACTTCTCGTAGCCTTTGTCAGCCAAAGTTTATTAGCAAACAAAACCTACGCCAGCCAGCCCACAGGTACCTTTATCTCGGCAACACAAATAACCAATGCCCCCGAGTACGAATCCGAGAACCTGATCATCAACAAACTTTCCGACCACGTGTATCAGCACATTTCCTACCTCAATACCGAGACTTTTGGAAGGGTGGCGTGTAACGGGATGATCGTGATCAATGGCAACGAGGCCATCGTGTTCGATACGCCCGCTACCAACGAAACCTCAGAGGAATTGATCGGGTACCTTACGGAAAAACTTCACGCAAAAATCAATGGCGTCGTGGCCACCCATTTTCACGCGGATTGCGTGGGTGGTTTGGAAGCGTTTCATCAAAAGAACATTCCTTCCTACGCTGAAAACCGGACCATTGCTTTTCTGAAAGATAAAGGTACCCCCCAGCCCCAAAAGGGTTTTGACAATTCGCTGACGTTGAAGGTAGGTAACAAGAAAGTGTACGCGCAATTTATGGGCGAGGGCCATACCCGCGACAACGTCATCGGCTATTTTCCCGAAGACGAGGCGATGTTTGGCGGCTGCCTCATCAAAGAGGTAGGGGCCGGAAAAGGGAATCTGGAAGACGCCAACGTCGCCGCCTGGCCCGCCACGGTCCGAAACGTCAAAGCCAGGTACCCCCAGGCTAAAATTGTCATTCCGGGACATGGCAAGGTAGGGGGTACCGAATTGCTGGATTTTACGGTAAAGCTGTTCGAATAATTCATTTCCCACGAAATCATCTTTTCTATTTCAACGCAGACAGCGTTTCAGCTGTAATGGGATTGGCTGTCTGCGTTTTAGCAACCCGAAAACTGTGCAAGGAAAAATTACCCGCGTTGAAATATACCGCCTCAACATTCCCCTTAAAGCTCCCGTCACCATCGCCATCGGTACTATCACCGAAGCGCGAAATATTCTGGTGAAAATCATCACCGAAGAAGATACCTATGGCTTGGGCGAAGGCGCGCCCTTCTGGATGATCGTGGGCGAGACGCAGGATTCCTGCCTGGCTACGGCCCGCGACTTTGCGCGATTGCTCATGGGAAAGTACGTCTGGGATATCGAGGGGAATCTGCGCATGCTGGATCAGTACCTGACCCGCAACTTTACGTGCAAAAGCACCTTCGATATGGCGCTGTACGATGCTGCTGCCAAGCACGCCGGAATGCCGCTGTACCAGTTTCTGGGGGGAAATAAAAAGACGATCACCACCGACGAAACAATCTATATAGGTACCCCCGAAGCAATGGCCGAGGACGCGCTGGCTATTAAAAACCGAGGAGCGGATGCCATTAAAGTGAAACTGGGTAAGGTACCTGACGAGGATATACGCCGAATAAAAGCCATTCGCGAGGCCATTGGCGACGGGTTGCCGTTGCGGGTGGATGCCAATCAGGGCTGGGACTATGTGTCGGCGGTGCGGGTACTCAAAGCCATTGAAAAGTACGATGTTCAGTACTGTGAGCAACCTGTGAAGCATTGGGATTTTGAGAATCTGGCGCGGGTACGAGCCCATTCACCCATTCCCATTTGTGCCGACGAATCATTATTTACGCACATTGACGCCCTGCAATTGGTTCGTCAGCAGGCCGTGGACTACTTCAATATCAAGCTTTCTAAAAGTGGAGGCATCCATACTGCGCTCAAAATCAATGCCATCGCCGAGGCGGCGGGCATTCCCTGTATGATCGGCTGTATGTCGGAAAGTAGATTGGGCATTACGGCCAACGCGCATCTGGCTTCGGCCCGCCCCAACATTGTTTTCTATGATCTGGATTCCCCGTTCGAGCACGCGATCGATCCCGTGGCAGGTGGGGCTACCTACCGCGATCACTATCACCTCGACCTACCCGACACCCCCGGCCACGGCGCTGATTTCGAGGAAGACTTCTTGAAGGAAATGGAGAAGATCGTAGTGGAGTAGGAACAAAAAGCGCTTCTGCGCCTAGCCGAAAATTCCCACAATTTTAGGTCTCCAAAATCGGACATCCAGCATCTTCTCAGATCTCTTCTTCCACGACCAACTGCTTTTCGTACAGTTCTTTGTAAGCTCCGTCTTTCTCGATCAACTCATCGTGGGTACCTTCTTCCACAATATAGCCATCGTCCAGCATGACGATGCGATCGGCTAATTTGGCGGAAGAAACGCGGTGGGAGATAATCACCGAGGTACGATCCTGCATGATCCGTTTCAGATTGTTGAGGATAATATTTTCGGTATTGGTATCCACGGCGGAAAGACAGTCGTCCAGAATCAGGATTTTCGGGTCGCGGGCGATGGCGCGGGCAATGGACAGGCGTTGTTTCTGTCCGCCCGATAGCGTGACGCCCCGCTCGCCCAGACGTGTATCGAAACCGTGGGGGAATTCCTGGATGTTGGCCAGCAAATCGGCATCCTTCACGGCTTGTTCGATCTTGGCGTGGGGGAGCCCATCCGTACCAAACTGTACGTTGTTGGCAATTGTGTCCGAGAATAGGAACACATCCTGCGGCACGTACCCCATTTGTTTGCGCAGGTACCTTACATCATATTCTTTCAGGGGTACCCCGTCCAGATATATGGTACCTTCGGTGGGATCGTAGAGCCGGCAGATCAGGTTGGCCAGGGTGCTTTTGCCCGAGCCTGTGGTACCCAGTACCGCAATGCTCTCGCCGGGTTTCACATCGAGGGTGAATTTCTGCAACGCCCTGATTCCGGAATCAGGGTACAGGAAACCCACATTCTCGAACCGCAAGGCTCCTTCGATGGCGGGTTTCAGTTTTTTCTCCGAACTGATCGTCGTTTTCTGTTCCAGGTACTCATTGATCCGCGCCTGCGAAGCGGCAGCCCGCTGAATTTGGCTCGTCGTCCAGCCCAGCGCCATTACGGGCCAGGTAAGCATGTTGACATACAGGATAAACTCCGTGATATTGCCGGGTGTGAGATTGCCATTAATGATTTCCTGTCCACCGACGTAGATCACCAACACGTTGCTCAGCCCCACCAGCAGCATGATGATTGGGAAAAACAGGGCATCTACTTTGGTGAGATTCAGGGATTTGTTCTTAAAGTCTTCCGTTTCTTTCTGGAAATTCAGGAAAGAATACTTTTCCTGCACGAAGGCTTTAATCACTCGTATGCCCGAAAATGCTTCCTGCACGTAGGTGGACATATTGGACAACTGCCGCTGAATTTCTTCGGACCGGCGGATGATCATGCTGTTGACCACATAGATACTGACCGAAAGGAGCGGCAAAGGCAGGAGTACATAGAACGTCAGCTTGGCGTTGACCGAAACCATGTACGAAATGACCAGAATAAACAGCACGATCAGGTTGATGCCGTACATGAGCGCCGGACCGACGTACATACGTACTTTGCTCACATCTTCCGAAATGCGGGCCATCAGGTCGCCCGTGTTGTGTTGCCGGTAAAAACTCATCGGCAAAGTCTGGTAGTGCTCGTAGATGTCGTTTTTCAGGTCATATTCGATATGCCGGGACATCACGATGATGGTTTGCCGCACCAGAAACAGGAAAAAGCCTTTCAGCAGGGCCATCGCCAGAATCATCAGTCCGTACAGCAGAATGGTGCTGGTAAAGACATCATACATCTCGGACTGAATGGTCGATCCGTCGAACAGGTAGTATATATCGAGCGTTTCACCCACCAGGTCCAGCGCGTACCGAACCAGCTGCGCCGGAATAATACCGAAAAGGTTGGAGATGATCGTAAAGAGGGTACCCAGGATCAGGTACCACTTATACTTGACTAAATAGTGGTTGAGGTACGCGAGTGCTTTCACGTGTAGGGCTATATTGTAAAAACTTGGACCGTGCTTGACACCTAACACGAAGGTAAGGCAAAACGTTGCAGCAAATCCCGACTCATTCCGGGGTTTGCTTCCGAATGTTAACAAAAAAATCTAATTTTGCGGAAAAATTAAAAGTACAAAGTTCTTAGTTCTGGGTTGTTGAAACTCCGTCGTTATACTAAACTCAGAACTTCGTACACTGAACTTTGAACTAGAAAAATGCTGAACCGAAGATTATTACGCTCCAAAGCCGTTCAGGCCCTATACGCCAGTAAAATTGCCGCCGAGGCCAACCGGCTGCTGGCCAATGACGAAATAGCCGACACCTACCTGCCCGACCTCAATTCCATGCTTCCTCAGAACCATGAACGGCTGGAAGGCCTGAAGCGGCTGGCTTTGCTGAGCCTCGACGATTTGATCAGGAAGGGTGACGTCAACCCCGACGACGATGTGCCCGCAGAGGCGCTTCAGACCGCGCGCCAGGCCTATGATACCTACAGAAAGCAAAACCAAAAAGATCGTACTGCCATTGTAAACCGGATTTTGAAGGAAACCGAAGGGATTTACGATGAATTTTTGAGGGTGTTGTCGCTGTTGCTCGAATTGGCGCATCAGGCCCAGCTGGACCGCGAACGCGTGGTGCGGGCGGTACCTGATGAGGACGAGGTGGTGTTTCCTACCGCATCGGGACTGGATGGCAACGGGGTAATCCAGATGCTGAAAGCCCATGAGCCCTTTGAAATAGAGATCATTCGCCGGGGCATTTCCTGGTCGAATGATATGGCCGTCGTGCGCAAAACGTACCGGGAAGCCCTGAGGACCGACTTGGAATACATCGAATACTGCCGCCAAAATGAGCACACCGCCGTAGAAGATCAGAAAATAGCGCAACACGTATTGCGAAATATCGTTCTCAAGCACGAAATCCCGGTTGAGCACTTTGAGCAGCAGGATATGTACTGGGAGGAGCATTTCGAGATTATCCGTACCATGGCCATCAAAACCATCAAGTCGGCCGATACCGGAAAAATCCAACTTTCTGAATTGACCGACGATTGGGACGAGGATCGTTTTTTTGTGGAAGAACTGTTCAAAAAGGCGATTGAAAACGACGCACAGTACGAAGGGTACCTGAGCGATCAGCTCAAAAACTGGGATCCCGAGCGCATCGCCCTGCTCGATATGATCATCATCAAGGCCGCTCTGACCGAGCTCATCCATTTTCCTTCGATACCTGTAAAAGTGACGATAAATGAATTTATTGAAATTGCAAAGCGGTATAGTACCCTTAAAAGTGGTAAATTTGTGAATGGGAACCTGGATCGACTGACCGAAAAACTGACCAAAGAGGGGGTGATTCGGAAAAGTGGCCGGGGACTGATTGATAACAAATAATGTTACGTACCACAACCAAGCCATAGAATTTATAAAGTCATGAGCAAAACCACGAGTACTCTGTTAGCCTTTTTGACCGGATGCGCTTCGGGTGTTTTCCTGGGCGTGCTGTACGCTCCCCAAAAAGGCGAAATCACGCGCGACCGCCTGACATTCCGGCTTTCGAAATACCGGGAGCAATTGGAAAAACTGATTGTAGACCTGATGGAAGGCAAAGACTTCCCCGAAAGCATGGCCAAGGCCGAAGGCGAAAAAGTAGTGAATGATGCCCGCGAGAAAGCCGAGAAACTGCTGGAAGATGTGGATCGGCTGATGGCACAAATCAAGAGTCAAAGCAACTAACTGACCAACCCTGACCGCTGATTGTCGACCATGAACAAACAAACTGCACGAATACTTCTGCTGATGGTGACCCTGGGTACCCTGTTGGGTGCCTGCGGTGAGAAAAAGGATAAGAACAGTACAGCCGGCCTACAGGAGAAAATTCCGGTGTTGGCCATGCAGGACAGTACTACCTACCAGTTCGGCGAAATCAAGGAGGGGGAAATTGTAGAGCATGCTTTCAAATTTAAGAACGGCGGACAATTCCCTTTGATTATCAACAATGTGACGGCCTCCTGCGGATGTACAATTCCCGAGTGGCCCCGCGAGCCCATTGCCCCGAACGAGGAGGCGGCCATTATGGTTCGGTTCAACAGTAAAGGAAAACCCGGTCCACAGGTCAAAACCATCACGGTCTATGCCAACACCGAGCCTGCTTACTCGGAACTGCGCCTGCAAGGCATTGTGGCGGCCGCGCCGGATACGCTGAGCGACTAGAAGCCCGCTTTTTGAAGGAAACGGGCCGAATCCTGTTTCTTTCTCGATCTGCCTGATTTACAAGGTACCCCCTTCTCGCTAACCCACTTTTTAAACTCTAAACGTTCAATTCAAAAAATGTTACAAACTATTCTCGCCCAAGCCCAACCCGGCGGTTCACAAGCCATGATATACCAGGTTGTCATGTGGGTTGGCATCATCGGGGTTTTCTATTTTTTCATGATTCGTCCTCAGCAGAAAAAAGCCCGAGAGCAGAAAGAACTGCTTGCGGGTATAAAAAAGGGCGACGAGGTAGTTACCATTGGCGGTATGCACGGAAAAGTGTACCTGGTGGACGAAACCACCGTAACGCTTGACCTGGATAAAGGCGTGAAAATCACTTTTGACAAATCGGCCGTCAGCCGGACGATAAAGTAATTTTGAATGAGCGGTCCGCCGCGCGGTGAGTTGTGAATGATAAAAAAGAAAGTCACTTATTCACTCATGCCGCCATTCACTCATCGTACCGGCCGCTCCGGCGTACCGGACCCGGTCAAAATGAAAAAAGATGAGCACGAATTCTTCCCGAAAAAGTAAAATCAAGGCGTATATAGGCTGCTTGCTGGCGGCCTCCTTTTTCTGGCTGATGACGGCTCTGAATAAGGATAACTATTCCCTGCGGCTGGATTATCCTATTCACTTCAATTACAACGAAGGCCTGTACGTACCCGTGCAGCCGTTGCCCCGTACTGTTTCGGTCAATGTGTCGGGCGATGGCTGGAATTTGCTTCGTAAGTCGTGGCTGACCTTTGCCGAGCGTCCCGTGGAGTACTCCATTTCTAATCCCCTGCGGGCTAACGCGATCAATTCCACTTCGTTGACAGCTCAGATCGCCGAGCATTTTCCTGATGTGAAGGTCAACTATGTGGTGTCGGATACCTTCGAACTGGGATTCGAACGGAAGGTCACCCGGATTATTCCCATTCGGGTGGATAGTGTGCACATCGATCTGCGGCCCGGATTCGTCATTTCCAGCCTCATCAATCTGTCTCCATCCCTGATTTCGGTAGAAGGCCCTGCTTCGCTGCTTGAGCAATATCCCGATACGATCCTGGTGCGGGTACCTACCCGGAAAATTCAGAATAATTATGATGAAATCGTACCCCTGGGCCTTCCGAACCTTCGCTCCGTGGAGGTCAGCCATTCGTCAGTGTTCATAAGTTTCGAGGTAGCCCGGCTGCTGAGGCCTATCCCGACGATCCAGTAGTTAGGTATGGCGCGCGCTCTTCCCTTGCAGGTAGGTGTCACAGGCGGCATTGGCTCAGGTAAAAGCGTAGTGTGCCGGATTTTTGCATGCCTGGGCATTCCCATTTATGCTGCCGATCAACGGGCCAATTGGCTGGCTGAGCATAACCCCATCATCCGGCAGGAAGTAATTGCGCTGCTCGGTCCGGATTCTTACACCAGCGAAGGTACCTACAATCGGACATACGTGGCATCGCGGGTATTCACTGAGCCTGTACTATTGCAACAGCTCAATCAAATCATTCATCCGCGGGTTTTTGCCGATAGCGACCAATGGCTTCGTCTTCACGCCCAACAACCCTATGTGGTTCGTGAAGCGGCCTTGATGAACAAAGCAGGCGATAAGAATACGCTGGACTATGTAGTGGTGGTCGATGCGCCGGTGGAGCTGCGCATTGAGCGTACGAAACTGCGCGACCCACATCGCTCCGAAACGGAAATTAGGGCGATTATAGCCCGGCAGATCACGGATGAAGCCCGCCTGCAACTGGCTGATTTTGTGATTGAGAATGGCCTGGAATATGCCCTGATTCCGCAGGTACTAAACCTACACCATTACTTTTCAGGAAAAGCAGAGCATCAGGAATAGCCAACAGGGAATTCACTGTCCACTGAATTTAAAACTCCGTATCCAGTCCCAAAGCTTCCTTAAGTACCTGTAAATGGGGGTTTTTCTCAGCCAGGTAAGCGAATTTTTCCTGTGCCGTATAGGGCATCCGCTTCACCTCCTGCGGAGCTACCCGGAAGTCCAGTGAGAGGGTAGGGGCATCCAGTCTTTCCCGCAAATACCAGATCAAGTCGTTTCGAAGGGCAGTCAGGGTATCTCTCTGCAAATCGTTGTCTAAAGCAATTTTAATAGTCTGGTTTTCGAGCGCAAAATCCCTGTTGAGGGTCACTTCTTCGGTGGAAGAGTTACGCTCGATACGCCGCTTTTCCGCAAACTCCTGCCAAAAATGTACCGCGTTATCCAGGGTGAGTGGGAGCTTGTCCGGTAAGATGACCGGCTCGGTTGCCGAGGGCTTGGGCAAAGCCGCTGATTTAGTGTCCGTTCCGGGCAAAGTGGCAGCGCCTACGGCAGCCGGGGCAATGTGCGCCGTACTACGCAGACGGCTGGGGGCGGCGGGAGCTGGAGGAGCCGAGGGCGTAGCGGGGGTAGGTACCTTGGCCCCATATGCCGGCGCATCCGATTCGGTCGTCAGGGCAACGGGTGACTCAACTTTTTTTTTTTCGGCTTCGGCCGCCTGTCCGTTGGTCGTGGGAAGTGTCTGCAGCGCCAGCAAGTCGGGTAGTTTGGCGAGCTTCATCAGACATAGCTCCACATGCAGCCGCTGGTTTTTCGAAGTTTTGTAGTGGATATCGCACTGACTTCCCACACTCAGCGCCGAGAGCAGAAAACTCAGAGTAGCCCGATGGGACTGATCCAGGTACTTGGTGCGGGCGGCTTCCGTCACTTCCAGCAACGATACGGTGATAGGATCTTTACACACCATCAGATTTCGGAAGTGTTCGAGCAAACCTACCACGAACAGATGTCCGTCAAAGCCTTTGCGGATGATTTCATCGAACAGCAGCAGTGATTCCGCAATGCTACCTTTCAACAGCGCATCCGTGATCCTGAAGTAGTAGTCGTAATCCAGGATATGCAGGTTTTCCAGCACATCGGCGTATGTCAGTTCGTTGGTGGGGGAGAACGTCACGTTCAGGTCGAACATGGAAAGGGCGTCGCGCAGTCCGCCATCGGCCTTTTGTCCGATCAGTTCCAGTGCCTCACGGTCGGCGACGATGTTTTCTTTCTGAGCGATGTGCGCCAGATGATCGGCAATGTCGGTGGTACGTATCCGGTTGAAATCGAAGATCTGACAGCGCGACAGAATGGTCGGCAGGATCTTGTGCTTCTCCGTGGTCGCCAAAATAAAAATAGCGTAGCTCGGCGGCTCTTCGAGTGTTTTCAGAAAGGCATTGAATGCCGCCGGCGAGAGCATGTGTACCTCATCAATGATGTAAATCTTGTACTTGCCCGTTTGCGGGGGGTACCTTACCTGGTCGATCAGATTCCGGATATCGTCGACTGAATTGTTGGAAGCCGCATCGAGTTCATGGATATTAAACGAAGCGTTATTCTGAAAGCTGACGCAGGAATCACATTCACCGCAGGGTTCGATGTCATCGCTGAGATTCTGGCAGTTGATAGTCTTGGCCAGAATACGCGCGCAGGTCGTCTTGCCTACGCCACGGGGCCCGCAAAACAGGAACGCCTGCGCCAGGTGGTTGGTGCGAATGGCATTCTTAAGCGTGGTGGTAATGTGCGACTGCCCTACCACTGAATCGAAGGTGATGGGACGGTACTTGCGGGCTGATACAACGAAATGATCCATGCCTGCAAGTTACGGCCGGAGGGGGGATTTTCAAACTAATGTTCATGCTCCGGCCTCTCAATTTAGAGTAAACTGGCATGATGCGTCTGAGGCTGAGGTTTTGGCTTTTAATGGCATAGCATGGTTCAGAAACATGCTTCTCAGGAGTTAAAGAATGGGCATCTGAGCGGCATACTTTCTTTTGAGTGAGTATTTTCAGGATTCAAGCACCCTTTTCCATGATATGATCCCATTTTTTCCGGGTCTGCTGCCTTCATTCCTTACCCTTATTTATGAAATCGCTACTTCTCTGGTTCAGCATTATCCAGCTTTCAAGCCTTACGCTTTCGGCCCAACCTTCGAAAAGCCGTGGAGAGTGGACGTCCCTTTTCAATGGTAAGAATTTGAAAGGCTGGGAAACCTACCTGGATGCGCCTTATACCCAGGATAAATCGGCCAAAAGGGTTCCCATTGGACTGAACAAAGATCCCAATCGGGTGTTCTCGGTGGTGAAAGTGGATGGTGAGCCGGCTCTGCGCATTTCGGGCGAAACCTTCGGGGGCATCAATACCCTGGCCGATTTTGAAAATTACCATTTGCGGCTGGAATTCAAATGGGGTGAACTGCAATGGCCGCCCAAACTGGGCCAACCCCGCGACAGCGGCCTGCTGTACTATAGTGGGGGTGCCCATGGTACCCCCATGTTATGGATGGAATCATTTGAGTTTCAGATTCAGGAAGGCGATACGGGTGACTACTGGGGCGTGATGAACGTAGCCACGGACATTCCGGCCCGTAAAAATGAGAAGGGAAAGTATGTGTACAGTCCGGGCAGTCCGCTTCTACTTTTTCAGGATAAGACTCCCAACGGGCGCTCGTGCCTGAAGTACCCCGACGCCGAAAAACCCACCGGACAGTGGAATGTGGTGGACCTTTACTGCGTGGGTGATACCTGCGTCCACGTAATCAATGGTACTGTCAACATGGTGCTGCTCAATACCCGGCATCTGGTGAACGGCAAAATGGAGCCCCTTACCCAGGGTAAAATTCAAATTCAATCCGAAGGGGCGGAAGTCTACTACCGCAACATTCAGGTACGCTCAATCGGGCAGTTACCTGCCGGTCTGCTGGAATAGCCACTTTTTTCTTACCTAAGTTACCCTATAAGGGGTACCTGTCCAAAATCCCGCTTTTCTTTTTCTTCACTATAAGCTCTTCCTGTTCCCGATGAATTTTCGGAAGTAGGAAGAGTACGTATTATCCGCTTAGCTCAGGCGTTGCCCTCCAATCCTCTACCAAAGCCTTAGAATTGTACTAATTCAACAATTGTTTTAACTATATAATCATTTGTTTAAAATAATTAAACAATCGTTTGATTATTTTAAACCAGACTATTATTTTTGTATCGTCAAAAGGGAAAAAGCTGGGAAACAGCGCATAGAAGTCCACTTTTGAAAAAACAATTATGGAATACAACACCAAACAATTACAAATCATAGAGGTAGCCGAGCGGCTGTTTGCCAGCAAAGGCTTTGCGGGTACCTCGGTGCGGGACATTGCCCAGGAAGCCGATATCAATGTGGCCATGATCTCATACTATTTCGGCTCTAAGGAAAAACTGATTGAAGCGCTGTTCAGTGTGCGGATGGTTCAGACCCGTACCCAGATAGAAATGATTCTTCAGAACGAAGAACTGACTCCACTGCAAAAGGTAAATATCTGGATCGACATGGTCATCGACCGGTTGATGTCGAACCAGTGCTTTCACAAAATCATGATGCGTGAACAGCTTTCGACGGAACGTACTCCTATTATTTCCGGGCAGATCATGGAGCTTAAGATCAGGAATATGGAGCTGATGAAGAAACTGATTACGGAAGGGCAGGAAAAGGGCGCCTTCCGGCATGATGTGGATCTGACGCTGATGGTGACTACCCTGTACGGAACTATCAATCATGCCATGGCTACCCAGGACTATCTCAAAATAATTCAGGGCAAGGAAGGTGTTGAAGATTCGCAATACCAACTCTACCTGCGGAGTGCCCTGAGTACCCACTTAAAATCAATCTTTAAATCATCTGTATCGAATGAAATCGCTCATGTCAATCAATAAACGAAATGGGATAGCCGTACTGCTCGTGCTACTTTCGGTTGTCCAGCTGCACGCTCAGGCCCCAGTATCGCTCACGGTAGGTGAGGCTGTGCAAATGAGCCTGAAAAACAGTAAGAGCCTTAAGCTAAGCCAGTCCAATGTGGACCTGGCTGTGCTCAATACCCGCCAGATCAAGGATAGCCAGCTACCCTCATTCAGCGTATCGGGTTCTTATCTGCGACTGAACTCACCGAATGTATCCCTCAAACTGGGACAGCAAGCCCCTTCTAACGGAGAAACGCCACCTGCTGAACCGGGTACCCGTGATATACACGTCAACCAGGCCATGTACGGCATGGCGAGTGCCGCGTTGCCCTTGTTTGCCGGCTTCAAATTCAAGTACAGCCTGGAAGCTTCCAAGTACCTCGAGCAGGCTGCCAAGTTGGATGTGGAGCACGACCGCGAAGCGGTGATCCAGAATACAGTGGCTGCCTACGGTAACTTGTACAAAGCCCGTAAAGCCGTAGAATTGGTACAGGAAAGCCTGAAACGCGAACAGGAGCGGGTGGCCCAGTTTACTAACCGAGAACAAAACGGTCTGCTGGCCCGCAATGATCTGATGAAAGCCAAGTTGCAGGAGTCCAATGCTGAACTGGCGCTACTGGACGCCGAAAATGACCTGAAAGTCACGACAGTCAATATGGATCTGATGCTGGGGCTACCTGAAAACACGGACATCATTCCCGATGCGGCAAGTTTTGCCGTGCTGGCCGAAGCTGGTACCGTGGCCGACTGGGAACAAAAGGCCATCCAGTATCGGAAAGATCTGACCGCGAATGGGATTCGCCAGAAAGCAGCCAACGATAATATTAAAATCGCCAAAGCTGACAAGTACCCCAGCCTGGCTCTGACGGGCGGCTACGTGGCGCTGAGTATTCCCGGCCTGGCTACCATACCCAACGCCATGAACGCCGGCCTGGGCGTGAAGTACGACGTGGCTTCGCTCTGGAAATCCAAAACCAAAATCGAGCAGGCCCGTACGCAAGTGTCGCAGTTGCAGACCGCCGAGTCCATGCTGCTGGATCAGGTACATGTGGAGGTCAACACGGCTTACTACAATTATGTGCTGAGCGTCCGTAAGATCGACGTGTACGCCAAAGCCGTAGAACAGGCCGATGAGAATTACCGCATCACTAAAAACAAATACGACAACAGCCTGGTGACGACGACCGAACTGCTCGATGCCGATGTGGCGCAGGTGCAGTCCCGTATTAATTACGAAGCTGCCAAAGCCGACGCATTGGTCGCTTATAAAAAACTGGAACAGGTCAGTGGGCTGATTCAGTAAACACCTGCCTAGCATATTTATTCAAAATAGTCTTTTCAATTCAATCGTCATAAAATTTATGGAAACGAACCAAACCACAGCAGAAGCACCTAAAAAGGTAGCCACGCCGCCAGCACCCAAAAAAACCAATAAGCGCTTTTTAATCATCCTGGGACTGCTGGTTCTGGTGGGAGGTAGCTGGGGCTTCACCAAATACAACCACGGCCTGCATCATGAAGAAACCGATGATGCGCAGGTCGATGCCAACATTAGCCCGGTAATTCCCCGTACCTCAGGCTACGTCACGGAAATTCGGGTGAAAGACAATCAGATGGTCCACAAAGGTGATACGCTCATCATGCTGGACAACCGCGATCAACTCATCAAGCTGGAACAGGCTCAGGCCGCACTTTATGGCTCAGAGAGCAATCTGACTGTGGCCAATGCCACCACCACCGCTTCGCAAGCGGCAGGTACCACCTACCAGGCCAATGTGTCGGTGGTCGAAGCCCAGATCGAAGAAGCCAAGGTCAACGTATGGCGTGCCAATCAGGACTTCGCCCGCTACGAAAACCTGATCAAGGACCACTCGATCACTCAGCAGGAATTTGAGCAGGCGCAGGCTGCCAAGCAAAAAGCCGAACGGGCTTTAGCTACCCTCGTGGCTCAGAAAAATGCCGCGCAACGTCAGGCCCAGGCCGCCAGTTCACAGACCAATGCTACCTCGCAGCAAAAAGCCGTGGCCAATGCCAACATCAAAGCGCGGGAAGCTGAAATCGAAAACGCGAAACTGAATCTGTCCTATACGGTCATCACGGCTCCTACTGACGGGCGGGTGTCCAAAGTGAATGCCCAGCCGGGCCAATTTTTGCAGGCTGGCCAGAGTCTGTTTAGCATCATTGCATCCACCGATCCCTGGGTTGTGGCCAATTTTAAAGAAACCCAACTCAATGACATTAAGGTAGGTCAGCCCGTGAAGGTACACGTGGATGCCTATCCCGACCACGTCTTTGAGGCCAAGGTAGCCTCCTTTGCACCCGCTACGGGGGCCCGCTTCGCCCTGCTACCCCCCGACAATGCCAGCGGCAACTTCGTGAAGGTGGTACAGCGCGTACCGGTCCGCATCGAATTTGCCCAGGCCAACGACGAATATCTGGCGCAGCTTCGCCCCGGTATGAACGTCTTTGTGGACGTTGAAATAAACTAATGCACCGCCCTCGGCCGGGTACCTTATTCCCGGCCGAGGGTACTTTTTCGCTATCACACCGATAGAATACCCTATTCGTATGGAATTACAAGAATCATTGGTTGAGTACGGGTTCCGCCGGGTCATCATCACCATCACGGCCATTCTGTGTGCCCTGCTGGAAATTGTGGATACGACCATCGTGAACGTAGCGCTCAACGACATGCGCGGCAACCTGGGAGGTACCCTCTCGGAAGTGAGCTGGGTGATTACGGCCTACGCCATCGGTAACGTCATCGTGGTACCCATGACGAGCTGGCTCTCGCAGCAGTTCGGCCGCCGGAATTACTTCGCCGCATCGATTATCATCTTCACGGTCGCCTCGTTCTTTTGCGGACAAGCGACCAATATCTGGGAACTGGTATTTTACCGCCTGATCCAGGGCTTTGGCGGCGGAGCTTTGCTAGTGACCGCCCAAACGCTGATCACCGAAAGCTATCCTCCCGAAAAACGCGGCATTGCACAGGCGCTCTACGGGCTTGGGGTCATCGTAGGTCCTACCCTGGGACCACCTTTGGGGGCTACATCGTGGATAATTACAGCTGGCCTTATATTTTTTACATCAACATTCCGCTGGGCGTCATTGCTACCTTGCTCACGATCGAGTTTGTCCGTAGTCCCAAGTTTTCGGCCAAGAAAGCCGCCAATGAGATCGACTACCTGGGCATCCTCCTGCTGGCTGTCTTCGTGGGCTCGCTGCAGTACGTGCTTGAAAGAGGGCAGGAAGAGGATTGGTTCAACGATCATATCATCATTCTACTGACCATTACGGCCGTGCTGGGCTTCTTTTTCTTCATCTGGCGCGAACTTACTTACGCCAACCCAATTGTAAACCTAAGGGTACTGCGCAACGGAAATCTGCGGGTGGGTACCATCCTGTCGTTCATCCTGGGTTTTGGCTTGTATGGCTCTACCTTCATCATTCCGCTTTACACCCAGGCTACCCTGGGCTGGACCGCCACCCAATCGGGCATGCTCATGGTACCGGCGGCGATCGTGACAGCCATGATGATGCCCGTGGTAGGGCAACTCATTCAGCGGGGCGTGAAGCAACAGTACCTGGTGGCCGCCGGGATGGTTTTCTTCTTTGTGTACAGTGTGTGGGGCTACAAAATCCTGACGCCCGACACGGGTAGCGACGCTTTCTTCAATATGCTTATCGTGCGGGGAATTGGTTTGGGGCTGCTGTTTGTGCCCATCACCACCCTGGCGCTTTCTACGCTGAAAGGTCGGGACATTGGCGAAGGCGCGGCGTTCACGGGTATGATGCGCCAGTTGGGCGGTTCGTTCGGCGTGGCCGTGATTACTACCTTCATTGCCCGGCAGAATATGTTTCACCGCAATGACCTGGTTAGCAAACTGGACATTAATAATCCTGTGGTACAACAACGGGTCGAAGGCTTGCAACACAACTTCCTGGCTAAGGGCATGAGTCCGGATTTGGCCCTGCAAAGCGGCTACAAACTCTTGGATTTTACGGTCACCAAACAGGCCATGGTACTTTCCTATATGGACGTGTTCCTGTACCTGGGCGTTATGTTTTTGCTCTGCGTGCCTTTCGTGCTCATGACCAAAAGCGGTACCACGAAGGTGGATACTTCGGCTGTCCACTAGTTTCTTACAGCTATTATTGCAAAGTCCCGCCTGGCTTAGGCGGGACTTTTTTTGTTCAGAAAAATCTTTGTTTCAAAGGTACTTTTTGAAAATGGAGCTCGCCGTATGACCGCCAAACCCAAAGGTGTTGTTCAGCGCATAGTTAACTTTTTGGGATACGGCTTTTCCCAGAATCAGATTCATTCCCTCGGGGATTCGCTCGTCGAGCGTTGTGACATTAATGGTAGCCGGAATGAGGTCATGCTTTACCGACAGAATGCTGATGATGCTCTCCACCGCGCCGGCCGCCCCCAGCAGGTGGCCGGTCATGGATTTGGTGGCGCTGATGGGTACGGGTCTGTCACCGAACACCCGTTTAATACCTACCAGTTCACTCAGGTCACCTATGCCCGTAGACGTGGCGTGGGCATTGACATAATCGATGGCTTCCGCCGTAATGCCCGCATCGCGCAAGGCGCGCTGAATGCCCAGAACCGCCCCTAGTCCTTCGGGATGGGTACCGGTGAGGTGGTAGGCATCACCGGCCATGCCACCCCCTGCCATTTCGGCGTAGATGGTAGCCCCGCGCGCCAGGGCATGGTCCAGTTCTTCGAGCACGAGCGCCCCGGCGCCCTCGCCCATCACGAAGCCATCGCGATCGCGGTCAAAGGGTTTGGAGGCAGTCTGAGGGCTGTCGTTCTGCTTGGAAAGCGCTTGTGCCGCCCCGAATCCTCCCACCGAAGCGGGCGTAATGGCCGCCTCGGAGCCGCCCGCGATCATCATGGTCGCCTTGCCCATCCGGATGGTATCGAACGCACTGATGATGGCCGTATTGGACGAGGCACAGGCCGATACGGTACAGTAGTTGGGCCCGTGCAGCTGATAGCGCATAGAGATGACCCCGGCCGCAATATCCACGATCATTTTTGGGATGAAATAGGGATTGAACCGCGGGGTACCGTCGCCCGTATCAAACTCCTTCAGCTGCTGTTCGAAAGTACTGATCCCGCCGTTGCCCGTACCCCAGATCACGCCGATGTCGTAGCGCTCGCTTTCGTCCATACTGGCAAAATCAAGCCCGGCATCCGCTACCGCCTGCTCGCTGGCGGCCAGGGCGTACTGCGTGAAGGGATCGTATTTTTTCAGCTCTTTTTTGTCAATATAGCTTTCCGGGTCAAAGCCCTTCACTTCGCAGGCAAAGCGGGTCTTGAATTTGCTGGCGTCAAATTTTGTAATAGGGCCGGCGCCGCTCCGGCCGGCCCTGATATTGTCCCAGAGTTCGGCGACGGTATTTCCCAGGGGAGTTATGGCCCCCAGGCCGGTGATGACTACTCGTTTCATTGGATTGGTTGTATGTTAAAAAAAAATGAAAAAATCCCCAAGTACCCCTGCCGATTCAGGATCGGGGTACCTGCTTACTGTGGGCTAAAATCAAGGCTTCAATTCGTGGTCTATCATCTTGACAAGACGGTCGAGGGCCAGGATTAAGTGCCGGGTGTTTCCGGTTATTTTTGCCAGCATGATCCCCCCCTCGATTTGGGTGATGATCGTACTGGCATAATCCGCGGCCACAATTCCCTGCCTGATTTCCCCCTTCTTTTCCCCTGTTTCCAGGATGTTCACGATCTTTTTTTCCCAGTTTGCAAAGCTGGCCTGCACGCAGGTTTGCAAGAACGGCGGGCCGTCATCCGCCTCGATGGCGGCGTTCAGCATCGGACAACCGCCGTTGCCAAATATACCGGGCCAATGGTCGCGATAAAACTCCGTCATCGCGATCAGCTTGTCGGGAGCCGTATTTTTCTCATTGATTGCCCTATTCAGTATCCCGGTGAGTAGCCCGGTGCTGTACTCGTACACGGCCAGAGCTACCTCGTCTTTGTTAGAAAAATTGCCGTAGATACTCCCTTTGGTTAGGCCGGTCGTATCGGTGATGTCGGACAAAGAGGTACCCGCATAACCCTTTTTATTGAATAGCGGCGCGGTTTTTTCCAGAATATACTGCCTGGTTTTTTCTGATTTTCGCATGGGTCTTCAAATGAAATGCAAAAATATACCATTCGGTATATTTTTGCAACATATTCTACTTTTCATTTTAAAGGGAAACAAAGGGCGGTTTGGAAACAGATGGTATATGATTTTAGGGTAAACAAAGCGGAACCTAAACTCACAACACCATGGCAGCACACATAGGTACCTCGGGCTGGAGCTACGATCATTGGCAGGGGGTACTTTATCCCGATCCCACGCCCGTCCACGATCGGTTTTATTACTACGTGGATCAGTTCCAGACCGTTGAACTCAACAGTAGTTTCTACCGCTGGCCCCACGAACGTACCTTCGCCAGCTGGCGGCGGCGATTGCCCGAAGGCTTTCAGTTCACGGTCAAAGCGCCCCGCGGCCTCACCCACGGCAAGCGGCTTTATGCGCCCGAGGTGTGGATTGAAAGAATAAAGAAATGCTGGCATATCCTGGGCGAAAAGCGCGCGATTCTGCTGGTGCAGCTCTCGCCCAACTTTGCCTATGATTACGCCCGGCTCGACTATTTTCTGAGCCAAGTACCCGACTGGATTCGGGTAGCGGTGGAGTTTCGTCATCCCAGCTGGCATCATGAAGCCATTTTCCAACTCCTCGAACGCCATCAGGCGGCCTACTGCGTCATGAGCGGAGCGGGACTGCCCTGCATTCTGCGGGCCACGGCTCTGCATGTGTACGTGCGCCTGCACGGGCCCGATGCCGGCTGGCTCTACGGCGGCTCCTACGCCGACGACGACCTGCGCTGGTGGGCCGACCGGATTCGGGAATGGGAGCGGGCCGGAAAAGAGGTATTCGTGTATTTCAACAACGACGGCGGTGGCAATGCCGTCCGCAATGCTTTTACCCTGCGGCATTTTCTGGGTAGGTAGGGGTACCTTTGCACAGAGGGCACCCCGGTTGTTGTGCTGTGGGTAAGTAGGCCCGGCGGGAATTTGCTTTTGAAAGTACAAAACTGACTTGCTATGATTCCTGAAAGATTTCTGCTTAAAGGTACCTTCCAACTGGCTTTCCTGTTGCTGCTAGGATACCCGGGTTGGGCGCAGTCTGAGTTTGAGCCGTTGGTATTCAGGAATTTGTTCAACGGCAAAGACCTCAAAGGTTGGGTGAATGTCAACACGGCCGAGGATACCTGGCAGGTGAAGAAAGGTACCCTGGTGAGTACCGGCAAACCCATCGGCGTGATGCGCACCGACCGTCAGTACGAAAACTTCATCCTGGAAATCGAGTGGAAACACATGGAGGCGGGCGGCAACTCCGGTGTGTTTGTGTGGAGCGAGGGTACCCAATTTGGCGACAATCCGCTCACCAAGGCCATCGAAGTGCAGATGCTGGAATTGGAATGGGCCATTCAGCATAATGAAACCGACGCCTACGTACACGGTGAACTGTTCCCGACGATGGGCATGACCGCCATTCCTGACAACCCACGGGGTACCCGCAGCAAATCGCTCGAAAAACGCTGCCGGGGCAAGGGCGAGTGGAACAAGTACGTGGTGGTTTGCGTGGATGGTACCGTGAAGCTCTCCGTCAACGGGAAGTTTGTCAACGGGCTGCGTGGCTCGGAACGCAAGAAGGGGTACATCTGCCTGGAAGCCGAAGGGGCCGAAATCCACTTTCGCAACATCCGCATTCTGGAACTCCCGCCGGGCATCACCTCGGCCGAGCAGACGGCACCGCTAGTGGATTGATGATTCAAACCTCGGGCATCATTCTTTTACTTTCTCCGCAAACACCAAGGTCTTCGGTATATCCGTTAAAAAGGCAGGGTTAAAACCAAATACAATTAATTCATTTATAATCCAGTACATCATGATTATACAGATCAATACCGATCACAACATTACGGTACATGAAGCATTCCAAACGGAATTGAATGATAAGATCGCGGAAAAATTGCACCGCTTTGCCGGACAACTGACCCGCGTGGAGGTACATCTTTCGGACGAAAACGGCAGTAAGGAAGGGCAACGGGACAAGCGTTGCCTGATGGAAGCCCGCATGGAAGGCATGCAGCCCATCGTGGTCACCGAACTGAACGATACGCTGATGCAGGCGATCAACGGAGCGATCGTCAAAATGAAAGCCGCGCTCGACTCCGCCGTAGGAAAAGTCAGGAATCATTGATCGGCCAAGTGCCGAAGAATAAAAAAATCCCCCGCCGGAGACCTCTGGCGGGGGATTTTTTTGGAGGTGGCGTAGGGGAAAAGTAGCCGGTAGGTTGTATCCAATTGGGCCCATTCATACTAGGTTTTGTCTGGCTTCGTTTGAAACGTCTACGCCAATGCAACACATCCTTTAATCTGAGCCGGAGTACCTTTTGCTTGGCAGGTACCTTCAAAAATCGTATGCTCCTCTATGAACGCGTGAAAAAACGAATCATCCTCCTTCTGGTTTTACTGCTGGTGCTACTGCAGGTACCTGCCCGGAGCCAGGCCATCATCTACGACATTCTGCTGGCCGGACGCGCCGTGGGCGAGCTTACGATCACACCCTCCCGGGGGAGTGACGGCAGCGAAAACCTGCGCGTGCGCGGGGCCATCGATACTTTTCTGTACGACGTGGTGTATGTGGGCGAAAACCGCTTTGAAAAAGGCGTGCTGAAAACCGCCCTTTCGAGTCAGGAAGTGAATGGCAAGCTGAAAGAAAAGACCAATACGGTGCAGACTTCGGATATCTACCACGTCACGTTCGCCGATGCCAAATCTGCCTCAAAGGAAACGGCGCAGGTACCTCATCCCATCAACCACACCGTGACCAGCCTCTACTACCGTGAGCCCGTAAATCTCAAACAGATTTACTCCGACCGCTTTGGCAAGATGTGCCCGGTCCAGAAGGTAGGTACCAGTGCCTACGAGATTGTGATGCCGGATGGAAAAAAGACGCGCTACACCTACGCCGACGGACAATGCCGTGAAGTGCAGTCTGAGATTGTGGGGTTTAACCTGATTTTCAGGATTCAGCCGGGGAGTGTGAGGAGGTAATTTGTTTGCTTCTTGCTAACCTGTCAATCTTTAAAGTTACTGCCCGAGTGCCAACGTGCTGCCGGAACCGCTGAACACCAGTTGGGCATTGGTTCGGTACTCAATGCTACGTGCTGTTTCCGATCCGTTTATTGTTACGGTGTGGCCTGAATCCAGAATAACCTGATCATCCGCCAGAGGCGCACGGCCTACGTTCCAAGTGTTTGGGTCGTTCCAGTCTCCGGTTTTGATGCTGATGACAAATGAAGTTGCTGACCCCAGCTTGCGAATCCGATGATTATCAGTATCGGCGATATAAAGATTCCCCATGCCATCTGTCGCAATGCCGGACGGGAATGTAAGTTTGGCACTAGTGGCGTCGCCTCCATCACCGCTGAAACCGTAGATGCCATTGCCTGCCACTGTGCTGATAATTCCGCTGGCATCCACTCGGCGTATGCGGAAGTTGCCCCCGTCCGCAATAAATAGATTTCCGGAAATATCTAGCGTTACAGCGGAGGGGGATGTTAAAGTGGCGCTAGTGGCTGATCCTCCATCACCGCTGAATCCAGTGCCTCCATTACCTGCCACCGTGTTAATGATACCGTTAGTAGTAACCTTACGGATGCGGCTGTTGTCACGGTCAGCTATAAATACATTTCCTGAGCCGTCGACGGCGACGTCGGTTGGTGCATAGAGGCCTGCGATAGTAGCCGTTCCTCCATCACCTCCCACTCCCGCGACCCCGTTGCCCGCAAATGTGCTTATAATTCCATCATTACCTACTTTTCTTATGCGGTTATTGTCTCGGTCAGCTATATATATATATCCAGATTCGTCCACTGCCACACCTGTGGGAGCAGCTAGGCTAGCATTGATAGCCGCTCCACCATCACCAGCGAAACCAGCAGTGCCGTTGCCTGCTATTGTGCTGATAATGCCGTTGGTGCTAACCTTACGGATACGATTGTTGTTCTGATCAGCAATGTACAGATTCCCAGAGCCATCGAGTGCTACCCTGGCCGGAGCCGACAGACTTGCATTAGTGGCAGCCCCTCCGTCTCCGCTGAATCCGGCAGTACCATTTCCTGCTATCGTGCTGATGGCACCACTGCTGCTTATCTTGCGGATGCGATGGTTATACTGATCAGCTACATAAATGTTTCCCGTACCATCTGCCGTTACTCCGTAGGGGGAGCCTAGAGAGGCACTAGTGGCGGGTCCACCATCACCACTGAAACCGGGATTACCCGTACCTGCAACCGTGTTGATAATCTTCGATTTTTCTACAAAAACGGTGGCAGTAGAAAAGCAGCCAGCTGTACGGGAAATTTTCACGGTATAGAAACCGGACATATTGACGCTGGCAATATTCGAAGAAGGATCTTGAGAAACTACACTGGGTCCTGTGAACAGGTACTGGTAGTTTTGGCCATTGGCGGGAGTAGCTGTTAGCGTGACGGATGATACGGTGGTACTCAGATCACCACTTTTGGTGAGTGTAGCCACGGGTGCTTCTTCGATCTTAGCCGAACTCGTCATTGTGGTTTGGCAGCCGTTGGTGGCATTTGTTCCAACCACTGAATAAGTATTTGCCTCAGTGACCGTACCAAAAGAGATAGCACTGCCTGTCCCTGCTACCGGATTGCCTACTGCTGTCCCGCCCGAAAGTAGTTGATAATTTATGCCACTCTGAGAACCATCTAGTCCAACGGCTCCGGTGGAGTCTCCTGCGCAGAAGGAGCCACCGCCGGTGACGAAAAAGGCTGTAGGGCTAACATTGACAGAAACAGTTCCGTTTGCCGGAATTGTAGAAAACCCCGTGATGCTATTGGTTAGTACCAGCGTGAAGCTACCTGTAAAGGTGGCGGGGTCGAAACTAACTTTTATACTACCCACTGAACCCGGTGGGGTACCCGTTTGGTTCGGACTGATTCCTGTTCCAGTGACGATGTAATGATCGGGATTGGTAATAGTCGAAGTGTAAAATACTTCAAAAGAATCGGTCTGACGGCAGATTGGTGAGTTAAGGGTAATAGTGGGAGGGCTAAGTTTTCGAATTCGATTGTTGAGTTTATCCACTATATAGAGGTTACCCACCCCATCCAGAGCAAAGCTGGTGGGGCTGTTTAACTTAGCATTCGTCGCCAGTCCACCATCGCCGCTGAATCCGGCAACACCGTTGCCAGCTACGGTGCTGATAATTCCGTTGGGGTTGACCTTGCGAATACGATTGTTGTCCCTATCGGCAATGTAAAAAGCTCCTTCTGCATCAAAAAGTACATCAGTTGGTGTATTGAGGCGCGCACTGGTAGCGGCTCCGCCATCACCGCTGAAGCCAGGGTTTCCAAGGCCAGCTATCGTGACTATGTTTCCAACAATGTCTGCTTTTATAACTCTGTGAGAATAGTTTGCCAAGTAGAGGTTACCTGAGTCGTCCACATCCAAGCCGGCACCAGAATAAGCGGTGCTTCCGTCTCCCAATACCGTGGTAATAATCCCGCTTGAACTCACTTTACGAATGCGGGCATTCGTTGGATCTGCAATATATAATTCACCCGCGGCATTCACTACAACATCGGTTGGGAAATTCAGATTAGCAGAGGTGGCAGCCCCGCCGTCGCCACCAGAGCCGGCAGTGCCGTTGCCGGCCACTGTACTGATGATGCCGCTAGTATTCACCTTACGGACGCGGTGGTTTAGTTGATCTACAATATAGATATTACCCAAGACATCTACGTCGATTCCAAACGGAGAATTCAGTCTGGCACCGGTTGCGGGGCCACCGTCGCCGCCGGATCCGGAAATGCCGCTACCTGCTACTGTAGTGATGATCCCATTGGTACTCACTTTGCGGATACGGTGGTTAGATTGATCTGATATGTAAAGATTCCCGGCTCCGTCGAAAGCTATACCTGTAGGGCTGTTTAGTTTGGCACTGGTGGCAGCCCCTCCATCGCCGCTGAAGCCTTGCATTCCATTACCTGCCACGGTGCTAATCGTTTGGGCTGAAGCGGAAAGCGAAAGGCCAATAAGGGAGGCCAACAGATAACAAAACCCTTTATTTTGGGACAAAAGTAGATGAAGGTTCATAATTTAATAATTAGTGTGAAAATATGGAAATAAAGATAATGAATACAACGATAAATTATAAGCACACAGTAATTTATAGCATTTAATAAAGAGGATTTGACCTGCCGTTCAACAGAAACTTTTTGATAATTTCAGGCAAAGAATTCCTCTAATAATAAGCGTACCTCACTTCATCCCAAACGTCACGCTTCCCCACAAACTCTGCCAATCGGCTTTTTCATTGCCCGTCAGCCGTACCATGTGGACACTGCTGAGCATGTAGGCGGCTTTGCCTTTTTTGGTGAGGTCGAAGGTAGCTTCGCCCTGGGCGTTGGTTTGCCGGAACTCTACTTCAGTTTTGCCGTTGGCGCGCCGCCAGCAGCGTACCATCGCGTTGGCAAGCGGCTTTTGCTGGTACAGAATCCGGCAGGTCAGGGGTGAGTTGGGTTGCAGGGCGTAAGGATTTTGCAGCGGAATAATGTCCAGGTCTACGCCCGTGGGCTTCGTGGGTAGGTCATTGGTAGAGGTACCTACCTGCACAAGGGTTTTGGCGCAACGGCGGTAAAATTCCCGGCCTTTTTTCTGCTGCTCGGCATTCTTCTGTCGGAAATCCAAAGCCAGGTTCAGCCCATCTTCTTTGAGATATTCCTCAAACTTATCAGCTTCCAGTTCGATGAACGAATTGTTCGTTTCGAGCACCAGCATTTGGGTACCCTCGCGCTCGATGGCCAGGGTAGGGGCACCTACAAGCGAGTCGGTTTGCTGGATTTGGGCGGTGAGGTTATTTTCGCCGGTGGACGTGATCAGCCGCAGCCGCTCCACGCGCCGACTGCCGCCGCCCCAGCGCTCGCCCTCGTAGTTTTCACCTACCTGAATTTTCCAGGCCAGCTTTTCGCCTACCTTGGGAAAGAAATTTTCGGGAAAAATCCAGAATTCATGCGCCAGCGCGGAGGCAACGGTGGCCAAAAGAAGAAAAGCGAGCAGTCGTAGTTTCATAAAATGAGTTGGTTTTCAGCAGAAATATAGGAATATTTAGCCGCCGTGTGGACGCTAGCCGGAAAAATGTCGTCTATGACAGTACCTAGGGCTCGAATTGAGCTGAATTACTTGAAACTTTACCCCGGACACCATCACATCGACTGATATTGCCATGAGTACTGCGCCTTCCCATCCGCTGGTCATGCCCCTGGGCACCACGCTCGACCGCTACATTCTGCACCGCCAGAACGCCTTCGCGTTTGCCACCGGCGAGCTGTCGCAACTACTGCGCGATATTGCCCTCGCGGGTAAAATCGTCCACCGGGAGGTCAACCGCGCCGGCCTCATCGACCTGACGGGCGACATGGGACTGCAGAATGTGCAGGGCGAAGCGCAGCAAAAACTGGACGTGATCGCCGACATTCGTTTCCGGCGGGCGCTTACCAACGGCGGCGAAGTGTGCGCGCTGATTTCGGAGGAAGAGGAAGGGATTATTTTTACCGGAAACAACAAAGGCAAGTACGTGGTCGCGATCGACCCGCTGGATGGCTCGTCCAACATCGACGTCAACGTGTCCATCGGTACCATCTTTTCCATTTACCGGCGGGTGACGCCCGTGGGCAGTGAACCTACCCTCGACGATTTCATGCAGGGCGGCCACGAGCAGGTGGCAGCGGGGTACATCCTGTTTGGCTCGTCCACGATGCTGGTGTACACGACGGGCCACAGTGTGAATGGCTTTACGTACGATACCTCCGTGGGGGAATTTATTCTGTCGCACCCCAATATCAAAACCCCCCAAAACGGCGCAATTTATTCGTACAACGACGGCAACCTGAACGCCTACGCCGAACCTGTACAAAGGTACCTGGCGGCGTGTCGGGAGCGGCAGTATTCGGCCCGGTACATTGGTTCGCTGGTGGCCGATTTTCACCGGAATCTGCTGAAAGGCGGCATTTATCTTTACCCACCGACGGCTAAAAATCCCAATGGCAAGCTCCGGCTGCTGTACGAATGCTATCCGCTGGCGTTTATTGCGGGCATTACGGGTTGCCTGGCCGTCAACGATACCGAGGCCATCCTGAATATCAAACCCACGAGCCTGCATCAGCGGACGCCGCTGTACATCGGTGCGCCCGCGATGGTGGAGGAGTTGATGGGGTACCTTGTTTAGTTTTTTCAAGCCAATAGCCGACGGCTAATAGCTAATAGCTTTTTAAATTATGATCAGAAGACTCTTTCTCAAAACCCTCGGTATTTCAAGTGTAGGCGCATTCAGCAGCTTTACGCCTCCTGCTCCCACGGATCGCCAGATCTGGCTGAACTATCTGGACAAAACAGCCAATCCGGTACTGACCAATCTGGCGAACGATAGCCTGAAAGCGAATATGCCGGTGGAAGGCAAAACCAAGGATCGGCCCGAATATACCCATCTGGAAGCCTTCGGGCGGCTGCTGTCGGGCATTGGCCCTTGGCTCAATCTGACCGAGTTTTCGGATAAATCGGAAGAGCAGATGCGCAATAAGTACTTCGCCCTCACGCTGAAGGCCTTCGACAACGCCACCAATCCCAACGCGAAAGATTTCATGAACTTTAATAAAGGCGGTCAGCCCGTGGTGGATGCGGCATTTCTGGCTCAGGGACTGATCCGCGCGCCGAAGGTATGGGAAGGATTGTCGGCACCCGTCAAAGCCAACGTGGTCAAGGCGTTTTTGAGCAGCCGGGTTATACGTCCAGGATTCAATAACTGGCTGCTGTTCAGTGCGATGATCGAAGCGTTTTTTGCTAAATACGGCTACGACTACGACAAGATGCGGCTCGACTACGCCATTCGCCAGCACGAGCAGTGGTACCTGGGCGACGGCATGTACGGCGACGGACCTAACTTCCACTGGGACTACTACAATAGCTACGTGATTCAGCCTTTCCTGTATGACATCATGGAAGCGATTTTGTCAAAGGAATTAGTTTATAAAAAAATGGCAGAAGACGTAATGAAGCGGGCCATTCGTTATGCGGCTATTCAGGAGCGGCTCATCTCACCCGAAGGTACCTTCCCGATTATCGGGCGCTCGATTGCCTACCGGGCGGGGGCATTTCAGCACCTGGCCAACATGGCGCTCGTCGAAAAGTTGCCCGAGCACGTCACGCCCGCCCAGGTACGTTCGGCCCTGACGACGGTGATGCAGCGCACTACCGAAAGCGAAGGTACCTTCGACGCCAAAGGCTGGCTGCAGATCGGTCTGCACGGCCATCAGCCGGCCATCGGCGAAACCTACATTTCTACGGGTAGCCTGTACCTGTGCGCCACGGTACTGCTGCCGCTGGGGCTACCGGCTAAGAATCCGTTCTGGGCCGACCCCGCCGCCGACTGGACCGCCAAAAAAGTATGGAGCGGGGTGGATATTCCGACCGATCACGCAATCTGACGATGAACTTCCCGAAAGTTTTTGAACTTTCGGGAAGTTGAGAATATCCATTAGAATTTTGATTCATTTGCTTTACTTTTGAAAATTCGTCTCCCAAGTACAGCAAACCCTACCTAACGATTTGACCTATGAAAAGTACCGTTCGCTATCAGTTGATGGCCATGATGTTCCTGCAATTTTTTGTGTGGGGCGCCTGGTATGGCCAGATGAGCAAGTACCTCTTTACCCAACTCGACGCCACCGGCGACCAGGTGGGCAATGCCTACACGGCTTTTTCGCTCGCCATGCTCATCGCCCCATTTTTTGTGGGTATGATCGCCGACCGCTACTTTGCCGCTCAAAAAGTGCTGGGGATACTTAATCTGATTGGTGCGGCCATTCTTTTCTATATCACCCAAATTCAGGATGCCGATTCGTTCTTTTGGGTCATGCTGGGCTACTGCCTGTCGTTTGCGCCCTGTATTTCCCTCACCAGTTCTATATCGATGCGGCAGATGACTAATCCTGAAAAGGATTTTCCGGCCATCCGCGTCATGGGTACCGTGTCCTGGATCGTCGTGACCAACATCGTGGGCTTCCTGAATGCGGGCGACAATGTGATGATTTTTCAACTGGCGATGGGGGCCGCCGTAGTGCTGGGCCTGTTTGCCTTCACGCTGCCCGACACGCCGCCCACCGCTACCGGCAAGGCGACTTTTGCACAAATTTTGGGAGCCGATTCGTTTGTGCTTTTCAAAAACCGCTCGTTTCTGATTTTCTTCATTGCCTCGATTGCCATTTGCATTCCGCTCTCGTTTTACTACGCTATGGCCAATCCATCGCTGACAGATTCGGGTATGACCAATGTCGAAAACAAAATGTCGCTCGGGCAGGCCTCCGAATTCTTCTTCATGCTCATGATTCCGTTGGCTTTCACGCGCCTGGGGGTAAAGTGGATGCTGGCCGCCGGACTTATCGCCTGGATCATCCGGTTTATTTTCTTTGGCTACGGCGATGGCGGCGCGGGCGAATGGATGCTCTACGCGGCCATTCTGCTGCACGGCGTTTGCTTCGATTTCTTTTTTGTAACGGGCCAAATCTATACCGATATGAAGGCCGGTCCCCGCATCAAATCACAGGCGCAGGGACTTATCACCCTGGCTACCTACGGCATTGGGATGGGCATTGGCTCCAAGCTTTCGGGTATCGTGACGGACATGTACACGGTGGATGGCGTCAAAAACTGGACGTCGATCTGGATGGTACCTGCCATCATCGCCGCCGTGGTGCTGGTGCTGTTCCTGCTATTCTTCAACGATCAAAAAGCCGAAGCCGCCGTAGCGAAAGGGGAAGTGGCTATTAGTTGAAAATTGAAAGTGGAGAGTTGAAAATTGAGAGTGAAAAGTGGAAAATTGAGCGTGGGGAAATATTCCCATTCTTACTAGTCTAAAAACCTATCACTTTGTTACTTTGTGCGCCACCGGGCGCCCGGCTTTGCCACTTCTGTACTTTTTCACTTCTGTACTTGCCACTTTGGTACTTCTGTACTCTCTCTCTTTGCTCCTCAATAAAAAATAAAAATGCAACTACTTTCTTACAACGTCAACGGAATCAGGGCGGCTATCAAAAACGGACTGGTCGACTGGCTGGCTGACCATGAGTTCGATATTCTGTGTTTTCAGGAAGTCAAAGCCCAGCAGGAGCAGGTGGATTTATTGGGTTTTGAGGCATTAGGGTACCAAGTGATCGGATGGCACGCCGCCGAGAAAAAAGGGTACAGCGGCGTAGCCATTTTGTCTAAAATTGCCCCGGATCGTGTGGTGGATGGCTGCGGCTTGTCCATCTATGATTGTGAGGGTAGGGTACTACGGGCCGATTTTGGTGAACTTACATTATTGAACTGCTACTTTCCGTCGGGTACCAGTGGAGAAATGCGGCAGGGGGTGAAAATGCAGTTTTTGCAGGATTTTCAAGGGTACGTGCGAGAACTCCGGCAGGAGCGCCCTCACCTCATCATCTGCGGCGACTACAACATTGCCCATACTGAAAACGACATCCACGATCCTGTACGCAACAAATATACGACCGGGTTCCTACCCGAAGAGCGCGCCTGGATGTCGCAGTGGTTTGCCGATGGCTTTACGGACGCCTTCCGCCACCTCAACCCTGAACTCACTGAGTACAGCTGGTGGAGCTACCGGGCCGGAGCTCGGACCAACAACAAGGGTTGGCGCATCGACTATCACTCCGTTTCCGACTCTTTGCAGGCTAGATTAGTGCGCTGCCGCCACCTGACCACGGGTATCCATTCGGATCATTGTGGAGTGTGGCTGGAAATTGAATGAGGAGGAGAGGCTTTGGGTTAAAGGCTAAGGGTCAAAGGTGAACGGTTTTTTTGTTTCATCGGTTGAACGGCGCTAAAAAATACAATTCAACAATTACACAAATCAACACATCAACAAAAAAATATTACGCCATCTACAAGCCCTTCGGGATGTTGTCGCAGTTTAGCCGCGAGGGTGATCACCCTACCCTGGCTGATCTGGATTTCGACTTTCCGAAAGACGTGTATCCTGTCGGGCGGCTGGATGCGGATAGCGAGGGGTTGCTGCTGCTGACGAACGATAATTTTTTCAAAACGCGTTTGCTGGACCCCAAACAACGCCATTTTCGCACCTACTACGTGCAGGTGGAAGGGGAGATTACCGACCAGGCCTGCGCCCAACTGGCGGCGGGCGTCAATATATCCATCAATGGAAAAAAACATCAGACCTTACCCGCCCGCGCTGTTAGAATGGAGGAACCCCACTTACCTGAGCGCAATCCGCCCATTCGTTTTCGTAAGAATATCCTTACTTCCTGGCTTTCTTTATCCTTACACGAAGGCAAAAACCGGCAGGTACGTCGTATGACCGCCGCCGTAGGGTACCCTACGCTTCGGCTGGTACGCTGGTCTATTGATGATTGGGAATTGGGAAGTATGCAGCCGGGAGAGGTGAGGGAGGTGAAAGGTCAAGGGTGAAAAGGTCAACGGATAAAGGTAAATGGAGAAGTGGTAAGGATGATTGATAAGAGAGATTTGTGCTCTGATTCTCAAAAAATAATTTTTCCACTTTCCACTTTCAATTTTCCATTAATTCTCCAACACCACAAACTCCACCCTCCGGTTCTGGGCTTTGTTTTCTTCGGTATCGTTGGCGGCTACGGGTTTGGTCTGGCCGTAGCCTTTGGGCACGAGGCGTTCCTTGGCGATGCCTTTATTGGAAAGGTAGCTGGAAATAACCCGGGCGCGGTTTTCGGATAGGTACTGGTTCAACCGCGCATCGCCGACGTTGTCGGTATGGCCCGCGATTTCTATTTTCAGTTTTGAATTCATTTTCAACGTTTTGACCAGTTTGTCCAGTTGCGGGTATGATTCCGCCCGCAGGATATAGCTACTTTGGTCAAAATACACATTGTCCAGCCGCACGGCTTCCCCTCTTTTTAAATTCTCAAACACAGATTCGTCCGCTTTTTCGGTTACAGGTGCGGATTGGACAGCAAGAGACGAAGCTACATTGGGCGCAGGTTTTGCGACGGTTTTTGTTGGCGAAAGCAGGATTGATTTCACCAAATCGTTCGGGCCGGCAGGCTTGTCGAAGGTTAGGGTACGCTCGAATAGTTCGTAGCCGGGTTGGCCTATCCGCACATCATACCGTTTACCGGGAGCCAGATTTACGTTGCGGGCATTGCCCTGACTTTGCAGGTTCAGGTTTTTCCCGGCTTCCCCAATTTTGAACGAAGCCGGGTCAAGGGGCTTCATGGTTACGGCATCGAGGATCGTAAATGTCACTGCATAAGCCGCCGGTTCCAGGAAGACAACGCGGGGTTTGATGGGTTCGGATTCCGGTGCATCGAGCGTAATGGGTGCGGAGTAGTCTGCGTAGCCCTCCGAACTCACTTCCAGCCGGTAGGCTTTTTTCAGTTCCAGCTCGGTGCCAAATTCGGGATTGGCCGCCGTGGTGACCGTGGCTGAGGTATTGGTTTCGGGACTGTTGAGCCGGAAGCGGGCGGCAATCGGTTTTCGGGTAAAGGCATCCTGCGCCACGAACGCAATCGTCTGGGTTTGTGGGGTAGTTCGCCGGCGGGTCATCTCTACTTCGATCAGTCGCGAGGCCGGACGATCCAGCGCGCCACGGACGGGTTGATACTCTACCGCGATGGCCTCATAGGTGAAGTTACCCGCGTCGGGCAACAGGACCGCGAATTTGCCCGAGGTACGGGAGACATTGACTGGATTTTTGTTTTCATCCAATACCTTCAACACCGCCTGGGGTACCACCGAGCGCTGTTCTTTGTCAACGATCAGGAACGTGTACTCCGTCACGGCGGGTTCCAGCGAGGGCTTAAAAGTGTGGGCTTTAAGTTCTTTCTCACCAATCACAAATTCTTTTTTGACGGGGCGGTAGCCGGGCGAAGTGGCTTCGATCTGGTAGGTGCCGGGCATTCCAAAAACAAAAAGCGTGTCCAGTTCGACTTTGCCCTCCACTACGAAAGTCTGCCGGGTGGCGGGGAGCATGATTTTAAAAGTAGCCGCAATGGGTTTCTGCGTCAGCTTGTCAGTGGCTGCCAAAGCCACAAGCGACTGCACCTTACGCGGCAGGTGGACACCTACTTCATTCTCTTTCAATACTTTATCGATATATTTACGGTAGGGCGTGTAGCCCGGGGCGTCCACGGCCACGGTGTAGCGGTGCGTGGGATCGAGCGTGGTGCGGGCGCTCAATGTTTTGGAGTCGTAGGGCAGGGGGGTACTTTGTCCGGTGGTTTCGTCCTGCAACACAATCTTCAGTCCCGGTACGGCCTGATTGATTTCCGCGTCGATTACTTTGACTACCAGAATATTTTCTCCCAAAGCAGAGGTTGTACCTGGACCATCATTCCCCTTTTGGGCCTTGGATTGGTGCAAGGCAAGCAATACCGATAAAAGTAAAAACCATTTTTTCATTCTGAGAGATTGCTCATTCCATATCCTGTGCTGCTTACTTAACGAGAATCATCCGTTTGTATTGAGATTTTTCTCTTTTAAGGCTACAAGAACAAAGGTAAGTAGTATGAGAGTCTCTTTTTCTGACACGAACTGACGGTTCTTACGCTTTTAAGGGTAAAAAAGTATAATGTATCGGTGCCGTCAGTTCGTCGGTGCTTTCACCCTATGCTTCGCCAATTCCGCTTCATTGGTCAAATCCAGTCGCAGGGGGGTGATCGACACGTAGTTGTTTTCTACCGCCCAGCGGTCGGTACCTTCCTCGGCGGCTTCCAGCGGCGTCACCGTGAACCAGTAGTGCTTGCGGCCCATAGGGTCCATGCCCGGCTCTATTTTACCGTCGTACAGCCGTACCGACTGCCGTGTCCACTTCATGCCTTGCGGCTCGCGGGGTAGGTTGACATTGTAGAGTCCGAAATCAGCCTCGTGGATGAGTAGGCCCAGAGCTTCTTCTACAAAAGGCTCAAGGTGATCGAAATCGGGATCGGTTTTGTCGGCGAAGGTACTGAACGCTATGCCCTTGATCCCTAGAAGTACCCCTTGCTTGGCCGCCGCCAGGGTACCTGAGTGCCACATGGAATTACCCAGATTGGGCCCCATGTTGATGCCCGAAAGCACTACATCCGTTTTGCTCCACAGGTGCGTACCCAGGGCCACACAGTCGGCAGGGGTACCATTGACCCGGTACGCCTCGATTCCTTCGAAAACAATCGGCGATTTTTTATAAGACAAAGGCCGTGATGCCGTGATGGCATGGCCCATGGACGATTGCTCCACATCGGGAGCCACCACCCGCACTTCGCCGAAACGGGCGGCTACTTTGGCCAGCGCTGCAATACCAGGACTGTATATACCATCGTCGTTAGCTATCAGAATTCTCATGGTTGGTCGAATTTAATACGTTGGATTATGGATGTCGGACAATTTTGTAAAAAGTACATACCAGCCAGGTTTGCTGGGAGGTACACTTTTTTGAAAAGATCGTTTTGCGCAACGCGCTGAGATACCAGCCACTTGGGCAATAGTACCGGTCGCAGGATGTTTTTAGATTCTTCGCAACCTGACAAGCATTCATTATCCATTATATCTAGAGCGAACCATGCCTACTGTCCAACTCGTGCATAATCCGGGCGCCGGAGACGAAGAGCACTCCAAAAAAAGCTTCTGAAAGCTTTAAAGGCTCATGGTTATACGTGTAGATATTCTTCTACAAAGGAAAAGGGCTGGGATTCGATCGATCCGGACGTGGATTTTATCGCTCTGGCAGGGGGGATGGTACGGTTCGTAAGGTGACGGGAAAACTGCTGAATCGCACACTACTGGAAAAACAATTCCCGATTGCTCTACTACCCCTGGGTACGGCCAATAATGTAGCTACCACACTCGGCCTTAAGAATGATACTGATGCCCTGATCGACAGCTGGCAAACGGCCGAAAAAAAGAATTTCGACATCGGGATTGTGAAAGGACTGACGGACCCCGCTTTTTTCCTGGAAGGCTACGGATATGGGTTGTTTCCGTATTTGATGCAAGAAATGAAATCCGCGGAGGAGCAGGAAGGCGAAACACCCGATGAAAAGATCAAACGGGCGCTGAGAGTACTGCACGGACTGGTACAGAGCTACGAAGCCAAAAACTGTAATTTGCAAATAGACGGAGAAGATTACTCCGACAAATTCCTGTTGGTAGAAGTAATGAACACCTGCTCCCTGGGCCCCAACCTGCATCTGGCACCCAACGCCGATCCGGGTGATGGGTACCTCAATGTAGCCGTGATTACCGAAAACCAACGTGCCGATTTTTCGCAGTACCTGCTCGACCGAATTCACGGGCACTCCGTGCCGTTCTCTTACCAGACCTATAAAGCCCAGAAGGTGAGTATCCAATGGGAGGGTAAGCTGGCCCACGCCGACGACCAATTGATCAAAGTCAGGAAGTCTACCCCGGTGGAAATAGAAATCCGGGCGGGGGTGTTGGAATTCATGGTACCCTAGCCAACGCTGTCAGCATTGAAGCGTCGTGCATGCAGCCAACACCATCTAAAAGGCTTCCCCAATCGTAAGGTACAAGTTTCCGTCCGCGTAGGGCGAAAAGCCGTAGTCGACCCGGATGTTGAGATGGTTTTTCTTTTGCGCCGTAATTCTCAACCCCGCGCCGTAGGTGTATTTGGGCCTGTTGAAACGCATAATATCGCCCTCATTTCCCAGAAAGCCCAGCGAGCCGAAGCCGGTGAGGCCCAGGAATCTCCATACCTCCCAGCGCAATTCGGCCTGGCCCAGCAGGGCATTCTTGTCGCGGAAAAAGCCCTCGTAAATACCGCGCATTTTCTTAGGACCACCCAGAAATGATAACTGACTGAAGGGTACCTCCTTGCTGAAAATAGCACTGGCGGTGTAGTTGGTGGCTAATACGAGTTTTTTAGTTAGGGAAAAATAGTTGGCAACGTCGAGGTAGATGCGTGTGAAGTTGCGGTCGGCACCGAAGATTTTGGCAGTGGGCAGGATATATAGCTCCCCAAACATACCCCTGCGTGGATAAAACACCTGGTCACGGCTATCGCGCAGAAACGACGGCCCGAGGCTCGACGTACGACTGAAATCGCTACCCGCGATGCGCCCCGTGGCCAGTTCGCCGCCTTCCTGGGTTCCGGTCACGCGGTAGCTTTCGTACTGGTACCGGAGCCCGGCATACGTTTTCGGGGCGATCAACCGGGCGCCAACGAGCCGGATGCGGGGGAAAGTCACATCAAAGATTTCCTGGGGTACCCGTTCTTCGCCGATACCGTAATAGTTGAAATTATACTTGAACCAGCCATTGTCGCCATTGAAGTAGAAGCGGTTGTTGTCGTAGAAAACGGTAAAAGGTACAAAGAAAAGGATCTGCTTTTTCTGGGTGTAGGTAGCCCCAAAGGATACTTGCGAAGGTTTGGCGAAGGAGGAATCACGGGCAAAGGAAAAGGTGGTGGTACCTACCACCCCACCGCCCCAGCCCGTTTCGGGTAGCTTGAAAACCACCGGCAAGACAATGAATTTGGTGTCGCGGAAAAGTTTGCCGGCAGAAGCTTTCTCCGTGGTATCGCGGAGAAATGGGACAGCTAGTAAGGTGTGGGAAAGCAAGACAAAGCAAACCAGCCGAAGAGATTGCATGGGCAGAGTGTTTTATCAAATGTACGAGGGATTGGCCAGAACGGTTGCCTTGCCCATTTTCCTGAACCACGCGCTCTCTCCGTGAAAGGGTTTAAATTGAAAGCAAATCCATCGGTTCTTCTTCTTCCAGCGCAATGTAGTTGACCAGATCACGAGCTTGATTATAGACTGGAAAAAGCTGAATGGCGCACGCATAAGCCTCTCCTGATTTGCGGTAATTGACAATTGTTCCCGCGAAAGGCTGCCCAGCGGCCAGGTGCTGCCGGATTTGCTGCCGCGTCTGGGGTAGCGTTTTTTCTCCCTGCAAAAAACCAGGTCGTTTTCCGTACGTTTCATGCGGTTCGTAGCCAGTCATGCGCGTAAATCCCTTGCTGACCCAGGTAATTTTCTGGGCTGGATCAGTCACTACGATGGCGCTCATTGTGCCTTTCAGGTAGGGTAGGGCGGGGCGTAAGTCAAAATCCCACTGACTGGCTATTTTTAAGTCGGTCAGGTACCTCCAGTCTACTGAAGGAGAAATGGTCGGCTTTCGGGAAAATTCGAGCCCGATCAGCAAAGGAGTGGAGAGGTTGAGGTCCAGAAAACTATTGCAATGAATGGTAGGGGGAAGATCTAGCATGTGAAATTGAACAGAGGGTGAGAATGGGTTTGCCCCAAAAGGTACTTCAACTATCGGGACTTGCTGGAGCAACTGTGTGTACAAGCTTTTTGTTAAAGGAACGTGGTCTGTTTTTCCGCGCCGGGTTGAACATTTATCCGGCAAAACCTACTAAAACTCCCCGGACTGCCCTAATTTTGCGCTCCCCGCTATAAGCTTGTAAGGCCTTATATTCAATCATTCACTCAATCACTCAAAAATGAACTTCCGTATAGAAAAAGACACCATGGGCGAAGTGCAGGTACCTGCCGACGTCTATTGGGGCGCCCAAACCCAACGCTCGATCCAGAATTTTCCCATCGCGCAAGACATCAACAAAATGCCGAAGGAAATCATCAAATCCTTCGCTTACCTCAAAAAGGCCGCCGCGCTGACTAACGCGGATGCCGGAGTACTGACGCAGGAAAAGGCGGATTTGATCGGGAAAGTCTGCGACGAAATTCTGGAAGGTACCCTGGACGATCAGTTTCCGCTCGTGGTGTGGCAGACGGGCTCCGGCACGCAGTCGAACATGAATACCAACGAAGTGATCGCCTACCGCGGCCATGTACTGCAGGGTGGCGAACTATCAGATAAACAAAAATTTCTGCACCCCAACGATGACGTAAACAAGTCGCAGTCGTCCAATGATACCTTTCCCACGGCCATGCACATCGCGGCCTACAAGATTCTGGCGGAGGTGACGATTCCCGGTATTACCAAACTCCGCGATACGCTGAAAGCGAAGGCAGAGGAGTTTAAAAATGTGGTCAAGATTGGCCGTACCCACTTCATGGATGCCACGCCGCTCACGCTCGGGCAGGAGTTTTCGGGCTACTCCTCGCAACTCACGCATGGCCTACGCGCCATCGACAACACGCTGGCTCATCTATCGGAACTGGCATTGGGGGGACCGCCGTCGGTACGGGCATCAACACGCCCGAAGGGTACTCCGAAAATGTAGCTGCGCACATTGCGACCCTCACAGGCCTGCCCTTCGTGACCGCCGAAAATAAATTTGAAGCCCTGGCCGCGCACGATGCTATCGTGGAAGCGCACGGCGCGTTGAAAACGGTAGCCGTGAGTCTGATGAAAATCGGCAACGACATCCGAATGCTGTCGTCCGGCCCACGGGCGGGTATCGGCGAAATAAGTATCCCCGATAACGAGCCCGGTAGTTCCATCATGCCCGGCAAGGTAAACCCCACACAATGCGAGGCCATGACGATGGTAGCCGCGCAGATACTCGGCAACGACGTGGCGATCAGCGTCGGCGGTGCCAACGGTCATTTTGAACTGAATGTGTTCAAGCCCATGATGGCCTACAATTTCCTGCACTCGGCCCGACTGATTGGTGATGTCTGTGTGTCCTTCAACGACAACTGCGCCGTAGGCATCGAGCCTATCCGCGAGAATATCCAAAAGCACGTCAATAACTCGCTGATGCTGGTGACGGCGCTGAATACCAAAATCGGCTACTACAAAGCCGCCGAAATCGCCCAGACTGCCCACAAAAACGGCAGTACCCTGAAAGAAACCGCCGTGAACCTGGGGTACCTTACGCCCGAAGAATTCGACGAGTGGGTGAAGCCAGAGGAGATGGTCGGGAAGATTGATTTGTAAAGTCAGGAAATAGTGTAGTAAATTTAGAGGTGGCTGACGGACGTTCAGTCGCCTCTTTTTTTAATCTAACCATTCTAATCTAACCATTCAATGAATCTAAGAACCCTGGGTGCCTTTCTCATTCTGATGGTAATTCCCATCGCCTGTAACCCGGCGGCCGATTCGCCGGAAACGGCCAAGGTTTATCTTCTGGCGACACCCGATTGGGCGATTGAAGAAGTGTACGTCAACAATGCTCTGAGCTACAAAGACGGTAAAGCGGTGGATAATTTTGGTGGGATTGCTTTTAACCGCTACATGGAAAGTGTGCAGTTTCGGGAAGATGGTGCCTTCGTGGGCAGGTACCCCGGCGAAGAAAAGGCCACTGTGTTGCACTGGCAGATTGACCCAGCCACCAAAACCATTGTCGTCACTGCCGCCGACACTACCCAAGATAAGCGCTCCGGATGGACGATTGCGCCCCGGAATGTGCGCGAGGATTCCTTCGAGATGTCTACCGAAACCACCGCCTTCGACTATCCGCGGGTGACGAAGATCATGCTCAAATTCAAGAAAAAGGATTGAAAAGAAAAAGTGAGCGCTATTCTTCTGGCTGCTTTTTCTGCTCCCAAAGTTCAAAAGCCTGCATGGCTGCTTCTCGATTCAACTGCACCATCTCGACTTGCCGCTGTTTGATAGGCAGAGAAATTTCGTCGTAAATCAACGCATCCTCAAAACCAAGGGCCGCAGCGTCGTGCCGGGTGTTGGCGTAATAGACTTTCGGAATTTTAGCCCAATAAATCGCGCCCAGGCACATGGGACAAGGCTCACAGGAGGTGTATAGTACGCAGTCAGCCAGCTCGTAGGTACCCAGCCGGGTGCAGGCCGCGCGGATCGCCACGATTTCGGCGTGCGCCGAAGGATCTACCCGGGCAATCACCTGATTGTAGCCCTCGCCTACTATTTTATCATCGCGAACCACCACCGCTCCAAACGGAAAACCCTGGCCGCTGGTACTTGCTTCGATAGAAAGGTCAATAGCCCGCTGCAGAAAAGGATTGAGCGTGTTCATCGTCGTTTCAGGCACAAATTTTCAAAACTACAAGATACGGGATTAGTCCAGTAAGGATTGAAAGTAAAATGTCGCCAATCCGGCTACCTACGTCAATGCGTGGGTTTGTCCGGTGCGGGAGCTGAGGCGTGGTAATCGTTGCGAATGAGGGTGGCGTAGGATTCCAATAGTTCCAGCACGCGCTCCCGGCTTTTTGAACGCACCACACAGCCCACATGGTACTCTTCCTCCATGCGCCATACGACCTCGGGATCGTTAAAGGGCGACAGATCAGGCCACTGCTGCCGGGCCAGCGAAATAATGATTCCCGAATAGTCGCGCTGGACGCGGGGTAGCTTGAAGTCCTCGCCCCGCGCCACGGCGGTTTCCAGCCGCGCCCACTCCTTCCAGAGATTGATGCCCGACGATGCTTCCACCATGTTGGAGAGGTGTGCGCCGCCTACGCGTGATGAGGTTTCGAGGAAATAATACTGTCCGTCGTCGTGGCAGCGGATCACTTCGGTGTGAGACGCGCTGTGCTTCATGCCGAATGCCTTGAGCACATCCACCGCCATCGTTTCCAGAGCGTGCCATTCGGCCGAGTCGAAGGGTACCGTGGCCGAGCGGAAAATGCCACCACCATGGGCCACGTCGAACGGTGGAGCAATGTACTGGCTATTCCACGAAAAAACCACCCGGCCGTTCAGGGTCAAAGAATCCACATGGTACACATGCCCGGGTTTAAATTGCTCCACCAGGTGCTCGTGGCGGCGGTCGCCCAGGCTGTGGATGGCTTCCCAGAGATCGTGGTCATTGTGGAGTTTTTTGATGCCAGTAGCCGATGCTTCGGAGCGCGGCTTGATCATCCACGGACCAGGATGCGATTGAATAAAATCGTTGATGGCTTTGTCGTTGAACAGTCCAATGAAGCCGGGTACCCTGATCCCCGCCTCCGCGGCTTTGGTACGCATGGCGAGCTTGTCACGGAAGTAGCGGGCGGTGGTTTGTCCCATGCCCGGAATACGGAAATGTTCCCGCAGCAGCGCGGCTTTCTCCACGTCGAAGTCGTCCAGGGCCACGATGCGATCGATGGGACGATCGCGCATTACGTGGGCCAGTCCGGCGATGACATGCTGCATGTCGTAGGTACCCTGGGTGTTCTCTTGCACGTAGAAAAATTCATCGATCGAGTCGCGCACCCAGGGTTTGTCTTCGAGTTTTTTGGCGGTCAGCAGATACACCATGTTGCCCTGTTCCTTGCAGGCGCGCATAAAATCATTGCCCTTGAAGAAAGTGGATACGCAAAGAAAAGTAAGTGGACGAGCCATAGGAGTTCAGTCGGGTTAGTAGGACGGAAGTGTCTTTTTCCAAATCTAGCAAAAAAACGGTATTTGTCAAGACAAGAAGCCCGATTGGAAAAGTTTGACTTAGGACAAATTTTCGAGATAATCGACCAGAAGACGTACCCCAAAGGCCGTCCCGGCGCGGTTGGGGGTAAATTCCAGATCGCCGAAGGCAGTACCCGCGATGTCGAGATGTGCCCAGGCGGGATGTTCCTGGGTAAATACCTCCAGGAACTTGGCCGCCACAATGGCTCCGGCAATCGGCTTGCCATGGTAGTTGCGTACATCGGCCACATCCGACTTGATTTCATCCTTGTATTCGTCCCACAGAGGTAGACGCCATAGACGCTCGCCGGTACGGTCCCCGGCTTCGGTGAGTTGGGTGGCCAAAGTATCGTTGGCGGTGAACAGCCCGCCCGCCGCGTAGCCGAGCGTTTGCACCACACTACCGGTGAGGGTGGCCAGATCCAGCAGTACGTCGGGTTTGTAATTGCGGAGAGCGTAACTGAGGCCATCGGCCAGAATTAGGCGGCCCTCGGCGTCGGTATCGATCACCTCGATGGTTTTGCCCGAATAGGAATCTATCACGTCGCCGGGCTTGGTGCTGGCACCATCCACGCAGTTTTCGGTGGAGGGGATTACGCCAACAACGCGCACGGGTAGCTCGAGCCGGGCAGCTAATTCCACCGCGCCCAGCACGGCGGCAGCTCCGCCCATGTCGCTTTTCATCAGATGCATATTGGCCGAATTCTTGATCGAAATCCCACCCGTATCGAAGGTCACGCCTTTGCCTACCAGCACCACGGTTTTCTCGTAGTTTTTGGGACTGTATTCGGTCACGATCATTACGGGAGGCTCTTCACTCCCCTTACTGACCGAGAGCAGTGCGTGTACACCCAAAGCCGCCAGAGCATCCTTTTCCAGCACCGTTACCTTGTAATTATGCTGACGTCCCGATTCCAGCGCCCATTCGGCCAGAATGCGGGGTGGTTTTTTATTGGCAGGTGCATTCATCAAATCCATTACGCGCATCTGCACGGCGGCGGTTGCTTTTCCTTTGACAATTGCTTTTTCGGCTTCGCTGCTTTTGGCATTGACCCACACCGTGAGGGTACCTTCTTTCCCGAAAAACTTGCTGTACGGTTTTTCTTCCGTTTTGTACAAATTCAACTTATATCCGCCCAGCATGATGCCGTTGATAGCCGTTTCGATCCACCCGGCAGGTAGGTCGCGGGCGTCCAGGGTGATGGCGTCGGGCCAGCGGCCCTTGCGCTTGTGGAAGAGCATCCGCAGGGCTTTCAGAACGGTGATAGGGGTAGGCTTTTTTCCCAAACCCAGCCAGAGCTCTTGTTCTGAGGGCCACCAGATTTCGCCTTCTTCGGCTTTGAAAACAGTGGGTAAGGAGGAGGCCTGATCCTGAATATAGAGGCTGATGGTCAGGTCGGTCGTTTGCGGGGAAGTGATTAAAGAAATTTTCATTGAGGTAGGTCGATTGCGTATGGGTAAAGCCAAAGTTACGCAGACCTGCCGAGAAACTGCTCACTGATCGGGACAGCGATCGTAAGAAATGCGCGTGACGGCTACCTGCCGGGATGGAGCAGAAAACAGGGCCGGGCATGGGTATATCTCGTCGTGGGCAAGCTCTCTGAAATCAAAATAGATTGTCCTGGATGAGTCGATGGCGATGCTGTCGGGAAGACGTACCCCAAGGGTATTCGGGATGACCTGCTTTTGGCTGGGTAGGTAATATTGGGAGTTGATATTCCGATTGGTAACATCGACGATGGTACCGCCGCAGGGCGAAGAATCTATTATTTTACCTTCGTACGGCAAGCAATTAGGGCCAGGATTATTTTTACAGCTTCCTATCAGTAATAGCAAAAGTACCCCCTTGCTCAGGAGTTTAATTACGTTCATCATGGTATCCTGGCTATTTTGGTCACAGTCAAATAATAGTTTTCCAATCCGGCAAACGAGGCGGGTACCTCATCATTTTCGTAATAGCTTCCGCTGAATTCGACTTTTAGACCCGGCTGCTGGAATTCCTCAGGAAGGTTGCAAAGGTACCCTACATCGACGCTGTCGTAGGTGCCGGGAATCGCTCTCCGGATAGCGTACTGCTGCCGGGTAGAGTCAAATTGGACCAAACCGGTGACCGATTCAACTTTCTTGACAAATTCCCCGGCGTCGGGGCATCGCTCCGAAACCTCCACATCCACACTTTTGGTAGTGCAGGCTAGGTGCGAGGTCAGGAAAAAGAGGAATAACAGCAAACCGGCGCTGAAATTTTTCATGGTATTTATTTAAAAGAATACAAGATTCATAACTTTTCCCTCTTTCAGACCCGCTAGCAGGCCAATGGGTTGGAAGCAGTGGTTGTAAAACCCGTTTCCGGCCTATAAACCCTCATAAGTACCCTTCGGATTCCGGGTAGAGTAAAACCAGTCATTTTTGCTTTTTTAAATAGAAAGAGATCATTCGGTGAAATGACGATCTCATTAGTCTGAAAAAATCATGCGAAAAGTACTTTTACTTTTTCTTCTGGTACCTCTCCTCGCTTCCAATCAAAAGCGGCTATCTGACGAGAAACCTCGTGCGGAGGCCCGTCCCAACATTGTCATTCTGCTGAGCGACGATCAGGGATGGGGCGACCTGAGCGTGAGTGGTAATACGAATCTCCACACACCCAATATTGATAAGATTGCGAAGAATGGAGCTTTGTTCGACCGTTTCTACGTACAGCCCGTCTGCTCGCCGACCCGCGCCGAATTGCTCACGGGCCGCTACCATCCGCGCATGGGTGTCCGGAGTACCTCTGAGGGCGGAGAGCGGTTCAATCTGGACGAAACTACCCTGGCCGATGCATTCAAAAAAGCGGGCTACGCCACGGCGGCCTTTGGCAAATGGCATAGCGGGATGCAGTACCCCTATCATCCCAACGGGCGGGGTTTCGAAGAATACTACGGCTTTTGCTCCGGCCACTGGGGCGACTATTTCAGTCCGATGCTGGAACATAATGGGGCCATCACGCAGGGAAACGGCTTCCTGGCCGACGACCTCACTGAGCGGGCAATGGCATTTATGCAAGAGCACAAAGACCAGCCCTTTTTGGTGTATGTACCTTACAACACGCCCCATTCGCCCATGCAGGTACCCGACCGCTGGTGGAATGAATTCAAAGACAAGCCGCTAAAAATGACCGCCGCCCAAGGAATTGAGGAAGACCTGAATTTTACCCGTGCGGCTCTGGCGATGTGCGAGAATATTGATTGGAACGTGGGGCGGATTATGGAAAAATTAAAAGCGTTGAACCTGGAAGACAATACAATCGTCCTCTATTTCAGCGACAACGGCCCCAATGCCTTCCGCTGGAACGGCGGCATGAAGGGCAAGAAAGGTTCGACCGACGAGGGCGGCGCCCGTTCGCCACTATTGATGCAGTACCCGAAAGTGATCAGACCGGGTACGAAAGTCAATGAAATTGCGGGCGTCATCGACTTGCTGCCTACCCTGGTGGATTTAACAGGAATCGCCTTTCAGCCTCCCAAACCGCTGGATGGTGTGAGTCTGAAACCGCTGCTTACTGGAAAGGGTACCTTTGATAAAAACCGCCTGCTGTATAGCTATTGGAACGGTCAGACCAGTGTGCGTAGCCAGCAATATCGTCTCGACAGTAAAGGGAAACTGTATGATATGGTGGCCGATCCGGGGCAAACCACGGACATTTCTGCTAAAAAAGCGGAGGAGGTGGCACGACTTAAAACCGCGGTCAATCAATGGAATGCTGAGGTACTGCCGGGCATTGCGGGTGAAGATCAACGTACCTTTCCCGTAGGAGACCGCGAGTTCAAATACACCCAGATGCCTGCGCGCGATGCCCGGCCCGAGGGCGGCATCCGGCGCTCCAACAAGTACCCTAACTGCACGTTCATGACGAATTGGACCAGGCCCGACGATGCGATTGTGTGGGACGTGGAGGTGCTGGCCGACGGGGATTTCGATGCGGTGATTTACTATACCTGTGCGCCCGAAAATGTGGGATCGACCTTTGAACTGACGATGGGTAGAAACCAGATTACCGCCAAAATTACCGAAGCCCACGACCCGCCGCTACGGGGCATGGAGCATGACCGGGTAGAACGGATGGAGTCGTACGTGAAAGATTTTAAGCCTATGAATATCGGGACGATCCATCTCGAAAAAGGCCGGGGCCGACTAACGCTGAAAGCCCTGGACATCGTCGGGGCGCAGGTAATGGACTTCCGTCTGTTGATGCTGGAACGGGTGAAGTAGGTACATGCAATAACACTATTTGAGGTACCCCTTCAACTCGTTCATAGCCAGCGCAGGAGCTTCTCCTTCGTACAGAATCCGGAAGGCCGCCTCGGTGATCGGCATATCTACACCGTATTGTTGATTCAGGACGTGGATACTTTTGGCCGCGTAGTAGCCTTCGGCTATCATTTTCATTTCGAGTTGGGCGGCTTTCACGCTATACCCCCGACCAATCATATTGCCAAAAAGGCGGTTGCGGCTGAATTGCGAATAGGCCGTCACCAGCAGGTCACCAAGGTAGGCCGAGGCGCTCATTTCCCGCTCGCGCGGATCGACCGCAGTCACAAACCGACGGATCTCGAGCATGGCATTGGATACCATCACCGCCTGAAAATTATCGCCGTACCCTAGCCCGTGTGTAATGCCACAGGCCAGCGCCACGATGTTTTTCATCACAGCGGCATATTCCACGCCGTACAGGTCGGCGAGCGGGTGGGCCGTCACATACCGGCAGGTCATCAGGTGGGCAAAGTCCGCCGCACAGCCAGGGTTGGTGGAAGCAATGGTAAGGTACGATTGTTTCTCCAGGGCTACCTCCTCGGCGTGGCAGGGACCGGCGATCACACACATATCGTCGAGAGGTACCCCGTAGGTGTCTTCCATCCAATCGGTCACGAGCTTGTTCTGGTCGGGAATCATACCTTTGATGGCCGAGACAATGCGCTTGCCCCGGAGGTCAGCGGAAGTTAGTTTTTGCAGAGGTTCCTGAATGAAAGCCGCCGGCAGCGCCAGTACCACGTAGTCGGCCCCCCGTACGGCATCCCTGATCTTTCCGCAGGGCTTCACGCGCCGGGGCGAAAGGTATACATCGCTCAGGTAGCGGGGATTATGATGAAAGGTTTTGATATGGTCGATATCGGCCTGACTCCGCAGCCACCAACGTACCTGAACCTGAGAATGTTCGCTCAAAATCTTGACCAGGGCGGTCGCCCAGCTTCCTCCGCCAATGACGGCTACCTTCTGCTGCTGTGGTTGATTCATGCACCGATTTTTCCTTTGGATAATTTATTGAGTGGCTTTTCTGAGAAAGCGCCGTCTAAACTTTGAAATGTATTAAAAAAAGAGTTCATTAGGTACGCATATTCCTTCCAATTTTTTCACCCTTAACAAAACACGTGTATGAGCAAGTTTGATGATTTGATGTCCACCTATGAGGGCGAGGCCCAAAAGATTGGTGTTTCGGTTGATTCTGAACTTCTGTCTAAGGTAACCAAAGGATTGGGCCCCTCGATTTACAACGCCGATTCGGCCAAGGTGTCTTGCGGCGATCAGGCCGAGCTGGATCGCGTGAAAGCCAATTTTTTGATTAAGAAATTGGGCCTTTCCGATGGGCAATCACTGGATGACGCCATCAAGGACGTGTGTGGAACATTCGGTAGTTCCAACCGCAACAAATACCGTGCTCTGTTCTATTACCTGCTCGTGAAAAAACTTGGTAAGGAATCCCAATATGCCTGAGCCCTTTCCCGTAGATCTGAATTGGGCTAAAAAATATGAACCCTGAATAAAAAATCCTTGCGGTAAGACCGCAAGGATTTCCATTTCTTAACCTAAACTAAATCGAATTAATACGCTTATAAAACGCATCAATTGTTATTTTCTTTTGAATCAGGGCCATCTTTTTTCGCCTCAGGTGCTTTTTTAATAATCTTGTCGCCATCTTTGAGTCTCTTGGATACAACGATGAAGGGGCCTGCTACAATCTGCTCACCCGCTTTTAGACCCGACGTAACCTGAATGTTTTCAAAGTCACTGATTCCGGTTTTTACCTCCCGGATTTTGGCTACCCCGGCGCTATCGACAAAAACCACTTCCTTCACCGGTTCCTTGTCCTTGATGGATTTGTCCTTATCAGTCGGAGCATTCGGGTCGTTCGAAGCGTTTGGCTCCTGGGGCTGTGCTTCCGGTTTGTTATCACGGGTGGTTACGGCAGCGATAGGCACCGACAATACATTCGGCCGACGGTCGGTAATAATGTCTACTGAGGCCGTCATACCCGGTTTGAAGGGGTAGGAGCGCTTGCCCCGGCTTGCCATGAGATCCTGAAAAGACTCATTAAGAATTTTGACTTTTACTTCAAATTCGGTCACTGCATCGGCCGACACCGTGGCTCCGGTCGCTGCGGTCAGTCCACTGGCTGTGTTGGCGATCTCCGTCACCACGCCCTTGAATACCCGTCCCGTGCTGCTATAAGCATCCACATCGATATCGGCTGTGTCGCCCAAGGTCACCCGTACGATGTCGTTTTCGTTCACATTCACGCGCACTTCCATGTTGCTCAGGTTGGCGATGCGCATCAGTTCGGTACCGGCCATCTGACTGGTACCTACCACGCGTTCGCCCACTTCGACGTTCAACAGGGAAATAACCCCGTTGACGGGTGCGAAGATGGTCGTTTTCCTTAGGTTTTCCGCCGCGTCACGTAAGCTTGCCTCGGCACTTTTTACGTTGTACTGAGCTGCCGATATATTGGCCTTGGCGGCCTCAATGTCCTGCTGGGCCACCTGATAGTTGGCTCTGACCTGCTCGAAATCGGCGGCTGAAATCACCTTGTCGTCGAACAGCTTCTTGTTACGGTCATAATCGGCTTTGGCGCGCAGTAGCCGCGACTCGGCCTGCGCCAGGGCCGCCCGGGATTGTTCGGTGTTGGCCTTGCTGGAATTGACCGTAGCCTGTGCCCGAGCAAATAATGACTCATAGTTGTCGGGCCGGATTTTCAGCAGCAGCTGCCCCTGTTTTACCGAATCCCCCTCTTCCACGTAGAGGGCCGTTATTTCGCCGGATACGTCGGGGCTCAGTACTACTTCTACTTCGGGCTGCACCCGCCCCGATGCACTGACAGTCTCGATAATATCCGTGCTTTTTACGGAAGCGAATTCAACCTCCGTAGGCTTGACCTGCCCGATCCAGCCCGCTGCTTTGGCTACGAAAAGCCCCGCCACGAGCAGCACGACTATGCCACCCAGTATCCACCATATTCGATTTGAAGATTTACGCGCCATAATTTATTGTTGAGAGATTGAGTGATTGATAGAATGAGGGATTAAGCGTGTGAGAATGACGAGACAGAGTACATTAAAAAAAGTATTTATTCACTCCATCACGCCTTCAAAACTGATGACTACTCCACCGAAATCGGTTTATTCATGTAAAAGTCAAGAATCTTGGTACGGAAGATGTAGTCGTATTTCGTCTGAATGAGATTGAAGCGGGCCTGGTCCAGGTTGGCCTTGGCGATATTGTACTCGGCCGAATTGATGGCTCCCGCTCCGAAACGGCTTTCGGCTACCCGGAAGGCCTCTTCAAGGGCCCGTACCTGGTTGGCTGTGGCGCTATACCGCTTGCCCGAGTTACTCATGTCGATGTAGGCTTGCTCCACATTCTGGCGGATCTGCTGCGTCACGATATTGGATTGGGCTTCCAGATTCTGCTGCTGGATGCGGGCATTGGCCACCCGGTACTTGGTTTGGAAATTGCTGAATATAGGTACCCTGAGGCTCAGGTTCAGGGAAGAGTTACGGTTGAAGTTCAGCTGATCCAGGTAGTTAAAGGTCTGGTCGGCTCCATTGGGGACCGTCACCACATCCGTGACCGGAAATGTGAATTCTCCCGCCTGCACGAACCGGGTCTGGGAAACCACCTGCTTGGTGGTGAAACCCGTGCCGTCGGCCACGAAACGCTGTTTGGGGGCGGCACTGGAAAAGGCCGTGCTCATGCCTGCACTGAAGGTCAGACTGGGCAATCCCTGCGCTTTGGCTATCTCCACGGCTTTCGCTGCCGATTGCACGCGTAGTTCGGCAGCCTGCATCTGTGGTAAGTTACTCAGGGCGGTTTCGAATACCTCGTTCACCGAAGTTCCGTAGGCTTGCAGAGTCGGATCAGGTGCTGTGAGGGTAACCACCTCGATGGTTTCGCTTCCGGGCAGGTTCATTAATTGCTTAAGGCTCAGCTTGGCCGACTCGACGGTGTTCTGTGCGTTCACCAGCGTCAGCTCGTCGTTGGCCAGTTGGGCGCGCAGGTCGAACAGCTGGCTCTCGGCCACAGAGCCGGCGTCCACCAGGCGTTGCGTGCGATCCAACTGCAGCTGGGTGGCTGCTCCCTGCTGCCGGGCTGCTTCGATCAGCTCCTGATTGGAAATGACCTGCAGGTAGGCCAAGGCCACATTCAGGATGATGTCGTTGCGGGTAGCGGCCAGGTCCTTTTCGCTGGCCTGTAGGGTGAGGCTGTTCTGCTTGATGGTGTTCTGAAGCTGAAAGCCATTGAAGAGCGTCACATTCGAATTGAGACTGTAGTTGTTAAAGCTGATGTTCTGCTGCACAAACTGGTTGGTGAAGGGGTCGATGTTCCGGCCAAAACTAAAACCCTGGGAAGCATTGAACCCCAGGTTCGGCCAGCGCTGCCACTTGGACTGAATCAGATTGTTCTCATTGGCGCTCACCTGCAAGCCAGCCTGCTTGATCTGCGGATTGTTCTGCAAAGCGATCTGTACGCATTCTTCAAGCGTAAGCGCCTGCCGGTTGGTGGGGCCGGTCGTAGTGCTTTGGGTAGTTACCTGCGCGTGGCTTAGGGGAAGAATTCCCGCCAGGGTACAGAGCAGTAGGAATAAGGATTTACGTAACGAATACAGCATGGTTTTCCATAGTTTAAGGTTCAATATTACAAGATGCCGGATAAAAGACCCATTTTTTTGGGACGGGCGGTTGTCAGGATTGCCAGAACGGACATTTCGGCTGATTAGTTGAGTAACCGGAAACAGCAAGAGACAGGCCAGGACGCTGCCTAATCCTATATATTGCAAAAGAATATAGCATATTTTCAAAAAAAACATTCTTCCCTCATGAAATTAATACGATCGGAATTTTCCTTTGCCTGGGTTTTGGTGGCATCCATGGTCACTGGATTTTTAAGTTGCTCAACACCCGAAGAAGACCTGTCACAAGTACCCATTAGCCGGTTCGTGGCGGATGTGGATAGTTTGATCGGAAAGCCGGAGTACCTGGGTACCCCCTACGTAACGGCAGGCGACCGGCTGTATATGATCGGTACCCAGGATGGAAAATTTCCCGATCTGGGCTGGCATGTGGCGGGCGAAATGGGCGGAATCTGGGATCATCCCATCAAATTGCTGGATGGATTTACGGCGGCTATTACCCTGAATGGAAAATCGTATTGTCTGGATCAGGCCGAAACCTTTGTCAATTATCCTTTTGCCAACAAACACATTTTTCGTTCCACGGAAATAGGCTTACGCATCGAACGATTCCAATACGTACCCGATGGCCAGGAAGCGGTTTTGGTAGAATATACTTTCATCAACGACGACTCACAGGATAAGAAAATAGACTTCGAATGGATGGCCTACACCGACCTCCGGCCGACCTGGCTGGGGGAACGTACCGACATGAACGACAGCGGCGACTTCGCTACCTGGGACGAGGAAAACCAAAGCTGGGTAGCCAAAGACAGCCTCAATCCGTGGTTTGTCCGGATGGGCTCACCCGCCAAACCCACTGCGCATGGGCAAGGTACCCCTACCTGTAACTACCGGCCCAAAGGCAAAGGCTGCCGGGCGGCTTTGGTCTACTCACTGGAAGTTCCGGCGGGTGGAAGTGTAAGTCTGCCAATTACTATTGCCGGCTCATCTGTTTCGGCGGATGAGGCGAAGGCAACCTACCTTTCGGCGCAGCAAAACGCGCTGAAAAACTTATTGAGCAAAAAAGCAAGGTACCTGACCTTGTCCCAAAAATCAAAATTGACGATCCCCGATAAGAAGCTGGAAACCGCCTTCCGCTGGGTGAAGTACGATACAGATTGGCTGGTGCGCGACGTACCCGGCCTGGGGCGCGGCCTGTCAGCGGGCCTGCCCGACTACCCCTGGTGGTTCGGGGTGGATAATGCGTACACTTTGCAGGGGGCCATGGCCACCGGGCGCACCGACCTTGCTTTCAGTACGGTGGAGTTGCTGCACCGGCTCTCCGAAAAAGAGAATGGCAACGGACGGATTGTGCACGAAGTTTCTACAAATGGAGCGGTCTTCAATCCTGGAAACGTAAACGAAACCCCACAATTTGCTTCGCTCATCTGGATCCTGTACCGCTGGTCGGGCAACAAAGGGTTCCTTTCTTCTTATTACCCGGTGGTCAAAAAAGGCCTCGCCTGGCTGCTCGAAAAGAATGATAAAGACGGCAACCTACTACCCGATGGCTTTGGCATGATGGAAATCCACGGTATGAACAGCGAAATGGTGGATGTGGCGGCTTACACGCAGAAAGCCTTCGCCGATGCCGCCGAGATGGCTGCCGAGATGGGGGAAGACGATATTGCGGCGAAATACCAAAACCTGGCCACTCAAATCAAGGCCAAGATCAATTCCGATTTCTGGGTACCCGAGTACAATTCCTTTGCCGATTTCATAGGTACCCCCCGGCAAGCCCTGCGCCTGCTCGACGATGCGATCGTACGTGCCGATACCCTGAAAAAGCCCTGGGCTGTAGCAGAATTGAAAACAACCCGAACGAAAATTCAAAAACTCCCGCCCGACCGGAAGCAGGGATTCGTGCTGCATCACAACTGGGTCGTCAACACGCCCATGGAAATGGGCATCGCAGACACCGCCAAAGCCCTCACTGCTTTGAAAACCGGCAGCCAATTCGTGAATCCGTACGGCATGTTCGTGACGGGTATCGATCGGGATGAAACCGCCGGACAGGATGCGGGTTCATTCGGCAAAGAGCGCAAAGTGTTCACCTACACGGGGGCCGTCATGACGCTGCCCACGGGCGTACAGGCGGTAGCCGAGAATAACTACGGTCGGCCCGATGCCGCGCTGGACTACCTCCAACGGATCACCCGTTCGTTCGGCTACGCGTTGCCCGGCTCTATTTACGAGGTGTCGCCCGACTACGGCATGATGACCCAGGCCTGGAATCTGTACAGCTTTGCGGTACCCATCGTGACGCAGTTTTTCGGTATCCAGCCCTTTGCTGCCCGTAAGTCCGTCCGGATTCAACTCCAAATGCCCACTTCCTGGAATGAAGCCAGTCTGGAAAATGTACATATCGGCAAAAATCGACTCAGCGTGGAGTTTTCTCGAACCGACGCTTATCAGGAAATTATCCTGGATCAAACCGAATTGGACTGGACGTTGACCGTGGCTTTCCCCAGAGGTACCTTTAAAAACTGGCAGGTAAATGGCAAAGCCGTGCAACCAAAAAGGGTCGGCAATTTTGAAGAAGTGGAGGTGACCGGTGGCCGGGCCACGGTGCGTGTAGCGAATTGAAAAAGCGGAATAAAGGTACCTCACCTTCCTTTCCAGCCTCAAAAGGAACTAACTTTGCAAAATGGAATGTTGAGTTCCGATAAAATTTAACCTAAATCGGAAGGCTTTGACCCTTCGCAGATTACGAACATGAGCAAACACGGAAGAATACTGGTCGCTATGAGTGGCGGCATCGATAGCTCGCTGGCGGCAGTGATGTTACACGAAGAAGGCTACGAGGTCATCGGCATGACCATGAAAACCTGGGACTACGCCGGCAGCGGCGGTACCAAAAAAGAAACGGGCTGCTGCTCGCTCGACTCCATCAACGACGCCCGCGCCATTGCCGTAGAATTGGGCTTTCCGCATTACATCCTCGACATCCGGGCCGAATTCGGTGATTACGTGATCGACCATTTTACGGGCGAGTACCTCGAAGGCCGCACGCCCAATCCGTGCGTGCTGTGCAATACCCACATCAAATGGGATGCGCTGCTGCGCCGCGCCGATCGGCTCGATTGCCAATCCATCGCCACGGGACATTATGCCAATATCCGCGAGATCAACGAAGGTACCCCGATAGCCGCTATGTCATTTCCAAAGGCATCGACGCCTGGAAAGACCAAAGCTACGTGCTGTGGGGCGTGTCGCAGGAAAGTCTGGCCCGTACCAAACTACCACTCGGGTACCTTCACAAAAGCGAAATTAGGGAAATGGCCAAAGAACGGGGTTTCATCGATTTGGTTAACAAATCCGAGAGCTATGAAATCTGCTTCGTGCCCGACAACGACTACCGGGGCTTCCTCAAGCGCCGGATGCCCGGCCTGGAAGCCGAAGTGGCGGGCGGCAATTTTGTGACGCAGGAAGGAAAAGTGCTGGGCCAGCACGAAGGGTACCCCTTTTACACCGTCGGGCAGCGCAAAGGATTGGGAATCGCGCTGGGGCGTCCCGTTTTCGTGACTGAAATTCGGAAAGATTCCAACGAGGTAGTGCTGGGCGACCTGCCCGATCTGTACCGCGATGGCATGTACGTCAGCAAACTCAATATGCAAAAGTACGCCGCGCTCGACCAACCGCTCGAAACGGTGACCAAAGTGCGCTATAAGCACGAAGGTACCCCCGCCACGATCGTGCAGGAAGATGCTGATCGTATCCGCGTGGACTTCCACGATGGCGTCAACGGCATCGCGCCCGGTCAGGCGGCGGTGTTCTACGAAGGCGACGACGTGGTAGGTGGCGGCTGGATTATGAAGAGCTTCAAACAATAAAAATCTCTCATGATCCCAACCCATGCTACTGTCATCATCGAATACTGCCCTAAGTGCGGGTGGCTGCTGCGGGCATCGTGGCTGGCGCAGGAGCTGCTGACTACCTTCGCCGACGAGCTGTACGGTGTCACGCTGCATCCTTCTGAGGTGGCCGGGCGTTTCACGGTAACTCTGGCCGATGAGGTACTTTGGGACCGTAAACGCGAAGGCCGGTTTCCCGAACCCAAAGAACTCAAACAGCTGGTCCGCGACCGCGTGGCTTCGGAAAAATCGCTGGGTCACAGCGACCGGAAAGAATAAAGTCAGTTCTTACTTTATACAATATTTTTTATAGATGGGTCATTACTCCCTCGTGGTGTGGATACTTCACCACGAGGGAGTATACGTTAAGGTACCTCCTCTATTTACTCTGAGCAAATGGATAATGTGCTTATAATCAGTAGGCTATTGCAGTTAGTTTTTTTGTTTAGATTGTTTTGAAAATAGGCCGGGTTCTGGATGGTTTAGTTTTTTTAACTGAGTAAAGTATCAATGTCACGTGGATATTGATCTGAAATCTTCAAACTAAACTAGGAAACGATTATGTCTGATAAACTGAAAAATCTGGATGACCTGCTGGAACATCAACTGAAAGATCTGTACAGCGCCGAAACACAAATCATCAAAGCCTTACCAAAAATGGTAAACAAGGCTACCGACCCCAAATTGAAGGATGCCTTTAATACGCACCTGAAAGAAACTGAGGAACAAAAGAAACGCCTCGAGCAAGCCTGCGACAAACTTGGTATTAAGCCTACCGGTGAAACTTGCAAGGCTATCAAAGGAATCATAGAAGAAGCCTCCGAATTTATGGAGGAAGATGCCGAAGAGGCTGTAATGGATGCCGGCCTGATTGCCGAAGCGCAGCGGGTAGAGCACTACGAAATTTCGGGCTACGGTACCGCCCACCGGTATGCCGTGCAGCTTGGACACCGGGAGGTAGCTGATCTGCTGGCTAAAACGCTGGAAGAAGAAAAAGATGCCGACGAAAAACTCAATGACCTGGCTATCGAAAAAATCAACGTCGAAGCTGAATAATTGACTTTTTTTGAAAGCAACAAAGCCATCGCATTTCTGCGATGGCTTTGTTGCTTTAAGGGTGATTCTATTAGGAATCCAGCAATGGAAAGTACCTTTCCCGAATCACATGCATGTGGTGCAGCGCGTGTCCGGCGATTACAAATCCCAGCGCCCCAACGGAGATAAAAGATTCTGAAGCCTTCCCGGAACGCTGCAGCATCGGTTCGTTAAAGTTCTGGAATTGCGCTAGCGTCGCGGCCCGCACAATCTCGAATTCATCCAGCAAATCTTCCAGCGTTCTTTCTGAGGCCAGCGTATTTTGGGCGTAGTGGTTTTCCTCAAAGCCCGGCAGAGGAGTCTGGTCATTCCGGGCAAAGCGCATGGCGCGGTAACTCATGATGCGCTCCGTGTCAATGCAGTGTTGGATAATATCTTTCACTGTCCACTTACCCGGCGCGTAGACCAAATCACCCAGGGCATGGAGTGAATCCGTGTCAGAAAAAAGAGCTTCGGGTGAGTGCATTTCCAGGGCTTCCAGCAAATCGACATCCTCCACTTTATTGATATAGCGGTCGAAGAAAGCGGGCATCGGATCGATATCGGATTTTTTCATAGCGGTTGGGTAGGTTTATGTTGGGCGAAATTTAGTTAGCCACGTCTATTTTTACGCGCTTTCCCTTCAATTTTTCTTGTTTGAGATGCGCAAGTACGGTATCGATTTTATTACGCTTCACGGCGGCAAAAGAGGCCTCGTCTTTTATCTCAATCAAACCCAATTCCTCTTTTTCTAAGTTCCCCTTTTTCAGAAGTAACCCCACCACATCCACTTTATTGACTTTATCCTTCTTACCGGCCGACAGATAGAGCGTTTCCCATTCCGTTTCGGGGGGTAGCTGGTCGTGTTCAGGCAGCGTTAGATCGTCAGGCAGCTCGGAAAGGTAGGGGGGCGTTTCGTCTTCGGCCAGTACTAAATAAACCGTCCCCATGGCGTGCATGCGGGCGGTGCGGCCATTGCGATGTATGAACGCCTCCTCCGTCAAGGGTACCTGGTAGTGCACGATGGAGGCTATTTCGGGAACATCGAGTCCACGCGAAGCTAGGTCGGTCACCACCAGAATCCGGCTGCTGCCGTTGCGGAATTTCATCAGGGCACGTTCGCGATCCGGCTGTTCCATGCCGCCGTGAAACATGGCGTGTACCAGGCCGTAACCCCGCAGCAAGTCGCTGATGCGCTCGACTGCATCGCGGTGATTGCAAAAAATAAGCGTGCGTTCTGCGCCGATAAAACACAGCAGCGAAAACAGCGTTTCGAGTTTTTCAACCGATGTCGTGCGCACAACTTTCATCGTGAGCTGAGGCACAGAGTCACGATGTTCCAGAAAATTGATTTCCACGGGATTCCTGGCTCCCGCAAAATCAGGCAGCGCATCGAGCGGTGTGGCAGAGGTGAAAATCCGGCGGTTTAAGCTGGATAGTTTGTTGATGTTAAAGGCCATATCGGTTTGAAAACCCATTTCCAGCGATTTATCAAATTCGTCCAGAACCAGGGTATGTACTGTGGCCGGATCAAACGTCTGGCTGCGGACGTGGTAGGCGATGCGTCCCGGCGTGCCGATGAGCAGGGTAGGTGCTTCGCGGAGGGCGTTTTCTTCGGTTTTCACGGCGTGGCCGCCGTAGCAGCAACTCACCTTATAGCCCGTCCCCATGGCTTTGAAAACTCCCTCGATTTGTAAAGCCAGTTCGCGGGAAGGTACCAGAACCATCGCCTGCACGCCCGATTTCCCGGCATCCAGCCTTTCTAGTATTGCTAGCAAAAAGGCCAGGGTTTTGCCCGAACCGGTGGGGGAGAGGACGATTATGTCGCTTTGCCGGGCCGCAGGCAGTACGGCTTCCTGCATGGCGTTGAGGGCAGTTATTTGCAGATTTTGGAGGATATTCTGGTGCATGCAGTCTGATTTGGGAGAAAATCAAAGGTAGGCCGTTTTTTTGCGTCCCCGCATCCTGACCGTAATATTTAACAATCGTTGTCATACCAAATTCCGCTACTTATCTTGCAAAACCAAAAAAAACTTAACCCAAACTACGTGAAAAAAATACTACTTCTCGCCTTCGTTTCTCTCCTCTTTCTCGAAGCCCGGGCTCAGCTCACGGTTGAGAAAATCATGCAGGACCCCAAGGTCTGGATCGGTACTTCGCCCAGTAATGTGTATTGGGGAGAAGATTCCAAAACCATCTACTTTGACTGGAATCCTGACGCTAATCCGGACGATTCGTTGTATCAGTACTCCCTAGCCGAAAAGAAAATCAGTAAGGTACCCCCGGCCGAACGCCGCAAACTGCCCACTGGCCAAGGTGTGTACAACCGCCTGCGTACCCTGAAAACCTACGTCCGGAATGGCGATGTGTATTTGCTGGATTGCAAGACTTTCCAGATTCGACAATTGACCAATACCGTGGAAGTCGAAGGTACCCCCAAGTTCAGCGGTGACGAACAGCGAATCGTTTTTGAAAGAGACGACAACCTGTTCAGTATTGCGCTGGCCACGGGCTTGCTGACGCAGCATACCAATTTCAAATCGGGAACCAAGAAAGCCGAAACCAAGAAATCGGACGAAGAAAAGTGGCTGGAAGGCGATCAGTTGGCCCTTTTTCAGATTTTGCAGGAACGGAAAGCGAAAAAAGACACCGCTGAAAAAATAATAAAAGCTGACAAGCCGTACCGCCCTAAGGAAATTTATTTAGGCGAAAAAAGAGTTTCCTCGCAACAACTAAGCCCTGATGGCCGCTTCGTGACCTACCGCCTCAGTAAAACTGACAAAACCTCCAAAAACACGATTGTGCCCAGTTTTGTCACGCAGTCGGGCTTTACCGAAGACCTTCCCGCCCGCACCAAGGTAGGGGCGCCGGCGACGGAATTTGAATTTTGGGTGTATGACATCAAGCAGGATACCATGCGGCAAGTGAGTACCAAAAAACTACCCGGCATCGGCGACAAGCCTGATTACCTGAAAGAGTACCCTAAGCAAGATACGGCCTGGAAAAAAGACAAAATTCGCCCTGTGATCGTGCACGGCCCGTCGTGGTCGGACGATGGACAGAATGCCGTAGTAGTGGTGCGCTCGCTGGATAATAAGGATCGCTGGATTATGGCTTTCGATCCCGATTCCCTTTCCCTGAAACCGCTGGACCGTCAGCGCGACGAAGCCTGGATCGGCGGGCCCGGGGTAGGGGGGTACCCGCAAAGTGCCGGGGAACTGGGCTGGGTGGATAATTCCACGATTTACTTCCAAAGCGAAGCCGACGGTTACGCGCACCTCTATACGCTGAATGTAAAAACGGGCGAGAAGAAGCAGTTGACAAAAGGCAAGTTTGAAATCCAGAGCGTCGCGCTCTCCAAAGACAAACAGACCTTTTATCTGACTACCAACGAGGTACATCCCGGCGAAAAGCATTTTTATAAAATGGCGGCCACAGGGGGCACCCTCACCCGCCTCACCCCGAGCAAAAAAGGGGCCTACGAAGTGGAACTCTCGCCCGATGAAACCAAACTGGCGGCGCGCTACTCCAACAGCAACACGCCCTGGGAGTTGTTCCTGATGGAAAATGCCCCCGCTGCCAAACCCGAACAGATTACGCAGTCGACTACCGAGGCCTTCAAAGCCTACCCTGGCGCGAGGCCAAGCTCATCACTTTCAAGGCCAGCGACGGTGTTGATGTATACGCCCGAGTTTATGAACCCAAAAAATCGAATGGGCGGGCGGTGATTTTTGTCCACGGGGCAGGGTACCTTCAGAACGCCCACGCCTGGTGGAGTCAATATTTCCGGGAATACATGTTTCATAACCTGTTGACCGACAAGGGTTACACCGTATTGGACATGGACTACCGAGCCAGCGCGGGCTACGGGCGCGACTGGAGGACGGGCATCTATCGATTTATGGGTGGTAAAGACCTGACCGACAATGTGGATGGGGCCAATTGGCTGGTGAAAAAATACGGCATCGATCCTAAAAAAATAGGCATCTACGGTGGGTCGTACGGCGGTTTTATTACGCTGATGGCCCTCTTTACTACACCCGATGTATTCAAAGCCGGCGCGGCTCTGCGCCCCGTTACCGACTGGGCGGCTTACAACCACCCTTATACGGCTAATATCCTCAACGAACCGCATTTGGATAGTCTGGCGTACCGCAAGAGTTCGCCGATCTACCACGTGGCGGGCCTGAAAAACAACCTGTTGATCTGTCATGGGATGGTGGATGTGAACGTCCATTTTCAGGATGTGGCGCGACTGTCGCAGCGGCTGATCGAACTTGGTAAGGATAACTGGGAACTGGCGGCGTACCCCGTTGAGGATCATGGTTTTGTGGAGCCAAGCTCCTGGACGGATGAGTACAAGCGAATCTTGAAATTGTTTGAAGAAAAGCTACGCTGAGTAGCGGAAACGAAATTGATTTTTCCTTTTTCAAGAACTATTGTATACCGGGTGGGGTTAGAAATGATGTATATACATTTATTATAACCAAAAACCACTACAAATTATGAAGTCAACTATTCTTTCCATGGCTCTACTGGCCGCGTCAGTCTCTTTTATTGCCTGTGATTCCAAGGAATCTTCGTCCGAAACTACGGAAGAAACGGCGGGCTTGCCCGATGGTACCCTGACCGTAGATACCACGGCTAGCGAGGTGATGTGGAAAGGAAGCATGGTGGGCATGTATGACCACTCGGGTGATGTGAAGCTGGAATCGGGCAATGTGACCGTGGCCGACGGGAAGATTACGGGGGGCAAGTTTGTGATTGATTTAACCAAAATTCATCCTACCGACGAAAACTACAAAGAGGATAAAACCCCGGAAAAACTGGTAGGACACCTTTCTTCGGAAGATTTTTTCCATACCGAGCAGTACCCGACCGCTACTTTCGAAATCACAGGTTCGGAGGGTAGTACGGTAATGGGTAACCTGACTGTCCGCGGGAAGACTAATCCTGAGAAAGTGGAAAATGTAGTGATCACCGAAGAGAATGGTCAGGTACACATGAAAGGCGATATTAAATTCGACCGCACGAAATATGATGTGGCTTTTAAGCACCCGATGCAGGAAATGGTTATATCGAACGACATCGAAATGAACGTGACGTTGGTTGCTAATAAGTAAGCAGAAGCATATTTTCTGAGAAAGATAGATAAAGGTACCCTGGGAAATTTTCCGGGGTACCTTTTCTGCGTTTGGGCTTTACACGAAGAGTTTTTTCGGAAGACAGGTAGGTTTGAGCAGGGATAGATAGTAGATTGGGCCGGCGGAGCGTCTTCTGATAGCTTCCTGTTTGACCTGACCACAACCCATGCATAACCCGAATCGCCGCGATTTTTTAATTCAGTCGACCGCCCTCACGGCCGGTCTGCTTTCTGCGCCTGGCCTGCTGACATCAGCTTCGGCCCGGCCCCTCAAAAATCCGATGCCGCGCTGGAAAGGATTCAATCTGCTGGATTTTTTCTCTCCGGACCCGGCCAAAGGCCGCCCCGCCACCACCGAAGAACATCTCCAATGGATGGCCGACTGGGGCTTTGATTTTATCAGGCTACCCATGGCCTATCCCTCTTACGTACAATTCGACCGCAGCAAACCGATTACCGTTGCGGAGGTACGCAACATTGATACCCAAGCCACCGACCGCATCGAGCAGTTGGTGTACCTGGCCCAAAAGTATGGACTGCATGTGAGTCTGAACTTGCACCGGGCTCCGGGCTTCTGCGTCAATGCGGGTTTTGAAGAGCCCTATAATTTGTGGCAGGACGCGCAGGCAATGGACGATTTTGTGTACCACTGGGCTTTCTGGGCCAAACGCTTTGCCCAGACTTCCTCCAAAAAGATAAGTTTTGACCTGCTGAACGAACCCTGCACCCGCGAGGATATGAACGACCAGCATTCCAAACGTGGACCGATCCCGGGCGAACTCTACCGGAAAATGGCACTGGAAGCCTCGCAGGCCATTCGCGCTCATAATCCGGAACATTTTATAATCGCGGATGGCAATAACGTAGGGAGTAGCGTCATTCCCGAAATCACGGACCTGAACATCGCCCAAAGCTGCCGGGGCTACAATCCGGGCATTATTTCGCACTACAAGGCACCCTGGGTATTTAAGGAAACCGACAACCTACCCAAACCGAAATGGCCGGGGCAAGTGGGCGACAAGTACCTCAGCCGCGCCATGCTAGAAGCGCAGTACGAACCCTGGATCGCGCTGACCAAACAGGGGGTAGGGGTACATTGCGGCGAATGTGGCTGCTTTAATAAAACGCCCCATGCGGTATTTTTGGCCTGGTTTGAAGATGTGCTGGATGTATTGAAAACCAATGGGATCGGCTATGCTCTATGGGAGTTCAGGGGTAGTTTTGGCCTGCTGGATTCGGGGCGGGAGGATGTGGTTTATGAAGACTGGCACGGACACAAGCTGGATCGTAAACTGCTGGATTTATTGAGGAAGTACTAAACCTGATCGGTACTATGATGAGTGGATATAGTTTTGTCCTATTTCTGTGGGTATCCCTGTTTCCTGGCCCAGTGGCCGATCCGGCCCATTACCTGGATGAAATAAAAACCGAACTAACCAAACAGTGGCCAGACAACCGGACGATCAACCTGGTGTTTCATGGACATTCAGTGCCGGCAGGGTACTTCAAAACGCCCGTCGTGAATACGCTGGAAGCCTATCCCTACCAACTCTTGAAGCAGATTAAAGCAAGGTATCCCTACGCCGTCGTGAATGTGATCAATACGTCCATTGGCGGCGAGCATTCGCAAAGCGGCGAAAAGCGTTTCGTGTCCGAGGTACTTCCGCATCGGCCCGATGTCCTGTTCATCGACTACGCTCTGAATGATCGTCGCATCGGGCTCGCCGATGCCCGGAAAGCCTGGGAATCCATGATTAACGAAGCCCTTAAGCGTAATATCAAAGTTATTCTGCTGACCCCATCCCCCGACCAGCGGGTAGATCTACTGGAATCGGGCAATGAATTGGAGCAGCACGCGTTACAAATCGAGCAAATGGCCGCAACTCATGGAATTGGCCTGGTCGACAGTTACAGTTTGTTCAGGCAACAGATCCAGCATGGTGAAAATGTGGTCGATTTTATGTCGCAGGTCAACCACCCCAATGAAAAAGGGCACGCCCTGATTGCCGACGCCTTGATGGCCTATTTTCGGTAGGTGGGCCGGGCTGGCGATAAAGATTGCTTAATGAAATTGAAAGGAGGCGCAGGATTTAACATGTAGAAGGATGACCAGCGATTTACAGCCCGTTTTACAATATTTGGAAATACTTTCCATCAAAATTGCCAAGCTGGAAGCCGAGCAGATCGTAGCGCGTAACATGATCGGCAAACTGGCTGCCCGGATTCATGAGGTGGAGTACGCCGAAATGGAAGCCCTACAGAAGCGCATGGAACTCACCACGAAACAGGCGCTCCTGCCCGCCCTCATGCAGGGAATTGCCGTGCTGTCCGAAACCGAAGTACGACGCCATTTGGGAATAGAGTAAAAATAGAGCATTTCATATCTAAATACACGTGATTGTAAAATCGATACCTGTGGGTTGGGAAGTTATTTATCAGCGGGCGCACGGTCTGTTGGCGGCCGAAATAGCTTTTTATTGGAAAACCACTGAGCGACCTCCCCATTTCATGCAGACTCTGCTGGCTATCGCCGAACATGACGACGGCCGGCCCGAATCCCGATCTCCCGAAAACCTCACCGAAGCCGGAGCACCCAAACATTTTCAATTGTTAGGTCGTAGCGCGCAGCAGTACCGCAGCGTGATGGAGATCAGCACAGCCAAAAGTCGCTGGAATGCGCTGCTGACTTCCCTGCATATGACGTTTCTGTACGAAGATGAAAAGTATGAAGATCAGGATATTGAAGAATTTATCAAAGAGCAGCATGAATTTCAAAAGAAACTCCTGAAGGAATTGAAAATCAGCCAGACCCAGGCTAAAAAAGCTTATCGGTTTGTAGAATGGTGTGATGCACTGTCGCTGTTGCTGTGCATGGATAGAATCCAGCCCGAGCAACGCCGGATGGACATCAGTCTTGGCCCCGAGGGTACCATGTACCAGATTTGGCAGGATGAAAAAGAACGGCTCCGCGTTGAACCCTGGCCTTTCGAACCCGATTTCTTTACCGTAGAAGTGGAATACCGCGAACTGCACCAACTGCAATTCAAAGATGCCGACGAACTGGATGACGGTCTACGTAAGGCTCCCGTGGGGGTTCGGAAGTGGGATTTTTTTAAGGGATGAAAGGAAGGAATTAGATTTCAGACCTTTTGTGCTTTACTTGCCAACCTATCACCGTCAAAATCAATTCGAATGATGAATCGTCGCCAGGCTCTTGCCGGACTAACGGCCCTCACCGCTGCCCCACAACTCGTTTCTGCTCAGCCTGAAGGTACCCCCGCCAAGCAGGAATCTTTCAAATATGCCCTGAATATGAGTACCATCCGGGGGCACAAGCTGGGCTTTATGAAGGAAATCGAGGTAGCCTCCAAAGCTGGTTTTCAACATGTGGAAATCTGGATCAACACGTTGCAGGAGTACCTTAAAAATGGCGGTACCCTTGCCGATGCCCGCAAGCATTTGAAAGACTCCGGGGTTGCCATAGAAGATGCGATTGGATTTGCACCCTGGATTGTGGACGATAATGGTACCCGTACCAAGGCCATCGAGCAACTCAAACAGGAAATGGACATGCTGGCCGAGGTAGGCTGCAAACGGATTGCCGCCCCCCCGATGGGTGCTACCAACGAGCCAGGCCTCGATTTGCAAAAAGCCGCCGAGCGTTACCGTACCATTCTGGAACTAGGCGACAAGACGACCGTAGTACCGCATCTGGAGCTGTGGGGATTTTCGAAAAATATCAGCCGCTTGGGTGAACTGATGTACGTGGCGATCGAGAGCAGACACCCTTCGGCGCGGGTACTGATGGATGTGTATCACCTCTACCGCGGTGGATCGGGCTTGCAACAAGCCGCGTGGGTAGGTAAACCCTACATTGAGGTTTTCCACGTCAACGATTACCCCGCATCACCCGCCCAAAATGAAATCAAAGATTCCGATCGGGTGTATCCCGGTGATGGCATAGGACCCTTGAAAGAATTGTTTACGATTCTCAAGAATCCTGAAAAGCCGGTGATATTGTCGCTGGAAGTATTCAACCCAGCCTACTATGCTCAGGATGCACTGGTAGTGGCTAAAACTGGCTTGGCCAAGATGAAAGCGGCCACGGCCGGAGTGTAAAAAAATGATGAGTGTTGAATGATGAAGGATTTTTATAAATCGTATTCATCGTTCAACACTCATTCTGCATTGTTCAATATTATACCGTCATTACACAGTCACCGGGTTCCTGAATACGGCCGCGATGTTCTTTGCACCTTCGGGCATATCTTCGGCGGCACATTGGTACACGGTACCTCCCTGGGTGATCGTTTTGATAGCTGCTTCGGTGAGCAGGTCTTTAGTCTCGGGCGTAGAAGAGGGATAAATCTCCAACTCGTACATCTGCTCGTTGAAAACGCCCCACACAGCGGCCTCTTCCTCCACAAAAAGGGTTTCTACCTGTCCCGTCAGGGCGGCCTTGATTACCTTGTTGGCATCCGTAGAAGCCCAGTCGCCAGACCGCATCTGGGCGAATTTTTCAAAAGCCTGATCACGGTCGGCGTTGAATTTCGGTTCCATGATGTCCAGCGCCTTCTCGTGCAGTAGCATACTATCCGCTTCGGAGAAGCTGCCGTGGATGCTTTTTTCTTCATACTTGTGGTAGTCGCTGGCCTGGCGGTACATCGGGATCAGGTACTCTACACCCGCCAATACCGTAGGCAGGGGATCGCACTGAATGATATCGTCCACGGCCTTGCTAAGCTCATAGAAGTACTGCTGGATCTCCTCTTTTTCCGAATCGTTACCGCCGCCCTGTCCGTAATGCACGGCACCACCGCCGCCCTGTACACTGCGGGCACCTGTATGTTCCTGATGTTCGAGGAACTTGGTATAGTCTTCTATCTGGGTGGGTACCCCGTCGTTCAGCACTACTTCGGAAATCGTGCTTGGGGTAGCTTCATAGAGCTGCACATGGTTCAGATTGAGGTTAAGAATATAAAAACGCCCATCCGCATTCAAAAGCGGGATCAGCGGACGCAGCATGAAGTTGTTGCCCACAAAAGTACGGGGCTCATTCATTTCTAGCGGTAAGGTTTTGATGTGGGTTCCGGCCGAGCTGTGGAAGAACGCGAGTCCGTCGGAGCCATGTTGCCAGAAATCCATGTCCTCCAGCAAATCGTAGCCGGGCTTGAGGTAGATTTTGGCTTCTCCGTCGGTCATGCCATATTGGGCGCTGAGCTGGCCTACAGCCTTTTGCAGCTGATTTTTGAAATTGATTTTATCGGCCTGGTAATTGGCCGTCGACTCGCGGCTGGTAGGGGAGTAAATCGTTACGTGATGCAGGCCCTTGACGTTCAGCAGTTCGTTGAGTTGATCTATCTTGAAAATTTCCATAGTAGTTTGGGATTAGGTACATAAAGAATAAATGCTGCCCCGTGGGCAAGCAATTTGTACTACAGCTATTGACAAGATTGTTCCACACCAGGCTGAAATGGCTTTTGCACGCTTACTGAACTGAATAAGGGACGATTAGATAAGAAAAGCGAGGGGCGCATTCAAAGGAAAAATGAGGAATTAGCACCCCTCCTGAGGAAAAATATACTAGTAACCTGTTGACAGTCAAGAATCAAAAGCCTAGGTCGAGCCACACAACGAAAAACAGCTATGAAAAAGACCGAACGATTTCAGAACATTAAATTAGATATCCAGACCGAGGATTTCGATCCAACTAGCGATATCATGAGCACCATTCGGGCCGAATTGAAAAAACTGATGCGCATCTATGGAAATATAGTAGGAGCCGATGTGTACCTGAAAGAGTCTAACCGCTCCGAGCCAGATAATAAAATGGCCCGCATCCGCGTGGGGGTACCCGGTCAAAGCTTGTTTGCCGAAGCTTCGTCAACTACATGGATTCAGGCTTTGTCGGACGTAAGTGGTAATTTGAAAAGTCAGATCCTTAGTAGGCACTAAGGTACCTCTTTCAGAGGTATCCCTGATTTTAAAGATTTCCGGTTAAGCCGGGGAAAGCGCGCTTTCCCCGGCTTTTTTTGTGGAATAAAGGATTTATCTGACCGCTGGCTAAAATCCAAATTTAATTCCCGGCGGTTCATCCTACATTTATCGAAGATGAAGCCAAAACTTTATTAATCTGACTTTTATGAAAATCCTTTCCACTTTTTTACTTATCCTGGCTGTTCTCTCAGCTTGTCAGCCCAAAACCGATTCACAAATCCAATCGGCTAGCCTCGAACCCACCGATCCCATTGAGGGTAGCTGGGAACTGGTGGAAAATGTCGTAGATGGTAAAAAGGTAGAGCCCATTCGGCGGCAGCAATTCAAGATGTTCCATGATGGTTTTTTTAGCTTCTTCATGTACGAGCCCGACGGTAGTTTTCACGGTGCGGGCGCGGGTACCTACACACTTGATGGAAATACCTACAAGGAAACCTTCACCTATGAAGCCGACACCACCTGGGTAGGTTGGGCGGACGAGCAGTCCTGGGAATTGCGCGGCGATACACTGCTGTTTGCCGGGTTCAAAAAAGTGTACGATTCCGGTGGAAAAGAACACCCTGGCGAATGGGGCGGGGATAAATTCAGGCAGAAACACGTACGGGCCCGGAGGTAAGCTTTATTCATACAAGAAGCCTTTGGACATCTGACAGACTCTCTTTTCGATTTATCAACTAGTGCTATTCATGAAAGACTGCCTGATTAATTATTTTCATGCTGCTTGGGGCCCATTCATTCCATTTTCACACAGGCTATCCGCTGAATCACCACCGGCGAACGTAAAAAATAAATCAATGATGAAACGGTCGGGTTGAGCGTAGTCCAATGGAATTTCCGCAAAACGCCCGACTGCTGGAACATTGGCCAGGTACTGGAGGAACACCTGAATATATGACAACTCGTAACGCTCGAAAACATTTGAAATGCGATAAAATCATCAAAGGAATTGAAGCCAATGAAGGCGATTTTCGGGCGTTCATTCGGCTGGGCAAGGATGGTTGGCATCGTAACCTGGCGCAGATGTACATCATTCAATATGGTCACGTCGATCGGCATTTACGGCAGATTCGCAAGATCAAGGCCGATGCGAAGTTTCCGAAGAAATAAGGGATGCCATTACAATCGTCTTGTGAAACTATCAACTGATGAATACCCTAACTCCCAACACCAGCCAGCGCTATCAATCCATCGACCTGCTCCGCGGCGTGGCCGTGTTAGGTATTCTGGTTATGAACATCCCGAGCTTTGCCTATCCCGAAACCTTTATTATGCATGTTACTGATTTCACAGGGATTAATTACTGGTCATGGGCTGCAGCGATGGTTTGGTTTGAAGGTACCATGCGCGGTCTGTTCTCCATGCTGTTTGGCGCCAGCTGTTTACTCATCCTGTCGAAATCGGATGACCTCCGTTCTGCTGATGTTTATTTCCGTCGGCTGTTATGGTTGTTTCTATTCGGGCTATTCGATGCGTATATCCTGCTTTGGGACGGCGATATTTTGTACGGCTACGCCATTGCCGGCTTCTTTCTGGTCCCGTTTCGGGCCCTTAAACCAGCCCACCTGATCGCCATGGGCCTAGCTCTATCATTGGGTATCATGTGGATGATTGCCTATCCATCAATAACCGAAAAACGGCCTGCTTACAATGAATACAAAGCAGCGATGGCCGATTCTACCCAGAAGCATAAAAAACTTACTGTAAAACAAAGGGAGGCCATCACAAAATACGAAGAAAGTCTTTCCTGGATGAAGAAGGATACGGCGGTCATCAACAGTCAGATCAAACCGATGCTGGGAAGCTATAAGGAGGTGTTCAAAGTAAAATGGAAAGCGGGTGAGACATTCCAAAGCTGGAAACTCTACGATCCGGTATTTTGGGACGAAATCCTAATGATGTTCCTGGGCATGGCCTTATTCAAACTGGGTATCTTCACCAACGATCGCCCCACAAACACCTACCTCTGGATGACGGTATTGGGCTACGCGATTGGGGTGGTTGGCAAGCTTTGGTGGGTAAGTACGTTTGCGTTTACGGCAGCGGAAGTCGCCCATAACTATGAAACCTACCCAGTGCCTGCCTACACTTTACACGAATGGCTGCGCATTGCCGAAACGGTTGGTCATATCGGGCTGCTGCTGATGTACCGTTCGGGCTGGTTCAATTGGCTCGTCGGGCTCCTGGCTAAAACGGGCCGGATGGCGCTTTCCAACTACCTCTTGCAAAGCATCCTGTGCGGGCTGTTTTTCTACGGCTTTGGCTTTGGGATGTTTGCCAGGCTGCAGATCTACGAAACCTACCTTTTTGTCGGAGCCGTATGGGCGGTGTGTATTCTTTTCAGCGTAATCTGGTTGCGATTCTTTCGGTTTGGCCCGTTTGAGTGGCTCTGGCGTAGCCTGACCTACTGGCAACGGCAGCCCATGCGCAAGTAGCAGACTCTGCTTTTATGCGTTTTCTGCCAATGGTACCCACGCTAGCCAATAGACTATTTCTATTCTATGAGTACTCTCTTTGCTTTCCCCTTCCTGGTTGCTCAGGAGCTGGTTCTCCCAGTCCGCAGAAAACTAAAATATAGATCCAAAGCGGAAGCTTATTCTACGCCTGATTCCGATGCCAGGTACCGTGATCGGGCGCAGATGTACAGTATTCAATACGGCGGTGCGGATCAGCCATTACGAAAGGTTCGAAAGATCCTGGCTGACGCAAAATTTCCAAGGAGGTTCAGCTACAGACTCTTTTTGTTAATTGACAAAATGGCGCTTATGAAAATTGGATCGGCAATTATGTCAGTTCTTTGGATTGTGTAGTTTATTTGCATGTATCTGTCTAGGAAATGTATACAAGACTAATTAATAGGTTGTTACAGAGGGGGAAGCGTTATAAAAGTACGATCCACGGACAGGTACCTTACAATCGCTCATTAAACTGGAACGCGGTTTTTATGTCTATTGACTGTACGCTTAACAACACAGTCATGAAAACTAAACTGAACATACCCCAGGAAATGTTGATGAGCATCGACTTCATGAACACCGCCAACGGTGGCATGAGTCAGCCCATCATGAACATTGAGAATAAGGAAAATGGTTACGAAGTACTGGTAAAGGCTCCCGGCATCGAACCGGAAGATTTGCAGGTAGAAATTTTAAAAGACAAATTGATGATCTACCATTTGTTGCCTATTTTTGGTAAGATGGAAGGCGAAACCAGCGAAATGCGCTCGATCCGCTTTATTAGCAAAATGCAGATTCCCGCCGATGTGGATGTGGAAAATATCTCGGCTCACTACGACGACGACAAGCGCTACCTGAAATTGGAATTGCCTGTCGATCAGTCCCAGCAGGATTTTCACCGCAAGGTACAGATCGAGCGCTGGTAATATAGATCTTAAAAATTGCTTATTCTATTGCTTAATCCCCCGGTTCTTTGAGCCGGGGGATTTTCTATGGACAATAGGAAGAGGTTTGCTACACTACCAGGCCTACTCCAAACAACACCACAAAGAGTAATGTGGACAGAGCCATTTGTTTCAGGTAAGGATCCAATTCCGATGCTTTTCGCAACCGACTGATGGCTAAACCATTGCGTACGAAAAGAGGGAAGCTCAATAAAAAGAAAAGTTGAGTGTAGTGTGTAAAGTGCGTAGCCGTATAGAGAAGTACGCAGCTCATGCCCGCCAGCAGAATAAGCCAGTGATAAATCACGGCCCTATCACGACCCAGTCGTACGGGAATAGAGTTTTTACCCGTAGCCCGGTCCGACTCGATATCACGAATGTTGTTGATATTCAGTACGGCTACCGCAAAAAGGCCGCAACTGGTGGCGGGCAGCAGCAAATCCCAGTTCCAGATGAGCGTATGCAGGTAGTAGGTACCCAGTACCCCGACCCAACCGAAGAAAATGAGTACCGATACATCGCCAAGGCCCACATAGCCATAGGGTCGCTTGCCCGCCGTATAGGTGATCGCCGCTGCAATACAGGCCAGTCCAATGCCCAGAAATATCCAGAAAACGCGGGCCGGGGCATTATGCAACGCCACATAAAGCAATCCAATTCCCGACACCAGCGAGAGCACTGAAAACCAAATAATGGCGTTTCTCATGGCCGAGGCCGTAATCTGACCGGCGTGAACCGCCCGGCGTGGGCCCTCGCGCAAATCACTGTCCTTGCCGCTGACCGCATCGCCGTAGTCGTTGGCGAAGTTGGATAGTACCTGTAGAAAAATGGTCGTCAGTACACTCAATACCGCAATCCAACCGTCGAAGGCTCCGTCGGCATAGGCCAGAAAACAGCCCATCAGAATGCAGGAAAGCGCCAAAGGTAAAGTGCGCGGGCGGGCCGCTTCGATCCAGGGGTTCATTTTCAACGAATCAAAGTCCTACGGCCTGCTTGAATTCAGCGTCGGTGGGTTTTACGGCCGAGGCGAAGAAATGCGTGAGCTCGCCTTTCTCATTGACTACGTATTTGCAGAAATTCCAGGTAGGTGCTTTGTCATTCCAACCGTTGAGTTCCTTAGTAGACAGCCATTGGTAGAGCGGATGCTGCGATTTACCTACTACGTCGATTTTGTCGAACATCTGGAACGTAACGCCGTAGTTTTTCTGGCAGAACGTGGCAATTTCTTCCTCCGTGCCGGGTTCCTGTCCGCCGAAGTTGTTGGCAGGGAATCCCAGTACCACGATTTTATCACCATATTGCTCATGAAACTTCTGCCAGTCAGCATACTGCGGCGTGAAGCCACACTTGGAAGCTACATTGAGCAACACGACTTTCTTGCCTTTGTATTGGCTCAAATCAATCGTTTCATCGCCGATCAGGGCTTTCATTTTAAAATCATACAAACTCTTCTGGGCGGCAATCTCTTCGTTGGGGCGCATGGCGGTTTCTTTTTTATTGACGAAAAATCCTGATAGCAGGCTGGCGAACATGAGTACTGTTATTTTGATGAAGCTCATACAATGCGTGGTTAGGGGTAGGTGAAAGAAAAAGAAAATGGAGGGCGAGCTTCTAAGGTACCTACATACGCTCCGGCACCTCGATACCTAGTAAACCCATCGCGTGGCGGATTGTTCGGGCTACGGCGTCTGACAGCGCTACGCGCATTTGTACGGCCTGTGGGTCGGGATCGGAAAAAATGGAGAGTTCGGCGTAAAACTGGTTGTAAATTTTGGCCAGCTCGAAGGCGTACAGCGAAATGAGCGCGGGTGAAAAGTCCTGTCCCGCTGCCTGCACCCGCATCGGGTACTGCGAGAGGTGGAAAATAACGTCCTGCTCCGCGGAGTGCAGCGCGTAGTTTGTCAAAGGCACCTGCGCCTGGATTCCGTTCTCAGCGGCTTTGCGCAGAATGGAACGTACCCGGGCGTAGGTGTACTGCACAAAAGGACCAGTATGGCCCTGAAAATCAATAGATTCTTCGGGATTGAAAAGCATTCGTTTTTTAGGATCCACTTTAAGCAGGAAGTACTTCAAAGCTCCCAAGGCCAGCAAATGGTAGAGGTTCTGCGCCTCTTCACTGGCAAAATCCTCGATCTTACCCAACTCACGGGTACGGTTCTCGGCGGTCTGCACCATCTCATCCAGCAGGTCGTCGGCATCTACCACGGTACCCTCGCGCGTCTTCATTTTGCCCGTAGGTAGATCCACCATGCCGTAGCTGAGGTGAAAGCACTCTTCTGCGTAGGGGCGGCCCAGCCGTTTCAGGATCGCAAAAAGCACGTTGAAATGGTAGTCCTGCTCGTTGCCAACCACCCAAAGGTAGCGATCGTTGTGAAAATCCTGGTACTTCAATTCGGTGGTACCCAGGTCTTGCGTGATGTACACCGAGGTACCATTACCGCGCAGCACCAGTTTTTGGTCCAGGCCTTCGTCGGTCAGGTCGATCCAGACCGAATTGTCGTCTTTTTTATAGAAAACACCCTTTTCCAAACCTTCCTCAATGATGTCTTTGCCCAGCAGGTAGGTATCCGATTCGTAGTAGGTTTTGTCGAAGGCAATACCCATCCTATCATAGGTTTTCTGGGTGCCAATATACACCCAGCCATTCATCTTACGCCACAAGGCCACTGTTTCGGGATCATTATCTTCCCATTTGATTAGCAAAGCTTGTGCTTCCTGAATCCAGGGAGCTTGCTTTTCAGCTTCTTCCTCAGAAAGACCTTCAGCCCTAAGCTGTTCAATTTGCTTTTTGTATTCCTTTCCAAATTCCACGTAATATTTGCCAACCAGATGGTCACCCTTTAATCCCGACGATTCGGGCGTTTCGCCGTGGCCGAGTTTCTGGTAGGCGAGCATGGATTTGCAAATGTGGATGCCCCGGTCGTTCACCAGGCAGGTTTTGACAACCTCGTAGCCGTTGGCCGTCAGGATGCGCGACACCGAATCGCCCAGGCAGTTGTTGCGCAGGTGCCCCAGGTGCAGGGGTTTGTTGGTATTGGGCGAAGAAAACTCTACCATCACCGACTGTCCATTAGCCGGAAGATTTCCGTAATCCGCGTCGTTGTGGATGTCCCGCAGTACCCCCAGCCAGGCTTCGGCTTTGATGCTCAAATTCAAAAAGCCCTGCACTACGTTGAAACCGCTCACCACCGGCGAGTGTTGGGCCAGGTAGGTACCGATGGTCTGCCCGATTTCGGCGGGCGCCCGCCGCAGGGCTTTCGTCAGCGAGAAAGTCACGAAGGTGTAGGTACCCTCGAAATCTTTTTTGGTGGGTTGCAGCACAAAATCGTCGACAGTGGTCTGATAACAATCCTGAATGGCAGTTTCTATATCCTTTTTAAGCGCGGCTTCGATGATCAATGACATACGGGTAGGCGGGTCGTTTTTTGAACAGGTGCAAAATTAGGGCAAAATTCCGACCCCGCCGTAGTCTACAACAACCTTATTCGTAGTTTAGCGTTTTACAGTCGGAAGAAATGTACTATCTTTCGGTACCTATAATAGGAAGAGCAAGCCGTCGTTTTTTTGTATAAAGCACCCTGATGCGAGCGCACTTTTACACAATTCAATCTGGATTTCTTTTAGCTGCCTACCTGCTTCTGAGCATGCTTCCGCTTAGCGCCTGGGCTCAGCTTGAGCAGACCACGCGCATCGAAATACCGACTCACGATCTCACCAATGAGCAGTTCGATATGTTTTCGCTGGGCGATCGGGGCGCGCTGATGGTGATCCGCCGGAGCGAGTACCTAGGCAACCGGAACGAAAAATGGATTTTTACAAAATACGACACGGAGTTGAAAGTGGTATGGACGGAAGAATACAGCATGGATTTCCGCTACATTCCGGTCATGTCGTACCAGAACGCCAACTACGCCTACTGGCTTTTTGCGGAGCCCGACACCGACCATTTCCTGTTTTTACAGCTTGACCTCGAACAGGGCCACATCGATACCCACCGAGGTACCCTGCTGGCTAATGTCAATGTCAATCAGTTCAAGGTCATCGGCAGCAAGGCACTGGTGGCGGGCTACTACCGAAGCCGCCCGGTGGTGATCGTCCATTCCTTCTTCGATCATACTACAAGAGTACTGCCGGGGCTGTTTGAGCGAAATATGGAGATTAACAATGTAGATGTAAACGAGGTGGATGGCTTGATTAATGTCATTACCTACGCCGTAAAGAAGCGGGAATGCGTATTTGCCATCAAAACCTATAACTACGAAGGTAAACTCCTCAAAACAACCACCCTCAAAGACCCAGACAATAGCCTGATTTCCGGGCAGATCGTCCCCCTGAATCCCGAAGATTCCTATCTGATCGGGAATTATTCCGTAGGTTGTACCCCTTTTTCCCAAGGACTCTACGTGACGCACATTGAGGATAACGTACCCGAGGAACCCAATTTCATTGAGTTTTCGGAGTTGCAGAATTTCTTCAACTTCATGAAACCCAAGCGCCGACAGCGGGTACTCGACCGCATTGGCAAAAGGAAATCGATGGGCAAAGAGAACAAGTTCAGGTACCGGCTGCTGGTGCATAACCTGATTCAGATGGAGGACGAAATCGTGCTGGTAGCCGAAGTGTACTACCCCAATTACAAAACCAACAGCCCGGCCATGTTCAATGGCCTGAGCCGCCAGTATATGCGCTCGATGGATGGCTTCCGCTACACCCACGCCATCGTCTGTGGATTCGACCGCGATGGCAATTTTCTGTGGGATAACTGCATTACCATCAAAGACCTGACCAGCTTCGAGTTGCAGGAAATGGTGCAACTAACGCCCATTGACGATTATTTCCTGCTGGCCTACCCGCAGGACGGAAATATCCATACCGAGGTAATCCGTAGGGAAAAAGTGGTGGTGGAAAATGAAAAATATGAGATCGAAGCCAAGTCGGAGAGCGAGAAAGTGATGTACAATGAGAATGCTACCCTGACGGCCTGGTACGACAAGTATTTTCTGGCCTATGGTATTCAGCGGGTCAGCACCAGTAAAAATGCGCCGGTTGGGGCCCCGCAGCGGGAGGTTTTTTACGTCAATAAATTCACCTACAACACCGAAGATATCGGTAAGCCGAAACCCCAGGCATCTACCCGAAAAGCTTCCGGATCAAAACGATGATCACATTCAGCAGAATGCTGAACAGAATGAGCGTGGTAATGGGAAAGTAGAAGCGGAAATTCTCCCGCTCGATCCGAACATCACCCGGCAGGCGGCCAATCCAGTGCAGCTTATCGTGCAGAAAATAGACGATTATGCCAAGCAGCACTACGGCGAGACCAATCAGGATAAGGTACCTTCCCGTGGTAGGATTCATGGGTGTCTGTATGGATAGTAATTCCGTTAAACAATTGGCAGGGTAGGTACCCTTGAGTATCTTACATTGTGCCTTTGCCCTTTTATCCCAAAAACCTCAATCGACCAGCCAAATCCGATCGGCCTCAAATCCCTGTTCTTTCCACTCGACCTGCACGCGCTGGCTGTCGAGCGTATTCACCTTCATGCCTACATAATCGGGTTCGATGGGTAGGTCACGGTTGTAGCGGCGGTCGATCAGCACCAGCAATTCCACCCGGTTGGGGCGTCCGAAGGCGGTCATGGCATTGAGGGCGGCCCGTACCATACGGCCCGTAGCTATCACATCATCGATCAGGATTACGTTTTTATTCTCCACCAGAAAAGGTACCTGGGTCTTGTTGGGCTTGAGGGGCGAGTCGCGCCGCCGGAAGTCATCGCGGTAAAAGGTAGCGTCCAAATGCCCCAGGGGGATGCTGATGTCCGTGCGGACACGGAGTTCGGCCACAACGCGTTCAGCGAGGTGAATTCCGCGCGGCTGAAGACCCAGTACTGCTGACTGGGAAAAATCCTGGTGATTTTCGATCAACTGCTGGCACAGGCGGCTGGTCATGATTTCCAGCAACGGACTGCTGAGGATAAGGCGTTTTTGGGACATTTTTTTAGTGGAGAGTTGATAGTGGAGAGTTGACTGGGACAGTTTACCGAGGTTGGATTCGGCATATCCTATCATTCATCCCTCATAATTCATGATTCCTATCTCTTATCTAAATAAGTTTGTGCCTAAAATTATAACCTTAGCCACGACTTTCCGAAACAATTTATGAAATACCTCATCGCCGGGCTGGGCAACATTGGCCCCGAATACGCCTTCACCCGCCACAACGTGGGCTTCATGGCCCTGGACCGCCTGGCGGCCCAACACGATTTCCGTTTTTCGTTCGAGCGGTTGGCCTACACTGCCGAGTGGAAGCACAAAGGACGTCAGATCCACTTCATCAAACCTACCACCTACATGAACCTGAGTGGAAAAGCCGTACGCTACTACCTGGATACGTTAAAAATCCCGGTGGAAAACCTGCTGGTCGTGGTGGATGAACTACAGTTGGACTTCGGTACCCTGCGCCTGAAGCCCAAAGGTTCGCACGGTGGACATAACGGCCTGCGCAATATTGAGGAAGTATTGGGTACTCCCAATTACGCCCGGCTCCGCTTCGGGATCGGTAATGATTTTCCGCGCGGCCGACAGGTGGAATACGTACTAAAGCCCTTTTCTGACCGGGAAATGGACGAATTGCCCACCTTTCTGGACCGGGCCGATGATATGCTGCTCTCTTTTTGCACTTTGGGAATACAGCAAACCATGAATATTTTCAACCAATGATTGTATTTTTTGAAGAATTTTTCAATTAATGGTTTCCCTATAAAAGGATACAAGTAGGAATAGTAATCAAAATAAAATTTTGTATTATTTATTTTATTAACCCTTAATATGCCTTTTGGTGCACAAATTGAAATTTTATACCAAATAAAATTTGGGTATTGGTCAAGAATTGATTTGGTAGAATGAAACTATACATGGACCTTTGTGCGTTCTCTAACTGAAAATAAAAATAGAACAAAACCATGAAGAGTACCAAAAAAAGTTTTATATTTGCAGCTGTATTGGGAGTAATACTTGGCGCAAATCCCTCCGTAAGTTTTTCTGAGAGTGTACCGAATGATTCTAGCGCCAAAGCGCAAGTACTGGCCCGGGGATCTGAAGTTGAATTTTCTACGTATGTCAAGGAAAACCTGCCAAAGTTCAGTGGAAAAGCCGACTGGCTGATTGTCGATAAAATTGTGACTTTATACAGCCTGTCACCGTCAAAGCTACTGAATACGACCAAAGCCGACCAGAAGGCTTTTAACGAAGCCGTCAAGTCGCTCAACACGAAGTTGAACCGTCAGAAAGACGAGCAGGCCAATCAATGGTCGCGCGATCTTCAAAAGACCGTCCAGCAAATCCAGTTCATCTGGAACTTTGATATCGACAGTCTGACACCCGTTTTTATTGAGACACCCGCTTATGTAGTTCCGGCTACCGCCAGCCTCTAAGCGATAAGATAATTAGAGTAAAAAAAGGTTAAGGGTTTAGGAATAGTCAGTATAAAGCCTTCTCAACTGAGAAGGCTTTATCTTTTTATAGGTTCCGCCCAGACCTCAACCCTGCGATTGAGCTGCCGGGTGCTTTCGGAGCTGTTGCTCGCCAGTGGGCGCGACGGACCGTACCCCCGCTCCTCGATCCGGCTGATTGCTACCCCTTTTTGAACAAGGTAAGCCCGGGCAATAGCGGCCCGCTGCCGGGATAAGGCCAGATTCTTATCAAAATCCCCCACATTATCGGTATGCCCATAAAGCTTGATACGCAGGTCGGGACGGCTTTCCAGAAAACCCGTCAGCGTGTCCAGCGCGGTGCGGGCGGCATCGGTCAGGCTAGAATCACTCTGGGAAAAAGGTAGGGTAGCAATAGGCTTATCGTAGCTTTCTTCGCTCATGTTTATGAGCGTTTTTTCTTCACCCTGGTTGGCACCGGGCGTCACAACGATGCTTTTGGGTTCGAAGCCGGGGCTAAGGGCGGTGATGCGGTAGGTATGAGCAGGCGGCAATTGGAAGCGGTAGGTACCCTCCACGGCCTTCATGCGCGCTATGACGGAGTCACTGTTGATGCGGTTGACCAGCACGTCCACATGCACCGGAATGTCCAGGGTACGTCCGTTGAATACTTTACCCGTGACTTCTACCGTCTGAGGCGGAGCTTTAGCTACTACCACAATCTGTTCGAGATTAGCCGATTCGGGCTTGGGTGCAGGTTCGGCCTTAGGAACTGGGGTAGAGGGGGCGTCGATCGTCCGGGCCAGTTGCCGGAAGCTTTCACGCACAAAAACGGGCGTCATGACCCGATCGTACATCCGAATCAGGGCTACGGCCCCAGGACTGGCCTCATTCTTGGCAATCAGGTCGTCCTGAAAGAAATTCAGTACCTGGTCGTTATCCAGGACCGCTTCGTCGCCGGGATCCTGAAACTCCACCTTCGACTCGCCATCGACGTACATTTTGATCAGGTGCGTTTCGGCCTCACGCGAGAAAACGTAATGAACATACTCATTAGGCTTGACGGGCGCTTTCTCGCCGGTAGCGAAATTAAAGAAATTAAGCCTCCCTTCGTAGATATAGCAGCCATTGTCGGACTTGCGGTTCTTGAAATCCAGCACGCGCTTCCAGCTTTCCAGTTCTTTCAGACGGAAGTATATTTCAATCGTAAAGGAACCGTTCAGGAATCCATAGGCTTGGTTGTTGTCAAATTGTAAACCGGAATTGGCTTCGAATTGGTACACGGTCCGTTTCGTCTTTCCCAGCTCGGGGAGTACTTCCTCGATGTACTGGCCTTCCTGGCCGAGCGGCTTTAGGGCGGGGGCGCTGTCGCTGGAACTGGCCAGTCCGTCGCTGAAATCATAGACGAATACTTTCTGCCCACGGCTCTCCACGGAAGAAAATACCAGCAGGAAAAGACAAAACACCAAGCAAAACGGCACACGATCCATAAGTCAAAAGTAGAAAAATTGGCAAAGCCGACGCATGTGGGCTCCCTGATTTAATTTGGAAAAGAACGTTCCAGGGATCGCTGCCCGTATAGGGGGTACCCATTTATGAGCAGAGCCACGGACTGATCAGTCCGTGGCTCTGTTTAATATACAAGGCAAGCTGACGTCATTCTATCGAAATTTCGCCTGTCAGGTATAGCCTAACCTGGCCACTGATAAGCGTACGGTCGCCTGCCAATTCGCACCGGAGGTACCCCCTCGCGCCGAAAGCTGGCGAGCGGTCATGCGGGTCTTGTTCAGGCGCTCGGCCCAGTAGGGAATGAGGGTGGTATGGGCCGACCCCGTGACCGGATCTTCGTCGATGCCCGACTGGGGACCGAAAAAACGAGAAACGAAATCGACTTCATCACCCTTGGCGGTTACGATGACCCCACGGGTGGGTATGGTAGACAATATGAACAGGTCAGGTTTCAACTCACGGACTTGCGTTTCATCGGGTAGCACGACCATGTAATCTGATTTTCCCTTATAAACCTCGAACGATTCCAGGGACCGCATGCTTTCAGACAGGGCGGGTGGCGCTACGGCTACCTGGTAGGTATCGACGGGAAAATCGAGCGTGAGCCAGTCGTCCTGGCGCGTAACCTTCAATATGCCGCTTTTTGACTCGAAGGAAATCTCGGAATGAGAGTGATTCTTGATAAAAAATAAGACATAGGCGGAAGCCAGGGTAGCATGGCCACACAAGTCCACCTCTACGGTGGGGGTGAACCAGCGGATGTGGTAGCCCTCCTCGGTCGGAACATAGAAAGCGGTTTCGGCCAGATTGTTCTCACAGGCAATCTTCTGCATCAGATCGTCGGAAATCCAAGAGTCAAGGGGTACCACCGCTGCCGGATTTCCGGCAAAGAGGGTATCCGTAAAAGCGTCAAGCTGATAAAGGGAGAGTTTCATAAATGCTCAAGCGAGTTTTTTCAACAAGGTATCAAAAATATTCTGGTCAAAATGAAGCAGGGAAGGAATTTTTAATGTGGCTATGTCAAACTTCGGATCGTTATATTCATAAGCCGCTGGTACAGTTACAGTCAGCATACCTGCGGCAACGGCCGACTTTAACCCATTACCCGAATCTTCGAAAGCCAGGCAGGCGGCGGGATCTACCCCGAGTAGGCGGGCCGCCCCCCAGTACACATCGGGGTAGGGTTTGTTCCGGGCTTCCAGCAGGGCGGAGTGCCATAATGTAAAGTAGGAGCGCAGGTTCAACCTTTCCAAAACGCTTTCAATGATATTCATGGGAGAGGCCGAGGCTACCGCCAAGGGGATGTTCAGGCTATGAAAAAAACGAATCAGTTCGGTGGCGCCGGGCATTTCGTGCGCGGCAGCTCCGATGCGCTCGTGGGCCAGCGCCAGAATTTCCTCGCCTATCTGGTCACAGGATTTATGGCGCCAGGGGTACCTGGTATGGATGTACTTCACAAATTCGGCGGTGCCTAGGCCCGTGGCTTCCTGGCAGATTTCGACGGTAAGTGGTACATCGACGGTCTTGAATATGTCGATGGCCACTTCCTGCCAGATCGGTTCAGAGTCGCCCAAAAGCCCATCCATATCAAATATGACAGCCTGAAACATCGGTAGGTCAGCTTAGCAAAGATTTTTTTCAGACATCGGCTTGCCGGAAGGGTTTTACGTCGATTTTCTCCCACACCCGGCCCGTAACGTAGGGGTCGGTTTCGAGCCAGGTACGTAGCTGGGTTTCATCGTCGAAGTCCAGAACCATCAGAGAACCGATCATTTCACCATCGGGGCTGAGCAAAGCACCACCCAGCACAAAGTGCCCGTTGGCTTTGAGCGTCCTGGCCCGATCAAAGTGGAGCGGGCGGGCGGTCAGGCGGCGGTCGTGGGCCTGTTCATCGGTATAGTCGTAAGCATGTATTACGTAGAGCATAGCTTAGCACGCTTTTTGGTTTTTCATAATCAAATATACGCCATTCGTCCAGCCAAAACCTTCCTGCAAATCGTATTCCCCATCGCGGGCTAGAAGATTGGTATTGAGAATATTATACTTTTCCAGCATTTTACCCGTAGTAGAGTACTGTTTTTCAACCAGGTGCAGCCAGTTGGCGCGTAGCCTGCTTGCCGAGCAATTGAACTGATAATTACGCAATCCCTGGTACGTAATCCATTGCAGAGGCGCCCAGCCATTGGGTGCGTCCCACTGCTGGCCGGAGTCGTTGAGTGTTGTGACCACGCCTCCCGAGCGCAGGAAGTTCAGCCGCACGTAGGCATCCACGAAGCGGGCCTGCCGAAGATTGGCCAATTTGAAATACAGCGGGAAAATCCCGGCCAGGCTGAATATGCCGGTAGTTTTTTGTTGGCGAAAATCGTAATCCATGTAAAACTGCTGCCTGCTGTTCCAGAACCAGGCATTGATGGCCTGGCAGCGCTCACGGGCTTTGGCTTCGTAATAGTGGCCGAGCTCGGGTTGTGCATTGAGGCGGTAGGTTTCGGCCAGGGTACTTTCCAGATGCTGTATCAGGCAATTCAGGTCCACGGGCAGAATATTGGTGGTATGGATCGTGGCAAAGGTTTTTCCATCGACCATCCAGCGGCTGCTGAAATCCCAACCGGACTCGGCTGCTGCCCGAAGACAGCGGTACACCGATTCGGGTTCGTGACCGTGATTCTGCTGCGCTTCTTTCGCTAGCTCCACATCTTCGCAATAGGCCTCGGGCCGGGGTAGGGCCCGGTCGTCCCAGTAGCGGTTGAGCAGGGTACCGTCGGGCAGCCGGACTACCCGGCGATGGGCGATGGTCGATTCATCCAGCCGATCGCTCCCTTCCATCCAGTAATCGTACTCCCTTTGGAGCTGGGGCAGGTACCGGACCGCTGCTTCTCTTCCTTTTATCTCGGCATATAATCCCACCATCAACGAAAAGAACGGAGGTTGCGACCTGCTCAGATAGTAGGTTCGGTTTCCGGTAGGGATGTGTCCGAAATGATCGATCAGGTACACGAAATTCTGAAGCATGCTTTCGATCAGATCCACGCGCCCCGATTCCCGGAGTCCGAGCATTGTAAAGTAGCTATCCCAGTAGTAGATTTCCCGGAAGCGCCCTCCGGGTACCACATACGGCTCGGGTAGCATCAGAAGAGATCCGCCCTGATGCTGGGCCTTAACGGGCCGCGACAGCCGTGACCACAGCCAGTCGATACGCTCGATGATGGGTGGTATGTCTTCCCGGGTGTCCGTTTCGGTCGTTACGATGTGAGGCATTTCAAAGTACCCCGTTACAAAAGCTTTCAGGTTAAAGTCGCTATGCTCTTTCTGATGCATGTAGGCTTCCATAATGCCGGCCGGATCGATCCGCGGGACGGCGTCGGCAAACGATTTGGAGTCTTTGAAAATCCGCCTGGACTGTACCTCCGTAAATAGAGGTCCGTATAGTTCATCCGGTGAGGTATGCGACTTGCCAAAGAGGGCAGGGGGCGTTGCGATCAAGAGGTACTGTGGGTTTGGTGAAAGATCCGGGCCGAAAACCTTGTTTTCGGATCAGTGGTTTGGGATAATTCGGGCTTATGAGGAAAAAATGGATTACTAAAAGTCAGGAACTAGTGCCGGTTGGCCGGTCGACTGACTCTTATTAAATCAAATCCCCGGGGCGAATGTTTGAATTTTAACGTTTCTGCCCGGAGAATTCGGTATAAAACGGCTATTTCCCGAACAAATTCAGGGCCGCCACGCTCATGGCTTTTACGCCGGTTTTGATGGTAGGTTCGGGAACGGGGGCAAACAGGGACGAATGAAGCGAAGGTAGCTGTTCTCCTTTCTCCTTGGCTTTCTGAATCGTTTCGGGTGCTAGGGTACCCAGCCAGAACATACAAATGGGTACCCGGCTGTTTTCCAGGGCGAAGCGGCTAAAATCCTCGCCTACCATATACGGATCGACCTCGGTGACGTTCTTTTCGCCAAAGGTACTTCTGAACAGCCCCATGATCCGGCGGGTTAGCGCCGGGTCGTTGACCGTGGCGGGCGTCATGGGCTCACGTATACTGATGACGGGCATCTTGTCGGCTGGCAACCCGGCTGCCTGAGCATAATTTTCACTAATGCGCCGGATCGATTCAATGGTTTTCTGACGTACCTCCGGTGAGTAGGAGCGGAGCGTCAGTTGCAGTTTTACATCGTCAGGAATAATGTTGTGTACCGTGCCGCCATGGATGGAACCTACCGTCACTACCGCCGGGTCGATAGGATTGAGGGTACGACTTACGATGGTCTGGAAGGCCAAGATCATTTCAGCACTCAGCACTACGGGATCGATAGTGGTGTGGGGAGCCGCGCCGTGGCCCCCTTGTCCGAACACCTGAATGTCCATCATGTCGACACTGGCCATGAGTGGCCCTTCACGGAAGCCAATTGTTCCGGCGGGTAGGTAGGAATTGTCGTGCAGGGCGATCGCGTAGTCAGGGACCGGGGCAAAGTCGAATAGCCCGTCCTTCAGCATCCGATCGGCACCCAGTCCGTTTTCCTCGGCGGGCTGGGCAATCATGACGAGGGTACCTTTCCAGGCATCTTTAGTTTTGATCAGGGCCTGGGCGGTACCCACAAATACCGTCATGTGAATATCGTGGCCGCAGGCGTGCATCACGTTCACTTCATTGCCGGCTGCATTGATCCCCCGAGCCTTACTGGCGTAGGGTAGGCCGGTTTTTTCTTCCAACGGCAGCGCGTCCATATCAGCCCGAATGAGTACGGTAGGGCCGGTACCATTTTTGTAAATCCCCGCTACACCATGGCCCCCGATTTTTTCCTTGACCTCAAATCCCAGCTTTTTCAATTCTGAAGCCATGCGGGCCGCGCTTTTCTCTTCCTGTAAGGACAACTCAGGATTCTGGTGCAGGTATTTATACAGGGCATCCCATTGCGGGTAGTTGGTGGTAGTAAGCTCTTCGATCTGTTTGACCGCCTGCGCCGTTTGGGCCCGGAGGTGATAAGGGAGCAGCAAAAGCGAACAAAAGAACAGCCATGGGTTGATTTTCATTTCTGGATAAAGTAGGGTTAATCGGTTTCAAGGTAGTGCATTTTCGCTAGAATCTTTTGGAAGAGCCGGTACTTTTCCCACCGGAAGAGGTGCCGGGTTCAGGCATGGCCATGAAATGTAAGGTACAATCTGCTCATCCTGGTAGTAAATGATAAATCCAATGCAATCCTGCATTTTCTGATAGATGGAAGTCGCTTTTATCATATTAATTTAGGATTTTTATATATAATATATTATATAATTTTTTGTATATATTCAACAATATTTGGCAATAGTGTAGCTCTTATTTTGTACTATTAAAATATAGGTCAATGAATTTTAACCCTATTTTAATCTGCTTTTAACTTGTGGTTAAGGCGCGCAGTGATACTTGCGCCGTATTCTTTAAATCCTATTCCACGTAGGGAGTTCAGGGGTACAAAATCAACTCTTCTAAAATTTTATATACGACAACCGTCATTCAAACATGAAAAGAACACTCTTATTCGTAAGCCTGTGCGCCTTGTTTTTCCAAACAGGCTGTGACTCGAAAGGCGAAGAAAAGAAGGAAGAAGAAACAGAGTTTCTGATTACCAGCCCAGTCGTCAAAGACACCCTAATCACCAAAGAGTACGTTTGCCAGATCCATGCCATCAGCCACATTGAGCTGAGGGCTCTTGAAAAAGGCTACCTGCAGAAAATTTACGTGGATGAAGGACAGCACATCAAGCAGGGGCAACTTATGTTCCAGATCATGCCCATGCTGTACCAGGCCGAACAGCAGAAAGCTAAAGCGGAGGCGAATTTTGCCGAAATTGAATATAATAACACGAAGTCACTCGCCGACAGCAACATCGTGTCGAAAAATGAACTGGCGATGGCTAAGGCCAAACTGGAAAAGGCCAAGGCGGAACTGTCGCTGGCCAATGTGCACCTGGGATTCACCGAAATCCGGGCACCTTTCAGTGGTATCATGGATCACTTCCAGGTACGGCTAGGGAGCCTGGTCGACGAAGGGGAATTGCTGACCACCATGTCAGATAACAGCAAGATGTGGGTCTATTTTAACGTGCCCGAGGCGGAGTACCTGGACTATAAGTCCAGCGCCAGTCAGGACAATATGAAGCAGGTGAATCTGCTGATGGCCAACAATCAGAAGTTTCCTTACACGGGTAAAGTAGAAACCATCGAAGCCGATTTTAACAACGAAACGGGTAACATCGCTTTCCGGGCTACCTTCCCCAACCCGAACGGACTGCTGCGGCACGGCGAAACGGGTAACGTGCTGGTGACGGTACCTTATACAAACGCGCTGCTCATTCCACAGAAAGCCACCTTTGAAGTACTGGAGAAGAAATACGTATACGTGGTGGATAAGGACAATACGATCAAGTCGCGTGAAATAACCATCTCCGCGGAGTTGCCGCACATTTTTGTGGTTCAGTCAGGACTCAACAAAGACGATAAGATCTTGCTCGAAGGCTTGCGGCTGGTACACGAAAACGAAAAGATACACCCAAAATTTGTGCAACCTACCAAGATGCTGTCTCAGTTGGAATTGTACGCGGAATAATTCAACTCTCCCAAAAAGCAAGATATTATGTTTAGTTCCTTCCTACGCCGGCCTGTATTTGCTATTGTCATATCGGTCGTAATCATTTTCGTGGGTGGCTTGGCTATCAGAAGCTTACCCATCTCCCAGTTCCCTGACATTGCACCCACTACGGTCAATATATTTATCGCCTACCCCGGCTCCAGCGCCGACGTACTGGTCAAATCCACGCTGATTACCCTAGAACAGGCTATCAACGGGGTGCAGGACATGCGGTACATCGCCACGGATGCCACCAGTGCGGGTGAGGCTACCCTCCGGATTATTTTTGAACCCGGCACCGACCCCAACGACGCGGTGATCCGGGTCAAGACCCGGGTAGACCAGGTCATGCCGCTTCTGCCCGAACTGGTTCAGCGCGAAGGGGTAATCATCACGCCCATCCAGCCCAGTATGTTGATGTACGTCAACCTCTATTCAAAGGATAAAAGCATCGATGAAAAATTCCTGTTCAACTATGCCACCGTCAATATGATTCCGGAAATAAACCGGACCCGGGGCGTAGCCAGGAGCCAGATATTGGGTAGCCGCCGGTACGCCATGCGGGTTTGGCTCAATCCCGACCGGATGAGGGCCTATAACATCTCGGTCGAGGATGTTAATGAGGCTTTGGCCGAGCAGAGTGTAGTAGGGCGTCCGGGCCGGATCGGTCAGAGTTCGGGTATATCGGCCCAATCGCTGGAATATGTACTTACCTACAAGGGTAGGTATAATAAGCCGGAAGAATATGAGAATATCATTATCCGGGCCAACGCAGAAGGTGAAAGCATTCACTTGAAAGATATAGCTACCGTAGAACTTGGAAGTGAATTCTTCGATATTTATTCCAACCTCGACGGTCATCCTTCGGCGGCTATTGTATTGAAGCAGAACTATGGTACCAATGCCAATGATGTAATTGCGGATGTCAAGGCCAAGCTGGAGGTCATGAAAAAATCCTTTCCTCCGGGAGTGGACTATAAAATCAGCTACGATGTATCTCAATTTCTGGATACGTCCATTGAGCAGGTACTTGATACATTGCGTGACGCCTTCATACTGGTGGCCCTGGTAGTATTCATATTCCTCGGTGACTGGCGATCTACCGTGATTCCGATCCTCGCGGTTCCTGTATCGCTGGTGGGTGCGTTTTTTGTCATGCAGTTTTTTGGCCTTTCCATCAACCTGATTACGTTATTCGCACTGGTACTTTCAATCGGTATCGTGGTAGATAATGCCATTGTGGTAGTGGAGGGGGTGCATGCCAAGATGGAGGAAAAAAACCTCTCTCCGTACAGGGCTACCATGGAGGTACTTCGCGAACTCGGTGGGGCGATCATCGCCATCACCCTGGTTATGACGGCGGTATTTGTTCCCCTGGTGTTTATGTCGGGTCCGGTGGGGGTTTTCTACCGACAGTTTTCCATTACCATGGCCAGTTCCATTGTTATTTCGGCCGTGGTGGCTCTCACCCTTACGCCCGTACTGTGCGCCATGCTATTGAAAAACAATCATGGAAAGCCAGTAAAGAAAAACCTGCTGTCCAAATCGCTCGATAGCTTCAACCGGGGATTTGAAAAGCTTACCGGCAAATACGTCGGCTTGTTAAGACGAATAGTCAACCGACGCGTGGTTACGTTCGGTATTTTAGCAGCATTCTGCGCGGGTATATTCTATGAGAATACCATCCTGCCTGCGGGTTTTATTCCGAACGAAGACCAGGGTACCATCTACGCCATTATCCAGACCCCCCCGGTTCTACCCTGGAAAGAACCAACGAGGTTTCGCAACGGCTTCAGAAAATTTGTGAGGAAATCGATGGTGTCGAAGGCGTATCTTCTTTGGCCGGTTACGAGATTATGACGGAAGGGCGGGGATCCAACGCGGGTACCTGTTTGATCAACCTGAAACCCTGGTCGGAGCGCAAGGAGAATGTCAAGGAAATCATGGAAGAGCTAGAGGAAAAATCGAGAAACCTTGGCGCCGTTGTCGAATTTTTCGAACCACCAGCTATTCCGGGCTTTGGTACATCGGGCGGTTTTTCCATGCGTCTGCTGGATAAGAACACGGATACGGACTACCAGGAATTCGATAAAATCAATAAGGAGTTCATGGAAAATTTGAGCAAGCGCAAAGAACTCACGGGCTTGTTTACCTTTTTCGCCGCAAATTACCCGCAATACGAGCTGGAGATCGACAATAATCTGGCCATGCAGAAAGGCGTGTCGATCGGAAAAGCAATGGAGAACCTCAACATCATGATTGGTAGTACCTACGAACAGGGGTTCATTAAGTTCAATCAGTTCTTCAAAGTGTATGTACAGTCCGATCCTGCCTTCAGAAGGCTTCCCTCCGATGTATTGAAGCTTTTCGTCAAAAACGATGCGGGAGAAATGGTACCTTACTCGTCGTTCATGAAACTCAAGAAAGGCCAGGGACCCAATGAGATCACCCGCTTCAACCTGTACAATTCGGCCGCCATTCAGGGGCTTCCGGCGAAGGGCTTCACCACGGCTGATGCCATTCAAGCCATCCGGGAAGTGGCCGCCTCGACCCTGCCCAAAGGGTACGACATCGCTTTTGAGGGCCTTTCCTATGACGAATCGATCCGGGGTAATGAGTCGCTTTATGTGTTCCTGATTGTGTTGGCATTCGTGTACTTTGTGTTGGCGGCTCAGTACGAAAGTTTCATCATTCCTTTGGCCGTAATTTTCTCACTTCCGGTCGGGGTATTTGGTTCCTTTATGCTGTTAAAAGCCATGGGACTCGAAAACAATATCTACGCCCAGATTGGGCTTATCATGTTGGTTGGTCTATTGGGTAAAAATGCCGTACTGATCGTGGAGTTTGCGGTGCAGAAGCGCCACCAGGGAGCCACGATTATGGAGGCTGCCATCGAAGGAGCCAGGGTACGTTTCCGACCTATCCTCATGACCTCGTTCGCCTTCGTGGCGGGTTTGATTCCCTTGATCATTGCTACGGGAGCTGGTGCCATTGGCAACCGAACCATTGGCGCTTCCGCCCTGGGTGGTATGTTGTTCGGTACCGTCTTTGGCGTAATTATCATTCCGGGCTTATACTACATATTCGCGCATTTGGCCGATGGCCGGAATATGATCAAAGGGGAAGAAGACGAACCGTTGAGCGAATCCATGGTCCATCAGGTGGACGCCTTCTCTATAACAGAATAAAGTACCAATCATGACGAAACAACTCATATATAAATGCACGGTCGTAGCGGCCGTCGCACTATTCGTGTCGGCCTGTAAAACGCCCGCTTTGCTGACCAAAGAAGTCAATAAGGAAGTGCCGGCGAGCTATAACGGCTCGCTGGACTCCACCAACTCGGGACAACTTAGCTGGCGGACCTATTTCACCGATCCCTACCTGACGGCCCTAATCGATACCGCGTTAACGGGTAACCAGGAATTGAATATCACCCTGCAGGAAATTGCCATTTCTCAAAATGAAGTACTGGAAAGAGCCGGGGAATACAGGCCATTCGTAGGCCTGCGCGGCGGGGCGAGTGTGGAAAAAGCCGCCCGCTACACCCATCCCGGCTCTACCGAAGCTACCACGGATATCAAGCCGGGCCTGGAAACACCTGATCCGCTGCCCGATTTTGTGGTAGACCTATACGCCCGCTGGGAAGTGGATATCTGGCACAAGTTGCGTAATGCCAAAAAAGCGGCTGCTCTAAGGTACCTGTCTTCCCGTGAAGGCCGGAATTTTACGACGACCAACATCGTCGCCGAAATCGCCTCTTCTTATTACGAATTGCTGTCGCTCGACACGCAATTGGCCATTTTGCAAAATAATATCGGGATACAGAATAACGCGCTGAAAATCGTGCGGATGCAGAAAGAAGCCGCGAAGGTGACTGAACTGGCCGTACAGCGATTCCAGGCGCAGGTACTCAATACACAAAGCTTACAGTATGGCATTCAACAGCGGATTACGGAGACTGAAAACAAAATCAACTTCTTACTGGGCCGCTATCCGCAACACGTAGCCCGCAGCAGCGACAATTTCGAGACGCTGGTACCTGAGGTAGTGAGGGCGGGCCTACCCATCCAGCTGCTGTCGAACCGTCCTGATATCCGGCAGGCCGAACTGGAACTTACTGCCGCTAAAATCGACGTAGAAGTAGCCCGGGCCAATTTTTATCCTTCATTGGGACTGTCCGCCGACCTGGGTATCCGGGCGTTTAATCCCGTATATCTGGCCAGGCTACCCGAATCACTGCTGGCGGCTTTGATAGGCGATTTGGCCGGACCGTTGGTCAACAAGAATGCCATAAAAGCCCAGTATTACAGTGCCAATGCCCGGCAGATTCAGGCCATTTACAGCTATGAGCGTACCGTACTGAATGCTTACATCGAAGTGATCAATCAGCTTTCGAACATTGGCAATCTGCAAAACACGTACGATTTGAAATCTCAGGAAGTACAGGCGCTTACGCAGTCGATCACGATTTCCAACAACCTGTTCAGTTCGGCCCGTGCCGACTACATGGAGGTACTGCTCACGCAACGCGATGCCCTGGAGTCACGCTTCGACCTAATCGAAACCAAATTGCAGCAAATGAACGCCACGGTCAATGTGTACCGGGCGTTGGGTGGTGGCTGGAATTAAATAGCACACCTCTTCCCGTACCTCCGCCGAATCGGGATCTATTCCCGATCCGGCGGAGGTTTTTGCTTGCATAGAAGTATGGAAAACTGCCCTAGGGTACCCTCGACGCGGAATGGCTGACCTGAAAAAAATTAGCTACTCGGGATAAGCGGAATTCATTCCGCGTGTTCGTACCACTCGAAGGTATATTTTTCGTCAAATTCGATTTCGTTCTTTTGGAGCAAGGCCAGGTACTCATCCCGGAAGCTACGCTGTCGATGATGTTCGGCCTGATTGATAATGTAGTGATATACCGTATCCTTTTGTGAATGACTCACAGTAAATATTCCATACCCTTCCTGCCAGGCGAAATTGCGGGCGATGCCCTGCTCTTTGATGAAAATTGTGGAATTGGTTTTGATATCCCGCACCAGATCAGCCGCCAAAGTTGTCGGGTTTATGCTGATTAAAATATGAATATGATCCGGTCTGCAATAGATGGCCAACACCTTTGCCTTACGGTTTTGAACGATGCCCGTTATATAGCGTTGTACCTGCTCGCGGTGCGTTTCCCGAATGACATTTGCCCTGCCTTTTACTGCAAACACGACGTGAATGTACATTTGAGAAAAGGTATCAGGTTTGGGCATGGATTTGAAGGAATTTAAATATATAAAGCAGAAGTTTTAGTCTGAATTTTCAATGAAATACAAAGTTCTCAATCCGTACACTAACCATTTCGAAATGCCGGTAGATATGCGCCCCGGAGGGGCCAACCGTTAATAGAAAAACGTTTTCTGTGCGGATTTTCACCCCGTGAGGGGTCGACTGTCAATATAAGAACAGTTCCTGTGCAGATGCACTCCCCACGCGGTCAGCCCCTCCGGGGCGCATGGCGTTGGGTTTCGTATTTTTGCTATTAACGGGCGACGCCTCCGGCGTGTATTGTTGGACTGTGCCTATGGTGCTATTAACGGTTGGCCCCTCCGGGGCACATGCCGTTGGGTTTACATACTATATATCTACATCCCCGTTTTTCCTCGCCCCAGCCCCTCATACACCGCATCCATAATCGATGTGCGGATATTCAGCGTATACAGCTTCGTGTTCTCCCGCGTGGGGTACACCCGATTGGAGAGGAATACAAAATCCAGGTTGTACACCGGGTCCATCCAGACCATGATGCCCGTGTAGCCCGTGTGGCCGAAACTGGCCGGGCTGGCGTAGTGCGGGGCGTTGCCGGTATACTGGAAACTGGGCTTATCGAAAGCGATGCCCCGGCGGCTACCCAACTCGGGAAACTGGTAGCGGGTAAACTCGAACATAGCGTCGCGACTGATGTATTGCTTGCCACCGTAGTACCCATTTTGAAGGTACATCTGCATGATCTTCATCAGGTCGTTGGCGTTGCCGAACAGGCCGGCGTGGCCACTGAGGCCGCCCAACATGGCCGCACCTTCGTCATGTACCTGTCCATGCAGTAGCGTTTGGCGAAAAAAGGTATCCCGCTCGGTGGGAACGATCTCATCCAATTTGTAAAATCTTTTGGGATTGAAAGTGAGCGAATTGGCACCGATGGGCTTGTAGTAATTATCTTTCAGGTAATCCTCGAAATTCGTACCCGTCAGGTTCTTGACTACTTCGGGATAGAGGATAAAAGACAGATCGCTGTATACATAACCTTCCTCGGGATTCAGCGGCGAATCCCGGATGGATTTGTAAATCACGTCCTTGTAGTTTTTATGGATAAAAAGGCTGTCGCCCACGACGGAGGTAGGGTACTTGTCCGATTTTGTGGTGCTGAATGTATTTTTCTTCCAGGTACCATCGGGATTCTGCGCTTCACGCCAGAACTGTATCCACGATTTCAAGCGGGCGCTGTGGGTGAGTACCTTGCGCCAGGGAAGGTCGGCTTTGTTCGACTTTTTGAGGAAAGGTAGGTAGTCTTTCATCGTGGCGTCGAGATCGAACTTACCCTGATCGTACAAGCTCAGCAACGCCAGCGTGGAGGCCGTTACTTTGGTAACGGAAGCGAAGTCATACAGGTCGTTGATTTTTACTTGTTCCGCCCCTTCGTAGGTATGTTTGCCGTAGGCTTTCCGGAAAAACACTTTGCCGTCTTTGGCCAACTGTACCACGCAACCGGGCGTGGCTTTCTGGGCGATCGCGTAATTGGCGATGGAGTCAATCTTGTAGGTAATCCACTTGGAATCCAGGCCTACTTCCTCGGGAATGGTATATTTCAGACGTTTCAGGCTCGGGGTACTTTGACCCGCGCCGTAGGGAAACTGCGCGTTGACCGTCACGGGGAGTCGTCCCTCGGCGGGAATGGCCCCGAAAATCAACTGCGCCGATAAATCCTCCGTATAGGGCGTGAGTTGGTAAGCCATCACAATAGCCTTGGCCCGCTCGGGCTGTGCGATTTTGTTCAGGACGTAAGGATTACCAAAGAGCGTCACGGCGGCTTTTCCCGTGGCAAGAAGTTTTTCCAGCACAGCCGTCATTTCGGGTGTCATGCCAAAGTTCAGGCGGGGCGAAATACTGTACTGATGTACCCCCACGAGTAATAAATCGTACTCTTGGATCTTGGCGTCCAACGCGGCCAGTTGTGAGGCACTGGGGCTGCGGGGAAGGCTGTACGAATCGACGGTCGTATACAGATTCAGCGTCTTCTGGAAAGTCGTAATGGAGTCAGCCCCCAGCGAAATAGCCGCGATTTTCGGGCTATCCAGGCGACGGAGGGGGAATAGGTTGCCGTCGTTTTTCAACACCGTCAGGGCTTTTTCGGTCAGCAGGCGGTTGGTCAGGTCGGCGGCGGCAGGATTCAGGTCTTCGTACAGATTTTCCAGTTCGACGGATTCGAAATGATTCAACCCAGCCCAGGCTTTGGCTTGTAGTACCTTATAACAGCGGGCGTTGATATCGGCCTGCGTAAGGGTACCCTCGGCAATGGATTTCTTAATTTCGGCGATAGCCTTGGGTACATCCTCGGTAAATTCCAGCAAATCCATGCCCGCTTCTAGACCCATGGCGTCGGCCTTGCCCTCGGAGAAGTACTTGGTTACGCCCTTCATGTTCATGGCGTCGGAGTAGATAAGCCCCTTGAAGCCCAGCTCATCCTGCAACAGTTTGGTCACGATGGGTTTCGATAGGGTAGAGGGTAGGTTAGGCGTACTGTCCAGTGCCGGAATGCTCAGGTGGGCAATCATGGTACCCGCCAATCCGTGATCGATCAGTTCTTTGAAAGGGTACAACTCCAGCGAATCCAGCTGGGTGAGTGTTTTGGGAATCAGGGGTAGGTCGTAGTGCGAGTCGGTACCCGTGTCCCCGTGGCCGGGGAAGTGCTTGGCGCTCGTGAGCAGACCGTTGTACTGCATTCCTTTCATGTAGGCTAATGCTTTCTCCGCTACGCGGTACTTATTTTCCCCGAACGAACGGAAGTTAATGACCGGGTTGTTGGGATTATTATTGACATCAGCCACGGGTGCGAAGTTGACGTGTACACCCAATCGTTTCATCTGCCGCGCCAACTGGGCACCCATATCGAAAATCAAATCGTCGTGCCCCTGGATCGCGCCTAGTGTCATCTGGTAGGGGTACCTTACGGTACTGTCGATGCGCATGGCGAGGCCCCACTCCGCGTCCATCGCCACCAGCAGGGGTACCTTCGAGATGGATTGGTAATAATTGGTCAGCCGCGCCTGCGGCATCGGCCCGCCCTGAAAAAATACTACACCCCCGACTTTGTTTTCCTGAATCAGCTTCGTCACATAAGCCGGATTGCTGCGGACCGTGTCGATCAACGATCGTTTGGTATCAGACGTAGCGGCCACCATGATGAGCTGCGCAATGCGCTCGTCAGGCGTCAGGCTCTTGAACACCGAATCGACCCAGGCCTGCTGCACGGCATTTAGGCGCAGGAATTCGGGTTGGGTTTGGGCGTGGGTGGTTTTAATAACAAGAATTGAAAAGGACAGCAGCAGTAGGGTTTTTCTCATGTCGTTGAAAGCCGATAATTGTTTTGCCAAAGTTTGGAAATAAGCGGGAGGATTGCAACGACAGGGCTGGCGTGGTAACTCTATTTTGAGCAGGGTTCTATTTGTTATCGGTTCTACACTAGGTACCTGCATTTACAAAAGATATTACGTATAATTGTTAAAAATCTACTTGGGCTAACACTGAAAATCAAACGCTATATCTAAACACCTACTATGTTTTCTACACGCTACTTGTTGGGGCTGCCCTGCTCCCTATTGTTACTGTTTTCTTCCGCTTTGCTAGCCCAAAACACGGTCGTCACCTCTTCGGAACCCATTGCCGGAAACGGATCAAAAAACGTGCTGATTGGCCCCGATAACATCTACTCAGCCACGTTCCGGGGTTCTTACAACGTATTTTCGGGCTACCAGGCTGGACAAAGCAATACGACTGGCGCTGAAAATGTCTTTACGGGCAGCTACTCCGGAAACAACAACTCGATCGGCTCTCACAACGTCTTCACAGGTACCTACGCCGGCTACTCCAATACGACCGGCTATGCCAACGTGTTCACGGGATATGAAGCAGGGAAATTCAACGCGACCGGTCATACCAACGTGTTTACGGGAGTTGAAGCAGGGAAAGCCAATACAGACGGCCGCGGTAACGTCTTCATAGGAGCCTACGCGGGAGGCTACAACACGACTGGCCTCAATAACGTCTTTACTGGCTTAGTGGCCGGGAGGGTAAATACGACCGGACGCGAAAATGTCTTTCTGGGCGGCTTCACAGGCTATTCCAATACAACCGGCATTGGCAACTTATTCACGGGCTTTCAAGCCGGGTTTAGCAACACGACCGGCGGCAGTAACGTCTTTACTGGCTTTCAAGCTGGGCTTAACAACAAGACAGGCAGCTTCAACACCTACCTTGGAATCTACGCCGACGCGACGGGGGCTAACAAAGACGCTCTGCAACGTGCCACTGCTTTAGGCAATAATGCCTTGGTGGGCATCAACGACGGCCTCGTACTCGGCGACACTATTCATGTCAAAGTTGGCATCGGCACGGCCTACCCCAACGAGCGCTTCACCCTTCGAGGAAACATGAACTTCGTGGCCTACGATAACTCGATGATGCTCAAAAATCAACCCTTCCTGCACTTTAATGAGCATGAGAGTCTGGCCCTCGGCCTGGGAGCAGAAATTCCCATTGGTACGGAAAAAACGCTGGTGCTGGGGAGTGACGAAATGACTGTGCAAATTCCCAGCCTCCTAGGGACCTACCTGCCCCACGCCGGGCAGTACCTCACCGTCAACAAGCAAGGCAAATTGATCCTGGCACAGCCGCGCGTGCAGGTAGCGAGCGTGGCCGATTGGTCGGATAAGGTATTTGAAGAAGACTACGCGCTGCGGCCTTTGGGCGAAGTGGAGGATTTTGTGAAAAAGAATAAGCACCTGCCGGGGGTACCTTCGGCGGAGAAAATGGTGGCGGAGGGTATGGAAGCCACGGCTTTCAATGCCAAGCTGTTAGAGAAAATCGAGGAGTTGACGCTGTACGTGGTGGCGTTGGAGAAGAAGAATGAAGAAGTGAAGATTCTGAGGGAAGAGGTGGCGGAGCTACGTTCACTCATTCAGCGATCAAAGTCTCAAACTCCTCCAAAGTGATTTTGAGGTCTTCCCGGATGATTTTATGCAGCAAGCCTTTTGGAAGATCGTCGTTTTTGTGAACGAGAACAGTTGTGACACGACCATCCCGATGCTTCATGCGGTGGTGGGAACCTTTAACCCTCACTACTTCAAAACCATTCTTTTGAAGTAGTCGGAGAAAATCTTTTCCGGAAATGGTGGGTAGCCTACCCACTAGGTTACTTCGAGTTCAAGTTCCCTGAAACCGACAAATTGATTGTACGACTCTATGGACTGTTCTTCCAGGCAAAGCTCGATTACCTCTTTGATATTAATCATAGCCTCTTCAACCGTTTTTCCATACGAGTGGCAGCCTTCGAAAGTGGGACACGAAGCGATGAAGATATTGTCTTCGTCCTGTTCGAGAACGATGGGAAAGTGAAGTTTCATTGCTCAGGGTGAATGTTTGTCAAATTTGAAGCTTTTCGGATGAAAACGCAAGTATTTCCCGGAAGTATGCAGAGAATAACGTGGTTTGACAAGCCGCTGTTTCAACTAAAAATTATTCCCAAAACCAAACCTCCCAAAATCAAAACATAAGGAGGTAGCTTCGTATAAAAAAGCAACGCCAGGGTACCTAACACCGTCAGAAGGGGAAGCCAGCTTGTGGCCATAGGTACAAAAATCGTGGCGGCCGCCGCCAGCGTCAATCCGACGCTCGTGGCGTGGACGCCTTGCAGCGAAGCGCGGATACCCCGGTATTTTTTGAGCTGATCCCAGAAACGATAGACAAAGAAAATCAGAAAGGTACCCGGCAGGAATATCCCGACCGTAGCCACCAACGCACCGATGATCTGCCCGCTAACGCCCTGGTGCTGCATGGACATGGCCCCACGTAGGTCGAGATGGAGAACACCGGGCCGGGTACCACCTGGGTCAGGGCCATGCCTGTCAGGAATTCTTCCTGGGTGAGGTAGTGCTTGAACTCCACAAACTCGTTGTACAACATCGGAATCAGGACCTGTCCGCCGCCGAACACCAGGCTGCCGTTGCGGTAGAAGTTCTCGAACAATCGCACGGGTAGCGATTTGGTAATGGCCCCCAGCACCGCCGCTCCCACCAGCACACCCAGCCAAAGAATGAAATTGGACCATTCGATCCGCATTGGAGTTTTTTCCATCCGGGGCTGTTTGCGGTAATTGAGTGAAGCTACTACGCCACCCATCACGATCACGATGGGAGTCATAAAGGGTGAAGGGAAAAGGTAGGCCACAGTAGCCGAACTGATCAGCAGCAGCCAGCCCTGCTGATCGTGTACCACCCGGCGGGCAATCCGGTAGCCACCGTGCATCAACAGGGCCACGGCCATGGGTCCGACAAACCGGGTGAAACCGAGCGAGATTTCTCTTTTTTCGAGAAAGTATATGGTTAATGCCGCCACGGTCATCAGGGTCATGGCGGGCAGCGACCACACCAGCACCGTGAGGTAAGCCAAGCCCGGCCCACCGATTTTGAAGCCCAGTGCGGTGATGGTCTGCGTGGAAGTAGGGCCGGGCAGAATCTGGCATAGCGCCTGCAATTCCAGCAGTTCTTCCTCGGTCAGATAGCGTCTCTTGATTACCAGTAGGTCGATCATCATCATCAGATGCACCTGTGGCCCGCCAAAAGCGGTAAAGGCCAGGATGAGCACATCTTTGAGGAAAATGATATACCGAATACGACGCATGAACCGGGGGAAAAGTATGTCAAGGTACTAAGGTGGTGGATAGGATGCAACCACTCTCCACTTTCCCTCCTAACTCTTTTTTAGCCCCAATTCCCGCAGGCGTTCGTCTAGAAATTCGCCAGCCGTCATATCCACGTACAGTTTAGGATGTTCGGCATCAATACAGCTTTCCAGGGAAGTAAGATTCATGTCGCCCCTGGGGTGCATGAAGAAGGGGATGGAATAGCGCGAACTGCCCATTTTTTCGCGGGGTGGATTTACCACGCGGTGGATGGTGGACTTCAATTTGTGATTGGTCAACCGATCCAGCATATCGCCCACGTTCACCACGATTTGGTCGGGTAGGGCAGTGATGGGTATCCATGTTCCGTCGCGGCGCAGTACTTCCAGGCCCTCGGCGCTTGCGCCCATCAGCAGCGTGATGAGGTTGATGTCGCCGTGCGCCGCCGCCCGTACCGCGCCCTCGGGCAGGGCATCGGGATTGGGAATTGGAAAATAGTGCAAAGCCCGCAGGATGCTGTCGCCTTTTTCTACTTTGTCATCAAAATAATGTTCGGGCAGATTGAGGTACAGCGCCAGGGCTTGCAAAAGGGCACGACCTGTATTTTCAAAAGTCCGGTACACCAGCGTAGTGTAGGCCTCGAATTCAGGCATGTTCTCGGGAAAAACGTTACCCGCCATGCCTTCGGCGGGCTCGGGTTGGCCGACATGGTAAAACTCCTTCAAATCGGCTACCTTGAAACCCTTGGCGGTTTCCTTTCCTTTGCCAATGTACCCTCGTTGTCCGAAAAGCTCCTCGTGCTCGTATTGTTTTTTTTCCTCTTCGGGGAGTGAAAAGAAACGTTTTACTACTTCGTAGAGCTTCGTGCGCATTTCCTCGGTAAGGCCGTGGTTCTTGATGGCCACAAAACCGATGGTATTGAAAGCCGCACCCAGGTCGGCCACAAATTTATCCTTGACCGCCGGATCGCCCGAAGTAAAGTCGTGCAAATCCAGGGAAGGTACCTCATTCAATAATTCGTTTTCCATAATAGGTTGCAGGTTGTTGTGCCACGCAAAGTAGAGTACAAAGATGAGGGATGCAACTGATTTGTTAGCAAATAAAAACCCGTTCGATCGGTCGACTCGACGGTTGTCAGGGCAGAACTACCGCCGTAATCCAGTCGGTCATGAGTTTCAGGACTTCGGGATCGAAGGTTTCGGTCAGTTCGCCGTACTCGGCCACGGTGCAGGTGGTACAATGCTGAAAAAGATGGTTGAGGCCGGGCAATTCCTGTACAGTCACGTGCTTGTTTCCTGCTTTTTTCAACGTTGTTTCCCATCCGGCGAGATTGGGCCCGGCGAGTACCTGAATATCCTTTCCGCCGTTCAGGGCGAGAACCGGACAGGTAAGCCGGGTCAGATTGTCGGTGGGATCGTAGGCATAGAAGTAGCGTTCCCAGGGTTTGCGCAGCGAATTGACAACCGTACGGATGTATTTACCTACCCCGCTGCTATCGGCGACGCCCGTCAGCATGGCCGCCACGTTGGGATGCACGGTGGCTCGCCAGGCGTAGAAAGCAGTGGTGGCTTTCTGGTAAGCACTGGCCGTGTCGGGTTCGGTACTGGCCGCGCCAATCATCGCGCCCATCATAGTACCGTAGCCCTCGGCAATGGGATCGGAAACCTTCATGCTTTTCAGAGTAGCGACGTTTTGCTGCACCATGAGGTCCGTGATTTTCTCACCCGGCCCAGCCAGTGACACGATGAAAGCCACATCTTTGGGCCGTTCCACCGCCACCATGGGGGCAAGCATCCCGCCTTCGCTGTGGCCGATCAAGCCGATTTTCTTCGGGTCAATGTCCTTTCTATTTTTAAGAAACTCAAGGCTGGTAATGACGTCCTGCGCAAAGTCGGCCGAGGTACCCTGGGCCGGACCCGTCGACTGGCCCACATTCCGGTCGTCCACGCGCAGCACGGCGATGCCCCGGCGCGTGAGGTAGTCGGCGATCACCCAAAAAGGTTTGTGTCCGAACAAGGTACTGTTCCGGTCCTGCGCCCCACTGCCACTGATAAGAATCGCGGCCGGAAACGGCCCTGCGCCCGCCGGAAGGGTGAGGGTAGCTCCCAGGTGGACGGTTTTGTCCGGATTGTCATATTCGACGTCTTCACTGGCGTACGGGAAAGGCGGCTTAGGTGTTTGGGGGCGGTTGAGAGCCAGCGCATCGCCCGTTCGTTTCAGGTCGAGAGCCGTGGTGAAATTACCCTGCCGGAGGGTACCCGTGGTGGCCGAACGATCGGCGTTGAACCGCCCCAAATAACGGCCCCCAATCATTTTTATCGTAATAAATAGGCTATCCCCCTGACTTTTTACCTCGTCACAGGGTAGCCCCTTTGCGCCCTGGGCGGGTACATCCATGGTAGCGGAAAACACTCCTGTTTCGGGGGATGAAATATCAAAAAGAATGAGCAGTGGTTTGCCGTTGACTTCGGCGGTACCTTGCCAGCGGCCGGGTACCTGCGACAGGGCAGGGGTACTTTCTGCCAGGAGGAAACAGGCGCATAAGCATAGGCTGAACCAGTACCGGAGCACCGCCCGCCGGGGCTGGATGATGTCGATGGTTTGGGGGACTCTATGGGTTCGGAGGGAACGTCTTTTCATAGCAAGGTTTCCGGGTAAGGGCATAAAGTGCGATTTGCAGTCGGATTGGTAGAAGGTTTAGAACCTCAGTGAGCCGTCATCAACGGAGTTACCAATCATTTTACAGAAAATCTTTGTAGACTTGTGGGTAATAACGGCCGTTTGCCGCTCTTTAACCAATAAAGATAATGCAAATTTACATTCACTCAACCCTCGATTCTACCCTTAGGAAGAAACTGCAAAGTGCGTTTTCCGGTAAACATACGGTGGTATTTCGGGAGACTGACGACACCGAAGCCGAGGCTTTGGAGAAGTTCGGTCAGGCTCAGTGGGTTCTGGGAAATGTGCCAGCCGGATGGCTGAGTGGGAAAAATAAATCACTGGAATTCTGGCAACTCGATTCAGCGGGATTTGACAAGTACAAACACCTGCACCTGGAAGCCCGGACGGCCAATATGGGTGATTGGTTTGCCCGTCCCTGCGCCGAAACTATCGTGGGTGGACTGATGGCCCTATTGAGGGGGATCGACGCCCTTACCCTTTTGAAACAAAACAAACAGTGGGTGGGCCACACCATGCGCCCTCACCTGGGGCTGCTGGACCGTAGCAAGGTGGTGGTGTTGGGCAGTGGTACCATTGGCATGGCCACACGCTCTATTCTGGATGGATTCCGTTGTCAGGTGAAAACACTCGCTCGCACCTCCCCCAGGGCCGAGCTGCACACGAAAGAAGAACTGCTGGCCGAACTACCCACGGTGGATATCCTGGTGAATACTTTACCTGGTACGGCAGACAATTTTGTGGATCGTGAAGTCATCGCCGCCATGAGGCCCGGCAGCATCTATGCCAACGTGGGGCGCGGCAATACCACCGATGAGGCCGCCCTGATCGAAGCCTTGAAAAGCGGTCAGCTGAGTGGTGCCGTACTCGACGTGACCCAACGGGAACCGTTGCCGGACGATAGCCCGCTTTGGACTCTGCCCAATGTGATTCTGACCCAGCATACGGGTGGAGGGCAGGCCGATGAAGATGTGGGCAAGGTCGATTTGTTTCTGCGCAATGTGGAAAATCTGGAAAACGGGAAGGCGATTGAGAGTGAAGTCGATCTGACACGCGGCTACTGACAACCTGCCCCACCGTTGATTATTGAAACTGAATCTTATGGAAAAAACCCTGATCTCGACCGCCGACCGCATTCGGGAGGCCTTTGTGGAGCAATTTAATGAAACACCCCGTTTGTTCCGGTCACCGGGCCGAATCAACCTGATCGGTGAGCATACCGACTACAATGCGGGCTTCGTTCTGCCCGCCAGTGTCGACAAGGCCGTCTACTTTGCCATAAGCCCCCGCACCGACGACCAAGTGCAGTTGCATGCGGTGGATCTGGACAAGACCTACTCGTTCCGGTTGGGGAATCTTTCCAAGCCCGCGCAGGAGTGGCCCTACTACCAGCTTTCGGTGCTGGATCAATTGCAGAAAAGTGGGATTGAAATTTCCGGTTTTCAAGCGTCTTTTGGCGGTGACGTACCCGTTGGGGCCGGCATGTCTTCCTCGGCGGCCCTGGAATGCTGCCTGCTTTTTGCCCTGAACGAAGTGTTCGGATTAGGGCTCGATCGGCTGGAAATTGTGAAAATGGCCCAAAAAGCTGAAAATGAATATGTAGGCGTCAACTGTGGTATCATGGATCAGTTTGCGTCAGTATTCGGACGGTCGCAATCGGTCATCCGGCTGGATTGCCGCTCGCTGGAATACGAGTACTTTCCCTTTCCGATGGACGAGTACCTGCTGATTCTCTGTGATACAACGGTAAAACACTCGCTGGCCGATTCGGCGTACAACCTTAGGCGTCAGGAGTGCGAGCAGGGCGTGGCCATCCTGCACAAGTATCATCCCCATATGCACAGCCTGCGTGATGCTACCCCGGAATTGGTCAAGCAGCATGAAGCCGAACTGGGCCCCACTGTGTACCGCCGCTGTAAATACATGACCGAAGAAATCGAGCGTGTACAGCAGGCCTGTGAACTACTGCTGGAAGGAGACCTGGAAGGATTTGGTAAAAAAATGTACGCTACCCACGACGGCCTACAGCATGAGTACGAGGTAAGCTGTCCCGAGTTGGATTTTCTGGTAGCCCAAACCCGCCCCAACCCCGATGTGGCGGGCGCCCGTATGATGGGTGGCGGCTTCGGCGGCTGCACCATCAACCTCGTGCGTCGCTCGGGGGTAGATGCGTTCGAAACGGTCATGAAGGCCGCCTACCACGCCGAATTCGGCATCGACCTTCCCTGTTACCGTGTCAATATAACTAAAGGTACCTCCGAGCTGGTTTCGTAACAATCCTATAATTCATATCTCCCAAACCCCAACTACCCTTGTTTATGAACACAAAACCCCATGAACCAAAGTCAGCCAGAGGCATGATTTCCTATGTCGCTTTCGCCTTGCTGAGCGTCTTTTTTTTAAACTGTCAATCCAAAACTGAAGATACCCAAACCATGAAGCCCACCATTACCAAAGAAGCCTACGGAACCCTGGCCGACGGTCAGTCGGCCGATCTGTACACGCTCACCAACGCGGACAGCATGGTGGTACAGATTACCAACTACGGTGGCATTATTACCAAATGGATGGCTCCCGACAAAAACGGGCAGATGGCCGATGTAGTGCTGGGTTTCGATTCGCTATCAGCCTATGTGAAAAACAACCCGTTCTTCGGTGCCCTGGTAGGGCGCTACGGGAATCGCATCGCCAAGGGATCGTTTACACTGGACGGAAAAACCTACCCGCTGGTGACCAACAATGGCCCCAACCACCTGCACGGAGGTACCGTAGGATTTGATAAGAAAATCTGGAAAGCCGAGGAAATACAAGGCGATTCGACCGTGGGGCTCAAACTCACCTACACCAGTGCCGATATGGAAGAAGGGTACCCCGGCAAACTCGACGTGACGGTCACGTACACGCTCACCAACAGCGGCGAATTGAAAATCGACTACCTGGCCACAACGGACAAGCCCACTGTGGTAAACCTCACGAACCATTGCTACTTCAACCTGACGGGCATGAAGCGCGACGTGCTGGCTCACGAGGTGAGTATCAAAGCCGATAGCCTGGTGGCCGTAGACGCTACCCTGATTCCTATTGGAAAGCTGATTCCAGTGGAAGGTACCCCCTTCGATTTCAGAACGCCCAAGCCTATTGGTGCGCGCATTGACGAAACGAGTGATGAGCAAATCAAAATGGGCGGAGGCTATGATCACTGCTGGGTGATCAACCGCGCCGACGAAAGTATGCTGAAGGTGGCTACGGTAACCGATCCCGAAAGCGGCCGGACGCTGGAGGTATCTACCACCGAACCAGGCGTACAGTTCTACACGGGAAATTTCCTGAACGGAGCCGTGAGCGGCAAAGGCGTAACCTACACCAAGCGGATGGGCTTCTGCCTCGAAACCGAACATTACCCCGATTCTCCCAATCAGCCCCAATTCCCATCGGTAGTGCTGCGTCCCGGCGAAACCTACAACACGTCGACGATTTTCAGAATGACCGTGAAATGAGTTGACAGTGGACGGTTGACAGAGGATAGTGGTTTTCTTATCCTACACTGTCAACCGTCCACTGTCAATTGTCCACTAGATAAAGCTCCTCCACTTTCGCTCGCGCCCAGGGCGTTTTACGCAGGAATTTCAGGCTGGATTTGATGCTGGGATCGTGCGTAAAGCAACGAATCTGAATTATTTCGCCCAATTCTTCCCAACCGTAGGTAGCGACCAGGTAATTGAGTATGTCTTCCAGTTTTACCCCATGGAGAGGATTGTTGGGTTGTGTTTCTTGGGGAGAATTCATGTATCGCTTACGGGTGCTAGAATGGCAAAGTTCTAAAGTTCTGGAACGCGAAATAATGATATTTTTACAAAAACCAGGAGTTGAGACCCCTAAAAGCAGAATTTGCTATAACTCAAAAACTCCCAGATTTTCTGATCTTCACCAGAACCGACTTATAAATTGGCGTATTACTGTGCTCGGCAATAGTATCAATGGGTACCAACACGTTGGCTTCGGGAAAGTAGGTGGCGATGCAACGCTTCGGAATGTCGTAGGCCACCAATACAAAGGTACGGGCCACGCGCTCCCGGCCGCCGTGATTGTTGTACACATCCACGATGTCGCCCGAGGAGAAGCCCGCTTCGATAATATCCTGAATATTCATGAATACCACCCGACGTTCGTTGTGGACACCCCGGTAGCGGTCTTCCAGGCCATAGATGGTCGTATTGAACTGGTCGTGGCTGCGGATGGTCATCATCAGGTATTCGCCGGGACCGGGCTTCGGCGCGGTCGCTTCAGCGACGTTGAACATCGCCTTTCCGGTAGCAGTCTTGAACTCCCCGTGCCGGGCCGAGTTGGGTAGGTAGTACCCTGCGGGTTGACGTACCTTGCGGTTGAAGTCTTCACAACCTTCAATAACCCGGGCGATGTCGTTGCGGATGTTGTCGTAATGGTGGCCATACTGCGCCCAGTTGACTTTGGAATCTTTGCCCAGGGTAGCCTGAGCTACGCCGCAGATGATCCGGATCTCACTCAGCAGTTGATTTGAAATGGGTTCAAGTACCCCCCGCGAAGCCTGTATGACGCCCATGGAGTTCTCACAGGTCACAAACTGCTCGGTCCCGTCGTGGATATCCTGATCACTGCGGGCCAGCGTGGGCAAAATCAGCGCTTCCTCACCGTGGACGAGGTGGCTGCGGTTGAGTTTGGTGGAAATGTGAACCGTGAGCTTGCATTGCCGCAGCCCTTTCGCGGTATAATTCGTGTCGGGCGTGGCCGAAAGGAAATTGCCGCCCAGCCCAAAGAAAACCTTCGCCTTGCCGTCGTGCATGGCGCGGATGGCATTTACGGTGTCGTAACCCTTCTTCTCAGGTACCTCAAAGCCAAATACTTCACGGATGTTCTCGCGCCATTCGGGCTTGACCTGTTCCCAGACGCCCATGGTGCGGTCGCCCTGCACATTGCTATGGCCGCGCACCGGGCAGGTACCCCCTCCGGGTATGCCGACGCTGCCTTTGAGCAACAGCACATTCACCAGCTCTTTCAGCGTCTCCACCGAGTTGGCATGTTGGGTCAGGCCCATGGCCCAACAAATGATGATACGTTTTTTGTTTTTTATTAATTCGACTACCTCCCGGATTTTGGCCAAAGGTACCCCGCTGAGTTCGGCCAGTGCGTTCACATCCTGCTGTTTCAAATGCGCCGCGTAGGCTTCGTAGCCCGAAGTTTTGTTTTTAATAAAATCCTGGTCCAGCACGGTGCCGGGGGCTTTTTCCTCTTCGTCGAGAAGCAAGCGAGCTACCACTTGAAGAAACGCCATGTCGCCATTCATGCGGATCTGGACGAATAATTCGGCTAGCTTATTATCAAGACTCAGTATTCCTTTTACCGTTTGGGGATCATTGAAACCCACCAGCCCGGTTTCGTGCAGGGGGTTGACGGCGATGATTTTGGCACCATTCCGCTTGCCTTTTTGCAGAGCGGTCATCATGCGGGGATGGTTGGTGCCCGGGTTCTGGCCCATAATCATGATGATGTCGGTGTCGTAAAAATCTTCCAGCATCACCGTACCCTTGCCAATGCCCAGCGACTCACTCAGCGCCACCCCGCTCGACTCGTGACACATGTTGGAGCAGTCGGGCAGATTGTTAGTACCGTACTCCCGCACGAAAAGCTGGTACGCAAAGGCCGCCTCGTTGCTCGCCCGGCCGGAGGTGTAAAAAATCGCTTCATCGGGCGATTCCAGCGCGTGGAGGTGATCGGCTACTTTTTGAAAAGCGTCCGCCCAGCTGATCGGCTGGTAATGGGTACCTCCCTTGGGAAGGTACATGGGTTCGGCCAGTCGGCCTTTTTTACCTATTTCCAGATCGGATAATAACGACAGATCGTACACCGAATTTTGGGCAAAGAAATCGGCCCACAGTGCTTTGTCAGTAGCTTCTTCCCCAAGGGCTTTAGCCCCGTTCTCACAATATTCGGCCACCGGAGAGCGCTTGAAATCAGGGTCGGGCCAGGCACAACTCGGACAGTCGAAACCGTCCTTTTGGTTCATTTTGAGTAAAGCCTTGTTGCCGCGCACCACGCCCGCTTCTTCCACTACCATTTTGAGAGCCACGGCCACGGCGGTCATGCCCGCAGCTACGGTGCGGGGTTCGTCGAGTTTTATATTATTGGTAAGCTTGGCGGGGTTTTCGGCGGCAGGTAATGACATGGTTCGTATTTTGGGTTTATAAAGGTCAACGGTTAATGGGCAAGGGTGTCATGTGCGAAAGAATCAAGAAAAGCCATAGCTAGCAATGCCGGGCGGCTTTAGCCTCCCGAAGAGCTAGTAGGAGAAACTTTCCCCTTACCCTTTTACCCGCTCCTCGCCTGTATACACATTAAAGCGCTCGTTTCGCAGAAAACCAACCAGCGTGATGTTCATTTCCCGGGCCAGTTCCACGGCCAGCGTCGAAGGCGCCCCTACGGCGGCAACAAACGAAAGACCCGCCAGGGTAGCTTTCTGGATCAGTTCAAAACTGGCTCGTCCGCTCAGCAGCAGAATCTGGGTTTGCAAAGGGTACCTTTCCGTTTGCAGGGCATGACCGATCAGTTTGTCCAGAGCGTTATGCCTACCTACATCTTCCCGTAAATACAGAAATTCACCAGTTTGCGAAAATAACGCAGCCGCATGCAAACCGCCCGTGCTTTCAAAATCAGCCTGCCGTTCTCGTAATAACGATGGCAACGGGTAAAGTGTTGAGGCTTCGACCGACCAATTTTGGGGAGCGTGGGGTAGGGTACCCTGTACCCGCACGGCTTCAATGGACGATTTGGCGCAGATGCCGCAACTCGAGGTGGTATAGATGTGCCGCTCAAATTGCTTTGGATCGAAGGGTACCTCCTCGTGGAGAATCACGGTGATGCGGTTTTCTTCGTCCTGCACCGTGCCAATTACCTGTTCATAACTGGAAATGATGCCTTCGGTCAACAGAAAACCCAGTGCCAGCTCTTCGTCGTGGCCGGGCGTCCGCATGGTCACGGACAGGTTTTTGGGTTCCAGATTCAAGCCAAAGCGAACCCCGATTTCCAACGGCTCCTCCACCGACAGCGCATCTTCCTGAGACGAAGATTCACCCGTGCTGTACTTTGTAATAGTTATCGATCGGGTAGAAGATGCCATAAAAGCCGAGACTTAAAAATCTCATATCTCATAATTCATATCTCAAATCTACTTTCCTTTCTTCTTCGCTCCCCGCCGGATCGGACGCCCGTACTTGGCCATCTTCTCGGCGGCGATGTCCCGCCGCACGTTCACTTTCTTGTTCTTCTCCAGTTTTTCGTGAAAAGCCGGTCCTGCTTCTTCGCGTTTGGGCGCTTTGATCAGCACATTTTTCATCTGGATTTGTGGTTCTTCGTCGGGAGTCAGTACTTCCGAGATTTCCAGATCCTCGGGTAGGGGTACCTTGGGGATTTCGTAGTTCATCAGCTCCTCGATTTTCTCCTGAAATTCCTTTTCCCGCTCCGAAATAAAACTGATGGCGATACCCTCCTGGTCGGCGCGGCCCGTGCGGCCGATGCGGTGGATGTAGTTTTCGGGTTCTTCGGGCAGGTCGAAATTGATAACGTGCGACACGCCCGTCAGGTCCAGTCCTCGCGCCACGATGTCGGTGGCGATCAGCACCAGGTCTTCGCCCTCCTGAAATTTACGCACGGTTTCGAAACGGTTGTTCTGCGCCTTGTTGGAATGGATCACCCCTACCTGGTCGGGAAAACGGTTTTCCATTTCGTCGAATAGCTGGTCGGCCAGTTTCTTGGTACTGACGAAAACCAGCACTTTGGTCATGTCAAGATCCTGAGTGACCAGCTTTTTCAGCAGGTTGATTTTGGTATAAAAATTAGGTACCTCGTAGGCTTTCTGCGTAATGCTGGCCAGGGGGGTACCTACGGGCGCGGCCTCGATGCGCAGCGGATTATTGAAATGTACGGCCATCAGCGACTCTACTTCCTCGGTCATCGTGGCCGAAAAGAGCAGGTTTTGCCGCTTGGGCGGCAGAAGGTCGAGTACTGTATTCAACTGGGCACGGAAGCCGAGGTTCAGCATTTCGTCCACTTCGTCGATCACCAGTTTTTTGATGCCTTTCGGTTTCAGCGTTTTGTTCATCACCAGATCGATCAGGCGTCCGGGCGTAGCGACCACCACGTCCGCCCCCCCCGCCAGTTCGGCCATCTGCACTTTGATGTTACCGCCGCCGTATACGCCCACCACCGTCAGATTGGTGTAGGTACTTAGTTGCTGAATGGTTTCCACCACCTGCACCACCAGCTCACGCGTGGGCACCAGAATCAACTGCTGGGGTAGTTTTTCCTTGGAAAATTGCCACTGCCGTAGCATGGGCAGGAGGTAGGCCAGGGTTTTGCCGGTACCCGTCTGGGCAATGCCGCACACGTCACGTCCCGACATCACGGCCGAAAATACTTTTTGCTGAATGGGGGTCGGCTCTATAAAACCCAGATCGCCAAGGGCGTTGAGCAGGGGCCGGGTGAGGTTGAGATCGTCGAATGTCATATACAAAGGTACAAAATGTGGTACCGCCATCTTGCCCGTCCTGGCACAAAGTTTTCTACCTACCCCATTTAACAACTAAACCTACACCAACTCATGGACTTTAACATCAATACCAAGGGACAAACCCAGAATCAACAGCCGGGCCGCGAGACAAAAATGGATCCCGAACCCGTCGTGATCCGCGATAGCTACCGGGGCAGCGGCAAGCTGGACGGAAAAGTAGCCCTCATCACGGGCGGCGATAGCGGCATTGGTCGCGCCGTGGCCGTGCACTTCGCCCGCGAAGGAGCCGATGTGGCCATCGTGTACCTCGAAGAAACGCAGGATGCCAAAGATACACAGGCGATGGTAGAAGCGGAGGGCAAAAAGTGTCTTTTGCTCAAAGGCGATATCCGCCAGGAAAGTTTCTGCAAGCAGGCCGTCGAGAAAACAGTAAAGGAACTGGGCGGGCTCAACATTCTGGTGAATAACGCCGCCGAACAACACCCGAAAGACGATATTCGCGACATCTCGACCGAGCAACTGGAGGGTACCTTCGCGACTAATGTATTTCCGATGTTCCACTTTGTGCAGGCTGCGCTGGCGCACTTGCAGGAAGGCGATGCCATCATCAATACTACCTCCGTCACGGCGTACCGGGGCAGCGAAGGACTGCTAGACTACTCTTCGACCAAAGGTGCCATCGTGACCTTTACGCGCTCACTGTCGGGCAATCTGGCCGAAAAAGGCATCCGCGTCAACGCCGTAGCGCCGGGGCCGATCTGGACGCCGCTCATTCCGTCCACGTTTGACGCTGACCATGTGAAGAAATTTGGCAAAGACGTACCCCTGAAACGTCCCGGACAACCCTGCGAGGTAGCACCCGCCTACGTGTTTCTGGCGAGCGAGGATGCTTCCTACTTTACCGGACAGGTGCTGCATCCCAACGGCGGTTCGGTTTTGAATACCTAAGAGAGGGAAATATTCTTTCGGGCGCCTCACGCTAGTTTGCTCCGAACCGGACCACCGAATTTGGCGCGGGGCGTTCCCTATTTCGAAGAGTTGGTTGGGTAGGAGGTACCGGAGTCCAGGGTGCTTTTCCGAATTTTCCGAAATCATCGTACGAGCCTAGCACCTCAAACTCCTCAAAGACATAAGGTACCCCCTCGGCGCCCAGCGGGGAGTCAAAATCGGCAACGTGAAAATGCAAATGAGGCCCGGTGGTCTGCCCGGTGAAGCCCAGCGAAGCGATGACTTCTCCCTTCTTCACTTTTTGTCCCGGTTTTACTTTAATACTGTTCGGTTTCAGGTGTTCATAAAAGGCAAACCGATTGGTGCCGATACTCAGGGAGATATAATTGCCGGTAGCCTGATCAGCACTATATTCCGGATGCTCCGATAATGCCGGGCTTTCCGGAAAATCATCCCGGATGGCCGTGACTTCGCCGTCAGCCACGGCCAGTACCTCGGTAGCGTACCCTAGCCAATTTTTTACAAAGTCTTCGTTCCCGTGGGCATATTTCCCCCCGGCATCCATTTTGATAAAGTCGATGGCGAAGCGCCCCGGAATGCGGGCCCGCCCGTGCACGGTATAAGGTACCCTACGGTGTCCCCGCGCCCAGGCCGGATCATAGACGGCGGTCCAGGGTCCCCCGGCCAGCGGATTTCCTAAAATCAGCGGGGTACCTGAAAGGCATTTCAAAGCGGCGGTCTGAATAGTTAATTCGCCCCAATGCTCTTTTCCTACTGCATGAAAAGTAATGAGGTGCGTCAGTTGGGGCACGGTTTGTTTGGGCAGAGCAAATTCCAGGTACAGAATCGACGTAGCGCCCGGAAGAAGCCGGGTCGTGGTATCTTGACTGGGCGAACCAATACGGGATAAAGCTTTTTGCAGCATGGGGCCTTGCAGGGCCAAATAAGGGGCGGAGGTACCCCTGTCTACTACATTCAGCGCATGGAGTTGGAAGGTATCCGGGGAGAAATTGGTCAGGTAAATTTCGTAGTAGACGGTGGGTTTTCCGTCAATATCGACTGGCTGTACCGAATCGGGAAGTTGTACATGCAGGGTTGTCCGATAAGGCTGCCCCCAAGCCGTCGCCATCGTGAGGGCAAATGCCAGGGCATGGAACCAACGTTTCCCGGATGCCTGCATCGGCTTATAATTTTACGCCTTTGAGCAGCCAAACGGATCGGATGGATTGCTCCTTCAAATGGACATATTTTTTCCGTTCCTCATCTTTGAAAAAAGCATCCAGATCTTCCTCACCGTCGAATTCCACCAGATGTATTTCGTAGGGGGTTTCTATGGTTTGTTCTATCATGGTGGAGGCAGCGGGTCGGTTTCTAAACAGAAGGCGTCCGTTGTACTTCGCAATCAAAGGGATCGCGACTGCTTCAAACTCGTTGAAGGTTTCTTCTTGACCATCAAGAATATAAATAAGTTGCGTAATGTAGATCATTGGTTCATGAATTTAGTAAGGTACCACTGTCGCCTGGCTGGCGTCAACAATGATTTGACGATGCAGATTACCTATTTTTGGTGAAATTGGAAAATCAGAATTTTCGAATGATAATGACTCCCGCGATGACCAGGGCGATGCCCAGGATTTTCATGGCATTGATCGGGTTCTGCTGCGCGACGAGTATGTTGTTGTGCTCAAGTACTACGGATAGAATCATCTGGCCGGCCACGACCAAACCGAACGTCAGGCCCGGCCCCAGCTTGGGAAATGCCAGAATAATGACCGTGACATAAAACGCTCCCAGCAAGCCCCCGATCCAGACGTAGCCCGGTGCTTCCCTGACGCCGGACCAAGAGATGCTCTGGCGGGTGAGGAGGATGTAGATAATCAGACCGATGGCTCCCACGACAAACGAAAACATGGAGGCGTAGACCGGACTTCCCGCCGCTTTGCCCAGTCTTGTATTGAGGCCCGCCTGAATAGGGAGAAAAGCGCCCTTCAAAAAGGCCAATACGATCCAGATGACTTTGTCCATCGTGTTATAAATCTGCTGTTTATGCTGTGCTGAATCAAGGAGGGTACCTTATTTGAGTAGGGTGGCTTCCAGTTTCTCCTCCACGACTTTTCCATTTTTCATGGAAACAAAGTAGGCGTTGTCTTTTTCGCTGACGGTCAGTACTTTGAATACTTTGCCGTTTTTGAAAATAATACCCGCTTTATCGTCGATGGCGTAGCCCGCCTTGAAAATCCCGTTTTCGATGTTCTTGAAATACAGCGGACGACGGTATTCCTCGCTGTGATAATGCGGGCAATGACTGAATGGTAGAAAACCCAGACCTTCCACTACGCTCAACTCCGCAGGCCGCGAATCGGTGGTACCGTTGTCGAACCAGCAGAGCGATCCGGCGCTGCCCCCGGCCAGTACGATTCCTTTTTCCAGGGCTTTCTTAAGTACCTTATCGATTCCCTGCGCTTTCCAGATCGCAATCATGTTGAGCGTGTTTCCGCCGCCTACCACAATCGCGTCCACATTCAGAAGTACCTCCTCGAACGACGCTTTCTGATTGTACGAACTGATCCAAACTTTCTGTACCGAAGGTTCTACCGGCAGGTCGTGTACCAGTTCGTACCAGCGGATAATGCCCTGTTCGCTGTCGCCGGAAGCCGTGGGCAGGAAACAGATCTTGGGGCGCTCCTTACCGGTCAGTTTGACGATTTCCAGAATGAATTGTTTAGAAGGTCCTCCACCACTGGGGAAAATGTACTGGTCCTGTGCCGTGGCGCGACTGACCGCAAAAACAGTGATCAGGCTAAGGAGTAGGGTTAATTTCATAGAATAAAATAGGTTAAAAATAGGGGGATAGTTTTCTGTCGCCCAAGATACTGCTTCTGCCGAATTATAGGTAGGGTTAGAAAAACGTTCCGTATTTAAATCCATCCACAATGGCCCTTTCAACCGGACAAAGCAACGCATATTCTTGGTCGAGCCTGAAGTCTGTTTTGGTCAGCAGAGGCGGCTGGGCCATGAATTTGGGCAAGGTACCCCGATGATCCTGCGCAGCGTGGGCCAAAAGAGGATGGCAGAGGTACACCGTGCCGGCTTCTCCCGTAGCCAGTACTTCCCTTCGGGAAGGTAATGCGTCGAGTTTTTGAGCCAGTTCCATGAAACTAAGACCCTTTTTGCCTTCAGGTTCCAGGAGCTTCGCCACGTCGCGATGCGAGCCTTCCCGAATCAGGGTAGGGGCGTCCCGCTGGGTTACGTCCGAGAACAGAAACAGCATCAGCAGCGCCCTTCCTTTGGAGTTTCTGTTGATCCGCCATTCCAGATAGTTGCCAGGGTTTTCGCCCGCAAAACTGGCATCGACGTGCCAGCCCGTGTCGGAGGCGGGCTCCGGACTCGGAAATCGGATCGGAAAGGTACCCAGGGACATCCGGGGTAGCCAATTGTCGTGGACCAGCTGGTCAAAGGCCTGATGCAGGCTGTCCGTATTGGCCGCTTTTCGGAAAGGTTCCAGGCCAATTTCTCCGATTCTGATTACGGGCTGCGTCCACGTTTCCGGCTTTTCGGGGTCGAGCTGGGTTGCTTTCCACAGAATATGGCGGCATTCATCCGCAACCGCCCGAGGAAACGCGTGGTCCACCCGGACGTATCCCAATTCGATGAAGTCCTCTATTTGTTGGGTCGTCAATCCTGTATCTACCTTCATTGCTTCGCCGGACTTACTTCATCAAAAAGGCGCATCGCCATCAGCCCGTTGCCAACAGCCCCCCCGGCGCGCAGGGCGGCCGCAATGAAGACGGTTTCGGCAATCTCCTCGCGGGTAGCTCCGGCCTTGACGGCGTTCTGGATGTGCGACTCGATGCAGTAGGCGCATTGGGTAGTCAGGGCTACGGCCACCGACATCAGTTCGCGGTACTTGACCGGAATGACGCCGTCGGCCCGCTCGGCCGTGTGCTTCAGGTTCATGAAGGCCGCCGATTCCTGGGGAGCCGCATTCAGCAAGGTGTTTACGTACGCCCGGTCTTTGGGCGTTTGGTATTCTTCGGTCATGGAGTATGGAGATAGTGAACAAAATGGGCGAATGGGGTACCTCTGGCCATAGTCGCCAGCAAAAAGACAAGGTATAAAAAAACGAAATTACGGATCGCAAAAAAGCGTTTTTATCGGGTGTTTTTCTGGATATAACTTACAGGATTGTCGCTGACTCCGGATACTATCAGAAGGTACCCCTTAGGATTTGGAGCTACTTTTTAACGTCCGGTCAGTCATTGAAAACAAACCAGCAGAGGTGGTTTCTTACTTTTTGGTCATCCAGAACCAGTTCACGGATCGCATCCGGAAGTTGGTCCCGTTGCCATTGGCATTCTTTATGTCCCGCCCTCTCCTTTTCTTCTTCTTCCACCGACTCTCTGACGGCTCTGATCGCGTAGGCGGCGGCACCCAGTTCGTGCGCCGCCACGTGGGCTACCGCCACAGCTTGTCCGGCGGCCAGAGCGGCAAACCGGGCCGCATCAGGCAGGCCTTTGGCAGCGGCGTTGGAGGCAAAAGCCGCCTGATGCGCCTCTTTCATAGGAATCTCACCCCGCACCCAGGCGCGCGTCAAGGCTATGGCTTGTCTGGGGCGGGTGTCGTCAGCATTAGCCTGCTCAAACAGAGGCAGCACGTGTTCGGCGCAAGTAGCCGCCCACAAGGCGAGCAATTGATGATCGGAATCGGTCAAGGTACCCCCGCGCCGGAGAGTTATGAATCGTGGATCTCTTTCTTTGGGTAAAATCATGAATCTACCTTTATTTTCAATGGCTGTTTTTTGAATGGGTACCTGGAAGTCAGGTACCTACAACCCTGCCATAAGTGCCAGCCGCTCGACGATGCGCTCAAATTCCTTTGAGAACTGGTAATAGTTATTCTCAGGTACCCTGGTCAGGGCTATATAGTCCCGCATAAACGTGAGAGGATTCGCTTTCAGGTAGCGCTGGATCATCGCCGCTTTCTCTGCTTCCGACTTGCCTTTTGACAGGCGGTTGAGCATTTGGTAGCCCATATAGTACCCTACTTCGTCCCAATTGCTACTGAAAAATACGCCGTAAAGCCGGTCAAAGTCACGCTCAGGATTATGATAGGCATCTACCAGCAGGTGGTCGAAGAGATAGTACGCCTGCCCCATTCGCTGCTCATTTTCCTGAAACGGCCGGAAAGAGGCGACGATACCTTTGGTTTGTTCGTACTTATCAGGATTGGCAATATAACTGGCCGATCCTTCACTCCACAGGTTTTCCAGCATCCCCAGTACCGTAAGGTCTGCGCTCAGTCCGAGACTGTCGAGTCGCTCCTGAAATGAATTGTCGGTAAAATACGCGCTCTGCGCGTTGTGAAACAGCTCGTGTTCGGCGATTGAATAGAGTACGTTGTAATCAAGCTGCAACTTCTGCAGCGAAATAAAAAACTCGTCGCGTTCTCCAAAGGTGTAGCCGGTCGCCCAGCCGCCCAGCATGGCGTAGATGTTGACCGTCAGCTTGGTTTCGGGCGGAAAATACGGGCCGAGTGAAGCCTGTAAGTCGCGAGACAGCCGGTCTTTGTTTGCTTCCACCGTTTTGATGAAAACGGCCATGGAATCCAGGTTCTGCACGATCATATCGTATTGCAGCCGGGCTTCTTTGGCATTCGGCTTTTCGCCTGCCTTGGCTTTCTTCAGCGCGGATACCATATCCAGCGAATCGATATTGAGTTTGCGCAGCAGCTTGGGGGTAGTCGGCAGCGCCATCAGGCCCCGAATGCCCGCGTCATCGAGGCGATCGGCCTGCAACAATTTCAGGGTAGTATGCGGATTCGAAAGGTCGAGGTTGAACTGAATCTGCTGCGCTATTACGTGGGTAACGGACATACACCAAAATAGTACGGGTAGAAGGGCTTTCATCGCAGGGGTAGTACTAGTATTGAATGTTGCGAATTTCTCTTTGCTTTTGTCATAGAAAGCTACGGATTGAGGTCGAAAGTTCTTGTCGTTGAACCGACCCCCATAATCACTTTTTTCGCCATCTGCACGAACAAGCCATGACCTACCAATCCGGCGATTCCGTTCAGTTCCGCCGCGAGCGAAGAGGGGTCGTTGATGGGACCGAAGTCGACATCGATGATATAATTTCCTTCATCAGTCACGTATTCGGTCGTTCCTGCCCTTCTTACGGTACCTGTCCCATTCAATTGACTGATTTGCTTCAAGACGAAGTTGGAAGCAAAAGGGATCACTTCAATCGGTAGTTTGAAGGTACCTAGCACCTCCACCTTTTTGGTAGAATCAGCCATGATGATGAGGTCCGTGCTCATGGAAGCCACGATTTTTTCCCGGAGCAGTGCCCCACCGCCGCCTTTGATCAGGTTGAGGGAAGAATCGAATTCGTCGGCGCCGTCGATGGTGATATCGATGGCATCGACGCTATTGATATCTACCAGAGGAATACCCAGGGAAGCCGCCAGATCCCGGGTGTGGTCGGAGGTGGGAATGGCCCTGATCTTCAAGCCGTTTTTGACCAACTTGCCGATCTCCCGGATCGCATACCCGGCCGTGGAGCCGCTACCGAGTCCGACGATCTGGCCGTTGGACAAGAGTTTGACTGCTTCTTTGGCCGCTAATTCTTTCTCAAATTCGATGGAGGTATTCATCTACCCAGAGATTCGGTTTTTGCTTTGTGAGGCTAAGGTCATCAAAATTAGTATGTGAAATGTTTCATCTACCACCTACCTATTCCATGGTTTTAAGAATATTCGGTTGGGGTATGAATTGTGTTCTTAAAGGAGAGCCGAAAAGTGACTTGTAAAGAAAAACGTCAACACTTAGCATTAAGAATAATGGCTAATCCGTAGCGGCCTCATCATCAGCCGAAAGGTTATCCATAATATTTTTTAGAAATTTTGTTTTGCTCTTTTTTACATCTGTGAGAAACGACGAACTATCATCGGTGTTAGATAGATACTCCCCTCCCCATAGAGCAATTTCGACTAAAACAGGTATTAAAGCAATACCTTTTGGGCTGAGTTTATAAAGTCCTTTTACCAGATTACCCGGATATGGTAATCTGGTGATTATTCCATTATCCTCCAAGAGCTGTAGTCTGTTGGCCAATATATTCGTTGCTATTTTTTCTTCGGACTTTCTAAAATCCCCGTACGTACGAGATTTATATAGCATTAAGTCCCTCACTATCAATAGCGACCATTTGTCTCCGAAAATATCCAATGACGAGCTTATTGGGCAATCGGAGCGCATTTCAGCTGATTTCATAACTTTTTTGTTTGTTTTCTACTTGCATATCGAAAGTAAAAGTTTAACTTTGTGCTTGCAATATGCAAGTAATAATTTTGTTTATCACTTGCATATCAAAAGCAATTTAATCATTTGAAACAGTAAAATAGTATATCATGGCAAAAATAGTAGTAACAGGAGCTAGCGGAGCAATTGGAAAAAGTACCGTTGAGCATTTGTTAAAAAAAGGTGTCCCCGCAAGTCAAATTATCGGACTTTCTAGAAAAAAGGAAAGTCTGGAGGACTTAGCTGCAAAAGGCGTGGAAGTACGTGAAGGTGATTATTTTGATTATGACTCCTTACTACGTGCGTTTGACGGAGTTGAGAAAGTAATGCTTACCAGTACAGTAGCTTTTACAGACCGATTTACCCAACATTATAATGCGATTACCGCTGCCCGCCAAGCTGGGGTTAAGCATGTAGTGTATATGGCAATTATGCGTAAAGAAGGTTCGGGACGTATTATACCTGAAGTTACGGAATCAGACCTTTTTACGGAACAGGTACTTAAATCCTCAGGGCTTGATTATACCATTGTATACCACCCGCCTTTTACGGATGCTTTACCGCTCTACTATGGTCCCAATCCTTATGAAAATGGAATAAAAGTTCCGGCCAACGAGGGAAAAATGGCACCGGCAACAAGAGATGAACTGGCGGAAGCGCATGCGGTAATTCTTTCTACCCCAGGGCACGAAAACAAAACCTATTCATTAGGTGGTTCTAATGCTATTTCGTTTTCTGACATGGCAAGAATTCTTGCGGACATAAAAGGACAGCCTGTTGCTTTTACTACCATTACCGCAGAAGAATATATTGATGAGAGAGTTGTGAAAGGAGTTCCCCGTCAGGTTGCCGAATTTATAACGGGTTGGGTGCTGGCCATTGAAGGAGGTGAATTCGCATATCAATCAGGTGATTTGGAGGGGTTGATAGGCAGAAAGACAAAGACTTTCAGAGAACTCATGGAAACAACATTAGGTTAGAATACTTCCGATAGTTTTTTCGCTGTGCAATTTTTACTTAAAAATTATTATCTTTTAATTCATCAGATTCAACTACGAACGCTACAAGTTCTGCCAATTTTCCATCGCGAATCTTCCAGACATCACAATAAGAAAATGTGTCCGTTTTTCCATTTTTATTTAATACGGTAATAACACCAAGCGCAGTAAGGTACTCATTCTCGGCAATTAAATTTTTCACAACATTTTTTGGTGGTTCAATGTATTCGTTCAACATCCAATTTCGTACTTCCTCTTTTCCGTTTAGAACCTGGTCTCCGATAAATGTCCATTTTGTATCGTCGGTGCAGTAATTAAGAAATTCTTCATAATTACCCGTAGTAACAGCATCGTTTGCTTTTTTCAGTATGGCTTTATTATTTTCAGTCATAGCCTTTTCTCTATCAATTAATTTTATTTATTTTCCAAGTTCGATTTCACTTCATTTTTAGATTTGTCGTATACATAAAATCTTTAACCGTGACTATCTATAATACTATTATTTTATTCATATAGTATTATTGTTAATCCCCTCAATATACCTACCATAATCAAGGGCCCAAATAGCATAAAAATGATATAGATAGGCCTCAGTTCTTTAAGTTGATCGGATGGCCAGTTTTTATCAATCGGATACCTTGCTATTCTTTTTAATAGAAAATGTGGTATATAAATAGTAATAATTAATATCAATGCATAAAAAATGGCTATTGTAAAATAATTTACTAAATCAAATAAAGCGGATGGTTTTAGACCTATTTTACCGAGGGGTATGAGAACTATCGCTAGTAGTGTGAAATTATAAAAAAGCAGACCTAAACCAAAAAAAACTGGTATTGCGATTCCGCGTATGCGTCATCTTTGTTATGTTTAGTTTCATTATAGCAGTAGTCTCTAAAACTTCTCAGAAAATCTAGTACCATAAATAGTTGAAAGTATTTTTTTTACCGAGGTCTTTTTGCAAATTCTTTCCCTATGGCCTTATTAGGTACCCTCACAAATTAATTGTGCCAAGGTTTATAGGGACACAGGCCACGGATTAGGGAATTAGGAAAATAGCTTAAAAGATGGATAACTGCCCTTTATTGTCAAGATTATTGTTGCCTGAATTTTCAGGTTTTCCTTTTAATAACCAGCGCGAAGACGGGCCTTTCCTTGCTGGATCCAAATATATTAATTCTCTATTTTGTAGTCTTTGAAAGACTCTTTTCATTTCATTTTCAGACTCAATGCCAGTTAACTCTCTACCCTTAGTATTTGTAATTTCATTATGTTTTTGAATATAATTCATAACAATCTCCTCAGGAGACGCTAATGGTTCATGGAGAATCTTCACTAATACAGAGTTATCTGTTTCCGTAATAACAGGGAACTTTAACTTTAACTTTTTTAGAGCCTCAAAAGCAGTATTTAGACCTTCTCCAATATCTTTATTAGGAGGATTAGGAAATTTGTTAATAATCCTGACAAGCGACCCATTTCTTGCAAGTTGCTCTGATAAAATATTATTTGGGGAAATATGGCCAGGAAGTCGCCCCGGACTTTCAATTTCAATTCTATTATCAAAGATCCTTATGTGAATGTCTTTATTTATGCTATAATCTCTGTGTAAAATGGCATTGGTTATTATTTCATGTAGTGCTTCTATAGGATAGATTATTTTTTCTAATCCTTTATCCGTAAGAATTTTAATATCTTCAACCAATTTGATTACTTTATTTACTGTTTCATAAATCTGGTCATACATTGGCCCCTCAACCGTAATAGGTTCAAATGCTAAATTTTCCCTCTTTCCAATCTCATCTCTTGTTTTATATCTATATACTTTTACTCCTGATTGTTTAGGTAAAGCAGCTTGCGGCTCATCGCTATATAACAATATTCCGGCTACAGTTGGTAGATCGTTAATAATTAAAATCTGTTTCTTTAACCAACTTTCAGGTGTAGTTGTAGGAATTACAATTTTAATAAATCTTTGAAGTATTTCACTATCAATAATTGTTGTTTTTGGTATATTAATAGTCTGCCTTTCAAATGTTGTAATGCCTTTATCATATTCAAGCCTTTTTAAGTCTTCGAGAGTTTTTATAGGGATATTTTGAGCACTTTTTCTTACATAGGGAGTACCATCTGAGGCTTTGCATATTGCATTAGTTTTATTTATAGATACATGAAGTACGAAACTAGATTCGTCCTCGGTCTCCAAAAATTCATAAGAGAAGTAATTCCCAAATGGAAACAATTCAGTAAAAATCTGAATATGACCATTAGCTGACTCCTGAGTATTAAAGCCGTCCCATACTCTATGGCTAATAATACCATTATGCTTAATTTCTGAAATGCCAATATATACATCTCCACCATCAGAATTCGAAAAAGCAGATATAGTTTTGGTTAATTTCCTAGGTTGTATATCTTTCGATTTTAATTCGTAAAAATGTCCCTCAGATAGATTTAGTACCCTATCTCTTTGCTCATCGCTTATTTTTTTTATATCTATGCTCATAAACAGATGATTAGGAGTGAAAATTATTTACAATATATTACTAATAATTTATAATTACATCCAACTTATTTACTTGGAGTTTTCGTCATTATAGACCTTCCATCTTTTGTCCCACACTTTCTCTTCAACGTTTTCTTTATGTCCACAGACCTTACGCGTAGCCAACTGTAACATTTTCCTACTTCCCCCGCCGCAGCACCCAATACAACGGCGCGCCTCCCAGAAACAGCAGCCACCCAATCAAAGCCGAAGAGGGATCGGTTATAATCACATTGGCCGCTACCACCAGCAGAAACAGCACAAAGAAGGCGGGCAGCCAGGGGTACCCCCAGATTTTGAAACCCCGGTGCGGGTCGGAGGTACCTGCCCGCCGCCTAAACACAAACAGCGTGGCGGCGGCACTGGCGATGGCGAGGCTGTCGATGGACATCACGTAGTTCACGATTTTCTCGAAGGTATCGAGCCACCACAGCGAGCCGATGGCCGTCACCACCAGAAAAGTGAGGGCAAACTCCTGCGTCTGGGTTTTGGGGTTGATTCTCTTAAAAGAAGCGGGCAGAATATTGTCGTCGGCCATGGCGTAATACACACGAGGTACCGACAGCATGGTGGCATTGATGAACCCCAGCACCGACATAAAAATGGCCAGCGAGAAAAAGATTTCGCCCCACGGCCCGAAAAGTACCCGCGCCAGGTCGGCGGCGATGAGGTTGGAGCTTTGGAGCCCCACGAAGCCCAGCGCCCGGTAGTAGGCAAAGTTGATCGTCAGGTACAGGCCCAGCACCAGGCCCATGCCGATGAAAATACCCCGCGGCGTGTTGCGCACGGGATCTTTGATGTCGGCCCCGAAGTTGAGCGTTTGCTGGTAGCCGCCGTAGGTATAAAACACGGCGATCAGGCTGGCCCCGAAGGCCGTAAACCAGGAGGTACCCGGCATGGGCGGGATAATGACGGAATAAGGGCCAGTGTCGGACGAGCCGGTCGAGAAAATGCCCAGGCAAAGTACCAGCATCATGATAATTTTGGAACCGCTCAATAGGTTTTGGGTGCGCGAGCCGGCCCGGATGCCCAGCAAATTGATGACATAAAAAAGCAGCAGCGTGACGATGGCGGTCCCCTGTATGCCCCGGCGGCTGTGCAGTACCTCCGGCAGCAGTGGATTGATGTACTCCGATCCCAGCAGCGCCACGCCGGCCATGCCCGCCCGTAGGTGAGCACCAGTACCCAGTTGATCATGAAGGCGTAGAGCGGGTGGAAGGCCGTGGAAATGAGCTTATAAAATCCGCCCGGAAAGTGGTGCCGCGACCCGATTTCGGCAAAGACCAGCGCACCGATCATGCTGACGATGCCGCCCACGACCCAAGCCGAAAAGAAGATTTCGGGCGAGCCCGCCTGCCGCGCCACGATGACGGGCGTGCGGAAAATGCCCACGCCGATGACGAGGCTGATGACAATCATGCCTACGTCGAAGGCGTTGATCTGCGGGCGAATTTCGTTGGAGATAGGTTCAGGCATAGGATGTAAATGGGATACGGCCCGTCTTTTTGAATGAAAAAGCTTTTGAAATATAAAAATGGGAAAGATGCCGGTGCTGAAACGCGGTCAGCGTTAATCAATGAAAAAAGAGGTACCCCAGCCAAATCCCGGCCAGCACCCCGACAAAATCGGCGATGAGTCCGGCGACGATGGCGTAGCGGGTATTCTTAATCCCCACCGAACCAAAGTATAAGGCGATGATATAAAGCGTAGTATCCGCCGAGCCCTGAAAAATACACACCAGCCGCCCGATGAACGAATCCGGCCCGAACTCCTTCATGGCGTCGATCATCAGGGCACGGGCACCGCTGCCGCTGAGAGGTTTCATCAGGGCTACGGGCAAAGCATCGGTAAACTCGGTATTGAAATTGGCAAACGAAAAGAGGTACTTGAAGCCATCAACCATATAATCCATCGCCCCACAAGCCCGGAACGCGGCAATCGCCACCAGCATCCCCACGAGGTAGGGTATGATGACTACCGACGTACTGAAGCCCCCCTTGGCCCCCTCGATGAACGCATCGAATACATTCACTTTCTTGTACAATCCCCCCAAAAGAAACGACGCAACGATGAGCAGCAGGATGGCGTTCCCCACGACGACCGATACCGCCTCGATCTGTTCCTTGGGAAGTTGCGCGAGAAAATAAAGTCCCAGCGCGATGAACAGCGTCAATCCGCCCAGGCCGAACATCACCGTGCGGTTGAACAGGTTGAGCCGTTGCCAGGCCGCCGTAATCAGCATACTCACCACCGTGGTGACGTAGGTACCCACCACGCACGGAATGAACACGTCGGAAGGACTTTCGGCTCCCAGAATGGCGCGCTGGGCAATGATGCTCAACGGAATGATCTGCAAGCCCGAGGTATGCAGGACCAGGAACATGATCTGCGCATTGGAGGCCGTGTCGGGATCGGGATTGAGGGTTTGCAGACTCTGCATCGCTTTCAGTCCGAAAGGTGTGGCGGCGTTGTCGAGGCCGATCATATTGGCAGCAAAATTCATGATCATCTCGCCGTTCGCGGGGTGATCGCGGGGTACTTCGGGAAACAGTTTATTGAAAAAAGGGCCGATGACCCGCGCCAGCACGTTGATGGCCCCGGCTTTCTCACCCACATTCAGAATACCCAGAAAGAAAGTCATAACACCCGCCAGCGGCAGAGCAATGTCCATCACGGCCACTTCGGCCATATCGAGCATGCCCTCCACCACGAGTTTGAAGGTAAGCGTGTCGCCCAGGAAAATGAATTTGATCAGCGCGATGACAAACGCGATGAGAAAGAAGAAAACAAAAATGTAGTTTAAAGCCATGCGGAGGAGGATCGGTTCGGGTCGCTGTTCAGCCAGACTTTGCAAAATAGCGTTCTTTGGGGTAAAATTCCGTGTGCAGGGCGGTTAAAATTACCCGGTGGTGGCAATTGACTGACAAACTTTCTAAATTCCAGCCCGATGCTGCTGACATGTTCTCTTCTTTTAAAGAGTAAAAAGGCAATCGGTGGCTCGACAAGGGGTACCTGTCGGGGAAATTGAAGAAGCGATGAGGTAGTCCCTGTATATTAAAACCATAGGCCAATGGCCGTAACATATGATGCCCTAGTGGTAGGTGCAGGGCCCAACGGTCTGTCGGCGGGAATCGTACTGGCTCGGGCCGGACTTTCGGTGTTGATCGTCGAGCGGGCGGGTACCCTGGGGGGGAGTGCGCGTTCCGAATCGCTTACACTGCCCGGATTTATTCATGATGTGGGCGCGGCGGTGGTACCGCTGGCCGTCAGTTCGCCCTTTTTTCAAAGCCTGCCGTTACACCAGCACGGGCTTGAATTCATTTTTCCTCCGGTGGCCCTGGCCCATCCGTTCGATACCGGCGCTGTAGCCACGCTGGTTGGCTCGGTAAGCGACACGGCCCGTACCCTGGGCCGGGATGGGGGTACCTATGAAGGTTTGCTCGGGCCATTGGTGCGGCAGTGGCCCGGCCTGGCCCACGATCTGTTGAGTCCTTTGCAGTGGCCACGGCATCCGGTCGATTTTGTGCAATTTGGCATAAAAGGACTGTTGCCCGCTACGATCCTGGCCCGACGTTTCAAGACCGCCGAGGCCAGGGCAATGCTGGCGGGTATGGCGGCCCATTCGTTTCAACCCCTCACCAGCGCCACTACCGCTGCGATTGCTCTGGTACTGATGGCTGCGGGACACCACCAGGGTTGGCCCGTGGCCCAGGGAGGTACTCAAAGCATTGCCAATGCGCTGGGATCGTATTTCAAATCACTCGGGGGCCGCATAGAACTGAATCGCCAGGTGAATGATTTGAGCGAGCTTCCTAAGGCAAAAGCCATCCTTTTTGACCTGACGCCCCGCCAGATTCTACGCATTGCCGGAGACCGGTTTTCTGGTATTTATCGGAAACGATTGGAAAACTACCGCTACGGCCCCGGGGTCTTCAAGGTCGACTGGGCTTTGAACCGACCGATTCCTTTTTTGAATGCTGAGTGCCAAAGGGCCGGAACGGTACATATCGGTGGCTCGCTGGAAGAAATCCGACAGGCCGAGCAAATGACCGCCGATGGGTACCTGCCCGAGAAACCGTTTGTGCTACTGGCGCAGCCGAGCCGGTTCGATTCGAGCCGGAGTCCGGCGGGAAAACACACGGCCTGGGCTTACTGCCACGTTCCCAATGGCTCGCTGGTCGATATGACCGAACGCATCGAGCGTCAGGTCGAGCGCTTTGCGCCGGGATTTCAGGATACTATTCTGGCGCGAAGCACCCTGAATACGGCGCAGGTCGAGCACTGGAATCCGAATTGCATCGGCGGCGATATCAACGGCGGAAACATGGATTGGCGACAATTCCTGACCCGGCCGATTGTGAGTTTCAATCCCTACCAAACGTCGGACCCGAATCTATACATCTGTTCGTCATCTACACCGCCCGGTGGAGGCGTACACGGCATGTGTGGGTACAATGCCGCGCGGGCGGCACTACGGGGCACCTTTGGTCAATGAGCTGATACGCCCGCTAGCTGGGCAGGGTACCTTATTTGCCAACTTTATCCACTGGCCTGAAACGCAGCGCACTCCACGTGTCGTCAATGGAAATAGCGGCTACGGTCGTGATACCATATTCTTCGCCGGTGGCCCGGAGGGTATCGCGGTTGATGTCGGTTTTTAGCTTTGAGGTACCTTTGGGATACGCAAACCATAGCACGCTGTCTGGTTCGATAGTATCCAAATCGCTTTCAAGGAAGCTCACATATTCCTGGTTGTTGTTGACAAAAACCAGAGTATCGGTACTTTTTGACTCTTTATCAAAGCCGGACTTCAAGCCGAGTTTCAGGAATTCCTCCTCGATGGTTTTCGGCGCATTCAGAACAATACCATCGTTCTTGAACCTGAGTTTTTTCAATGTGCTTAGCATGAGCTGAGGTCGGTTGAGCTTGAAGGTTGAATGAAGTGAGGCTTCTGCTCCGGCACGCCTGGCCTAGCGATGGGAGTTATCTAATTGGGCTTGCTTTCCGGATTTAAGATATAAAAAAAGTGGGTAGCCTGTAATTCACCGCTCACGGGCGTGGAGCGATAGAAATCGACAGCCTGATCGTCGTCTGCTTCTGCCTGCACGAACACTTCCCTGAATCCATTCTGACGGCCATACTCCATTACTGCGGCCATCAGCTTTTTACCTACCCCCTTACGCTGATATTCCGTAGCCACCGCCAGGTCGTATACATAAGCCGAGGGTAAACCCACTTCGTAGTTTTCAAGAATATGGACGGTCAGGCCACCGATCACGGTGCTCTCCTGTCTGGCCACGAAAACCTTGAAATTGGGATTGCCCATTATTTTTTCAAGGTACCCTATCTGGGGTGGTTTGACGTTCTGCCATTCGAAAACCTTCTCGAAGATTCGGAGTAGAGCCTGAAAGTCTCGCCCATCGCTGGGTTGCAGTATGTTGATTTCCACTTCCAAATTGGTTTTTGGCTCGTATATACCGATGACCCACCACCCAAGGTACCCTTACGTAAATCAAACTATATAACTTTCAAGCCAGCAAATCCACATCGTAAAGCGCAAAATTGGAGTCTTTGGTCATGATTGTAAAACCATCGGTTTGGGCCTGAGCGATCAAAATTCTGTCAAAGGGATCGCGATGATGCAAGGGAAGTTGCTGATAAGCCAATAGATGCGAAGTGGCAATAGGAAGTAGCTCAAACTCGGCCGGAATTAATTGGTCGAGCGGATAGATGATAGTAAGCTTGCCGATGTTGGTCTTAATAGCAATCTCCCAGAGAGACGCAATGCTTACGAATTTTTGATTACGGTGTGATTGAATTTGCTCACGCCAGCTCATAGGCAAAGTTTCATCGCCCATGATATACCATATAAGAATGTGGGTATCGAGCAGTAGCCGCATCAGAACATGTAATCTTTTAGATCATCGAGCGGTGCGTCGAAATCTTCGGCCATATAGGTGATCAAACCTTTTCCTGCTCCAAACTTATTGGGTAAACGGGCAAACGATTCCTGGCTGGTAGTTTGGCTTTTAGCTTTTTTAAAAGCCAGAAATTGGATAAAGTCCAGCACCTCGGCCTGGAGCTCCGGTGGTAGCTGACTGGCTTTTTCCTGGATTTCTTCTGAAACGGACATGATGCTATGCGTTTTTGTCAAAGTCTAACGATCAAATCTAGCGTTTTATGGCCTGATTACCAAGTTCACTCCCGACGCTGATTGGTTCGTAACATCCAGCTTTACAAGGGGCTGGAGAAGCACAGATTAGAACTAGCGAACGATAAGATCGTCCAATGCCTGCTCCAAGGTAGGGTACCTGAATTTGAATCCTTCTTGCTCAATCCTTTCGGATTTCACATACCTTCCATAAAGTACCAACTCCGGGTCGGTATTGAATATGAATTTTGCCCCGATTCGGGTTATGAATTCCGGCGCAGGTACCCCAATGGGAATATGCATTTTCTTTCGCATCAACCGCATGAATTCTTCATTGGATACAGGACTGGGCGCGCTTGAAATATAGATGCCTTTATACGACTCATTCATGATCGCCTGGTATATGATCTCATTCATATCATCCTCGTGTATCCAGCTCATTCCTTGGCGGCCATGCCCTACGGTACCTCCCAAACCAAGTCGGACTATTTTTTGCAAACTAGCCAGTGCGCCCCCATTTTTCCCGATTACAAAACTAGTTCGGAGGATAACTCCTCTTGTATCGCCAGGGATTGATTCTTTGAAAGCTTTTTCCCAGGCCTTTCCAACAAATGGAGCCAAGCCATAGCCAGTTGATGAAGATTCTGTACATACTTGCTCGGGTGGATCTCCATAAATATGGGCGGTCGACATCTGTATCCATATTTTTGGGGGATTGTCAACCAGAGTGAGGGCTTTTCCAATGATTCTGGTAGAATCCACTCTCGATCTAAGAATCAAATCACAATTATCAGGAGTTTTGATACAATCTACGGTCTTGCCTGTCAGATTTACCAGTGCTTTGGAATTTGATAGTTCACTTACCCATTCCCCAATCGAAATGGAATCCCAACTTCTGAAATCATATTGTATGGGTCCTTTCGGTTTATGCCGGGCAACCACGATGGGATGAATTCCTTTCTTAATACAATGATTGGCAAGACTTTGTCCTATAAAACCTGTACCTCCAAAGATTACTACTTTTTCCATTTAACCTGGGAGTTGATAATGGTGGGAATACAATAAACAGCTGTTCGCTTATTGCTTTTTTAACGTTGACCCATTCCTCACACCTGTATGCTTCCCCTCATCGACCGTCAAGGCTCCATTCACGAGGACATACTTGAACCCTACTGAATAGGCGTGGGGTTGGGCAAACTCCGCCGCATCGGATACGGTAGCTTCGTCGAATATGACAAGGTCAGCGGCCATGCCGGGCAAGAGCAGGCCGCGGTCGCGGAGGTTGAACTTCTGGGCGGGTAGCGAGGTCATGCGGCGGATGGCTTCCTCAAGGCGGATCACTTTCTGGTCACGAACATACCGGCCCAGGACCCTGGCATTGGTACCATAAGCGCGCGGGTGCGGCATGCCGGCGCCAAAGCGTGCAATGCCGGCATCGGAGGCAAACATATTGAAGGGGTACTGCATGATGCGTACCAGGTCTTTTTCATCCATGCTGAAGTATACCATCTGGGTACGGTTGGTGGCCGTTACCATGTCCAGAATGGTCTCCACTTCATCGCTGGCTTTGGCTTTGCGGCCTTTGAGTAGGTTGATCTGGCTGATAGTTTTGCCATTGTAGGTGGTATCCGGCGCGTAGCGGGCCACGAGTGCATAGTCGAAGCTTTTGAGTTTTTTCTTTTTCAGATTGTTCGTCATTTCCTTTTTAATCTGCTGACGAATAGCCGGATCGCTGAGCCGGGCGTGCAGGGAGTCGCGCCCACCACTGAATGCCCAGGTCGGTACGGTGGTATCGAGCGTGGTGCTGCTGGCCACGTAGGGGTACTGATCCACGGTTACGTCCAGTCCTTCCCGACGGGCTTTTTCCACCAGCGCCAGCGTTTCGGCCGAGCGGCCCCAGTTAGGTTTGTAGGTGACTTTGAAATGTGAAATCTCAACGGGCATGTTGGCCTCCCGCCCGATGGAAATGGCTTCATTGACGGCCTCGGCTACGTCATCGCCCTCATCGCGGATGTGCGAGGCATAGGTACCCCCCTGTCGGGCCGCTGCTTTGGAGAGGGCCAGCACTTCGGGCGTTTTGGAGTAGGTACCCGGCACGTAGATGAGCCCGGTCGAGATACCTACGGCTCCTTCTCGCATGGCTTTTTCGACCAGCGCTTCCATTTGGACCAGTTCGGCGGGAGTAGGGTCGCGCTGGGCTTCGCCCATCACGGCCCGGCGCACGGTGTTATGACCGATCAAGGAAGCAATATTGATGGAGGTTTTGAGCGAATCCATCTGGGCAAAGTAACGCCCCATATCCAGATTGGAGCCCCCGCAGTTGCCTGTTACGACAGTCGTGACGCCGTCGTAGATGAAATTATCGGCCGTCGGGGTGACGGCTTCGGCACCTTCGATGTGCGCGTGTACGTCGATAAAGCCGGGCGTCACCACCAGCCCTTTGGCGTCGATGATCTGCCGGGCCTCTTCCTGAATCTGTTTTCCGATGGTCTTAATTTTGCCGTCTTTTATCCCTACGTCCCCGTAAAACCACGAGTTTCCGGTTCCGTCAATGATGCGGCCGTTTTTGATCAGCACGTCCAGCGACTGCGCCAAAAGGGTAGGCGGGAGGAAAGTAAGGGCCAGCAGCAGAGTGGGAGAGAAGCGCATGGGTGAGGGAGTTTAACCAGGGAATGTCGTACTGACGAATATAGGTCAATTTATTAAAAATGCGGATAATCAGATTAGAAAAACACTATTTTCTACTTTGGTAACCTGGTCTTTTCAAATCATTTTCCATCAACCAAAACCACCTGAATTCATGAATACCAAACCTCTTGTTTTGCTGGCATCGCTGGCGATTTTTGCCGCCTGTGATTCTTCCAAAAAAGAAGAAGGCACCGGCCAGGACACCACCGCCGTAGCTACCATGACTCTGGAGCAGGTATGGGCTACCGACACAACCCTCCGGACTCCCGAATCCGTTTTGCTGGATGATGCGAACAATATGCTGTATGTATCGCTCATCGATGGGCAGGGAGGCGATAAGGACGGTAAGGGCGGCATTGCCAAGGTAGGTACCGACGGCAAGATCATCGACGCCAACTGGGTCACCGGCCTAAGCGCTCCCAAAGGCATGGCCATCACGGGCGGGCAGCTCTACGTGACGGACCTCACGGAACTTGTGCAGATAGACTTAGCTACCGGGAAAATAGCGAAGAAGATTGCCGTCGATGGCGCCGAGGGATTGAATGACGTCACTGTGGACGGAAACGGTACCATTTATTTTTCGGACAAGAATGCCGGAAAAATCCATACCTACAAAGACGGACAGGTAGGTACCTACCACGAGGGAATCGACAATCCGAACGGCGTACTGGCGATAAGCGATGGGCTGCTCTATACCGAAAGCGGCAAGCTTCAGAAGCTGGATGCACAGAAAAACGTAACGACCCTGGCCGAAGGAATGGATAAAAGTACCGATGGCATCAGTGAGGTAGGCCCGGGTGAGTACCTGGTATCATGCTGGGCGGGTGAGGTATATCACGTGAAGCCTGATGGTACCACCCAAAAACTACTCGACACGAAAGACGCCAAAAGCAATACGGCCGACATCGGCTACGACGCTGCGAAGAAAATCGTATACGTACCCACGTTCTTTAAGAATACCGTAGTGGCGTATCAGTTGAAGTAGCAATCCGCTAACTGCGAATTAGAATAATGACAAAGGCTGCAAAGACACGGGAATTACACTTGTGTTTTTGCAGCCTTCACTATTTAAAAGAGGCTGGTCGCCGAAAGCCGACTGCCAATCTAGATATTCTTCTTCTTCATTTCCTTCACCGCAAAGTCGGCGGCGCGGGCCGTCAGAGCCATGTAGGTAAGCGAGGGATTCACGCAGGAGGCGGAAGTCATACAAGCGCCGTCGGTCATGAAGACGTTGGGCACGGCGTGTACCTGATTGTTGCCATTGAGCACCGACGTCTTCGGATCACGGCCCATGCGGGCGGTACCCATTTCGTGTATCGCCATGCCCAGGTAGGAGCCCCGGTCGTAGGTTTTTACGTTTTTCAGGCCTGCACTTTCCAGCATTTCGGCGGCATCGTTGGCCATATCTACCCGCATTTTTTTCTCATTCTCCCGCAAATCGGCATCAAATACGGCCAGCGGCATGCCCCACTTGTCCTTCTCGGTGGGGTGCAGGTACATCTGGTTTTCGTAGTAGGGTAGGGTTTCACCAAATGCCCCGATGCCCATCTGCCAGTTGCCCGGCTCGGTCATTTCTTCCTTGAAGTCGGCACCGAAACTCAATTCTGCAATGCCCCGCTTCCAGTCTTCGCGGCTGCCGCGTCCCTGGTACCCAAAGCCCCGCAGGTAGTCACGCTTGTCGTTGCCGATGTTGCGATAGCGCGGAATATAAATGCCATTAGCCCGGCGGCCGTAGTAGTATTTGTCCAGGTCACCTTCCCAATCGCCATTGGCACCGGTGCGGAAGTGGTGGTCCATCAGGTTATGGCCCAGTTGTCCCGAATCGTTGCCCATGCCGTTGGGAAAACGGTTGGATTTGGAATTGAGCATGATCATGGTGGAGCCCAGGGTACTGCCGTTCACAAAGATGAGTTTGGCATTGTAGATGCGCTCTTCCAGCGTCACGGCATCCACCACGCGCACACCCGTGGCGCGCTTGGCGTTTTCATCGTAGATGAGGTTGGTCACCATCGAATCGGGACGCAGGGTCAGGTTGCCCGTTTTAGCGGCCGGTGGCAGGGTACATGACTGCGTACTGAAATACGCCCCGTAGGGACAGCCCAACGAGCATTTGTTGCGGTACTGGCACGGGGCGCGACCCACGCCGAGCTGCTCCTTACGGGCTTCGGAGAGGTTGGCCACGCGGCCAATGGTCATATTCCGGCCGGGGAAATTTTTCTCGATCCGCTTGCGGACTTCTTTTTCCACGCAGAACATCTCCATCGGGGGCAGGAAATCACTGTCGGGGAGTTGGGGTAGGCCCAGCTTTTCGCCCGAGATGCCCGCGTGCTTTTCTACGTAGGAGTACCAGGGGGCAATATCCTTGTAGCGAATGGGCCAGTCGACGGCGATGCCTTCTTTGGCGTTGGCTTCGAAGTCGATGTCCGACAGGCGGTAGCATTGCCGTCCCCACATGATGGACTTGCCGCCCACGATGTTGGGCCTGAACCAGTCGAACCGCTTTTCTTCTTTGTAGTTCGCGTCGGTGTCCTTCATCCAGTACTTCTCGGTCATCTCGTTGTACGGGTAGTCACGCGACAGCTTGGGGTGGGTTTCCTTCTGCTCTTCGGTCAGCTTGCCATTGTATTGCAGCTCCCAGGGAGCTTTGGTGGCGTTTTCGTAACCGGTCACATGTTCGAGCTGCCTGCCGCGCTCGAGCATGAGTACTTTCAGACCTTTTTCGGTCAGTTCTTTGGTGGCCCAGCCGCCGGATACCCCCGAGCCAATCACGATGGCATCGTAGGTCATTTCTTTCTGGGCGTCAATGTTTAGATAAGACATCGTAAGATAGAGTAATGGATTGTATGATGAATCACGGTTAGAAGGTCAGATTGCCCAGGCTTTCTGACCTTTTTTGTAGGGAATGCAGGCTTCCAGCCGGCCGGGTACCTCCACGTATTCCAAAGCCTGGCTGGCGCCGATTTCGGAGGTAAAGTACCCCGTAACGGCCAGCTCTTTCAGGCGGCGGAAAAAGGCCTGATCGGTAGTGGTGAGCTTTTTGACCATGTCGATTTTCTGATCGTTGCTCAGGGCTACAAAGCCTTTGCCGTACGCAGCCTGACTATCGCTGTCCAGTTTGGCCAGTCCTGCGTAGAATTTCTTCTGATCCTCCATCGGGTAGCAGTCGCGCATCACGCGGACGATGAATTTCTCGGCTCCGGCGGCCTTAGCTCCGGGCGTGGAGGTGGTTGGGATGATGACGTCGGCTACCTCGGCGAGCAGGGCTTCCTGCTGCGCGGTCACCTGTACGCTTTCGCCCAGGTTGGTTTTTTGCCCGAGGATGCCCGCCATAGCCGGGGCGGAGAGCGCCCCTCCCATGAGCAAACTGATTCTTTGAACGGCTTCTCTGCGATTCATTGGGTGGTTGGTTTATATAGTAATGAATGGGGATCTGAAAGGTCCGATTTTGTACGTCTTTCAGGCTAATAAACAATAAGACGTTAAACGAAAATGTTTACCCTATTCCTATCCCCCTACCTGATGTTTTTCAATAAATTCCTTGAATGATTTTTTGTAGGTGTCGCTTACGGGCAAAAAGGCCTTACCGATCTGTACTTTCTCCCGGTCAATGGCATCGATGGCCGCGAAGGCTACGATGAAAGAATTGTGGATGCGGATAAACTGATTCTCGGGAAGCTGCGTTTCCAAAGCCTTCATGGTTTGCAGCGTGACGATTTTCTTATCTTTGGTATAGATTCCCACGTAGTCTTTAAGCCCTTCGATGTACAGAATGTCCCGCAGCTGAATCTTTACCAGCCGGGTACCATCCTTCACAAAAATATATGCATTCGATGCGTTGGGTACCTGGGGTACATCCGGTGGGATCAACCCCGCCGCGGAAGGCGCGCTACGAAGCCGCCCCAGCACTTTTTCAACGGATTTGAGGAAGCGTTCCAGCGTGATGGGCTTGAGCAGGTAGTCGGCCACATCGAGCTCGTAGCCTTCGAGGGCGTATTCCGAGTAGGCGGTCGTCAGCACCACCAGCGGCTTTTTTTGAAGTACCTTTAGCAGCGACAGTCCGGTGATTTCGGGCATGTTGATGTCGAGAAACATGATATCGATCGGATTCTGGCGCAGTACCTCGATCGCCGTCAACGGGCTCGAACAGGATTGGACTAGAGTGAGCTCGGGGACTTTGGCTACGTACTGTTCCATGAGTTTCCGGGCGAAAGGTTCGTCGTCCACAATCAGGCAGGTGTAGCTCATGACAATTCCAGGGTGAGTTCGACGTGGTACATCTCGGGGGTTTCCTTTATTTCCAGCGTATGGCGGTCAGGGTAGCTGAGTTGTAGCCGGCGTTGCAGGTTTTGCAGGCCGATGCCCGATTTCCCTTCGTGGTTTTCTTTGGGGGGAAGAACGCTGTTTTCGACCGTATAGGTACATTGACGCTCAGCCACCTCAATCCTTGCCTTTACCCAGGAATTTTCGGCATTATTGCTCACCCCATGTTTGAAGGCATTTTCCAGAAATGTTATGAATAGGAAGGGTTCGATCATCACCGGTGCCGTGTTACCGCTTACCTCCAGGGTGATGGGTACCTGGTTGTCGAGCCGCAACTGTTCGAGGCTGATGTAGTTTTCCATGTACTCGATCTCCTTCTTGAGGGGTACCTTCGGATGGTTGGAATCGTAGATCATATACCGCATCATCTGCGACAGCTTGTCGATCACCACGGTGGTATTGGGTGACTGCGTGAAGGCCAGGTAGTACAGGTTGTTGAGGGTATTGAACAGAAAATGCGGGTTGATCTGCGCTTTCAGGAACCGCAGTTCGGCGGTCAGCTTTTCGTTTTCTATTTCTTTCTTCCGGGCTTCCAGCTGAAACCAGTCCTCGGCGAATCGCAGCATCCCGATAAATATGACGATGAAAATGACACTGGACGTGTGCTGAATAATGAATTTGTCGGAGTAGAGAAACCCTCCCCGTCCGGGCATACCGGCGTAGATGAGCCGTTTGATGTAGATATGGAAAACGACAGTCAATACCAGCGGGGGCAGGATTTCCAGAATATAGCGTCCAAACTGCTTGTGTTTCAAGAAACGGGGTAGCAGGTAAAAGTAATTCAGGTAGGCAATGCCGGCCATAATAAGGACATGCGTGGTAGCATCCAGCAGGCTGCGCCAGAGCACGATCTCTTCGTTTCGGCGCGCATAAGTGACCTGATAAAAGAAAAAAGAGAAGTAAACCGCCCAAAAAGAGAGGTGCAGGAGGACAATACGGGAACGTTGCTGCAAGGTTGACATATAAGAATGCACCGAAATCAGCGGTACCTGGAAGTGTTGCCGGAAACTTGGATTTCAGGGGCCCTACCGGCTTCAGGACTCCGACTTTTTCCCAAATCTCCACAAAGTCAACGGATGATTGCAAACTTTTCGCGGGATTAAACCACGAAAAGCCCTTCTTATTCGACCATTAACCCGAATACCTCGATTACTACCCCCTTTTGATCTATAACTCAGGAATGATACCGAAAAAGTACAAAATCGGGTTTTTGTCGAGTAATTCGGCCTAATAGTCTATTCTTTAAAATAGAGCCAATCTTTTGTAGTTGTTTTGAATCGAAAATCAGAAACAACCAGTTCCCATAACCCCGAAACATCCCATTTTTTTCAAAACCAAAAGACCATGAAAAAGAACCTACTCCTCGTCCTCGCTTTATTACTCGGCGGCTTTGCGGCCCAGGCCCAGTTTCCGGGCGGCGGCCCCGGCGGTATGGGTGGCCGTCCCTCCGGTGACGGTAACGGCCGGCCCCGGAGCGAGAGCAACCAACCCCAGGCTTTTGAATTACCCCAAACCAAGGGAAACTCAAAAATAACGGGCTATGTAGTTGACTCTTCCCTGACGAGTGCGGTTGAATATGCTACGATTGCCTTATTCGATAAGGCTACCCAAAAACCGATCGATGGTACCGTGGCTGACGAAAAAGGAAAGTTCACTCTGACAAAGATTGCCGAAGGAGAGTACTACCTGTTGGTACGGTTCATTGGCTATACCGATAAGAAAATCTCGGACATCAAAATCAAAAAAGGAGATGACCTGGATTTGGGTGTCATCAAAGTGTCTGCGTCCATCATTCAGCTGGATGCCGTCACGGTAACCGGCGAGAAGTCGTTGATTGAAGAAAAAGTAGACCGCCTGGTGTACAATGCCGAGAAAGACCTGACCTCCAAAGGCGGCGATGCGGCAGACGTGCTGCGGAAGGTACCGATGCTGGCCGTGGATTTTGACGGAAACGTTACGCTGCGGGGTACCTCCAACTTGCGCGTGCTAATCAACAACAAGCCTTCGACGATCATCGCCAGCAGCATTGCTGACGCTCTGAAAATGATCCCGGCTGATTTGATCAAATCGGTAGAGGTGATTACCTCTCCCTCCGCCAAGTACGACGCCGAAGGCTCCGGTGGAATTATCAATATCATTACCAAAAAATCGACCATTCAGGGTGCTACCCTGAGTCTCGACACGGGTACCGGACTTCGCGGGTCTAACCTGGGCCTGAACGCCAGCCTGCGTACTGGCAAGTTCGGTGTGACGCTGGGTGGATTTGGCCGTGCCTTCTACAATAAGGCCTTGGTTGAATTAAATCAAAGCACCATTCAGAATGGTAACAGTATCCTGACCAATCAAACTGCTGATGCCCACGATTTCGGGATGTTCGGCCGCTACAATCTGGGCTTTGACTACGATCTGGGAAAAAATCAGTTCCTGACCGCCGGAGTAAACTTCGGCACCCGGAACTTCAACCGGGATCAGGATTATACTACCAAGCTTTTTACCAACAATATCCTGAACTCTACGGGGTACCGGAATGTGGACAGCCGTGATGCATCCAACTCGGTGGATATGAACCTGGACTATGTCAAAACTTTCAAGCCAGGACAGGAATGGTCGGTTTCGACCCTGTATAGTGTCAGCAATCTGACTAACAACTTTGATGCCGATCTGCTCAACGGTTCGCAGGAACTGACCGGACGCCAGAAAAACCTCAACTCGAATGTAAATAAGGAAATCACGTTGCAAACAGACTACGTAAGTCCCATTGGCAAGAAACAGCAGATCGAGTTTGGGATCAAAGGCATCATGCGGGAGGTAAACAGCAACTTCCGCTACCAGGTAGCCGGCCCAACGGGCGATTTTGCATTGGACCTCCGCAACCCGGCCGGACTGCTCAACTACAACCAGAACATCGGCGCAGGGTACCTGTCGTACACCTTCGCTACGGCCAATAAGTATACCTTTAAAGTAGGCTCTCGTTTTGAGCACACGATGATCGATGCGAACGACCAGGAGCGGGATATCAATATACCCTCGTACTCCAACCTGGTGCCGAGCCTGAATATTTCGAAGGCGGTCGGTAAAGCCGCGACGCTCAAACTGGCCTACAACAAGCGGATTCAACGTCCGGGATTGCAGCAGCTGAACCCCAACTTCAACGCGGCCAACCAGCAGAATATCAACATCGGTAATCCCAGCCTGAAACCGGAATTGACCGATAACATGGAGCTGAGCCTGAGCACGTCCATTAAAAAGACTTACCTGACCATGGCCCTCTTCGGCCGCCAGACCAGCAATGCCATTACCCGCATCACCATGCCTTCGGATACGCTACTCGGTGCCGTAGTGACTACCTACCAGAACATCGGTAAAGAGCAGACCTTCGGGGCTAACATTTTCGGTAACGTGTACCTGACCTCAAAATGGACTCTGAATGGTGGTTTGGATATGTACTACAACTACATCGAAGGTCGTCAGGTAGGTCTGAGTGGTTTTTCGGAAGAGGTGAGTAATTCAGGTTTTGTGATTGGGGGACGCCTACAGACCCAGTTGCAACTAGCAAACGGCTGGGGTATCCAGGCCTTCGGTGGCTACCGCGGCAACCGCGTGCAGCTGCAGGGATCGCAAAGCGGCATGGGAATGTACTCGCTGGGATTCAGAAAGGAATTTGCCAACAAGAAAGGAAGCCTTGGCTTAGCAGCTGACAACTTCTTCGGTGGTATGAAAATGAAAAGCACGCTTACCTCTCCTATCTTCAATCAGGTGATGGTCAACAACATCTACAACCAGAACATCAAGCTGACGTTCAGCTATAAGGTAGGAAAGATGAGCCTGGTGGCCAAGAAGAAAACCCGCGGCGTGAAGAATGACGACGTGATGGGTGGCGGCGATACCAACAATTAATATTGACTACCAGTCGGCAGAATTAGCCAGGCTAAGAAAGGAGCGGAAATGGGGATTATATCCTGCGTTTCCGCTCCTTTGTCATTTTGCGTACTTTTGATAAATACGCCGAACTATTCCTAATAACGATCCACAAATGCCTTCAAAGGGTTTGGAGAAATACAGAGTCAGGTGGGCAAGCCTTTGCATCCTGGTGGTTCTGGCTGGTACTTTTTGCAACGAAGTCCATGCTCAGGCCTATAATTCGATGGTTATTACCGAAATCATGGCAGATCCTACGCCCGTGGTAGGACTACCCGATGCCGAGTACCTCGAGATTTACAACCGGAGCTCCCAGTCCATTTCACTGAAAGGCTGGCGGCTGGGTACAGCGCTACTCCCCGATTCAGCGCTGGCACCGGGGGGCTACGCGATCCTTTGCGCCCGGGCCAAGGTACCCTTGCTAACCCGTTATGGCCGGGTATTCGGTTTGGCCACTTTCTCACTGGCCAATACGGGCGCTACCCTGGTGCTGCGCAATGCCCGCGGCGAGCTCATCTTTTCGGTGGCTTACAAAGATTCCTGGTGGCCGAGTAAACAGCGGAACGGTGGCTATGCCCTGGAAATGATCGATCCGGCGAATCCTTGTGGAGAAACCGACAATTGGCGGGTTTCTACGGTTCCGGCAGGGGGTACCCCCGGACAGCCCAATGCCGCGGCGAGCGAAAATCCTGACCGCTCGGCGCCGGTAGCCGACCGCGTCGAGATTTCCGGGGAGAGCCAGCTCGTAGTGTTTTTTAACGAGCGGCTGGATAGCCTGGCGAGTATTCAAAGTGGGTTATACGAATTGAAAGGCCGCACCATTCGGAAGTCATCCATCGAGTCCCCCGCTTTCCGCAGCCTGTCACTTTTTCTCGATGTACCCCTGGTAGCCGGTCAACGTTACGAACTGACGGTGAAGAATGCCACCGACTGCGTGGGTAACCGCTCCAAGGAAATGACCTTTGCGGTAGGGCTGCCCGTGAAAGCCGATTCGGGCGATGTGATCCTGAGCGAGATACTTTTCGACCCGCGTACCGGCGGGGTGGAGTTTGCCGAAATCCACAACCGTACCCAGAACTACATCAGCCTGAAGAACTGGACGCTGGGTAACGTGAAGGACGGGCAGCCGGGTTCGTTCAAAATAATTTCTGCCAATGACCTTCTCCTGGCTCCTAACGGGTTTATGGCGTTGAGTACTAATTCCAAGGTACTGGCCGAGCAGTACCCCACCGAACGGGACCGGGTTCTCCTGACGGTACCTTCCATGCCTGCTTTTGTCAACGAAGCGGGCGGAGTAGCCCTGCGCGACGCCAATGGGCGGCTTTTCGACTTATTTGAGTATCGCGAAAACTTTCACTCACCGCTGCTGGCTGATACCAAAGGCGTGTCGCTGGAACGCATCTACCCCGAAAAACAGGGTAACGATCCCCAGAATTGGCAGTCGGCGGCTTCGGTAGTGGGGTACGCTACGCCCGGCTACGCCAATTCGCAGGGCAATGCGGGGCAAGGGAACGATGGTTTTAGGGTGGAACCGGAAGCTTTTACCCCCAATGGTGACGGAGCGGACGATTTTACTACCATCCGTTACACGCTGGGTACCCCGGGAGTTATAGCCAGCATCCGAATTTACGATACGCAGGGCCGGTTGGTTCGCGACCTTGTGACCAATCAAACCGTGGGTACCGGGGGCGAAATCCGTTGGGAGGGTACCGACGACCGGGGCGAATCCGTCCGGACAGGCTACTATCTGGTTTTGATCGATTCGTTCGATAATTCGGGTAATAGCCAGCAATTCAAAAAAAAGGTGGTCGTGGTACATCCCTAGTTCCAGGCTACGGGTTATTCCAGGAGAGGGGATGACAACAGGAAAATCTAGAGAGAGACTGCAAAAAGGAATGTTTATGAGACTAACTGACGCAGAAGCGTTTATTTTGCCGAAACTGCGTTCCGAGCTTTCGGATACGCTGTACTACCATAGCCTGCATCATACGTTGGATGTGATGGAATCGGTGATCCGTATTGCCGGGGCCGAAGGTATATCGGATTCGGAAACACTGACTCTTTTGCGTACGGGGGCACTATTTCATGATACAGGATTCCTGTTCACCTACCAAGGACACGAAAACGAAAGCTGCCGCCTGGCACGGGAACTGCTGCCCGGCTTTGGCTATTCCATGCCCCAGATTGACACAATTTGTGGTATGATCGAAGCCACTAAAATTCCCCAAAACCCTAAAAACAAGCTTGAGGAAATTATCTGCGATGCGGACCTCGATTACCTGGGCCGGGACGATTTCGAGGCCATTGCCGGGTGCCTCTACCGCGAGCTGAAAGCCCGGGATAGGGTGGCCGATGAGCGGGCCTGGAACGCGATTCAGATCAAATTCCTGGAAAATCATCGGTACCGGACCCCCACGGGCCGCGCCCTTCGGCAGCCCGGCAAGCTGATACATTTACAGAAGCTGCGGGATACCATGACGTAGAGAAGATTAGATGGCTTCCGAATTCAAATCGACTTTTCGTTTCTTTCCTTTAAAATCTACCAATTCTACCGAGACCACCTGCGCAGAAACCGGAAGCTGCCGTACCGACTGCGAAAGGAACGATGCCCCGTAGTACAACTCATAGCGCCGGGTACTTCCGTTTTTGAATTTTACCAAGGCGTAGGCATCCTGCTGCTGCACCGGCAGCCAGCGCACCGCAGATGCTGCCTGCCCGAATATCCGAAGTGGGCCGCGGTTCTGAGTAGCCACAATGAGCCGCTGTCCGTGTAGGCCGGGAAGTTGTACCAATCCTTTGGCATTACCGGGCACGTAAAAGCCGCTTTGGGTTTGAGTTTCGGGCGTAAAGTACCCCTTGCCGTTCCCTTTTAGCAATAACCCGTTGGAAGCATCAAACCGCCCCACGCTTACCTCGTTTCCGAAATCATTGGCGACCAGCAATACATCCAGATTTCCATCCCCGTCAAAATCATCGGCGATCATGCCATTGACGGGAGCTACCTGCGCCAGCGCTGGCAGAGGCCGCAGGTCAAAACGACCATTTCCCTGGTTTTCGATATAGGAAGACTGCAGGTAGTTGGCCTGTAATACATTGGCTTCCTTCCGCTGTTCTTCCGACAGGATATTATCAAAAGTGGCTTTGGAAAAATCCTGGTAGGTTTGGTATTTGGCGCGCATCGGGATCATCTGCTTGATCATGTCTTCGCGCCCGTGGAAGGGTACCAGCACCCGCTGGCCATCGACGGTAGGGTAGTAAACCATCGGAATGGCATCGTAGCTGCCATCCTTATTAAAGTCGCCCGACACCAGGGTGAGAGGGGTACTTTCCGAGGTACGCATCAGATTGTTAAGACCCGTGTTGCCCACCACGTAGTCCGTATCGCCGTCATTGTCGAAGTCGCCGCCGATGATGCTGTTCCAGAAGCCTTTATATTTTTCCAAATAGGCATTGAGGGCTTCGTCGGGTACGAATGCGCCGTTTTTGTTTTGAAAAACCTGCAGGGGCATCCATTCACCCGCTACGATCAGATCTACAAATCCATCGTTGTTGTAATCCGTCCACAGAGCGTCGCAGATCAGGCCGCCGTTTTGAAGTTGCGGAGCTACCTGTTGGGTTACGTTCGAAAATTTGGGTTGTCCATTCGATGAATCATTCCGCAGGATAAAGCTGTTTACCGACCGGGGATAATGCTCGGGATCGATACGGCCGCCGACGAACAGGTCGAGGTCACCGTCCCGGTCGTAGTCTGTGGCGCGTACGCAGGAGGTACTTACTTTGGCATCGGGCAGGGCGTTTAAAGAAAGTGTGAAGGTACCCTTGCCGTCGTTAAGGTACAGCCGGTCCTGGTAACTGGGGTGGCCGGGTGGCTGCTCGTTGCTGCCGCTGGCGATGTAAAGGTCGTTGTCGCCATCCCCGTCGGCATCGAAAAGCAGTACGCCCATATCTTCCGATTCTTTTCCGGAGCCTTCGCTTCCGGGTAGCAGATCGGCGACGGAAAATGAACCCGTGGCCTGCTGCAAAAAGAACCGTCCCTTGTGTTGACGGGAGCCCCCCACGAACAAATCCGCCAGTCCGTCGCCATTGACATCGGCCGTAGCCACGGCCGGGGGATACTGCGAAAGCTTGTGGGGCAGGAGTTTCTGACCGTTAAAATCAATGAATTCGGGCTCTTCGTGGACGTAGACGATATCTAGCGAATCGGTCAAATCCTTGAACAGTTGTTTGGAAATGGGATCGGGCGTATACGGTTCAGTGGCATTCCGCTGGCTGACGGTCAGCACCTGGTCGGCGGGGATATTCTTCAAAAGCTGCTGCTTACCGTTGGGCCAGATGATCCTGATTCGATCCACGGTTTTCGTTTTGCCTAATCCAAAATGCGCCACCGGTTCTACCGACGAAAGGTACCCCCGGTAGGGCGAATGTTCGTACAGCTGCCGCAGGCTATCGGCGTAGTAAATCTCCACCTGGGCGCCCAGTCCGTTCACATTGGGGCTGGTACCCTGAAAGGCCACCCGCAGATAATGGTTGTCGGCGGGTTTACTTTCCATCAGGTTGTTGCGGTACACAAACGCCGAATCGTTGATGTTGTTCACCACCATGTCCAAGTCGCCGTCGCCATCCAGGTCGCCGTAGGCAGCTCCGTTGGAAAATGAAGGTACCCCGATGCCCCACTTCTCGGTCACATTCTCGAAGGTCAGATCGCCTTTGTTGCGGAAGGCGTAGTTTTTTATTTTTACCGTGGGAATCTGCGCCAGCAGGTAATCTTTGCTAGCCACGGTGCTGCTTTCGGCGCGGAATTGAGCAAAATCCCGGTCGGTCACATCGCGGGGAAAGCCGTTGGTAACTACCAGATCCCGAAAGCCATCCTGATCGAAATCCGCCAGCATGGGAGTCCAACTCCAGTCGGTTTCGGCCACGTCGGCCATCATGCTCATGTCGGCAAAAATCGGCTCGTTGGTACCAGGCTTGTTGCCCATATTGATTTGCATGGTGTTACGGACATACTCGTAGGTGAACCCGTAGAGGTCGTTATTCAGGTACCCCTGGTAGCTGTTCGGCCCCATGAGTTTTTTCTTGCGTTCATTATCGCGGGGTAACATGTCCAGCACCATCACATCCACCAGGCCGTCGTTATTGATATCGGCCACGTCGTTGCCCATGGCCGAATTGCTGGTATGCTTGAAGTACGATTGGGCACGGTCGGTAAAGGTACCGTCGCCGTTGTTGATGTACAGCAGGTCGTTGGAGAGATAATCGTTGGTTATGTAAATATCCCGGAAACCATCGCGGTTGAAATCGGTGATGTTGATTCCCAATCCGTAGCCTTCGGTCTGGATTCCCGCTTCTTTTGAGACATTCACGTATACCGGATGTTTGCCTTGGGCGTCCCAGTCGCAGCGGTAGAGGCGATCGGTGGTCGGGGAGGAGCCGTCACGGTATTTTTTGTGGTATAGGTTGGGATATTGATCAATGGTGTCGATGAGTACGTAGAGGTCCAGATCTCCGTCGTTGTCGTAGTCGAAAAATGCCGCCTGCATGGAATGCCCGGTGTCGGCGATGCCGTATTCGGCAGCCATCTCCTTGAATTGCGGGATTCCGTCGGCATCATTCCCCTGGTTGACAAACAGCAGGTTGGCGCGTTGGGCTTCGGTCTTGAAGGTGGTGGCCGAGAGATAAATATCCATCCGTCCATCGGCATTGATATCCACCAGGCTCACGCCAGAGCACCAGCGGCCCTGATTGGAAAGGCCGGCCTTGCCACTGATATCAGTGAACTTCATGTTGCCTTTATTCAAATATACCTGACTGTTCACCTGATTGCCCGAAAAGACCACATCGGGCAGGCTGTCACCATTCAGGTCGGCAATACCTACCCCGCCGCCATTGTAGACATACTCGAAGTCGATGATATTCAGCGTATCATTTTCGGTCAGGCGGTTAGAAAACGAGATACCCGAATCCTCGGCAGGTAGGAGAGTAAAAAGAGTCTTTTCCTGGCAGGAGGTGAGGAAAAGGGTAATGACTACGAATGCTGTTTTAATGAAATGTATTATCGAATTGTACCTATATCGCAAAGATGAGGGCCAGTAGGAAGACAATGTATCCGATAATAAAGGAGATAAATGCATGGGAAGGTACTTGTAAATTCAAATTTCAGGGTCAAAGATACCAAAAAAGGCAAGCCGCGCGGCTTGCCTTTTTTGGTACGTAATAAAACCCACAGGAATTAATTATAGCCCGGATTCTGCTTGAGGGTGGTTGGGCCTTCTGCGCCCAGTAGATCGATTTGGCCCTGTGGAATGGGGAGCATTTCGTCCTTACCCGTCGTGAAGCGTGCACCGCCCAGCGTAGTGGGAAGGAACCTCGAATCATAGGACAGGTAGCTGTTGAGTACTTGTCTCAGCAATTCCCCAGCGTACCAGGTCGTAGAAGCGGTGGCCCTCGCCTGACAGTTCGAGCTTGCGCTCAAAACGAACGGCATCACTCGCCGATTGCTTGGATGCGAACTGGCTGGCGGGATATTCCACTATTACGTACTTAGCGGCGGGCTTGCCATCCTGCATCACGAATCCAGCGGGGTTAGCCGCGCGGCGTGCTAGTGGTGTACTCAAGGGCCTTAGTCAGGCTACCCACTTCGATCTCGACTTCGGCAGCCATCAGCAGCACATTAGCAAAGCGGATGATTGTGTAGTTGGGGGCCGTGTAGCCGGGCATCCAAGTACTGTTGTCTTGCAGCGAACCGCGATCCGACTTGTCGTAGGTACATTTCTTATACAAATTCCGAGTTTATTGGCTTTTAGGACATAAGACGTAGAAAATCTGCGTCAAAATGGAGATTATTAACCGCATAGTGGGTGTCTTTTTCTCGAAAAAGAACGAACGATATAATTTTCAAAGGAAATTATATCGTTATAACGTATTTTTCAATAAAAGAACTTTTAGTAAGAAAAAGTTATGAAAAGTATTTTTTTCACCGAAAATTACATATTAAACAAACCAAAACAGAATTTAAATCCAGTTATGGTTACAAATAATATTCGACAGTTCTTAAGTACTATTTATTGCTGGCATAATTATAATTTTAGTACTCAATATCATCAACTAAACTTCTGCGATTATGAAAAGAAACCTAACCAGTTCATTGTTTGCACTTCTGCTGATAATGATTCTACAACCCGGTTGCAATGTCAATAGCGTCGACCGCAACCCAAATGAAAAAAACGCACAAAAATCCGACAAGAACGCGAGAACGCTGTCTTGCGGAGGCTACTTTGACGGAAGTTATTCTGGCAACGGATACTACATCTACCCAAGCATCGCATTGGACTTCTCAGGAGCATGTAATGGTGGAACGGTATCAGTTTCCTTTTCTGCCGAAGATGTCCCTAACAGGTTCACCATCAGGGATCAGAATTCAAATGTCGTTGTTCAATCTGGACTCAATCAAGGTCACAATGGTTATATTGGCTCAGCAAGCAATTCTGGACCTTGGGGTGGGCCATTTTCTGGTGGTGGATCAGAGACAGTAACTTTCATCTATGACTCATCGAAGTCATATACTCTGAATGTGGAAACATCGACTTCTGGTGTAACTGACCATTGGACTAGTACCGTAGGATGCACAACAAATTGTCCAATCGTAGATCCCGTGGTTTGTGGGGTGCCATGTGGGCAATATTTTGACGGCAATTACGGTGGAAGTGGTTTCTACATCTATCCCGCAATTGCTTTAAGTTTTCCTGGTGTCTGTAATGGCAAAATAGTTTTTATCGCTGTTTTTGCAGAAGATGTTCCTAACAGGTTCACAGTTAGGGACCAATTTGGAACTGCTGTTGCGCAATCTGGTCAAGGGCAGGGCCACAATGGCTTCATAGGAACCACAAGTGATTATGGACCCTGGGGGAGTCCTTTCAGTACAGGTGCGGGACAAGAAACATTATCGTTTGTCTATGACTCATCAAAGACATACACGCTGAACGTGGAAACGTCAACCTCAAGCGTGACTGACCACTGGTCTGCGAACAAAAGCTGTAATTGACAGTTAGTTTGATAGAAGCGGAAGCAAATTCTTACAGAGATACCAAAAAGGCAAGCCGTAGGCTTGCCTTTTTGAAACGCTTTATAACCGTATTCTTTTCAAATTAATTGTAGCCGGGATTCTGCTTCAACGTAGTGGGGCCTTCAGCTCCCAGCAGGTCTATTTCGGCCTGGGGAATGGGAAGCAGTTCGTCTTTACCTGCTGTGAAGCGTGATCCGCCCAGAGTTGTAGGCAAGAATTTCGAATCATAAGTCAGATAGCTGTTAACTTTCTGCTCGGCGATACCCCAGCGTACCAGGTCATAGAAACGGTGGCCTTCGCCTGACAGCTCGAGCTTGCGCTCAAATCGAACCGCTTCACGTGCTGATTCTTTGGAGGCAAATTGGCTGGCAGGGTACTCCATAATGGTGTACTTGGCAGCAGGCTTGCCATCCTGCATCACGAATCCTTCGGGGTTGGCGGCCCGGCGGCGCACCATATTGGTGTACTCACGCGCCTTATCCAGACTACCTACTTCAATTTCAACCTCGGCGGCCATCAGCAGCACATCAGCAAAGCGGATAATGGTGAAGTTAAGGGCCGTATAGCCGGGTGTCCAGGTACTGTTGTCCTGCAACGAACCCACATCTGACTTGTAGTAAGTGTATTTCTTGGGCGAATAAGGCCCGCCATTATCTTGTCTACGAATCCAGTCATCACCGGGGTGGGGCTGCCAATCCAGGTACATGATGCCCCGGCGACCTACCGAGTGATCCAAACGGGGGTCAAGGTTTCCAGCATCTGGCGTAAAGGGCTGGGCCGTTTTGATGCCAAAATCATTTTTTACTGCTTTTCCTGCATCGTTGTAGGAGCCATCGAGATAAGGAAGACCCGTGGCATCGGTACGGAAAGAGTTCACCAGCTCGAAGCTGGGCTGGAAGAAACCGCAGCAGTTACCGGGACCCGAAGGACCTGTGTTGTAGGGATAGTTCAGGTCAAACTCTGGGAAGGCGTTGTTGACCGAGCCCGTGTTGGCCGCATTCTGGATCGCGAAGATTGACTCCTGGTTGTTGTCGTTCGACGCTCTGTAAATATCGGCGTACTTAGGTACCAGGCCGTACTTCTTGCCGTCCGAGGTCACACCACTGGTGATAACCTGGTCGAACAGGGGCTTGGCTTCGGTGTATTTCTTTTGATAAAGATAAATCTTGGCCAAATAGGCAGCAGCGGCCCATTTGTTGGCGCGTCCTACGGCTGCCTGCGTAGCGGGCAGGTTGTCGTACGCATACTTCATGTCCTCTTCGATAAAAGGATACAGAGGCTTATCGTTCTTGATCGTCTCGATCCCGGTACCATAGTCGTCGGCTTCGGTCACGATGGGTGTTTGGCCAAAGTTACGGGCCAACTGGAAGTAATAGTGAGCGCGCAGGAAACGGGCCTCAGCCGAAATCCGTTTTTTATCGGCGTCCGTTACTTCAGGATTAGCATTCCCCAGCAGGCGCAGAACGTTATTGGCACGGGCGATCCCCTCGTAGTTACCTACATAGTTGTCACGAATCACACCCTGCGTAGGCCGGGTTTCGAAACGTTGGATGGGATTGATGTCGCTGAAATCGCCGGGGTCGGTACCCTTATTGGCGTCGCCACCCCGGATACTACCCCACACCCAGTTGGTGGCGCTGGACATACGGTTGGCGCGTCCGTTGAGGTTGGAATAAACCGCGATGAGCGATCCTTCGATGCCGTCCTTGGAAGTCAATTGTGATTCGCTGATCTGGCCCGTCGCCGGAATATCCAGGAAGGAATCCTTACAGGAAACCGCAGCGAAGGCCAGTCCTGCCGTAACAGAAGCAATGATCGCGGCACTTCTAAATGATATATTTTTCATTAGGTTGTAGTTTATTTTTTTCTAAAAAGAATCAGATCAGAAGCCCAGGTTTACGCCAAAGTTCCAGCTGCGTGTGATTGGGTAGTTACCCACATCGATACCAAAGTTGGTGTCGGCGTTACCACCTACCGAAGGATCAAGTCCCTGATATTTGGTAAGAGTCAGCAGGTTATTGGTTGAGGCGAACACCCGTAGCCGCTGCATCCCGATCCGAGAAAGCAGGTTGGCGGGCAACGTATAACCAATGGACAAGTTCTGGATGCGCAGGTACGACCCGTCCTCTACGTAATAAGAGTTCGACTGGGTGTTCGTGCTGAAATTGGACGCTGATTCGTAAATAGGAATCGTGGCACTTGTATTCTCAGGTGACCAGGAATCCAGGATGCGAGTCGACTTGCTTGAGCCCTGGAAGGAGGGATAGAAATCGGTAAACCATTTTGAAACGTTGAAAATTTTATTACCTGCGGTACCATTGGCGTATACGTTCAGGTCAAAATTCTTGTATTTTAAGGTAATGGCTATCCCACCCGAGAATTTAGGAACGGGGCTACCCAGGAAAGTACGGTCATCGGCGGTGATCTGACCGTCACCGTTTACGTCACGGTAGCGGAAGCGCCCAACACCATTCGGTACGGCATTGGCGGCAGGATCGGCCGCGTTAATTTCAGCAGCTTCCTGTGTGGAAGTAACACCATCCTGCGCCGGAGCACCGTCGATCTCGGCCTGAGTCTGGAACAGACCGATAACATCGTAGCCATAGAAAGAGGAGATTGAGCGGCCCAATTGGTTTCTGATTGGCTGAATTCCCCGGAAGTCAGGGTTTACCGTAGTAAGGTAGGTTTGCTCACCGGCCAATTTAGTGATTTCGTTGCGAAGCAGACCAGCCGTTACGTTTACTTCATAGGTCAGGTCGCCCTTGATTCTGCCTTTGTTGATCAATTGGATGTCGATCCCTTTGTTCGACATGTTAGCGGTATTCACCGAGGGAGGCGCAGCGTAGGTACCCAACGTAGCAGTTACCGGTACCTGATACAGGAGGTCTTTGGTGTCTTTCTTCCAAAGGTCCAGGATCACGTCAAGCTTGCCATTGAACAGGGTAGCATCAAAACCAATGTTGGTCGTTACCGACGTTTCCCATTTGGCGTTGGGGTTACCGATCCGTGTCCGGTAGTAGCCTTCCATAGCGCTACCATTTGTGCCGTTGATGTCATACGAAGAGTTTCCTATATTGGCAGCGAAAAGGCTGTACTGGTTGTTGGGATCAACGTTGTTGGAGTTACCCATGATCCCGTAGCCACCCCGAACCTTCATGTCCGTGATCCAGGGAATCGACTTCATGAAATCTTCGGAAGATAGCCGCCAGGCAGCCGAAACCGCCGGGAACACCCCATAGCGGCTGTTGGCACCAAAACGTGAAGAACCATCCCGACGCAACACCCCTGTCAGGATGTACTTATCGTTGTAAATGTAGTTCGCACGGCCAAACAGCGAGTAGAAATTCACCCCGCGGCCGTAACTACTACCTACGGTACGGCCCGTGGCGCTCACCGTATTCAGGTTAACGTAATTGGGGTCGATCGAGAAAGGATTTTGGCCATTTCCGCTGATTCCGCGAGCAATACCGGTGTTGAGTGCTTCCTGCCCCGCGAGCAGATCAATAGAGTGTTTGCCAAAACGCTGTTTGTAGCTGGCGGTGTTCGTGAATACATAACCAAACGAGTACCCACCGCCCTCACCGTAGCCGAAAGCCGAGTTGTTCTCGGAGTTTTCGTATTGCAGACGGCTGTAATTGTAGAAGTAGTAGTTGTTGTACTGACCACCGATTGAACTGCGCAAAGTCAGACCTGGAATGGGGTCAAACTCAATATATACGTTGCCAAAACCGTTGCCGTTAAAACCCCGGTTGTTTTTCGCGCCATCTCGTTGCGCTACCGGGTTACGGGGGTTGTTGAAGCCTTTGGCTGCCGTACCGGCATAACCACCGAATTCGTCATAGATTGGTATGATCGTCGGCATGCGGTAGGCCAGGTTGATGTCGTTCTCATCAGCTGCTACGCCCGCACCGTTATTACCGCCACCCTGACCCAGTACCTGTAGATACGTAAACTGCAAGTTCTCGCCAATCCGCAGGTTTTTCAACAGATCGAACTCGGTATTGGCCCGGAAGGTATAGCGCTTGAAATCGTTATAGATAAGAATACCGCCCTGGTTCTGGGCACTGAAGCTCAGGTAGTACCGGCTTTTGTCGCCACCGCCCGAAAAGCCCAGCGAATGACGCATGAGGGGAGCTACCCGCGTAATGGCATCGTACCAGTCGGTACCTTGCTTATTGGCACGCACTACCTGATAAATGCCCCCCGCCTTGGGATCGACGTTGTATTTTGCTTTCTCGGCAGCCAGGTCTATGTTACCCACAACCCCCGGAGCACCACCTACGTTGATGTAGTCGGGAATCACCGGATTGGGGCCAGCTCCAAACTGCGGATGTTCGTATTTAGGCTCGGTCCGATTCTGCATCGCGTCATTGCGGGCCGCGATAAAGGTCCAGTCGGCATATTCCTGGGGGCTCAACGATTTGAAAGGCTTACCGGGATCGGTCGCACCAAACAGACCATCGTAGGTGACACTCAGCTTCTTAGCCCCTTTGCTGCCTTTCTTGGTCGTATAAACGATAACGCCGTTGGCAGCACGTGCTCCGTAGATGGATGCAGCGGCGGCATCTTTCAGTACCGTGGTAGACTCGATATCGTCAGGAGCCAGAAAGTTCGTGTTTCCTACCGGAACTCCGTCAACCACATACAGGGGCTCGTTACCACCAAAAGCGCCGAAACCGCGTACGCGAATCTGACTGTTGGTACCGGGCTGTCCGTTGGTGATAACCGTTACCCCGGCCACCCGGCCGGCCAACTGCTGCTCCACGTTGCCAGAGGGTACCTGGGTCAGGTCCTTGGCCTTCACGGTAGCTACGGCACCCGCCGTTTCGCGGCGGTTATCAGTGGTGTAACCCGTTACGATCACTTCGGTTAACTGGCTGACGTCGTCTTCCATCACGACATCGATTGTGCTTTGGGTACCTACCGTTACTTCGGTGGCTTTAAAGCCAATAGCGGAGAATGCCAGAATGCTGCTCGGTGAATTTACGTTGATGCCGAAAGCACCTTCTGCATCAGTGGTAGTACCTGTCAGGGTACCTTTCTGCACGATGTTCACACCAGGGATTCCCTGCCCGCTAGCGTCTTTCACAGTTCCTGTCACCCGGCGGTCCTGGGCGAAGGCAGTGAGATTCAACACGGCTAGGAGCGCGAGAATTCCCGAGTTCCTAAGCCAATTCAAGTAGCTTTTTCTCATTAGGTTAGATTGGTTTGAAAAAAAATTTGGTTGTTAAAACAATTTGATAAACATAAAATTATCTTTAAATTATTTAAAAACAAAAGTAAACCAATATCTAAAAATATTCAAATTTTTATTGATAAAATGAAACTATACTGTGCCCGTTAATTGCCTAATTGACACTTAAAGAGAGAATTAGCTGCTTAACTTAAGCAGACTTTTAATTAAAAATTAATTTATATCTAACGTTTAGTGAATACGTTAGAATTCAGAGTGTTACTGAAAAGTAGTCAAAAGGCACTACCCTGTATAGACAGAAGCCTGATTATAAAAAGTAACCAATATGAGAAAGTATACGCAAAGGAAAGTGAAAAGGTTGCTTAGAAATTTTATTTTGCGTAGTAGAATAATGCAAAAATGCAAATTTCTTTTAACAGAAATCCGATCTATGGAAAATATATTTCATACAATTCCAATACAAACCAGCATTCGTCCGGTTTGGCCTTTTTCGTGGCGATAAGAGAAGTAGGTATGATTGTGCAGGACAGTTGAATAGGCGGAAATTTGTATGTGATCCTTTCTTACACCCACCCCTAGGAGTTGATCTCGATTGGCTATTTTCAGGTCCACAAGATGCTTTCCCGTTGCCGGATCGAATCGTTGGTGTACATCGGAAAATTGTTCAGCTACCTCCAGACCTACCTCGAAAGAACATTCGTCGATGCAGGTACCTACGTAGGCGTAGCAGTCGGCCGGATCAGTGCCGAATTCCAGCTGCATTTTTTCCAATGTCTTTGTGACGATTCCCTGCACGGTACCCCGCCAACCCGCATGAATGGCAGCCACTGCTTCATGCCTGAGGTCGAAAATCAATACCGGTGTGCAGTCGGCGACGGTCACGGCCAGCAGAATTCCCTTATGCCGGGTAATTAGGGAATCATAGCCCGAATAATGTCCCGGTTGGGTCACCGTCAGGATTTCCGACCCATGTACCTGATGCGAGGTGGCTACCTGATGGGGATTAACGCCCAGAGCCCGCCAGAATCGGGATCGGTTCTCTGCCACGTTTTCGGGAATATCGGCGGTGGACAGCCCGAGATTTAGAGAGGCAAATGGAGCCGGACTCACACCACCGTGGCGCGTACTCTCGGCAGCAAGTAGCTCAGGAAAAGACGCGAAAATATCGGGAGACCGGTAAAGGGGCGAACTTGTGGCAGGCGGAGTGTTCATTAGTGGACTAACTCAATCGGTGGGTTTTGATATTTTCTCCTCCGCCAGTTCTTCGTCCTGGTCGTCGGTTTCGGGTTCCTCCTGCTCGTAAGTTTGATTGGGTACGTACACGAGCTCTACCCACATGGGAAAGTGGTCGGAGCCGATGTCGGGCAGCCGCTCTATTTCGGCCAGCTGGAAGTGGGTAGAGCAAAAAATATGGTCGAGCGGGTACCTAAAGAATCTGTGGTGCGCATGGAACGTATTGTAAAAACCGCGCCCCCGCCGGGGATCGAGCAATCCGCTGGTACTCTGGAAAAGGGCATTGGTATAGCTCCATGCTACATCGTTAAGGTCGCCGGTGACGATGACGGGCAGGGACGATTTCTTGGCTAGTTTGCCTACGAGTAGTATTTCCTTATCGCGCTCGGTGGAACGTACGTTTTCGCCCGGAACGGGGGGCGTCGGGTGAATGCAGATGATCTGAAACGGCTCGCCCGAGGGAAGTTTGGCTACGGCAAATATGGAAGGGATGTGGTCCTCGACCAAGTACTGGATTTCACTTTCGATAATTTCCAGTTGGGAAAAAAGCATAATTCCGTACGTATCGTCCTGCACTTTGGCTTTCCGGAACGGATAATCATCATGGATGGCTGTCATGGCGTCGGCCCAGGAACTATCGGTCTCAGAGAGCACGATGAGATCCGGCTTTCGGGTTTTTATTAGCGATAACAGGCGTTCCTTGTCTTCATTGTCCTGTAATACATTGGCAATCATTAGGCTGAATTTAGATCCTGCATCAGACAAATCCGCCTGTTTCATTTGCCGTTTTGCAATGGGTAGGAATGGGTAGATCTGGTAGCTCAGATATATCAGATTAGCCAAAAGGGCAGTCAAAAACCCCCACTGGTACCAGGCCTGGAAATCGGTCAGCAAGGCATACGCCGAAAGGATCAGCAATGTAATGACCCACTTCTGAAGCCTGGGGTACTCGAACACTCTGAAAATCCAGTAGTCGTTTCGGATAAAGGGAATGAGGGTAGCCAGGATGATAAATCCACCCAGGCTGTATAGCAGAATTGGGACGATCATGAGTTGTGTTAAAAGAAATACCTAGATCACAAAGCTAAGATTTTGTTGGTTTTCCCCTAAAACTTCCCAGAAAACAATTGAGTATATTGCCCTTTCAAAGAAAAACAGGCTGTACTTCAAAACCACCAATGCCCGATTGCTATGCCCGAAACCCCGGAAAAAAAGGTTGAAAAATATTTGGATTTAGGCCATTCGGAGGTCGAGAACCATGCCAAGACCCAGCAGAAGCTCTACGAAGAGCACGTAACCCGTACCTCTTCGGTGACCCGGGTGATCAATGAGTTTTTCAGCACCAATATTTTCGGATTTGTCTACCATTATCTGCGCAGCCGCTTTGGCGCCAGGTACCCCTACCCGTCGTACCCGAGCGAGGGCGACAGCGGTATTTTCAGGCTGAACTCATCCGTTCCCAGCCGCCCTGAAATCACGCTGGCGCTGCTGTCGGACTGGGGTAGCGACACCACCGAGTCGGATACAGTGGCGCATCTGGTGGCCCGCTATGCCCCGGATTACAGCATTCACCTGGGCGATATTTATTTCGTAGGTACCCCCCAGGAAGTAGCAGAAAACTTTACCGCTCCGCATGCTTCCTGGTACTACGGGGCATCGGGGAGCCTGGCGCTCTGCGGAAATCACGAGATGTACTCCAACGGCGCGGCCTACTATCAGCAGCTGTTGCCGGCCATGTACGTCGATGAGGATGGGGTTAAAAAAACGCAACGGGCGGCTTTCTTTTGTCTGGAAAATGAACATTGGCGCATCATTGGCCTGGATACGGGTTACACTTCTGTGGGGCGGCCTTTCCTGGAGGTACTGTCCCCGCCCGACTGCCACTTCCGTGACGAGCAATTGGCCTGGTTACGGGATGTGGTCAAGCTAGGTGATCCCACCGATACCCGTGGCCTGGTGTTCCTGAGCCACCATCCCTATATCTCTGCTTTCCGGGAAGACTACTTCAGACCGGGCGAACAGCTTTGCGAACTTATGGGCGAAGCGGCCCGGCCAGTGGTATGGTTCTGGGGCCATGACCACCGCCTGGTGGGCTACCAAATGGGACAAAATAAGAGTGAATTGCAGGCCTATGGCCGTTGCATCGGCCACGGGGGAATGCCCGTGGAAACCAAAATGTCGGTGCGGGATTCGGATGTGCTTAAGCTGTCGTTCTACGACCGCCGCGTGCGGACCCGTATCAAGCGCCACGACTTGGGCTACAACGGTTTCGTACTGTTGCAACTCGAGGGCGATACCCTCACGGCTACCTACCGCGACCTGGAAGATACCAAAGTACTGGAAGAGAACTGGCGCGTGAACACAAAGGACGGCAAACTCACCTGGGAGGTAACCTTCACGCACGAAGAACTGAGCCTTTATGGAGAATAAAGGGCCATTGAACAGAAAAACGCGGCCATCACACCCGGCGGGTAGGTGTAGAAGTCAGATTTAATAAAATCAAGCTGATGCTCCGGTCAGTGATGATCCTCGGCCGCCGATTTGCTGGTGAAGTAGGCCGCGTAGGCTACTATAGCACCAATTGTGCCCAGAATGAACACAAACAGATCGCCGAAAACAGCCAGGATCAACAGCAGAATCAGAAAGGAGGCTACGTAAAAGCCAGTAGAAAGTTCGTGAGAATCGGTATGAGTATTTTCCATTACTGTGAAAGTAGTAGCTGTTGGTACGGTAGATTTGCGCTATAGTTACGGAGGCAAATCTACGAAAATCCGGAGAATAGGGATAGTCAACTTTTATTTTTTCTCCACGGCATGGCCACCGAATTCGTTGCGCAGAGCAGCTACTACCTTGCCCGAGAACGTGTCGTCCTCCATGGAACGGTAGCGCATCATCAGCGACAGCGCGATCACCGGGGTAGGTACCCCCAGGTCCAGGGCGGTTTCCAGCGTCCATTTCCCCTCACCCGATGAGAACATTTTTCCCTTGAGTTGATCCAGATTGGCGTCTTTGGAAAAAGCCCGCTCCGTGAGTTCCATCAGCCAGCTGCGAATCACCGAGCCATTGTCCCACACGCGGGCTACCTTTTCGTAATCGAGCTTGAAATTGGATTTGCTGAGTACCTCGAAGCCCTCGGCGATGGCCTGCATCATGCCGTACTCGATGCCGTTATGTACCATTTTGACAAAGTGTCCGCTACCGGGCGCGCCCGTATGCAGGTAGCCGTTCTCTACGGAAATGTCCTTGAAAATCTGCTCACAGTGGGCAAAGACCTCATCTTCACCGCCAATCATGGTACACGCTCCGTTCAATGCTCCTTCCATGCCACCACTGGTACCGCAGTCCAGAAAACCGATTTCTTTTTCTTTCAGGCTCTGATAGCGCAGCAATGAATCCTTGAAATTGGAGTTTCCGCCATCAATAATAATGTCGTTGGCTTTCAGAAGCGGGGTAAGCTGGTGGATGACGGTCTGTGTGATGGTACCGGCCGGTACCATAAGCCAGATGATGCGCCGTCCGCTTAGGTTTTCCAGCAATTCTTCCAGCGTAAAGGCACCCTTGAGACCTTCCTGCTTGATAAATTCTTCGACCAGGTCGCGGTTTACATCGTTTCCTATTACTTCGTGACCGTTTCTTTTCAGGTTCTGTGCCAGATTGAACCCCATTTTGCCAAGGCCGATTATTCCGATTTGCATGTTTTTAGAGTGATGAATTAGGAGTGATGAATGATGAATCAGGAGATAATGTGGGAATGTAAAGAAGTTTTTATATCCTTACAAATACTTCTGCTACAAACATCACCGCCGAACGCTATCTCATAATTCATATCTCCTATCTCAAATCTAACATATGGCTTACATCATCGGCGCGGACATTGGTACTACAAACGTGAAGGCCGTGGCCTTTACCCGGCAGGGCGAGATTCTGGGCGATCATAGCGAAGAGTATCCCATGTACCATCCTCATCCCGACTGGAGCGAGCAGGACCCCGAAGAAATCGTGCGGGCAGTAGAATACTGTATTCAAACGGTGGTCAAGAAATGCCGACCGCACGGCGAGGCGCTGGGGCTATCATTCAGCGCGGCCATGCATAGCCTGATTGCCCTGGATGCTGAGGGAAAGCCGCTGAGCCATTCGATCATCTGGGCCGACAACCGTAGTGCTTCTGTGGCAAACGCCCTACGCGGAACGGCCGAGGGAAAGAGAATCTATAAGAACAATGGTACCCCCATCCACGCCATGGCTCCCGTGTGTAAGCTGCTATGGCTGCGGGAAAACGATCCCAAATTGTTCAAGGAAGCCGCTCGCTTCGTAGGGATCAAGGAGTACGTGGTGTTTAAGCTAACGGGTAAGTACCTGATCGATTATTCCATAGCTTCGGCGACGGGCCTGTTCAATATCCGCAAGTCGACCTGGGACGATTATACGCTGAAGTACCTGCATCTGACCGCCGATCGACTCTCCGAGCCAGTTTCGCCCTACCATACCGAAGAGCTGGCCGCCGACAACGCCCTGGGGTTGCCCGAAGGTACCCCTCTGATCATGGGGGCAAGTGATGGCTGTCTGGCCAATCTGGGCAGCGGGGCGATTGTGCCGGGTACTATGGCGGTCACCGTCGGTACAAGCGGAGCCGTGCGGGTGAGTGCACCTGAGGCTTATGCCGATCCTGAGATGCGGACATTCTGCTATATTCTGGACGAGGGTACCTACGTCATCGGCGGGGCGTCTAACAATGGAGCGGTCATTTTCGAATGGTTGAAAGACCATTTTTTTGATGAAACGGATTACGAGACTTTATTTAGGCAAGCGGCTGATGTAGCCATCGGGTCGGACGGATTGCTGTGCCTGCCCTACCTGCTGGGCGAGCGGGCTCCCCTCTGGAACTCCACCGTACGGGGTGGATTCGTAGGCCTGGACATTCACCACACACCGGCCCATTTTGTACGGGCGGTTATGGAAGGTATCCTGCTGAATCTGCTCAGTATCGGGAAAGTGCTGATTGAGAAGCATGAGGTGAAGGCCATATATGCCAATGGCGGATTCGCCAAGAGTAAAATCTGGGTGCAAATGCTGGCTGATATTTTTGGCATCACAGTTAACCTGAACGATACGGTCGAAACGGGTTCGGTGGGCGCAGCGCTGATGGGCTTGAAGGCGCTGGGACATATTAAAGATTTCGCCGACGCGAAAGATTTTACCCAAATCAGCCACATCTTCAAACCCAATGCCGCCCATCATCAGGCGTATGAAAAACGGTACGAAGAGTTTATCGATTGGGCAAAAATGCTGGATAAGAAATCGAAAGGCGCTTCGGGCTGAATGCAGACCAAAACGGGGCCCTACCATCAAGGTAGGGCCCCGTTTATAAAAAGGTAAGGTACCCTTAAACGTGGCTATCGACGACGACCTGTTTGCTGAATTCCTGCACCATAGCCTTGTTGAAAGCCGGCAGGTCATCGGGTTTGCGGCTCGTGACCAGGCCATTTTCCACCACCACTTCCTGATCTACCCACTGGGCTCCGGCGTTTTTGAGGTCGGTCTGCAGCGAAGGGTAGGAGGTAAGTTTGCGCCCATCGGCCACGCCTGCTTCAATGAGCATCTGTGGACCGTGACAAATGGCAGCTACGGGCTTGCCCGCTTCAAAAAACGCTTTTACAAATTCTACGGCCTGCTTGTCGGTACGAAGTGAATCAGGGTTCATAACGCCACCCGGAAGCAGCAGCGCGTCATAGTAGTCGGGACGGGCGCTCTCCAGAGGTACATCCACCTTGAAAGTCTCGCCCCATTCCTTGTGGTTCCAGCCTTTTACCGAATCTTTCTGGGGCGATACGATGTGCGTGGTGGCCCCCTGATGGTTCAACACATCCCGAGGCTCGGTCAGTTCTACCTGCTCGAAGCCATCGGTAACCAAAATCGCCACTTTCATTTTATCCAATGCATTTTCCATGATATCATCAGTTTGTTGATTAATAAGGGTAGGTAAAAATCACGTGCCACCGCACCGCCCTGCTGAGATAAAAGCAAAAAAGAACAGACCTCCCCGTAGGAAGCCTGTCCTTGCAATGAATTGATAGAACGACGGTTAAATCTCCACGCCCCCGCTGACGTTTTCGAAGGAAATCTCGCCGTTATCGTCCAGTTCCATCATGATGACGGCATCTTTGGCTACCTGCCCGCTGAGGATTCCTTTGGACAGTTCGTTCAGAATGCGACGTTGCAGTACCCGTTTGAGTGGGCGGGCTCCGAATGCTGGATCGAAACCTTCCTCCCCGAGTTTGCTTAGGGCGTCATCCGTAGCATCGAGTGTAATACCCTGCTCGGCCAGCATTTTCTGGATTCCCTTGAACTGAATGTCCACGATCTTGCGGATATTCTGTTGGGTCAGCGGTTCAAAGAGCACGATTTCGTCGATGCGGTTGAGAAATTCAGGTCGTACGGAGGCTTTCAGTAAGTCCAGCACGGCCTGCTTGGCTTCTTCGATAATCAGACTGTGGTTCCAACCCTCATCTTCGGCAAACTTCTCCTGAATGATATGGCTACCTATGTTGGAGGTCATAATGATGATCGTATTCTTAAAGTTGGCGACCCTACCCTTGTTGTCGGTCAGGCGGCCTTCGTCAAGTACCTGTAGCAGGATATTCCACACGTCAGGATGGGCCTTCTCGATCTCATCCAGCAGAATCACACTGTACGGTTTCCGGCGCACTGCTTCGGTCAGTTGCCCGCCTTCATCATAGCCCACGTAGCCCGGAGGCGCTCCCACGAGGCGACTGACAGCGTGGCGCTCCTGGTACTCGCTCATATCGATGCGTACGATGGCGTTTTCGTCGTTGAAAAGGTACTCGGCCAGCGTTTTGGCCAATTCGGTTTTACCTACCCCCGTCGGTCCCAAGAACAGAAAGCTACCTATGGGCCGCTTGGCGTCCTGCAGACCCGCCCGACTCCGGCGCACAGCGTCTGATACTACCTCAATGGCCTCGTTTTGTCCGGCTACGCGCTGGTGCAGCCGATCTTCCAGGTGCAGAAGTTTCTCACGGTCACTCTGGAGCATTTTCTGAACGGGAATTCCCGTCCATTTAGCCACTACTTCGGCGATATCCTCGGCGCCGATTTCTTCCTGCATCAGGCGACGGTCACCTTCTGATTTTTGTAAGGTATCCAGTTTTTGCTGAGCTTCGGGAATGCGCCCGTAGCGGATCTCGGCAACCTTACCAAAGTCTCCGGCCCGCTCGGCCTGCTCGGCTTCCAGGCGAAGTTGATCTACGGACTCTTTCAGAGACCGGATCTCGTTCACGGCACCTTTCTCGTTTTCCCATTCGGCTTTCAGGGCATCACGTTCTTCGCTCAGGTCGGCAATCTCCTTGTTCAACACCGTTTCCTTTTCGCGGTTGTCTTCCCGGCGAATCGCTTCACGCTCGATCTCCAACTGCATGATGCGGCGGTTCAACTCATCCAATTCTTCAGGTACGCTGTCCATTTCCAGGCGAAGTTTGGCGGCCGCCTCGTCCATGAGGTCGATGGCCTTGTCAGGCAGAAACCGGTCGCTGATGTACCGATTGGATAATTCTACGGCGGCTATCACCGCGTCGTCCTGCACACGTACCCCGTGGTGTAGTTCATATTTATCTTTTATCCCCCGCAGGATGCTGATGGCGTCGGGCACAGAAGGTTCGTCCACCATTACCGCCTGGAACCGGCGCTCAAGGGCTTTATCCTTCTCCATGTACTTCTGGTACTCTTTCAGAGTAGTAGCCCCAATGGCATGTAGTTCGCCCCGGGCCAGCGCAGGCTTCAGCAGGTTGGCGGCATCCATGGCACTTTCACCGCCGCCGCCCGCTCCGATGAGGGTGTGGATTTCGTCGATGAACAGAATGATTTCTCCTTCCGAGTCAGTGACTTCCTTAATAACTGCTTTCAAACGCTCTTCAAATTCGCCTTTATACTTGGCACCTGCAATCAGCAGGCCCATATCGAGCGAGGCGATAATTTTTGATTTCAGGTTTTCGGGTACGTCGCCCTGCACGATGCGCTGGGCCAGTCCTTCCACAATGGCCGTCTTACCCACGCCCGGCTCACCAAGCAGGATCGGGTTGTTCTTGGTACGACGGCTCAGGATTTGCAGCACGCGGCGAATCTCTTCGTCACGTCCGATTACGGGGTCGATCTTTCCGGCTTGCGCCAATTCATTCAGGTTTTTACTGTAACGTTCGAGAGAACGGTATTTTGCTTCGGCGTTTTGATCTTTCACAGGATTATTTTTACCTCTAAGTTCCTTGATAGCTTGTTTCAATTCTTTTTCCTTAAATCCGGCGTCTTTCATCAACTGAGCCACCGAATCTTTCCCGGAGACCAGACCGAGAAGTATCAGTTCGATGCTGACGAATTCGTCACCAAATTCTTTCAGGTAAGTCTGGGCCTTATTCAGGGCATTGGTTAGATCCGTGCCCAGGTAGGTCTGTGCTCCGCTTACCTTGGGGTAGCCCTTTACAATGGCCTCCAGGGCTTGTTCGAGTACTGTCTGATTCACATCCAGTTTCTTCATCAGAAAAGTGGATGTGTTGACGTCCTCATGCAAAATAGCTTGCAGGACGTGGCCGGTTTCAACGGCCTGTTGCTGGTTTGCCTGGGCGATCTGTGCCGCCTGCTGGATCACCTCCTGCGCTTTTAAAGTATATTGGTTAAAGTTCATGACTGCTGATCCTTAGTTTTGACTATTTACTATACAATATGAATTATATAGTTCTATTATATAAAAGGATGTACCTTAGCCTGAAATCGGAAATTTTGGCGCGTATTGTATCAATAATTCCCCAGCTACTGTCAATACGTCATTCCTTGTCCAGCCATTTCGATCAGCTGCTGTAAACTGTTACACCAAGTGACCAAAGGTACCTCAGAATCGTATTTTGGATGCAGGTTCTTATAATTTTAAAAAGAAAAACAGGTATTAAAATTGTATTATTTTGAGAATTGCGAGAAAAAAGTATCTTTGATGTGACGTGCGTATGGGCAATGTAGACTAGCCAATAAAAGGCTATAATACAAAATATCATTAAACAAGGGTTTACTATAACAAAACACATCAAGCTGGAATAGTCTTTATGATTCTGTTTGGATGAATATACCGATACCCGGACTCTTGTCCGGCTCCGATCGTCCAAATCAAAAAAGCAGGTTTCCTCTACGTTTAATTACACAGTATGCAGCGAGATATTACGGAATGGTATAGCCCTTCATTGAATAAGAATATGAGCGTGGCCGTGTATGGCCATTATGGTACGGCGTTGCTCATGTTTCCCACAGCTGCTTCCGATTACCTTGAATACGAACGTTACGGATTGATCGAAACGATCCGGCCTTTCATCGAATCAGGCAAAGTCAAAGTATACTGCGTTGGAAGTATCAACAGCGAAAGCTGGCTCAACGACTACATGCACGGCTACGATCAGGCCGTTCGACACCAGCATTATAATGATTATATCGTGCGGGAGGTAATTCCTTTTGTGCGGGAGACCACCAGCCCCGAAACTCCGATTATTACTTGTGGCGTTTCGTTTGGTGCTCTGAATGCGGCCAATCTCTTCTTCAAACACCCGGACATCATTCATGGGGTGTTGGCCATGAGTGGCTGTTATGATCTCAGTGTCTATACCCGGGGCTACTACGACGACAACGTATATTTCAATTCACCCGCTCACTATCTACGCAATCTCAACGCAGAGTGGCATCTGGACCTTTACCGCCAAAGCCGGCACATTCATTTGGTGTCAGGGTCGGGAGCTTATGAGGATCCGAACTCAGCCCGCCATATTTCGGGAATTCTACAGAGCAAATACGTGCCCCATGAGCTGGACATTTGGGGGGCCGATATGCCGCACGAGTGGTGGGTGTGGCACCGGATGCTGCCTCATTATCTGGAAACGAGGTTTTAAAAGGAAGTCCAAAGTGGGGTACCTCATGGTACCCCACTTTGGACTTCCTAGATTCTTTCTGAAAGCTGAGTTCTTGCTTGTAGGGGATAGGGTAGCTTTGTACGATTAGCTTCCTGTTTCCAAAGACTTTGTGTCTTAGTGCCTTTGTCACTATGCTACTTTGCCCCTTCCTTCACGCTCCCTTAAACTGACCTAAAAACCGGACATCGTTTTCGGTGAACAGGCGTAAATCTTTAATGCCGTAGCGCAGCATGGTGATTCGCTCGATGCCCATGCCAAAGGCAAAGCCCGTAAATTCCTCGGGGTCGATGCCGCAATTGGAGAGTACGGCCGGGTCTACCATTCCCGAACCCGCGATTTCGACCCAACCCGAATACTTACAAACATTGCAGCCCGCTCCCTTACAGATAAAACAGGAAACGTCAATCTCGGCGCTTGGCTCCGTGAAAGGAAAGTACGAAGGACGAAGCCTGATCTGGGAGTCCTTATCAAACATTTCCTTGGCGAAATGATACAGGGTATCCTTCAAGTCCCGGAAACTTACATTCGTATCGACATAAAGCCCTTCCACCTGGTGGAACACGCAGTGCGCCCGCGCCGATATGGCCTCATTGCGAAACACGCGTCCCGGCATAATGGAACGAATCGGAGGGCGCTTGTGCTCCATCAGCCGTACCTGTACATTGGAAGTGTGCGTACGTAGCAGCACATCATCCCGCACGGGTCCACCGTTTTTTTCAATAAAGAAGGTATCCTGCATTTCGCGGGCAGGGTGATTGTCGGGAAAATTGAGCGCGCCGAAATTATACCAGTCGGTTTCTATTTCGGGACCGTAGGCTACATTGAAACCAATCCGCTCGAATATTTCGATGATGCGCCGGCGTACGATCGTGAGCGGATGCAGGCTGCCCAATTGGTTGGGTACCACGGGTAGGGTGAGGTCTACCGTCGGTCCTGCTGACATGGGTCCCGAAGCTTCCAGCCGCTGGCCGAACTCCTGAAAGCGCTCCTGAGCCCGGTTTTTTAGTTTGTTCAACTCCTGTCCCACTGCACGACGCTGTTCGGGTTCGATCTGCTTCAGTTGTTCAAACAACGCGGTGACCACTCCCTTTTTGCTCAGGTATCGCAGGCGGAAGGTTTCCAGCTGTTCTGGGCTGGCGACCTCCGACTGATCAATTTCAGTTAGCAACGCGTGTACTTGTTCGGTAATCATATACAAATAAAAAAGCGATCAGATTGGGATAAACAGGGAGCAAAGATAGGAAATGTTTGTACGGCTTGCCGGGGCTATCGCTGGGTAAAAATTATTTCCGATGCAGGAGCAGGGTAAAACCACCCGAATTTATTCCAATTTAGCAATACGTAGAACTACGTGTTTTACCAAGTGGCGTTACGCCTTTTTAGCGAGGCCTTGTTTTTAAAATACTGATAATGATGTTGTTATGATGGAATAGGTATTTCTACGTACTTTTTTTGGAAGGTACCATGGGCTAAATTTGATCCATCGATTCCTTAAAACCATAACATACTAAGACTTATGAAAACCTTTTCCAATTACTCGATCAGTAGTATTTCTGAATTCGCCAAACCCTTTGAAGCATCGGAAATCGCGGTCCATTTGCTCAATCAAACACTTTGGCTGAAGCCCGGGGATATCACCTGTCTTGAAGGAGAGGGAAATTATACATTCATCTATACCTGCCGCGGCAAGCGTTATCTGGTGTCCCGGACTTTGAAATCTCTGACCGAACACCTCGACGAAAGCTTCCTGCGGGTGCACAAATCGTTCATTATCAATACCGACTATATCGCCGAGCGCTTGGACGACGACCGGGTAATCCGGATGTCGTGTGGTAAACAGGCCATGGTGTCGCGTCGGAAAATCAAAGAAATAGCCGAAATCCTCGATCAGGTCGAAACCCGCATTAGCGCCTAGACTGCCGAAACGGCCAAAAGAACTTCATTTTTAGTGGGTTAAATCGCTAAACAGCAGCTGTCGCTAGAACGATAGCTGCTTGTTTTGTTTCTGAGGGGATGGAGAAACCGTGGGTTCAGGGAAAAATTGCGCGGCAAACCAGTATTTCCGAAAGGTAAAGTTCGGACATTTGCTACTTTGACAAAGAGACCGGGTGATTCCCGTCAAAACATCGTCTCTCTTTGAAAACCAGCCTATGAAGCGCTATTGCCTGACCCTCGACTTGAAGGACGACCCCGCCCTGATCGAAAAATATAAAGAACACCATGCTCCCGAGAATCAGTGGCCAGGCATCAACCGGCACATCCGGGCTACGGGGGTCGAACGCATGGAAATTTACCTGTTCGGTACCCGGATGTGCATGTTCATGGAAGTACACGATGACTTCACCTTTGAGCGCATGGATGAGATGAACCGCCGGGACCCTGAAACCCAGAAATGGGAAAACCTGATGTGGGATTTTCAGCAGGCCGTGCCGGGGGCCAAGCCGGGTGAGAAATGGGTGTTCATGGAAAAGATTTTCGAGCTACCCTGACCAGCTTTTCCAAGGTAGGAAGTGGTAATTTTACAGGATTAAGGTACCCTAACTAAATCAATTCGAAAATATTCAAACCAGATAAGCAGTGAATAAAATCGTGAAAGTCCATCCCGGCGATGACGTGATCGTGGCCCTGACCGACCTCGAAGCGGGAGAGGAAGTCGAACTGGATGGCGAAACATACACCCTGACCGAAGCCATTCCGGCTAAACACAAGTTCGCGGCCCATACTTTTGCCCCCGGCGAGGAAATCCATATGTACGGGGTACTGGTAGGCAAAGCGCAGAGTGAGATTAGGCGGGGTAGCTGGCTTACCACCTTCAATACGAAGCATGCGGCCACACCCCTGGCCGTGCGGGAAAGCCGCTATGACTGGACTCCACCCGATGTGTCGAAGTATGCACAGGCTACCTTCAAGGGTTTCCAGCGCAGCGACGGCAGCGTGGGTACGGCCAATTACTGGCTGGTGGTACCTCTGGTATTTTGTGAAAACCGCAACGTAGGCATTCTGAAAGAGGCGCTTACCCGCGCCCTGGGCTACGAAGTGGCCACGCCCTACCAGCATAAGGTAGAAAAAATATTGGCTATGCTACAGAGCGGACAGGATGATCTGCTGCTGGGCGAAGAAATGCCGCTGGTGACCAAGACAAAGCCTGTTTCGCCGGTATTTCCAAATGTGGATGGCATTAAATTTATTACCCATCAGATGGGCTGCGGAGGTACCCGGCAGGATGCCCGGGCGCTGTGTGGTCTGCTGGCGGGGTACATTACGCACCCCAATGTGGCCGGTGCCACCGTGCTGAGCCTGGGTTGTCAGAATGCCGAAGAAACGACCTTGCGTGAGGAAATAGAAAAACGGGCGCCGGGCTTCGACCGCCCTGTGCACATACTCAACCACCAGACTTTGGGCAACGAAGAGCAGGTGATGGATCTGGCCCTGAAACAGACACTGCTTGGCTTAAAGGAGGCCAATCGTTGCGAGCGCACGGAGGTACCTTTATCAAAACTGTGCGTGGGACTGGAATGCGGCGGTTCGGATGGTTTTTCGGGTATTTCGGCCAACCCCACGCTGGGCTATTTCTCCGATATGCTGGTAGCCCTGGGCGGAAAAGTGATCCTGTCCGAATTTCCCGAATTGTGCGGTGTTGAGCAGAATCTGGCCGATCGTTGTGTGGATCGTCCTACGGCCGAGCACTTTGCGCACCTGATGGCTACCTACAGTCAGCGGGCTACGGCCGCCGGCTCGGGCTTTGACATGAATCCCTCTCCCGGCAACATCAAGGACGGTCTCATCACCGATGCCATCAAGTCGGCCGGAGCGGCCAAAAAGGGGGGTACCTCACCCGTGGTCGATGTGGTCGACTATCCCGGAAAAGCCACCAAACCGGGCCTGACGCTGCTCTGCACACCGGGCAACGATGTGGAGTCTACCACGGCGGAGGTAGGGGCCGGCGCTACGGTAGTGCTGTTTACGACGGGGCTAGGTACCCCAACGGGCAACCCGATTGCGCCCATTGTGAAGGTCGCCAGCAACACCCGGCTGTACAATAAAATGAACGACATTATGGATTTTGACACGGGCGCCATCATTGAAGGTAGGGAGAGCATCGCCGCGGCGGGTGAGCGGCTGCTGAATTACGTGATTTCGGTAGCCAGCGGCGAAACCAGCGTGAAAGCCGTGCTCAATCAGCAAGACGACTTCATTCCCTGGAAGCGGGGGGTTTCTTTATAGTACCTTATGAAAATAGATGCCCATCAGCATTTCTGGCATTTTGATCCCGTCCGTGATGCGTGGATCACCGATGAAATGCAAGCCATCCGCCGGGATTTTCTGCCCTCGGATCTTAAATTGGTCTTGGAGCAAAATCAGATGGATGGCTGCGTGGCGGTACAGGCCGCCCAGGAAATCGCCGAAACCGACTTTTTGCTCCAATTAGCCAATGAAAACGACTTCATCAAAGGGGTAGTAGGTTGGACAGACTTACAGGCACCGAATCTGGCCGAAAGACTCGCCGAATACCAAAAAGCGCCCCGCCTGCGGGGTTTTCGTCACGTGTTGCAGGCAGAGCCGGACGAGGCATTCATGCTGCGGCCTGCTTTCATAGCGGGTGTCAGGGCCCTGAGGGATTACGGTTTCACCTACGACATTCTCATTTATCCCCAGCACCTGCCCAACGCGCTCAGGCTGGTGCAGCAGTGCGCCGACCAGCCGTTTGTCCTGGACCATCTGGCCAAGCCCTATATCCGGGAAGGTCTGCTGGAACCGTGGAAAAAGGACTTGACAGCCCTGGCCGACCAGGAAAATGTGTGCTGTAAAATTTCGGGTATCATCACCGAGGCCGATTGGAGTACCTGGACCTACGAGCAGCTGGTACCCTATCTTGATGTCGCCTTTGAGGCCTTCGGGACAGATCGCCTGCTGTTCGGTTCCGACTGGCCGGTCTGCCTGGTAGCGGGTGATTATCAGCGGGTGAAGCAGGTACTTGAAAGGTACCTAGAAAACTTTACCTCTACCGAAAAGGAAAATATCTGGGGAGGTAACGCGGCGCGGTTTTACAACCTGAACTAAGCTAGACAGACGTAAGTACAAAAGTAAAAAAGGTCCCCTGGCGGCGAACCAAGGGACCTTTTTTACTGCTAACCGAAAGAATCAAATCAACTTAATGCCCAGGGTTACTTGCCATGAAGTCAGCTTCTGGCGCACGGTGCTGCTATTGCTGCCGATGACCTGGTTGTTGACTTTGAAGGTAGCCAAATCCGTAAAGGTACCTTCACGCCGTACATCGAGGCTGATCCCGAAAATGTCGAGTCCTGCGCCCAATTGATAGCCGTAGACCGCCTCCGACAGGGCATCGTTGAGGCTACCCGAGGTATACTGATGGAAGGCGTCTTTGAGTTTCTGATTATCCCCGACGCGGAACGAAGCCATAGGGCCCGCGTTGATGCGGAAAGGCCCGCCTTTCAGGCCGAAGAGCAGGGGTACATCAATGCTGCTGAACTTTACATTGACCTGCTGCCTGGTGGATAAATCCCCGTCGTTCCGGATGATGTCGAAGGTACCCCCCTTAGTGGAGAGCAAGACTTCCGGCTGCACGAAAAAGTGCTTTCCGAAGCGGGCGTACACCCCACCGGCAAAGCCCGTGCGGCTATCGATGCTTTCCTGGATATTGTCCCGTACCTCCTGCCCGTTGTAGTTCAGGTAGGGATTCCCGTTGTTGTCGTAACGGGTTGTGAGTAAGTTACCCATGGAAAGTTTGGAGAGATTCACTCCTCCCTTGACCCCAAAGGCGAATCCCTTGGTTTGGGCGAAGGACGAAGTAACGCTGAACAGGCAGCAGAGCAATAGGGCAACGAAGGGGCGTTTGTTTTTCATGGCGAATTGGTTTGTTTGTTAAATACTGGCCTTTGATTGTTAGACAGTGTATTTGTTTAATCGGGTAATCGCCAGGCATTAAAATCGCCTCGCCGAAAGCATTCCCACTAATAACGAAACTACTGGAACGACTATGCGGCGGAGCCTGTTTTTTTAGCCGGGATACGTTTGTTTTTAGTAAATGGTATCCCGGTCGTTGCCTTTTAAGTACCGTACCGTAAAGACAATCCATTGTTAAAGTACCCCTATGGCCAAAATCAAAACCGCCTATTTCTGTCAGAATTGTGGACACAATTCGCCCAAATGGCTGGGTAAATGCCCTTCCTGCGGCGAGTGGAATACATTCGTGGAAGAATTAATCGAGAAAGAAGATAAGAACAGTCCGGTGGTCTGGAAGTCGGTGTCCCTGACGAGCCGTCCCAAGGCCATCGCCGAAATTAAATACGAACAGGAACCCCGTACCCGCACTACGGACGCCGAACTGAACCGCGTACTGGGCGGGGGCATTGTGGCCGGTTCGCTGGTGTTGATCGGGGGCGAGCCGGGCATCGGGAAGTCTACGCTCATGTTGCAGATCGCCCTCACGCTTTCGGATAAGAAGGTACTCTACATTTCGGGCGAAGAATCGGAGCAGCAGATCAAGATGCGGGCCGAGCGCATGGAAAGCAAGAGCGATCGCTGCTTTATCCTTACGGATAACTCCACCACCAATATTTTCCGGCAAATCGAGGAAATGAATCCTGACATCATCGTCGTGGATTCGATCCAGACCATGCAGTCGCCGCTCATCGAAACGGGCGCGGGCAGCGTGTCGCAGGTGCGGCAGTGTACTGCCGAATTTATGAAGTACGCCAAGGAAACCGATACGCCTACCTTCATGATCGGCCACATCACCAAAGACGGCTCGCTGGCCGGGCCCAAAGTGCTGGAACATATGGTGGATACGGTATTACAATTCGAGGGCGACCGGCATACGTCCTACCGGATTCTGCGCACGACCAAAAACCGCTTCGGGAGTACCTCCGAGCTGGGCATCTACGAAATGCAGAGTACCGGCCTGCGCCAGGTGACCAACCCGTCGGAAATCCTGATTTCGCAGCGCGACGAACCTCTGAGCGGCATTACCATCGGCTCCATGCTGGAAGGCAACCGCCCGTTGATGATCGAAATCCAGTCGCTGGTGAGCGTGGCCAACTATGGTACCCCCAGCGTAGCAGCACGGGTTTCGACGCCAAGCGATTGCAGATGCTTCTGGCGGTGCTGGAAAAGCGGGGTGGATTCCGCTTGGGGATTCAGGACGTTTTTCTGAATATCGCAGGAGGACTCAAAGTGGACGACCCCGCGCTGGATTTGGCCGTCGTGACGTCTATCGTTTCTTCATATGAAGATATCCCCGTGCCGGGTTCAGTATGTTTTGCGGCCGAGGTAGGGCTGGGTGGTGAAGTACGGGCCGTGAACCGCATCGAAAGCCGGATTGCCGAAGCGCAGAAACTGGGCTTTGAGACCATCTATTTATCCAAATACAACACCAAGGGGCTGGACATTCGGGAATATTCGATCGAGATAAAACCGGTGGCGCGTCTGGACGAGATATTCGAGCAGCTAATTCGCTGATTTTGCAGGAATCGTAATCTTGAACTCACTACCTACCCCTGGCTGGCTTGTGAGTTCGAGGTTCCAGTGGTGAGCACGGGCAATTTGCTGGACATAGCTGAGCCCAAGACCAAACCCTTTGACATTGGAAGTGTTATTAGGTACCCGATAAAAATTGTCGAAGATTTTCTTTTGCTCCTCTTCGGCAATGCCAATGCCGTTGTCACGTACATTGACGACCAGGGTATTGTTGAGTCGTTGCGTGGCGATAATGATACGCGGATTCTCGGGCGTGTACTTTAAGGCATTGTCCAGTAGATTGCGAAGTACGTTGGCCAGATGCTGCCGGTCTACTATAGCGGTGGAATCCTCCGCATCCAATTCCATGCAGATCTTCCGGCCGTAGCGCTCCACCACACTTTCGATCAGGTCATTCACCTGGATTTTTTCCAGCCGGAGCAGCAAAGTCTGGTTTTCGGCTTTGGCGATATGAAGCACATTATCGATATGCCACTGCATCCGGTTGCTTTCTTCCTTGACCATACGGACGTATTTCCCAATACGTTCCGGCGATCTCTGCACGGCGGGGGTTGCCAGCATGTCGGCGGCCAGGCTGATACTCGAGACGGGGGTCTGAAGCTCATGGGTCATTTTGTACATGAAATCCATCTGATTCTGTGATGAGTCTTTAGACACGGTCGTCCTCCATCCCATGACGATCATAACCAGAATGGGCAGGAGGGCTCCGGCGACAAAAACACCGGATAAAAAGGCTTTGAGACGCTCGTCGGCTGCCAAAGAAGGAATATCCGCTATAAGAGCAGCAGAGGCAAGGAAAGCCAGAACGCCGAGCAGCACGAAGCTCCATTTAATGCGTGTAGTGGTCATTCAGCAACTGTTAATACAGGTAACGGATACAGATTCAATTAGACAAATGCGGTTGAGACTGTTCGTACCTTTATCCCATTTTGGTGGGAAAATAGCGAGTGTAATTATACAAATTTAGAATGATTTTGATTAGAAATTAAACAGGGTACCTTATTTGTTGAAGAGCCTGACGCTCAGCTTTTTTGCTTTTTCCGGGCTTCACCGGCAATGGTATCAAGGGTATTGACCAGTCGGTCAAGATCTTTAATTGAGGTGTATACATTGGGTGTTATACGTACCCCACTGATGTTTTCCCACACAATACCCACGGTATGAATTTTGGCTTTGGTGAACAGCGCGCTGTCTACCTCGGTGGGTTTCATGCCTTCCACCGAAACCAGTGCTATGGCACCGCTGTATTTGGGATCTTTGGGGGTGTGTATCGTCACTCCCGGCATTTGCCGCGCTTTGTCGGTCCAATACCTTTGCAGATAATGCAACCGGGCGAATTTACGGGCACTGCCTATACCGTTGTGAAAATCAATCGCCGAACCGATGGCCATTTCGGAAGCAAAGGAGCGGGTACCCAGACTCTCGAACTTACGGATATCCGTACCATCGGGCTCGGGACTGGATAAAAGCGCCCACACATCCTTGATTTTATCTTTTTTGACATACATCAATCCACTGCCAAAGGGAGCGCAAAGCCATTTGTGCAGGCTCGTCGCGAAATAATCGCAGCCTAGCTCGGGAATTTTGTAATCCAGGTGAGCGAACGTATGGGCTCCGTCCACGATTACCTCTATACCCCGCTTGTGGGCTTCGTCGGCAATTTTACGAACTGGTTGCACCTGCCCGATCCAGTTGATGAGGTGGGTGATGTGTACAACTTTGGTCTTGGGCGTAAAAGCGCTGACGAATTTATCCACAAAGTAGGCGTCGTTCTCCTGAGGCAAGTCAAAGTTAAGCCACACAAGCTTGATGCCTTCCCGCTTTTCGCGTTGCTTCCAGGCATTGAGCATGTTCGGGTAGTCCTGCTTGGTTACGATTACCTCATCGCCAGCTTTGAGGTTCAAGCCAAAGATGATGGTGTTGAGTCCTTCGGTAGAATTCCGATTAATGGCCAGTTCTTCGGCATCACAGCCTGCCAGTTCGGCCAGCTTGCCGCGGAGTGCTTCGCGCCCCTGGTCCAGCACGCGCCACATGTAGTAGCTGGGGGCCTCATTACAATATTGATAGAACCGGATGTGGGCATCTTGTACAGCTTTCGGTTGTGGGCATACCCCGCCATTGTTCAGGTTAAGCAGATTCGGGGATACGGTATATTCGTTTTTGATCCAGGCCCAATAATCTTCGTTTTCGGCGACCTGCTGGGGTGTTTGACCCACGATCTGGCGGTTGTTTGCCTCGATTCCTTCCGCCTGGGCGTAGTTGAGGAAAGCGGGCAATGTCAGGGCGGTACCCGCCTGAGCAAGAAATGATCGACGTGAGAACATATTAGGTTAGGGTTTTTGCTGATTACTCGGAATCCCGCAAAGTATATGGATGGCGGCCACGGATCAATCTTACAAAAAAGTTTCGGTATCTGAAAGTATAAAAAGGTGATTGCAGGACAATCCTCTCAAAATCGATAGAATCGTTCCATATTGATAGAATTATATCACCGCCCTGCTACGCTTGATCCATTTCTCTATCTCTACTGCCCAGAAGATTATGCTGGACACGGCCAAGCAGATACCCATTTCCTGCCAAGCCAGCGCCTTGGTATGGAATAAGTCCTGCAAAAAAGGAACATAAATGACCGCCAATTGTAAGGCAATTGTGAATGCTACGGCGAGGGTAAGCTGCCAGTTGCTGCCCAGCCCCTGCCGGAACAGAGACACTGTGCCGCTACGGATGGCGAGCGCATGCCCAAGCTGGCTGAGTGAAAGTACGGTGAACACCATGGTACGCCATTTTGGATTGTCCAGCTCCATCGCGAGATACTGGGTACCCAGGCAAATTACCCCGATGAGTACCCCGACCCAGCCGATATGCACCGTAAGGGCCCGGTCGAAAATGCCGGCCCTGGGGTTGTGCGGGGGCCGCTTCATGGTGTTTTTTTCCACTGGCTCGGCCGCCAGTGCCAAACCCGGAAGCCCGTCGGTCACCAGATTGACCCACAGAATATGGATAGGTAATAAGGGTATGGGAAGGCCTAGCACAGGAGCCAGAAAAATAGTCCAGATTTCACCCGCGTTGCTGGTGAGCGTGTACTTGATGAATTTCCGGATGTTGTCATATATCCGCCGTCCCTCGCGCACCGCCTTCAGAATAGTGGCAAAGTTATCGTCCAGCAAAATCATGTGGGAGGCCTCTTTGGTCACGTCCGTGCCCGTAATACCCATTGCGATACCGATATTGGCCTTTTTCAACGCCGGAGCATCGTTGACCCCATCGCCGGTCATGGCCACAAACTGATGCCTTTTTTGAAGGGCCGTTACGATATTCAGTTTTTGTTCGGGGGATACCCGCGCGTACACTTTGATGGATTCCACTTCCTGCTCGAACTGCTCGGGGGATAGGTTGGCCAACTCTTTGCCGGTAATTACCTTGTCGCTTTCCTTCCGCAGTATACCTACCCTGGTCGCAATGGCTTTAGCCGTAGCCGGGTGGTCGCCGGTAATCATCACGGGCGTAATACCGGCGTCGAAACACTCGGCGATCGCATCCTGCACGGCCTCGCGGGGTGGGTCGATCATGGCCACCATACCCACAAAGTCCAAATCAGACTCGGCGGTGTCAGGATTGTGATCCTTTGGGAGACTATCCAAAATCTTGTAACTATACGAAATCACCCGCATGCCCTGATGGGCCAGTTGTTCCGCCCGATTCAGTATGGGCCCCGCTTCCTGCACGGAAACATCGTCCATTGCTTCCGAAGCGCCTTTGGTAATGACCAGGTACCTGTCGCCAAACTCATGGATCGTGGTCATGCGCTTGCGGGTCGAATCAAAGGGAACCTCATCGGCCCGGGGGTACTGCGTCGCCCAGTCTTCCTGATAGCTTTCCTGCTGGCGGACGTACTCCACCAAAGCGATTTCCGTAGGATCACCCAGGTAGGTACCCTCTTCATCTTTTTTGACGTCATGATTCAAAGCCATGCACAGCAGGAGCAGTTGTTCTTTGGTCAGTTCGGTCGCTTCGGGCAGGGCTACCTCTTCGGGCTGCCAGAATTCCTGTACGGTCATCTGGTTTTGGGTAATGGTACCGGTTTTGTCCGAACACACGTACGTCACCGAACCCAGGGTCTCTACCGCCGGCAGTTGCCGGATCAGGGCGTTTTGCTTGACCATCCGTTTGGCTCCCAATGCCAGGGCAATGGTCACCACCGCCGGCAGGGCTTCGGGAATGGCTGCCACCGCCAGCGAAATGGCCGTCAGTAACATACGGAGCGGGTCTTCGCCCCGGAGCAGGCCCACGCCATACAGCAGCGCACAGATCACAACGACACCCAGCGAGAGTTGCTTGCCAAAGGTGGCCAGTCGTTTTTGCAGAGGCGTTTCGCTGTCGCTTTCGTCGAGCATCTGTGCAATGCGCCCCATCTCGGTTTTCATGCCGGTGGCCACCACGATCCCTTCCGCCCGGCCGTCCTTGACGAGGGTACCCTTGTAGGCCATGTTGAAGCGGTCGCCCAGGGGAGGATCTTCATCGGCAATGGCCTCCGTCTTTTTAGTGACCGCTTCCGACTCGCCCGTGAGGGCGGCTTCTTCTATTTTGAGCGACGCGGCTTCGTACAGCCGCAGGTCGGCAGGTACCAGGTTTCCCGCCTCCAGCAGTACTACATCGCCCGGCACCAGGTCGATTGCTTCCACTTTTTTTTCGGTGCCGTCCCGACGTACAAGCGCTTCGGGAGCAGACATCGAGCGGAGCGCTTCGATGGCCTTTTCGGCGCGGTATTCCTGCACAAAACCGATGATGGCGTTCAGTACCACGATGACCAGAATCACAATAGCGTCGGTGGCTTCGCCCACCAGCACCGAAACTACGGCCGCGGCCAGCAGGATCAGGATCATGACATCCAGAAACTGATTCAGAATCAGGCGTCCGATCGACTTACCGGACTTTCCTTCCAGTTCGTTGGCCCCGTACTCTTCGAGCCGTTTCCGGGCTTCTTCGTGGGCGAGGCCATTCTTTTGGGTGGTTAATTTTTTAAATACCTCGTCGGGGGTAGCATTGTGGTAGTTCATTCGTGCGGAGAGTTGTGTTGTTGGAAGCGGCAAGGGCAAAGATACACGCTATCCATTCATGCCAAAGCCCCGTACCGGTTGGTACGGGGCTTTGGCATCACCCGGCGGCGGCGAGCGAATGAGCCGTATAAGAATAGCTTATTTCAGAAAGACGAAACAGATGGGATCTTTCAGAGAAATGCTCTTGCTCAGGAAGGTCATGCCGCCGGTTTTGGGGTCTACCTTGTACACCACCAGGTCATTCGTTGTCTGATTCCCCACGACCATGTACCGTCCCGAAGGATCGAAATTGAAATCACGGGGCGTACTGATGCCTTCGCGCGCTTCGCCCGCGCTTTTGAGTGATCCGTCCTTCTGGATTTCGTAGGCGTGGATGGCGTTGTAGCCCCGGTTGGAAGCGTAGACAAATTTACCATTGGGGTGTACGTGTACCGCTGCGGCCGTATTCTTGCCCGAAAAATCAGCCGGAACGGTATTTACGGTTTCGATTTCCTTCACTACGCCGTTGGCATCCACGGCGCAGACGGTCAGGGTAGCTTTCATTTCGTTGAGCAGGTAGAGGTACCTTCCCGAGGGATGGAAAGTCAGATGGCGCGGACCCGCCCCCGGCTGGGTCGAGAAGTAGTTCTGGGCCGGGTTGGGCGATACTTTTCCGCTTTTGGCATCCACTACGTAGTTCATCAGCCGGTCGGTACCCAGGTCGCTGATGTAGACGTACTTCCCATTGGGTGAGGGCATGGCGCAGTGGGCGTGGGGCTTCTCCTGCCGCGATTTATCCGGCCCCGAACCCGTAAAGGTGAAGGTGGCCGAAGCCGCCTCGACTCCGCCGTTGGCGGCAATCGGATAGGCGGCCCAGGTACCGCTGGTGTAGTTGGCCAGGAAGGCCATTTTGCCCGAAGGATGCACCGAGACATGACAGGGATTGACGCCCTCGGCGGGCTGCTTGTCGAGATAGGTGAGGGTACCCCCTTTGCCTACCGCAAAGGCGGCAATGGTATGGTCCTGATTGACGGAGTAGAGGTACTTCTGATCGGGCGACAGGCTGACGTAGCCCGGCCCCTGCACGCTATGGAAGGTATCGACGATGCTCATGGTACCATCTTTCAGATTCAATTCACAAAGCGTAATGGCCGACTCGGGCCCTTTGGTGCCGGTTCCGACGTAGAAGCGGGCGGTAGATGGCTGGGCTTGGGCGGTTGCGGCGAGGGCTATGCTAAGGATAAGAAGGGTAAGTTTCATAAAGAGTAAAAAGATTAAAATAGATTTTGCTGAATCATTGCATATATTTCTTAAAATCATTCAACGGCTCGTCAAAGTCAGGATCCATTACGAACATTCCTTTCCAACTGCCAAATCTGAAATTTAATTTTTGGTGATTTCTTCCGCTTTGTTGCCCAAAAGTCAACTAAGTCTGAGGCTTCTGCTTTTTGATGGTCAGGCAACACGGTAAATTTGCTGTATAAGGTTATAATGTCTTTGGATTTCCTATTTGATTTTCAGTTATAAAGAATCTTATTTAATGTGAAAAAGTTATTTCATTAATGAACTTTTAGTAGAGCCACTATTAATGGTCTCGTGTATGAATAGTAGCGGATTTTTAATCTCAAACTTTTCAGTTTTGTAATAACTCATGTTTTATATTCATACTCTCTTTTCATCGCTTTAACCGCGATTGTTTACACACATCATTGGCGGTAGTGCTTACATATAAAAACTATACTTTATTTGTGGTTTCTGGTCTTCTCCCAAATACTTTAAAATTTCTCCAACGTTTCTACTACAGTCGATCGTTATAGGGAACTTTCTGTCAAATTGTGTATTGTTCCAATTCATTTTTGTTAAAGCTAATATTTCATTACAGATTCGCTCTGGTGACTCATCATAAGAAAATAGCCTTATTTCAATTGGGCTTGGAATATAGCTTCCAGGGTAAGTTCCATAATAATCAACAAAGCCTCTTGTGTATAAAAAATGTCTTTGCTTATCAAGACTTAACATAGTTCCTCTAAGGGGCGGGTAGTTGCCTTCTCTATATAGTCTAAAATTCGTTGGCATAATCGTCACTAAATCCAACGAATTAATATTCATTTTTTCTGCAACTTTTTCAAAACCTTCAATTTCTTCTTCTGAATAATTAGAACTTTTGTGTATTACTAACCTTTGAGGATAAATTTTAACTGCTTCATAATATTCTTTAAGTGAATTATAGAGTAAATCAAAAGCCTGTTGTTCTGATAAATGTGGCTGCTTATCCTTTTTACTTTCTTTTACAGGTGTCCCCCTTAAAATTACTCCATTACCTTGCTCATTAAATATTTGGGTAACACTAGTTTGTGTGGTTGATTTATCTCTGCTTTTATAGAAGCTTATCCCGGCAAAACAGGTATTACTGTTTGCATTTTTCTTTAAAGCCCAAGGTGTACCTGAAGCTTTATAATATAGTGCGGTAAAGAAGTTCCAAGCTATTGTAGCCTCATCTTGCATTTCTTTCGCTGGCTTAACTATTCTATCCCGTACTATTTGAATTGGAATATTATATTCCATTGCTTTGGCTTTTAATAGACGCCTAAAATTTATTTCCATCGAAAGATTGTCTTCGTCATCTTCGTCAACCTTTGTATTTTTAGTGCCATAAATCATATTGGTAAATTTTTCATCTAAAACACAAAGAATAACATCAGGGTTCTTATTCTTTGCAAGAAACTTTATTTCAGTTAGGAATAAGTCTACAGCTTTTATGATTAAATCATCAATGTCTTCAGATGATTTTTTTGCTTTTTCAAAAATTGAATTATTTATTTTTCGGATATAAGATTCGTCATAAGTGATTTCGCTTTTGAAAGCCACTTTGTCATTGAACCCCGGAAAATTCATAAATAGATTAGGTTGGTTACTCTTTTTGGGCTCAATATGATTTTTGCAGGATTTTATCCAACTGATTATACTTCCAATACTGTCACTGTTTCCAACAAAGCCTAAAACAATTTTATCAGGACGAACATTTTCAAAATCTGCGACCCCAAATTTATATATTCCCGTTCTTGGACATATATGTTCACCATTTTGGAATTGTAAGATTGGTTCTTTAAGTAAACTAATTTCCATAATCACTTTTGTAGGTTAACGGAAGTTTGAAAGCTTCTTTAAAATTTATAATGTTATAGTCTTCCTCATTCTCGCTTACTTTATTACTTAAGCAATAAGAAATAAACATGAAATGCTGATAGACTGAATTATTTGATTCGAGTTTCTTTTTTTGAGTAATTAAATCACTTTCAAATTTGTGAGCTTGATAACCATCGTATGTATAACTCCAAGTTGGTGTTATCGCCAGAAACCACTTAGACTCTGATAAAAACGATTGAATCTTAAATGATAATTGCTGAAAATGAGTTATTTGTGTTTTTTCTTTATTCCAAACCTCTTTTACGACTGTTCTAGTTGCTGTTTTTTTATTCTTCCAAGTAATCTTTTTAGATTTAAGGAATTTAGGTGGTCGAAACCTAAACATTCTCTCTTTTCTAAGCCATTGAATCTCTTTCTTAGATGTTAGTTCTTGTATTGTATTATCTATTAAACTTGATAATGCTAATTCATATTTATATCCACTTGTGGCAAATTCGTCTAGAGTAAACTCTTCTACAGTTCCTGTTTCAACTAAGTTACTTAGTGGTTCGGAGTTCTTATCTAATGGCTTGAAGGAGATGATTTTTTTTTCAAAAACGTGCCAATCTCTCGAATAAGAAATGCCATAATATTCAAAAGCTCTATTTAAAACACTCCTATCTGATGCACTTTTTCGTAATTTGTATTTAGTTTCCCAAGATTTTGTGATTATTTCGTCCCTGTTTACTCCAATTGTACCAATATATATTGTTTTAGGCAGTTCTATTTCTAATAGATTGGGATAAAGTGTCTCAGTTACTAACTTGTCCTTATTTTCTAAGATATATTTTCTATAGTCAATTTTTTGTTCAGTGAACTCCTGTTCAAACAAATCAAGAACTTCTTGAATTTTTGGTATAGAGATCCAAGAATTTAACTCAATAATTAGATTTTCAAAATCTAATATGTTTTTTGATGATTCGAATTCAAACTCATCATTGATAATTTCATCAAACTTTTTATCTCTATAAGTTTTTTGCTTTTTGGTTATAATATAAATAAGCAAAGAGTCAAATTCGTCTCTTTCTTTATGCTTCTTATATTGTTCAAGTGTGTGTTTTATCTTTTCCGTATCTGCTGTTGAAGTTACTTGAATAGCAACTCGGTTTTCGATATCGATTAAATCTATTGCGGAGTAATTTTTTTCTTCTAGATTGGCGTTTTTTAAGTTTAATCCGTATATATAATTTAAGATTGGGATAAGAATATTTTCTGCGTGAATATTAATATCATAAAGGTTTACACTATTTAAAGTTTCTACCTCAGCCCTAAACCTTGCGATTAGTTCAGCAATTCTATCTATTGTCTTTTTTTTATTCATAGATTTTTTGTTCAGGTTACATCCAATTTTGCATAAATGCAATCAATTACGTTTAGTATTACTGTTCTAATTCTCGCCGACGATACTCAAAATTCCCCTTGTAAATATGATCTTTATCATATCTTAAGAAATTATAGTCTCCACCAAGCTCATAATCTATTTTATAAGATGAAATATATCGAAGAGGGTAACGATTGTCTATTTTATATTTTCGAGCTTCGAAAAATTGTTGTATTTCGTGTTCCTGTCGACCAATTTTATTAGAAATAATTTCTATTGTTTTATTGCTATAATAATCTAAGTTGTAGATTCTAATAAAAGTTTTATTTTCTAATAAAAAGAATACAAAATTGTCCTCTAAAACAATTTCTTTTAAAGTATTCGTGACGGATGATGGCTTTCTGTTTTGTAGAAGGTCAATTTCAAAATCCTTACAAAAGAAAACCAGCGTCGAAAGTCTAATTCCCAGTTTGGTATAAGTTACATGTCCAAATCTCGTGTTCATTTTTGCTATATCATTTTATTCCAATCCTTAAATAGACGCGATTTTTACTAATCAAGCCAAATGCTGTATTTTTCTTTTGAAAATCTAAACTTTATTAATTATTTCCAAAGAATAGTCTGATCATCAAGTAGGTAAATGTTTTTTTTATAGTATTGAGTCTGCTGATAAAAAACGCTTTACGCAGAATGCCTTGTTGAAACAACATAATACACGCGTAATGGTAATGACTGGGGCTTTTCGCTCTCTAAGGTCCTAGAATTGAGAAGAACTCCTCTCCTAAAACCAAAAAACTACCCCAACCTACTCCCTACGGATCGCCTCCACCGGATCGAGTCGGGCGGCGCGCAAGGCGGGGTAGGTACCGAATACGATCCCCACTACGATAGCGACTATCGAAATAATTAAAAACGTATTCCAGGTATAGGCTGCCTGAAAGGGTACCTTGGTCAGGGCTTTTACGATGGGTACAATGACCAGCGTACCGGCCACGCCGGTGAGCAGCCCCAGCAAGCTGCCAAAGGTGGAAATGGTGACCGACTCGGAAAGGAATTCCAAAAGAATATCGCGCCTTTTTGCTCCTACGGCTTTGCGGACACCAATTTCGGCGGTACGCTCCGACACCGAAATCAGCAGGACGTTCATGACTCCGATGCCCCCAACCAGTACCGAAATGCCCACAATGAAGCCCATAATGACCCGGAACACCAGAAAACCCTGCGCGGCCTGCTGTACCCGGAATTCGTTGGTCATCACGGTAAAATTTTCTTTTCCATGGGGGACATTTTTTTCAAGCCACGCTACTATCTGTGCTTTAAGAGCCGGTACGTCTTCTACGTTTTTAGCTTCCAGTCCATAATCCAAAGGAGTAGTTCGCAGTTCGGCCTCCGAAATCCGCGAAACCGGAAAGTAAATACGCGCCGGACGCAAGCTGTCGGCTTCTGTGATGCCGATAATCGTAAGTACCTGCGCACCGGCCAACACTTTTTTTCCAAGTACATCCGAAAGCTTCCCTGGGCCTGCGGCTTTTTTGGCGAAGGTTTCATTCACTACCGCAACGGATCGCTTCTCGGTCAGGTCAGCATCCGTGAAGGTGGTCCCGTGGCTGATTTTTGCGTTAGGTTCAAGGGTAGGTAGGGTACCACTCAACATGGCCCCGATGCGCTGGGTGTCACCTTGCATGGTTACTTCCCGGCCCTGTCGGGTTACCATATATTTTTCGCTGGGTAGCGTTAAGTCTTGGTGCAGTAGATTGATTTGCTGGTAATCCAGCAGCGGGAAGGTATCCTTACGAACCCGGATGCCGTTGACCACTTTGTCGGGCTTGTTATAGATGGCGATGGATTTGAGCGAGGTGGTTTTATTGATCTGCTCGTTGGCATACTGCTCCATGCCATCGATGAGCGACAGGATTCCCACCAGCGAAGCTACCCCGATGACAATGCCCAACACGGAGAGTACCGTATGGAAAAAACGCGATCGGATGGTACTGATGGCCGATGAGAACGAGATCAGGGTTTTCTTCCACATAAGGCGGGTAAGGATCAGGATGAAGGAGTGGAACGCTAGTTGGTGGAAATCCTTTACAAATTCAAGCAAAAACAGATGAGTGGGCTAATTTGACGATAAATAAAATCATGTAAGCTTCTTCCAGAGTTTCGTAAGAAAGCCGGGCTTAGGAAGTGTATTTTTGTATAACATTAATAAAACGGCCGAATGGCTGATTCTTTCGCCATTCAGCTTCCCAATCTATGGAAACTGAAATTGAACACACAACGAAAAAAATGACGCTTCCCGTCACGGGTATGTCGTGCGCGGGTTGTGCCGTGAGCGTAGAATCCATGCTGAAAAGCACGCCGGGCGTCAGCGATGCCAGCGTCAACTATGCCAATCAATCCGTCCAAGTAAACTTCGATCCGCAACAGGTCAGTCTGAGCGACCTGGATGGCGTGTTGCAGGGCATCGGATACGGTCTGCTACTCGAAGCCGAAGAGGACGACGCCCAGGCCAAACAACAGGAATTGCAGGAAACTCATTACCGGCAGATCAAACGACGTACCATCGGTGCCGGTGCATTGGCCACTCCGGTGGTAGTACTGGGCATGTTCTTCATGAACCTACCCTATGTCAACTACCTCATGCTGGTGCTTACACTGCCGGTTCTGGTGTTTTTTGGCAAAGACTTCTTTGTCAATGCCTGGAAGCAGGCCCGGCACGGCAAATCCAATATGGATACGCTGGTGGCCCTCAGCACGGGCATTGCCTTTCTGTTCAGTACCTTCAACACCCTCTACCCGGAGTACTGGTACACCCGGGGCCTCGAACCGCACGTCTACTTCGAGGCGGCGGCGATCATTATTTTCTTTATCCTGCTGGGGAAACTGCTGGAAGAGCGCGCGAAATCCAACACTTCGGATGCGTTGCGCAAACTCATGGATCTGCAACCCAAAATGGTGCGGGTACTACGTGATGGTCAGGAACAGGAAATCAGTGCCAAAGAAGTCCGCATCGGCGATGAGGTGATTATTCGCTCCGGGGAGAAAATTCCGGTGGATGGAAAAGTGCTTTCCGGAAATTCCTTTGTGGACGAAAGCCTGATGACCGGCGAGCCACTTCCCGCGGAGAAAAAGCCCGGTACTGAGGTGTTTGCCGGTACCCTCAATCAGCAGGGGAGTTTTAGTTTCCAGGCCGAAAAGGTAGGCAAGCAAACCGTGCTGGCGCAAATCATAAAAACGGTAAAAGAAGCACAGGGCAGCAAGGCACCCGTGCAGCGGCTGGTAGATAAAATCGCCGGCATCTTTGTGCCCGTGGTACTCGGGGTGGCTGTCCTGACTTTCGTAATATGGATGCTGGCGGGCGGTGAAAATGCCCTCACGCACGCGCTACTGGCATCGGTGTCGGTGCTGGTCATTGCCTGTCCCTGCGCCCTGGGCCTGGCCACGCCCACGGCCATTATGGTAGGGGTGGGTAAGGGCGCCGAAAACAATATCCTGATCCGTGATGCCGAAAGTCTGGAAATTGCGCATAAGGTGGAGGCGGTAGTGCTGGACAAAACAGGTACCCTCACCGAAGGCCGCCCGCGGGTAAGTGGGTGGCACTGGGCTGACGGCTTGGCCCATACGGAGCGTCATGCCGCGGCCATCCGGGCCATTGAAGCCCGCTCGGAGCATCCGCTGGCGCAGGCTATTGCGGCTTTTGAGGCCGAAGGTACCCTTCCGAAAGTTGAAAGTTTCCAGTCCGTGACCGGAAATGGCGTGGAGGGCCTGGTGCATGGTGAACGCTATGTGATAGGTACCCCCGCTTTTTTGGAAAGCCAGCGTGTGCAAGCCGACACCAGCCTGACGAAATTAGAAGGTACCCTCCGCGAGCAGGCTCAGACCGTGATCGGGGTAGGGTGGAAGGAAAGGCAGATTGCCCTCATTGCCCTGGCCGATCAATTGAAAACTACCTCGGCCGAAGCCGTACAAAAACTGCAAAAGCAGGGCATCGACGTATACATGCTGACGGGCGACAACGCTCAAACGGCCGCGCAGGTAGCGCATCAGGTGGGTATTACGCACTTCGTGGCCGAAGTGAAGCCACAGGATAAAATGGACTTTGTCAAAAAACTGCAGGCCGAAGGCAAAACCGTAGCCATGGTGGGCGACGGCATTAACGACTCGCAGGCCTTAGCCCAAGCCAACCTCAGCGTAGCGATGGGCCGGGGTTCCGATGTAGCCATGGATGTGGCGAAAATGACCCTCATCACGTCGGACCTGCTGGCTCTGCCCAAGGCCCTCCGCTTATCGGGCCGCACGGTGACTACCATCCGGCAGAATCTGTTCTGGGCCTTTATCTACAATCTGATCGGCATTCCACTGGCAGCGGGGGTACTGTATCCGGTCAATAGTTTTCTCCTGAATCCCATGATTGCCGGGGCGGCGATGGCACTGAGTTCGGTGTCGGTGGTGATGAATAGTCTGCGCCTGCGGGGATTGCGGTTGTGAAGGGGGCAGAGTTCTTTACCAACTTGGTCATCAGGTACCTGTCATATAGTTCATTCCAATACTTTCTTTGATTCAGAAAGGAACTCATCGAGTGCTGTTCTGCTGAACCATTGCCCATTTTTGAATACGCCTGCGATCATTTTGGTATGGTCGATATTCTCCAATGGATTTTGGTTCAAAAGTACCAGGTCGGCATCCATGCCTTTCTTGATGCGTCCTTTTTGCGGCAGCCCTAGGTAGTCAGCCGGATGTACGGTGGCGGTTTGTAAAGCCGCAAACGGACTCAGTCCCGCATCAACAAATGTCCTCAATTCGTCATGAATGGAAAAGCCAGTCATCAGAAACCACTCCGGCGAGTCCGAACCTGCCATGAGGGGTACCTCCGCTTCCCACAGACTTTTGGTCAGCTTTTTCCTGATAGCGACATACTTCTCGATACTCTCCGGGGGAATGGGCATTTTGCGCTGCAACTGCATGACCCGCCATCGTTCCGGCAAAATGGCCTGTGGTATATAGCCAAAATCGGGTTTGCTTCTGTAATGATCTTCGGTAAAAGAAGCTCCAAAACAGGAGATAAAAAAGTAGTTGGTAGGACAGACGTAAATTCCTGATTTTTTGACCATTTGACTCAAAGCGGGAATCTTACTTTCGTCGAGGTAGGGTACCGTATTCCAGGCATTCATACGCCACAGATTCATATCCGAAACCGATTCGCCGTGGTTGTAGCTGGTGTCCGGTAGCAGCGTATCAATGAATTCGTCCATGTGGTCGATCTGCTCGCCGGCCGCCAGGGCAACGGGCAATTTTACTTTCGGTCCGACATGCCCTACCACCTTAATCCCGACCTCTTTGGCCGTTTTGTTGATCGCATCAAAGGCGGGCCGATCGACCATGAATGTTATTTTGATAGCATCGTACCCTTCCTTTTTGAACCGCCTGACGGCATCCTCTGCTTTCGCGGGGGTATCCACAACCGCATAATTCCGGAAGGTGGTATCCCACGGCCAACGCCCCACCAATTGCGGACTGGCCACCACCAGGTCGGGGCCTAACCACCGCTTTTCCCGGACGCTCTGGCGCGCCTGCAAGTAATTGGGGTGCCCCGCCATGATGCGGACCATAGTCAGGCCGTTGGCCAGCATTACTTTGAGTTCTGCCTCAATGGTGTTTTTATACTCGCCCTGCTCATTGAAAAAATGGGCGTGCATATCACTTAGTCCTGGCATCAGGAACTTGCCTTTTCCGTCGATAATCTGAAAACCATTGGGAATGGTTATCTGGGCAGCCGAGCCGATTTCGATGATCTTCCCATTTTCCATCAGCAGCGTCTGGTTTTCCAGGGTAATTCCCTGATCCATGGGAATGATGGAAACTTTCTCAATGGCATATTTTTGCGAAAATGCCTGTATGCTGATCAACAGCAGGGTAAAAAGGCGGATGCATTTCATGGAATTTAGAATTAAGATGCCTGTTGATAACATTTGAAAGTAACCTATAATCCTGAACTAAATCTCAGAAAAGATACAAAGAGTAGTATCCAAATCCTACCCCAAAAGCAGCCAGAGTTATTTTTTGAAAACCCAATTATCCGGATTCGCTTGCACAAAGCTTAGGCGGAACTACATAAAATTTTCTTGTGACAGGTTCGGAATTTAGTTTTTTTATATTTACTTTGTAATTCAAAGTACTTTATTGTACATAGCTCAATCCTGAATTCCAGCAATCAGGACAATGGATGAGAAAAAAACCAAAATTAGTCCGTGGCCTTCAACTCAATTTGATCTTATGGATATCCTAAGCAGGCTTAGCCGTGCATACATTGAAGCAAAGGGAAACAGGTGGTTTCATTACTTTGCCGTTTTCTGTCGCTTCATGCTGGCCTTGGGATTTGTTATATCAGGAATTGTAAAAATCAAGGGAGAACGGTTTGCCAGCGGCTTATCGGTCAATAATCCGATGGGGCATTATCTGGAAGCACTTCACCACACAGAATTCTATTATACCTTCATCGGCATTTCGCAGCTGATCATCGCGCTTTTGCTGCTTTTCCGAAGAACGGCAGCGCTTGGGGCGATGCTGTATTTTCCCGTTATCCTGAATATCTGTGTTCTGGCGTACGCCGTCCGGTTTGAGGGCACCCGTATCACTACCTTCATGCTGCTGGCCAGTTTATACTTAGTAGTATGGTACTACGACCGCATTAAATACATTTTACCCTTCCAACCGATTGGGAATGCGGATGAACCGGCCAGGAAAGTACCCCTGAGCAACCAATTCTCGTTTCTGTTTTTCGGGTTGGTGATTGCGACGCTGGCGACTGTGGTAGTAGTCAATGTGTATCTCTACGACATCCGACCCGGTAATTCACAGGAAGAATGCACCAATGGATGTCCAGGCAATGAGGATCCGGTTGCCTGCCAGGAATTTTGTGATTGTCTTTACAATAAGGGAAAACTGATTGACGAGTGCCTGGCCAATTATAACAAAGCGCTGGAAGAGCGTACCAAGCCGCAGTAAAGATTCAGAAATTCCTGAAATCAGAATTACCAGGGTGGTTCTGTTCATTGCTCTACTTTTCGGGTCGTTGGTCTACATTATTTCCTTGGTCCCCGATTTTTTACGTCCTTTATATTCGTAATCAGCGCCCTGAGTATCAGGCAAGAATCATACGATATGGATTTTCTGGACCGCCCCATACGACTTCCCCTGGCTGACCGTCGCGTGCCCCTGCGCTACGCAGTGGTTCATGCTGCTTACTGGGTGCTGGTGACAGGATTCTTTCTCTACGAAAGGCGTTTTTTGATTGTCAAGGCTAACCTGCCCTACTTCTTGGTATGTGTGGTGAGTAGGGTGGGGCTTCTGATGGGGATTGCCTACCTGAATATCCATTACTACATGCCCCGGTACCTTAGGGCGAAGCGCTACCTGCTCTATTGCCTGGTGGTTTTGCTGTCTGTTCTGGCCTACCTATTGATACAAAGTCTGCTTGATTTCTATCTGTATGGCTTTGTGGTAGGGCCGCTGCGCGGCAGCCGGCTGATCGAAACGATATCGTATATTTTTTTCAGCACCGTATGGTACCTGTGGTTGATGGTGGCCCTGAAACTGAGCCTGGACTGGTACGAGCAGCAGCGGGTTTTGCAGCGGATTGCGGTAGAGAAATTACAGGCCGAAGTCAACTACCTGCGCTCCCAGGTAAACCCGCACTTTCTGTTCAATATTCTCAATAGCCTCTACGCTCTTACCCTCAAAAAATCCGATCTGGCCCCAGAGGTGGTACTGAAGCTATCAGAAATGATGGGGTACATGCTCTACGATAGCGACGACCTGCGGGTACCCCTCGTCCAGGAGATCAGCTATTTGCAGAACTACATGGAGCTGGAAAAGCTGCGCTGCGGCGATGCTTCGGAAATTTCGCTGGACATACAGGGGAATCTGAACGGGCAGGAAATTGCACCCCTGCTGCTATTGCCGCTGGTGGAGAATGCCTTTAAACATGGCATCGAAAAGCGCTTGGGCCGAGCCTGGATGCATGGTACCCTGGCAGTTGACCATTCGGCACTGGCTCTGACGGTCGAGAACAGCAAACCGGCGATTAGCCCCAAAAACAAAAACGGGGGCATTGGCCTGACTAACCTCCGCAAAAGGCTGGAATTGCTGTACCCCGGTCGGTATTCGCTGCATATCGAAGAAAAACTGGAATCGTACAAAGCCGATTTACACATCTCCTTTTCCGAAAAAGGATAATTCATAAAATCATTTCTTACACACTTAAACCACCTAGCCATGACTTACCGTAATTCCCTGATTACCGTCACTTTGCTGGCACTAATCCCGGTGCTGATTTACCCTATTAACGAGGGTGAGGAGATTCCTGAGAGACAAGCGTATGAAGTAGCCAAAAGCCCCGCCAAGTACGAATGGTCCCAAATTCTGCCCTTTGGCAACGGGACACATCAGTATGAGTGGAAACCGGGTACCTATCCGATGGGACTCAAACCGCTGGTGGCGTTTAAAGGTAACCTGTGGATGATCGGACAAAAAGCATCCTGGTCGTCGGTAGACGGTATCCACTGGACCCATCATCCCAAAAATGACTGGGGCGAGCGCATCACGATGACCAGCGTTTTTTTTGACAATACCCTTTGGATATACGGCGGTATGCGGTACCAGGAACGAGAACTAATGAATGAAGTCTGGTTTACGAAAGATGGTATTCAGTGGCAGCAGGCCAAAAACGCCGCCTGGGAGCCCCGAAAAGGGCACGAAGTAGTCGAATTCAAAGGCAAATTGTGGCTGTTTGGCGGGGTGAGTAAGGTTTCAAAAGACTTCGAATCGCTGGAAATGAAAAACGATGTATGGTCTTCTGTTGATGGTATTCAGTGGACCAAAGAGGTGGATCACGCCCCCTGGTCGCCACGCGATTCGCCCCAGGTGCTTGTGTTGCACGACACGTTATACCTCCTTAGCGGGCAGGGCCTGGCGGATGTGTGGCAGTCGGTGGATGGCAAAAACTGGACGCAGCTTACCGCTCATGCCCCCTGGAAGGAAAGGTTTGATAGCGGTGCCGTGGTATTTGATGACCAGTTGTGGGTATTCGGCGGGCGCAATACCAACCCCGACCATCATCTGGCCGCTCAGAACGATGTGTGGTTTTCTGATAATGGCAGGCAATGGGTGCGGCAGACCGAACACGCCCCCTGGACGGTGCGGAGCGGTGGCAATAGCGTGGTGTTCAAAGACCGGCTCTGGCTGTACAGCGGCAAGCATACGGGAGGCAATCCGGTGTGGAAGGGAGATATTTGGGCGCTGAAGCAGATTTGAAATAGCCTATGCTTTGCTGTGTAGTACTTGACGATGAGCCGCTGGCCCGCGAGGTGTTGGAAGGGTACCTGGCCCTGCTGGATTATATCGGTTCGGTAATCCCGTTTGGTTCAACCGCAGAAGCGTTGACCTATCTCAAAGATCACGAGGTTGATGTGCTGTTTCTGGATATAGAAATGCCGGCTATGAACGGTCTGGATTTTCTCCGATCCTTGGAAAATCCTCCCGTCACGGTATTCACCACCGCCTACCGCAACTACGCCTTCGAAGGCTTCGAACTGGGCGTAATCGATTTTCTACTAAAACCCATCGCTTATCCCCGCTTCGTGCAGGCCATCGAAAAGATCCGCGACTTCTATTCTCTGCGCGAACAGTCCGCCGACCTGGAAGCGAACCCGCCAGACGATCAGGCCGAAACCATCATTGTGAAAAGCGGCGTGCAACGCATCCGACTCGACCTGGCGGATGTGCTGTACATACAGGGCCTGAAAGACTACGCTCTGATCTACACAACGACCAGCAAAATCGTGCTGAAGGGTTCCATAAAAACCATGTATGCACTCTTTCCACCTCCGCAGTTTTTACGAATCCATAAATCATTCATTGTGGCGGTTCCCCGAGTCACGCGACTGGAACGGAATCGACTGCTGATGGATGGACTGGCGATCCCCCTGGGTAGGTCATACCGGGCGGATGCGGAGAGGGTACTTCTCAACGTCCGCTAGCGGACAGGTTCTGTCCGTTTTTGGACAGTAGGGATGCATATAGATAAAATCCAACTGATTTATAATCAGCAAGTTGTTCGTATTGAAATAGTATGGCACTGGATTAGTACGACAAAATAGAGACAAATAGAAACAAGGAGCATGGCCCGAACCAACTTAGGCGAATTTGAAGAAACCATACTATTGATGGTAGCTATTCTGGATGGAGAAGGCTACGGCGTTACTATCAGTCAGGCGCTGGAAGAACATACAGGCCGTGTGGTCACCTTTGGCACTGTACACAACACGCTTATCCGGCTGGAGGAAAAAGGCTTTGTGAGGTCAGAGCTGGGCGGCGCGACCAACGAGCGGGGAGGGCGTCGCAAGCGGATGTTCCAGATTACAGCCTATGGCAGCCGCACGCTCCGGGAAGCCCAGCAACTACGAGAGGAACTATGGCGGTTGGTTCCTCCCAATGCCCTAAAACTCGGGGGAATATGACCCCCAAGGCACCTACTCCGCTCCGACCCGTCGGACCGCGCTGGGCAAAGCGGCTGCTACGCTGGCTGCACCCCGAAGGTACCCTCGAGGAGGTCGAGGGTGATCTGGATGAGCTGTACGCCTACTGGCACCATCGTTCAGGAAAAACCCAGGCCACGCTGAGGTACCTGCTCAATGTAGTGTCCGTGCTGCCGCCGTTTGTAAGAAGGAGAAAACGCAAAGAAGAATACTTACCTACTCATAACCTTACTACTGCCATGATCCGTAACTATTTTAAAATTGCTTTCCGGAATTTAATACATTCCAGAGCTTTTTCATTGATCAATATTTTCGGCCTTACATTAGGCATTACCTGCTCATTATTAGTTTTCCTAGTAATCTACCACGAAACCAGCTATGATAAATATCACAAAAACGCTGACCGTATTTACCGGGTAGAAACCGTAAACAATACGGATGCGGATGCGCATCCGGGCACCTACACTGAACTGGGAGATGTACTGAAAGATGCACCTGAATTTGAGACTGTCGTACCCGTCTGGAACGAGGGAGGGCGGGGCTTGTCGATTCCTGCTACGGGAGATTTTTTCAAAGAACGGATTTTCTTCGTTGATCCAGATATTTTTCAGCTGCTTGATTACCAATGGATAGCGGGCGATGCGCGTTCGGCCCTTTCACAGCCTGGACAGGTGGTTCTAACCGAGTCGTACGCGAAAAAGTTTTTTGGAACGACTAATGCCCTGGGAAAAACAATCCACTACGACAACAAACAGGATTTACAGGTAGCGGGTGTACTCAAAGATTACCCCTTGAATACCAATTTTCCCTTCGATGTACTGGTTTCCCTTGCTACCCTCAAAAGAGTAAATTCTGACTATGATTCACACGGCTGGACGGGCTTTGGGGATAATTATCAAATCTATACGCTATTGAAACCCGGCTTCCGGCCCGGGCAACTGGAAAAACGATTCCACGATATACAGGTCAAATACCAGCAAGACCCCAAGACCGTTGAAAACCAGCGATTCATTCTGAACCCCCTATCAGAAATTCACTATGCCTACAACCTGAGCGGTCGGCAGGCCAATGCCCGGCTTCTTGACATACTGGCTGTAATCGGTGCTTTTGTGCTTCTGATTGCCTGCATCAATTTTATCAACCTGACCACTGCCCAGGCCCTAAAACGGGCAAAGGCCATAGGCATCAGAAAAGCCGTTGGCAGTAGTCGTTTATCGCTTATTTATCAGTTTCTGACAGAGGCGGGACTGGTTACTTTCCTGGCTACTGTGACGTCTGTGTTACTGGCTGGGATCGTGTTGCCGTCAATTGCTGGAATGATGGGACTTCCTCTGAAAGCAGAAGATTTATTTACGTGGCAGACCGGTGCCTTTCTCCTTGGTCTCATGGGCTTAGCCACTTTGCTCGCCGGGGTATATCCGGCCTTTCGGTTATCCGGCATGTCGTCCCTCTGGGCTCTGAAAAGCAACAGATTGCCTCAGGGAGAACGGAGTATTTCGTTACGAAAGGGACTGGTGGTGTTGCAGTTTACGGTTTCCATGGTACTGGTTAGCTGCGCATTACTGGTCAACCGGCAATTATCCTTTTTCCAGAATGCAGATATTGGATTTAACAAAAACGCGATCATTACTGTGGGGCTACCCGAAAATAACCCGGAGAAACTACACCTGTTTCGGACCCAGTTAATGGAATCGTCCCAGATCAAAGACCTGACCTACTCTTTCAACAGCGCCTCGGCTGAAAGTAACTGGATGCAGGGCATCCAGTACCGCGAAAATGCCGATATCCGGGAAGTCAAAACCCAGATGAAAATGGGTGATTCACACTTCCTGGACACTTACGGCATTCAACTTCTGGCCGGTGAAAACCTTCGGGATACCGATACGTTGTCTGCCTCATCCAAAGTACTGGCAAACGAAGTCTTTCTTCAAAGAGCTGGCATTAGTAGCCCAGAGGCGGCCATTGGCCAAAAAGTGTATTTCGGCGATGGGTCCCAGTTTGCAACCATTGCCGGCGTAGTCAAAAACTTTCATGTCAATTCGCTACACCAGAAGATTGACCCCACGCTGATCCAGGTCGTTCCCAGGCATTTTTATCAGGCCGGTATCAAACTGAAAAGCGAAAAACCGACCACAGAAACCATCCACACCGCGTTGGCACTGATCGAAAAATCCTGGAAGAAAACCTTCCCCAATCAGGTATTCGAATACAAATTTCTTGACGATACCTTAGCTCAGGCATACCAAAACGAAACACGCACTGCACAACTTATCGAAACCTCCACCCTGATCGCCATTCTGATTGCCTGCCTGGGATTATTCGGTCTCGCTACCTTCGCCGCGGAGCAACGGACCAAAGAAATTGGTGTCAGGAAAGTACTGGGTGCTTCGGTGACCAGCATCATTGCCCTACTGACCCGGGACTTTCTGAAACTGGTCTTCCTGGCTGGACTCCTGGCGTCGCCCATTGCGTGGTACGCGATGAGCCAGTGGTTGCAGAGTTTTGAATTTAAAATCGAAATAAGCGGGTGGATTTTTACCCTGACCATCTTGCTGATGGCAGGCATTGCTTTGCTTACAGTGAGTTACCAGGCGATCAAAGCGGCCCTGATGAACCCCGTGAAAAGTTTGCGGAGCGAATGAAAAGCCCGACTCCACCTCACTGGGCCCGCCGGCTCCTGCGCTGGCTGCACCCTGAAGGTACCCTCGAGGAGGTCGAGGGTGATCTGGATGAGCTGTACGCCTACTGGTACCATCGTTCAGGAAAAACGCAGGCCACGCTGAAGTACCTACTCAATGTACTATCCGTGCTGCCGCCGTTCGTTCGACAGCGCCAAAGAAAGGAATCCTATCCATCTTCAACTCCATACTTAGCCATGTTAAGTAACTATCTGACCATCGCTTTTCGGAACCTCGCCAAAAACCGGGTGTATTCGTTCATCAACATTTTCGGCCTGGCCTCTGGTATGGCCGTGGCAATACTCATTGGCCTGTGGATGTTTGATGAACTATCGTTCAATAAACAGTTTAAAAACTATGACCGGCTGGCTAAGCTCTGGCAGTTTGTGAAGTTCGATGTCGAAAAAGCGTCTTACGATGTGATGCCGATTCCGCTGGCGCAGGAACTTCGAAGCAAACACCCTGATTTCGAGTCGGTTGGTCTTTCGGTAAGTCGCAATGTCATTCTGGCGGCTGGGGAGCGCAAGCTGCTGAAACTTGGCAATTATGTCGAGCCCGACCTATTCGATATGCTGTCGCTAAACGTCGTGTCAGGTACCCGGTTCGGCAGCAATGATGTTAATACAATTCTGCTCTCTGAATCGCTGGCCAAAGCCATGTTTGGCACGGAGAACCCGCTCAATCAACTGATCAAACTGGACAACAAGCAAACGGTGAAAGTGACGGGCGTTTACGAAGATTTCCCGTCCAACAGTACCTTCAACGACGTAACGTTTCTGGCTCCCTGGAAATTTTTTGCGGCCAACGATGAAGGTGCCAAACGCGACCAGGATCAATGGGACTCCAACTCCTATCAGATCTTTGCTCAACTTAAACCGGATGCTGATTTTGACCAAGTGTCGGCCAAGATTAAGGATATTCGGATGAAGCTGGATAATCCACCGGGCTATAAACCCGAATTTTTCCTGCATTCGATGACTAAATGGCACCTATATGCTGATTTTAAAGATGGCGTCAACACGGGCGGCCTCATTACGTTTGTCTGGCTGTTTGGCAGTATCGGCGTGATTGTGCTGCTGCTGGCCTGCATCAATTTTATGAATTTGAGTACGGCCCGAAGCGAGAAACGCGCCAAAGAAGTAGGCATTCGAAAAGCGGTCGGTTCTGTGCGTAGTCAGTTGATTGGTCAGTTTTTCAGCGAATCGTTGTTGATGGCTATCCTGGCTTTTATGCTTTCCATTCTGTTTGTGCAGCTTACCTTACCATTTTTCAATAAAGTGGCTGAGAAACAGATGGTCATTCTGTGGGCGAATCCGTTGTTCTGGCTGGCCGGCCTGGGATTCAGTCTGTTGACTGGTCTGATTGCGGGTAGTTACCCTGCTTTGTATCTGTCATCATTCCAACCCGTAAAAGTGTTGAAGGGTACCTTCCGGGCTCATCGCTTTGCGGCTGTTCCCCGGCGCGTATTGGTCGGCTTTCAGTTTACGGTTTCCGTCATGCTCATCATCGGTACCATTATCGTATTCCGGCAGATCGAACATGCCAAAGATCGTCCGGTGGGGTACAGCCGCAGTGGCCTGATCGAAATCGGCATGAACGCGCCTGAGTTGTACGGGCATTACGAGGTTCTACGCAGTGATTTGCTCAATATAGGGGCTGTGACCGATATGTCGGAATCATCGAATTCGGTAACGGTACAGTACGGCGGCACGACGGATATTTCGTGGAAAGGCAAAAAGCCTGATAGCAAGCCACTGGTGATGACGAACTATGTATCGCATGATTTTGGTAAAACGATCGGTTGGCAGGTAAAAGAGGGCCGGGATTTTTCCCGTGATTATACGGCGGATAGTTCTGCCATGATCGTCAACGAAGCGGCGGTCAAACTGATGGGTTTCCGGAACCCAGTTGGCGAAGTCGTTCGGCAGGGCGGTCGTGAATACAACGTGATTGGCGTCATCAAAGACATGGTGAAAGAAGATCCGTTCAAGCCCGTCAATCCGTCTTTTTTTGCCGTCAACTACCGGAATGTCAATACCATCAATATACGGTTAGCCTCGCAAGTATCAGCCCGTGAGGCATTGGCGAAAGTAGAAAAGGTATTCAAAAGCTATAGTCCCGATTCACCCTTCGACTACAAATTCGTGGATGATCAGTACGCCCAAAAGTTCGGCACCGAAGAGCGCATTGGACGACTGGCGGGGGATTTGCGATCCTGGCTATCCTGATTAGCTGCCTGGGATTGTTTGGATTGGCTTCGTTCATGGCCGAACAGCGCACCAAGGAAATAGGCATTCGCAAAGTGCTGGGTGCATCGACTTTCAACGTCTGGCGATTGCTCTCGAAGGAATTTGTGATGCTGATTCTGGTGGCCTTCTGTCTGGCGGCTCCCATTGCCTATTACGTGTTGTCGGGGTGGCTCCAGAATTACCAGTATCGAACGGAATTGTCGTGGTGGATTTTTGCCCTTGCTGGTCTGGGAGCGCTAGCCGTCACCTTGCTGACGGTCAGTTATCAAGGTATTAAAGCTGCTTTATTGAACCCCGTGAAAAGCCTGCGGAGCGAATGAAATCCCCGATCCCACCCGGATGGGCCAAGCGGCTCCTGCGCAGCCTCCACCCCGAAGGTACCCTGGAAGAGGTCGAAGGCGACCTGGAAGAGCTATACGATTACTGGTACAACCGTTCAGGCCAGACGCAGGCCACGCTACGGTATTTGCTGAATGTACTATCTGTTCTGCCGCCGTTCGTGCGTCGGCGCCAAAGCAAGGAAACCTATCCATCTTCAACCCAACACGTAGCCATGATCCGTAATTATTTGAAAATCGCCTTTCGTAATCTGACCAAGAACAAAGCATACTCTTTCATCAACATTGGTGGATTAGCCGTGGGTATGGCCGTAGCAATGATGATCGGCTTATGGATTTATGATGAATTGTCCTTCAATAAGTACCACCAGAATTACGACCGCATTGCAAAGCTCGTGCAAAGTGCAACCGTCAATGGTGATTTTGGGGTGGGGGAGTACATGCCTCTCCCGTTAGCGAACACTTTAAAGACTGATTTTTCGGACGATTTTGACTATGTCGTACTTTCCTCCTGGACCCGCGAACACATCCTGGCATATGACGACCGGAAAATGACGAAAATGGGCAATTTTTTAAGTCCCGAAGCACCCGACATGTTCAGCCTGAAAATGCTGAAGGGTACGCGGGCGGGACTAAAAGATCCATCCTCCATTTTATTGTCCGAATCGGTCGCTGAGGCACTCTTTGGCCAAGCCGATCCACTGGGCAAAATTGTGAAAATTGACAACAAAATGGATGTTAAAATAACGGGTGTTTACGAAGACTTACCGTACAACACCGAGTTTAGAGAGATGATGTTCATTGCGCCGTGGGATTTGTACCTTTCGTCGGAACCCTGGATTAGAGATAATGGCGGATGGGATAACAACTCATTTCAGATCCTGGCTCAGATTGCGCCAAAATCCGATTTCGAGACTATTACAAACAAAATAAAAAATTTGCGGGTAATCCATGTTCCCGAAAGTGCTTATGTAAAGCCGGAAGTTTTTTTACATCCCATGAGCCGCTGGCATTTGTACGGGGAATGGGACAAATCGGGGAATGCTGAGGGTAGGGTTCAGTATGTCTGGTTATTTGGCATCATCGGTGTAGCGGTGTTGCTGTTAGCCTGCATTAACTTCATGAACCTGTCTACGGCTCGGTCGGAGAAGCGGGCCAAGGAAGTCGGCATCAGGAAAGCCGTTGGCTCGGTCCGTATCCAGCTGATCAGTCAGTTTTTAAGTGAATCATTGCTGGTGGTTGCGGTCGCCTTCCTATTAGCTTTGGGACTCATGCTGCTCACGCTTCCCTATTTTAATGAAGTGGCGGACAAGAAACTTGTATTTCCCTGGAATGAGCCGATCTTTTGGCTAACCAGTCTGGGTTTTAGCCTCTTTACAGGTCTGATTGCCGGTAGCTATCCAGCACTTTACCTATCTTCGTTTCAACCAGTCAAGGTACTCAAAGGTACCTTCCGGGTGGGGCGGTTTGCTTCCCTGCCCCGTCAGGTTCTGGTCGTTGTACAATTTACCGTTTCTGTTACTCTCATTATCGGAACGATCATTGTCATGCGCCAAATCCAGCATGCCAAAAATCGACCGATTGGATATGATCGAAATGGCTTGATTACTATTGCGATGAATACGCCCGAATTATTCGGTCGATACAATGTACTGCGTCGTGAACTGATGGAAACCGGTGCCGTGACGGAAATGGCTACTTCATCGTCTCCAACAACGAAGCTTGGTTCACGGCAGATTGGATTTGACTGGGAAGGCAAAGATCCGGGTTTACGAGCTCAGTTAGGAATCATGGCGATAAGCCATGACTTTGGTAAGACTGTGGGTTGGCAATTTGTGGACGGCCGGGATTTCTCCCGCGACTTTTCAACCGACTCATCCGGCCTTGTTTTGAATGAAACGGCGGTCAGGTACATGGGTCTGAAAGATCCGGTTGGAAAAATCATCAAATGGAACGGCAAGCCCTATCAAGTATTGGGTGTAATCCAGGACATGGTGATGGATTCGCCGTTTGAGCCGGTGTACCAAACGGCTTTTCTGTTGGATTACAATTGGGCTAGTGTCATCGATATCCGATTGAACCCTACCCTGAGTGCCAGCGAATCATTGGGTAAGATTGAAGCGGTATTCCGGAAAATCAATCCCGGCAGCCCGTTCGATTACAAATTTACGGATCAGCAGTATGGTCTGAAATTTGCTGCTGAAGAGCGCATTGGCACCATTGCTTCGGTCTTTGCGGTATTGGCTATTTTCATCTCCTGTCTGGGACTATTCGGTTTGGCGTCATTCATCGCTGAGCAACGGACTAAGGAAATGGGTGTACGTAAAGTACTCGGTGCTTCGATGATCGACCTGTGGGCCTTACTCTCCAAGGATTTCGTGGTGTTGGTGATCATTGCCTTTTTTATCGCTGCGCCTGTTGCGTATTATTTCCTAACGGGCTGGCTTCAAAGCTATGAATACCGAACCAGAATATCGTGGTGGATTTTTGCTGTATCCGGCCTTGGAGCCTTAGTCATTACCTTGTTAACGGTCAGTTACCAGAGTATCAAAGCTGCATTAGTGAATCCGGTGAAAAGCCTGCGCAGCGAGTAAAAGCCTGCATCGAACTGCACAGGTACCCTATATCTACCAAACAACCAGACGAATGACACTGCCCCAAGCTACCATTAAAAAGGCCTGGCCCTATCAGCAGGACCGGATGAAGCTACCCGTCGAAAATCTGGAAAAGGCCTTGCCGTTTTACACGACCATCCTGGGATTTCAGCTGGTTTCCCGATCTGAGGTACCCTTTCTCTCCGCGATTATTGAGCGGGACGGTATTCAACTGGGGTTGGCCGAAAACGGTGGTGATCCCACGCAGGATGGCTGTTTTTTTGAAGTGGATGATGTAGAGAAAGCATTCGCCGAATTACAAGCCAACGGCTTTGAAAAGCAACGGCCCGAGTTTGACCGGCAAAAGTACGGGGAAGTCGAATGGAAGGTATTTTTCGTCGTAGCTCCCGATGGACTTTGTTATTGTTTTGGAGAACGACACATCAAAGCATAGGTACCCTGTAAAGCAAAAATTCATTCGTTTACGGCCTGTCGTAGCTCACGACCCGCGTCCGGACAGTATCGGTCGGGGTGGGCCGGGTACTGAATGATATCCAGCCTTCGCGGGTGGATTCTTTGGGACAGTAGTCAAAGGCGAGTTCGGCGGTTTCGGGTTCTTGTCCGTACTTTTGGAGGGATAGCTCCACCGTGACAGATTCGGCAGTTTCATTGCCTTTGTTGTGCAAAATCACGTGGTAGCGGTTGGGCTCGTACTTGCCCGGCTCTGGAAAATACTCGACGAACAGCGCCGGCGGCCCGGCCGTGTAGGTTGCGGTTTTAAAAACCAGGTACCCCAGAATGCTCATTACCAGGCCCAGACCGACCCCAAAAACTGTCCATTCGAACCAATTCTTTTTATTCTGATACCCGCTTTCCTTTTTCCTAGCCATAGTGATTTTTAATTAATGAGCAGTCGGCCAGCAGACGACCCTAGTGAGGAAAGTACTCCCAACGCGATACATTGCGCAAAGCCCGTCCATAAACTGACGCCTTCCAGTCGGCCGAAAAACCATAACAGCACGGCGGAGGCGCCGAGGGCGATCAGGTAACATAAGCAGGTTTGCAGAGCAATGGTAATGTAGTCGGGTTGGACGTTCTTCGAACCAGGATCCTGCGAGTTGGCGTAGAAAAGAATTAAAGTGCACATCGCGATCGAAACCAACGCCATGGCCAGAATATGTGCGGGCTGCGCTTCCAGGCCGATGGCCAGTACCTCTTCCGTGGGTGCCACATTACCTCCCACCACAATCGCCCCGCAAAACCCCAGCACAGTGAGTCCGACCAGCCCGGACTGTCTTTCTTTTTCAAGATCCTTTTTCTCCTGTTCTGCTTCCTCCTCGCTACCGTTCTTGAATCCTAGCTGCGCTGTGCCAATGGATATGCCAATGGACATCACCATGGCCTCAATGATGACTTTGCCCATAATTTCGATGGTCGACATACTTCCCAATTCGATACGGCGAAGCATGAGCAGCATGGCGAAGGCCAGGAGAAAACCAAGTCCCAATTCTTCTACCGAATCGACCAGTACGTCTTTCCAGCTAGCATCAGGGTGCATGCCCGCGTAGCGGTTATAACCCAGCAGAAGCAGGTAGGTAAACAAAATGATGAGAATCAACTGAAAGGACGAGGCAATGAATCCTGCCCACCAAACCTCCATGGTGTAGAGTAATGGAAAGCTAAATAGCAGTCCACCTGCGATGCCCCGGCCGTACTCGCGGAGGGATTCACGGAGGGGGCGGGTGGCCGAGGTAGGTTTCATGAAGACTTTGGCACAGAATCGTTGATTTTTCAGAAAATTAGCAATTCTGTGCCAAAGTAAAGCATAGGAAAAACAGCAGGGTACCCAGTACAGAGATTTTTCTCGTCAACCTAGGAAAAAATCCCCGACAACATCGCCTGCCTGATCCCCGCTTTCACAGGATCTACGCCCAATTTTTGTTGGAGGATAGAAGCATACACCGACCGGAAATCGTACTGATGCTTCAAATCGCCCTGCACCAGCGAATCAAAATCGGGATTGGTACCCAGTATTTTTCCAGAATTTTTCCCACCGATGACAAACAGTGGCGCGGCGGCCCCGTGATCGGTACCACTCCCGTTGTCTTTGACCCGGCGTCCGAATTCGCTGAAAATCATAATCGTGACCTGATCGAGCAGGTTTGAAGCTACCAGGTCGTCGTAGAAAGCTTTCACTGAAGCCGAGAGCTCGGTCAACAACGCTTTGTGTTTGCCTGGTTGATTGGAGTGCGTATCGAAGCTACCCATACCGGTGTAATACACGAGCGTAGGTAGTCCGCCTTTGATCATCTTGGCCATCCAGCTCAGGTTTTGGGCCAGTTTGTAGCGGGGGTAGGTAGGCGCCGAGGCGGCAGATTTTTCCAGCGCCTGCGCGATTTGATCGGAGCCTTCAAACGAACCGATCATGAGTTTACGGACAAAATCCAGGTTGGGGTTTTCGTCAAACGGAACGTCTTTTTGCCCATTCAATCCTTTCAACAGACGCTCGAACCGCTGCGGGTCCTGCATCGTCAAGGCGTGACTGCCTTCGCCAATCAGGGAGGGATTGTCAATGGTATCCAGGTTCAACGCACCCAGTGATTCCTCAGGCTTACAGGTAGCGTCAAGGTACCTGCCCAGCCAGCCCGTACGCAGGTACTCGCTTTCCGAAGAGGCCGTCTGCCAGATTTCGATACTCCGGAAATGCGAACGGTTGGGATTGGGGTACCCTACATTCTGGATGACTGCCATGTGGCCCGCCTGCTGGATCTCGGCAAACCCTGATAGGGCCGGATGCCAGCCCATGCCGCCCGCCGCGGCTTTTAGTACCTGCTCTTTGGGAATGGCAATGGTTTTGCGAAAATCGTAATACTGGGGTGATTCATAGGGGATAAAGGTATTCAACCCGTCGTTGCCGCCGTTGAGCTGTATCACCACCAGCACGTTGCGGTCGGTCGTGTAGCCCCGGTATAAACCTGAAGTAGGCATGGCCGGAAGGAACTTGGGTACCATCAGCATACCTCCCGTGGTGGTACCTACTATTTTGAGAAAATCCCTGCGTGAAGTAGTCATGGAAGTTGGGGTTTTAATAAATCTGGAACTCGGGCGATTTCATGATGTGCTCGGCCAAACGAGTCACCGAAAGATTAGCGGTACTTGATTTGGCGTCGAAATCGTATTTCAGCAGTTGTTCACAGTCATTCTGCAAGTCGGGACTCACCGCGAACAGGTTTCGGTCGGTCAGCTCCTGAATGATGGCCTTGTTCTTGGTGAGCGTTTGGTCCCAGCGCAACGCGGGCTTCGTCCGCGGTTCGTTTTCCGGATCCATCATGGTTTTCATTTCTTCGGGCATACTTTGCATCTGCCTGCCTGCTTTCGGATTTCCAAGGCTCTTGCCACCCGCCAGCTGTGATACGATCCCCACGCGCTGTAACAATTTTTGGGAACTCAGCCACGATCGGCCACCATCCCAGCCTTTGACATTCGGCGGATTCAGCAGCTTCATTCCCTGCTCGTTGCAGTAGTATTGGGTGAAGAGCGCCGGGGGTACCTCCTGCTGAAATTCGTACAGAAGCTGCAACAGATACGTGACCGGGTCTTTGATTTTCATCCCCTGACTTTGGGTAAAGCGGCTATCATCCACCAACTTTTCGAGCATAGGTGTCATTTCAAAATCTGCCTTACGGAAAGCCGTGGTGTAGTCAGCAACGAGTGTCGCAGAAGGTGAATCGGTGACGAAGAATTTCAGGAATTTCGTCATCAAAAGTTCTCCGGCTTTGGGATGATCAAAAATAAGATCGACCATATCGTCCGCTTTCCAGTTGCCGGTCTTGCCCAGGTAGGTCTTGGTACCCTTGTCTTCCCAGAAGTTGTAGTACTGTCCGCCCGCGTCACCGAGGTTGAGGCCAGCCAGCGCCCGGGCACCTTCCTTTATATCGGTTTCGGTATAGTTTCCCACGCCCAGCGTGAAAAGTTCCAGCAGCTCGCGGCTGAGGTTTTCGTTGAGTTTATTGGCCTTATTCTGGGTATTGTCGAGGTACGCCAGCATGGCGTTGTCGTACAGAATCCGCCGGGTGAGTTCCCGGTAATTCCCGAAGGCCATTTCGCGGAAGAGCGCGTTCTGGCGCCACATCGCGTAGCTGACTTTGACTTTCTGAATATCCGAAACAAAGTGATTGTGCCAGAATAACACCATCTTTTCCCGGAGCGGAAATTCATCCGTATGCATCTTTTCGAGCCACAGGTGCGCTAGTCCTACGGCGCGCCGGCGCTCGGTAACGGCAAATTTTGCCTTATCCGGCTGATCCATCTGACGAATGTTCCGCAATTCCTCGCGGGTACGCGGTGAACCCTGCAGCAAGGCGGGTTCTGGCATAGTCGGGGAAGAGGCCAGGCTAAGAGTCAGGAATTTCCTGATTCCCACGCGCCCGATGGGTGCGGCCTGTGCATTCGTGAAGCCCAGCCGTTGACTCAGAAAAAATGATTCTTTCATAGTAGTTGCACCTGCGTTTTTTCAACGGCGGTTGGACTCCTCGGAAGCGGTGTGGTTTAATGGATTAGTTTGGATAAATTGGAAATATGGGCTAACAATAATCAAATCCTGCAACCCCCGACCAAAATTCTGCAAAGGTACCTTCCCTAAAATTTCCGACCTTTGCAAAAACGAAAAGTACAAACCATGGTAACTCAGGAATTCAAAACCAATATCAAATGCGGAGGATGCATCGCCGCTGTGAAACCCTACCTCGATCAGGCCGAGGGCATCGAAAACTGGGAAGTGGATCTGCAAAGCCCCGACCGCATCCTGACTGTGAAGACTGACAAGTCACCCGATGAAGTGACACGTTTAATAAAAGAGGCAGGCTACGAGGCTATGCCGATTGCATAGCCTGCCCCAGGATTGAGCTGAACTATTTAATAATGAAGTTGTTGTTCCAATAGCGGATCGCTGCCCGGCCAATTTATGATTCAAAACCGACCATATAGACTTTTTGCCATCGTGATGGCCTTTGTCGTGCTGCTGAGCAGCACGGGCTTTGGGCTGGTGGAACACAGCTGTATGATGCGGGGTAAGTCGGTGGAGTTGGCGGCGTTGAAAAAAACTGCTACGGGTTGTAAAGCGTGTAAACCGGCTACGGAATCGAAGACTCGAATCGCTTCCTCGCTGCAATTTAAGAAAAAAGCTTGCTGCGAAGAGAGTCATAAGTACCACAATGTCAAGGTGGTTTCGTCAGCTTCCTTTACCATAAAGCTTCTCAAACCAGCGGCTGATCCAGCGGCGATTCCGTTTCAGAACTTCCTGTTTGAAGGCAGCAATTTGCCTCTAATTGTTTCTCCTCTAACCACTTCGTTTCATTCCTTTTCCTCCCTTCACTATGGACGAAGTATGCTTTCGTTCGTCCAGACTTTTCTGATTTAGAATAGCTAGTTAATTGATAATTAGAGTCTTATTCTTATAGGGCTTGCTTTCTTATCATCCTTTATGACTAGTCTTTTCTATGAATTTCCGATTTTATAGTTTACTTACGATCGCACTGCTCATGTATTCGGCGAGGGTCGTTAAGGCCCAGGGACTGCATGGGGCCGTCTACGAACTCTCAGGTACCACGGCCCAAAAGGTACCCCTGCCCGGAGCTAATGTGTATTGGGCCGGTACCACGCTGGGCGCAACGACCGACACGAGTGGCCACTTTTCTATTCCGCGCAGCGCCCAATCCAACCGCTTGGTGGTGAGCTTTGTAGGGTACCTCAACGATACCCTGAAAGTAGTAGGGGAGGCCGAAGTAGAGTTTGTGCTTCGTTCGGCGCAATCGCTCGACGAGGTGGTGGTGCAGGGTAACTCCACCACCATCGACCGGATGTCGCCTATCCAAACCGAAATCATTACCAGCCGGGCGCTGGCCAAAGCCGCCTGCTGCAATCTGTCCGAAAGCTTCGAAACCAACGCCTCGGTGTCGGTTTCGTATGCCGATGCCGTGACGGGCTCCAAGCAAATTCAGATGCTGGGTCTGAATGGTACCTACATTCAGACCAATGTCGAGAATATTCCGAATATTCGGGGGTTAGGTACCACGTTCGGCCTGAATTTCATACCCGGTACCTGGATTCAATCCATCGACGTTGGTAAAGGCGCGGGCTCGGTCGTGAATGGCTACGAATCCATGACGGGACAGATCAATGTGGAATTGCAGAAGCCCGACAGCCGCGAAAAACTCTACGTCAATGCCTACGTCAATAACTTTGGCCGCGCCGAACTGAACCTGAATCTGGCGCATCAGATCAACGACAAATGGAGTGCGGGCCTGCTGACCCATGCCAGTACCCTGCGCAATCGTGTGGACAACAACGGCGACGGATTTCTGGATTTGCCGCTCTATACTCAATTTAATGCCGTGCAGCGCTGGAAGTACCAGAGCGAAAAGATGATGGCACAATTCGGGGTGAAAGTGCTGCACGAAGACAGAACGGGCGGACAAGTTGGTTTTAATCCCGACCGACGTGGACAAACCGGACCCAATGGATCGCCCTACTACGGATTTGGCGCAAAGATCAACCGCCTGGAAGTGTTTTCTAAAACCGCCAAACTCTTTCCAGACCAGCCTTACAAAGGGTTGGGTCTGATTCTGAATGCTTCCATCCACGATCAACGCTCGTACTTTGGTTTTACGCCCTATAACGGCCGTCAGCAAACGTTGTACGGCAATCTGATCTACCAATCCATCATCGGCAATACCAACCACGCCTTCAAAACGGGCGTGAGCTACCTACTGGACGACTACAACGAGCTGTACCGGGATACGACCTTGCTACGAACCGAGTCGGTACCCGGTGCGTTTTTTGAATACACGTATAACAATCTCAATAAATTTACGCTGGTGGCGGGCTCGCGGATAGATTTTCATAACCTCTACGGTACCCAGTTTACGCCCCGACTGCACCTGAAATACCAGCTTGACGGCAATACCGCCCTGCGGCTATCGGCCGGCCGGGGTTTCCGGGTAAGTAATCCGTTGGCCGAGTACTTTGGGAATCTGGTGAGTGCGCGGTCGGTGGTGTTTCGGGAGAAAATCCGGCCCGAGGTTTCGTGGAATTATGGCGCGAGCCTGACGCGGGAGTTCAATGTAGGTACTATGTCGGGTACCTGGATTTTGGATTATTACCGCACCAACTTCCAGAACCAACTGGTGGCCGACGTGGAGCATCCGGGGTACCTGTACTTTTATAATTTGCAAGACAGAGCTTTTGCCAACAGCTTCCAGGCCGAAGTGAACCTCGTTCCCGTCAAGCGGCTGGAATTAAAACTGGCCTACCGCCTGTTCGACGTAAAACAGACCATGGGCGAGCCGTTCGGAGAAAGTGTACTGCTGCCCCGCATGATGATCAACCGCGACCGGGTGCTGTTCAATGCGGGCTACGCGCTACCCTACGACAAATGGAAGTTTGATTTTACAGTACAGTGGAATGGAAAGCGGCGCATCCCGAACCTGGATCCGGGTTACGACCATACTTCGTACCTGAATATGCCCACCGACCTAGCTCCGGCTTTCTTTAATCTGAATGCGCAGGTTACCCGGACCTTTGTCCGGTGGGATGTGTACCTGGGGGGCGAGAATCTGGGCAATTACCGGCAGTCGAACCCAATTATCGGGGCCAATGATCCTTTCGGACAGCGGTTCGATGCGGGCATCGTGTGGGCCCCCGTAGTCGGACGCACGATTTACGCGGGGGTACGTTATAAAATCAAACGCTGAAGCCTATGAAACTTTCCATCAAAAATATGGTGTGCGACCGCTGCATCAAAGTGGTGCGGGAGGAACTAGAAGCGTTGGGCCTGACCGTTGAACAAATCGAACTGGGTTCCGTCCAACTGGCCGGGACGCTTTCCGCCGGACAGGCGCAGCAGGTGAAAGCGCGCCTGGAGGCCAACGGCTTCGAACTGCTGGAAGATGCGCGGCTGGTGCTGGTGGAGTACATGAAAAAGCTGATTATTGACGAGGTACAACACCTTAAAGCCCGGAAACCGGCGCAGATGAATTTTTCGGACTACCTGTCGGAAAAATGCGGCTACGAGTATTCTCACCTGAGTCATTTGTTTTCGGCGACCACTGGACAAACCGTTGAGCAGTACATCATTGCCCAAAAAATCGAAAAGGTGAAAGAATGGCTTTCCTACGGCGAACTGTCGATGACCGAAATTGCCTGGCGGCTGGGCTATAGCAGCGCGGCGCATCTGGGTAATCAGTTTAAGAAAGTGACCGGACTAACCCCCGGCCAATACAAGAAAGACGCCGGTCTGGTGCGGAAAACGCTGGATCAGGTTTAACCAACGCGGTCAGCGTTACCCGGAAAATAATTTTACCAGATCAATCACAACTTTTAAAACATGAAAAAAGTCTTTTTTGCGTTGGTGTTTGGAACGTTGGCCGCTTGTTCGGGCCATAAAGAAAGTACCACCGAGGCTACCGGAAAAACCGCAGTAGAGCAGGTAGCTGGTTCCAAGCAGTATGCGTGCCCGATGAAATGCGAGGGCGAAAAAACCTACGCCGAAGCCGGGAAATGTCCCGTTTGCTCCATGGGTTTAAAAGAAATCGCTCTTGCCAATGCCGACAGTACTCAACACGACCATTAATGTATTTAAAACCCAAATCAATAACTATCATGAAAACAATCCTTTTTTCAATTCTCTTCGCCTTTTCCCTGACAATGAGCTTCGCGCAGTCGGGTGAGAAAGTAGTGAAAATAAAGACCTCCGCCATTTGTGAAATGTGTAAGGAACGGCTGGAACGTAACCTGGGACTGTCCAAGGGCGTGAAGGAATCCAACCTCAATCTCGATGACAAGGTCATGACCGTGAAGTATAATCCGAAGAAAACGGACGTAGCTTCTATCAAGGAAACCATTGTGAAAACCGGCTATGATGCCGACGAAGTGGTTGCCGACCAGAAAGCCCACGACAAGCTACCCAAGTGCTGCCAGAAAACAGCGGCAGCGCACAGCGACATGTAAGGCTGACCGAATCGCGTACCTACTTTTTTAGGATAGCCGGAACACTCAAAGTTCCGGCTTTTTAATGCCCAGTAGCGCGTAGCGGCCCCTACCTACCACTCACTAAGTTTTAGTAGCCTGTTATTGGGGGAATGTTAATTTTGGGAGGCAATGATTTCATAGTTAGGCAGAAAGCCGTATGTCGTTGTGCATTCCAATTAGCTACTTCATCTAAACAAAACACAATGAATCCAAACAAAGCATTATGGGAAAAGGGCGATTTTACCCGTATGGCCGAAACCATGCGCAAAAGCGGTGAGGAATTGGTCGCCAAACTTGATATCACACCGGACCTGGAAATTCTTGAACTGGGATGTGGCGATGGTACGACGGCCCTGCCCGAAGCCAAACGTGGTGCTAAGGTATTAGGGGTCGACATCGCCAGCAACCTGGTGGCAGCGGGCAACCGGCGTGCGCAGGAGCAGGGACTGACCAATTGTACCTTTCAGGAGGGGGACGCCACCGATCTGCGCGAATTGCCCGACCAGGCTTTTGACCGCATCATAAGCATCTTTGGCGTCATGTTTGCCCCCAGGCCGTTTGACGTCGCTAAGGAAATGGTGCGTGTCACGCGTCCGGGTGGAAAAATCGTCATGGGAAACTGGATCCCGGGTGACCCTACCCTGGTTGCTCAGATTCTCAGGATCAGCTCGGCCTATACGCCACCACCTCCCGAGGGCTTTGTGAGTCCGATGCTATGGGGCGTGGAAGAGCACGTGATCGAGCGTTTTGGTGCTGCGGGGATTTCCCGGGACAACATCTCTTTCATGCGCGATACCTTTACTTTTTACGCGGACTATTCTCCGACCGAATTTGTCAGGATGTTCAGGGAATACTATGGCCCTACCATGAATGCATTCGAGGCGGCCGAAAAGAATGGCAAGGCCGCCGAGCTGCGGGAGGAACTCGAAAACTTGTTTAACAGCCAGAATACGAGTCCTACCCCCGACACCCTTTCGATACCGGCCATCTACCTGCGGGTAACGGTGCAATGTTGAGGGTAGTTGGGTAGTAAGGGATTGAATCACGGAAAGTCGGTACGGAGCGTTGAGGTTTCGCCCCGGCTTTCCAGTAGATTTACATTTTCGTACTATTCAACTGACCGATACCCACCCGTGCTTCACTACCCGCCCACGCTTGCCTACGCCCAACAGCAGGATCAGGACGATCCGTTGCGCTCGTTTCGCGACAAATTCCTGATTCCCAAAAAAGATGGTAAAACGATCACCTACCTCTGCGGCAATTCGCTGGGTCTTCAACCCAAATCGGTGCGGCAGGTGCTGGAACGCGAACTGGATGTCTGGCAAAATCATGGCGTGGAGGGCTGGTTTGAAGGCAAAGAGCCCTGGCTGTACTACCATAAGTACTGTAAGCAAACGCTGGCAGAAATTGTGGGCGCCAAACCGTCGGAAGTTTGCCCGATGAATAACCTGACGGTGAACCTGCACCTGATGCTGACGAGTTTTTACCGCCCCGAGGGTACCCGCACCCGGGTACTTACCGTGGCGGGCGATTTTCCTTCCGATCAGTACGCCCTCGAAACCCACGTACGGAGCCGGGGCCTCGACCCGGCTGATACGATCATCGAAATCAAGCCGGAGGCCGGAAGCTACACCCTGAAAACCGAAACCCTGCTGGACGCTATCCGGGAACACCAAGGTACCCTGGCGCTGGTGATGATGAGCGGACTGCATTACTACACGGGGCAGGTATTCGATATGAAAGCTATTGCCGCCGAAGCAAACCGGCACGGCATCAAAGTAGGGTTCGACCTGGCCCACGCGGTGGGCAACGCTCCACTACAATTGCGCGACTGGGGCGTGGATTTTGCCACCTGGTGTTCCTATAAGTACCTCAATTCGGGGCCGGGCGGGGTATCCGGGATTTTTGTCCATGAGAAGAACCACGATGCCGACCTGCCCCGCCTGGCGGGTTGGTGGGGCTACGATGAAGCCCGCCGTTTTGAAATGACGCCCGGCTTTGTGCCCATGCCGGGGGCCGACGGCTGGCAACTCAGTACGCCCACCATTCTGGCCCTGGCCGTGCATCGGGCTTCGCTGGCAATCTTTGAGCAAGCCGGGATCGGTAATCTGCGGACCAAAAGCGAGCGGTTGACGGGGTACCTTGAATACATTCTGGGGGAAATAAACCAGAAATTTGGTAACCCGATTACGATCATGACACCGGCCGAACCCGCCGCGCGTGGCTGTCAACTCTCGTTATTGGTGGAAAAAGACGGCAAAAAGCTCTTTGATACGCTGGTTGAGAACAATATCATCGGCGACTGGCGCGAGCCGAATTGCATCCGCCTGGCCCCCACACCGCTCTACAACTCCTTCGAGGACGTATGGCGGGTAGGGGAGGTTTTTGAGGAATTTTACAATAATGCGAATGCTTATAACAGTTTTTAATTTATCGGAATAAGCTGGAGTAGCTTGCACATAATCAAGTTATTAAGTATTAGGAGATTTCTTTCTCTGTTATGAAGTAAAGCATCTGCTCACATTTAAATACCGCAAACCACAAACACACTCTAAATGTAATCTCTTTGCAACCGAACAGTTCGGTAATTAAAATATAGATGACTGATAGCTGAATTTACCTTTTCTTTAATTATCCAAATCGGTTTGTCATTATTTTCAGAAACTACCTTTTCTATTGTTTCATAAAGATTATCAGTAAAAGTCATTTGAAGCCATTGATAGTCATCTAAAAGGTCTTCATAAAACTTACGTGTTATCTTAAATATTTGTTTTTCGTCCATCTGTATATCTTGTTAGTTTGACGTAAGGAAATAATTAATTTTCTATTATCAAACTGACTTTTTGTGACATGCCGATTTCCTAGACCGTATCTCACATACAGGGTTTGCCTTGTGTCTACTCGATTCCTAGGGGTGTGTTTAACAACCCTTGCCAGGGTAGGTTTAAGCAAGCGGATACTTTTACACGGTACCTAATTTCAATGCGCTGAATGTCATGTCCGTCAAACTTGTAAATCTGGTCGTTTGGTCGGGGCTATTGCTGGCCTCTTTTGTCTCTTCCGATCGTCGCCTTACCCTAGGTATCCCGCCCGGGCGTGCTATCCCGGACAGCAGCCGTTTTACGCCCATGATGTTGGCCCAGGGCCTGGACGAACCCATGGAAATGGCCATTCTGCCCAATCTGAATGTGGTGATCGTCGAGCGGAAAGGGGGCGTGCGGATGTACGACGCTCAGGCAAAGCAACTCAAAACCCTCGCCCGCCTGCACGTGTTCAGCGGGATCGAGGATGGTCTGCTGGGGGTTGCCGCCGACCCGGATTTCGCGCGCAACCACTGGCTTTATTTCTTCTATGCCGTAGGGGGCGACAAGTCCATCTCCCGGCTCTCGCGCATGGAACTACGGGGGGATCAGCTTTTACTGAACACCGAAAAAACACTCCTTGAATTTCCTACCCAGCGCAAGTACTGCTGTCATTCGGCGGGGTACCTTACCTTTGACGCCAAAGGATTTTTGTACCTCTCTACGGGCGATAACACCAACGCCGAAGAAACCGAAGGCTATGTACCCGTGGACGAGCGGCCCGGCCGCGAACTAGCCGACGATCAGGGTACCTCGGCCAACTCCAACGATCTGCGCGGTAAAATCATGCGTATCAAGCCCGAACCGGATGGACCCGCGGGCGCGCCCGCCTACTCGATCCCCGAGGGCAACCTGTTTCCGGCGGATGGAAGCAAGGGCCGACCCGAAATCTATACCATGGGCAGTCGGAATCCGTTCCGGGTTTCGATCGATCCCAAAACCAACTATGTTTATTGGGGCGACGTAGGGCCCGACACCAAGGTACCCTCGGCCGAGGGCGGGTTGATAAGCTTCGATGAAATCAACCAGGCCCGCCAGCCGGGCTTTTTTGGCTGGCCGTATTTTGTGGGCAACAACGAAGCATTGCCCAAGTATGACTTCGCCACCAAAAAGGAGGGCCCAAAAAAAGACCCCCTGCGGCCGATCAACGATTCGCCCAACAACACCGGCATCCGGGAGCTGCCTCCCGCCCAGCCGCCCATGATCTGGTACAACAAAGGCGAGTCCAGCCGCTTCCCACTGGTGGGAAAGGGCGGAGCCAGCGCCATGGCCGGGCCCGTGTATTACAGTGACCTGTACCCCGATGCTCCCTACAAACTGCCGGACTACTACCACGGAAAGCTTTTTATTTATGACTGGATACGGAAATGGATCATGGCCGTTACCCTGGACCCGAACGGCAATTATGTCGGCATGGAGCCCTTCCTGCCCCACCTGAAAGTGATATCGCCCATGGACATGAAGATTGCGCCCGACGGGGCCGTGTACCTGCTGGCGTACGGTACCAACTGGTTTGCCAAAAGTGCCGATGCCGGCCTGTTGCGGGTGGAGTATTCGGAGGGCAACCGGAATCCGGTGGCTGCCATCAGGGCCAGTGGCTTGTACGGAGCGGTACCTTTCACCGTCAAACTTTCGGCCGCCGATTCGCGGGATTATGATCAGGGGGATAAGCTTACCTATACCTGGAAGGTCGGTGGCAAAACCAGGTCCGGGCCGGAAATCAGCCATGTGTTCACCAAGCCGGGTACCTACCCTGTGGCCCTGACAACCACGGACCAGCAGGGCGGCACAGGGACGGCTACGGTTGAGATCAAGGTAGGTAACTCGCCCCCGCGGGCTACGATTGCCAGCGCTTCCAACCGCAGCTTTTACTGGGAGGGTACCGGGCTGGATTATCGCGTGCAGATTCAGGATTCAGAGGACAACCCGATCGATGCCACACGGGCAACGGTTTCGTTCAACTACCTGCCCTTTGGCAAAGACCTGGCCGGTGCCCTCAGCGGCGCTACCCAGGGCGATCTTCGGCACGCGGAGGCCGAAAAGCTCTACAACACCCTGGACTGCAAGGCGTGCCATGCCCGCGACTCCAAATCCGTCGGGCCCAGCCTCAAAGACATCGCCGGGCGTTACCACGGAAAAGCCGGGGCCGTGGATGCCCTGGCGGATAAAGTGATTAAGGGAGGAAGCGGCAACTGGGGTACCTACGCCATGTCCGCGCATCCTGACCTGCCGTCCGATGAGGCCAAAGGGCTGGTGAGATACATTCTCTCGCTCGACGAAAAACCGGTTTCACTTCCGCTCAGCGGTCAACTCAAGCTGACCGATCATATTGGCAAAGGCAGTCAGGGTGCGTACGTGCTCCTGGCTAACTACCTCGACAAAGGTGCCAACGGCATCGAACCTTTGCCGGCGCGGGCGCATCTGGTGCTGCGCAATCCCAAAGTGGAGTTGGAAGACTATGAAGATGGAAACGTGTGGGTGGTGATCGGGACGGAAAACACAGGCTTTATTACCTACATCCGGCAGACCTACCCTAATCGGTTCGTCAGGTTTAATCAACTCGATCTGACGCATATCAAAAGCATCACCTTCCGGCTGCTGGAAGAAGGAGTAGGGGGTACCCTCGAAATTCACCTCGACAAGGCCGACGGCCCTCTGGTAGGTACCCTAAAGGTACCCCCTGGGAAAGCAGCCGACTACACCAAGGGCTGGAAGGACGCCACGGCGAGCCTGAAGCCAACTGCCGGTGTGCACGACCTGTATTTTGTCTTCAAAAGCCCTTCGGGAGCCAAGGAGGAAATGTTCTTCCTGGACTGGATGTATTTCAATAAGGACTAGAAAATAATGGAAATCAAAAAAGCCCCCTGGCATCGGCGAATCCGATGCCAGGGGGCTTTTCTATTTAGGCCAAGGGCAAGATGTTATTTTTTCACGCCCCGCAAAAAAGCAATACTGATGGGTACCTGCGTCGAAATGCTCGGGCTTTCGTCCTCGATGTAGTAGTACTTGATGCTGGTTTTGTCGGCGGCTTTCAGGATTTCGGCTAAGTTCAGCTGGCCGGTGCCCAGTGCCACATCATTCTGCACCGGGGTACCTCCCGACAAATTGCCTTCCACGCCTTTGCGAAGGTCTTTTACGTGCATGAGTTTGAAGCGGTTGGGGTACCTTTTCAGGATTTCGGCCGGATTTTGTCCGGGGAAGAAAGTCCAGAGAATGTCCATTTCAAAATTCACGTATTTGGGATCGGTTTTCTGGACGATGTAGTCAAACAAAGTTTTTTCGTTGCCTCCCTTTACTTCCGACGCTACCTCGGCGGGTACGGGCTGAAACTCGTAGCCGTGGTTGTGGTAAGTAAAGGCAAGGCCGTAGTCGTCTTTCAAAGTCTTGCCGAATTTGTTAAAATCATCCACGGTCTTTTTGGCCATGTCCAGCGTAAAATCGCCCTGATGAGGTACCCACGCTACCCGCACAAACTCCGCACCCAGGGTTTTGGCATTGGTACCTACCTCCGCAATTTTGTTTTCCAGATCGGGGTACTGTACCCCAAACGAAGTGCACTTCATGCCCCGCTCGTCCAGCAGCGCCCGGATGTCTTTCGCCGTGCGCTTAAAGAGGTTCGAGAATTCGATATTGGTAATACCCAGTGCCTTGATGGTATCCAGCGTAGCGCCCACATCTTTCGAAAAACTGTTGCGGTAGGTGTAGGATACCATGCCGAGCTTCTCTTGATCGGTGGGCGGAAACATCGGCTTGCCTTTCTGGGCAAAGGAAATGTTGGAAATCAACCCCAGCAAAAGGGTCAGGACAAATAGTTTTTTCATGTAGTCGTTAAATAATTGATTGGTACAAGTGGTAGGTTATGAGTCAAAAGTAAAGGTACCCTCATTTCTCCTGAAATCGATGGGATGACCTAATGACGAAGGAAAGGCAAGGTACCCTGCCCTTTTTTTTTAAAATGTGACGGGGTGACTGTTAGAATGGAATAATTCCTCCCTTTTGCGCTACCTTATGGGCAAGCTGGTTGGAGAATTCAAACGTAATACGTACTTTTAAAAAAAATATACGTGTTATGAATACGAAACTCACTTTGACGGTCGAAAAATCAGTAATAGAGCGAGCAAAAGCATACGCTAAGCACACGGGAAGAAGTTTATCAGAGATAATCGAAAATTATCTTGATATGGTAACAAAAGAAGATCCCACAACGGAATTGTCTCCTAAATTAAAAAAAATTGTAGGCGTGGTTAATCTTCCACACGATTTTGACGAAAAGAAAGTATTAAGAGCCGAATTGGGAAAAAAGCATCTATGACTAAAATCTTTCTTGACACCAATATTATTGTGGATCTGATTTCGGATCGAAAGCCGTTTAGTAAATACGCCATTGAGATTTTTCAAAATGCAGAAGAAGGCAATTTGGAATTATTTACCTCCTCACATTCCATTGCCACGACGCACTATTTATTGAAAAAGTACATTGAAGAAAAGAATCTTAGAGAGGTACTAAATACTCTTTTGGAATTCCTTACGGTAATAGCCGTTGATGTGGATATTATAAAAAAAGGACTACGGTCTACTCATAAAGATTTCGAAGATTCTATTCAAATTTTCTGCGCGTCTTCGGTAGAAAAAATTGACTGTATCATTACACGCAATGTGAAGGATTTTAAAGGAAGCGAAATAAAGATACAGCCTCCTGATGCGTTTTGTTTGACTCTATAAATATATCGACCTGAATTGTGATTTTTCAATCGAAGTCGGTCAGGCGTAGCAAAGGTTTGGATAGCATTCATGGGTCACTAAAATTTAGTGAAAGGACGAATATAAGTAAAATCCAGGCCATACTGCTTAACGAATGGTATTCTCCAGCACAATCACCGAAGGCGAGGTGGACAGCCATTTTTTACCTAATCCTGTAGTATCGCCCTGCGGCAGGAAATAGACAAAAGAACCCAGCACCAGATCCACATCCCCGTCCGCATCCAGGTCGCCGGCATCCATCACCACCCACCTACCTTTGGCAGCTTCGGGAAATGAATAATCGTCGAATTTCAGATTTCCCTTGTTTTGCAAATAGATGAAACTTTCCTCGGGATAACGGAGGTAGTCCGGAAAAAACGAAATAGCCGCAATGTCGAGGTCGCCATCCAGATCATAGTCCCGCACCATGGCTTTATAAGCGCCATTCAGGGGGTAGAAGTAGGATTGGGTGAAGTTGGATTTGCCATCGTTGAGATAAATATAAATGCCGTGATAATTCTTCTGAATCGGGGTTTTGTCGGCGTTGTCGCCACACACATACACAATATCGTCAAAACCGTCTTTGTTAAAATCGGCCAGTTCGATGTATTGCGATCCATTGAGGGGGAGGAAAGAGAGCAGCCGTTTTTCCCGAAAGGTACCCTTGCCCTGATTTTCGTACAGAAAAACGCCCTCGTCACCCTGCGCCATGAGCACGTAAATATCCAGCAGCCCGTCGCGGTTGGCGTCCTTGACGATGGCCGTAATGGCACCGGGTTTCTCGCGTAAAATCCGTTTGTTATCATACCCTCCCCGGCCGTTGCTGGGATACCAGGCCAATTGTCCGGTTTGATTGCCGAATTCACAGGCCACCACATCGTCGAGCCCGTCCTGATTCAAATCGCCGTAGGCCATCGAAACGGGCCGCCGCAGGTATTGAATGGCCACAGCACCAGGCTGGTAGCCTGGTGCTGCGCCGTTTTTCGTCAGCCGCTGTAGGGTACCCTCGGCGGCATCCGTTGGAAAAACGCCCTTTCCTACCGTGGTCAGGTATATGGCACTGTCTTTTTCATAAAACTGGACGGGCGTCGATTGTAGGGGCAGGCTGTAATTCTCACGAAGATCGGCGTCGAGAAAGGTCAGAAGATTGCGCCCACTTTTTCCGTCACCATACACAATGCCCCGGCGATTGGGCAGGATTTTGACCAGCGAGGTCAGGGCCGGACGGTGCGAAACGGCGATTTCTTTGTATTTGAAATGTTTCAGGCCGATGCGGATCGGACTTTTGCGCAGCGGGGGCGGAATCGTGTCCGGCGCATTGTCGAGGTAATAGTTCACCAGTTGGATCCAATCCTCCCGCGCCAGGATCGGCTTCTCGGGAAAGATATCGGCCTCGCGTACCCGGGCACCGCTTGTACCGCCATCAAACAGGCTGTCGGGCCTGGAGCCGGAGCTGTAGATACCCATCCGATGTCCCATGGCTGGAAGTACCTCCTGCCAGCTTGACTTTGGCAATAATTCAGGATTTACGTACCCATGACACCGACTGCAATGCGCGATGGAAAGCTCTTTTCCGGAAAGGCCGGAAGCGGGTATATCCTCGATTTCCGGTTTTTCATTCTGCTTTTTGGCCGTACATGCAGCGAATACGTACAGCATCACACAAAATGAAAAGCGTAATGTCATGGTCGTGAAGGAGCTACTCGTTGCAGGGTACTTTCTTAAATACCGAGTTCGATCCGAAATCCAGCGCTGCGGTATTTTTAAAGACCATTTTGCCATTCTGATCCTCCATATCGCCGTACCCTTCCACGAAACCGTCGCCTTTTTTCAGGAAGGCTACCTGCCGCACCGACTCGGTACCTTCGGACATGAAGGTATAGTCGGCCAGCAGTGTATCGCCGTGCATTTTTCCCTCGATGGTACCTTCGTTATCGTCTTTTTCATAAAAATTGTACGCCAGGTCACCCGTCACGTCATCGCTCATGCGCTCTACCCGCAGTGAAAGGGTATCCTGACCCAGGATGGCGGCATAGCAGGTGGACGATTCGGCGGCCTCGACGGCTTCGGATTCCTGACTGGTATCGGTTTGGTCGGTTTTTTCGGAGGTACAGGCAGCGGTTAAAAGCAGGGTAGCCAGCAAGAGAGGGTACTTCATCGGTTTCGAAAGATTTAGGTTTGTGTTTTTTTACAAAAAGTAAAGCCATCAGCTAAAAATTTCAGCTATTTTTTGGTCAAGCGCATCAGGGCTACATCGCCCCCAATCAGGGAGAGCGTGGTACCGTCGGGGCTAATGGCATAGGAATTGACCGAATTCAGGGTTTTCAAAAACAAGGTTTCTCCGCCGCCGGGACAAAACATCCGGGTCATGGTCATCTGATCGGAGAATTGGATTTTTTTACCATCGCGCACCAGCGGGCCACTGAACTGATTACAGCCCGTGTTACCACTCACCCGTTTTTCGGCCAGATCGAACACAAGCGCAGGTTTTTTGTTGGGGTACAGCTCCGCAAAGGGCGTGGGAGAGCCCATGACATAGTTGGCCTCCCAGGTACCTTCGAGCGGAGTCGGTGCGTTCCCTGTTTCGGAATTCGTATTGTTCAAGTCCAGTTTTTGGGCCAAATATAGGTAGGGTGGATGGAAATGATGCGTGAAAACTTTCTCGGCGCTATCCGGAAACTTCTGGTAGTAGTCGGCGTCGGCGAGCAGCACGATGGTATTGCCCGTGCGGACGTAGTTATTGCTGTTGTAATATTCCGAGGGTGTATAGCCCGCGATATTCTTCTGCACCAGTCCCGAAGCAATATTCCCGAGGTATTTCTGGTAGTTCTTCTGGGCGCGGCGTGAAGGTTTGCTCAGGCGGTTGTAGACGTATTTCAAAGCCACCCGGTTCGGGAATTTCTGCTTCTTGATAATCCCCTTGGCCCCCACGAATGGATTGGTAACATTGAAGTCGTCGAGTGTCTGAATGGACAAAGGTACCTCCGGTACCCAGTCGGCCGAGTTGACCACATTGTAGGCCCAGCCCGCCTGCGTGGCGGCTTCGTAGTCGTAGGCAAAATACAGGTTGCCGGGCTTGGGCCCCGCGCTACAATAGGTTTTGAAGCGCAGGTCGGCGGGTAGTTCGCCTTTCTTTTGCAGGTTGTACAGGTAGGCCGTGAGCAGATAATTGATGGCTCCGCCCTGGCTGTGGCCCATCAGAATAAAATCATGGATACCCGTCCGGTAGCACGAATCGAGCTTGGGACGGATGTCGCGCGACAGGATCGCCATGCTCACCAGCCAGCCCACGTGCACCGCTGCCGCCGGATTGGTGGCCAGTTCGTAGGGGAAAGTATCTTTTTCGCCCAAGGTAAGCTCGCCTTTGGCGGGTACCATGGCGGCGTAAAAATTGCCCAGCCAGCTCACGCTGTTGGCGGTGGTACCCCGCAGACTCACCACAGCGGTGGGGCGGGTTTTGTCTTTGGCTACCCACAAATCCCATCGGTTGTCCAGCCCGACGACGGGCGAGCGGTACACAAAATCGTAGCGTTCGGGCTTGGGAAAGGTAGCCACGTAGGCCGAATCGCCAAAAGCCGCCGACACTTTCAGGAGTTCGATATACTCGACCTTGTCGAAACCAGGCTGCAGGTACTGGGCGGAAGCACGGCCCGGAAGCAGTAAAAAAGCGAGGCCAAGTGTAAATATGCTGTTTTTCACGAGCCTGAAAGTTGAAGGGTTAAAGGAGACAGAGGAAATTTACTGTTTCCTTTAACCCATAATAGACCCCAATGGTTCTGAAGCCCGACATGACAGCCCAAAGGCAAACCGTGCAGTAAATACTACTCGGCCTTCAGTGTCGCCGCCGGATTGGTTTGGGCGGCACGCCAGGAAAAATAACCCACCGCTCCCAGCGCAAAAATGAGCACAACGGCCAGCAACAGAAACATGGTCAGGTAACTGATACCGTTGTTGAACACGAGGTAGGTGTTCATATAAAGCCCAATGGCAACGCCGGCCGGGATGGCTATGATCGTGGCAATTACCAGCAGTTTGACAAAATCATGGGACATCAATCGGATGATTTCGCCGGTAGTAGCTCCTATTACTTTTCGGATGCCTATTTCCTTGGTGCGCTTCTCCAGGCTGTACGTAAGGATGCCAATCATCCCTAGTATAGCAATCACGAAAATCACCAAACCCTGCATGCCCATGAATCGCATGGTGGCGTAGGGGTAGTAGCGCTCATACATATCGGTATCGAGCCATTGGGCATTCATTTCCTGATACGGGTTGAATTTTTTGAAAATAGCGGCTACGGAAGCTTCAAGCGCTTCCCGATCACTCCCGGGGCTTGTTTTCAAACACATCACCTTAAATGAGGAGGGACGGTACTGAAAAACCATGGGTTCGATCTTCTTTTCATAGTCGTAGTGGCAGAAATTGGCTACGACTCCTGAGATGGTTACCGTAACGGTATCATTCAAAACGATCGGCTTTCCAATCGCATCCTTTTCTGAACCCAGATTAAGTTTTTCAACCGTCTTTTGATTGACTACGACCATCGATGAGGCTGAATCGGAATTGCTCTCCAGTAGATTGGTCCCAGCCACGATTTTTAGCTCCATATTCTCCATGTATGGACGGTCTGCAGCATAGAAATAGGCCAGGTGCCCCGCGCTGTTCTTGTCCAATTTGATTTCTGATTGGGTGGGCGTGTTGCCAAAAGTAAGCGAGGTGTACCCGATCTGTTGTACTTCCTTAAGCGCACTCAATTCGTTGGACAACAGCCTGTAACGCTCATTGGGTACGTTTATATTGAGGATATCCTGGCGCTGGTAGTTTTCGTTGTCATGGGCCATGTAATTGATTTGATGGAACCCATGCCCAATGAAAAAGATATAGACCAGCGCAATGGTGAATTGAACGATGATCAGGGATTTCCGAAAGCCGATTCGCCCAAAACCTACGGGTGAAATGGTACCTTTCAACACTTTTACCGGCTGATAGGAAGACAGGATTAGACTGGGAAATAGGCCAGCTACCAAGCCCAGAATCAGATTGAACACAAAAAACAGTATGATCAGGTAGCCTAGGTGGTCGATTTCCCAGGTCAGCCAGGACACGTGGATCTGAGCCTTGATGAACCACAATAAAAGCAGTCCAAGCCCCAGGGCAATGTAGGAAACCAACACGGATTCGACCAGGAATTGAAGGACAAGCTGGGTCTTGGTAGCGCCGGCCACTTTTCTCACGCCCACTTCACGACTTCGGTTCATGGACCGGGCCAACGTAAGGTTGATGTAGTTCAGGGAAGCAAGCAAAATCATGATGAGCTGGAACGCAAAATTCAGGTAGATGCTCCTGATATCCTGGACATAAGGATCGTTTTCCAGTATGGTCTTCGACGGCGAAATTTCGTTCAGGTACTGCGCTTTCAGAAGAAAGCTTTTCTGATCCCCGGTTTTAATGAATTTGCTGATTCGCCCCGAAACCCCGGACAACTGCCGGTCAAGATCGGCACGAACTACCCCCCTGGATAGTTTGACGAAGGTATGCGCATTGAGCGCCGACCAGTCCCTGGTTTTATCCGGGGTGTTCAGATAGCTGGAGAAGGGTACAAACAGGTCGGTTCGGAACTGAGTCTTTTGTTGGTTGAAATGCTTCAGAACCCCCACAACCTTAAAGCCGCCATAGCGGGGATGCTCCAGTATACTGCCAATGGGATTGGTATCTTTAAAAAACCATTGGGCGGTTTCGTGGGTCAAAACAATCGAATTAGGCTCGACGGGGTAGGTACCCTTTTCCAAAGGGAAATTGAACATATTGAAGAACGACGCGTCGGTATAAATCGCATTGATATTTTTGGTTTTTATTCCGTTACTCAGTACCCATTTGGAATCCCTCACGATTGTGGCCGAGTTGTCAATGCCGGGCAGGTTTTCTTCAAGGTACCCTGCCAGTGGAACCGGACTCGAAGCCCAGTTGGTGATGGTACCATCGTTCAGTTTTTCGTCGGTTATGATACGTACGATTCGTTCTTCGTCCTGGTGGAAATTATCGTACTCATAGTAATTCACGATTTGGATCAGGGCCATCAGCGCGGAAGGAATGGCGAGGCTTAATCCGATGATGTTGATGAAGGAAAAAAGCTTGTATTTGAGCAGATTCCTCCAGGCGATTTTGAGGTAGTTTTGTATCATGGCTGGGCTAATGGGTAAAAGTGTCGGGAAAAGCGAATTTAGGGTATCAATTCCCGTCACCCCTACGCTGAGCCTGAACAGAGTGGACCGGAATCTGTTCGATGAATGTAGCGATCAAGTACCGTGTGAAGAACTGATTTGTGAAGCCTGGCCGATATTGGTTATGACTGGTAATCGCTGTGATCAATCACCTTAAGGTACCCCTAGGTAGCTCTGTTTTTTGGGTAGCATTATCGATTCTGAACCGGAAGGTACAGGGTGAAGGTAGCCCCTTCTCCCACATGACTGGCTGCTTCGATGTAGCCATGATGCATTTCGACAATTTTACGGCAAAGGGCCAAACCGATCCCGGTACCGACGTATTTGTCCTTGCTGTTCAGCCTTTTGAACATTTCGAAGATGTTTTCGGAGTACTCTTCCTTAAATCCGATTCCATTATCCTGGATTCTGATCATTTTATAGGTACGTTCCGGATCGAGCACAGAAGTCGATTTGAGCGACTTCCCTTCCATTTCTTCGGTAGTAATACGAATGATGGGCTTACCTTCATTGAACTTTAATGAGTTTTTGACCAGATTGATGAACAGCTGGTACAGCTGGATTTCGACTCCCCATATTTTTCCGAGGTCACCGTAGATCAGTTCCGCATTTTTCTCCTGAATCAACAGCTCGCAATCCACGACTATTTCGTCAATGATCGTGTTGAGATCCAGCTCCTCAAAACGTTCATCTTCCGAGCTTACCCGGCTGTATTCCAGTATATTGGTGATCAGAGCTGCCATGCGGTCGGCGGCACTAGCAACCTTTTGGCTGTAGGCAAGCGCTTTTTCCTCGTTCGAAAGATTCTTCTGCATCAGCGCGATGAACATCTGGATTTTACGCAGTGGCTCCTGCATATCGTGGCTGGCGATATAAGCGAACTGTTCCAGATTCAGGTTGACCTTGTATAGTTTTTGGTTGCTTTCTTTCAGTTGTTCGGTCCTCAGCTGCACTTCCTGTTCCAAGGTGTCAGTGAATTGCTTTTTATCCGTAATATCGACACAGGAACCGATATAGCCTTCAAACACCCCTCCGTCGGAAAAACGGGGGACACCATCATCCTGCATGATGCGATAAGTGCCGTCATGCCGCATCATGCGGTATTCCAGCACGAAAGGCTCACGCCGGTCGAAATGAGCATTAAAATCAGCCATGAGTTGTGCCCGGTCTTCGGGATGAACGGACTCGAGCCAACCGTCTCCCAATTCCTGATCGAGGGTTCGGCCGGTAAAAGCCAGCCACTTGGAGTTGAAATAAGTAAACCTTTTATCCTGGTCACTCATCCAGATCTTCACCGGGGCACTGTTGGCAATAATTCTGAAGCGTTCCTCACTTTCTTTTATTTTATCCAGCAGCACATGGTCAGCTGTGCTGTCCAGGATGGCGCCAATTACGCCTTGTGGTTTTCCTTCCGTATCGTTTATTATGCGCCCAAATACCTTCATCCATTTTATGCCCGATTTCAGCACAAGTCTGGCTTCGTATTTCAATTCCCCGGACTCCATGGCATCGGCGTACGCCGCATCCCGAATGGGCAGGTCATCGGGGTGAATCAGGGGAAGAATACTCTGAAGGCCGATCGATTCGTCTTCTTCCAGTTCGAAAAACGTATAAAAATCGGGCGAAAGCGTATAGCGGTCCGAAGTAATGTCATAATCGTAGGTAATCAACCGGGAAGCTTCAATGGCCAGTTTGAGTCTGTTGTCGGCCAGTTTTTTCTCGGTTATTTCCTGGGAAAGAAACAGGATTTTGTTGGTAGAGCTGTTGATGTCCAGCTTTAGGGGAATCGTATGCAAAGAATACGCATGGCTGGTGTACGAAAATTCGATGGTGCAGGATTTGCCGGCAAGCGTATCCCGAAAAGTTTTTTTCAATAATTTCCGCTGAGTTGACGACGGGTTCAGATCAGGCAGATTCTGTCCTACCAGGGCGCGGGGATCAATCTTGAACTGTTCCAGGCCTTTCCCTGCGATGTATTCTATCTCATGTTTCTCATTCAGAATCCCAACGGTCCCGTTCGGGATATTCTCCGAAATGGTTCGGTACAGGGTTTCGTTTCGCCTCAATTCATCCGTCGCTACCTTCAGCTCGGCCTCGCGCTCGATGATCATTTCGTTGGAAATTCTCAATTCGTTATTGGCGGTGTTCAGCTCCTCATTGGCCGACTGCAATTCCTCATTACTGGTTTCCATCTCTTCGTTGGACGATTTGAGCTCTTCATTGGCCGACTGTAGCTCTTCGTTCAGCGACTGTAGCTCCTCGTTGCTGGTTTCCAGTTCTTCCGTGAAGGTATGCATGTACTCCCGGGCCATACTCAGCTCCTGTTCAAGTTCCTTGATCCGAAAATCGACAAAATCGGCACTTGAGGCCTGATGATCCAGCATCAGGTAATGCTCGCCCGGATTAATCTGCTCGAACATCACGATGAAATGGTCCATTTCTCCCGTGGGGTAGATAAACGGCATGATCTTGATCCGCACAAAATGCTCCTTCTCAAAAAGCGTAAACCGGATGACGTTTCCAACCTGTAGTTTCCCCGTTTTTTTGACTCGGGCCAGCAATCCCCTGATCTCAAGGGTCATTTCCTGGTTCGACATCTTGAGCAGATTCGAATTCATGGCTCCCTGGCTTATTTCCAGGTACAGACGCAGGCTACCCTGGACCTCCTTGATTTCGGCCTGTTCGTTAATGATGACGAAAGGGTTTTCATGGGTATGGTACAGGGTTTCTTTGGCGATGTCAATGATGGACATATTCCGGACCGACTGTGCTTTCTTTTCCATATCAGGCTGAAACGCATAGTTCACATTGCGTCTTGAAAAATTCAGGTTATGGGTTGTTTCCGAACTGACTTTCTTGAAAATCTTATGCTTGTTGATTTTCATGAAAAGATCGCTGGCCGAGGAAATGTTTTCGGATTTTCCCAGGAAGAGCAATCCATTCTCTACCAATGCGTAATGAAACACTTTCAGGGTTTCTTTCTGAAGACTGGAATTGAAATAGATGAACAAATTTCGGCAGGTAATCAGATCGAGCTTGACGAAAGGAGGGTCGTTGGTAATATCGTGTTTCGAAAATAGGACGTATTTCTTGAGCGTTTTTCTGACCTGGTACCCACCGCCCTGAACCGTTTTTTCAAAATACCTCGCCATGATCTCCTCGGGCAAATGCTTCAGATCTTTCGCGGCATATACCCCCTTTCGGGCTGCGCTGAGCGCTCTTTCATCAATATCGGAGCCAAAGATCTGTAGCTGGTAATCGCCCATCGTGCTACCCAGAAGTTCGCTTAGCAGAATGGCCACGGTATAAGGTTCTTCACCCGTGGCGCAACCCACGCACCATACCCGGATGCTATCGCCGGATTTCTTTTCCCCCAGTAGCAATTCCAGTTCATTCGCCAGCGAATCGAAATAGTCTTTATTCCTGAAAAATTCGGTGATTCCTATCAGTACCGTGTCGAACAGTACATCCAGCTCCTTGGGATTCTGCCTGATCATCTTGTAGTAATCCGTATAAGAAGGCAGATTCAGTGCCTCTACACGCTTGTCCATGCGGCGCATGATGGTCGAGGACTTGTACTGGGAGAAATCCGTTCCTGATCGCTGGGCCAGTAAATCGAATATCGCGTCGACGCTTCTTTCCCTGGGATTGCTTGATTGCAGTACGGTGTGGTTGTTGATGTAGTGCGTTATTTCTTCATACATAACCGCAGGTTCGAGTACTCTGTCGACATGGCCGGTGGCGAGGGCCGACATGGGCATGTCCTTGTGTTCGGCCGAGGCAGGGTCCTGGATCAGAGTAAATCCTCCGGCTTGCTTGATGGCCTGAATCCCCTTCGAACCATCCTGACCGAAACCCGACATAATAACGCCGATAGCCTTCTGTTTTTTGTCAAGAGCAAGTGAGTTCAGAAACGTGTCAATGGAGGGAGCGTTGGAATAATTTCTGGGAAGCTTCTCCAGAAGCAGGGTACCGTTATGTATGAGGATGGAGCAGTTCTGGGGAGTCACGTACACCCGATGTGGCGCTACGTGGGTACCGTCCTCGGCTTTTTCCACCGGCCACTTGCAGCGCCTGCGCAGGATGGAAGTTAGTTCGCTCTTGTAATCAGGACTCAGGTGCTGGACAATCACGACGCAGAAGTTATGTGTATTGCCGTTGAACTTGGAAAGCAACCGGGATAAGGCATCCAGGCCTCCGGCTGATGCACCTACCCCTACTACGTAAATGTCTTCTCGGTCTTCCATGCTGTTAAAACTCAATCATGCAATTGCCTTCGGTTAAGCAATCGTTTCGGGTATTATTTTGTCTTTTTCTACGATTAGATGATTACTGGGAGAAACTACATAAACCATACCGAGGCGGATTTTTACCCTATGGATAATGGTAAGGGCTAGGGTAGCAGAAATAGATTGAGACTAATCTTATAAAATCTGTACCATTCTGCAAAGAAATACGGATGTAATTTGCGTTACAGAGCCTTGGACAGGAGAAGTGGAACGTGGAGGCTGGTGTGGCCCCAGCCCGACATCAGGTCGGCTGCTTCTGAGGGGGGTACCTGCTTCGCCCCGTCATGAAGCCGCCGATAGCCTCAGACGCCGTAGCATCGGTGTCTGGTTGCTTGATGTTCGTGAGGATTTTTATTTTTTCAGAAGATTCTCGAAGAGGAATACGCCGTTCTTATTTGCGACGATAATGTCTGGCTTCTTATCACCGTTCATGTCGTGCACAGTGATGTTGAGTCCAGCCCCCGAGTCGTTGTCCACAATATGTTCTTTATAAAAAGGGGCCTGTCCGGGTGTAAACTCAAACCACATCAGAATAGCCGGGTCGCTGTCGCCGGGGTCACGACCGTGGTGCGCCAGAAAGCGTTTTCCGGTGATGTAATCGGCCCGGCCGTCCCCATTGAGGTCGGCCATAAGGGAGGAATGCGTCTGAGCGGTGGTATTGCTCATCAAATGGGTTTTGAAGTTGATCTTTCCCGATTCGTCAGGTACCTGTTCGTGCCACCATACGCCCAGGGCGTGGGCCGACGCACTGACCACATCGTTTTTGCCATCGCCATTCACGTCCAGTACCTGCATGTGAGAGCAGGGTTCGCCCAGGGCGGCGGGATGGAAGGTCCAGTCACCCGATTTTTTGTTTGCTTTGCCTTCAAACCAGCCCTCGCGCACGACCACATCGGCCAGGCCATCCTGGTTTACGTCGCCCCAGCCCATGCCGTGGGAGAAAATCTCGGTACCCGGAACATTTTCCTGACTGAGTGCAAACCGCTTCCATTCCGTTTCGCCGGGTTGGGACGGTGCCTTCAGCCACACGATCTGTTTCTTGTCTTTGTCGCCGCATAGTAGGTCGAGCCGTCCGTCGCCATCGATGTCGATGAAGCCCGGCGACTCGTTCGAGATGCCCACGGAGTCGGCCAGGATGTGTTTGATCCATTCGCCCGGTTTATTTTTCGGATTCTCAAACCAGAAACCCGGCTTACCGGGGAAATCCACAATTACCACGTCGTCCCAGCCATCCTGGTTGACATCCATGCCCAGGTTCAGGAACGAATTGCTGTACTCTTTCCGGGGGTCAAATGTGCGCGACGGGGCCATTTCGTGCCGCTGCCAGCCGGGCGCTTCAAACCAGTAGTACCCGGCCACGATGTCCATGCGCCCGTCCTTGTTCAGATCGGCCACCGCTACCCCCTCCGAAAGAAAATCACGGGTAAGGGTTATCTTTTTGAAGTCAGCGGAGTTCGTGGAGGTTTTGGCCTGGCCGGTTGCCTGGGTGGTCGATAAACTTATCACCAGCAGTGTTGCGAACAAGCCGTTCCGGCATTCTGAATAGATTCTCTGGACCATGTTTATCCGATTTGAAGGGTTTAGTACGTTTTGATGACTTCTCGGCAGGTACCCCCGGCCATTAGCCAGCAGTTCATCAACCCGCCTTGCGAATACGCGCTAAAAATCGGGCGGACGGGTCACAAAACGCGATGGGTAGGCCAAAAAGATTCATTGGTAATATTAGGAAATTTTCCGAGATGCCTCTACGTACGCAGCGTAAAAACCAACTTTTTCTTTCTGATCAAGAGTAGGTTAGGGGTGTATCAGTATCAGGAATCCAGGGTGCCTGGCCAATAGGGCGACAGTACCCGGAGCAGGTAAGGTACCTTGGGCTTTTAGGGAAATCAACTGCAAGGTACCGCTGACGTTACATGGATTGATCCAGCAATCCCTTTACTAATTGATGCCACTGGAATTTCGAGAACCAGACCACAGCGGAGGTACCTACCACCCAATGGCGTACTTTATCTACCGGATTCTGCATTTCCATATTGGGCTTGGTGTTTCTATCGTAAACCCCGGCCGTAATTTTTTTTCCTTGCCGGGTTACCATAAAAATGCTCGTGGATTCTCTGGAATAAAAGTGGGCTATGTTCTTATCCGTGCTTTGAGGATTCGCACTGGGCCTTACCCGAATTCCTAAACTTTCCTCATCTGCGCCGGAAAGCAATTTTAATTCCTCAACCTGCACCCAATCGTGACCTTCCCCATCCAGGGAGCCAGGTCCGGGTACATCGATTTTGAAGTAATCACCTTCCCTGACCGGTCGGTTTACTTCCTTTCCATCCCGATCGACCACCTGAAAGTCGGCTGTTGCTACGCCCGCTATCTTTCCCCATGAATTCACCTCCAAAAGCCGCGCTTTGACTACTTCAAAAAAGATTCGGGCTTCCTCGTTACTAGCGAGTTCAAGGGAACGGGTAGTATCAATAGTCCTGCCCGTATAGTGTTCAGGGATGATTTCTTCGTTTTCTTTCATCGCGCAAATCAGTTAGGGACGGTACCAATAAACCCCTTCTACCTACATGGGCCAATACTAAGTAGTAGTTCAGTAACAGGAAGTTGGTAGGGTAGTAAGGAATAATAAAAAACTGTGCCCCGTTGAAGATATAGGGTACCCTAGGCTATATTTCTCAAATATAGCACGTTTGAAGGGCTGAGACGACTCCGGCCGAGGTGATTTTACAGATCCTGGATTTGGAAAGTGTGCATCGGTAAGAAACCTAAATTCAGAGAGCCTCACATCGCTGGGGTCATTTCGTAAAAGGCATCGTTGCGCAGATTATAAGCGGCAAAAGAAATGGCCTGTTGGATGGCTTCAACTGATAGGTGGGGGTAGCTTTCGGCAATCTGGCTGACGGAACCGCCCGAAGCAATCAGTTCAAGAATAAACTCAACGCTGATTCTGGTATTTTTGATAATGGGTTTCCCACCCAAAATAGCGGCGTCGGAGGTAATGTAGGGAAAGCGCATATCTTATTTGTTTGGAAGCAAGTTAAAGGTTTGCCGAGTAGTTTCCAAACGTCCTAATCCCAGGCTAATCCAATGTTAAACCGCGTTGCTCAGCGTAACCTACCCCTACGCTCGTTCTACTTTGCAAGCGGGGCTAAAAAAAATGATAATAGGCAATGAACAGAGCCCCAATCCATAAAAAACTGATAAAGGGTAGCTTCGACCACTCACGTCGTCTGGTATGAATCACGCCCGCACCTAGTAGCACGATACTCATGCAGACTGCTATGATGCCCGTTAGCATCGGCCAGGTACCCGTGAGCAGTAGCACCATCATTACCACGGCTCCGGCTACTTCCAGTCCGGCCAATATCCGAATGAAGGGCAAGGGAAACGCTCTGGGTACCAATTGATACACTTTGTCTGAGGGTTGCAAGAGTTTGATCAGACCTGTCGCCAGAAAGACGACGGCCAGAAAGCACTGTACTATCCATAGGGCGGTATTCATCGGTTGTGGAAGAAGGTTAGTCTGGCTCTTTAAGTAAAAAAGAAAGTAGGCGATACCATATTTCTAATCGCAAATGGATTTTCAAAGATCTCCCGCGCTACCGCCAATTTGATGATTCAATCCTATCCCATAAAAACCAGGTTGTTATATGTATTCACATGGTCTGTACTACCCGATGGAGTAATGTAAGTTTAAAAAGGTTGAGACTTTAAAATCAAATCCCTGCGTATCTTGTGCGGTCACTAAACTGGTCTGCCATTGCATAGGAGTCTACTTCTGATCATCATCTACCTGGCTTTCATAAGCCTGGGACTTCCTGATTCGTTGCTGGGGCCAGCCTGGCCTACTATGTACCGGAGCCTCGGGGTACCTGTTCATTTCGCGGGTGTTATTTCGATGGTCGTAGCCGCAGGTACTGTCCTGTCCAGCCTCTTCAGCGCCCGACTCATCCAGCGGTTTGGGGTAGCCACCATCACGACTCTCAGTGTACTGCTCACGGCCCTGGCCTTGTTGGGGTTTTCGTATTCAAGTAGCTTCCTTTTTCTGTGCCTTCTGGCCATTCCCCTCGGACTGGGGGCGGGCTGTGTGGATGCCGCCCTCAACAACTACGTAGCCCTGCACTACCAGGCCCGGCACATGAACTGGCTACACTGTTTCTGGGGCGTAGGGGCGGCCATCGGTCCGTTCATCATGGCGAAGTACCTCGCCCGGGGCGAATCCTGGACCATGGGCTACAACACCGTCGGCTGGATTCAGATTGGCCTGGTGGCGGTGCTGTTCTTCTCCATTCCCTACTGGATCAAAAAGCCGGAAGCGGAGCAGGCAGAAGACGAGGCAAAGCTTTCTTTTATCAAACTACTGGCTATTCCCGGCCTCAGACAGGTCCTCCTGGTCTTCTTTCTCTACTGCACCATCGAGGCTACCTTCGGCCTGTGGGGAGCAAGTTATCTGGTGCTCGTCCGGCAGTATGAACCCGAAAAAGCAGCTACCTTAGTTTCCACTTATTTTATCGGCATTACGCTGGGCCGGTTTGTAGCCGGCTTCCTAACCGCCCGGCTCACGAATCAGCAACTGGTGTATCTGGGGCAAGGGCTTATCTTGCTGGGCGTGCTCTTCCTGTTCCTACCGGTGAACGCGACCGTTTGGCCGGGCTTTTTTCTGGTCGGACTGGGGTGCGCCCCCATTTTTCCCAGCCTGCTGCACGAGACTCCGCGCAATTTTGGTGAAAAGCACTCACAAGCCATCATGGGTTTGCAAATGGCCAGTGCCTACGTGGGAATCACCCTCATGCCACTGCTTTTTGGAAAACTGGCCTCCTACCTTGGCTATGCGTTCTTACCGGGCTTTCTGGGCGTAGTGCTGCTGGCCAAGGTCTACATGACGTATGCCCTGAACCGTAAAGTTGCTGCCGGGAAAGGCACCCCGGCTCCATCTGGCACAAGAGTTTGAGAAGAGGCAACATGAACTTAACTTTATCCATAATCCAATCCCTTATTCATGGCATCAGGACTTCTGGCACTTTTAGATGATGTGGCGGCGCTGGTAAAAGTCAGTGCGGCAAGCCTCGATGACGTTCCCACGCAGGTAGCTAAAACCACAGGCAAGATTTCCGGCATTGTGATCGATGATACGGCCGTCACGCCAAAGTACGTGGTGGGCCTCGATCCGAAGCGCGAGCTGTCCATCATCTACCAGATTGGTAAAAAATCAATCATCAACAAAGTGATTTATTTAGGACCGGCCGCCCTGCTGCTCGGGTACTTTGCGCCGTGGGCGATACCGTACGTGCTCATGGTAGGTGGGGCCTACCTGTGCTTTGAGGGCTATGAGAAAATCCATTCCATTTTTAGTAAATCCGCCCACGCCCCGGACGATCAGCCCACCGAGGCCATGAAAGTGATTACCCCGGAAGAACTCGAAAAAGAGCGGGTAGGCAGTGCCGTGCGCACCGACTTTATCCTTTCCGCCGAAATCATGGCCATTGCTTATTCCACCGTGACCGAAAGTCCGTTGGTCAACCAAATCCTGGTGATGTTTGTGGTGGCTATCTTTATCACTGTTGCGGTGTATGGCTTTGTGGCCCTGATCGTAAAAGCTGATGACATTGGCGTGCACCTGGCCCGGGAAAGTGCCAACCCGACGATCCAAAAGATCGGGCGGGGTATTGTGAAGTCGATGCCCCGGTTTCTGATTATATTGGGTTATATAGGTACGGCGGCCATGCTCTGGGTAGGGGCCGAAATCATTGCCCATGGCTTACCCTTTCTGCACCATCCATTAGAAGCCCTGGAACATGCCTTGGGAGGGGTACCTGCCGTCGCGTGGCTGGTGAAAGTGCTGGTGCTTGCGCTGGGCGGTATCGTGTTGGGGGCCATCATCGCCCAATTGGTAGCCCTGGCCCAGAAACTCTTCAAGCGCTCCACAGCAAAGACTGCCCATTAATCCTGGCAAATGATCGGTGTGTTGTCGGGTGTTTCCACCGACAACGAGGATATAAGTTTACGATGAGGGAGAAACAGCCTTAGCTAAGAGCGACAAAGTACCCTGAGACCGTATTTCTCCAATGAAGCGTGTTTTAATGCCTGAGTCTTTTAGGCCAGGGATTCGATTTAGGACATTTTCTAAATAAAATGTCATGAATTTAGAGCAAAGGGTTATTAATAAAATTTTCAAGAGTTACATTGGTAGTTCGATTGAATACCATGCAGGAGGTTATTTTGTAAGAAAGAAAGCAGCTTATTTGATTTTTGAGTCTAACAATACGGTTTATTATCTGGAGAAGGAGGAAGGCTTGCATCCAAATGATAATAGATATGATAAGCTGGCTGAAAACCTACGAGATGCCAAATTATTTGAGTTTTTTAGTGTGAATTCTCATATTTTGTCATTCTCAAATTCGGAAGTAAAGGCATTGATACTTCCCTCAATATTTATTGAAAATCTAGATCATCAAAGCTTAACCGAACTGCTGATCGATTGGGGAAACAACAATACCCAAATTTATCATTATGTCTATGGGTAATTGTCAGTAAACCAAGGATAACCCCTCGTTGTGCGGAGTAAAAGTAACTATACAAACAAAGGGTAATAGGAATGCAAATTTTAGGGCGGCAGATGCTGAAATGGGTATTAATAGACTTGTTGCATTGCTGATTATAAGGTAGTTAAATAAAATCCGCACCTATTTGCCGATCTCAAAAAATACGTAGTAGAGACCATGAAGCACATTTAGTCGGTTATCAGGTCAGTTTGACAGAAATTTCCAGTCTATCGAACTCATTGGCATCTATTTAACTTACTGATTTATAGTATTTTGACTTTTATTAATTCAGTGCAACAACTCTAATTTTAGATATAGAGATGAAAACAAAATAACATGGCATCATGTAGAGGATACAAAAACAATGGTATTAATTCCTACTGATATTCATGATCAGGTAAAACACACCGGAGGAATAGGGGTTTATAAAAACAACATATCACTAGACGAATAATTAAATACTATGGAATTTCTGAAAAAATTTGACATGATTTTCACCCCTAGAATTATTGCATTTGAAGAAAAGAATAAATTTAAGCTCCCTGATGATTATTTCAGTTTTTTAAAAAACTATAACGGTGGTTATCCAACAAGAGATAAGTTTAATATTAGTGATTCCCAAGGGATAGATATTTTGGATGTTTTTCATGGCTTAGATGTTAAACCTCGTTTTTCAAATTTAGACTACTTAGTTGATAATTATACAGATAGGTTTATACGTCATATTATTCCTATAGGACATGACGCTGGTGGCAACTATGTTTGTCTAAATGTAAATCAAGGCAATGATTATGGAAAGGTTTATTTCTATGATCATGAAGTAGAAAACAAGGACGAAAATGGAAACCTTACCTGGGATAATCTATATCTGATTGCTGATAGTTTCGCAGATTTTTTAGAGAAATTATATTGATAATGTAAGCCCTAGTTGTACCCCGCAGTCGCTCGGCTCTCTGCCGAAGGTACCCCCCGAACATTTTCTCGCAGAATGGAATTTGCGGGATTCTGGCCTATGTTTACTACTGGTGAAATTTCCGCTCCTTCTCTCTTTTAATTTCTTCCGACAAGCGGAAAGCTTCCTCAACCAATTCGTCTGGGTACCCATTCAATGCCAGAATTCGAATGGCATTGGTGGTGGTGAGGCTGCCGGGTTTCAGCTTATAATCGAATGTGATCTGATCGTTCTCGATAACTTCCGTAAAGTGGTACAGCCCGAAGGAAGTTTTCAGGTACTCCGCCAGTTCCAGATCGTGGGTCGAGACCACGACAAAGTTATTGGTGTGCTGTCGGGTGGAAACACCCGACAACAAGGATATAAGTTGGCGTTGAGGCAGACAGCTTACGTTTTACATACGAATGAGCTTTTCCCCGATCTCTTTCAGCTTCGCAAGCACGATATCGATGTCTTCCGGTGTCGTTCGGTGGGAGCAGACCGACAGCCGGATGATCACCCGCCCCCGGATCCGGCTCGTCATGATAAAGGCAACCCCACTGCGTTGAATTTCGTCGGCTATTTGCTGGTTGAGTTGGTCCAGGTAGTCGTTTAGTGTTTCGGGATCGTCCCATCGCTGACGCAAATCCCGGGGAGCATACCGAAAACAGTACATGAGCAGGTTCGGTTTGTGCAGGGGTTCAAAGTCTTTATCCCGACGGACACACGCATCCAGATACTCCACGCACCGTATGTTTTGGGACAGCAAATTCCTGTATCCTTCGGCGCCGTAGTGTTTGAGGGACATCCAGACTTTCAGGGCGCGAAACCCGCGCGACATTTGCGGACCGTAGTCCAGGTACCAGAGGCCAGTGTAGTCCGAGGGCAGCGTGCCCCGTAGGTAGGGTGCGGTGAGGGAGAATGCCCGCCTGAGTTTTTCGGGATAACGCACGAGTACGCACCCGCATTCGTAGGGAATATACAGCCATTTGTGCGGATCGAGCGTGACGGAGTCGGCCAATTCAAGGCCCTGGTACTGGGGTCTTTTTTCGGGCAGCATGGCCCCGACGGCTCCACAGGCCCCGTCGGCGTGAAACCAAATGCCCCTTTGCCGACAGATTTCGGCAATTTCGACCAGCGGATCGATGGCCCCGACGTTGATAGAGCCTACTTGCCCCACCACACAAAACGGTACATCGCCTTGGGCAATATCCTCATCCAGTTTCTGTTCCAGATCCTGCGTGTCCATGGTAAAGTCTTCCCGGCTTTTGACCAGCCGGATGGACTCCCGGCCCAAATTCAGAAGATCCGCCGCCCTGACGATGGAAATATGCCCTTCGTGATCGGACATATACACGGTGAAGCGACCGGAAAACGCTTTATTCTGTAGTCCTTTGACTGTCGTGTCATAGGGAGCGATATTCCGCAGGGCCGTTTGGAGCGCGGTGAAATTAGCCATGGTACCCCCACTGGTAAACAGCCCGCCGCAGTCGGTCGGGTAGTGGATGAGTTCGGCCATCCAGGCAATGGTCTGACGTTCTATTTCGGTAGCCGCCGGGGCGGGTTTCCAGCCGCCGGTGTTCATGTTCACGGAGGCAGCCAGGGCCTCGGCCAGGGTACCTATCATCGTGCCCGACCCGTTTACAAAACCAAAGTAACGCGGCGAACCCAGGTGCGTCGTATAGGGAAGCACCTTCGATTGCCATTCGTCCAGGATATGCTGCGGGTCTTGTCCTGTTTCCGGAAGGTTTTCTCTGAAGACTTCCTCCACTTCGACGGAGGTACTGTTTGGGAACACCGGCAATTCCCGAATCGAGGCATAGTAGTCCGTGATCATGTCGACGGAGCGATAGCCCAGCTTCCGGAACTCCTCCGGGTCAAGATCCAGGCTCTCAAAGGGTTCAGGATTCGTATCCATGGGAGTGAGAGAAAGAATAGGGAAGTACAACCAATACCTGAATCTACCGATTGGATTTTGAATGTACAAATATTCCAGGCCAGGGTACCAACCCGAAATACGCCACGACGATACATTTGATGTTTTCACCCAAGCCGTCATTTTTGAGGGCGCTGCTCCTTGGCCGGAAAAAAACAGGCAACTGCTGTTATTTTGCTATAAAACATTCATTGCATCCCCAAGTCGGGCGGTATAGGCAAGTAATCGGGAAATACGGGCATTTATCCATATTTCCCGGCCGCCTACATTTGTTTCATACAATCATTACAAGGAAACAGGGTTGTTTCCTGCAAACTATGAGACAATTATGAAACACCGCACACAGATTTTTTATCGGACAGTTTTGGCTTTATCGCCCGTATTTTTTTTCGCCTGTACCGATCATGACCCAGTGATCATGGATCAGAAGTCGACGATCAGCATCGAAAATGTGTTGGATTCCCGGCCCCTGGTTGAGTCCGGAACGTTTCAGGGAACAGGTACACCGCCCGTTATTCTTCCCGGGCAGTCAGTAACGATCAAATTCTCAGCGGCAAAAGGGGAAGCACTGTCTTTTGCCACCATGTATGGCTGGTCCAATGACTTGTTTTTCGCGCCCGCCAATCCGGGTATTATGGTGTATGACGGGGCAGGGGTACCTATAGAAGGTGATGTTTCTTCCCAGATCAGGCTTTGGGACAATGGTACGCGTATCAACCAGATGCCCGGCGCGGCAGTAACCCACCCGGGCACCGCGGAGGTGAAAAATATCACGGAGGTCAAGGGTACTGACGCCCAGGGTAATACGTATCTGGCAGCTTCGGCCCTGATGCAGGCGACTTTGAAATATGATGGCAATTCGTACTTCACCCTGACGCTGAAGAACACTTCCGGCGGAACGGCCAACGAAACACCCTTCAGTCCCGGGGTATGGTCGGTTTCTTATATCGTGGGGGGCAATTTACTGAGCCCGGCCCCTCTCTATTCAGAAGGTATGCCCACCGCCAACGGATTGACCTCGATTGCTGAAATGGGGGATAATATGCCGCTGAGTGCTTACGTTACCTCCCAGACGGGCATCTTTACACCGCTTTCGCCCATACTGGTCGTCGTATACAACGGCATCGATAACCCGATTTTCAAAGTGGGCGAAAACGATCGGGGAGAAGGCCTTAAAAGACTGGCCCAGCAGGGGAATGCGACGGACCTGGCTGCCTCTTTGAAAACAAAACCGGGGGTTAAGAGCGTCTATATTCTTGCCGCACCAACGAGCACGGTACTGCTTCCGAAGATCAACGGCGCACCGGGCAGCAGCGTGTCCCAGGAGCTTTCGGTTAAAAGTGGCGACCGCCTTGCCATTGCAACCATGTACGGATTTTCCAATGACTGGTTTTTTACCAATATAGATAACGGGGTAGATGCAACGCAAAAAGGAGACATTTCATCGAGTATCAAGCTGTATGACGACGGAACGGCGCTGGACCAGTTCCCGGGAGCCGGTATTACACAGTTTAATTTGGCAGGTACCCCGCTGGTCGAAAGTAAGCCCATTGCGCCGGTACCTAATCCGAATCCGTTCACGACGCTTCCAGCCATTACTGATTTTATAAAAGTGACTATCCAATAAACGAGGAAACCCATAAAACCCATAGCCATGCATGGCCCTTTAAAAAGGCTCATGCATGGTGTATGGTTTTTAACCCATACACAGTATGAAGTGGCAATTTGAAAACCGGATGACGAATGGGCAGTTTAAGGTGAGCGTTGGCGAAACCACGCTGAAGGGCGACGGCCTTCTGAACGGAAGTAAGGAATTACTGTCTACCATTGTCCTTAATCCGGGCCCGGATCAGCAGGTTGTAATCGATAAAATCACGCATACCTTTCCTTCGGGTTCAATCCTGCCGCTTGTTTCTAACCAGCATTTTTTGTTTGACAATCCGCAAAGCTTGATTGCCTGGCAGTTCAACCGGAGCTTTTACTGCATAGCCGATCACGATGCGGAAGTGGGGTGTGTGGGTTTTTTGTTTTACGGCATTCAGAACCCGCTTTTTATTGCGCTGTCAGAACAGGAAATGGAAGGGTTTTCCATTATTCAAACCATGTGTGTGGAAGATATGTCGATCAAAGACAAGATGCAGGGCGAAATGCTGCGTACACTTTTGAAGCGGCTGATCATCAAAGTAACCCGGATTGCCAAAAGACAAACCGAAAATTACGACTGCTTCACCGAAGAGAAAATGGATGTAATCCGTAAGTTCAATCTGCTCGTAGAAGTCAATTATCGCTCGCAACACGAGGTACAGTTTTATGCCCAGGCCATGAACAAATCACCCAAAACGCTTACCAATATCTTCGGGTTATGCAATTATCCGTCTCCCTCCAAGCTGATCCAAAGAAGGATTATCGCGGAGGCCAAGCGTTATTTGTATTTCACCAACAAATCGGCCAAAGAAATTGCCTGTGAGCTTGGTTTTACGAGTATGGCCCATTTCAGCCGTTTTTTTAAACTGCATGCGGGTATGAACTTTTCAGAATTCAGGAATCAGCAGTTGCTTACGCTTGAAAAATAATCCAAATCAACCCTCCGGTTATCAGATACATCAGGCTGAAATAACGCATCAAGGATGGGTTATTTTAAAGGGTACCATCCGTCACGAATTCCGTGTACGGTTTTTCTTGATCCTAAGTTTGGTACACGCAATCGGTCAATCATTTTTTGTCGGCTTATAGTATAGAATAACGGCACCACCCGTAAAGGTTTGGGTTCGTATGAGGGTAAGAATCGTGCTGTCATGTATGTTTTCGAATAAGGGTAACCCGCCGCCTGCTATGACCGGGTGAACACAAAGTTGGAGTTCATCCAGCAAATTGAGTTTCATCAACTGTATGATTAAACTCCGACTGCCGACAAAAATATTTTTACCCGCTTGCTGTTTGAGTTCTGAAATTTCTGCTTCAAGGGTACGGTTGGCCAACGTGGCACTTTCCCAGGCTACGTCTTTCAGCGTGTGGGAAAAAACCATTTTTGGTACGTTGTCCATGATCGACGCAAATTCGTCCATGGTTTGGTTGCCGGTAGGGTTTTCTACCACCGTTTGCCAGTATTGCATAAGTTGGTAGGTTATCCGCCCGTACAGAATGGTACCTGCGTTCCTTAACAAATCTGCGTAATGGTGATGTATTTCTTCGTCAGGAGTTATGGCGGTATGGTCGCAAAACCCATCAAGTGTCATGTTGATGGCTCCAATTAGCTTTCTCATTTTATTCTGTTTTGATCAATTGTCTGTTTTCATTTTGGGCGAATCAAGTTTGCACAGTCGTCATAGTACGATGGCAAACGAGTAGCAGTCCAACTGCGAAAGATAAGGTACCCTGTGGAATGATATACCTCCAATAAATCATATTTCAGGACTTGAGGAGACTCAGGTCACAGTGGTGGCATATGCCACACAATACATTAGGAGTCAATGCAGACCATGGATTTAGGAATATAATTCTAATTTCGCCTGAACTTACTGTTCACATAATCAGATTGTTGTAAATAATACAACTTTTAATGAATAAATATATACAACTTATAACGAAAAAATATTTATACTTGCAGAGTAAATAACTGCTAATGGCAGACGAGGTGTTGTTATCAGATTATAATCATCTTATCATAAAACTTTAACTATACACATTTATGGACACTAATTTACAGTGGGACTACGATAGTTCCAAAGAGCCAAATCAACCATCAAGTCTGCGCCATCAACGTTCAGTTCAAGAGGTATTTGAAGTTGAACTGGCAGAAGAACTTCCAGTATTTGCTAGTATCATAGAGGCAGCATTTAATGAAGGACTATCAGAATTGGCAAGACGCCCTCCTATCTATCAGAACAGGATTTCAAAAGCAAACAAAATCAATGAGTTGACCAAAGGCATGCTTTTTGAGCGATTCCCAGATGAAATGAAAGAGGATTCGGATCGTTTTTACTTCGTTAAAGGGGGTATAGGCTGTACTTCAAAAAATTGAAATCCTTTAAGCCCATGAATATTACAACTGTGCGGTCTAGGCGGATACTAAATCAGTATCAGCTGCCATTCAATAATGATACGCCAGTAGAAATTTTCATTGGGTACTTACCGAACACAGCATGGGACGAGATTAAAAAGATATGTGCAGTTTACATTTCACTTGGAAACGTAGTATGGATTACAGATTTGAGGCGTCTAGGTGGATCTGGACATGTGCAGACTAACCTGTTCCCAATAACGCCAAACGATGACGCACCATTAATTGTACAACCAAAAGAAAATAGGCGGGACAATCAGGCCAACTCGGCTAGTTAAGCATTTAGCACTAGCGAGTTGCGTCTACTTTTCAACGGCCATCATAGAGACGCACTTTTATGGAAAAATTTAATTTTAAGATTTTGCCTATTGCAAGGGAAGCACGTGGGCTAACCCAGGCCGAGTTGACAAAACTGATCCCTAATTTAAGCCAGGGAAACTATTCACGAATGGAGAAGGGATTACTTGCTGTCCCTGAGGATACATGGCATGAAATTGCCAAGAAACTTAACTTTTTACCTAGTTTTTTTACTCATGAAAAGCCAATAAGGGACCAAGCTGAATATTACTACAGAAAGCGAGCTTCAATGCCCAGGAAGTTGCAAATAAAACTTGAAGCGACTTTTGATATCCTCAGGGTTTGGATTGAAGGATTATTGCAAGACGTTGATGTTCCAGAGTTTAAATTACCCCCTATTGAAGTAAAAGGAAATAATAGCCCAGAGGAGATTGCCCGTAAGGTTAGAGCATTGATGGGTTTACAGAGAGGGCCAATAGACAATCTTGTACGTGCAATCGAAAGGCACGGAATTATGGTGTATTTTTTAAAGAATGCGCCTGAGAAATTTGATGGTACTACAATAGTTACCCAATCTGGACAGCGCATCATAGTAATAAATGATTCTTTGTCTAATGACCGTAAGCGCTATACTATTGCGCATGAGTTTGGGCATAACGTTATGCATCTTCCGTTTTCTCCAATTCTTGACCCTGACAGAGATGTAGAAAGGGAAGCTGACAGTTTTGCTTCTGAATTTTTAATGCCTGAACTAGATATCCGAAGAGACTTGATAAACTTTCGCTTTTCCAAGCTTGGTGACTTGAAAGCCTTTTGGAAAGTTTCTAAGGCTTCCTTGATTCGAAGAGCTTATGATCTGAAACATGTTGATAAGACTAAGTATACTAATATGATGATCGAGCTTAGCAGAGCGGGTGAACGGAAAGTAGAGAGAAATGACGTTAATTTGGATTCCCCTGCTTTGCTACAACTCATTACTGCAACCTATATAAATGAACTTGGCTACACTCGTGAAGAATTATCAAACATTATTAGTATAAGTAGTGAAGACTTTGATTTCTTCCTACTAGGTAAAGAACCCAATAGGGCTAAATTTAAAATTGTTATCTAAAGCTCCCGCAGTCGCTTGGCTCTTTTGCCGATCTGCGAGTTCCCTAACCTACCCTTAAATTTCATTAGTAGGAGAAACTTTCTCCACCACGAGGGGCCGTTTGGAGAGGGGGGAAGCTTCTAGGTACACCCAATCGTTTTCTTGCAGTTGGTCGTATAGTTTCTCGCTAACCTGTACCTGCCCAATTTTCTTGCTGAATTCCCAATCCAGGGTGAGGGTAAAGATGCTCGCGGAGCCGTTGGAATCCTGGTAGGCAATTTTTTTAGCGATTCTGGCCTGGCCGGTATGTTTCAGGCCATGCGCCAGAATCCGGTTGGTCTTGGTGATGAAAAAATAGCGAAACAGAAACACACACAACCCCACGAAGACACAGAACCCGAGGCTAACCCAAATCGTGGCCCCGGAGGTGAAAACCTTATAGGAAATAAAGGCGATAGCGGCCGCAATGAGGAAGTTCATCCAGGGGCTGATCTTCATTTTCTTTTCTTCAAAAAAAGCCCGGTCTTCGGCCGTGAGGGGTACAATTTGGGCGGGTACGTGCTGGCCACCACGATAGTCGTGCGTTGGGTTGGGTTCCATTCCTGAGGCAATTTAGGGTTTACAGACAAGAAAGTAACGATAAAATCAGCAGGCAGCCAAACCCGGGAATAGACTTTTCGTGAACGGGTAGTGCCTGACAATGTGTCCTTTACTATAATTTCCAGTCCGCAAATTTCCTCTCATCCGTCCCGCTGCTGATTTTGCATACACCCGGCCTGCGATTCACAGAACCTATCTTTTTCGCACAACCTTACTTCCTCTGCAACACCAGCACCCGATCACCATCGTCGGGCGAAGCGTCGCTCGGCGAGGCGTCGCCCGGCGAAGCCGCTTGCAGTACCCCCTGCTTCACCGAAAGGGTAGCCGGCGCGTAGGTATTTTTCGCCGGATCGAACCACTGCCCCTGATACGAAATACCTGACAGATTGAAGAGTTTTACCGTCGCGGGCCGGGGTACATACGCCAGAATCGTACTGCGGTCGTCGGAACGTACCACGGAGATGAATTCACCCGCTTCCTTATTTTCGACCAGCAGTTCCGGCGCGGGTTTGAGTTGCCACCAGGGGTACTTCCGCATGAACTCGGCCAGGTACCCTATCTGCACGCTGCCGGGGAGTTTGATGCTTTCGTCCCAAGGGCGCAGAATGGGCGGCTTGCCGTGGTTTTCGATTTCTTCGCCGGGCCGTATCCACGGCCAGATGCCGTTGGCGCCGTAGGTAATGCCCGCCACGGGCGTAGAAAAGACGCTCCAGTAGCTGGCGTTGCGGATATCGGCAGCGTCGGCGTCTTTGTTGATATCTTCGTAGACGGGTTCGAGGTTGATGAACACTTTGGGGGGTAGGTACGACCACTCCTGGGCTATGGGACCTTCCGTGATCCATTTTTGGGTGTTGGGGGTAGCGTTGTGGCCGGTCTGAAAGCCCAGAATATCTACCCAGTCTTCGTGGGCGTACTGCTTGCCTACCCACGAGCGGCCCTGCGGGTGCAGCGCCACGACGCCCGGCGGTCGGGCGTTCCCGTTCTCCCCGCCAAATACGGCGCGGCCGATGTTCTTCCAGCGTTGCTCATACTCGTCGATGTACTTGCCGTCGCCACCCAGAAACCAGATCACGTGATGGCCCCCGTAGCGGGCCACCATGTATTTGGCCAGCAGAATGGCCTCCGGCTCGGGGAGGTGGTAGCCGGGACTAAGCTCCCGCCCTGCCCCGGTGGGTAACGCCCATAGCAGCACGGGCGCAGCCACCAACCCGTGGGCGTTGATTTCATCCACCTTTTTGTCCAGCAACTGGAAAAACTCCGGGCTGAGGCTGATGCGTCCACTGCCGGTAAAAGCTACCTGTCCCCGGCTGTTCTTCGAGCCGCCACGCCACTGTGTAGTCACGAACTGGATCACGTTGTAATGGTTGGCCGCGCGGTCTTTGAGGTAGGTATCCCATTCGGCATCAGTCGATTTGAGGGCCCCGTTCCAGGCCGTGCAGGCGGTGTAGAAGAAGGGGGTACCATCCGCGTGGGTGAGGTGGTAGGTACCCTGCGGGTGCATGATGGTACCCTTGGTGTAAATATCGTACGGACTGGCCTTGTCCACGCAGGTGAAGGTACCCTTCTGCCCGTGAAGCCCGGCATTGGTTTGGTCGGAGCATTCGGTGGCGTAGGTCCAGGTACCTACCTCGTCGGGCGCGAAGCGGACCCGCCAGGAGGTACCCCCATCCCAGAAACCCAAAACGGTTTTGACTCTTCCCGAGGGTGAGGTAAACCGGACGCTGAATTTCTGGACATTATACAAAGGGTTTTCGTAGGTCTTGTCGCTCTGGAATGCCTGTTCGTACTTCATCCAACGGCCCGTCTGGGCGTGGAGCAGAGCGGGCTGGGCAATTAGATAAAGCAACACGAGGAGAGAAACCAGGGCGCGCATGGGTTTGGGTAGGTAGGGTGAAAAGGCAATCAACTAAGAATCTTGCCGGTCAATGTTTTTTGGCTTCCAGCAGGGTGGCGTCGGCCACTTTTTTGAGATGAGTGGCGAAATCTCCGGGTACCTCCTGGGGGAAAAAATTGACTTTGAGCGGCGATTCGCCGAACAGAAAACCGTACCATACCAGTCCGCCCAGGTAGCAGCCCGCCTCGTTGGCGTGGTGCGAATCGAAGCCCAGTTTTTTGTCATTGGTCCAGCGGTAGCCCGCGTGCAGCGAGTGGGTTTGGTCGGGCAGGGCAGGGTACCTGGGCGTTGCGTAGTCGAATTGGGTGTCTCGGTGGTAGCCCCACTGGCGGTCCGCGCTGTTTTTCCAGAAAGCATCGCCCACCGGAATCAGGGTCGTGTTCAGCTTATCGGCTATTGTGTGGTAGGCACTTCGAGATTTCTCCCACATTTCCTGCTCGGAACTCGCCAATTTTTCTTCCGAAGTCTGTCCGAAGCCGTCGGCATCGGCGCGGTAGGCCCAGGTCTGGTGGAATACGATTTTGGCCTGGGGTTGCAGGGCCTTGATGTAGGCGTAAAGTTTGGAAGCGTAGGGCTCGTAGGTAGCCGGATCGGCCGAGAGCATGGAATATTGCTGCAGGGTGATGATGTCCCAGGTACCTTCGGCCAGCAGCATTTTCAGTGATTTGCCTTTATAGGGCTTGCCTTTGGGATCGAGGGAGTCAGCTTCGGCGGCAGCGGCGTGCTCCCAGTGCCGCTGGAGCGAGCAGCCGCCCAGCTCGGCCCGCTGGATCACCAGCGGATGGCCTCCTTCGGCCGCCATCTGGGGTAGGTAGCGGGTGGCGTTTTGAGAAAAGCTGTTGCCAATCAGGAAAAGGTGCAGCGTATCCGACGATTGGGCAAAGGTACCCCACGCCAGCAGGCACAGCAGAATAGAACAACTGAATTTTTTCAGGAAAAGCGTCATAGGGTTCGGTTTGTGGCTTTGGCAAATCATAAAAACGGCTGATTTGCCGGGTTCTACCGATGCCCGGATGATATTTCTGAAAATGAGCAGACTCATTTCAATCACTACCAGTAAAGTTACCTGCCCGTGACCTGGCCGTGCACCACCGTATTGGCCTCTATAAATTCTCCCCGTTCGTAGTTTGTAAGGTTGGTCAGTGTAATCCGGGCGATTTCGGTGAGGGCCTCCTCGGTAAAGAAACCCTGGTGGGAGGTAATGAGTACGTTGGGGAAGCTGATGAGCCGCATCAGGGCGTCATCCGTGATGATTTCTTCGGATAAATCCTGGAAGAAAAAATCGGTTTCCTGCTCGTACACATCGATGCCCAGGTACCCTACTTTGCGGTGCTTCAGGGCGTGCAGTATCGCTTTGGTATCGATCAGTGCCCCCCGGCTGGTGTTGATGAGCATGACGCCCTCCTTCATCTGGCGTAAGGTACCGGCGTTGATCAGGTGGTGGTTTTCGGGCGTGAGCGGGCAGTGCAACGACACGATGTCCGACTGGCTCAACACTTCTTCAATGGTTGCGTAGGTGACGCCCTGCTGCGCCAGAGCTTCATTGGGGTAGGGGTCGTAGGCCAGTACCCGGCAGCCGAACCCCTGCATGATGGTACAAAAGACCTGCCCGATTTTCCCCGTTCCGATTACGCCCACCGTCTTTTTGTATAAGTCAAACCCTTCCAGCCGATCCAGCGCGAAATTTCCCTCCCGCACCCGGTTGTAGGCTTTGTGGATTTTGCGGTTTAGAGTCAGAATCAGGGCCACGGCGTGTTCGGCCACAGCATGGGGTGAGTAGGCAGGTACCCTCACTACAATCAGGCCGAGTTCCTGCGCCGCGTCGATATCGACGTGGTTGTAGCCCGCACAGCGCAGGGCAATCAGTTTCACGCCGTTTTCGGCCAGTAGGGTCAGTACCGGGCGGTCGAGCTGGTCGTTGACGAAGGCGCATACCGCATCATAACCACCAGCCAGAGGAGCCGACCGAAGATCCAGGCGATTTTCAAAGTAGGTGAGTTCTTGCTTGTATTCTGATGCGTAGCGGTCGAAGTAGTGACGATCGTAGGGTTTGGTACTGAATAGGGCGGTTTTCATGGATGTGTTGCAGTAGGGTGAGGGGAATTTTTCAGGGCCGGTAGGTCCGATATTACTGGATTCTCAGCAGCTTTTGTAAAAGTCCGGGTATCTCCGCCGCGGGTAGGACACTATCGACCGGAGTCAGAGCCAGGGCCTGCTGCGGCATGTAGCCGACATCGGCCGTGGCGGGGTCCTGCACGATGGTGTAGCCACCGGCTTTCCGGATCTTCGCCATTCCGACCGCGCCGTCTGCATTGGCACCGGACAACAGGATGCCGATCACGCGGTCACCAAACGCTTCGGCGACCGACTCGAAGGTAACGTCGATACTGGGGCGACTGTAATGGACTTTTTCGGAGCTGTCGAGTGAGAAAAGATCCGCTCGCTCGATGAGCAGATGGTAGTCGGGCGGAGCCAGGTAGATGGTATTGGGACTGATGATTTCTTTATCCTCCACCTCCCTGACGGGCAGCTTGGTACGGTAGGAGAGGAGGTCCACCAGAATGGAGTCTTTGTCTTTTTTGCGATGCACCACCAGGATTACCACCGCATGGGGGGGGTAGGTAGGTGGGTTACCAAATCCAGGATTACTTCCAGGCTCCCGGCCGAGCCACCGATGACGAGGTACCTTGGCTGATTTATCGCATTTTTCGCCATATTTTTTCTTTGTTTTCGAGTTGTGTGTAGCTGGCGGCAATGGGTGAGAACCGGAGGTTTTCCTTGGAACCCAGTACCAGAAACCCCAGCTTTTCGAGGCTGTTGTCAAATAGGGTCAGGGCTTTATCCTGTAACTCCTTATCGAAATAAATGAGGACGTTGCGGCACAGAATCAACTGGAATTCATTGAAAGAACGGTCCGAAACCAGGTTGTGCGTCGCAACGATCGTATTGGCGCGCAGCCTTTCATCGAACTTGGCCCACTCGTACTGAGCCTGATAATACGAGGAAAAGTCTTTCTTCCCCCCGACTGCAGGTAGTTCTCGGTGTACTGCCTGATGTTGCCGATGGGAAACATACCCCGTTTGATGTTCTCAATCACCGTGGGATTGATATCCGTGGCGTAGAGCAGGGATTTGTGCAACAAATTGGCCTCCTCGAGCATAATGGCCAGCGAGTACACTTCCTCGCCCGTGGAGCAGCCCGCGTGCCAGATGCGGATCAGCGGGTGGGTGGACAGCACGGGTAGTACCTGCTCGCGGAGCGTTTTGAATAGGCTGGGATCACGAAACATTTCGGTGACGTTCACCGTCAATTGCTCCACGACGTGCGGCAGATAGTCGGAATCGTTTTTTACTTTATAGAGCAACTCGGCAAAGCTCGTGAAACGGTCCATCGTCAGCAGCCGGTTCACGCGGCGTTTCAGGGATGCCCGGGCATAGTTGGTGAAGTCATACCCGTAGCGGTGCGAAAGTTCACTTAACAACAGATTCAGATCCTCATCCTGTATCATTCGTATTCCGTATCTGATTTATTGGTGGGGATTTCAGCAATTCGAGCAGCGCATCGATGTCGATGGGCTTCGAATGGTAGGCGTCGGCCCCGGCGGCCAGGCATTTCTCCCGATCGCCGGCCATCGCTTGTGCTGTAACGGCTATCAGCGGAATATGTTTGTAGCGGTCGTCTTGTTTCAGTCGGGGAATTGCCTCGTACCCGTCCATGTCGGGCATCATCATGTCCAGCAAAATGACGTCGACCGTTCCCTGCTGCTCCAGAACCGTATACGCTTCCTTCATCCCCGTAGCCGATAGAACGGAAAACCCCCGGGCTTTCAGCATGGCCGACAGGGCGAAAATATTTCGGGGGTCGTCGTCGACGATTAGAATGGACTTCTTCATAGCGGGTTAGTTTATTGGTACAGCCACACCCGGAGGAGCGAGATGAGTTGATCCACATCCACGGGCTTGGTGATGTAGTCGGATGCTCCGGCCTGGATGCACTTTTCCCGGTCGCCGGTCATGGCTTTGGCGGTGATGGCGATCACGGGCAGCTTCTTGTATTTGGGGTTGGACCTGATCCGGCGGGTGGACTCATAGCCATCCATTTCGGGCATCATCATGTCCATTAGCACCAGATCGATGCTTTTGTGCTTGTCCAGTTGCCTGAGGGCGTCCTTGCCGTCCACGGCGGACACTACGTTCATCTTATAATTCTCGAGCGATTTGGAAAGCGAAAATATGTTGCGCACGTCGTCGTCGGCTACCAGGATGGTTTTTCCTTTCAGTACTTCTTCCAGGTTGCCCAGCCGTTTGAAGCGAGTGGTTTTGGTTTCGGTGCTGTTCACATCCACCAGGTGCAGGAAGAGGGACACCTCGTCGAGGATGCGCTGGTAGGAGTGGGCGGTTTTGACCACGATGGAGTCGGCGTACTGCTTGAGCTTCACCTCTTCGGTAGTCGAGAGATTCTTGCCCGTAAAAATAATGATGGGGATGTTCTCGAAGCCCGGCGTCTGCTTTACTTCTTCCAGAAAGTCGTACGATTGGTTCCCCGTTACGGCCATGTCCAGAATCACGCAGTCCACCTGATCCTGATTGATGGCAATGATTCCCTCCTGCACGGTATGCCTGATTTCCGACACGACATTGTAATTTTCGAGGAAATACGCCAGCGCCTGGGCGTGCTTGGCGTCTTCTTCCACGATCATCACTTTTTTAGGATGCCGGCTCAGGGCTTCTTCGATCTTTGAAAACACGCTGCTCAACTTCTCGAAAGCTACCGGTTTGTCGATGAAGTCGAGGGCACCTTTGGACAGGCTGCGGTGCTTGACCTGGAAGGACGACATCATGTGCACCGGAATATGCCGGGTGGTGGCATCAGCTTTCAGTTCATCCATGACTTCCCAGCCGCTTTTGACGGGCAACTGCACATCGAGCAGAATACCAATCGGCAGGTACCTCCGGGCCAGGTCCAGTCCTTCGTCGCCCCGCACTGCCACCACGCCCTTGTAGCCCTTGTTACGCGTGTAGTCCAGGAGCGATTTGGCAAAATTGGTGTCATCCTCGATCATGAGAATCACCTTGTCGCCGCTGGTGATGGTAGCCCGGTCGTCGGGGATCGAAGCGGGAATGACGCTGCTCAGGTACTCATTGCCTGCCACGGGCTGGGCGGCCTCCCCCGATACGGGTAAGGGATTGGCATCCGGAATATTCATTTTTTCCGGCCGGAAAGCCTGCTGTCTCCGATGCAAGGGTACCATCAGGGTGAATTCGCTGCCCTTACCTACCTCGCTGGTGACTTTGATTTCTCCACCCAGCAGTTTGGCCAGCTCGCGGCTGATGGACAGGCCGAGCCCGGTACCCCCGAACTGCCGGCGCGTGGAGCCGTCGGCCTGCTGGAACGCTTCGAAAATGGTTTTCTGCTTGTTCTCCGGAATGCCGATTCCGGTGTCTTGTATGGTCATGGCGAGGGAAGCGGCTTCCCGGGCCACCGTTACCGAAACCGATCCTTTTTTGGTGAATTTCAGGGCATTGGAAATCAGGTTGCGGAGGATCTGATCCAGCCGGAGCCGGTCCGTTTCCAGGGTACCCGGCACGCCTTCCAGTAAGGTAGCCGTGAACGTAATCCCCTTATCTTTGGCGATGGGCGAAAACAGGGACAGCAGGTCGTTGACCACATCCTGCATTTTTACGTCCGTGTACTCCAGCTGCATCTTGCCGGCCTCGATCTTGGAAAGATCCAGAATTTCGTCAATCAACGTGAGCAGGCCCTTGCCGGAACTTTGAATGACGTTGGCATATTCGATCTGATCTGACGACAGGTTGCTTTCGTGGTTTTCGCTCAGCAGCCGCGACAGCAGCAGAATGGAGTTGAGCGGGGTGCGCAGTTCGTGTGACATATTGGCCAGAAACTCCGACTTGTAGCTGGTACTTTGGGCCAGTTCTTCGGCTTTGGCCTGGATTTCGAGATTGCGCTCCAGAATCAACTCGTTTTTCTCTTCCAGGGTACGGCTCCGCTCTTCGAGTTCCTGGTTGGCCTGTTGAAGCTCTTCCTGCTGTACCCGAAGCTCTTCTTCGGAGGCCTGCAGCTTTTCGGCCTGGGTTTCGAGTTCGGCGTTGATATTCTCCAGTTCGCTGTGCTGGGCTTGTAGTTCCTCCGCCTGCGCCTGGGTTTCTTCCAGCAATTCCTGCACCCGCTCCCGGCTCTGGGCCGAGTTGATGGCGATGCCGACATTCTGGGAAACCGCTTCGAAAAAGGCTTTCACTTTGGGCGAGTAGGCCGTGAGCGAAGCCAATTCGATGACGCCCTTCACCCGGTTATTATACAGGATGGGTATGGCGGTGACCGAACGGGGCTTCACCTGCCCCGAAACAATGCTGAGCGTATAGTCGTCGGGTACGAGCTCGTCGATTTCCATCATCCGGGCCCGTTGGGCGCACTGCCCGGCCAGGCCTTCGCCCAGGGACACCAACGTACGGAGCTGAGTGGCCGTGAGCGCATAGCTGCTTTTCAGTTCGAGGGTACCTTCGCTGTTCAGTATGTAAAATGCTCCGGCCTGACTCCCCGAGTATTCGGTAATGAAGGTCAGGGCGTTCTGCGCTAAGGCTTTTATACTCTGGTCGATGATAATGTTCTCGTTCAGGGAGGCGATGCCCGTCTGCAGCCATTCCTTTTCGGTCAGGGTAGCGAAGGAAGCAGCCAGCGAAGCGGCCATGGTATTCAGCGAGCCCGCAATTCCGCCCAGGGCATCCTTGCCTTGGTCGTCTACCTTGACCTGATAATTGCCTGACGAAATTTGGTCGGCGACGCCCTGTACCATAGTGAGGCGTTCCGATATTTCGCGGTCTTTCTCCTGAAGTACCCGTTGGAGTTGCGTTCGTTTTTCCAGATCGGTGTTGACGCGTGCAAACGATACCCCCGTCACGACAATGGCCAGCAGGGAGGCCAGTACGATCAGGATGGGCGTCAGGGTCGAGAACTGCTTCAGCTTGTCGGTCCGGGAAGCCAGCAGGATCTGTTCCCGCACGGCCATGCGTTCTGCCACGGACTCGATCTGATCCATGGTTTCCCGTCCGGCTTCCAGGTCCGTGACCTCCGTTTTACCCACGCGGTTGTATTTCTGAATGACCTGCTGCAGGATGCTGTACCGCTTATCCGTCAATGTCTTAAGTACGTCGGCGTCGGCGTGCTGCTCGGTATTGTCACTGGTCAGTTCATCCACTTTTCGGCTCGTTTCGAGCGACAGCGCCCGCGCTTCCTGGTAGGGAATCAGATAGCGGCGGTCGCGCGTAAGGAGGTACCCCCGCTGGCCGGCCTCGCCGTCTTTGAGTGCCGAGGTGAGCGTGTTCAGTTCGCTGATGACCAGATTGGTGTGGTTGACCAGGTCGGCGCTGGATAGAAGGTTCCGGATACTGATGTAAGACGCAATGGAACTGACCATCAGCAGCAGGATGGAAATGCCGTAGCCAAGCAGCAGGTTGCGTTTGAATGTCTTCATGTAGGGAGGGAGTTAAGCGGGTGTTTCGTCTGGAACAAAAGTCTTGGACTGCCGGACGGGTAATATGATATTAAACGTGGTACCTTCGTTCGGTTTACTATTTGCGCTGATCAGGCCGTTGTGTTTTTCCACAATTTTCTTGACAATCGCCAGCCCGATTCCCGTGCCTTCGTATTCGTTCTGGGTGTGCAGCCGTTGGAAAATGGCAAAAATTTTGCCGAGGTACATTTCATCAAATCCGATGCCCCGGTCAGCGATGCAAATCCGGATGTACGCTCCCTCGGTGGTCCAGGGAGCAGAAAGGTCGCCCTCGGCGATGTAGCCCCCCCGGATGGTGACCAGTGGGGGGTACCTTTCTGCGAAAATTTCAGGGCATTGCCAATGAGGTTCTGAAACACCTGGCGCATCTGGCCGGGTATGGCCTCGATGGGGGGAGGAATTCAGTCCTGATCACCGCATTTTTTTCCGCGATGGCAATTTCCAGATTCAACAGGGTGTCCTGCAATAATTCGTTGAGGTCAACGGGTTCGAACAGCGTGTGGGCCGAAAGCTTGGAGTAGTTCAGCAGATCGTTGATCAGGTTGCGCATCCGCTCGGCTGAGGCATTGATTTTTTGCGAAAGCTCGGCCGCTTCGCCCAAATCAGCCAGGTACTTCGTTTCCAAAAGCTGCCCGAAGGTGATGATTTTGCGCAGGGGTTCCTGCAGGTCGTGCGACGCTAACGACGCAAACTGGGCCAGTTCGGTGTTGCGGGTTTCCAGTTCTTTGTTGGCCAGGCGCAATTCCCGGGTTCGCTCCTCCACGTGCTCTTCCAGCCGTGCATTCACGTCTTCGACGGCCTCCTGAGCCTGTTTCCTGATTTCAATTTCTTCCTTTAAGGCCTTCTGGACGCGCTGTAATTGTCGGGTTTGATCGTGCAGGCGGCAAAAGGTCTTTACTTTCAACAGCAGCAGGTCCGAATCGAAGGGCTTGGTGATGTAGTCTACTCCACCCGAAGCGTACCCTTTGGTAATGAAGCGCTTGTCCACATTGACCGCCGACAGGAACAGGATGGGAATGTCCCGGGTTTTGCTGTAGCCCGTGATGGTTTCGGCTACTTCGAAGCCGTCCATGCCCGGCATCTGGACATCCAGGATTATCAGGCTGTATTCATTCTTCAGTATTTTTAACAGAGCTTCCTCACCGGAAGCGGCGGTGTCCACCTCGTAGGAATTCAGCTGCAGGAGGGTTCTGAGCGAGAAAAGGTTCTCCTGGGTATCGTCGACAATGAGGATCATGGGTGGGGATGGAAAGCCAGACTCATCAACAGCCCTGCAGGTACCTTACTTAACTGGATCTTTTGCTTCATTTTGCCAGACTTTACAAACCAGAGGGATGTCAGCTGAGACAACATGGCAGGTAGGGGAATATTTGCGGTAAAAGTAAGGATTTTCCTGAAAATGATCGCAGCAAAACACCAAGGTCAGTGTCCAACACTTCCTACAAATCCCGGTTCTCCGGCGACTGCTCCTTTTTTTATTTTGATAAACAAGACCGACAACGCCGCCAAAACCAGCAACAGGCCGGCCAACCGGATGGCATTGACCGGGCTATCCCCCAGCCAGGCTTTGTAGTACATGGGCATGGTGAAGGTTTCCAGCAGCATAGGAATTACGATAAACATATTGAAAATACCCATGTACACGCCCGTCCGCTCGGGCGGGATGCTGCCCGCCAGCATGATGTAGGGGTTGCCCATCATACTGGCCCACGACAATCCTACCCCGAGCATCGGGAGCAGGAGCAGGTACCTGTCGTGCAGGTAGGGTAGGGCCAGCAGACCGATTCCGGCGGACGCCAGGCAAAGCCCGTGGAGGTACTTGGGGCCGTACTGCCGCGCCAGGTAGGCCAGGCCAAAGGCCGAAATGAACGCGACGGCGTTGTAAAAGGCCCCCATCGGCCCGACCCAAATCTCCGCTTTGCGAAACAGCGGACTCTCGGAATCGATGGTACCATAGAGGGTTTGGGAAACGCACTTGGCAATGTACTGCCAGTAGATGAACATCGCGTACCAGCTGAACAGCATCATAGGTGCCATCGTTTTCATAGTCAGGGGCATGTCGCGCAGCGCTTCGAAGATTTCGGCAAAGGTGGAGCGCACACCCGCCGGAGAAGCCCTGATTTTCGCTTTTTCGGCCTCGGTCAGGGGGATTTCCCGGGTGGTTTTTAAAGTCCAAAGAATGGAGGTGATCGAAACCACCGAACCGATGAGGAAAGCCACCAGGGTGGAGGTAGGTATCCGACCAATGCGGCCGGACTCGGATACGGCAAAAAAATTGATGAGCAGGAAAGGAGTCAGGTACGAGAGCGTCTGCCCCAGTCCGGTAAAGGCGCTTTGGGTCAGGAAGCCGAGCGAATGCTGGGTCTTGTCGAGCTTGTCGCTCACGAACGCCCGGTAGGGCTCCTGCGTGATATTGTTGGCCGCATCCAGAATCCACAGAATGCTGGCCGCCATCCACACCGAGCTACTAAACGGCATGATCAGTAGCGACAGGCTGCAAAAAATGGCCCCGATCAGAAAGTAGGGCGTCCGGCGGCCCCAGCGGGTGATGGTCTTGTCGCTCATGGCCCCGATGATGGGCTGTACGATCAGCCCGGTCATGGGGCCCGCCAGCCAGAGCAACGGCAGACTGCTTTCATCGGCGCCCAGGTAGGAGTAAATGGGACTCATGTTGGCCTGTTGCAGGCCAAAACTGTATTGCAGCCCGAAGAAGCCGAAATTCATATTGATGATTTGGCCGAAAGACAGGGCGGGTTTTCTCAAATTCATCGGAATAGGGTTTTTTCCAAAAGTAGTTTGATTTTGGTAAGAGAAGAAATGCCGTTCAGCCCGGTAGGTAAATCCATTTAAAGAAATTCTTTTGCTATCAAATCCCATCCCTCCAACCCCCCGGCAACCCGACCTATGAACTGGCAACAGGTAATTGATCCTTTCGGCAATATCGGCCTGTCGGCCTTGCTGGCGGTGGTTCCGATTCTTTTTATATTCTGGGCACTCATCATCCGAAAAATGAAAGGGTACCAGGCGAGTTTGATCGCCACCGTCCTGGCCATCCTCATTGCCATTTCTGCTTATGGCATGCCCGTAAAACTGGCGCTTCTTTCTACGGTCAACGGAGCCCTGTACGGACTGTTTCCCATCTGCTGGATTATCATTACTGCCGTTTTTCTGTTCAACATCACCGTCCGGAGCGGTCAGTTTCAGGTCATCAAGCACTATATGGCCTCCATCACCTCCGACCGCCGCTTGCAGGCCTTGTTGATTGCCTTTGCGTTTGGTTCCTTTTTGGAAGGCATGGCTGGTTTTGGGGCGCCCGTAGCCATCACGGCGGCCCTGCTGGTAGGTTTGGGATTCAACCCGCTGTATGCGGCTGGCCTTTGCCTGATCGCCAATACCGCCCCCGTGGCCTTCGGGTCGGTCGGTATCCCCATCACGGTAGCCTCGCAGGTGACGGCTATCCCTGAACTGGCCATTTCGCAGATGGTCGGGCGTACGCTACCGCTCCTGTCGGTTTTTCTGCCTTTTTATCTGGTCGTCATTATGGCGGGGTTCCGAAAAACCCGGGAGGTATGGCCGGCCATTGTGGTGGCGGGGGTATCGTTCGCTTTTCTGCAATGGTTTTCTTCCAATACCCTGGGTCCGGCGCTGCCCGATGTCATTGCGGGCATCGGCTCCATTGTGAGTCTGATCGTGTTATTGAAATTCTGGAAACCCAAAGGTACCTGGCGCTTTCCCAACGAGCCCGCCCCGACGATACTGAACGATATCAACTACACAACGGGGCAGATCATCCGGGCGTGGTCGCCGTTCATACTGCTCACCCTCGTCATCATCGCCTGGGGCCTAAAACCGATCAAGGATGTTTTCAACGCGGTCGGGCAGGTACAATTTGAGTTTCCGGGCCTGCATAATGTCATTCTGGATACCAGCGGCCATGCGGTACCCCACCTGTTCAAGTTCAACTACCTGTCGGCTACCGGCACGGCCATTTTACTGTCGGCCCTTATCTCAATTCCCCTGATGGGTATGAGATACCGGGAGGCGACGAAAGTTTTTGGCGAAACCCTCCGGCAGCTCACGTTTCCCATCATCACCATCGCCGCCGTGCTGGGGTTTGCCTACATCGTCAATGATTCGGGCATCAGCCTCACCATGGCCGAAGCGCTGGCCAACACCGGTGTTCTGTTCCCTTTCTTTGCGCCGATGCTGGGCTGGCTGGGGGTATTCATTACGGGTTCGGATACCTCGGCCAATGCGCTGTTCGGGAAGTTGCAAGCCTCCACCGCCACTTCCATTGGGGTCGATCCCGTCGTTACCGTTTCGGCTAACGTATCGGGGGGCGTAATCGGCAAAATGATTTCACCGCAGTCCATCGCGGTGGCGGCGGCGGCGGGGGATCTGGTCGGAAAAGAATCAGAACTTTTCCGGTTTACGGTCAAGCATAGTTTCTACATGCTCATGGCAATCTGTTGCATTGTACTGGCCCAGGCTTATCTGTTCAGCTGGGTTGTGCCACACTATCAAATGATCGCCGCAGGCGCCGCTTCGGTAATCCCTGATTTTACGGAGGGGTACCTGTACCTGCTGATTTTGGCTATTGTACTGGTAGTCTTTGTGGCGGCGGTCAAAGTAATCAACAGAAAAAAAGTGTTTCCACGAATTTCACAATAGAAGTATATCAGTACGAGCGATTTAACTCCGTTCAATCTGATATTTACCCAACCCTTAACAGACTCACATGAACGTCGGACTTTTCATACCGTGCTACGTCAACCAGTTTTACCCCCAAGCCGCGCGGGCGACGCTGGAATTGCTTCGGAAAATGGGCGTTAACGTGAGGTACCCTACCAAACAAATTTGCTGCGGGCAACCCATGGCCAACTCGGGGTTTGAGCATCTGGCGCAGGATTGCAACAATACCTTCATCGAAAACTTTGCGGCGTTCGACTACATCGTCGGGCCGTCGGCCAGTTGTATTCTGCACCTGAAAGACCATCTTCATTCGGATACGCAGGAGGCGATAGCCACCGAAATTCGGGGAAAAGTATACGAGTTGGTCGAGTTTCTGACCGATGTATTGAAAATCGAATCACTCGACGCCGCGTTTCCCCACAAGGTAGGGCTACACCACAGCTGCCATGGCTTGCGCGGATTGCGCTTGGCCCAAATGAGCGAACTCAACGCGCCCGATTTCTCCAAACCCCAGCAGTTACTGGCCATGGTAAAAGGGCTGGAACAGGTACCTCTTGATCGCTGTGACGAGTGTTGCGGATTTGGCGGCGTTTTCTGCGTGTCGGAAGAAGCCGTGTCCGTGAAAATGGGGAAAGACCGGGTGGCGGACCATACCCGCAACGGGGCCGAGTACATCACCTCGTCCGACTTGTCCTGCCTCATGCACCTGGAAGGTATCCTGCACCGGAAAAACAGCGCGGTCAAGGTCATTCATATTTCAGAAATACTCAATGCAACGCTATGAGCCAACCTAAAACAAAAGATCACGCGGCCCTGGCCGAGGCCTTCATCCAGGACGAAGAGCGGGTGGACTGGCACGACGGGGCGCTTTGGTACATCCGGGCCAAACGCGACATCGCCTCCAAATCCATCCCCGAGTGGGAGGAATTGCGAGAAGCCGCCTCGCAGATCAAAAGCAATGTCATCTCCAACCTGCATGGGTACCTTTTGCAGTTTGAAGCCAATCTGAAAAAAAACGGTATCACGGTGCATTGGGCCGATACCCCTGAAGAGCACAACGAAATCGTGTACGCCATTTTGAAAGCGAAGGAGATCGATCAGATGGTGAAAAGTAAGTCCATGCTCACCGAAGAGTGCGGCCTGAATGAGTACCTCGAAGCGCGGGGCATCGGCGTCATCAATTCCGATCTGGGCGAGTACATCCAGCAGATCGACAACGAGCCGCCCAGCCATATCGTGCTGCCGTGCATCCATAAACGCAAGGAAGAAATCGGTGAACTGTTTCATGAGCACCTGGGTACCGAAAAAGGATTGTCGGACCCAACGCAGCTGACGCGGGTAGCCCGCAAGCACCTGCGCAATGTGTTCATGACCCGCCGCGCCGCGCTGACGGGCGTCAACTTTGCCGTAGCCGAAACGGGCGAATACGTGGTGTGTACCAACGAGGGCAACGCCGACATGGGCGCGCACTTATCTGAAGTACAGATTGCCTCCATGGGTCTGGAAAAGATCATCCCGCAGAAAAAGCACCTGGGTATTTTTCTGCGCCTGCTGGCCCGGAGCGCCACTGGACAACCCATTACTATCTATTCGAGTCACTACAAAAAGCCGCGCGAAGGGCAGGAAATGCACCTGATTTTGGTCAACGCGGGCCGGACGCGGCAGCTGGGGCGGAAGGATTTTCAAAATTCCCTGAAATGCATCAAGTGCGGAGCCTGCATGAATACCTGTCCGGTGTACCGCAAAAGCGGCGGACTGAGCTACCACAATACCATTTCCGGGCCAATTGGCGCGATTCTGGCTCCCAATCTGGATATGAAAAAACACGCGGACCTACCCTTCGCCTCCACGCTCTGCGGGTCGTGCTCCAACGTGTGTCCAGTTAAAATCAACATCCACGATCAGCTGTACAAGTGGCGGCAGGAGATTGTGAAAGAGGGTCACGCTTCGAGTACCAAGGCGCTGGGCATGAAGGCTATGGCCTGGACGTTGTCTTCGCCCGAAAAATTAGACAAAGCCGGTCGGGCCGGGAGGTGGTTTATGCATAAGGTACCCTTCGTCGTCAATAACAAGCTCAATCCCTGGTACAAGCAGCGCGACATGCCGGAAGGTCCCAAAGAGTCTTTCAGTGAATGGTACCTTAAAAACGAAAAGTAGATTGTTGGGTTCTAGTAACTCGCTCATACCAGTGATCTGGTCGAAGGTAGTACTTATTATGCTTTTGCCAATTATTCAATGTTCTGGGCAAAGCTGGCTTTTGCCCTCCTGGGGCGGGCGGCCCCAATTCCATTGCGGCCGCTTTCTCAACGCCTTTGGATATCAATGGCCCTGCGCATGCCTGCCGCACACTGGCCATTGATATCAGGTCGGCTTATGAGAGAGCTGAGAAATGGGGCGTCATGCAATAAAAGGTTTATTCACTTTCAAAAATGGTGAAATGAACGGGTCAAAATAATAATGAGCTACTTGTAAAGGTAAATTCAAGAATCGAACCATATATTTTGAAAACATTCAAAGCAATACAGTAAAATGCAAATCAATTTCAGCCTTCTCATAAACCGACCCTATAAAAATGGCATTTGTGCGCTTGGATTGCGCAGGCCATTTTTATACAGAGGCGTTGAGAAAGCGGCCGCAATGGAATTGGGGCTGCCCGCCCCAGGAGGGCAAGCGTTGGCACGAGCCGATAAATCAGCATAAAATACAGAAAGACAGAGAATCGCCCCGGCCCCAGGTGCCGCAAACATAGGTGCATTTCGATATAGTTTTATGCTAATTATTTTTTCAATAAATAGATTTACGAACAACCAGTAACCAATCACCACCCATGACAAGCCGGGAGAAAATATTGGGAGAAGTTTTACAAAACCAACCCGCTTCGCTGCCGCTGCCGGACATTGCCCGATTCCGGGGCAAAGAACAGGAAGTAGTTCAAAGGTACCAAGCCGTTTTTGAAAGTATTGGGGGTACCGTGTACCGGGTAGATGATTTCGCCGCCATCCAGGCGATCATCCACGAGCGCTACGACACCGAAAAACGCATCGCCACCACGCTGCCGGAACTGACCGAAGGCTTTGAATGGATTGTCCCGAACGCAGACCCCCATACGTACGAAGATATCGAACTGGCGATCATCCGCGGACATTTTGCGGTCGCCGAAAACGGGGCCGTGTGGCTGTCGGACGAAGTCATGGGCCAGCGCATCATCCCCTACATCTGCCAGCACCTGGCCGTCGTGGTACGCGCCGATAGCATCGTACCTACCCTGCACGAAGCCTATGAGATCATCGGTGAAGGTACCTACGGCTTCGGCGGCTTCATCGGCGGCCCCTCTAAAACCGCCGACATCGAACAGGCCCTCGTCCTCGGCGCCCACGGGCCGTTGTCGATGGCGGTTTTTCTTTTGAGCTAGTTGTCGGGTTAATGGGCAAAGGTCAACGGTTAACTGATTTCGGCTATCAACTGTCGGCAAAAGCGGACGCCGTGCGGGATAGCATAGAACGCCGTTTGACCTTTAACCCGCTCCGGCGTACCGGTTGACCGTTAACACTTTTTCTAAACAATGAATCAATTCCCGCAACAATGAACAATTCAATCCTCATACACGGCAACCTCCAACAGGAATACAGCGATATATATACCCCCGAGGCTCTCGCAGCCCTCACGGCCCTGGCGCATTTCAATAAAGACATCAAAGAAGCCATGCAGGCCCGCCTCCAGCGACGCGCCCAGCGCGCCGAACAGAGACAGCGGATCACCTTCCTCGACCCAAAAAGCACCATTCCACGCACCAGCATCAAGGTACAGGATGCCCGCGATGGAAAATTTGAAGGATCGGTGATCCCGGCTGATTTGCAGCGGCAGTGGATACAGGGTACCGGCCCCGCCGCCAAGCCCAACGCCCCGCTGGAAAGCAGCATCCGCAACGTAGCCTATGCTTTGCTGTCGGGAGCCGATGGTTGGATGTTCGATGGCGAGGATGCGCTGGGACAAATCGCCAGTATTTCGCTGGATAACCAGCGAAATCTCAAACTAGCCATTAAAAAAGACCCCGGGTTCCTGAAAGCGGCTGAGAAAGTAGCTGACGAAATGAATCATTGGGCGCAAGGATTTTTTGGCAGAAAGATCATCCACGACTGGCAGCAGCAACTGGACTGTACCACCATCATCTTCCGGGCGCGGGGCCTGCACCTCGACGACCGCCATATCCGTGATGCCGACGGGGTAGCCATGGCCGCCTCCCTCGTGGATGCTACTTTGTACGTGGTGAACAACTACCAGGAGCTCCAAAAGAAAGGCGCTTCGATTGTGTTGTATTTACCCAAAATTCAGACCGCGGGCGAAGCGGCGCTGTGGAATGATCTGTTGTCGGCGCTGGAAACGCATCTGCGCCTGGCCATGGGTACCATCAAAGTGTACGTACTGGTAGAACAACTGGAAGCTACCCACCAACTGATGGAAATCCGGGCGGCGCTGGGCAAGCACTTTGTGGGCTACAACACCGGCCGCTGGGACTACATCAACAGCGTATCCGACGCCATGGCCTGGGACGAAAGTTTTATCAACCCCGACATCGAGGCCATCACCATGACCTACGGGTACATGAGCAACTACGAAAACCGCGTGCGCTGCGCGGTGAATACCCCCGACCTCCACGGCAACTTTGCCCTCTGGCAGGGTGGCATGGAACCCAACATCCCCGTTGGCTCGGCGGAGGGCGTGACGGCGAGTATGAAAAAAGCCGTGGCCGGAGCCGAGCGCGAGCAGCGCGAAGGCGCGAGCGGCAAGTGGGTAGCGCACTGGAAAATGGTACACATCGTCCGCCCCGTTTGGGAGGAAGTCGGTGAAGCCAACCAAGCAGGCCGCGCCTTTCCGCGGCTGACATATACCCAACAAGATGTCGACGGATTGATCCTGATTGAAAATGCCCCCACCACCATCCGCGGGGCCCGCAACCTTCTGAGCGTGGCCTTGCAGTACGGCAATGCTTTCGGACAGGGCATGCAGGCCGCCGCCCTCAAAGCGGCCGACTTTTTTGGCAACGACGACATCCTGTACCTGATGGAAGACATGGCCACGGGCGAAATCCGCCTCAGCATCCTGTGGGAGTGGGTACACAAAGGCGCCACCCTCACCGAAGACGACGCCCATACCAGTACCCAAGCCGGGGATACTTTTACCGCCGACCTATTCAAAAAGCTGGTAGCCGAAGAGTACGAAAAACTCCTGAACGCCCGCAGTAAGGACGTCTTCGACGACTCCAAAACCACCACTCTGCCCATCGCCCGGGAGATCGTCCTCACCTACGTACTCAGTGAACAGAAGTTTCCCTGGTTTATTGATTTTCTGAATATAAACCTGAATACGACCGATCTGGACGAGGCGAAGCGGCGGATTGGGTTATATAGGGAGCAGTTTGTTGAGGGAGGGAAGCGGGTTACGGAAAATTTGGATTTTTTGGGGTAGGGGAAACTTTTGCGGTTGTTCGAGTTGCAAACGCGGGCGGATGCAATGTCGAGCGAAGATCCGGGTTTGCGGAGGGATCGATCGTGGGTACTCCTGCCCAAAGGCGAAAATTCAGTCGTGGCAGCCCTTATTTGCCCGCTACGGTATGCACGAAATCGGCCCAGGCGGGGGAGGAGCCGATATTGGTCCGCTAGGACAGCAGGGAGCTACGCTTCTGGGCCTGATCCCCGACTCTCAGCGGTACTTCGACTACCACCATGCGGCTTCCGATGTCTTCGATGCCGTGAGCAAGCGGGAACTTGAAATGGGTGGGGCCGCCATGGCGGCGATGATTTACCTCATTGATAAATACGGACTGGAATAGTGCCTCTATCCATAGGTGCGAAGATGCTTAAAGTAGCAGTTACGCGGTTGGATATACGCAGTACTTTTTAAGTGCTTTATTTCATAAGCTCGGTGAGGGTAGTTCCGTCGTAACGGTAGGCGCCATCAGCACCGAACCAAAGATTTCCGTCCTTGTCTTCCAGGATCCCAAAAAGCATCTTCCCGTCTTTAGGATTGATCTCGGTGGCCGTGGGTTTTTTGTTGGATAAAGATTTTTCATCGTATCGGGAAAGTACCCAACCCTGGGCCGCTTCTGAACTCGTCCAGATATTGCCTTTTTTATCTTCGTAGATATATCCAACGAAGTCTTCCGTGATATTGGCAAAGGTACTGCCGTCGTAGCGCCAAAGGCCATCGTTTCCACCGAGCCAGATATTTCCTCTTTGATCCTCGATGATTGTACGGACATTCGTAAAAGGTTCGCCGTTATGGGTTACCGGGGTAAATGTTTTTCCATCATAAACGAAGGTTTTATCCCTGGTCCCAAACCAAAACTGGCCTGATTTATCTTCAATAATAGAAGTAATCTCATGAGGTGGGCGGGTAAAATTGGGGAAAGGTATTCCCGTAAAATCTTCACTTATTGAATCCCCTTTCATCAGGTAGTTTCGAAATGATTTCCCATCGTAACGGCTTGTTCCCCCATTGACACCGAACCAGATAGCACCGGATTTGTCTTCATACATACAAGTAATCTCATCGTTGAGAAGCCCGTCTTTGGTGGTGAAGTTTTGAAAGGATTTTCCATCATAACGATACACTCCCGAGCCAATCGACCCGAGCCAGAAGTTGCCTTTACTATCCTCTAGAATAGAAAAGAAGCGGGCCGAACTTACGTCACCGATCACATTGGTCAGATTCTTTCCATCGTACCGAAAAACACCCTCCCAGGAGGTAAACCAAATGTTGCCCTTTTTATCTTGTAGTATGTTCCGGGTAATAGTATTAGGTCCGTAAGAAGTAAGTACGGCTTTGGTTTCGGGCTTGGCAGTAGTTTTTAACCAGTCAGTATTATTTTGTCCTTTGCAGAAAGTGCAAAAAACAAACATTAATAAAACGTAAGCAGGTAAGTGTTTCATTATCCTCTTTTTTTTGATAACAAAGAATCCTGACAAACCTACAAGTATATGGGCTGGGTTTTTGTTAATGGCTCGTAAATGATTGTCAACGATATGTTAAAATTGGTTGAGAAAACCTTGAATAGCGGTGTTCTAAACTTTTTTATCACCAGCAACAACCGGTAGTAGGTAGATCACTCGGCCAGCGATGGGATAGTCCTTACTCTACCAGCGGGCGACTGTCATGAGCAAAGAGCGGGATGAGCAGGTGGCAGGGAATACGTGATACTATCCACCGATCACTGCTTATCATATACGAGCTTCCTGGTATTCTCACCGGAAGTTGAGCTCACATTGACCTGGACAGCGATAGACTGGCCATTATTGATCAACTTCCAAGCTTCTGTTACTTCAACAGCCGCTTGTTCACTATAGGGATCAAAGGTTCTTGCCGAGATAACCGTCATCGTTTGTCCATCATCGGACCACTTTGCGGTAGACTTTTCCCTGGGGTATCCGACCCTGATGGCTTACCTTTCTTTATCGTCGAAGGTCAGTTGCTCTTGTCTTGTAAACTGGACCCCGCCAGGACTTGGTACATCCACGGTCAGAAAACCGGCATGATCGGCTATTTTCATGGTTTTTGAACTGACATGGTCATGATATCCTCCGAAAAGGCAGACAGGAAAGTTTCCGATTTGTTCACTTTTCAACTCATTTAATTTCCATACCCCAGAAAAATTAGCGCGATTGTCAGTAGCTGCGACGTTGGTTTCGGTCTTCTCGGTAGCTTTTGACAGGTCCGTTTTAATTTGTCCCTGACAGAGAGTGCAGGAAACAAATAGTAACAAAGCGTACACGGGTAGGTGTTTCATCATTTTTTTATTTTAAGGATTTCAGCAAACATACAAAGCATTGTTCCTGATTTTGGTTAATGACTTGTTAAAGAATGTAAACGATATGTAAAAGTTGTCTGAGACAAAGCGGAAAGGCAGGATTCAGACTTGAAATGGCTGGTTATTACTACGGTTATCCTTGCCGAGTCGCGTTTGCTTTATAAAGCAGTTGTAGAAAGGGAGTTGTTACATCAAAGATTTAGTTTTTAACGATCTGATCCAAAGACTATTACCTGATACTAAAAGTTGCACGGAGTAGAGGTATCTTTTGAGAAGGAGGCTTAGTTTACTGGGAAGGGATGGCGAATACTAACTTTTTAACAGGTGCCAGCTTCTCGGAGTTGTGCGTGGTCTTCCATCGAATGACTGCGTACTGAAAATAGCTGGCCGCCGGTAGGCCGGCCCCGTTGTAACGGCCTCGAAGACAAACGCCACAAATTTAGTAAATTTACTACTCAGCCTTACCGAACAAAACCATGCCCTTCGCCCGTCGCATCCAAAATCCCGAAGACCTGTACTTCGTGACCTTCGCTACCGTACAATGGCGGGGTCGCCCGTGCGGTGGATGTCTTCACGCGTCCGGTTTATGTGGATATTATATTTGAGAGTATCCGATACTGCCAGAAAAGGTCTACGAATCCATGCCTGGTGCTATATGTCTAAACATGTGAATCTAATGATTTCAACGGAGTTTGGCCATCATCCTTCCGATGCGTTACGGGATTTGAAAAAGATTACTTCCAGGAAAATCATAGCCGCTATTGCAGATAAGGAGCAGCCCGAAAGTCGGCGTGGCTGGATGTTGTGGATTTTTCGACAAGCTGGGGAGGCAAATTCTAAGAATAAAGAATACCAATTTTGGCAGCAGGAAAATTATCTGATTGAACTCATCAGCAATAAGTTTATTGACCAGAAGCTGGATTATATGCACATGAATCCAGTGAAGGTGGGGCTGGTAGACGAGCCTTGGGAGTACCGCTGCTCCTCGCCGCGGGATTATATGAATGATCAGAAGGGATTATTGGACGTGGAGTTGATTTGAGCGATGGTTATAGGCGTAAACATGGTAACGTGGCAGTCACAGACTGCCGATTATATGAGGTACGCAGTCTGCCTTCGGAAGACCTCGCACAACAAGGATTTCTATGGCAAAAGCATAGAAAAAATGCGAAATTTTTCTATGCTTTTGACGAGGCTGACAGTTACAAACGGCCTTCCACTTAGAGTACGGAGTCTCACTTTGGAAGATCCCGCAAAACAGCCGAACACTGCGCAGCACTGGGGAATTACTCACTTACAATTCTATTGTAAATGATTTATCGAAAAATACACCCGTAGCAACAGAACAATTTTGAGGATACCCTGTGGTTAAAATTTGCACCTTATTATCTATGTGCAGATAAAAAGGAGTAATTATTGCACAGGGAGGTATAGTGTTGTATCCAACAATTCTTATTGTATCGCCAGTTGCTGCCTGAAATTTTAGAGCAGGAGATCCATTTGAAACTCCATCCATATTTTGAAAAATAATTTTGCTATTTAGATAAATTTCAAAATCGTCATCAGCTCCAATCTCTGCACTCGGCGATGGCCCGCCACTTAATACAAAATCTTTTGTAATTTGATCACATTCTTTTACTACACCTTTCTCAATAGTGTAACATTTATCCATTTTTGAAATTGAGAAGTCCCAGTGAAATCCGAAAAGAGTTGCATTTCCAATGCTCCCAACAGTGTTAACCAGACCTACGAACCTGAGCATTTTTCCAAAATTTTTCAAGAATTTAATTCCGGGCTCTTTTTGCTCTAATTTTAAACACTTAGTCAGCTCCTCGACATCTTCGTCATTTAAAAACACACTTGAAAGCACATCAATCACCAAATCGGCAGCATCAATATTCTTGTTCGAATAGTTATTGATCAAAAATGCAACTCGATTCGTAATTATCGTTCCATATAAGGATGCGCATCCATCAATAGGAAGATAGTTCAAGACCAATAGACCAATTTTAGAAACCCCATATTTTACGTTTTTCAGGAATGCATCTTTTGCTTCATCGCTATTATCGAAGCTTTCACCAGGTCTACCTGTTCTGTACCTTAGCTCAAATTTCCCCTCACCTTTCATTTCATATTTATACTCTTTTATTTCAGGAACTTGTAAGATTGAGTTTGCGATTTCGCTCAACGAAGCAGGAACAAATTCAACTTCGTCAATTGTCAAAAAATTTTCCTGCTCAATCTTCTGCCTAACGCCATCTTTATAGATTCCGACAATCGTTTTATGTGATCTTGCATTATTTACAAGCGTTAGCTCTGTACCTGCTCGAAAAGTATTAACTGGCACCTCTGATTCAACGGAAATTCTTGCTGATGCCGCAGTAAATAGGATACTTACACTCTTTGCTAGCGACTTATTTGTTATGTCAAATAAGTCCATCTTATTAAAGATAACCTTTTCAATTTCTTTTTCAACGTTCACGAGCAACGGACTACTAAGTAGAAAGTTTATAGTTTTAAGTTTTCCTTCCTTTGTAAGGCTAAGAGCCGATGGAACATTCATAATAAGACCAATAGCGGTAGATCTGACTGAAATGTCATAGTTATTTTGTTCCGGATAATTATATCCCATCATGATTATATTTTGATTCGCATTTAAAAGAAACCGGAATGTAAAATCAGAGGAAGGGTTTATAATTGAATACTTTTGATCGGTCACTTTACTTTCTTCCAGGCCATTGTTTACAAATAACGTGTTTACATCTATTTTACTTCCGGTTGGCAGAAGCACTTTACCCGATACCCGTAAACCTTGCTCAGGATCTGGGAAGGAATGATCCTTTAAGCATCCTTGTGACAAAACTAATAGTAATGTCAAACTTAGCAAATACGTATTTCTCATACCAGAAGATAATTTACATTCTACATCATTAATATTGTACGGAGTATCCCTTCGGAAGACCCCGCACAACGGCGCTCGGAACACTACCCCGAACTGGGGGGAATACAAAATCAGGTGTTGAAACTTTCTACAACACCTTTTAATGCATCAATGATTGCTTGTGGATTTTTACTAACTATTGCGCCCCCCAAAACAACTATTGAAGTAGCTACATTGATACCCTTTTGTATTTGCTGTATTGTATTGATAGTAGCTTTTATTTCAGTCGATATATCATTAATTTCTTCCAAAGACTGTTTTGAGTCTTCGACTACTAACTGAGTCGAGAGAGCTAGAATATCTTCACCATAGTTTAAGATTGACCATTGCAAATCACCCATCCGCTGATTTTCATCAATTGTCAAAACATTCCAATTGTTAAATCGGAAATCACCAATTGATTGAGCCAATCCTAAAAAGTTATTTGCCAACCTATTGGCTTCTTGTGCACTAAGATTTGCCATGTGTTTACTTGTTTAATTTGTTAAACTCAGAAACCATTCCTTTAATATCAATTGAAAATGTCATTATTAATTGTTTAATCTCTTCAGCTGTCATTTTATCTCTATTCTCATAAAGCTTTTGATGGCCTTCTGATATTTTTGATAGACCCTTTGCAAATATTTCCATTTGTTTTTGTTTCGTATTTATATCTGAAAGTTGATGGTAATATTCTGTCGTGGCTTTGCCATTTTCAAAGTCCGTTAAAGTCTTTCCTTTTTTTAATTCTTGGTAATACGAAAATAATTTTTCTTTTTTAAAATCAAGCTCTTTTTTCAAGTTATCATTAATGATAAACTGAAAAGAAGTGAGTAATTTATGGATAGGCTCATTAGCATCTCCAATATAACTTTTTATTTTTTTATTTCTGTATGCATCAGTAGTAGCACGTAATAGTATATTAGCTATTTTAGAATAAGAGTCAACTTGTTCTTTTTCAATTTTAATATCACCAAACGTTCCTTCATTTAATGATTTTTTGAGTCCATCTAAATTATAAGTTGTCAAATCTTTATTTGACAACTTTGATAGTCCATCAAAGTATCCCACAATTCCTTGATATATTAGTGATGTTGCTTGATCGGCTTTTTTAAAGTCTTCACAATCACAAGTTGCCTCATTATCCCTTTTAATTTCAAATTTTCTAACTAATTCAAAATTACACCTTTCAATACAGTGAATAGTGAAACTATAATGTAAATCTTCATATTTTTTTATGCTACTTAAAGAACTTGTGGAATAGTCATTAACTGCTTTCAAGTTCACACAACTACTTATACTTACTCCGAAGAAAATAAGTAAAATTATTGTTTTGAGTAAGCTTATAAATTTAGCCATTGCTTTAGGTATTTAAGTGTAAGGATTAAATAAAGAATTTTTATATGAAAATAAAAAATAACAGATGTAGAGTAAATTTTTTTTTCGTTTGTAAATCAGCAAGAATGCCTACTATTAAGGTAATCTATTCACCGTGGCCTGTGCTCCCACAGGTCTTAGAAAAATGTTGCTATACCCGCGAAAAATAATCAACGAATATGCGACGTCTAATCAAATTCTTTCGTTAGAAGTAAAAATCAATGATTAGCTTCGCTCAGGAAAAGTAGAGAATAAAATCAATACTTGAGACGGTCAATCTCACAAAACTTATCAAGCGGTAGTATTTTTTTTGTACACCATAAAAAGTCGGAATAAAGACTTGAAATTACACTGATAGTGTTCCCCCAACTACACTGCCCACTACATCGCCAAATATCTCTCATCCCAACGCCCCAAATTCCGATTCAAGTGATCATCAATATGCACCGGATCACGATCTCTAAAATCACCGCCCCACCGAAGATCAGGATCATCTATAATGAATTTGATAAAGCGCCGGACGGGGTCGGGTACTTCCGGATAACGGGCTAGTACTTTCGAGTTGGCAAATTGTCGTTTATTGTCATATATCACATTCATATCGATGGCGTGTCCGGCCATGTGGTTGGAGCGGGTGGCGGGTTTCACGATCGCGCCCGCCACATTCGAGGAGGTTCGGAAGGAACTCGTGACATGAACAAAAACATCGGCTTGTTCGGCGTAGCGGTTGATTTTCGTGAGCATCGGCACAAATAGCACATCCGCGCGGCAGGGTTTGCCCTGAAATCGGGAAGCTTCGAACAAAACGAGGGGTGAATCAGCGTTGGGTAAATTGTTTACGGCCAGTTCGCTCCAATCCTTGCCGTAAAAGGCATCGATGTCTTTGAGCATGATATCCATCAAGGGCCTGGTCAATAGGTCGCCATCCGATTCGAGGCCATTGTCTTTGGCGTAGGCAATCATGGCTTTGCGGGTGCTTTTGCCATAACTTCCATCTGCCCCGAATTTCTTAAAATTTAGTTGTTCGGCGTATCCTCTTTCAAACAGCATGAGTTGGATGGCCGTAACGCTCATCCGGGTACCTTTGGAAATGTATTTTTTCGTCCTCAGGTCGGAATTATGGATGGACCACAGCAGGTACATTTCCGGCAGGAAGCTATGCCGCTGAAGCATCAGTTTGGCTAACGGATTCGAAACGGTTGTTCCGTCGCCAAGTAAGTTGTTTTTTGTGGCAAAAGCAGTCACCGCGCTTGCCGTGGCCGAGTCGTACGCTCCGGTGGCTTGGTAATTTTCAAACTTTAACTCCCGTTTGAAGCCTAGTTCAAAAAGTACCCGTTGCAGGTCGGCAATTAAAGCGGTGTGAGCAGAACCTTTGAATAAGGAAGCACTGATGTCTCCTTGCTGTAAGGCGGTAGCAATAAGGTTTGAGCATTCCATAGGCCATACAGGGACAGGAAGGGTGATTGTTTTTCAGAATTTTGGTGTGGTACTAAACCTATTCTACCCTCACAAAATCACGATCTTCTGCTCTTACATACTACTTGCTCTACCTTATAAGAAGATCAATACTGCATTTCTTAATTCACTTAGGAAATTTAAGAAAAAGCACAATCACTTGGTACACACCACCCACTAAAACTTATCAAGCGGTAAGTTTTTTTCTTCAACCAATTCAAATATGTGGTTCTGAGCAGTTTTGCATACACACAGGGCGCAGCCTCCTTTCGAAGACTGCGCCCTGAACTATTCCTGCTTAAAGCCATTGAAATTGCTTCCCGGCTAATCCAGCAACCTATGATACAACGCCATGTAGTAGGGTAGGAGAAAGAACGTTCCCTCGTGTTCGGAATAGCCGTCCCCTTCCGAGGCGTTGAGGGCAAAGCCATCCCGATCCTGCCGCACGTGCGCGCGTTCATCCACGGGCAGGGCCAGGCCGTCGGTACGCCAGCCCATCTCCTCGCTTTGGCCGGGGGTACCGTCCAGCACCACATCCAGCCGGTGGGTATTGTGGATGGTGTACCCAATCAGGTCCAGCGGTATTTTTTGCAGATTTTCCAGAATATAGGCCGGGTTATTGGCGGCCCGGTAATGGTTCTTGACCACGGAGGGAGCGTACAGGTGGTTTTCGGGAAATAGGTCGGTTCGGGCAAAGGTTTTTTGATCCACCAGCCGGGTGAAATAATTGGCCAGGGCTTCGTAGATCGTATCCCAAAACGCATTTTTCTGTTTGCTGATGTGCAGCCAGGCATTTTCCAGCGACTGCCGGTACATGAGCAGGAGCGCGGGATCGGTTTCGTATTTTAACAGGCCGTACAGGCTCATTAGGCACAGATTGTTGTCCCAGGGTACCACGTTCTCGGCCGGAAAGTACTCCTTGGGATGGAGCGCGAAAATATGGTACTTGTATGTATCACGCAGTTTCTTGGCCTCGACGTCATACTTTACGTCACCCGTGACATGCCGGGCTACGTTCAAAAACGAAAGCATCATCATGGAATTCAGGCCGCGTTGATCGTAGCCGTACACCGAGCTGAAGTACTCCGGCGAAAAATCCCCCCAGCGGGTTACCTTCCCGTCGTGGTCGGTTAGTTTATAGCCGTGTCGTATAAGGTGATCGGTGATGTCGCCCACTACCTGCCGGACCTCCTGCTTCTCCTCCTCGGTTTTGGCGACCAGGTCATAGTAGATGCCGTAAAAGAAGAAATGTCCGGCCAGCTCATCCGAGCTGGTGTCGATTTTGTAGAGGTACTTGCCATCCTTACTTTTCGGGAAACGCGGATAAATATCTTTCCACTGCGGGTCGGTCTCCTGACGCTTCTTGTTATACGCTCGCCCGTACTGCTCGTTGACAGGTTCGTGCCAGTCGGCAGGGATAATGACCCGGGCCGGAAAGCCGGGCTCATGGGTGATGTCCACCAGCCATTTGCAGGCCCGGAAACTACGGATGGCCAGCTCCCGGGCTTCGGCGCTGCCAGTGGCCGCGTAACGAAAGGCCTGCGCCGCCCCGTACATGGCGGTATACATGCCGTCATTGTCCGAAATGGCCACCTGCGAACTACCGATCTGGAATTGCTTCGTCAATTCGCTCTGGGCGATAAATCCCATGCGGTTGTGGCGGGTTTCCACTTGGTTGGTAAAGTAGACAGCTTTGGCCTCCAGCGTCATTTCTTTGGGTTCAATCCGGCTGATGCCTCCGCGGGTTGCGATCCAGGCCGTGCCGTCGGGTTGCACGGCAATGTCCAGTACGTAGTCATCGGGGAGCCACCGCCGACTTGCCCGGTACCGAAAAAAATCATTTTGTGCCTCGATGGCTCCGCGCTCCGTCCCGAACCAGACGGTGCCATCCGGTCCGGCGGCGGCGCAGGTAAAATTCGTGTAGGGCAGGCCTTCCTTCCCTGTAAACAGTGTCCACTGATTGCCGTCCAGGTACCCTACGCCTTCATCGGACCCAAACCATAGCCGACCCTGCGAGTCGACGGCAAGCGCCGCTACATTCCGCAGCGACCAGCTATACCGGCTGTCGGCAGGGTATACCTTTACCGGCTTTTTTCCCTCATACAGGTACAGCCCCTCATCCGTGCCCACTGCCCACTCATTTTTGTAGCGAACCCGGGCAAGTACTTTGGTACCTTTCGGGACTGGTACCTTTTCAATATTTCGGCTGGGGGATTTCCCGGTTGCAGGAATCCATGCTTCGTTCTGAAATTTGTACAAAGTACCTTTAGCCAGCGCGGTGAGGGTACCTTGTTCCCAGGTGATCTGGTCCACCGGACCGGCGGGTAGTCCCTGTTCCACCGTGTAGACGGTAGCTACGTCCTGGATAAATTTTCGGTCACCCACATTTTGGGCCAATAACACGGATGGAAAAAAGAGGACAATCAGGAAAAGGTACTTCATGACAACAGAGAGGATAGTCGGTAGAGAAAAGGGATGTAGTGAATACTACCCTTTCCCGGAAAGAAAGGACTACCGGAATGAAGTAAAGAAGCGAATTAAGACCTAACTCTTCTGCTCTTTGAACCCTGAGTAGTTCAATCGATGGCCGCCGCGTACAGGTTACCCTGACCGAATAAGGATTTCCGCTCCGACAATTTGACTACTGCCTGATAGTTTAACTCCATAAACAGCTCTTTCAGACGAATGTAATCGATGGGGTAGGGTACCCACGAGTTGGCATTGAGCGTGTCGTATTCAACAACCAGAAATCGTTTATCGGGCGATAGGTACTTTTCCAGCCGACGGATTAGCCCCTCTTTGTCCTGGACATAATGCAGGGAGTTGGCCAACAGGATTCCGTCAAGATTGGTGTAGTTCAAGTCGGTTTTTTCAAAATCCGCCCGTAGAAATTCTACGGAAACGGCGTTGCCCATCGTCTTTTTCAGGGACTGCCGGCTTCGGTCCACCGCCAGAATTTGACTCCCGTACGGCAAGACAGTGGCCAACGCTTCGGTAAATGTTCCGCTCCCGCATCCCAGATCGGCCCAGCGTTGGGGTACTTCTGTTTTCTGGATTCCGTTTCGGATCAGTTCGACTGCGTCTTTGTTGGTCATTTCAATCCGCTAAATGCGACATCAAAAAGTTGGTACGTCACTTAAAAAAAGCCCTTGAAAGCCTTCTGTCCAGGCGGCTTTCAAGGGGAAGTATTCTACTACCGCACGCAAACAAAAGTTCGATAGAAAGAAGCGGACTTCCTGAAAATTAGCTACTTTTTGTCCGCGAAAAGCGAATCAATCTGCTGGCCTATCACGTCCGAAATTTTCTCTTCCGACACGAAGGTTCTAATCAGACCAGGTACTTCAGAGTTCATGATAATTTTTCCGTTTTCCACCTGAATATTCCCGGCTAACCTCGTACTCATCAACCCTTTCTTCAATTTGAAAGAAAAGTCCATGGTATTCCCAGACCAGCTTTTCGTGGGTTCTTTCACGACGACTCCTCCCGGAAAATCGCGCTTCATGAGCTCGTCCAGAAAAGAATCGATTTTCCTGATGGCCTCCTGCTGGCTTGCCTTATGACTTCGTTCAACTCTCATCGTTTTGTTTTTTTAGGCTGTGGATTATTTGAAGGAGTGAATATAGGCAGATTTCTTTTAGGTGAAACCTACTAAGGTGGAAGTCAATCACGCACGTCCCAATTCGCAATCGGGATGCTATCGCCTCGCGTTTGTATCGGTAGCGGCCGATCGCACCGATTACGAGTCAGTGTTAGCCCGAATATTCTTTTCAATGAGTGTCCGCAAGCGCTGCTCATGCTGGTCGCCCCATTCCCCGATTGCACCAATGACCGGGATCAGTGATTTTCCGAAATCGGTGAGATAATATTCGACTTTGGGCGGGACAACCGGATAAATTACCTTTCCAACCAGCTCGTGGCTTTCCAGTTCTTTCAACTGTACATTGAGCACGCGCCTGGATGCATCCGGTATTTTCCGCTGCAGCTCACTCGGACGTTGGAAACCTTCGTTGATAAACCACAAAAGCCGCATCTTCCATTTGCCATAAAGTACCTCACCGATCAGGTCGAGCCCGCAGTTCAGGTTGGGCATTGTCTTTCTTTCGTACATAATGCAAATATAAATCTATGCTTGTAGCAGTTCAATAGGGACAAATTTATCCCTATCTGATTCGTAAGTCCGTACTTGTCAGAAGGTACCATACTCCCGAAATTTGTCCTAAACAAATCAGCAAACTCATGGACTTTAATTTTGAAAACGAATTGACGGGCAAAATTGCGCTGGTAACCGGAGGAAGCAAAGGAGCGGGAAAGGCTATCGCCGCGCGCCTTCTAAAAGCGGGTGCTACGGTGATTATCACCGCGAGAAATAAGCCGGAAGACGAAAGCAACGGCGCTTATTTTATAGCGGCGGATTTGAGCAAACCCGAAGGAACCCAAAAAGTGGTCGATGAAGTATTGGATCGATTCGGTCGCCTGGATATCCTGGTCAATAATATGGGTGGTTCCGAAACGCCGGGCGGTGGTTTTACCGTGCTGTCCGACGGGGATTGGGAATCGTCTTTCCAGACCAATCTACTGGCACCCGTGCGACTGGACCGCGGCTTTCTGCCCGGCATGATCGAGCGCCACGAGGGGGTAATTATTCACATTGCGTCCATTCAGGCGAAACTGCCGTTGTATGACTCCACGCTTCCCTATGCGGCGGCGAAAGCGGCTCTGGTCAATTATAGCAAAAGCCTGTCGAATGAAGTGGCACCGAAAGGAGTGCGCGTGCTCACCGTATCGCCGGGCTGGATCATGACCACTGCATCCAGCCGAATGATGGAGCGCATCGCCGAAAGCTCAGGCGGCACCGCTGAACAGGCTACCAACGGGGTGATGAATGCTCTTGGCGGCATTCCCTTCGGCCGAGCGGCCTGGCCGGAAGAAGTCGCTGAACTCGTCGGTTTCCTGGTTTCACCCAGGGCGGCTTACCTCACCGGCACCGAATATGTAATCGACGGCGGCACAATTCCTACGGTATAATCAGCTGTTTATCAAAGCATTTTTTTAATCAATCAAAACTTTTATACTCATGAAACTTCCTGAAAATATAGAAGGCCTTATTAGGGCACAAAATGAACGGGACAGCACAGCATTTGCCAACTATTTCACCGAACAGGCAACTGTTTCCGATGAAGGATCGTCCTATTCAGGTAGAGAGGAAATCAAGCAGTGGATACAGCAGGCGACTGAAAAGTATAACATGCAGTTAAAATCCTTGGATTTTAAGCAGACGGGCTCAAAGGGCGAGCTTACCGTGGAAGTAACCGGTACATTTCCGGGTAGTCCGGCGGTGATGCAGTATAATCTTGAATTCGATGGTACTTCCATTAGCTCGTTAAAGATTACGGGCTAAGAGTTTAAAGTCTAAATTCGCAGGATTGCTTCAGGAAGATCCACGCTTGATCATGGAGCATCCTGCGAAACCATGGTAGATAAAATTTTGAATGAATGATGATTAGGAAAGCGGCGTTTATTCTGGGTGTTACCCTTTTGGTAGTGTTGTTTTTCTCAGCGGGTACTTCGGCGCAGGACCTGGATTCTACTCACACGAAGGAACTGTCGCAACGGGTACGAATTGCGCCTGAAAGTGTCTTTGAGAGTTTCCGCGAGGCCGGGATGAAGCCGGTTAACCATGAACTGACGCCAGCGGAAAAACAGAAGGTACTTCATGCTTTTGCGCTTTTGCCGCCGCTGCATCAGCGCATTTTGAACCAGCATTTGCAAAGCATAAGTTTCATGGATAACATGCCAAACACGGCGTTGACCTCGCCGGTCGATTCTGCGGGCGGTCCGAAAATGTTCAACATTACTTTTCGTGCGGGTTTGTTGGAGGAAACTATTTCAGAATGGGCCACGTGGAAAGAGACCACCTGCTTCACACCGGCCGCCGATTCCAGTTATGAAGTACGCGTGGAAGGAGGTACCCTGGATGCCATCGTGTACGTGCTCATGCACGAGGCCACGCACATTGTCGACGCAGTGATGGACATTACCCCGCATCCCGCCGAAAGAAATGCAATCGTGGAACCGACGCCTTTTACAAAAGGTATCTGGCGCAAAATGAATGTACCCGCCGAGCCGTACCTGGATTCGCTGTTGGAACAAACCCGTTTCCGCAGTGGGAAAACCGTGCCGATCAGCTTGGCACCGGAAGTGTATCAGAAGCTCGCGCAGACCCCGTATCCGTCTTTATACGCCATGGCGGCGTGGTTTGAGGATATTGCGGAGCTTGCCACCATTTATCATCTCACGGCTAAGTTGAATCAGCCGTTTTATGTGGTGGTTACCAAAGATAAGGTGGAGGTAACGAGATTCGAGCCGATGAAGAATGGGCTGGTCAAGCCAAGATTGGACCAACTGGCGAGTTTTTACGCGAGGTGATTTTACATTTTGTTGCCTTTTCTTAACACTAAAACGTCAAGTACAATGAATAGTAAAGCTATTGATGCAGGGACTAGCATATATTTGCTATTCTGCCAGTGCTGTGTGAATGCCACTAACCATCCTACTGACGATAAAACAAAAACAATGTATAGGGTAATCCGCAATAATGTTTTGTAAATCATAGAAGAAAGATGGAGTTGAATGACAGATACAACACTGCCCTTATTATTTAAGGGCAGTGTTAAAAACTCGGAGATTGGTTTCTGCGATCGGGCGTCGAATAACCTCGTGTTTGTAACGCTATCCGCATCGTTTAATAGAATTACCAAGTCTACTAAACCGGCTCCCAAAGTTCAATTTTATTGCCTTCCAGGTCCATGATATGGACAAATTTACCATAGTCGAAAGTCTCAATGTCGTCGAGTAGGGTCACCCCGTTTTCTTTGAGTTTGGCTACCAATCCTTCAATATTCTGAACCCGGTAGTTGATCATGAAGGCTTTCTTAGACGGCGAAAAATAATCATCCCCTTTTTTGAAAGGGCTCCATTGCAGCGAGTTAATCACCTCAGGATTATCAATATCTCTGGATTCAAAACTCGATGAACCCCAGTCATTGATTTCAAATCCTAGATTTTGGGCATACCATTCTTTCGTTTCTTTCAGGTTGTCCGAAAAAAAGAAAATGCCGCCAATCCCTGTCACCTTGGGGGTAGTATCGGCCGGTGATGATGATTCGTCAGTTTGATTTTTGTTATCTGCCATATCGATGGGTATTGGAGCTCAAAGCGAGCCGTGTTCATGCTGTTCCAGGCGTCAATATAAAGTATGTTTTCGCATAGCGCTTGATTAAGAAAACCGAACTTCGGAGCTACTGTACATGCCTATGTTACAGATCTGAGGGGATAAAAAGGAGGGGGAAACTACTTTCCCCCTTATCCTTACTTTGCCGGCGTAATCACGATATTTCGGTACTCTACCGGGCCGTGGTCGCCCTGAATGTAGAGGGGGCCGGGCTCGCCTTCGTTACTGTCGAGGGCACCACCCGTGATGCCGGGAATTTCCTGGTTGGTAATGACGCGTTGGCCGTTGACATCGAGCGTAATCATGCGACCGATCAGCGTTACGTCGAACGATTGCCACTCGCCGGGTTCCTTGGCCACCATCTCGCTGGGAGCGATGAAACCGTACACGCCGCCGAGTTCTCCGTAGGAGGGTTCCATACCTTTGCCGTCGGTGACCTGCACCTCATAACGTCCGCGCAGGTACACGCCGCTGTTGCTGCCTTTAGGAATGCGGAACTCGACGTGCAGTTTGAAATCGTCGAACTTTTCGTCGGTGATCAGGTTCGCGCCGGATTTCTCACTTTTCAGCACGCCATCCTGGATCGTCCACTGGTTAGTACCCGCGGCGTGCCAGCCCTTGATCATGTTGCCTTCCGTGAGTTTGATGGGCTTGCCCCAGGCAGGCGTCGAGGTACGGCGCAGTTTGGGCGCCCGTACGCCCGTCCAGCTGTGGGATTTTCCGTCGGGGGTGGTGAGGGTACCACTCATTTTGTCGCCCTGCACGGTACCCTGCACCGAGAAGTCGTTCTCACCGCTTTCCCATTGGGGCGGAATGGAGAAATTGAATTTGCCGTCCTGAAAATGTACCTCCGAAATCGGCCGCGCGCTGCCTGATACCGACACAAATCGGCCGACCAGGGTATGGTTGCCGGAATGGGTGACTTCCAGCCACGAAGGAGCCGGTTTGCCGTTCATGTCCACGGTAAGATCCCAGCGGCCTTCCAGCGGGGTGGCGAGGGGTTTGGCCTGTACGGTACTGATGCATACCGCCAGCATGACGGCAAGCGCCGATACGGTGAAGTACCGGAAAAGGGAACGTGGTTTGGATTGGAGTAAGCTGTTCATAGTGTTTTTAGATAGTAAAGAGCCAATATACTTATAAAATGCAAGGTAGGACAGGTAGGTTTCATCCCGGCTGGTTTATTTGGTGATTGTATAAAAAAGCTGATCGCAAGACATGCTGTATTCGCCTGATTCCGTGCGTTGTAGGGAGCTGAGGAAAGTACGGAGGTCTGCCTTGGTAGGAATGGACTCTTCGTTGGGAAAAGGAGTCAGATTCAACAAAAATTCCAGAATCAACTCCAAATCTTCTTCCGAACGACACCGGATCGTGGAGGTCTGCCGGAATACGTCGACGGATTGGGCGGTACCGGTCCGGGAAAATTCTTCCATGAAATGCATGATGGGAAACTCTTCGTTTCGGAGTTTCCTGAAAAAATTCATACAATCCGTATCCTCAGCCTGTAGTATGACGACAATGCGTCCCCCCGGTTTGGTCCAGGAAAGCAGCTGGTGCAGTATACCGTCCCATTGGGATTGGGGGATGTAGTACAGCACGTGGGAACACAGTACCAAATCGGCCACCGTCCCGGGCAGGGTACCCTCGGCAATGGGTTGGTCGATTACCTCCACGTTTTCACCCGCCGTGGCCAGTTCGGCGAGCAGGGCTTCGTTGGGCTCCACCGCGAGTACTTTATCGAAGTGCCGGGCCAGGATTTTGGTAAGTACCCCATTGCCGGCTCCAGCGTCGATCGCAGTATGTTTCGGATCGATCCCGTCCAGAAATTCCGTGATCCAGACTTTGGCATTTTCTTTCTGATCGGTACTCTTGATAAACGTGGCAAAGGCGTGATCGTAGTACTCTTCCTGTGAACTGAAAATCCTGATTTTCTCCATCGCTTTGGGTTATTTTATGTAGTGAGCATTGGGCAAACGTCCCGCTTATACGCATCAGCCGAATGTACCAAAGTAGGGCTCAGGCACTATTCTACTACTGCCGTTCAGGTCCTGCCGTCCGGGGCGGCGGTTCTTCGAATGGGGTAGGTGGGTAGGCCGATCTTGACGGGCTTCGGTTTCCGGGGCGCGATGATCGACTCAGGGTACCCTAGCCCCGTATTTCGTCCTGTACAGTAGGCTTCCGGCAAAAAATCTTTTATTAGAGCGAGTTGCTGCCGAGCTGATGTCCCTACGGGGTTCATTCCATTTTTCGTACCTTTCTAACCCTGTTGCATGAATTTCCAAGCCCCTGTTGCCCTGTCGTTTCCGTTTGCTTCCCGGCTGTTTGCGCTGCTGATTTTTTTTACCCTTGTTTCCACAAATGTTTTTGCCCAGAAAAAGTGGCAGGAACTCACCACCGTGGAGGACATCTGTGCCTACGCACCGGAAACGATGAAAACGATGCTCGATCAGTTTGACCTGAATACGCCGGGCCTGGAAAAAGTAAAGCAGGCCCAGGCCAAAGGGGATTTGGTGCAGGCCTGCAAAGAACTGCTGGCCTACTATAAAAAAGGCAATACGGCCACCTACCTCCGGAAGTCTCAGCCGGCCGCCTCCACTAAAACCGTAGCGGACGCCGATACGGTGCTGAACTACGTATTTTACGTGCAGAACGTCCGGGGGGTACCCCCCCTGCTGCCCGACGGCCACCGCGACTGGTACTACAAGGGTCCCAATAACGACCGGGAGTGGGCCTGGCTCTCGAACCGGCATTCGCAGCTGCTGGAAGTGTACAATGCCTACATGGAAACGGGTAACCCGAAGTACGCCCGGTACATCGATGACTTCCTGCGCGATTTTATCATCAAAAGCCTGCCCTATCCGGCCGTGAAAAGCAGTACTTCGGTATGGCGGGGACTGGAAGTGGCCGCCCGGGTCAAGGCGTGGTCGCGGATTTTCTACGGGATGATCAATAGTCCGTACCTGACACCCGCTACGCAACTGCTGATGCTGAGCAGTCTGCCCGATCATGCGCATTACAACCGGTATTTTCACGCCGGCAACAACTGGTTGACGATGGAAATATCGGCTCTGGCGACCGTAGCCACCAATTTCCCGGAATACAAACAGGCCGACGAATGGCTCACCTACGCCATCGGTACCATGACCGAAAGCATGAAGGGGCAGGTGTACCCCGACGGCATTCAGACCGAACTTACTTCGCACTACCACAACGTGGCGCTGGCCAATTTTGAATTGTTCAAAGACATCTGCGACCGCGCCAACCGCCCCCTGCCGGATTTTTTCAATCAGACCATCGTGGCGATGTACGACTACATCGCCCGGGCCATTCGTCCCGACGGGTACCGCATCCTCAACAACGACGGCGACCGGGGCAGCGACCGGGAACTGCTACTGAAAGCCGCTGAAAAGTACCACAAACCCGAATGGGCCTACCTGGCGTCCAACGGACAGCAAGGTACCCAACCCACGCAGGGGCCGTCATACTTTTTCCCCTGGGCCGGTCAGCTGGTTTCCCGCTCTGGGTACGATGCGCAGGCGCAGTGGTCGTTTTTTGACATCGGTCCGTGGGGAAGCGGGCATCAGCACAGCGACAAGCTGCACATTTCAGTGTCGGCCTACGGGCGCGATCTGCTGGTGGATGCGGGACGGTTTGCCTACACGGGTGAAGTGGCCGAAAAATTCCGGCCCTACGCCACGGGCAGCGCCGGACACAATCTGGTTTTGATCGACGGCCACGGACAAAATCCCGGCCCCAAACTAGCCGAGGTACCCCTGGACGACAGTCATCTCAAAATTACCCCCGAATTCGACTACGCCACCGGTGAGTTTGCCGATTTTAAAAATACGGAAGGTACCGCCCGCCACTCGCGTTCGCTCATGTATATACGTGGCGAGTTTTGGGTAGTGGTAGACCGGATCCAGACCGACCGCCCCCGCAAAGTCGAAACCCTTTGGCACTGGCACCCTGACTGCGTGGTAACGCAGGATGGGAATAGCATCAAAACCAATAATCCCATGGGCAATCTGGCGGTAGTACCCGTTAGCGACCAAAAAATGGATATTCGTTTTGTCAAAGGGCAGGAGCAGCCGGAAATCCAGGGCTGGTACAGCCCCGAATACAACGTCTACTCGCCCAATACCGCCACTATTTACAGCGCCAACATCCCCCGTGACCAGACTTTTGTGTGGCTGCTCATGCCCTCCGAAGGCCCTACGCCCGCGGTGCAGGCCCGGGTACTTTCAGAAAATGAGGAGGGGGTTGAGGTGGAAGTAAAAGCTTCTGGCAAGACCTGGAAATTAAGAGTACCTTATGCCAACAGTGGGAAAGTAGCGTTGGAGAATTGAGGGTTTGGATTGATACTAAGCTGGTACGCTTTGTTATTGGACATAGCTAAACGGATTGCGTGGAAAAAACACATTGTTCTACATTTGGGAACTTTTGCTACATTTGTCGTTCAAATGCCATTATGAAAAGAATAGTTGCCAAACGCACACTAAAAGAATTTTGGGATAAATATCCCGACTCGGAGCAATATTTGAAGACATGGTATGATACCGTGCAAAAATCAAACTGGCAATCCCCCAATGAGATCAAAGCTACCTACGCATCTGCCAGTATACTCGGGGACGGCAGAGTCGTTTTTAATGTGAAGGGGAACACCTACCGTTTGATTGTCCGGTTCAATTTTGAAAAACAATGGGCTTTTGTACGATTTATCGGCACCCATGCCGAGTACAATAAGATAAACGCAAATACTATTTAACATTATTTCAATAATGAACCTCAAACCCATTAAATCAGAAGCAGAATATGATGAGGCACTTCATCGTCTCGATGCTATTTTCGATGCAGCTGCCGATACAGAGGAAGGAAACGAAGCCGAAATATTATCATTACTGATTGAAGATTACGAGGAAAAATACCATCCAATCGACGCACCTGATCCGATTGAAGCCATAAAAATTAGAATGGAGGAGATGAACCTAAATCAGAAAGATTTGGTCGGTGTCATTGGTGGTAAAAGCCGGGTTTCGGAGGTACTCAATCGGAAGAGAAAGCTAACGGTCGATATGATTCGGGAACTTGAAAAAGTATTGAATATTTCGGCTTCGGCTCTGGTAAAGAATTACCAGCTTGCCAAGTAATTGTTATGCAGTTTTTAGCCAAGAGTTGATTTGTTGCCAATCAATACTACGAAAACAGCGCTGCCGGGCCGTTACAGATGGCTATTTATAATGAGTACGCAGTCTCCTACCGTAGACTATGCCCAGCGGGGTACTTTCTGAAAATGAGGAGGGGTAGAGGTAAAAGTAAAAGCATCTGGCAAGACCTGGAAATTGAGGGTACCTTATGCCAACAGCGGGAAAGTAGCGTTGGAGAAGTGATGCAGGTGAAGATACGACCTGGATCGTAACCACCCGGCTGATCATATCCCTAAGAAACAGTTTCTGACAAAACAGGATAGATAGAGAATGACCACCCATTTTTTTAGCGATCAGAAGGGTACCTTGTTAGTAGTTTACGGAGAAAGGCAGATTGTCTTTCTGGAAAATTATTGAGTACCGTCTGAATCAGTACTAACCCTCATGCCTATTATGAAGCACATCACTCTGCTAACTTTACTGTGGGCCGCCTGCCTGACCCTCGTGCGGGCACAGTCCACGACAGAATACAATCCCGAGCTGGAAACCGCCTGGGATGCCAACTGGATCACCCACCCCGCCATCAAGGGGGATGAATTCGGGATTTATCTGTTCAAAAAAACCTTTCAGGTGAATGAGAAACCGGGTAGTTTCATCGTCCATGTCAGTGCGGACAACCGCTACAAGCTTTACGTAAACGGAAAGTACATCACCAATGGCCCGGCTCGCGGGGATCAACTGCACTGGCGGTTTGAAAGCCTGGACATCGGCCCCTATCTGGCTCAAGGTAGCAATATCGTATCGGCAGTCGTTTGGAATTTTGCGCAGTACCGCCCCGTCGCTCAGCACAGCGTGCGCACCGGATTTATCCTGCAAGGGAACACGGCCCGTGAGCGTATCATCAATACCGACAGCACCTGGAAAGTCCTGAAAAGCGAAGCCTATCGGCCCCTCCCGGTTCGGCTGAATGCCTATTACGTGGTGGGGCCCGGCGAAGCGTTTGACGGCGGTGCGTACGCCTGGGACTGGGAGGCGAAAGGGGCTGCCGACACTGGTTTCGTGGCCGCCAAGTCGCTGGGGCCCGGCAATCCGGCGAAGGGATTGGGCAAGTACGGGATAGTACCTCCCCACGTGCTGGTCAGGCGGACGATCCCGTTGATGGAGGAGCATCTGCAACGGTTCAAGGCCGTTCGGAGAAGCTCAAAGGACATCGACGAAGGGTTTATAGGCGGAAGTACCGCCCTGACGATCGCTCCCAATACACAGCTAACAATCCTGCTGGATCAGGGGCAGTTGACAAATGCCTATCCCCTGCTCACCTTTTCCCAGGGTCAGGGAAGTACCATCAAGCTGACCTACGCCGAAAGTCTGGTGGATGCGGAAGGGCGAAAAGGCAACCGGGATGTGGTCGAGAATAAAAAGATTGTAGGCAACAGCAACGTCATCAAACCCGATGGCGGCAAGAACCGAACCTACGAAACCCTGTGGTGGCGTACGTTCCGGTACGTTCAGCTGGACATCGAAACCAAAAACGAGCCGCTCGTTCTGAACGATTTTCAATCGCGGTACACAGGGTACCCCTTCGAAGAAAAAGCGGTTTTCGAAACCCAGGTACCCACTCTGGATCAGATTTGGGATGTAAGCTGGCGCACCCAGCTCCTTTGTTCGGGAGAAAATTATTTTGACTGCCCCTACTACGAACAGCTTCAGTACACGGGCGATACCCGGATTCAATGTCTTATCTCTACCTACGTATCCGGCGATACCCGGCTCTATAAGAACGCGTTGCAGTCGTTCCACGATTCGTTCAATTCCATCGGTCTGACGCAGAGCCGCTACCCGAGTTATGATCCGCAGTACATACCGACTTTCTCGCTGGTCTGGATCACCATGCTGCACGACTACCTGAAATTGCGGAAAGATGACGGCACCGTGGCCGGGATGATGCCTGCGGTACTTAGCGTGTTGGATTGGTACGAAAAGCGCCTGGACGCCAATGACCTGCTGGGCAACATGGAGTGGTGGATGTTTGTGGATTGGGTCGATGCCTGGGACTCGGGGATACCACCGGGCGTGGGAAGTACCCAGTCTACGACGATCAGCCTGCAATATGTATATACTCTACAAAAAGCCGTGGAGCTAATGCGCAGGTACGGGTACCCCGAGCAGGCAAAACATTATGACCAAGTAGCCAAACGGATTCAGGGAGCGGTTAACAAACTTTCGTGGGATGCTCAGCGGGGTTTGTATGCCGATACGCCCAGCGGAAAAAATTTCAGCCAGCACACCAACATCTTTGCCTTGTTGAGTGGTACTTCGTCCGCCGAAAGATCGGCCGCGCTGATGGATAAAGTCATTCAAGGTACCGACATGGCTCCGGCCAGCTACTACTTTTCCTTCTATCTCATGGAGGCGCTGCGGAAGACGAACAAGGAAGACCAGTACCTGGAACTGCTCGGCCCTTGGGAAGATATGTTGAAAAAGGGCCTGACTACCTTCGCTGAAAGAGCGGACCCGACCCGCTCCGATTGCCACGCCTGGAGCGCCTCTCCCATGTACTTTTTCCTTTCGATGGTTTGCGGCATTGAACCGGCCGGGCCGGGTTTTGAAAAAGTGACCGTGGCCCCGCATCTGGGGAAGCTACCCTCGGTGAAAGGCGCGGTTCCGCATCCGAACGGCATGATCGAGGTTTCGCTCAAGCGCAAAGGCAAGTCTGGCGTCGAAGGTACCGTGCAACTACCGGCGAGCCTGACGGGTACCTTCCGATGGGGCCAGCAGACGCTGAATCTGAAAGGCGGCGCTAATTCGATTTCGATTTAATGTGAGCGGGTATGAAGGTACCTGATGGATATTCATTTTGCCAAAGGGCAGGAACAGCCGGAATGGTCTGTGAAAACCGGGATTTTATCCGCCAATAGCAACACCGGGAAGATGGAGGTACCCTACGCAGACAGCGGGAAAGCAAGTTTAGGTAGATGATTGGTTGCGCTTCTAAGGGTGATTTATAGTTGAGCAGAAGAATATATGTCCCAAAAAATGTATTTTTGGGACATATTAAAAAAACGTGAGACTTTATGCACCCTATTCAGCTCTCTAAATTACCACCTGAGCGTGAAAAGGTTGAAACCATCCCCATTCTCAGAGAGGTTAGTGCGGCTACGGCGGCCTTGGCCGAATTGAAAGGAATAGCCAAAAGCATTCCTAACCAGTCTATGCTCATCAATGCCATTGTGCTTCAGGAAGCAAAGGATAGCTCGGAGATCGAGAATATCATTACCACGCAGGATGAACTTTACAAAGCATTGACCGTCAATAAGTCCAACAGCTCTCCCCAAACCAAGGAAGTGGTCAATTACAGGAAGGCTATTTTTCTGGGGTTTGAGCTTGTTCAAAAACAAGGCTTCCTGCGTGTGAATGACATCGTACGGATTCAGGAAGAACTTCTGGAAAATAACGCAGGAATCAGGAATCTTCCGGGTACAGTTCTGAAAAACGACCGTACCGGAGAAACAATCTATACTCCTCCGCAGGACAAATCTGAAATAATGGATATGCTTTCCAATTTTATCGAGCATTTCAATAATACAGATACTACCCTTTCGCCGTTGATCAATCTGGCGATATTCCATTATCAATTTGAAAGTATCCATCCGTTTTACGATGGAAATGGCCGGACGGGTCGAATCCTGAATATCCTTTATCTAATTCTGAATAAGCAGATTGACATCCCGATCCTGTATCTGAGTGCTTATATCATGGACCATAAGGCGGAGTATTACCGGCTTCTCAGCCATACCTATACCAATGGCGAATGGGAAGACTGGATTTTGTATATGCTCCGGGCCATAGAAATCACTTCCCGACAGACTATTGCGAAAATAGAACGTATCCGAACGCTCATGACGCAAACCCTGGAAAAAGTACAAAGCGAGGCACCTAAAACCTATCGAAAGGAGTTAGTGGAGTTGCTTTTTGAACAACCCTACGCCAAAATCGAGTTTGTGATCGAACATCTGAACGTAGAACGGAAAGCAGCTTCCCGCTACCTGCGGGAATTGGAACGTATTGGCGTGCTCGATGCTCAGAAGGTAGGGCGGGAAACCCTATATATCAATAAGGCACTGGTGGAGATTTTGAAAAGATGACTGGGCTTTTATCACCCCGATCGGTTAGTTTCAGTGAAAGTTATTCCATTGTTCGCATTGCAAACGCGAGGTGATAAAGCGGCCGCGGGTTAGGTAAATAAGCACAAAATTTTCAGTATTACCCCAATTTAAAATCAATTAAATGAATCGAAAGGAATTTCTTATAATATTATGGGTATGTGTGAGTCTGATTACTATTGGTTTCGCAAGCTATATCATTATTGCTCTACTTGGGGTCTACTATGGAACTAGCAGAGTCTATCTTGAGCAAATATCTCATTTTGCTTCTTATCATGGGTATTTTCTTGCCTTTGTCAATGTTATTTTAATTGGATTTATTTCTTACAGGGTATATCAGTCTACGGATACTTTTAATAGATTTCAGATGAGCCCAATTCTTGATTTCACTGTTAAAAATAGAGAAAACTGGTTCCTTATAAACTGTTCAAATGCGGCTGCCAGAAATATCAGTATCCGATTTGGAGGAAAGTTTTCTAAAACTGAACAAAATGATGAATTTGATATAAGTGGCTGGATAGCATGCCTTTCTCTGAAAGGAGGAGATGAAATGGAGTTGAAGTGGCTAAAATATGTTGTTTGGATTGAAATAGTTTATGCAAATCCTACAAATAATATATTTTATAAGATACGATATGAAGATTTAAGGATGTCTAATTATTGTAGAATTTCATCAGAAGAAATGGAGGATATTATAAGTGATCGATATAATTTTTTTGACGTAGATATGCGATTTGAAAAGCATTTCGATCAAAAGAAAATCACAGAAGAAAGTTACCGAATTTTTTGGTATAAATTTCTAAGACAATGATAGTTGACAAATGTAATATTCTTTTACCATTACTGATTTAATCAATAGTAGCATATAGATAATTAGCTATCTAAAAAGACATAAATGCCAAAACGCCAATAAACTAACTACCTTCAAACCACCTCTCCCAACTGCCCCATCGAACACAATAGCGCCTGACTTCGCTTTTGAAACTTGTCTCCACCGCAGAACAAAATCCGTTGCGCATCGGAGGCTGTTTTTTCGAAGTGATGCAGGCCTATGAAGAAATCCCAGTTGCCGTGGTACCATTCTGTACATTTAGGAATTCAATTCCTAAATGTACAGAAAATAAGCCTATGGATGCTAAAAACCATGGGCCTTCGGTTTGAATACAGATAGGTAGGTACCTCCGAAGATAGAAACTGGAAAATGAGGGTACCTTAGAAGAGTAGGGGAGATGGAAAAGGCATTGGCAGCTGTCCGTCCCAATTACAAATGGGAAGTGGCTAAGGTTAGCGGGCAGGCTTGTTGATGTTTGCCAGAATCACCCCCGTCAGTACGATGGTGAGTGCTATCAGTTGTTTGGGAGAGATCGTTTCTCCCAGGATCGACCAGCCCAGAAAAACGGCAATAAGCGGATTGATGTACGTGTACGTTCCGACGATAGCGGGACTGACTTTCTCGAGCAGCCAAACGTAGGAAAGGTATGCGACAATCGATCCAAAAAAGATCAAAAAGAATAAACCCCAAATTGCATTAAACGATATTTCCGACCAAATAACCTGGTCAGTTTCCCCAATGAGAAAAGCAACCAGAATGGATACCGCCCCGGCTACCATCATTTGAATCGCGGCTTTCATCGTCGTGGCCATTTCTATCTTTTTGCCGTACTTGGCCAGCAAAGAGCCGATTGAAAATAAAATGGTTCCTCCAATGGCGATAAAGAAATTGATCAGGACATCGCGGTTATTGAAATCCAAAGCAGTTTTGTCAGAAAACAGCAGGACAATTCCGGCAAAACCGATAATCAATCCTGCGATCAACCATTTATTTTTGAAGTACTGTTTCCATTGGTTGTAATCCAAAACGATCAGCCAAATCGGCAGAAAAGCCCACACAATGGAGGTAAGGCCAGTCGGCAGATATTGCTCGACCCAGATGACCGATCCGCTGCCAAATAAAAGCAGAAGTATGCCGATAACGGAGGTTCTGAAAATAGCACGGACACTCGTAATTTTTTGTCTCTTGTATTTGCAAAATAGAAACAAAAGAAATCCCGCCGTAAAAAAACGTATACCCGCCAGAGTAAACGGGGGAAAGCCTTCCAGGGCCAGGGCTATCGCCAGGTAGGTAGATCCCCACACAAAATAGATTCCTACGAACGCAGCGATTATTTTCCAGGAGATGGGGGTACTTTCAGCCATTGAAACGCGGTGGATGTGAGGTGCAAAACTATACTATTTGCCCCGCATTCATACATTTTGCCCGCAGGATGATCATTTTTTGAGGGAATCGAAGAAGCCTACCTTTTTTCGTAGTATGGTACCGAATACACTAACTATCCTACCTTTAGGCTAGTTCAAGGTTTATTTCTCAGCTGACCTTTTCAACGCGCCAGGCACTGCTCTACCCAAGCACAGTACCCATCCAGCAAAACGGCTGCCTGAAAGGGCAGCCGTTATTACTATGTGAACCATCTATTATTGATATTATCACCTTACCTTATTCTGTCTCGGCGGGCAAGGGGCTTTCCACTACGTCGCTTTCAAACTCCAATTGGTCAAAATCCGCATCACTCAGCCAATACTCCGAGGTAGTTAGCTGGTAGCGGGCATTGCCCAAGGGTTTCAATTCCCAGACAATCGCCTCTGCTTCCTCAAATACTGCTTGTCCCGCCAGATGATCCTCAAATAGCCTTTTCATGAGCGAACGATCCGAGAGTCCACCGGCCAGGGCTTTCAAAGCCAATTCTTTGGTGAGGAGCGTATCGAGGTTGGTTTCAGGGGTGGTTTCAAAAGCAATCACACTCGTCTTCACATGGGGAAATTTTCCATTGAAAGCTTTGTAAAGTAGCTGGTTGATATTTGCAAGCTGATGATGCAGCGAAATCTCGGGGTACTCTTCTGAAATTTTATCCAGCTGCATATCGTACGCGATCTGACTGATTTGCCCCTCGTTCAAGAATTCAGACAGCCGGTAATCGAGCAGAATAGCCGCCGCTTCGGCGGGTTCCCGATCAGCAATGGCCATGTACAGGTACTCTTTGGGATCTTCGTTCTTCAAGGTATCACCGTCCGGGAAGTCGAACCGTTTGAGAAGCTCCAGATAGTCTTCCCGGGTCCAGGCCCCCGGTAGTTCGTCTAAACTCGTAATCTGGCTTATTTTGGTGGTATATTTCATGGTTGTTCGTTTGTGATGAAGTATTCTGGTAAGGTACGCTTTTATGGCCTGATTACCGGCATCCTGTTTTTCGTTAAAAGCCTGACTTCTGCTCGGAATCTTCCAGTAGGGCGTGAAGCGGGTGCGAATGACACACAGGTACTTTCCTTTTTCCAGGCCATTCTCCTTCATGAAGGCTTTGGCGGCTTGGTCGTTAGGCAAATCCATGGCGAAAGCCCCGTCAGGATAAAATTCCATAATGGGGTTGTCAACTCAGCTATTTTGGGCCAGACCCATCGATACCGAATCACGGAACAAAGCGAAGACCGCTCCATTCAGGAGTTGATATCAAGTGGACTGGCTCGCACAACCTCTTTCAGATCGTCATTGTATATCCCCGGAAACGTAATGCCCTAAATGCCGTAAGGGTTCCTGTTTCCACCTTCCAGCGTTTCACATCCTGGCGGTCTTAAAGGTTGGAGGTCTTAAGGCGTTAAATCGTTGAATAGGGGTTGAAAGTCAGTTTCGTGAATAACCATCCGATTTTTTGCCACATTCTTATCCGTTTCAGGAAGTAGCTTTTGCCACCGTTTCCATCGTGGCTTTTTGCCGTTCGGCTACGTACGCCATGGCTTTTGTGACTTTGTTTTTAGCCTGGGGGTAACCTTTTTCAATGGTCATGAGGGTATCGATCAATTGCTCAGAAGATACCCGGTCAATATCGAAGAGCCATTCGGGCAGGCCAATGTCCCGAAACATCCACCCCTTGCGGCCATGAGCCAGCGGGCGGGCGTGGATAATGGGTACCCCCAGCGCCAGCCCCATGATGAGGGAATGGGGCTCCATGCCAAAAATGGTATGCGCCCGGGCATACACCGACATGGCTTCGTCGGCATTCCAGAAGGTATCGCGAAAAACCGTCTTCTGCTTTACATCGTTATCCAGATGATCGTACAGCAGGGTTTTGCCGTATTTGGTTTCTTTGAGTGCCTCAGGGGCAATAAGTACCTTCAGATCCGTGGTGCGTACCCAATGCGTGATCATCGCTTTCAGTTTATCCAGACGGAGTCTATCCTCGGCCATTTTTTCGGGCGTCTGGGTAGGGTTGAGCAGGTTTCCCTTGCCGTCACTGTCCAGGTGCGGGGTATTGGTACGTACCACCACCGTGAGGAATTTCTGGTGATCCAGGCCAGCCTGTTTCAGATAGGCCAGTCCCTTTTCTTCGTCACGGACATCAATCCCGAAGCAGCCATCCGGCCCGAACTCCATGATCGGAGCACTGAAGCCCATTTCCTTGATGTAATCCAGGGATTCGGTATCGCGGGTATAGATAAAGGCGGCCCGGCTCAGGACATCGCGGTAGATCAGTTGGGAGGGCGGAGCGAATTTGTCGAACGAATGGCCGTACAGGCCGAAAGGAATCTTGTTCTCCAGGCAATAGTAAAAAGGTACCAGGTTGGACATGGTGGAGCCCCATTCGTAATTGAACAGACCGTAGTTCATGCTCATGCCGGAGTTATGAATGTATACATCGGCTTGCCTGAAGGCTTCCATCACTTCGCTTTTTGCGTCGGAATCTGCTCCCTCGAACCCACCGTTGACGATCTGTACTCTGGGAAAATTTTTCCGGATCAGTGCCTCGGTGACCGGACGAGGAGCGGCGTGCCACAAGATGAGCCGAGCCTGAGGCAGATACCGTTCCATGATGCGAAGGGTACCTGCCGAATGCCCAATATCGCCTATGTTATTATCGTTCCAGGAAGAACGGAGCAGAATAGTTGGATCCGATTTGCGGGTGGATACTTCGATTGCCTCTGTTAGGGAGATGTGGACTATCCCCGGGGCGCTGAGGAGTGTACCTGTTTTTAGAAAATCCCGGCGGCTTTGCATAGGGTGAATAAGGTTTGGTAAGGTACCTGGGTTATTTGTTTCCGGACAAAAAATCATCCGCCGCCTTCCGCACGAAGGTACTTTCGCTATTTTGCAGTTGCCGCGCTGTGTGAAGTACCTGGTCGGAGTGGGTAGGTGCGGCCTGAAGTACCTGGAGAATCTTCACCGCCAGCCACCCCTGCTGAGCATCCAGGTCGCGGGCCAGGGCGTCGTACAGAACGGGTTCGAAGTGCTGCAGGGACTTTAAAGCGGGAAGAATTTCTATTTTTTCATTGATCACGGACTCTTGGTAAATGGGTGCCAGCTGCGCCTGAAACCAGGCGTCGTTGAGGTCGGTGGCGGCCAGGGCTTTGAGAGCCGCATGGCGGTAGGAGGGGGCATCGCGGGCTATGAGCCCTTCCAGCACCAGCTTCTGGATGGGCCGGGTGACCTTTAATTCACCTTGCCGGCTGGCTTCCAGCAAAAATAGGGGGTACTTTTTGTCATGGCTGCTGAGTAAGGCATTCATCAGGTCGGTCTCGTTGAGGTACCGGATCGTGAGCGGCACGAGCTGCTCCTTTTCACCTACGTGCACCAGGTGCCAGAGCGTATGGGTGGTGTACACAGCATCGGCAACGGCCTCGGCCGCAATTTCCTTCCGGGTAGCGCCCGACACGCCGTCTACGCCCGCGGGCGTGTCGGTGGTGAGGTCGGCCAGGGCGTATTCCCGCAGGCTGGACCAATCGTTGCTCAGTACAGTGATCAGTTTGTCGTAGTCGGCGGGGAAAAAATTGCTATGGTCGGTTTTGGTGAGATGTTCGCGGTACACTTCCAGACCCAGAAAATCGCCCGTGCAGTACCAGTACAGGCCCACGTCCACCCGCTTGCATTCACCCGTAAGGCATACCTCGGTGTCGACGCGCCGGTACCAATACAAGATTCCCCGGGCGTCCTTCATCGCCACTACAGGTACCAGCTCATTTTCGTCATTCTGGATAAAATGTTCGTCAGGTAGCGGGGTAAGAGTCAGGTACTGCAGAGCAGCGCTTCGGAAAAAAACGGGGTCGTTCCCCAGTAAAAAAGTACTGACAACCCCGATCAATAGCCGCAGAAAATGAGAGTACATGGTGCAATTCCGGTTGGGGTACTTTTTGTTGAGATCAAACCTCTACCGCTTTGACGAGCTTTTGGGTCGGGCGGGGGTAGGGGAGTTTGGCCACGTACTTCTTCCAGGCATCGGCATTGTAGCCGTGGTCGGCCTGGCTGAGGGTGCGTAGCTCGGAAGCCGCAAATTTTTTAAGCGTATAGTGAATATCATTGAGGTAGTCGGCCAGCATAGTGTAGCCCGTTTTGGCACCGCACCGTGCCAGCGCCGCTGCTAATGCTATCTCAAGATTGGCACCATAGGTTCGCCAGCGTACCTGATCGTAATCCTGCGTCCGGTAGCCTTTGATGTTCTCGTCGGTCAGGACCTTTTCGAAAGCCGCGATGAACTGCGGATCGGGCACCCGGTCGGCGTAGAAGCAGAGGTTGAGAATGCGGTTGTAGAAAGGCACGAATTTCAGGTCGATGCGGCCATTGTAATATTCGCTGGTACGCTCGATGTAGTCTCCGCCCGAGGCCGTGTGTTCAATAATATGCCGGATGGTGGAGTTGGGCTGCGTGCTGCCAGCCATCGCCAAGAGCGCAATATTCTGATTGATACGCCAGAAATGGCCCTCGAGTTTATTTTTCTCCCGCCCCCGGATCGAATCGTAGTCATCGACATAGCCATCGGGGTAGCCTTCGCTCTGCTCTTCGGTGAAAAGCAGCTGCAACTCCCGTTCGATGAGGTCTACACCGCGCGCGTCGCCAAACCAGGCCAGGGCTTTGGCCAGCAGGAGCTTCCCGGCGGCGGGAGACGTTTTTTCAAATACCTCGCTGAGTACCGGCAGGGCTTTTTCTTTCGGGATGCGGCTGCACTCGTAGAGGTACTCCGGCGCGCCCTGGGCCAGGGCATCCACCCGACGACGGATTTCGCTGGCGTCAGCGCGCTGATCACCCGCTTTTTTGTTGGCGTAAGGGGTGGGCAGGTACCCCTGTGCCATCCATTCTTTCTGCAAACGCGATACATCATACTGGCGGGGTTCCGTCTTATTCCAGGCCAGGTCAGCGGCGATCTGGCCGGTCAGGTACCCCAGCACGATCAGGTCGGCGGTCATGCGCGTAAACTGCAGGGCGTTGTGGGTTTGGCTGTACCCACGGCCCGACAGCAATAGCCCGTCAAGGCGCTTAGGTACCAGGCAGCGGTAGGGTACCTCCACGGTGATGTCGTTGGAGTGGGGAAGCAGGAAGCCACACTTGGTGAACTCCGAACTACCGATGTTGTGCGGATCGAAGTCGCTGCTGGCCAGGGCAATAACATCTTCAAAGTGACGCCCTTCGGCGCAGTCGATCAGATCCAGCACGTGCATCCCTTCTACCCGCCGTGATTCCCGTACCGTCAGGAAGGGATGGAAGTCGTAGTGATGGGCTTCGTAGTGCGACAGGAACAGACCACGTTGCAACTCGGCGACCTTAGTAATGTCAATAATGTCGTAGTCGCGGTTGGTGGCAGAGGGTAGTTTGCCCGGCGCGGCAACATCCCACTGGCTGTAGTTCTGGGTATCGCCCAGGCGGGTACTTCCTATCTGGTACTCTGCTCCGGCAAAAGCAGCCACATCGCCGTCGCCGGTGGCGTCGATGGTTACGTGACTCTGAATGAGCTCCAGCTGCCCGTGGCGGCAGATCAGCACGCCGTTGACGCGGTTGCCTTCCACGAGCGCACCGCACAGAATAGAACCCGCCTTGAACTGTCCGCCCGCTTCCTGTAGGCTCTGGAGGTGGTAGAGTTTCCGGCCGATCTTCTTGTTCATATTGGCCTCAAACGCTACGCGCTCGGCCTCGTCATTATGCTTTTTGAAAAAAGGATTGTCTTTCACACCGTGGTAGTAGCCCATTACGCCGCCCATGGTTTTGGTGCCGCCCAGGTTATTGAAATAATCCACCACGATGGTATTCGCCCCTTTTTCGGCCGCTCCCAGGGCCGCCATGGCCCCGGCGGTACCGCCACCGGCCACCAGTACCTGGCATTGCTCCTTGGTTTTGACCAGCTTTTCAAAGTCGAAAAGTACCTGCTGGAGCGGAACGATGAGGCCCGGTTCGTCGACACCCGAAAGCTTCAGGTTACTGAAAGGAATACTGGAGCCGACGGTCAGTAACGACTGAGGACTGGTACTTTTGGTGTACCGGAGCTGGCCCACCAGCGCTGTAGCCGATGCCTGTATTTTCTGGATGGCGTCGGTGGTAAGAGCACTTGAGACGCCGGGCAGCAGGTAATGCCCTTTCAGTTTTGTTTGGGGCAGGGTTTCGTCGGCCAGATACAGCGATGTTTCCAGCGCAAACTGGTTGATCTGGGCCTTGGTCAGGCTGGGGTCCACTTTCTTCAGATCCCGACCCAGCCGGGCTGATAACAGTTTGGCCTGGTGTTCGATCTCGTCAAGATTCTGGGACGGAACCGGGAATTCAAACTCCATGAAAAGCTGGTCGGCCGAGCGCTTGCCCGGATGAAACTGTACGCGATCCTGGTGCAGCCCGAAGCCCTGGCCTACCTTCACTGCCCGCTTTTGTGGTTTGTCGGCCTTCATGACTTCGAGCACAAAGCCTGCCCGCGCAATCTGGTACTTGTCGCCCAGCAACTGTCGGCTGAACAGCAGATTGTCGGAGGCGTCGATGAAGCTGCGGCCCTTGATGCTGTACAAGCCATGCTTGCAAGCCACCAGCACCCCCTGCACGGTATCGCGGTCGGTGAGGAGGCCGCAGACATCCGTCATCAGCAGCACATCGACCTGATTGGTGAGCAGGTTGCGCAACATTCCTTTGCGCACACTACCCGAGAAGAGCAGTACCTCGTCGCCAAACTGGCTGGCCCCGTAGCCGCTGCCTCCAGCGTTTTGCAATTCGGTTTTTTCTTCGGCTGGTAAAAGTACCTCCGCCAGTCCGGCAGGTAGTTTGTCCAAGCCTTCGCTTTGATTACCCAGGCCCAGCCAGAGTTTTCCTTTGCCGGCCAGGTCGTAGCCGGGGCTGGTGCGTTTATCCACGATGAGTACCTTTTTTCCCTGGCGTACGGCTTCCAGAGCTGCAAAGTACCCCGCCAGCCCGGCGCCGTTGATGATCAGGTCGTAGGTGTCGAAGGTACTTGGGCCCGAAAACTGCCGATTGATGTCGCGCAGCGCCTGCGGACTGATGAAGCCAGAGGCAGCCAGCATGACTCCGGTGGCGGGTATACTGAGGTTCAGGAATTCTCTTCGTTTCATGGGAATGTAGATTTAGACAACTACTTGCTTTCTAAAATGACTTTGGAAGCTAAGACTGTACTTGGCAGAAAGTAATCGATGTGGGGATTTTCTTTATAAATAGCCGGGATTCTGCTCGAACTTCGCACCTGTGTTGGCGTCTATGACTTTTTGAGGGATCGGCCAGAATCTGTTGAAATCCTGGATCGTGCCGCCCGAAGAAGGTCCGTTGGGTACAGAAGGTTTAGAGTTATATTTCTTTACACGGTCCACAAGCCTTCCCATCCGGATGAGCGTTCGTAACCGGGGTTCTTCTACCACCAGTTCACGAGAACGCTCGTCGAGAATAAAGTCTTCGGTAACATCTGCAGCGGTTATTAATTTCGCCTTGGCCCGGCTTCTCACGACATTGATGTCATCGGCCGCTTTAGCCAGATCTCCTTTTCTGAAATAAGCCTCCGCGCGGTACAAATAGGTTTCAGCTACGCGCATCCGGCTGAAATCTTTGACCGTGTTTCCACTCAAAACATTATTGCCAACCGGGGTACCATTAATCTTCCTATAATAGGGATAGTACATGCGCAGCGTGTCCAGCTCGAAATTTGTGATGGTTCCGTCATTTCTAACCGTGTACAGTTTGCCATTCGCGGCTTTTCTGGTGCGTATCGGTTTTCCAAAATATTCCGGATCTGCCGGATTGTTGTAGTAGAATACCCGTTGAATATTGTATTCAGAGTTGCGCATATCATTGGGATCAATCTTCCAGATATCATATTTCAGATAGTTGGTAGGTGAGTTCACCCCAATACCTCTGCCCAGGCTATCAGAAGGCAAATTAAGCTTAGCATTGGGAGACTGGGTGCGGTCGTACTCAGGACCCCAGTACCGGATGCTGTTGTTGGCTGATGATGCTGTAAAAGTACCACCGATGGTGAAATTCTCGAACTGCCACGCCCACATGACTTCCTTGTTTCCCTGTGACCAGTTGATCTGACCTTCGGCAAAAACATCAGAAAACACATCGCCGGGCCTTGAAGAGGCCGGACCAAAGCGTTCGGTCATGATCTGGTAGTCACCCGCTTCCTTGCTGATTACCTTCGTGGCGGCAGCAATGGATTTGTCATAAAAAGTTGGGTCTTTTTTCTCCATCCCGAGGGATATATAAACCTCGCTCAATAAATGAAAAGCCGCTGCCCTCGGTATTCTGCCATCGGGTACCTGAGTAGGTAGTAGTTGGCTCGCCAGTTCAAGATCTCCCGCCGCAAAGGCCAGCACGTCGGCCCGGCTATCGCGCACGAAATCAAACTTGGGTTCCGTGATCCGCTCCCTGACGATCGGTACACCCCCATAGATATTGGCCAGGAAATTATAGGTATATCCTCTGAAAAAGAGGGCTTGCCCCTTAATATTATTCCTATCCGCTTCGGCGATATCCAGCGCAGGATCGTCGATGTTCTCTAGAATAAGATTAGCCTTAACGATCATTTCTTTGAACGCCCAGTCCCAATAAATGATCGTTGCGCTCAGATTTGAATTGAGCAGACTGTAATCCTTGTTTCCCCTCGAATCGTTCCTTCCCCACTGGGTCTGATCGGTTCCAACAGTCATGTATTCAAAATTGTTGGAGGCAATAATGTGTTCCTGACGTGCTCCCTCATACAGGGAAACAACTGCCGCATCGTAACCCGCCGCACTGGTCAGCAGGTTTTCTGGACTAAACCGGTCCAACGGAACCTCGTCAAGGTACGACTCGCTGCACGCTGTCCCGATGAACAAAAGGGAAACGATTAATAAACTACGGTTGAATATATTTTTCATTTTTTGAAGCATTAGAATGAGATATTGATACCGGCAACATACGTTTTCAGCAAGGGGCCATTTCCCCCCGGCGACCGTCCTCCCGCGCCAAACTCAGGATCCCAGCCCTTCCAATTTGTCAACGTCGCCAGATTTTTACCACTCACATAAATCTGTACGCTACCTAATCTTGCTCTTTTCGTGATAGTCTCGGGGATGCTGTAAGCAAACGAAACATCCTGAAGCCGCACAAAACTTCTACTCTGATAGAATCCGTAACCCAGCGGATTTCGGTAATTAATCCGGGGATAGTCATTGATCGGGTTCGCAGCAGTCCAATAAGGCACATCTAAAAAATTCATCTGATCATAGAAGTTGCTGCCAGGATTCAGCATCGAAACGGAGCTATACCCTCCCTGTCTCATATTCAAGGCAACCGTTAAGCTGAATCCCTTGAAGCTGAGTATATTGGTAATTCCCATATTGAAGTTTGCCTGATCGTTGTTGACCACGGCCCGGTCGTCGGGGCTTATTTTTCCGTCAGGAATCCCATCGGGGCCGCTTATATCCTTGAATTTAATATCACCAGGTTGTGCTCCCGGTATCAGGCTAAGGTCATCCCCTTCCTGAAATATCCCATCGAAAACATAATCGAAATTTGAGCCCAGCGGTTGCCCGATAAACCACCCGCTGGCGATATCGTCATCTTCTATTCCGTCATTGTCCAGATCCCTGCCGGTGAGCTTCACAATTTTGTTGCGGTTGAATGAAAATGCCACGCGGGAATTCCATTCGAAGCCCCTTTTACGGATATTTACCGTTTTCAGGTCCACCTCAAGACCATAGTTTTTTGTTTGTCCTATGTTGCGCAGGAACCTTTCGAAACCATTGGTATTGGGAATGATCTGTTGCAGCAGCAGATCAAACGTATTGCTCTGATAGAAATTGATAGAGGCTCCGATTCGGCTCGAAAATGCCTCTATATCGGTACCAATGTTAAAGCTCTCGGTAGTCTCCCAGCCCAGGTTCGGGTTGGCCAGGGTGCTGGTACTTAGCCCTACCGAGGTTGGACTTCCGTCGCCAAAAACGTAATTGCTCTGGTTCACCTGGCTCAGAGAAGAATATTCAGCTACCCCCCGGTTGCCATTCCGCCCCCAGGAAGCCCTGAGTTTCATGAAATTGATGGCTGGTATCCCCTTAAAGAAATCTTCGTCACTCATATTCCAGCTCAGTGCTGCAGCGGGAAACACACCGAACTTGTTTCCGGCTCCGAAGGCCGAAAATCCATCCCTGCGTATACTTAGGGTCACAAAATACTTGCCTTTTAAATTATATCCCAGCCTCGCCATGCTTGAGATTTGCTTGTTTTCAACCGCACCTGCATCGATATTAAAGTTGTCTCCAATCTCCAGCGCATTGTATCCCAGTGCATCATTGAAAATATTCTGACTGGAAAGCTCTGAAAACTGGTTTTTGAATTCATACAGACCGTAGAGCAAGGTCAGGTCGAGATGGTGATCCTGTCCGAAATTCTGCTGGTACTTGACGATATTTTCCAGCGTGAAATTCTGACTTTCCCCATGCCTTTTCGAGCCGGAACCCAGTCGGTTGACGGGTTTGTAGGCCGGCACATACTGGAAAAGCTTCGAATCCGTCCGGGTGTATCCGCCGTTAATCTTGTAGGAGAGCCCTTTCCAGATTACTATGTCGGCAAATATATTGGTGAATAGCACATTCGTGATGGAGTGTCGTGTGTTCAGAATATTGGACATGATCGGGCTGGGTACCCCTCCGATATCCATGGGTAGTGGTTTTGGCGATACCCCGTCTTCCAGATACAACTGAGCGAAGGGACTCAGTTGCGTTACAGCTCCCAGATCGACCCGCACACCTGAATCATCCCTGGAAGAGAAACCGCTGTTGATACCTAGTTTCAGCCAGTCGGTAGCTTGCACGCCGAGGTTCAGCCTGCTCGATAGGCGACCAAAGTTATCGCCGCGCACTGGTGATTTCGCTGCCGTGTAAGCACCGGAGAAAAAGTAATTGACGCGGTCGGTTTTGCCTGAAACACTGAGTTCGTAATTGGACATCGGGGCGCTCTGCCTGATTTCCTCAAAAGGATCGATGGTACGATTGGCCGCGATATTGGCCAGTTCGCTCGGCCAAAACGGGACGGAGCCACCATCCGCAATTTCGGCGTCTTTCCGCGCCGCCAGGTACTCTTCCGGAGTCAGAAAGTCGGGCAAAAAAGCGTAGTCCGAAAAACCCATGTAGGTGTTCAGGCCAAACTTCGGCTTACCCGATTTTCCTTTTTTGGTCGTGATTTCGATCACGCCATTGGCCGCCAGGGACCCATATATAGCGGTCGAACTGGCATCTTTCAGTATATCGATAGATTCGATGTCATTGGGGTTAATGTCGGCAAGGCTACCTCCTGCGTAGATAATCCCATCCAAAACGATCAGTGGGGCATTACTTCCTGATATCGAATTGATACCCCTGATTCTGATACTTCCGTTTTGCCCGGGCCTTCCGTTGTCAGTTACCTGCACCCCTGCGGTCGTCCCCCGTAATATTTGGGTGGCGTTTGTATTGGGCTGAAGTCTCGTGTCCTCGATGTTGACACTCGCAACTGCCCCGGTCAGATCTTTTTTCTTGGCTGTTCCATAGCCTACCACCACTACTTCATCAAGTGATTTGGTATCGACATTCATGGTCACATTCAGGGTAGTTTGATTTAGTACTTCCACTTCCTGCGACAGGTACCCCACAAAAGAGAAGACCAGAACCGCCGCTTCCTCCGGCACGGAGAGTTGAAAATCTCCGTCGGTGTCGGTGGTAGTGCCGCGTTGGGTACCTTTCACAACCACACTCACGCCGGGAAGACCCGCCCCGGTTTCGTCGGTAACTTTACCGCGCAGGGTGCGGTCTGCTGCGGTCCGGTTGGTGGCAGAGCCGGGAGTCGATACCTCCGCGATTTCCGTTTGCTCAAGGTTCTTTAGCGGATTCGGTTCCGGGTCGGAAGAGGTACTACTTTCGGGAGAAAGGTCGGCCTTGGCCGTTTTTTTCGCCTTTTTCTCGGCTAGTACCATGTACGAGCTACTGTTTACTTTTTTGTAGCGTAGTCCAAAGGGACGCAGTACCCTATCCAGATTGCTTTCCAGGTTCAGATGTTTGCTGACGGTGGATGGAGGTACCGTCAGCCCTTCTACTGTTTTGCGTTCAAACAGAATATCAACCTGAAACTGGTTTTTGAGCTGGTTAAGTACATCTTTCAGTTGCAGCGCTGCCGGTTTTTGGGTACCGGGTTGTTCCTGCGGGAGTTGACGGGCCATGGCTACAGTTTGGGCGTAGCCCGGTTGCTTTCCAAAAAGCAAAAGTAAGAGCATAAACCCCACCAGCGGGGCTTTGGGTAGTGGTAGAGACATAATAAAAAAGGGTTTAGAAATAAAATTATTTATCCGCCATTTGAACACGATTCCCTTGCCTTATTACGCTGATGTCCAGTAATTCAGAAATCGTAAGTAAAAGTTCATCGAGGTTTCTGGCTCGAAAGGAACCCATCAGTACACGCTCGGCGAGGGCCTGGCCCTGAATTTCTACCTGGAGTCCGTAGTTTTCCTGCAGAAGGTAAGCTACTTCTTCGAGTGTGGTTTCTTCAAATACGAAGCGCTGTTCTTCCCAGGCCGAATAGCTGGATGCTTGCCGGGTGGTCCGGAGCTGTACATTATTTTGCCGGTCGAAGGTTACCAGGTCGCCGGGTTTCATGGTAACTTCTTTCCGTGTGTTTTCCTGCTGGTAGCGGACCTGTACCTTGCCTTTGCTGAGCACCACTTTGGAGTTATGTTGCCGGGCGTACATGGTAAATTCAGTCCCCAGTACTACTACGTCGATTCCCTTGGGTGTTCTGACAATAAACCGCTGGTTGGAAGGCGTGTGAGTTACGGAAAAGTTGGCTTCGCCCGTCAGGAATACCTCCCGGGTTTTATCGCCAAATCCCCAGCGGGGTACCCTTAGCGATGAGTTGGTATTGAGCTTGACGGTGCTGCCGTCGGTCAGCTGGAAGCGCTGGATTTCGCCGTAAGCAGTCTGGTAGGTTTGGTATTGGATGGAATCCCGAAATATCCATCCGCCCAGGCCCAGTAGGAGTGAGGCTGCTACCAGCCACTGCAATCCCCTTTTTCGAGTTATTTTTGGGCTACTTTCCCCAAAAGAAGTTTCCTCGGGCGTAAGCAGGGGCAGCGGGTTGGTATCCAGAAATTGCACGTAATTTTTCAGAGCCGAATCGGTGGAGGCTTCGTACTGCATGTGCTGGAGTTCCCACTCTTCCAGCCAGGCATAGTACTGCTCCTCGTTGCTTTCCACTCGAAGCCACTCCTCGATCCGCTTCCTTTGCAGGGGTGAGGTTTTGCGGGCAAAGTGGTAGAATAGCAAGGTTTTGGATATATCTGTTTTCATGCGAAAGATCAAGGCTGTTTATATACTAAGACACAAGCGCTGTAAAAACCCCTTATTGCCTGATGGAGAAAGGTACCTTTTCAAGGAAAACTATCTAAAATACGAAGAGAGAGACTAGGCTCCAGACCCAGTAGTCTTTGAGCCCTTTGCGGAGAATGGCTAATGCTTTACCGATATGCACTTCTATCGTCTTGATGGAAGTACCCGTTTCATCGGCAATTTCCTGGTACTTTTTCCCTTCGAATCGGTTCATCAGAAAGACTTTACGACACTGTGGCGGCATTGATTCGATAAGTACTTCTACCCGCGCAAACACTTCTTCAAACTGGGTGATGTGGTCGGGCCGGTGGCTTCGCGACGACTCCTGATGCGCAGCTGCTTCCATCCCTTCCGTTTTACGGAATTCCAGTCGAAGGTAGTTATAGGCCTGATTTCGAACACAGCGGAAAAGGTAAAAGCGATAGGATGATTTGATGCTTTCGTAAGCCTTGGTTTTCCATAGCCGGCAGAATACGTCACTCACCAGGTCCTCGGCGATTTCGCGCGAATACACAAAGCGCACAGCGTAGCTGCATAAAACCTGATGATATCGGCGAAAGAGTAATTCACATCCCTGCCGGGGATTTATTTCAAATGCCTTCCGGATAAACAACTCCGAATCATGAGTGGCATCCTTATTCTCTTCGGGCTCGACTGACACGGCCTTCAGAGGAGGGCGTGGCTGCTCCATCGCGTGCCTTTCGTGTGAAGATTCTGCGGGTAGGGGTACTGGCATAGTTTATATTAACCTAATTATCAGGACTATTCAATATTCCTACTTAGAAGACAACTTCTAAAAAAAATCCCCTTACTCTATTTTGATTATTTTCGGAAGAAATTGAAATAAAAAGATACCCGCAAAATGCGGGTACGAGTCCTTACAAGCTGCAGCCATTAAATCAAACATGTATTTTTAAGCATGGCAGGCAACTTTTCCCGCTCCCTTTTTTGCAATCAATGGACTAGCACAACTGATGCTGTAATTAAATTCTGGGGTTCAGCAGTGTAATCAAGAAGGATACAAGACTAGCCAGCGTTACTGACCCGCCCATGGTCCGAAAGTAACCCTTGAGTTGGTAAATCAAGATGAATTTCGAGCCCTTAAGATCCTTTCATCGACAATTAGACGTGGGATACCGAGTAGGGCAAGGGTACCGTAACCATTTCCATTTTTGGCGATAACCTCATATGTGGAGCTTTTTATCGGATTGCACTTTTGGCCATAAGGATATGTCCCCAATATCCAAATGGTTGGTTTGCGGGAGAGAAGGGAATGTTCCTGGCAATTAGATGAGGGACGGGGAGGCTGGCGACTTAAAAAATACTTTATCGTAACCAATCAGCGGACGCAGGTCTATAATGAATGCTGGCAGCCGCAGGGCAGCTATTAGTATTTGGGGACCACTGCATTTCGGCAGCTGGTCAAAAATTTTCAGGCTAATGCTGGCAGTACCCGGATAGTCGGGGAAAAGTATAATACGGATCTATTCCTTACCAGGGCTGTGCTTTTTGATCAGGAGAGTGGTTAGAAGCGCAATCCAGACAAGAAGGACCTGATGTACGACAACGCCTCTAACCGGCTTCCCCGACGGTCAGAGTATAACTAAGGCGTAGCAACAGGCAACCAATTCTTCATGCAGAGCTCTAACTCCGCTATCGATACTTCAATGTCATCTTCCAGCCCTAGTGACCAATCTCCTGTGCCAGCCGGACCGTGATAATAAGCCGAGTAACCAAGACCCAGTGTGTGGGCCAGATATCGGAAGAAACCAGGTGTATACGTGGGGGCGAAGATCTCAAATAGCTGGGTACCCGGTTGACACCATACGATGTTACTGAAGGATGCTCCATGCGGGCCGATGATGAACTCGGCATTTTGATAAATTCGTACCTGTTCGGTGACAGAACGGGGAATGTCTTCGATAATCTCAAACCCGTAGTTCTGCAGAAGTGCAGTTACCGCTGATTCGTTAAGAATGCGTCGACGCCCCGACCGGCTGATATAAATCCTCTTACGCGGCTCATCAATCGGTGGAACCTGGGCCAATACGTACTTGCGGAGGGCAAATATATCTGCTTTGTTAGGATAAAACCAGTGACCCGTATTAGCCAGTACGCACCGTTCAAAGGTTACGTTCGTGGTGCGACTATCTACCACCTGGCCTGTAGAAACGCCCAATAAGTCCAGAAAATCACGCTCGTAACTAGTGCCAAACAAGGGGTAGGAAACGAATGCTGCTTTAAACTCGGATTCGGGTAGGGCCTCTTTGAATCGGCATAGTTTGGCGGCAACCAAAAAGACAAAATCGTAATAGCCACCCCATATGGCTCCGTCTAGATAATGGCTCCACGGTGCCATCAGCGTTGGCGCAAACAAGGCCGTTCTTTTGATCGGGGGAAAAAGGTTGCGGTGAAAATCATCCGTATTCACATCCAGACACAAGAGTTTCCTGCCAATTTGGATGCTGCCATAGGGATACTGTTTCGCTACTCCGGCTGAAGCTTCATGAAGCCAGACTGAAACAGTTTGGTTAGCAGTCTGTTCGGCCGGGTAGTACCGTTTGGTCGGCTGGCCTAGGTCCACTGTTTCGGGTAAGGTAAACGTGTCGGCAGGGTGACTGCTGATCCGATGACCATCGAGAAATGACTCGGTTTGGATGGCGTCCAGAAACGCAACACCTCTCATTCGGTACTGCAAGCGGGCAAAAGCAAGCCAATACCCTCGAAACTTTCTTTTTAGTGTGCGAAGTAGATGTTTAATCATCGTCTACTTGGGTTAGGAAGCCAGCTCGTCGTTGGTACTGAACTGACCTTGGTACTTGTTCTTGAAATATTTTTCCAACCCCCCTAGCTAGTCACCCTCACTGTCATCAGGCTGCTAATGAGAGCCAAGGGTACATTGAACTCAATTTGAACCACAATCCCCGCCGACTTGAAGTGATTGTGCAACACCAGAAAGATGCCCAGCAACCTAACCAGGCTTATGGCCTCTTACTACTCTCGGACTTAAGTCGAACCGCAACAAAAGCTGATGACTTCTTATATCAGCCATTTTAGTTAGTTCATGGGTAGTGATCCGTTCAGCCAAAGATATGAAAAAAAAGAAAAGGTGATGTTGCCAAGTTTTCTACCGTGAAGGAATAGACGTGGTGACAGTTTAGATGATTACCAAATCAAATAAGGTATCGGAAGCGACTGATTAGGATCAGTACTTCTTGTTTTTAAGAGACAGCATAGGCAAGAATCTGAGCGAAAAAGTTGTTGTAGGTTGATAATCAGGCGAAAAGACAAATGACAAAATTGATTTTTTGTCTGATTATCATAGTTAGCCGAGACGCTAATAAAACGAGGCATGGACATTTAGTTTGCTTAGTGGAGGCCATTTGAATTAGTGTAACTTGCTTTTTAGAATTTTTACATAATAAATTTATGCTCTCCTGCAATGTCGATTCCGATGTAATTTGTTATCATTGTATTTGTTTTCAGACAATGTAGGCTTTGATCGCGCCATCATTATGCACACACTTTTCTCATGCTATGGAAGTTCATCCTTTGCTAATTCATGAATTGGTAGAGGATGCGGTAACTTTATATGCCGACCAGACTGCCATTGTTTACAAAGAAGAAACGTTAACGTTTAGGGCACTCAATCAACGTTCAGACGATCTTGCTCAGGCCATTCTGCACCAATTTCCCCAAGCGGATATTATTGGTGTAAGTACCACGCGAGGTATAAGCATGGTGGTGAGCGTCTTGGCTATTCTCAAAGCCGGAAAGGCGTACCTACCCCTTGATCCGACTTATCCAACCCTGAGGTTAGAGCAAATTATTGCTGATTCCAATGTAAAGGGGTGCTTGACTAACGCCACTGATGAAGCTTGCTTTACAAATTTAGGGCTGACAGTGCTCAGGGCTGATTTGGACTACGCTTTTGAGCCTCTTCCGGTACTTCGACGTAACTCCACCGCTTGTATTCTCTACACATCCGGCTCGACTGGGAAACCGAAAGGCGTATGCCTGGGCCACGCCGGACTGGTTAATCTGCTCAAATGGCAGCAGAGTCACTCTGTTGCCGGACCGGGGCTCCAGACGCTTCAGTTTTGCCATCTGAGCTTCGATGCTTCTTTTCAGGAGATATTCCTACCCCTCATTTCGGGCGGTACCATTCACCTGATTGACGACAACATCCGGTTAGATGCCGGACGGTTACTGAATTATATTCGCCAAAACCGTATTCACAGGGTTTTTCTGCCTTATGTAGTGCTGCAATATCTGGCCGAAGCGGCTGATGAAGAGCCGGATGTTGAGGACTACCTACAGGAAATAATTACGGGTGGCGAGCTCCTTAAAATAACGCCACAGATTGCCCGGTTCTTTGCCGCTCGCCCCGAATGTACCCTCATGAACGTGTATGGTCCAACCGAGGCTAGTATCTGGGTGACGACATTGAAACTGAAAGGCGATGCGCAGCACTGGCCACAAGTACCAAGTATCGGCCAGCCAATTACCGGTGCTGACGTTTTGATTCTCGACGAAGCCCGCCAGGTAGTACCCGCTGGTGAAGTGGGTGAAATTGGAATCAGTGGCGTTTGTCTGGCGGATGGGTACCTCAACCGGCCTGAGCTGACTGCCGAAATGTTCGTACCCTGGAGTCATCCGCAAAAAGGGCAGGCAACTTTATACCGAACCGGGGATCTGGCTCGCTATATGCCCGACGGCTCCATCGAGTTTCATGGGAGGAAAGATAATCAGGTAAAAATAAGGGGAAATAGAGTTGAACTCGGGGAAGTTGAAGTGGCTCTGACCACGCAGTCCGGTGTCCGGCAAGCGGTGGTAGTAGCCCGCGAAGATATACCCGGGCAGAAGCAACTCGTTGCATATGTGGTCACAACCGATGCGTATGACCTGGAAAAATTGCGAAAGGGGATAGAAAAACAACTACCCGATTTTATGGTACCCTCGCACTTTGTCCGGCTGGAAGACTTCCCCCGAACGGTAAGTGGCAAAGTCGATAAAAAACAACTACCCAAACCTGGTAGCCAACGTCCCGCCCTTGGGGTTTTGTACCGGGAGCCGGTTTCGGAACTTGAAAAGCAAATAGCTGCCTTATGGGGTGCCATACTGGGCATAGAACGGGTTGGGTTGGACGATAATTTCTTTGAATTAGGGGGCAATTCGCTTCTGGCCCAAAAAACAATTGCCGCCTTGAAGCAGCAGCTTGGTCGCACGTTGCTGGTCACCAAGCTTTACCAGCATCCTACCATTGCGGGGATTATTGTTTCCCTGGAACAAAAGGCAGTAGTCCCTCAATCTGCTGAACCCAATCTAATACCGCCCACTAAATCTGCTGACGTAGCCGTAATCGGCATGGCTGGCCGCTTTCCCGGTGCCAACAGCATCGATGAACTTTGGGAGGTTCTGAAAACCGGGCAGGAGACAATCCAATTCTTTGGTGCTGATGAATTGGATGCTTCTATTCCAGACGCGACCAAACGTGATGCCTTATACGTAAAAGCACGCGGCATAATCAAGGGTATTCAGGAGTTCGATGCGGCTTTTTTCGGGCTGACGCCGAAACTCGCCGAAGTGATGGACCCGCAGCAGCGGGTTTTCCTCGAAATCGCCTGGGAAGCACTGGAGCAAACGGGCTACCTACCCAAGTTCTACCCCGGTCGGATTGGGGTGTATGCCGGATGTGGCAACAATACCTACTACCTCAACAACGTCCTGCCGAACCAGGCCGTTGTCGACCAGATCGGTTCCTTTCAGGCCATGACCGTCAACGAAAAGGATTATATAGCATCGCGGACGGCTTATCAACTGGATTTGAAAGGACCGGCGGTGAGCGTGTATTCAGCCTGTTCCACCTCGCTGCTGGCTATTTCGCAGGCCGTCGAAAGTATTCGCAAAGGCCAATGTGACCTGGCGCTGGCCGGAGGCGCTAGTGTAACGGCCCCCGTCAACAGCGGCCATTTGTATCAGGAAGGCGCCATGTTTAGCCGCACTGGCCACACCCGATCCTTCGATGCCGAGGGTACCGGGACTGTTTTCAGTGACGGGTCGGGGGTAGTTTTACTAAAAAATCTGGAAGCCGCCCAACGGGATGGTGACCGGATCTACGCCGTGATCAAGGGGGTAGGTGTCAACAACGACGGAGGCGGCAAAGGTAGTTTTACGGCCCCAAGTACCGAAGGCCAGGCCGCGGCTATTCGGATGGCGCTCGACGAAGCCCAGGTAGACCCGGGTACGATTGGGTACCTTGAAGCGCACGGAACGGCCACGCCTCTTGGCGACCCCATTGAACTGGAAGGTTTGATGATGGCCTTTGGCCCCCAACCGCGCAATCAGTATTGCCCTATCGGCTCCATCAAAAGTAATATGGGCCACCTGACCCAGGCAGCTGGCGTGGCGGGTTTTATTAAGGCAACGCTAGCTTTATATTATAAGCAAATTCCGCCTTCGCTGAGCTTTGAGCGACCCAATCCAAACATCGATTTTGCAAATAGCCCATTTTTTGTTCCAACCAAACTGACTGACTGGGCGTCAGACGAAATACGCCGGGCCGGGGTGAGTTCCTTTGGCGTGGGGGGTACTAACGTCCATGTGGTACTTGAGGAAGCGGAAAATAAACTGGAGCAGTCCGGCGATAGCCGCCCTCTTCATTTGCTGACATGGTCGGCAAAGTCGGCAGAGAGTGCGAGGGCTTACGCCGCACGACTGGCTGATCATCTCCGGCAACATCCCGACCAACCTCTAGCTGATATAGCCTACACGCTGCAAACTACTCGTCCCGGTTTCCATCATAGGCAGTTTGTAGTGGCATCTGAAGTACCTGAAGCCTTAACTACCTTGGCTAATCCAACGGCCAATACTCTGACACAACATCCGGGTGCACTGGCCTTTCTCTTTCCAGGACAGGGCGCGCAGTACCTTAATATGGGCCGGGAGCTTTACGGAAATGAAGCGGTGTACCGACAGGCGGTTGACGAATGTGCCGAATTGCTGAAAAATGAATTTGAAGTTGATCTGCGAGAAGTAATATACCCCGCCACGCCCGATGCAGTGGCAGAAGCCCGCTTGACGGATACGCGCTACACCCAACCGGCTTTGTTTGTGACAGAGTACGCGCTGGCGCGGTTGTGGATGAGCTGGGGGATTGAACCTACCGTTTTGTGCGGACACAGTATCGGCGAATTTGTCGCGGCTCATCTGGCCGGTGTTTTCTCATTACCTGACGCATTGAAATTGATCGCGGGTCGGGGTAGAATGGTAAGTGAACTGCCTCGGGGTAGTATGCTTTCGGTTCGGATGGAAGCAAATTCGTTGCAGGCTATATTACCCGAAACCCTGTCTATTGCGGCTATTAACACGACGCAATTATGCGTCGTAGCGGGCCCAGATGATGAGGTAGCCTCTTTTGCCCAGCAACTGAACTTGCAGCAAATCCCCAATCGGTTGCTGCCCACGAGCCATGCCTTTCATTCGTCCATGATGGACCCTATCGTTCCCCGGTTCACTACACTGGTAAAAAGTATTTCTTTGCAGCGACCGCAACGTGTGGTAGTTTCGACGGTAACCGGTAAGTACCTGACGGATGCCGAAGCAACAGACCCGGTGTATTGGGCAAATCATCTGCGGCAGGAAGTACGCTTTGCCGACGCGCTCGAAACGCTGCTTGAACCTACACAATCGGTCTTTCTGGAAGTAGGCCCCGGTCGATCACTGACTACCATGGCGCGGCAGCAAGCCGGTTCGCGTAAAGTGACGGCTTTGAACAGCCTGCAACTACCTAAAGCAGATTCGTCCGAGTACCGGATGCTACTCGAGACACTCGGGCAACTCTGGCTCAACGGTATCGAGCCTGACTGGCGCCAATTCTACGCTGGTCAGAAGAGGTCCAGGCAAGTACTTCCCACCTATGTATTCGATAAAAAACGGTGCTGGGTCGATCCGGTACTACCAGTAACCGCTAGTCCGTTGCCGGGCGCTCCCGAACCTGAGGTAACACTAATTGAAAAACAATCACACACGAAAGTAATGAGAAAAGACAATTTACTAGAAAAAGTCAAAGCCATCGTAGAAGACGCTTCGGGCTTTGAGATGGCGGAAGCTAGGCCTGACCAGACTTTTATTGAACTGGGACTGGATTCGTTGCTATTGACGCAGATTGCAATAGTGCTAAAAAAAGAATTCGGTCTGCCATTGACATTCCGGCAACTGAATGAAGAATACGCATCGCCCGATCTGCTGGTGGCTTATTTGGATCAGAATTTGCCCGCCGGAGCATATCAACCCGCGCCATCTGCTCAAGCCGCCCCGACTCCGGCAATAGTATCGAATGTTCCCGTCAATTATACTACTAACCAAAGAGACTCCAATACAGCAATTGGACTGATTGCGCAACAATTGCAGATACTATCACAGCAGATTACGTTATTACAGGGTGGTAATAATTCCCTGCCGCTGTCTGTACCTGCCCCAACTACGGCCGGTCAGAGTAATAATGGTCATATCAATGGAAAGCAACAGTCGAACGGGCAACCAACTGGAGAAGCATCAGCCGTTAAGGCAACCGACCTTACGGCCGAAGAAGCGGCCGACATTAAAAAGCCCTTTGGCGCGGCCGCGCGAATCGAACGGCAGGAGACCGAACTCACGGCTCCGCAACAGGATTTCCTCAATCGTTTGACCGAACGATACACGCAAAAGACGGCGGGAAGCAAATTATACACGCAGCAAAACCGCCCCCACATGGCAGATCCTCGCGTGGTATCAGGTTTTAAACCGCTGACGAAAGAATTGGTGTATCCCATTGTGGTCAATCGCTCAAAGGGCAGTCGGTTGTGGGACATCGATGGGAACGAGTACATCGACATGCTCAATGGGTTTGGCTCGAATATGTTTGGCTATCAACCCGATCACATAAAAGAAGCACTGCATCGACAGGTGGATGATGGCTTTGAAGTCGGGCCCCAACACGAACTAGCAGGTGAGGTTTGCAAATTAGTCTGCGAGTTGACCAACTCCGACCGGGCCGCTCTGTGTAGCACGGGGTCCGAAGCGGTATTGGGCGCCATGCGCATAGCCAGAACGGTAACGGGTAGATCGTTGATTGTGGCCTTTACGGGATCGTACCACGGTATCATCGATGAAGTGATTGTTCGGGGAACCAAGAAATTGAAGTCGTTCCCGGCGGCGCCGGGAATCATGCCGCAGGCGGTGCAAAATATGCTTATTCTGGATTATGGTACCCAGGAAAGCATGGATATCATCCGCGAACGGGCGCAGGAGATCGCCGCAGTTCTGGTAGAACCCGTGCAGAGTCGCCGCCCGGAATTTCGGCCCGTTGAATTTTTGAAAGAACTGCGTACTGTAACCGAAGAAGCCGGTACCGTACTGATTTTTGACGAAATTATCACCGGTTTCCGGATGCACCCGGCGGGAGCCCAAGGGCTGTTTGGCATTCAGGCCGATCTGGGCACGTATGGAAAAGTAGCTGGCGGTGGGTTGCCTATTGGGGTCATTGCCGGAAAGAAACGTTTTATGGATGCCCTTGACGGGGGATCATGGCAGTACGGCGACAGGTCGTTCCCGGAGGTTGGCGTCACTTATTTCGCCGGAACTTTCGTGCGTCACCCTCTAGCGCTAGCCGCCGCCCGGGCTTCATTAAACTACCTGAAACAGCAAGGTCCGCAGTTGCAGCGTAGCCTGACGGCAAAGGCTGAGCGACTCACCGACAGCCTCAATACCGAGTTCAGGCGTCAGCAACTGCCGCTCTTTGTGGCTCAGTTCGGTTCGCTTTGGAAAATCAAATTTCATCAGGAAATTGCCTACAGTGAACTATTGTTCACGCTGATGCGGGAAAAAGGAATTCATATATGGGACGGCTTTCCCTGCTTTATCACCGAGGCAATTACAGATGAAGAAATTGACCAAGTGATCGCGCTTTTCCGTGAAAGTTTAAAACAAATGATTGAAGCTGGTTTCTTTAAGGCTATGCCACCGGAGGTAGACGAGCTGAATCAACCACCGGTTCCGGGAGCCAGGCTAGGTCGGGACAAGGCAGGTAATCCGGGTTGGTTTTTAGCTGACCCGGATAAGCCCGGAAATTATTTGCAAATCGGAATAAAATAGACTCTTATGGTCGACTCCCTCTTACCTGAAATCACCACTCCATTAGAATTTAACCCATTTGAGGGCCCCGAGATAGGTCGGTTAACGACAACTACTGAGCCGCAGATGGAAATCTGGATGGCCTGCGCATTAGGCGGCGAAGATGCCAACCGGGCCTACAACGAGTCGGTTTCTCTCCGCTTCCAGGGCGTTCCCGAGCGGGCTGCCTTGGAAAAATCCGTACGAGAGCTCATCAGGCGACATGAGTCGCTCCGCTCCGCTTTCAGTGCCGATGGTCGGCAGATGATTATCTTTCGCGACCTGCCTGTCCAGGTGCAATTCGAAGATTATTCTGTAAAACCACCTACTGAACAGGCCCAAGCCGTGGCCCACTATCTCCGGCAGGAGGCCGAATATTGCTTCGATCTGCTGCATGGGCCTTTATTCAAAGCGGCTTTGTTGATGGTTTCAGCGGACGATTCGTATCTGATCTTGACCGCCCATCACATCATCTGTGATGGTTGGTCGATGGGTATATTAATGCAGGATTTGGGTACATTATATTCAGCAAACGTTCAGAATCAATTCGTTAATTTGCCTGAACCGGTTCTGTTTGGAGAATTTGCTGAGGCACAGATTTCATTTGAACAAAGTCCGCAATACGCGCAGATTCAAAAGTTCTGGCTCGACTTATACAAACAAGGCGTTCCAGTGGTCGACGTGCCGACTGATTTCCCACGCCCTCGCGTCCGTACCTACAAAAGTCATCGATTAGACTTTGATCTGGACGAAACGCTGGTATCTGCCCTAAAAAATAGGGGCCGCGAAGCCGGATGTAGTTTCGTCACCACGTTAGTCACGATTTTTGACGTATGGCTGCACCGCTTGACCGGTCAGGATACGATCAGCATTGGATTACCAGCAGCGGGGCAATCTGTCACGGGTGACTACCGGCTTGTTGGACATTGTGTTAATTTGCTACCCCTGCGTTCGCACCTGCCGGAAGGAATTCGGTTTATAGATTTTCTAAAGCAACGTAAGTCCGAGTTAATTGATGCCTACGATCACCAACGGCTGACATTTGGTAGTTTATTGAAAAAACTTGCTATCGCCCGCGAATCGTCACGGATACCGCTGGTACCGGTAATTTTCAATGTCGATATGGGTTTGTCTGATGGCGTCAGTTTTCATGGGTTGACTTACCAACTTATGAGTAACCCACGGGCATATGAAAATTTTGAATTATTTGTAAACGCGTCCGGTTCTGAGAAGTCGTTGACTTTGGAATGGTCATATAATACCCAGTTATTCAAACCTGAAACCATTCGTGCGATGATGGCTGGGTTTGAAAACCTGCTCCGTGAGGTCATTGCAAATCCATTAATAAGCGTCAATACCTTGCAATGGTCAGTGACCAATAAGCCCGTGGAGGCCCCGGCTCAGCAGGAACCAATACCTGCTTCGCCACAACAGCCACTCCATCGACTGCTGGCTCAAACCGCAGCACAGTTTCCGGAAAAAACCGCTCTTGAATTTCAGCACCAGAAGCTGACATACCGGTATTTGCATGAAACAGCGAATCAGTTAGCAACGTATTTTATTAAGCAAGGCATCCAAAGAGGCGACATCGTTGGGGTAGCCCTCGACCGTTCGCCCGAAATGCTGATTTCGCTGCTGGCCATCCTGAAAGCTGGAGCGGCTTACCTACCTCTTGACCCGTCCTATCCACACGACCGGATTGCCTACATGTTGACCGATTCGTCGGCCCGAATGGTCATTACTTCTCAAAAATACGCTGGTCGATTGAATATGTCAGTCGTGGAAATCGAGGTGGAAAAAGCATTGGCCGAATCGTCCAGGTTAAACATAAGTGAGCCAGCTATAGCCGCTGGAAGTAACGATTTAGCCTATATCTTGTATACTTCTGGCTCAACGGGTAGGCCTAAGGGGGTATTGATCGAGCATCATAACGTTGTCAATTTGTTAACGAGCATAATCGATTGGCCAGGTATTACACCGGGCGACCGTTTGCTTGGGGTTACTACGATATCATTTGACATTGCCGTTTTGGAATTGTTTCTACCCCTCTTGGTCGGCGCGACGCTCGTACTCGCTGATACCGAAACAACCCGCGATGGTCGTCTGCTGCTGGAAATCATTAAAAAAGAAAAGATCTCAATTATTCAGGCTACGCCCGCGACCTACAAAATGATGCTGGCGGCTGGCTGGGATACGCCCCTGCCGCTGAAGGTACTGTGTTGTGGAGAACCATTGGCGAAAGATTTGGCCCAAAAGCTGATGGCTCGATGTGCTTCGCTGTGGAACATGTACGGCCCAACGGAGACAACCATTTATTCAACGGGAAAGCAAATCCTCCCCTCTGACAATTTAATTACGATTGGGCGGCCCATTCATAATACCCAAGTGTACATTCTGGATGATGCCGGAAACCAGCTAGGCATTGGATCGGTAGGCGAAATTACCATTGCCGGGGCGGGCGTGGCGCGTGGATACCATAACCGGCCCGAACTGAATACTGAAAAGTTTGTTAAAAACCAGTTTGGCGATGGATTACTTTATCGCACCGGCGATTTAGGCAAATGGACGGCCACTGGGGAGATTCATTGTTTGGGCCGAATAGATCAGCAAGTCAAGATTAGAGGGTATCGTATTGAACTTGGTGAGATTGACCATGCTCTATTGAAGAGTAGCGATATTAAAGACGCCGTGGTGGTAGCCCGTGAGGATCGGCCCGGCTATCCGCATCTGGTCGCGTATGTAGTGCCAAAAACTACCCCTGGTGAGAGGGAATTCTCCGAATGGCGCAAACGTTGGAAACAGCAAGTGAAGGATTTTTTGCCGGATTACATGGTGCCGAGTGAGTTCGTCCTGTTACCCCAACTACCACTTACGCCCAATGGGAAAATTGATAGGAAGGCATTACCTAAACCGGAAAATGAAAGCCAATTGGCGGCTCCGGTAGTCGTTCGGCCACAGACGAAAGAAGAAGAATTGGTAGCGGCCATTTGGTCGGATGTTCTCGGACTAGAAACAATCAACGATACTGACGATTTTTTTGAGCTTGGTGGACATTCGCTGATTGCCGTGCAGGTCATGACCCGAATCGAGCAAGAAACCGGGAAACGGCTGCCACTTTCCACACTTTTCGAGTATCCAACCATCTCGAAACTAGCTGCCCTGCTGCAAACTGATAAAAAAGCAACATCCTGGAAATCGCTGGTACCTATAAAGCCCACAGGTAACAAAATGCCGATCTACTTCGTCCATGGTGATGGATTGAATGTATTGAATTTCAATAGTGTAGCCAATAAAATGGACTCAGATCAGCCAGTATATGGTTTCCAGGCGCTGGGGCTCGACGGGCAGGACGAGCCATTGGATAATATGGAAGACATGGCTGCTTTTTACGTCAGTGAACTGCTTGAACAGAATCCGACAGGCCCCTATGCACTGGCCGGTTACTCCTTCGGGGGCTACATTGCCGTAGAAATGGCACGAATCCTTTACGCAATGGATAAGGAAATTCGTCTGCTGGGCATCTTAGATACGGACACGGAAATTGTGACCTCGCATTTGCTGGATGCCAGTAATCTTTACAAACGCATCCGGCGGCAGTTTCCCAAGCTAATATGGGTGATTCGTTCATTTATACACGATCCTGCGCATACGATTGCCTATCAGAAGAAGTTTTACAGACGAAAAATAACTGAAATTTTAGAGGCCATTGGTCTGCGGGAAAAATCGAAGCCGGACGATATGTTGTATTATTTAGCCCCTATTAAGGCAAATTTGGAAAAAGCGTATGAAAAGCACATTATCAGGCCTTTTGATGGTCACGTTACTTTGTTCCGGGCTCGAAAACGCTCCTACTTTGTCATGGATTTTGCTTTTTTGGGTTGGAAAAAATATGCACTTAAAGGAGTGACGGTTTATGAGGTGCCTGGCAATCATAACACAATGTTTCATGCGCCGAACGACCAAGAAACTGCTCGAATCATTCAAGCAGCTTTGAACGAAAGTGAGAAAGTGAGTGAGAAATGAAATGGCTGACTTTAAGCCGACACTCAGCACCTATTCCATGATTGGAGAGTTGTATGAGTGAGGAGCGTAACTCCAGTTTCGCCCGGCCATTTGATTCATTCTTGGACGCAACCAAATTTCTTAGGACGGTGCCTGAATCGAATTTATTCGATTCAGGCACTAGCTAGAGTGACGTTATTCAGAATTAGATTCTAGGACATGAAGCAGTTAGTTCTTTGTGCTTTGTTGGTATTATCATCTTATCCCTGGTGCTGGGCTACTAATTATTTTGTTAGTCCGGCGGGAGATAACCGCAATGCAGGGCTCTCAACGAACACGCCCAAACAAACCATTCAAGCGGCGGCCGATCTAACCGCTCCCGGCGATACGGTGTTTGTCATGAGTGGAGTGTACACAAATGAGTGCTCGAATTGTGCAGTTGCCGAGTTGACGCGGAGCGGTACATCATCTGCCTACATTGTATATATGAATTATCCCGGACATAGGCCTAAGGTACATTTCACAGGATGGCAGGGTTTTTATATACTCAACGGCGCAAGCTATATCAGAATTACCGGGTTTGAAATTGAAGGGTATTCTACAGCACTTACGCTCACAGAGGCACTAAACCAGCCTGGGAGTTGCAACGACTCTAGCAAGTCAAATCCTGATCCACGGTTCAATGGCTACGGTATTGGCGTCGACGGCCGTATCGGTGAGCATCCCCATCATCTGGTTTTTACCCATAACAACATCCATCATTGCGGCGGGGCAGCAATAGGGGTGAATCAGGCCGACTATTTAACAATCGAGGATAATACTGTCTATAATAATTGTTGGTACAGTATATACGCCACCAGTGGTATTACACTTTATCAGTTATGGAATTTTGACATGCAAGCAGGGTACCATAATGTTATTCGACGCAATATTTGCTTTAACAATCGACAGGAAGTGCCCTGGCCAGCAGGAAATTGCCAAATAACAGATGGTAACGGTATTATTATTGATGACAATCAAAACCAACAAAATGACTCGAAAATTGGACCTTATAATGGCCGGACGCTGATCGAAAACAATATCGTATGGCACAATGGGGGAGCAGGTATTCTGCTTTTTCTGAGTAAGCATGTGGATGTGGTGCATAACACGACATACTGGAACAATCAAAGCGATGCCATCAATGTTGGACAAATTCTGGCGAATCATAGTGATGACATCCGAATTTTTAATAATATTCTAGTATCCCTTCCTGGTAAAAAGATTAATACTGGTGAAGAGAACCAGATGATTGAATATGGTAATAACCTTCACTTCGGAGGCGGCGATGCCAGCTTCTTCAATACTACTTGTCTCATTGCAGACCCCAAGTTCTTAAATGCCGGTTCGCAACTAACATCCGATTTTCGATTGAGTGCTGGTAGCCCAGCCATTAATGCAGGCTCATCGCAACTGACAAATTCATTTGACTATTCGAGAAGAAAACGCCCCGTAGGCAACGTGCCTGACATTGGAGCCTATGAGTATTCGGGTAGATTATCAGGCGGGTCTACTCCACAAGCGATGAAGCCCAGTGTTTTGATTTTCCCCAATCCAGTAGGTGATACACGTACGGTTACTATTGATTCTGATCAAATATTTAATGAGGTAGTTGTCTATAGCGAAAACGGACAGGAGCTCTCGAGGTACGCCGTTAAAGAGAGTCATGTGAACTTAGCCTTACCACACATAAGAATTCCAGTTATTTTATTGATAGAGATTCGGATGCAAAACGGTTATATCTCGGGCCATAAAATCCTAATAAAGTAAAGGAAGTAGCCAATGAAGGCTTAGCACGAAGGACTATCCTGATATAAAACCGTATTAATCGTGGATTAATCTATTGTTTTTAAGAAATAGTTCTAATCACGGCTTATACCGAAGGGCGACTGCTGGCTGATGAGAATCGCGTAATTTTAAATCGGCTCAATTACAAGTACTATTCCCTAAGGAATAGGCACAAAGTAAGGCGGGTCCGTAAATCAGATACAAATTATAGGCGCAATAGGCCCAAAAATACTTGGTATAAGGTATTTTTTTTAAGCTAACATAGAAGGTACTTTGCAGAAGAAAGAGGCAACTGCTAAGGTACTTCGCTGACTGAAGTCATTTCAATATTATTTCACCTATGTCAACAAAACTTATGCGCTTAAAAATTTTATCCGCTGCTCTGTTGACGGGTGTTACCTGCGTGGGCACCAGCTCGATAGCACTCGACTCGGCCTTGCCCGAAGTGAAAGGTACCCCTACTAGGCATTAGTTATGTTCATAATTAAGATATACTATCTGAAAAAAGGACTCAAGCGATAATCTCTAATGCCAACCAATGCGTAAGTCTTTTTTAGCGCATCCGAGTCATTACCTATTGAAGCTGTTTAAGATTTGTGCTGTCTTATGAAAAAAAGCTCTAAAACGTCAAGCTTAAACAAAGCTCCCAACAATAGTAACGGAGTGAAGTGTAAGTATTTATCTGACAATGAGTTATGTGGTGGCCAACTTGTCATTGAAACAGCCAATACCGGGCTTTATGCATTCAAGTCGCTGCCTATGCGTTAGGAAAACTAAGCCCACGACTGGTTGTGATAGCATTATTTTGGGTTTATAATCATTTTCTTGAAAAGAATTCTCGAAACTCATAAATAAATTTAAACAGGTTCAATATTTTAATCGTTACCATTTTGTAGAACGCATATGGTAAGTAAAACTCTTTAAAAGAGTGACCGCTTACTTAACTAACAGTCATATAACTTTTTTTCGCTATTAGGAGTAGCCTATCGAACAAATAGGTATATTATGGCAATACGTTACTCATCTTTTTGGAATATTTCTAAAAGTTGGTAACTTTACAAATACACACACTAAAAATGTATTACAATCTTCATTCTACTGCCCTCGAGAACAATTTGTCTCGATCTAGGGTGGTATGCCTTCATATAAATGCGGGTTCATACCACCAGATCCAGGAAGAAGTAATAGCCGCCGCTCGCGAAAAGCGTAGTAGCAGCATTTGCTTTGCTAATGTTCATATGGTTGTTGAGGCAACCCAAAATAAGTATCTAGCCGACTGTGTAAATAATGCGACCTGGGTGGTTGCAGACGGGGTTCCACTGGTCTGGGCAATTCGGGCGATCTACCAGCGTAAACAGGAACGTGTAACAGGTTTAGATTTCTTACCGGATCTGTTAGATCGAGCTTGTGAGGAGGATTTATCTGTTTATTTTTATGGTAGTACTACTGATGTTCTACAGGCTACACTCCACACCTGCCAGCAAAAATTTCCTTCATTAAAGATCGCTGGTACTTATTCCCCACCTTTCCGTGCACTTACATCCGAAGAAGAAGACCTTGACGTTAAACGAATCGTTGATTCTGGAGCGCAGTTGGTTTTCGTTGCGCTTGGATGCCCTCGGCAAGAAGTATGGATTTCCCGAATGCGACACCGTATTCCTGCTGTTTTATTAGGAATTGGGGGAGCGTTGCCGGTTTTGGCTGGTAAATTTTCCCGTGCTCCTAATTGGATGCAAAGATTTGGCTTAGAGTGGCTCTTTCGTCTTAGCCAAGAGCCGACCCGACTATTCCGAAGGTACTTTACAACGAATACTCTATTTGTTTTTTATTTCCTACGTGGACATTTAATGAACAAGTGATTGTCCTACGTTTTTACCAAAGTGAAATCTTACAAATATTTCAAATATTGAGACATATCCATGAGAAAACTAATAAGGTTGATAGGGTTTGTAATCACCTCGTCTGTTTTAATGAATTGCAGCTCTCCAAAAAGTGTAATAATGTTTCAGTCAGCAAATCAAAGAGAGAACACACTTAGTTTGCCACCCGTGTATGAACAGACTATTAAAGTAGGTGATAATCTGTCGATTCAAATCAATACCCTTAGCACGCAGGCTTCTGCACTGTTTAATTCCTATGCCCCCGCTTCCCAAAGTGAGCAGGGCAATTTACCAAATTCATCTTCAACAGGGAGAGGCTATCGGGTTGACCATGACGGATATATCACTATTCCAGTAATTGGAAAAGTAGAAGTGAATGGGCTAACTAATTCGCTGGCAGAAACGCTCATTCAGGATAAGTTAAAGCCACAATTCAATGAGTTGAGCGTGAGCGTTCGAAATCAGAACTTCCGAATCTCAGTATTGGGAGAAGTGGCTCGTCCAGGTTTTTTTCCCATCAACAGCGAACAAATTACCCTGCCCGAAGCATTAGGGCTGGCCGGCGATATCACTATTTATGGTCGAAGAACGAATGTAATGGTAATTCGGGAGGAGAACGGTCATAAAACCTTTACTAAAATTGATATGACAAAGCGTGATTTTTTTCGCTCATCCTACTACTACCTGCATTCAAATGATGTTGTCTACGTTGAGCCAAGTAAAAATCGACTTGCCAGTACAGATCGTATTTATGTGATTGCACCGCTCATTGTCGGTACACTCACTTCTCTGGCCATATTTTTTACTAGGTTTTAATTAAAATAATATTTTCCCAATGACTCGTCCACCGGTAGTTATCCATCAATATCAAGCACCTGAAAGCTTCTTTCTCCAAGATCTTTTGAGGCAGTCATTCCAAAAATGGCCTTGGTTTCTAGTGGCGCTGGTCATTTCAATGGGGCTATGCTACTCATATTTTGTTTATAAACAGCCAATATACCAAGTCTCTGCCAAATTATTAATTAAAGACCAGCAAAAAGGAATCGAGGAAATTAATACACAGAATGAGGGCTCAGCTTTGTTGACAAAAAAAAATATCGAGAATGAAATAGAGGTTTTGTACTCATCTATCCTGATGAAGCGGGTTGTTGAGAAACTGAACCTTACGGTTCGTTACTATGAACCGAAACAGTTAGGAAATTGGGAGATCTTCGAAACTGTTCCTTTCGACATTAAGTACATTAAAGCTACTCCACTTTTATATTCTAAAGATTTAGAAATTTCTTTTCCGACTCCTAGTACAATGCGTATTGATAACATAGAGTATCCGGTTGGAAAGCCGATTTTAACTGCATATGGTATGCTCCTTGTTACTCCCAAACAACCACTGACTAATAAAAATCAGCTATTCAAGTTACGATTTGTGCCAATTAAACAGCGGGTCGAACAATTGTTGAAAGAACTGAAAGTTGAACCTGCGGACAAAAACTCTACTGTTGTTCAATTAACAATCGAGGACGTTTTACCCACCAGAGGAGAGGCTGTCTTAACGCAGCTTCTTAGGGAGTATACGCAAGCTTCCATATTGGAAAAAAATGAACTAGCGGCTACCACACTCCATTTCATTGACCAGCGCATTAAAGATCTATCAGCCGAAGTGGTTCGAGTTGAAAATCAAGTAGAGTCCTATAAATCAACCCAGAAGATAACGGATTTAAGCAATCAGGCGGATAATCTCTTAAAAACCGCACAGGATAATGACACACAGGTCAATCAGGTTATGATTCAGCTTGCCACCCTTGACGATCTTGAAAAATATATGAAAAATCAAGCGGGGAAACGTAGCATTTCTCCCTCCACCCTAGGATTGCAGGACCAGGCATTGATTGGCTCGGTTGAACGACTGAATCAGCTTGAGCAAGAACGCACTGAACTTGAAAAGCTCACCTCTGACCAAAACTTCTTAGTAAATAAATTAACAAATCAAATAAATGCAAGACGCTTGAGTATTCAGGAAAATATTCAAACAATGCGCACGATGCTTAACAGCTCAAAACAGCAATTGCAAAATAGAAATGCGGTGTTAGAGTCTCAGATTCGTACTATACCTCAACAAGAACGAGCATTGATTGATATAACCCGGCAGCAAACTATCAAGAATGAATTATACACATACATGCTGAAAAAGCGGGAAGAGATGGCACTTTCACTGGGGGCAGCTTTTTCCGATAACCTTATTATTGACCCACCAAAATCGACTAGTGATCCAATTAAACCTGTAAAAATTAAGATTTTGGGCTTTTTTATTTTAGTCGGGCTCTCTTGTCCTTTGGGAGTTATTGCCGGGAAGAAAATTTTTGGTAAGCAAAAAGGTATTGAGCAGCAAATAGCTGTTCCCATTTCAGGCGAAATTATACAAGATCCATTAGCTCAATCGCTGGTCGTCAGCAGTATGCATCAATCTTCTATTTCTGAGCAGATACAAGGCTTGAGGGTTAATCTCCTTTTGATGCAAAGTCAATCTTCTCAAGGTTTAGTTTTGTTAATAACGTCCATCATCAGTGGAGAAGAAAAAACAATGCTTTCACAAAATTTGGGGGCTAGTTTGGCTTTGGCCAATTTTCCAACTGTACTGGTAGAAATGGATCTACGCAGTCCCAGACTGTACAAAAATTTCGGCGTATCTAACAAGCTAGGAATCAGTAATTATTTAAAAGGCGAATGTGAAATCGAGGCTATTATTCAGCCGATTCCTGGTTATGACCAGCTGTATTTAGTATCCAGTGGTTTCGTAGATAGCTCACCCGATGAGCTGATTTGTAATCCTAAATTAACAAGATTACTGAATGCTTTGAAGCAGCGATTTGCATTCGTACTAGTTGATACCACACCGAGTAGTATTATATCCGATGTTCAACTACTGGCTCCGTTTGCTGATACAACGCTGTTCGTTGTCAGACATGATATTACACCTAAAAATTGTCTCCAAATAATTGACTATATCAACCTAGAAAACAGGTTCTCTAGGCCCTTGATCGTTTTAAACGATGTGCCTGAGGAAGCATCATATCACCTTAATTATAAACCCGAACAAGCACACTATTATTCCTCATAAGTTTAGAGTAAATTTTTTTAGCAAAGTTTTAATATTCAGTCAACACACACTTTATTTCATTGCTTATGTTAACCTATCCCGAACTAGAGAGAGCCTATATTGAGCCGAACAATATAGTTCTTTCTTCAAAAGTCACCTATGATCATTTTACAAAACGATTATTTGACTTGGTAGTAGTGATTATCCTGTTTATTTTCTTGTTAAGCTGGTTGGTGCCGATTCTTAGTATACTTGTTTATTGCAGTTCACCCGGTCCTATTTTTTTTAAGCAGTTTCGAACAGGACTTAATGGTCGAATTTTCTATTGTTATAAGTTTAGATCGATGTATGTCTATGGCCCAGGCGACTTTAAGCAAGCCAGAAGAAATGATCCGCGGGTAACGCCAATCGGTAGGTGGCTAAGAAAAAGCAATTTGGACGAGCTACCTCAATTTTTGAATGTTTTGAGGGGCGATATGAGTCTAATTGGTCCTCGGCCTCATCCATTGCCGTTGGATGCTCAGTTTTGTTATGAAATTCCAGACTATGAAAAGCGGTATCAAATTCATCCCGGTATGACGGGATTAGCTCAGGCAAAAGGTGTCCGTGGCTTAACAGATCACCCTTTGAAAATGAAGCATCGTGTGAAGTATGATCTTTTCTATCTAAAACACCGCAGTTTAGCACTTGACATAGCTATATGCTGGTGGACCATCACAAGCATGGCAAAAGGAAACGTTAATGCCATATAGCCTCCCCTTGTATATGGAGTTACCCTCACGTTGTTCCCAACAGAGTTCAATTAATGTTTAGAGCACACAGTATGGTCTACTTAGCGGGGCGCGTCGTGTCGGGCCTGTTAAGTTTTTTGACCGTTTCAATTTATACACGGATCCTGTCACCCAAGGAATATGGTGGCTATGCGCTCATTGCTGCTACTGTCGCTATGATGAGTATGCTGTTCTATTTCTGGCAGCGTGTGTCACTTCTCCGCTTTCTGCCAACACGCGTCAATGATCCTGAACCGCTGTATGCCAGTTCAGCCATTGGCTATTTAGCATCCTGTCTTCTAACAGGTTTGGTGGTATTGCCAGCTATAGTTTTGGGAGAGAGAGAAGGTATATCTAAAACACTTGTCCTGACAGGGCTAATACTGCTATGGTCAGATGCATTATTTGAGTTGGTGCTGGAGTTCCTTCGGGCTCGTCTTTCACCAGGCAGATATTCTATCTATGGAGTTCTGAAGGGATTAATTGCCCTTAGTGTTGGTTCGCTGTTGGTGTGGCATCATCTCAGTATTTTGGGTGTATTACTTGGACTTGTCACAGCAAACCTTCTTATTCTTAGTCTAGGTGCTCGTACTTTTCTGACTCAGTTATTTTCAAGTATTCGTTCTTTACAGCCGACGCTAAATAAAGAATTCCTACGATATGGGTTACCTTTTACGGTTTCTTTCGCTTTCGGTTGCATCCTCAATTTATCCGACCGCTATTTTATTTCTTATTATATTGGTAAAGCTGATACGGGTTATTATTCAGTCGGTTATGAATTAGCCAGGCAAAGCACTTGGGTAGTAATGCAAGCTATTAATTTGGCGTTTTACCCTTTCGTTATTCGCACGCTCGATCAGGAGGGCCCCATTGCTGCAAATGCTATACTTGAAACCAATTTTCTATTGTTAATTGGCATCACTGCTCCCATTGCTTTCGGTGTTTCAGCTTTAGCTGATCCCATAGCCCGGCTGTTTTTTGGTCTGGAGTACATTGATCAAGTAGCCCGAATTATTCCCCTGTCGTCGCTGTCGGCAGTGGTGTCAGGCTTGTATGGGTTCTATTTTGTTCAGACCTTCCAACTTGGCCGGAAAACCTATTTGCAAATTTGGCCCGTCGCAATAGCAGCTGTGATTCATATTGGTCTGAATTTCTGGTGGATACCCACACATGGCATCACAGGCGCTTTATATTCCACGATTGTGTGTGACTCTTTAGTGCTGATAATCAGTTTCTTTTTAAGCCGACGTTCATACGTTTTACCGATACCCTGGAGGAAGACCGGCCTAATTGTGCTAGCAGCGGGTCTTATGGCTCTGGCGGTTAATTATCTTAAACATTACTGCCCGCCATCGTACCAGATACCAGTATTGGTAATTTTTGGCGTATTGTGTTACACTACGCTGTTGCTTATTTTCCGTCTGGTCGATCGTCGGATGCTCATCGGCTTATTATCCGGTAAATCACTATGATTAAAGCTGACACATTACCTTCACTATGGGAAAAGATCTTCGCCATCGCCGGACTGTTCTGTTTTAGTGGCGCAGTACAGCGATTTTTCTTGATTGACACGGTTGATGCTATTGACGTCAGTGCGGGTAACCCCGCTTTTCAAATACTGTGGTTTAGCATCTACGGCATAACGCTTATTTTATTGGTTCTTCGAACCCGCGCCCTTCCGACCATACTTGGTTTTAACCCACTGATTCTTGCCTTTATTCTTTACTTGACAGCTTCGGTCAGTTGGAGTCAAGAGCCTGATGTTACCTTGCGGAGAACAGCTGGTATTTGGGGGCCGTCATTGTTTGCCTTTTATTTAATGTGCCGCTTTGACCTACCAATGCTACTCAAATTAACGTCCCTAGCCCTAGGATTTGCTGCGATAGGAAGTCTCTTCTACGGCCTTGCATTACCCGATCAGGGCATTATGCATGATGAGTCGCCCGAGTTGCAAGGAGCTTGGCGAGGTTTGTATACACATAAAAATTCGTTAGGTCAGGTTATGCTCGGAAACGCCATTATTAATCTGGCGTTATGGCGTTTGAATAAGAATATACTAATCTTGTTGGGTTTAAGCCTAGCGGTTGTACTGATCATCTTATCACGCTCCACAACGTCTCTGATTCTTTTACCTCTTGGGTTTATATTTCCGTTCTTACAACAGTTTATACATAAGTCGGTAAAAATTCAATATGTAGTTTTTGTGCTGGTATTTATCTTAATGATTACGATAGTCTTGATCGGTGCTTCAGCGGAAAATTTCGTGGTAGAATTGACTGGTAAAGATTTTACATTTACTGGTCGTGTCGGACTCTGGGATATGGTTATAACAAGTATCATGCAGAAACCATTGATAGGCTACGGATATGGCGCTTTTTGGTTAGGAGAAATGGGAGAATCTGGTAAGATAAATGCAGCACTTGAATTGATTTATGACACAGCACACAATGGGTATTTAGACCTTGCACTTGATCTAGGTATTATTGGCTTGTTATTATTTTTGTTTATTATGCTGACTTACTTAGTAATTTTTTTTAACAATTTTTTTATCCACCGAAAAGAGGAATATCTCTGGGGATTTACATTTTTGTTTTTACAGTTGATCTATAATTTTTTTGAGGGTAATTTAGTGAAGCAAAATAATCTTTACTGGATTCTGTTTTTATTCGCTATCACCAGCTATCACATAAACTTTGTGAAAGTTTCTCAACCTTATCAGCCTGTATGATCTCCTTCATTGTTATCGGAAGAAATATTGGATTGACTGCCGAAATTTGTTTCAATAGTTTGTTTCAATCGGTGCAATACGCGGCTTTATCCGATTATGAGATATTGTATATAGATTCTTCATCAACGGATAATACGCTCGAGATTATAAAACGATATACTTCTGTTCAGGTTTTCAGGATTGAGGAAAACTATAACGCGGCCGTAGCCAGAAATGTAGGTGCGCAGGAAGCGAAAGGAGACTACTTGATTTTTCTGGATGGAGATATGGAAATCCAACCAGAATTTTTAAAGAGCCGTTTATTGGATTCTTTGGGGCAGCCAAAATATGATTATGTTTCCGGTGATTTAATTAATTATTTCTATAAAAATAATACGTTTCAATTTATTACCAAAGCACCCTATTTTGGCAATATGCTAAGTGAGGAAAAGACTGAATCCGTTGTTGGAGGATTGTTCGCCATCACCAAAGAGACGTTTCAATCTGTAAGCGGCATGAATATTCGTTATAAGATGTGTGAAGATTATGATTTTGGTCTTCGCTTGGCCCAAAAAAATATTTTGCTTAAACGCCTGAATGCAGTCTTTGTTAACCATCATACGGTAAGTTATATTGATGTGGGCCGGATGAAAAGAATGATGAGGAGTGGCGATTTTCTGTTTGTTGGATTGCTAAACCGGGAGCACTTTCTAAATCCCCACTTCTGGAAAGTTTTTATTAGAAATAGTTATTCCTGCATTTGTTTCTTTTTATGCTTATGCTTAATTTTATTTACAGGGCCTATTGGGCTTTTCCCCTACCTTTTATTAATTTCTGCGAAATCTACTTTTCAACGGATCAGCGTCAATCATAGCTTTTTTAATTACTTCTTATATTTCCTGCTCCGTGACATACAGGAGCTAGCGGGTACGTTTTTCTTTTTCCCCAAAAAAAAGAAACCTATCGTTTATAAACCTATCCTATTTGATGCTAATATGCCCTAAGAAAACAGGGGGAGGGGACGGTAAACTGAACAAGTTATTTGACTAATAAACTGTATGCAAAGCCCGCTATTGTCTGGAAAATACTTTTAAGAAATAATACCGAAAGTGGCATTTTATATTTACTTTCCATATTAGTTAATTTTTAAAAAAAATGATTATTGATTAGTGAATAAATACATAAAGTTTGTAAATTGCAATTATGAAAGCAAAATACAAACCATCTGATTACGAAGCCTTCCGGAAGCGCTGCATAGAGATGAAAGAAGCCGGCTGGCGTCAGAAGGACATATCGGTCGCCCTTGGGCTAACCGAAGGCTGGGTCAGCCAAACTTTAAAGAAGTACCGAGAATCAGGTGCGCCGGGTCTTTTGGCCCGCAAGGCTACGGGTGCCCCACCCCGTTTGACTGCCGATCAATTGGAAAAGCTGGTGGAGGAACTCAAAAGGGGAGCACAGTACCACGGGTTTAGCGGAGAGGTATGGACCCGACAGCGAGTTAATTCGTTGATTGAAAGAATGTTCGATGTGAGCTATGACCCGACCCAAGTGGGCCGTATCCTGAAAAAACTGGGATGGAGTTTACAGAAGCCTGTCAAGAAAGCTCGACAGCAAGATAAGCAGAAGGTCGAGCAGTGGCGGGATGAGGTACTTCCAGGACTAAAAAAAAGCTGAGGATGAGAATCGGGTCATCCTATGTGTCGATGAATCAGGGTTTTAGCTGCTTCCCTTTGTCAGCCGCACCTGGGCGCCGAGGGGCCGGACGCCCGTCATCGAGGAAAAGACAGGTAAGGAGCACATGATCGGACGGCCGAAGCCGCGTGATCGCCGCGATGGCACCCAACGGGCGGCTGTACGTGAGCGGTCAGAACAAGTCATACAACGGCGAGGGGATAGTCAGCTTTCTGGAATACCTGTGTCGCAAGTACCGACGCAAGAACCTGATGGTCATTTGGGATGGGGCGACCATCCACCGCTGCCACGAGGTCAAGGACTTCCTCTCACGCAAGAAGGGCAGGGTTCACCTGGTAGCCCTGCCGGGCTACAGCCAGAGTTGAACCCCGTCGAGTTGCTGTGGAGCCAACTGAAGAGGGATTTGAAGAACACGGTGTTCCTCAGTTTGGAAGACCTGACAAGGGTGCTGGTAGAAAAAATAGAAGAGATCAGAAATGACACCGAATTGCTCGTCTCATTCTTCCATAAGAAAGAGATAGCTCTCTTTACAGGTTAATTCACCTATCAATAATATGCTTAATAGGTATTTATATTCGGCTCATTTTACAAATGATTTATTTAAGGAGTATTAGTGATTACTACACTAGACAAAACGGCAATAGTACTCATCATTGCGGCAGGGAGCGTCGTTATACGTGATGTTCCAGACAATGTGATCGTTGCTGGATTTCCAGCAATTATGGTGAAATATTTGAAAGAATATGAAAAAATATAAAGTTGTCACCGTTGCAACCAGCAGTCGGACACGGGGTGGTATTACGTCTGTCATTAATGCTTATCGGCAATCGACTCTTTGGACAGATTGGAATATGGTTTGGATTGAAACTCACATCGACCGATCTAAGATAGCCAAGCTGTGGATTTTGATTAAAGGACTATTCATCTTTCTCTATCACCTACCGTCGGCTAATTTGATTCACCTCCATTTTAGTGAACCCGTATCCGCCGTTCGGAAATTATTATTTGTGTTTCTGACGAAATTATTCCATAAAAAATTGCTTGTGCATTTTCACGCATTTAGCACAAACACAACCATTCATGGTAGGGTCAGTTTTGTTTACAAATACATTTTTCGAAATGCCGATAAGATTATTGTATTATCTAATTACTGGAGAGAAGAAATCGCCCATAAATGGCCCTATTTAACTAACAAAATAATGGTCATATATAACCCCTGTACACAGGTAAAGCCAATGTTAATCGAGCGGCAGAATGCCATTTTATTCGCCGGAACGGTCAATCAACGCAAAGGCTATCAGGATTTAATTAAGGCTTTCGCTGCCGTGAAAGATGATCATCCTAACTGGAAATTAGTTTTCGCCGGTAACGGTGAGATTGAAGCGGCCAAACAACTGGCGAAAACCTTACAGATTGATACGAATGTTGAGTTTTTAGGTTGGGTAAGCGGTTCTAGTAAGGATATGGCGTTCCGCCAGTCATCCATTTTTTGTCTGCCGAGTTATGCCGAGGGGCTTCCAATGGCTATGCTTGATGCGTTTTCCTATGGACTGCCAGTAATCACTACTCCTGTGGGCGGAATTCCAGATTTGCTTACTGATTCTCAAAACGCGCTTATCTACCAACCCGGCGACATCCGTGCTTTGTCTCACTGCTTGACCAAATGCATTTCTGACCTGGCTGTAAGAAATTCTTTGGCAGAATCTTCTTTTAAGATGTCTGCCACCACACTGAATCTTACGACTATTACTAAAGAGTTAGCCAGTATTTATCAACAAATGCTGGCATAGTGTGTTGATTTTATTCTGACCTCGTAAATTGAGCCAGTTAAAAAGAATATGGCTCTACTATGAAATTTGTCAGCTTTCATAGTAAAGCCATCATTTGGTTTCGAGTTAATATCCGTCCAAATAAATTAGGTGCACATCAGTCTAGACATAAGACTTAAAGAGTACATGATTTTTTTTTCAGTCTTCTTAATATTTTTCCATGAACGCTTTGGGCATTAATGTAATGCATGATAGTTGTTTGATTGTTTGCAGTGATCATGGGCCAGTCAAATGGCTAGATTGGACAAGTTGTTTTTACAAAGATGATATAGCAGTATTTAGATTTTATTACGCGGAAGATAAAACCCATGAACCGGATTGGTGTGCATTGCTTCACACTGATGAAATTGAGCGAAGTTGGCGATACCATCGTAGAGATGACCGTTTGCGTTCGCTTTATACAAGAAGTCTTCTGAGAATTCTGGCCGGGAAATTCACTAACCAAAACCCGTTGGCAATTCGGCTGACAAAAGGTTTAAGAAACAAACCTGAATTATCAGATAATATCGGATGGCATATAAATGCTACTCATTCTGGAAACTGGATATTGGTAGCTGTTGGCAAGTTTAGCGTGGGTATTGATATAGAAGAAGTAAAATCTGACTTTACTTTTACAGATGTGCTTCCCTTCAGCTTCAGCATCCATGAACGAAAGTACATTGAAGATGGTGAGCAGCCTTTAGTCCGTTTTTACGAGTTATGGACTAAGAAAGAAGCCCTTGTAAAGGCATTTGGCAGCGGTATTGATGAGACTTTTCCTCAAGTACCTGCTCTTACTGGATTACATAAACGAGAAACTACCAAATTGGCAGGAGTCGGAGAATGGACAATTAATGGTTTTTACGTGGCTGACGAATACCCAGCTGCTATTGCCTACAATTGCTCTTCTAGACATCCCCAGTTTTATACACTTGACCCTGATATTTTTACTTTCCCAACCCAGAAGTATGAGATGATCTAGCTTAGAGGCATGCTTTTCGTTTATTCTGAAGTTGTGTTTTAGAATCTCAATTTTATGGCGGCATTGTGTCGGACGAAATGCTGAGCGTGGGTGTATGGGTCGATCATCATCAGGCGGGTTCAATGCCTTGTTTGCTGCATGAGTTGCTAGTCGTCAATCTAATTTCTTCCCCTAGATCAGATAAATAGCAAATAACCATCCGCCCCCGCTAGAATAAGGCTTGAAAAGCATGCCAAAATTGAAGAATTTGCCTCGCTGACTCATCTTGTCTCCGTCCGAGGCTCTTGCTTAGGGTTTGTGCTCTTGCCCCAAATTCATAGAGTGCCACCGTCTGCGGCGATTCATTGAAGTTTCCTGAGTCACGATACTTGCCTTAAGGTATAAAGAAATATGAACTGAATTCCTAAATGTACAGATAATAAGCCCTTTATAGAAAAAAAAACTATCACGTACCTGCTTAAGCTTGGTGCCCTGATTCCAGAAGCTGGGCGATAATACACCTCTTTACAGTAGGTTTATATAGCACTGATGCTTTGGAGTCTATCATTTTGTATGTTTTCCTAAAAAAGTATCCACTCAGCCCCACAATTTATATCCATATCATGACTGCAGCCGATTATATCGTCGATTTTTTAAGAGCCGTGGGCGTCCGCCAGATATTCGGCTATCCCGGTACCCCCATCATGCCTTTTCTGGCTGCTTTGGAGCGGCAATCCGACATCGAGTGGGTGTTGATGCGCCACGAGAACTCGGCCGCGATGGCGGCTTCGGCGCAGGCCCGACTGACGGGCCAGCTGACCGTCTGTATGGCCACGTCCGGGCCGGGATCGGCTAACTTCATTTGCGGCCTGATCGACGCCCAACTGGACCGGGCGCCCATGCTGGCCCTGACGGGGATGGTACCTACCTACAATCAGGGACATTCCGAGTTTCAGGACATCAACCAGGCCCAGTTGCTATCTACGGTACTACCCATGAGCAGTAGCTGCGTCCATACGCGCCAGTTGGTGCCCCTGCTCCGCAACTCGGTAGGGTACGCCTGGCAAAACCAGCAGACGGTGCATCTGGCCCTTTCGATGGATGTACTGACGGCCCCCACCGGAACCAACGATTCGCTGTTCAGGATCGATCCGAGTATGATTCCGCATCCTGTGCAGCTCATGCCCCCGCCGGACAAAGCACTCGACCTCGTTACTGATGAATTGGCACAGTGCGTTCAGGTGGTCATTGTGGTGGGGCGACGGGCCACGGGCTGTGGGAAAGCCATCTCGCAGTTGGCCGAACGACTCGGCGCTCCGGTGATTACCAGCCTGGACGGCAAGGGGATTGTGAATGAAGCCCATCCTAATACGCAGGGGGTGCTGGGTATTTTCGGTCTTCCGGGCCTGGAATGTACCAGGCAGATTATCCAGCAGGCGGGTACCGTTTTAGCCTTCGGCGTCGATACCCTCAAACCTTTTTTGACGGACGACGACGACACCCAACGCCGAAAGCTGATTCAGTGCGAGCCGAACTTTAACACGCTCAGCCTCGAGTACAGCCGAATACGGACCCTGGTCGGGCCCTTACAGGCCATTGCCGACGGGTTGGCAAGTCGGCTTCCTGAAGAGCCTAAGGCCAACCCGATGATTGCCGATTTTGTTGAGGCCAAACAGGCGCACATGGCTGAAATTGCCGAATTGGCGTCATTTAGTGACGAATACGTGCATCCGGCCAACTTTCTGACGAAGTTGAATAAGTACCTGGACGAAAAGACAATTATTGTGCTCGATACCGGGGTACATACGGTTTGGGCGGCCAGGTACCTCCAGCTGTCGGATGAGCAGCCGGTCATCGTCAGCAGCCACTTGGGTACGATGGGTTTCAGCCTGCCCGCTCTGATCGGGATTCAAACGGCCCGCCCCGACCACCGGACCGTCGGGATTAGTGGTGACGGCGGTTTTCAGATGGTGGTAGGCGAACTGGCTACGGCGGTGCAGTACAAACTACCCATCCTGCTGATTATCTTCAATAATGGAGTGTTACAAAATGTAAAAAACCAGCAAACCACCCCCTTCGGTACCTACCTGCAAAACCCCGACTTTGTTGCCCTGGCCAAAGCCTATGGAGCCGATGCCGCCCGGATCGACGGTCAAACGGACATAGACAGCGTCCTGGAACAAGCCTTTGCGCAGCGAGACCGACCCTTTTTGCTGGATTGCCGCCTCGACCCCGAACTGACCATCCCACTGAGTCGCTGGGAACAGTTGGTGGCGGTGCATTGAGAGGTAGCTTCTTCATTAAATTCTGTCCTAGATGTACAGAAAATGAGGGGAATGCTATCCTACCGCACGCCACCAAGCCCAAACTGATCGCCCATCGCCACGGCTTTGCCGTTTAAGAAATGGATCTCCACCATCTTTTCGCTTTGTACGGCGTTGTGGTCGGCGTCTTCGAGGGTAGCGACGATGCGGCGGGTTTTCACGTTAATGACGTCACCGGTGCAGGGGTAGGCGTAGGTACCATCCACGCTGAACGTGATCCAGCCCGGCATGTCGCGGGTACGGATGGTGGTTTTCTGGACGGGCGGCATGACGGTATTGTCGAAGATATGCAGACGCTCGTTGGCACCGTCACAAACCCAGAGCTCCTTTTCGTCGGGTGTGAGGCCGATGCCGTGGCTGGGACACCCATGTCGTTTTACATCGCCGATGTCGAAGCCTTCCACCGTGACGCGGTGCAGCATTTTGCCCGTGCGGAGGTCACCTACCTCGAAGCCCAGCAATCCGTTGACATTGACGTACACCAGGGTTTCGGCGCCATTGATGGTGAAGGGGCGGATCGCGGCGGTAAAAGGACCGACCTGTTTGGCAATGGTATGCGTGCGGGCATCGGCCACATTGAGCATATTGGATTTGAGCCCGGCGAGGTATACGTATTCACCCGTGGGACCGTAAATAGTATTATGCGAACCTGAGTTGGTTACGATTTTGGTAATGACGTTGCCCGTTTTGGCATCCAGTACATTCCAGAACTCCTTTTCCAGCGAAGGGGCATAAATGGTTTTGCCGTCGGGTGAAATGGAGATGCGGTCCACGCCGCCTTCGTACTGCTTTTCCCATACGAGTTTTTCGGTCGTGAGATCATAGCACTGGATGGCTTCGAGGGTACTGATGTAAATGCAGTTGGTCGTCAGACTTACGTCCACACCCTTGACGTTGGAAACCGTACCGTCGGCTTTGAACCCACCGGGTGTGGGGATAAACTTGACGGGGCGGTGGCCGTTGTCAATGTCAAAAACGTGGATGCCGTGGCCCCCGTAGCCGAGGTAGTTACGGATGCCGGGCGTGACCACATACAGGTAGCGTTTGGGCTTGGCTTCCGGGGTTGGGGTTTGCAGACCTACCCAGGCGGTGGTTGTCGACAGAATCAGGGCTAAGAGTAGTAATTTAGCTTTCATCGTTTTTTGGGATTTTGATTTCTTGACCTTGATTCAATTCTTTTGCCTTTACCCGCTTCTACGGGAGCGCAAAGGCTACGTACTTATCGCCTGATTTGGTTTTTAGCTTACCACCACCGCAGGCGATGACCAGGTACTGTTTGCCGTTGACCGAATAGGTGGAAGGACTGGCGTAGCCGCCGGCCGGTAGCTGGGTTTGCCACAGGATTTTTCCGGTTTTCTTGTCGATGGCGCGCAGGCGTTCGTCGCGCGTGGCGGCGATGAAAATAAGGCCGCTGCCCGTCACCAGCGGACCGCCGTAGAGGTCGGTGCCCGTGGGGGGAATGCCTTTGGCAGTGAGCTCGGGGTACTCACCAAGGGGGATTTGCCAGCGTCGCTCGCCCGTGTTGAGGTCAATGGCCGTGAGGGTACCCCAGGGTGGAGTACCTACGGGGTAGCCGTTGGTGTCGTACCAACGGTTGTAGCCGGTATTCTGGTAGGGTACTTCGCTGTCCTGCGTGCTGGCCACTTCCACTATGGAATTTTTGTCCGCCAGAAAATCCAGTAGCGCCTGGTGCTCGGCCGTGGACAGATGTGAGAAGGAGGGCATCATGCCTCGCCCGTTCTGCAGCACCTGCTTGATCGAAGCCTCCGGAAGCCGCTTGCTGATGTCCACCAGCGAGGGATAGGTGCCGTCGTGACTACCCTTGCGGTCGGGGCCGTGGCAGGAGGAACAATTCGTGGCGTAGAGCTGGGCGCTGGTAACGGAGCCTTGTGTGTTGGACTTTTTGCGCAGTACCAGCGACGAGAAACAGGGTACCTCTTTGGCGGGCACATATAGGGTACCCTCCGGGTCGGTGGCTGCTCCTCCCCAGTGGCCGCCCCCGTCGGTACCGGGGAAAAAGACGGTCATTTGCGAAGTGAGGGGGTAGTAGGGGGTACCCGTGCGGGCACCGCGGAGCTGGGCCAGAATGGCATCCCGATCCGAAGCCCATGGATTGACATCTTTTTCTGTGAAAGTCTGCCGTGTAAACGGGGCCGGTTTCTGCGGGATGGGTTGGGTAGGGCTGGTTTCGTCGCCCGCCATGGCATCCTGAGGGAAGGGCGTCTCTTCAATGTCGAATAGCGGCTGTCCTGTCACGCGGTCGAATACAAAAACCTGCCCCTGCTTGGTGATTTGCGCAACGGCGTCAATCTTCTTACCCTTGTGTGTTACCGTCAGGAGATTCGGTGGCGCGGGCGGGTCGCGGTCCCAGATATCGTGATGAACCAGTTGGTAGTGCCACAGCCGTTTGCCGGTATTGGCATCGAGGGCAATGAGGCAGTTGGCAAACAGGTTGTCGCCCTTGCGGTTGCCCCCGTAGAAGTCAAAAGCCGCCGAACCTGTTGGTACGTACACAATGCCCCGTTCGCGGTCGATGGCCATGCCCGCCCAGGGGTTGGCTCCTCCCAGCCGCTGACGCGGGTTGGCCGGCGACCAGGTATCATAGCCGTATTCACCGGGTTCGGGAATGGTATGGAATGTCCAGACCAGCTTGCCGGTGCGGACATCGAAAGCACGAACGTCGCCCAACAGAGCCGCTTCGTTTTCGGATACCCGCGCGCCTACGATAATCAGATCTTTGTAAATGGTGTTAGGCGTGTTGGGACGGACATACTCGTCGGCGCCGGGGCGTTCCAGCCCCGGCAGCAGGTCGAGGCGGCCCTGCGCGCCGAAGCGGGGCATGGGGCGGCCGGTATGGGCATCGAGAGCGTACAGCCACTGACCCGCCCCAAAGAAAATGACTTTCACCTGGCCGTCGGTCCAGTAGGTGAGGCCCCGGCTGATGGTACCTTCGGTGCCTGTGAGTTCGGTTTTCCAGATTTCCTTTCCCGTGGCGGCCTCTACGGCGAAGGCCTGTGTATTGGCCGATACGCCATACAAGGTACCCCCGATGACGATGGGATTGCACTGAATCTGCGTACGTCCGCCTTTTTCGTCGGCGCCCCCCGAGGCGTATGTCCAGGCTACCTTGAGGTTTTTCACGTTGTTAGTAGTAATCTGACTGAGGGGAGAATAGTGGCTGCGTTGCCCATCGCCGTTGAACTCCGGCCAGTCGGTGTCGGGATTAGGACGGATTAGGGCCAAGCCCGCGGTGAGCGCCAGGGAGAGGGTAATCAGCAGGAGCTTTTTATGGAATGGATTATTCATGTCAATTCTCAGGCTTAGGGTACTTTCGTATCGGGCTGTACCGGATGTAAGATTCGTAGGTTTCTTCCCCGCCAGGCCCCATGCGCGGGTCATTGGTTTTGGTCAGGTAGGCTTTCATTTGAGCTCCCAGTTTGTCCCGGGTGGCCCGGAATGCGGGTACTTCGGCCAGATTTTGAAGACAGTAAGGGTCCTTACGGATATCGTAGAGTTCTACCTCCGGGCGCTTGTCTACGGCCAGGTGAAAGTACTTATTGATGCCCGGTTCCTCGCGGCGGGTAATCAGCGGCGACTCGTTGAAATCGTCGATGTCGTGGTAGGCGTCGTGCATGGGACCCAGGGTACCATCTTCCTCGTACTTCTGAGGGGCACCGGCGGGCCAGCGACCGGGCTGGATGTTCCAGATGTAGAGGTAGTCGGGCGTGCGCAGGGCGCGCTGGGGGTAGCCCAGGTTGTTCCAGCGCGAGGAGGAATGCCGCTCGCGGGAAGCGTAGACGGCCTGGCGCTGCTTATCGAGGACGCCACTTTTGCTACTGGTGAAAATATTCATCAGACTACGGCCTTCGAGTTGCATGGGATGGTCCTTGATTCCGGCCGCTTCCAGAAAAGTAGGGGCCAAGTCTACCGTGCTGACCAGGTCGTCCACAGTGCGTCCGCCCTTGATTCTGTTTCCCCAGCGAATAGCCATCGGTACGTGGAAGCCGTACTCGTAGGTGTTGGCCTTGGCGCGGGGGAAGGGCATGCCGTTGTCGGAGGTAACCACAATCAGCGTGTTGTCCAGTTCCCCTTTCTCTTCCAATAATTTGATCATACGGTCGAGATGGCTATCGAACCACTGGATTTCGTAAAGGTAGTCCAGCATATCGGTCTTGATGTCGGGATCGTCGGGCAGGAAGCCGGGTACCTTTACATCGGCTACCTGCATGCCGCTTTTGACCCCGATGCCCGTGGGGTAGCGGCGGTGCGGCTCCTGTGCCCCGAACCAGAAACAGAAGGGCTGGCCGTTGGCCTTCTGGGCCAGGAATTCGGCAAAGTTAGCGGCGTAGTCGTTATCGCTGATGCCCTTGGGTGCTTCCATTTTGCGGGCACCGTAGGCTTTGCCGGCAGGGTTATGTTCACGTCCTACCACCTTGCCGGGCCCCCAGCCCTTACCGGTCATGCCCACGTGATAGCCCGCTTTTTCGAGCACCTCGGGGTAGGTGACCAGGTCGGCAGGGAAGGTACTGGCGTGGGTACCCGCTTCGCGCGTCTGCCAGCAGTTCCTGCCCGTGAGCAGGGCGGCCCGCGAGGGACTACATCCGGGGGAGGCCACGAAGGCATTTGTGAGCAGAATGCCCTCGCGGGCTACCCGATCAAAGGCGGGGGTACTCACAGCCTTGTAGCCGTAGGCCGAGGCGTGGGGGTAGGACTGGTCGTCGGAGATGACGAAGAGGATGTTGGGGCGTCGGGTATTTTCTGAACTTGCTGCTTTTCCGGTACTTTTCTGAGCGGAATTTTTGCAGGAGGCAAAAAGCAGAACGGAAGCCAGTAGGCAAAGGAAACGAAGACTCAGGGTGGTTTTGCGCGACATGGGTTTTGAAGGGGTTTCGATGAATAAAAGAAGCCGACCCTTTTTTGCTACTGCAAAGGATCGGCTCCTCCGGATCAATTATAGATCAGCGGCTGGAATAACCCGGATTCTGTTCGAGTACAGCACCCGTATTGCGCTCGATTTCGCTATACGGAATCGGGAAAAGATTGTTATGAGGCGCAACGTCTACCCCAAAATGGGCCGCAGTAGGATGGCCGTTGCAGTACTTTTTTGTCCGTTCGTACAGCAGTCCCAGGCGGTTCAGTGTTAGGCGGCGCTTTTCCTCCACACCCAATTCCCGCATGCGCTCGTCCAGGATAAAATCAATATTCATATCGGCGGCGGTAGCCAGTTTGGCATTGGCCCGTGCCCGGATTGCGTTGATATCCTCGGCGGCTTTGGCCGCATCGCCAGCGCCCAGGTGGCCTTCGGCGCGCAGTAGGTAGGTTTCGGCCAGCCGGATAAAATATTGGTCAGAATAGGTAGTACCGGCCGAAGAAGCGTTCAGGGTTTTGAGTACCGGGTCCACAAACAGCTCGGCGGGATGCTGACCAGGGGTGGTCACCTTAGACTGGTAGGGATAGAAATTACGGATGGTGTCGTCCATCTTCTGCCTGAACAGCTCCAAGTGGTCGGAAAGCTTCTGGCCGTACCAGGCCGAAGCCGGGTTGTTGAAGGCCACATCCCGCACGAAATTGTACTCCGAATTGCGCATATCATTCCAGTCGTACTGCCAGATGCCGTAGGTAAAATGGTCGGTACCCCGGAAGCGGCCAATGCCCCGTCCGCCGGTATAGTCCGATACGCCCAGGGGCAGAAACGGATTAATACCCTTCGGGTCTTTGTAGGGAAATGAATAAGGGCGGGGAGAACAGTCTCGTTCCAGCATGGGGCCGGCCAGGGCGGTGGACCTGGTTACGCCGCCCAGTACATCCACTTCGTACTGAAAGACCCAGATTCCTTCCGTATTTCCTACGCTTCTGTTTTGATTATAGCGACGGAAAAGATCCCAGTACACATCGCCCGGTGCTTTGGATAGCGAGCCAAAGCGTTGTTTCATCAGGGCGGTGTTGGGGTCGTCAATGACAACGGAGGCGGCCTTGACAGCATCGGCGTAGCGTTTGAGGGAAAGGTAGGTTTCTGCGAGCAGGTGATAGGCCGCCAGATTGCTCACTTCGCCATCGCGTACCACCGTGATCCCCGGCAGATTGGCCGCCGCAAATTCCAGATCTTCGGCCGCCTGCTGGTAGGTGGCCTCGCGGGTGGCCCGCACGTAGTCGGTCTTCGGCGAACTTACCTCTTCCAGTTCGATAGGTACCCCCCATACAAATGCGCCAGATTGCGGTAGGCCAGTCCGCGGAACAATTTTGCTTTGGCCTCAACCAGCTTTTTCTGGGGTTCGGTCAGCTTTGATTTTGACATCCGGTTCAGGATGATATTGGCACTCGAAATGATCTTGTAATACTGCTGCCAGTGGAACCGCGCCTGCACGGAAGTAGGGGTCAGCGTAGCCGGATAGCTACCAAACCGTTCGTTCAACTGCTGGGCTCCGTTGTAGCCCAGATCGGTGCCGTAGTGGTAATCCATGGGCCGGTGCTCACCTTCCGACAGGGTACCCCGGGTCAGGTCATACAGCGAATAAACGGCCGAATTGAAGTCGCCCACGGTAACGAAGGAGTTTTCGGGGCTGGCAAAATCCAGGGGTACCTCTTTCAGAATATCTTTTTCGTTACAACTGGTCAGTATTAATGCCAGTAGGACAATCCACCTGCTAGTGTTCTTTATCGTTATCATGTTATTGGGTTTTTAGAGGGTTAGAAACGGACATCAAGCCCAACTGAAATTCCTTTCATTACCGGGAGCCCGTTCGTGGCGAGGCCGCTGCCCGTCTCGGGATCCCAGCCTACCCATTTGGTGAGGGTAGCCAGGTTTTTGCCACTGACAAACACTTTCAGACCTTGCAGGCCAAGCTTACCGGCTACTGACTGGCCGAGTCCGTAAGAAAGAGTAACATCCTGCAGGCGGACGAAGCTGCGGTTATCGTAATAGTTGTACTCAGTGGCCGCGCCCTGATCCAGTCCCCTGTAGCGGGCATCGGGGTTGGCGGGTGTCCAATAGTCGAGTTCGCGCCAGAAGTTATTGCGACGGATATTATCTCCGATCCCCAGACTGGAGGGCATGTTCAGGGCACGGTAGCCATTTTTGCCGCCCTGAATGGAGTTGATGAAAAAGCGAAGCGTAAAATTGCGGTAGCTGAACTCGTTAAGAAGCCCGAAGTTGTAGGCCGGTTCGTTCTGCCCCCGAATCACGCGATCCTGCGCATCGATGAAGCCGTCGCCGTTCTGATCCACAATGCGGTGCGTACCCACGAAGTACCCGGTGGGCGCTTCTTCGCCGATCTGGATGATACCCGCCGATTCGTAATCATAGATGGCTCCGATGGGCTGCCCGATGAACAGGCCGCTGGCCACCAGATCATCCTCCACGCCATCACCGTCGTTGTCGAGCCCAAGCAGGGACACAATGCGGTTGCGGTTGGAGGCCAGGTTGAAGGTGGCATTCCACTTGAAGTCGCCCGCGTCGGCTACTTTTCCGTTTAAAATCAACTCGATGCCCCGGTTGGCTATGTTGCCGACGTTGGAAGTAATCTGGTTGAAGCCCGTAACTTCCGGTATGTTTACATTGAAGATCAAATCATTGGTGGTCGTGCGGTAGTAGTCCACGCTGCCCGAAAGGCGGTTTTTCAGCAGCGAGAAATCCAGGCCGAAGTTGAAGCCCGTGGTGGTTTCCCACGACAGGTTGGGATTGGCCAAGGTAGTCACCAGCTGCCCGAATTCGGTGGAGCCCCCCTCGCCGAACACGTAGGCCGGGTAGGCGTTGAGCCGGGCCAGCGAAGCGTAACGGCTCACAAGGTTCCCGTTGGTACCGTACGATCCCCGCAGCTTGAGCATTGTGATGGCGGGTACCTTCATGAAGTTTTCCTCACTCAGCACCCAGCCAAAACCAAGGGAAGGGAACAGGGCCGTTTTCTTGTTCTCGGCAAATCCCGAAAACCCATCCCGCCGCAGGGTGGCCGTGAGCAGGTAGCGGTACTTGAACTCGTAGTTGATGCGCCCGGTCTGGTAGAGGTAGCTTTCGTCCCACGCTTCCGAACCGATGTTCTGGATTGTGCCTAGGCTTAAATTGTTGTAAATCAGGCGTAGGTTACTGTAATTGGTACCCGTGGCGGTGGTGTTTTCGTATTTTCGTTCCCGACGACCAGCCACCAGGGTTACATCGACATTGTGGATTTCCTTGAATGATTTCTTGTAGTTCACAATGTTGTCGAGCGTCCAGTCGTAAGAATGGACATTGGTCTTGAAAGCCCCCCCGGCGGCGCCGTTGGCATAGGGGTTGCTGTTGTAGTTGCGGTCCCAGGAATAATTGTGGCCGTAGTTGATGCGGTAGGAAAGCCCTTTGACAAAGGGTACATCGATGTTGGCGTAGAAATTGCCGAACAGATTGTTCCGTTTGTCGAAGTCATCGGCAGCCGCTACTAGAAAAGGATTGGCGTTGTTGGTGCCATTGGGGTTGAGAATATAATTGCCCTCCGCATCGGTAGGTTGCACCAAGGGAGACATGATGGTGATTCCATTGAGCGCGGGCGAGACCCCCGAGTAATCAGAAAAGGAGCCAAAGGTTTGCGCGCCTATCCGAAACCACTTGAATATCTTGTTTTCGATATTGATGCGGGTGGTGATACGCTTGAATTTATCATTCATCACAAACCCCTTCTGATTGGTGTAGCCACCCGACAGGAAATAGGAAAACTCCTGACCCGAACCCCGCACGCTCAGATTATGGCTGGCAATAAAGCCCGGATTCGTGGTGTTGTCCCACCAGTTATAGTTGGTGCCGTTTTCGAAGCCTGCCCGCAGTGGCGGGTCATTGGCGACATCGGCGTAGCTGAAGGCCGGATTGGGTTGGGTATAATCAGGCGCCAGAAATGCTTTCTGCCAGTCGACATCACCCGCTTTCTTGATAAAACCATCACGATCAAGCAGGTGCAGGGTATTGCTGGGCGTCTGGGTGGTGTAGCTACCCGTGTAATTAAAAATCGGTTTTGTCGCCTTTTGTCCGCCTTTGGTCGTGATCAGAATGACCCCGTTGGCGGCCTGCGCCCCATAAATAGCCATACTGCTGGGGTCTTTCAGGACGTCGACCGATTCGATATCAGCGGGGTTCAGGTCGCTCATGTTGCCGGTAAAAATAATCCCGTCCACCACCAACAGCACATTCTGGTTGCCGTTAATGGTAGTGCGGCCCCGGATGGAGATGGAGGGATTTTGGCCCGCCTGCGTGACCTGCCCGATGTTGAGGCCCGGTACAGTACCCTGCAAGGACTGGGCCAGATTGACATTAGGCGACTCCCGGAACGCTTCGATGTTGGCCCGCACCACCGAACCCGTCAGATCGCTTTTTTTCTGGGTACCATAGCCCACCACCACCACTTCTTCAAGCGCTTTCAGATCAGGTTTCAGGGAGATATCGATCGTGGTCTGATTGCCAACCACTGTTTCCTGCGAGATATAGCCCACGAACGAAAAAACCAGGATCGCGTCAGGATTTGGCACGTCGAGGAGGTAGCTGCCGTTCTGGTCGGTCGTAGTCCCGAGTTGGGTACCCTTGACCAATATGCTTACGCCCGGGAGTCCACTCCCGTTTTCATCGATCACCTTGCCCGAAACAGCAATATCGTCGGGAAATGCGGGAGAATCCGCCAGTTTGTCGGTTTGCGGAGGTACCTGGGAATGATCTGGCATATTGTTTTTACTGAGAATGATCTGTTTGTTCCGGAACACTTCATATCTGATGTGCCGGGGTATGAGGAGACTCGCCAAAACCGTTTCCAGCGATACCTGGTTGAATTTCACCGTAATTTTTTCATTCGCGGGCAGCACCTCCCGCTGATACGAAAAAACAACGTCCATCTGCTTTTCAATGCTTTGCAGTATTTCCTTCACTGTGCCGTTTCGGATGGAGAGTGTCACCCGTTCCTGCAAAAGTTCCTGGGCCTCACTCGGGTGGGCGTACCCAACGCCCGCCAAAATACCGATCAGCACAAATTGGAATAGAGAGATTTTCATAAGTCTGAAAATCAATTTTTTAGTAATTAATTCTGACATAACTTTGATTGTTTTTGTTTGGAAAGACAAAACGAACGCATCTGGCCGCCTTTTGGGCGCAGACGTACTTGATCGGGGAAGCGATGTTGCCGCATCGTTTCCCTTTTTTTAATCGAAAGGGTATCAATTCATAGGCACCATTCTTTGTGATTTTAGGAGTTGTAAAAGTGTATTTCTTTGCGTTCGGTTTTGATGTATAGGGCTAACAATCAGTCGTTTTTGCTTACTATCAATCCTTATTAGCGATTAGCGGCATCCTTTAGACTCTACGATCAGCTGGGCGTCTACTTCCTTATAGGTGGCTCCGATGGTCTGGCAGATCAGGTCCAGTTTTTCGTGCAGGGGTTCGTCACCCAGGGTAGTGGTCAGGACACACCGGTCCAGGACATCGTCGTTGAACAGGATCGTGATGCCGTACTGCGCTTCCAGGTCGCGCAGGATTCGACTCGCCGGAACTTCGTCGTACCGCAGGGGGGTACCTTGGGAAGGGGCCACGACAGGCTGAGGTACATCCACCAACCGCCGGCTCAGGTTCTGTTGGGCACGGCTGTAAACGGCCTGCTGGTTGGGAAGCAGTACCAGTCCATCGGTTTCGGGGTCGGAGAGGATGAGGCGCGGCTGGCTGTATACCGAAACCCGTCCGGTTTTCACCTGAACCAGTACCTGATTGGCTTCGTCAAAAGCCTGAATCCGGAAACTGGTACCGAGTACTTTGGTGACCACTTCACCGGCATAGATGTAGAAAGGACGGCTGGGGTCTTTGCTAATGTCAAAAAAGGCTTCACCCGTCAGGATGACCCTACGCCGACTGCCTTCGAAATGCGTGGGGTAGCTCAATTTACTATGGGGGCTCAGGGTGACGACACTGCCATCTTCCAGTACAACCCGGACGGAATCGTTACTCCCCGATACTTTCTCAATGAGTTCGTTTTTCTCTTTTATGACCGCGGTCAGCTCCTGATACGATACCCTGCCGGACTTTTGACTTTCCCACAGCAGCCAACTGATTCCGAGCACGAGTATGACACCAGCCGCCCAGGCAGGATAAGCCAGCCGGGAGCGGGTAGGTGTTTTCTGCGGCTCGGTGGGTAGGCGCAGATCGCTCCGTATTTTGTTCCAAACCGAATGCTGGTTGAGCAGAGGCGTATCCTGTCCTTCGGCGGCACGGACATCCAGCAGCAGGCGGCGCGCTTCCTCCACCATGAGGCGTTTGCTCGGATTTTCGAGCAGGTACCCCTGCCACAAGGCTTTGTCTTTGCCAAAAAGTACCCATTGTACGAATGAATCATCGTTGAGGAAATCCTGGGTATGTTCGTAAGGATGATCCATTTGATAGCCAAGGTGAGAAAAAAGTCTTAACTATACAGGTACATATCCGGGCGAATCGTAACCATTACGAGGCACTTTTTTTAGAAAATCTTTAAAAATAGAGGAGAAATTGCTCGCCGGTGCCTATGTCGGGACTACCGGAAAGTGCCCATAAGGGAAAAGCACCACGCCCATAGCGTGAAAGCTACTTTGAGCGAGAGACGCAGAATAGCGTAGGATTTGGAGAGAAGATTTTTAACTACCTGCTTGCCTATTCCCATGATCTCGGCGGACTCGTCGAGGCTGAGGCCCTGGTAGAATCGAAGGTGAACGGCTTCGCGCTGGCGTTGGCTAAGCTGACTAAGGGCTTTTTGGACCGCCTGAGCCCGGCTGAGCTGCACCTCCTGATCGATGGATTGCTGCTCGGAAGAGAGCGTGGCCAGATAATCCAGAAAGTCGTCAATATCTTCGGCGCCATCGAAGACATCGTGCCGGATGTTGCGGCTCAGCTGGTTGCGCAACGACCGGAATAGGTAAAACCTGATATTTTCGACATCGCCCAGGTTTTCTCTTCGCCGCCACAGATCGACAAAAACATCCTGAATGGCGTCCTCCACCCGTTCGCGATCATGGGTAATGCGGAAACCATAGGTGCCTAACGCCTTGAAATACCGGGTATACAACAATTCCAGGGCGCTTTCATCGCCTGCTTTGAAGGCAGTCCATACGTCACGATCGTCGGTTTTCGGGCCCACAGCTCAGAGGGAAAATCAGGTTGTTGTAAAGGCAAAGGAATAGGGTGGTAAAGCGTTGTAAAGGGGGGTGCCTCACATATCCTACTCACTGGTAGATGAATGAAACTACTTACAGTCCGCAAGAGAAGAAGTCATTCCAGAACGGCGATCAGGGAGCCGCGGGTTTGACGGACGCACCCAACAGCTGGGTACGTAGTTCTCTCTTCGTCTTATCAAAACGAGCATCCTTCGCCAAATTTTTCAACTCATAAGGATCTTTTTCCTGATCGTACAGTTCCTCCGCTCCGGTTCCGTTTTCCCACACCGAGTAGCGCCAGCGCTCCGTGCGGATGCTGCGCCCCATGCCGTTGTTGCGTAGTACCTGGGTGATGGCCGGGTGGTCCCAAGACTTCCGGGGATTGCTGAGCAGCGGTACCAGGCTAGTGCCGGCCACGTGGCTGGGCGTACTGAGGCCGCACCAGTCGGTGAGGGTAGGGTAGATATCCAGTAGCTCTACCGTGCGCGGGCTGGCTGCGCCGTTGCCCTTCGCGCCCGGTGCGGCCACAATCATAGGTACCCGGGCCGATTCTTCAAAGAGGCTTTGTTTCATCCACTGGCCGTGTTCGCTGAGCAGGTACCCGTGGTCGCTCCAGAAGACCACGATGGTGTTGTCGGCCAGTCCCAGCCTGTCCAGGGCGTCCAGCACGCGGCCCAACTGGGCGTCCATGAACGTAATGGAGGCAAAGTAAGCCTGGATGGTTTCGCGCCGCTGGTCTTCGGTAAGCCCCCAATTGAAGGGGTAGGTGAAAAAGGCCTCGCGGGAGTACTGGGATGTATCTCCGGGCGAGTGCTCCGGAAGAACAATTTTATCCTTAGGGTACATGGCGAAGTACTTCTTGGGGGCAATGTAAGGGCAGTGAGGCCGATAAAAACCTACCGCCAGAAAAAACGGCTTATCCGCATTTTGCTCCATGAGCTTGATGGCCTCCGTAGCCACGATGCCGTCAGTCTGCTCTTCATCGGTACCTTCCGCCGCCAGAAATGACAGCGACGAACCCAGGCCGCGCTTGGGGGTATAGTTGGTAAGTAAATCTTCCTCGGCCTTGTCACGACCCTTCGGATTGCGGACGGTGTTCCAGGAGGGAGCGTCGTCGAGGCCGTTGGTACCGATTTCGCCCGGTACGCCGTAATGGTACAGCTTGCCCACCCGGGCCGTAAAGTAGCCGTTGTTCTTAAAGTGCTGCGGGAGGGTCACTACGTCGGGTACCGTAGTGCGAAAATGGGTTTTCAGTTCGAAAACTTTGGTGGAGTCCGGGCGCAGACCCGTGAGCAACGAGGTGCGGCTGGGGCTGCACAACGGAAACTGGCAGTAGGCTCGCTCGAACCGCACGCCCCGCCGGGCCAGCCGGTCGATGTTGGGCGATTTGACCAGCGCGTGACCGTAAGTACCCAGGTCATTGTTCAGGTCATCGACAGCGATCATCAGGACGTTTTTTTTCGGAGCCGCGCGGCGTGGCGCGTTTTCGGTGGGCATAGCGGCCATCAGCAGGGTACCCGCTACTCCCAGACTGCCTAGAATTATTTTCTTGATCATGCCGTGTATCATTTTTCTGGAAAACAAAATTTTAACTTATTCCCGTGATCTACGCCTAGGGCTGGTATCCCGAACTCAGGAATTGATCCAAGGTTGGCTCGCCTTTGAGGTACCCCAATGATTGCAAAAAGGCGTCAGTTTTCAGGACGGTATCTTTGAAATTGGCCAAGTCGTTTTTTTTGTAATTAAAAAAGCCGTGGGGTTGCCCTTCGTACAGATACAGGTCACAGCGTCCGCCTTTTTCCTCAATCTTCTTTTTGTAGGCTTGCGCGGTACTGACAGGAATCAGTTTATCGGCTGTTCCCAAAAAGAAAATGGTGGGTGGGGAGCCTTTGTCCAGGTTGTGCAGGGGCGAAAATTCTTTGTTGCGTTCCCCGACCCGCTCGTAGCCATAGCCCTCGGGACCATTGTCAATAACGGGATTATATAATACCAGCGCCTGGGGTACGGTGCTCACTGAAAGATCGTCGGTAGGGGCATTGAGATCGGGCAGCACGGCCGCCGCGGCGGCCAGGTGTCCACCCGCCGAGCCTCCCGCCGCAATCAGCCGGTTCGGATCAATCCCCAGCAGGGCAGCGTGCTGCCGCAGGTACCGTATGGCCGACTTGGCATCTTCAACCGACGCAAAAGGGGGGTGCCCTGCCGGTTTTTAACACGGTAGTCGGCTCGCGCGCAGATCATCCCGCGGCTGGCGAAGTACCTGGCATGCGGTTCAAACTGGGCAATGCTCCCGTTCACCCAACCCCCGCCAAAGAAAAACACCAGCGTCGGGTAGGATTGCCCGGACTGGTAGCCGGGTGGGTAGTCCAGTACCAGGTTGAGTACTGTGCTGTCGACTCGCTTATAAACGACTTCGAGGGATGTTTGGGCGAAACCGTTTAAGGATAAGAAGAAGAGCAGTAGTAAGGAAAATAGAGTTTTCATGGGGCAGGATAATTTGAGGCCCTCGTAGCCATAGTACACGAACATATGACTGATTGCCAGTATGGAAAAGAAAGTCCTGACCCACTACAAAATACCCTTCTACTCTTCCAGAAAATCCATGTCGCGGCCGTGGGTTTCGGGGATAGTCAGGATGGAGTAAAAACCGATGATAAAACAGATGAGACCCACCAGGGCCCCGGCATCGGTAACGGCAAATGAAGTTTTGAACGAGCCGTACAGCGTGGTCATGAGTACCACCGTACCCCGCACCATGTTGGGCACGGTGGTGGCGGCCGTAGCCCGCAGGTTGGTGCCAAATTGCTCGGCGCCAATGGTCACAAACATGGCCCAGTAGCCGATGCCCAATCCCAGCAAAGCCGCCAGGAAGTACAGTTGTCCGGCGGTATTGATGCCTGCATAGAGGTATACAGTGCTGACTATTGCCGTAAACAGCATAAAAATAAAGACGGCTTTCTTACGTGATTTGAGCGCGTGGCTGATGAGGCCGCTCGATAAGTCGCCCACCGAAAGACCTACGTAACACCACATGATGGCCAGCCCCGGCCGGATGGCTTCGTCAATGCCCAGGGCTTTTCCGAACTCGTTGCTGAACGTGGCCAGAATCCCGATCACAAACCAGGTAGGTAGTCCCATGCCGATGCATTTGAGATAGCGGATCAGGCGGTCTTTATTGGTAAAAAGTGCAAAGAAATTTCCCTTCTGCACGTGTTTCTGTTCCCGTACCTGCTGAAAAATGCCCGACTCGAACACCCCGATCCGGAGCAGGAGCAAGGCAATGCCCAGGCCCCCGCCAATGAAGTAGGCATTGCGCCAATCGAAAAACTCGACGGTGAAGTAACCCACCACCGCGCCCAGCAAACCGATACCTGCCACCAGCGAGGTGCCGATGGCCCGGAGTTCTTTGGGCAGGATTTCGGAAACCAGCGTAATGCCCGCGCCCAACTCTCCGGCCAGACCCACCCCGGCGACAAACCGCAGGATTTTATACATATCGGCATCCTGCACGAATCCGCAGGCAATGTTGGCAATGGAGTAGGTGACAATGGAGCCGAAAAGTACGGAGAGCCGCCCTTTTTTGTCGCCCAGGATACCCCACAGAATACCTCCCAGGAGCAGGCCGGTCATCTGCCAGTTGAGGATGCTGGCCCCTACCGACGAAACGGCCTCTTCGGATAGTCCCAGCGAAACCAGGCTGGGGATGCGGACAATTCCGAAAAGCAATAAGTCATAAATATCAACGAAGTAGCCCAGGGCGGCTACGATCACGGGAATACTAAAAAGATGGGAGGCAGTAGAGCGGGCAGGTTGAATCGTTGGGTTCATTGGGTACTTGGAACAGCGGAAAAGGTTGGGAAATCAGATAAAGTACATAGCTCAGGACTTTGTCCGAGCCATGTACCCCTGACAGTAAAGTGCAAATTACCTTAATTTAACTCTAATTTTTGCCCTGCTTTGAGTAGTTCCTTCTTTAATTCGGCATAATCCAGTTTTTGCGGAATAACCTTTTTTTCGATGGACAGTACCGCCGCCGCCGCCGCCGACTGACCGAGAATCATGAATACGGGCTCCATGCGAATAGAACCAAAAGCAATGTGTGAGCTCGACATGGCTACGGGTACCAGCAGATTTTTGCACTCGGCCGCCTTGGGCAGGATGGAACCGTAGGAAATGGAGTAGGGCTGTTTGGGATGTACGCCGATGTCGCCTTCGTTCTGCACGTAGCCGTCGTCCTTGACGTATCGTTGCGCGTTGTGGGCGTCCAGTGAGTAAGAACCCATCCCGATGGGGTTGGACACGGGCTTGGTTCCCAGGGTATGCTGCTCGGTCATTACGTCCTCACCCAGCATGCGGCGGGCTTCGCGCACATAAATCTGGTGTGGCCAGTTGCCGTTGTCTTTGAATTCGTCCTTGGCTAGGCCCCACTGTTGCATGTCCTGCTTCACGTCTGCGGGCATGCGTGGGTCGTTCTGCATAAAGTACAGCAGCCCTTTCTGGTACTTTTCATGATCCTTAATGATCTCCCGGCGGCGTTCGTAGCTGGCGTCGGGGTAGTCGTAGTTTTTGCCGATGTAGTCGGTACTGAATGGTCCGTGGTTGTTGGTGTCGGTTTTGTGGTTGGGAATGGGGTCGTACTTCTCAAAGGTTTCGCGCCAGCCGGTATCGAACACCCGTAGCAGCAACTCGTACCGGGCCGGGTCGTAGCCTTCGGGTTTGGGGAAAGGTACGCGGTTGTTGGGGTCGTTGCTCATACACAGCCGGAAGCAGTAGGCCTGGATCTTATTATCGCCGGTACCGTTGGGAGCAATGGGCTCGGAGGAAATTTCGGGCAACAAGCCGCTTTTGGGATCGCCGGGTACCTTGTAGGGGCTCACGGGTTTTTTGAAGTAGTGGCCGTGCTGAAACACGCCCGCCTGCACGCCATTCCACTGCTCGCCGTACACGCTGTTGGCCTCGCGGCCCACGTGGTAGCTCACGCCCGCGGCGGCCATCAGGTCACCTTCGTAGGTGACGTCGATGAACATTTTGCCCTGGTAGGTATTGCCGCTCAGCGTTTTGAAAGATTGAATCTCGCCGTTTTTCATGGATACGCCCTTCTTAGAGCGGTCCAGCCATTCGTCGCGGTAGACGGTGATGTTGTTTTCCTTGATAAAGTCCTCAAAAACCTGCTCGGCGGCGTGGGGTTCAAAAATCCACATGGTGCGGTTGTTGCCATCCATGGCGGGGGTACCCTGGCCTTTGTTGCCGTACTCCGATTGTTTCTGCCATGTCCAGCTTTCGGGCTTCTGGTAGTGTTGATAGAGGCGCTGGTAGAACTCTCTGGATAGTCCGCCAATGACGGATTTGTTGCCAGTATCGGTAAAGCCCAGCCCACCCGCCGACAACCCGCCCAGGTGCTTGTCGGGTGAAACGACGATAACCGACTTGCCCATTTTCTTCACCTGCACGGCAGCGGTGACGGCGGCGCAGGTACCCCCGTAGATGATGACATCGGCCTGCCGCGTAGCGGTGGGGGCGGTTTCAAAAGATAAATGAAGAAGTGAAAATACTAGTATAAAAACCAACTGTTTCATAGAACTGAGTTTGATAAAAGAAAGGTACGAATTAGAGTCCCTGAGGCACAAAAAGAACGGCATCGGCGATAACTACCCCATCCGCGCCCTGATTGGAAATCTCCACATAGGATTTCCGGCCTTTGGGTAAGGTCAGTTCGCCGAGCGAAAACCACTCGCCCGAGGTTTGTCCTTCTACCACGATATCGGAGTCCTTGACGGTGAGCTCCCGGGATTTTTTGCCATCGTGGAGGATTAGGGTACTTTTAGAAGAAAGACCGGGCATTTTGGGAAAATACATGTAGGCCTTGTACCGACCGGGCCGACTGATTTCAGGTGTAAAACGCACCGTTTGCACAGCAGTACCCTTTGGGTCGGAAGTCAGCGAGGTAGGGCCGTAGCTGCCTTTTCTGACCACCGCCCAGGGGCCATGTACCGATACGGAGGTGCTATCGTCGTTATCCACCAGTATTTCGGGGGTGGTACCATTGGCCAGCGGATCGGCTTTCAATTGCTTTTGCAGCTGGGCTACGTCGATCCGTTGTACCGAAGTACCGGCGTCGATTGCCATGACCGCTGCTACCGCCGACGATTGCGCCAGCACCATAAATACCGGCTCCATACGGATGGAGCCGTAGGCGATGTGGCTGGCCGACAGACATACCGGCACCAGCAGGTTTTCACATTCGGAAGCTTTGGGAATAAGCGACCGATAGGCAATGGGATAAGGACCAAAACCGCCTACTTCCACATTTCCTTCGTTCTTGACCTGCCCGTCGACCACGATGCGCTGAATATTGTGAGAGTCCATGGTGTAGGCCGCCATGCCCACGCCATCGTTTACCACTTCTTTCCCCTGGCAGTTGGCCTGGGTCATGACGTAGTCGCCCACCATCCGGCGTACTTCGCGGACGTATACTTGGGGCGACCAGTGGTTGTTATCGACATATTCGTCTTTAGGGTACCCCCATTTCAACATTTCCTCCTGCATCGATGGGGTACCCGGGGGTCATGCCCGTAGAAATAGAGCAGCCCTTTCGTGTAAAGCTCGTGGTCTTTAATAATGCGCTTACGTTCGGCGTAGGTACCTTCGGGATAGGCATAATTCATCCCGATCATATCCGTTGAAAATCCCCCCGATTATTGATATCGGTTTTTTGGTGCGGCATACTGCTCCAGATGAAGTAGTCGCGAATACTTTTTTTAGTGGGCTGTTTTTCAAAAAGCCGCACGAGAAGATCATACCGGCTGGCATCGTAACCTTCCGGCCTGGTAATCGGAATTTGGTTGGCAGGATCGGAGGTGAGGCAGATGCGGTAGTTGTAGGCCTGTACCTTGTTGTCACCCGAACCTGCCGGTGCCAGTTTTTGATCCGATATGCCCCACAGCAATCCGCTTTCGGGCTGGCCGGGTACCTTGTAGGGATCTACGCCATCGGGAAACTGGTGGCCGTGCATGAGCTGCACCCCGTTGATGGTTTCGTTGTAGACATTATTGGCTTCGCGCCCCAAGGCGTAGCTTACTCTTGCCTTGGCCATCAGGTCGCCTTCGTAGGTGGCATCGATAAACATTCGGGCTTCAACGGTGCGGTGGGTGGTGGCCTGCGGAGCCTGACTGTTTTCCAGGACAATACTCTGGATTCGGTTCCTGGTTTTCTGGGCGGATACAATCCGATGCGAGTACAGTACCTGGATACCTGCCTCGTCGAGGTACTTCTGGAAAGTCTGCTTCGCTACTTTGGGTTCGAAGGTCCACTGCTCGAACTTTCCGTAGTGCTGTCCGATGCGGCGGTAAAAATCCCGGGCCAGACCCGTTATGGCGTACTTATTGCCAATATCCGTGTAGCCCAGGCCTCCGGTAGTAAGCCCGCCCAGGTGTCGGGTAGGCTCGATCAGGAGTACCGATTTCCCCATTTTCCGGGCGGTGTAGGCGGCCATGACACCAGCCGAGGTAGCCCCATACACACAAATATCATAGCTTTCGGCTTTAGGGAAACGAGGGGTTGCCTGGGTGGCGACAAGGATTGGGAAAAGAGCAGCCAGTAGTAATCCCCTGGTTATTCGGGTGATCAAGAATCGTATCAACATACTGAGTTAGGGCTAGTTCGGGAAATGGGAATAGAAGGCCTCACCGCCCGAGATTTACCCCGGACAGCGAGACCAACTTCCTAGTAATTGGGATTCTGTTCCAGTGCCGTATTGGTTTCCAGCTCAATGCGCGGGATCGGCCATAGCAGATCGCGGTTGCGGTCGAACAAGCGGATTTCGATAACCCGCATTTTATCGGCATTGGCCACATTGTCGTAACTAGGGGTTCCGTTCTCGTCGATGTCGGGCGCATTGCTCAGGAAAGCATTCTGCACCCGGCCGAGCAGTTTGCCTTTCATGGCTTTTTCGGCAATATTCCACCGGCGGATATCGAACAGGCGGAGTCCTTCGCCGGCCAGTTCGTATTTGCGCTCCCGCCTCACAATGTACCGTAGCTCAGTCTGGGTTTTGCCGGGCGCGATGGCAGGCATATTGACACTGGGGCGGGTCCTGACGGCGTTGATGGCGTCATAAACCGATTGGTCGATCTGATTCATTTCGATCTTAGCCTCGGCGTAGTTGAGCAGCGCCTCGGCGTAGCGGAACAGGATGATGTCCAGTTCGCTGTTGTCCCGGTCGTCCTTATCGCCGGGATCGGCGTATTTGCGCCAAAGGTACCCCGAGAAACTGGCATAGGCGTGGGTAGCTTCGGTATTCTGCACGCGCTTGCCGGTGGCTACATTGAGGGTGGTGAGGCTGTCGGGATGCGTTTCGAAGACATAGCCGATGAACGTGGATTGGGGTAACACCACCGTATAACCCAGGCGTGGGTCACGGTCGGTGAAGGGCTTGGCCGGGTTGAATTGGGGAGAATCGTCAATCTGTAGACCGTCGGTCATTTCATAGGAGTCGACCAACGCCTCCACCGGTATTTTGTTGGAGTGCCCTAAGGCGATCCGTGAATAAAACTGCCGGGCTGTGCTGTGGACACTGGTACCTTTCAGAAATTGCGCCGCCAGGATTATCTCGGGGGAGTTCTGTCCGGCATACATGAACAGCTCACCATAGTTGGGATGCAACTGGTAGGTCTTGGAGTCCATGAGTTCTTCGGCTGCCTGGGCAGCCGTTTCCCATTTCTGGTTGTAAAGCGCCACCCGCGACAACAGGGCCAGCGCCGCGCCTTTGGATACCCGTCCCTTATTGGCCGCGCCGGGCTGGGCGGGCAGGTCCTGTTTGATTGCCTGCAACTCCGAAATAATGAAGTCTGTCACTTCGGCCTTGGAATTACGGGGTACCTGCGATTCCGAGAGTAGGGTAGGTTGGGTCAGAAGAGGTACCCCTCCGAAGAGTTCATTGAGGTAGGAATAATAGTAGGCGCGCAGGAAACGTATTTCAGCCATTTGACGCTTGTATTTTTCGGCAGGTACGATTTCGGCCAAAGGTTCGGCCCGGGAAAGGATGTAGTTGGCGCGGCCAATGCCCCGGTAGAAGGTATCCCAGAAGGATTTAGTAAAACTGTTGTCGGGGGTAGCAATGCCTTTGCCCAGTTCCTGCAGGGCTGAGCCGTTCCGGTCCCAGCCAATGTCGGAGGCGTAGTCCAGCGAAAGGGCAAATGGGCCATTGTCAATAGGTTTGAACCAGAGTGTATTGTACACGCCCGTCACGGCCAGATCGAGCTCGGCCTCGGTGCGCAGAAAAGTTTCGGCGGCGGGGCTGTCGAGCGGATAGCGTTCGAGGTAGTCATTGCACGACAGGGTAGCCATGCCGATGATGAGGGTAAGGAATATCTTGATGGTTTTCATAGACTTCATTTTTTAGAATTTCAGATCCAGGCCCAGGGAGTATACTTTCATTTGCGGGTACCAGCCCCCGTCGCTAACGGGAGCCTCTACGTCGTAGCCCTGCCAGAATTTATCGATGGTGAACAGATTTTGTCCGCTGACATAAATGCGGGCCCGCTGGATGTATTTTTTTAAAAATGAACCGGGTACCGTATAGCTGAGCTGAACGTTTTTCAGCCGGAGGTAGGAGGCGCTCTTCATCCAGAAATCGGAGTTCTGCTCATTGTTGATTTCGTTGAAGGCAAAGCGGGGGAAGGCGGCATCGGTATTATCGGGGGTCCAGCGATCCTTATGCTGCTCCTGCACGGTACCTCCCAGGTAGAAGGGCATGATGCCCTGCCCGAACAGAAAGCCGTCGGCCTTGCCCACACCCTGAAAGAACACCGACAAATCGAAGCCTTTGTAGCCCAGGTCCAGATTAGTACTGTACGTATAGCGGGGAATGGGGCTGCCCAGGATTACCTGGTCCTGCGTATTGATTACACCGTCGCCGTTTACGTCGCGGTATTTAATATCGCCGGGGGCCACGTTGCCAAACTGTTTGGGGCTGTTGGCAACCTCGTCGGCACTCTGGAACAGGCCGATGGCTTCGTAGCCAAAGAAAGAATCAATCGGGTGTCCTTCGCGGCTTACCTGCCGTCCACTGCGCTGAATCCCCTTCATATCCAGTACTTTGTTCTTCACATCCGACAGGTTGAAGGTCACTCCGTAGGTGAAATCTCCGACGCGGTCGCGGTAGTTCAGGGCTAGTTCCCACCCTTTATTTTCCACCACCCCGGCATTCTGATAGGGGGCCGTGAGACCCAACATGGTGGGAATGTCGAGCTGAAGCAGGATACCGGTGGTTTTGCGCTGGTAGTAATCGGCCGTAACCGTAAACTTCGACCACAGGTTCAGGTCCAGCCCAATGTCGGAAAGCGTAGTGGTTTCCCATTGGATTTCGGGGTTGGCCATGGCATTCAGCGAGGCGCCCGTCGTTACCTGATCACCGAAGACATAATTGCTGCTGCCAATGCCGATGAAAGCCGAAAAGGGGTACAGGCCGATATTCTGATTGCCCAGGCGTCCCCACGAAGCCCGGATTTTGAGGTCGGTCACAACGTGGGACAGATTCGTCATGAAAGACTCCTGTCCGATCCGCCAGCCCGCCGACACCGAAGGAAAAATTGCGTACTTGTTGCCAGTCGCGAAGCGGGAGGAACCGTCGTAGCGGGCGTTGGCCTCGAAGAGGTACTTTTCCTTATAGTTGTAGTTGATCCGGCCGAACAAGGACTGTAGCGCCCAGTGCGACGCCGATCCACCAGTACGTTCGTTTTCACGATTTCCGGAGTTGATCTCCTGATAATCAGGGAGAATGAAAACCTCCCGGTAGGCCGATATCCAGTTGTCACGTTCATCTTCCCGCTGAAAACCAGCCAGCACCGTCAGTTGGTGATCGGTGGCAATGGTTTTGTCCAGGGTGAGGGTGGCACGGAGGTTGTTGTACCAGGTACGGGTAAAACGCTCGCTCAGCGAGTTCCGGCCCGGAATGGCGTAGCTGGGACTACCGTCCCAGCGGTAGGTCTGGGTGATGTTGGAAAACGACTTGGTATGGGGCTCGTTGAACTTAGGCGCGTAGATCACACTGGCCGTCAGCCAGTCCGTGGGCTTGTAGCGTACATTGAGGTTCATGATAGCACTGATGGCCGACTCGTTGTTGAGGCCTCCATCCTGCGCTCTGGCCAGGGGATGATCTCCATTCCAGCCTTCGCCATACTGGCCGGTGGAAAGTATCCCGGCCTGATTGGCCGGAATCCGCCGCATCCAGTGAAAAACGTAGCCCGTCCCGGAAGAGGGTTCAGTCAGATCAGTCCTCCGCAGGAACATATCCATGGAAGCGCTGAATTTATCATTTAGCTTGATGTCGGAGTTGAGCCGTACGTTATACCGCTTGAAGTTGGTATTGGGGATAATCCCGTCCTGATTGAAATAGCTGAAAGATCCTAACACCTTGATGCGATCGTTGCCGGCGTTGAGGCCCACATAATGGCTTTGCATGGGGCTGCTTTTTTTCAGCGTAAGCTTCTGCCAGTCGGTATCGGGATAGCGGTCGGGGTTGGAGGCGGCCTGGGTGCGGTACTCGTCCAGGTAGGTCTGGCTGTACAGCGGCGTACGTCCCACGTTGGTGTACGCCTCATTGATCATCACCATATGATCCATTGCATTCACAATGGTGGGCATGTCGGTGGGGGTTTGGGTACCTACGTAGGTGTTATAATTGAGACTGAACCCTTTGTCGTTGGCGCGTTTAGTAGTGATCAGGATCACGCCATTGGCCGCCCGTGAACCGTAGATAGCCGCCGAGGCGGCATCTTTCAGCACCGAGATGCTTTCAATCTCGTTGGGGTCAATGTTATTGAGGCTCGATTCGATCCCATCCATGATTACCAGTGGGTTGGCATCGCTGAGGGTACCTATCCCCCTGATCCGGATATTGCCGCCATCGCGGCCGGGCTGGCCCGAGCGCTGGGTTACGGTCAGGCCGGGTACCATGCCCTGAAGAGCGGAGGTGGTCTGGCCCACGGGCCGCTTTACCAATTCTTCTGAGGAAATGGAGGCGACCGAACCTGTCAAATTGACCTTTTTCTGGGTACCATAGCCTACCACTACCACCTCGTTGAGCAGTTTGTCCTCCGGGGCGAGGGCCAGGTCAATCGTGGAGCGGTTACCCACCGCCACTTCCTGACTAAGGTACCCCACAAAACTGAACACCAGCACGGGTGAGCCTATTTCGGGAACGGCCAGCTGAAAACGCCCCTCACCATCGGTAGTGGTACCCCGTTGGGTACCTTTCAGCACCACGCTCACGCCGGGCAAAGCGCCGCCGCTCTCGTCCGTGACGATACCCGTGATGGTGCGATCCACGGGCAGGTTCACTTCCCTCGGGATGAAGCCGGTAGGCTCAGCCCGTTCCGGCTTGCTTTTCCGGAGTAGAATCCGGTTTTCAATTACTTCATATTCGACATCAATGGGTTTCAGAACCTCGTCCAGTACCGCCGAGAGTTTTCGGTTGGTGACGTTCAGCGATACCCGCTGGGCCGACTGGATTTTGGTGCTGTACACGAATTTTACGCGGGCCTCCTGTTCGATTTGGTTCAATACTTCTTTCAATTCCAATTGCTCCCCCCGGATAGAAATGGGTCGGTTGAGTACCTCCTGAGCCCGGAGGCTGTGGGCCCAGGAAAGGCTGCAGCAGAGGGTCAGTAAGAGCAATTGTGAAAACGTGATTTTCATAACCTTCCACAAATTTTTGGGAATGGGTACCGGTTTTTTCATAGTTTTACTTGTTTTTTAATTGGTAAAAATTGAGAAACAATGCCCTCCCACAGATTGGCGTTTGAAAGAGGGTATTCAAGTGAAGCCGAACGTGTTTGCAGCACGTTCGGCTTTTTTATGGACAGCCGTCGCCGTTGATAAACACCACGGTACCCCTTTTTTCGTAGGTGGCATCCACGGATTTACAAACCAACTCGAGCTGGGTGAACATCGACAGACCATTCAGGTCGGCCGTGATGCGGCAGTCTTTAACCGTAGGGTTCGAAATCACGAATTCAATTCCGTACAGCCGGGTAAGTTCGGCCAGCACTTTTTCAAAAGAAGCCTCCCGAAAGACCAATGCCGTTTTCTTTTCTCCGGACTGAACCGCCACCGGTTTTTCTACAATACCCGGTGTGATGGTATGGGTGCTGGCGTCGTACACGGCCCGTTGGTTGGGGGTGATAATGACCCCGTTGCGCTCACGTTGCTGATTTTTACCCCGGGCGTATACCGATACTTTTCCCGTACGGACCGATACCTCCGTGGTTTTACCTTTTTCATTTTGCCTGATCCGGAAACTTGTCCCGAGTACCTCCGTATCCAACTCGCCGGTATGCACCACAAAGGGCTTGGCCACGTTGCGCTTTACGTTAAAAAAGGCTTCTCCCGTAAGGTACACTTCCCGGCGCGCCTGGTTGAAGGTTTTTTCGTACACCAGGCTGCTGTTCTGAGCCAGGAGTACGGTGGTACCATCGGGTAGCGTTACCTCCTGCTCAGAGGGATTAGTGTTTTTTACCTCAATGCCGGTTTGTTCCCGCACTAAGGTAGCTACCCGCGGTTCTGGCTCGGTGTCGGATTGGCTGTACAGCCAGGCAAAACCCAGCACCAGGCAGGCCGCAATACCCGACAACCACGCCAGTTGGATTGTCCGGCGTCCACCAGCCGGTCGGATCCGGGTTTGGAGGCTGCGCCACATACGCTTCTCGATCCCTACCTTCTGCGCCTCGCTCAGGGACAACTCCACCTGGTTGGCGGGGGTTTCATACCATTCCGCCAAGAGGCGATCCTCCTGCTCGGTGGTTTTCCCTTCGAGGTAGCGTTTGAGAAGTTGGTTGAATTCCTGTTGTGTCATGGGATGCGGGCGATTGACTTCCTAATTGTCGGTATGATATTCTTTCAGGTTGTCTTTGAGGAATCTCAACGACTTGGTGATGTGGTACTCCACGGCTTTCTCGCTCAGATTGAGCACCTGAGCGATTTCTCGCACCGATTGGTTTTCGAAGCGGCTGCGCTTGAATACCTCCGCACTTTTTTCGGGTAAGCGGCTGAGCACCTTCTCCACGGCCTCGGTCAAATCGGTATAGTTGACTATTTCGTCGGTGTCGAAGTGCTGGTGAAGTTCCTGAAAAATGAGGTACTCCTGATACTTGCGGTAGCTGATTTGGGATTTGATGTAATCATAGACCTGGTTTCTGACCGCAATGGTCAGGTACATGCCCAGGTGCCGTATCTGTACCTCCGAACGGCGGCTCCATAGTTTCAGGAAAACCTCCTGCACCAGTTCCTCAGCTTCTTCGCGGATGCCGGTCTGGTGGTAGGCGATGCTGTACAACTTGTACCAGTAACGCCGGTAGATTTCCTCGAAGGCCGTCATTTTGCCTTCCCTAAGAAAAAGTACCAACCGTTCGTCGTCGAGTTGTTTCAAGGTCATGCGGGTCTGAGGGTAAAGGAATAGTTACCCGTATAGTAGAACAACTTCGCCCTATCCCTAAATAATTTTAGAAAATAGTTGAATTATTTTATTCGGAACCAAGATAGAGGAATAGAAAAAGGGCAGACATGGCGTCACATACACAGCTATACCGTCCGCTTGAAGACTGTAGAAATGGGGCGCTGCCCCGACGCGTGCTGATGTTTTGAGGAGGAATCTGTGGGGCCAAGCAGGTACCCTAACCGACTGCCGGATTTATTGATCGGTTCGGAACGGAGACGCCGGCAGTCCCTCCTTATTATAAAGATTCGGATTGACCGGATTATCCGCCCAGGCGTAGCGGACGTAGAGTGGATTGGGTACTTCGTCGCTCTGCACAACTACTTTGCCGTTTTCAATGGTTGCTTTAGCCCACACGAAATTCTTATCGCTTCCTGCGATCGCGAATTCGCTCAATACTTCACCGTCGTTGGTGACCAGGCCGCTGCCTGTGTTGGTAAAACTGATGACAATTTTATCGCCTTCCACCGCCGCCGATTGGAACAACGGACCGGAATAGACCAGATTTTCTCCGTAGGCCGTTTTCATGGCGGCCAAAGCCAGCCGATCGCCCACGTCCTTTTTATTGTCGGGGTGAATGTCGTTCCACTCGCCGAGGTCAATGGCTACTACCATAGCTGTGTTGGGTAACGACAAAGCCTTGAATTGCGATTCCCGAAGCATTGCCCAGTTGCTTTCGGAAGGCAGGTAGTTGTAGTCCATGAAGCCGGGTAGTTGCACAAACAGAAAAGGAAGTTCTCCCTGATTCCATTTGTTTCGCCAGTCTTTAATCAACGCGGTTTGCAGGTCGGCGTATTCCTCCGGCTTCCCGGCGTTGCTTTCGCCCTGGTACCAGCAAATGCCTTTGATCGCGTAGTTGATTTCCGGGGCTACCATGGCATTGTACAGAGCCGCCGGCTGGTTTTGGGCGCTGATGCCACCACCAAACCCGCCTTTCATAGGACGGTAGACGGTACCCACTTTGTACTGCCAAGTACCTTTCAAATCCACCGTATCGGCACCGGCAAAAATGGAGTAGGGTTTATCGGGCACAAAACCGCCTTTTCCTCCCATATTGGTTACCCGGATCACGAATACATTCTTCCCGGGTTTTAACACATTGGAGGGTACTTTGTATCGACGCTGAGGGTACTGGTAGGTCGTTCTTCCGACCGACTGACCGTTGATATACAACTCGTCCGCATCGACAATTCGGCCCAGAAAGACTTTGGCATCTTTGCCCGTCATGGTCGCCGGAATGTCGATTTCCCGGCGGTACCATACTACGCCGTTCAGATTTTTAATCCCCTGATCTTCCCAAAAACCAGGAATGTTAATCGGACGCCATCCTTTGGGCGAATAGGTAGTTTCGTACCATTTGGGGGTACTTTCCAGCCCCAGATCGATCGGGGGAGCAGGACGGGTGGCTGCCGAGGATGGTCTGCGGTTGAGGCTGTTGACGTAAGTCGTGTCTTTGTTTTTTTCTATGGTGGCGCCAAGATCAGAAAAGTCTTTCAGTCCCTCTTCGCTGGTCCACGCTTCGATGGGCGTACCGCCCACGCTGGCGTTGATGATACCGACAGGTACTTTATACTTTTCGTGAATTTTTTTGGCAAAAAAGTACGCTACGGCCGAAAAAGGCCGCACGTCCTCACCCACGGCGGCTTTCCATTGTCCCTGGGGTAGATCATCTTTTGGGCCCAGTAAATCGGTTTGGTTAGGTACCAAAAACTGCCGAATCTGTGGATAATTAGCTTCGGCAATTTCCTGGGCATATGTAACGTCGTGAATATTCAGTTGGTGCACCATGTTGCTTTGTCCGCTGCAAAACCACACATCGCCCAGCAGAATATCCTTGACCGTCAGTTGCGTTTTGCCCTCTATCTCCATGGTATACGGCCCGCCCGCTGGTAGGGCCGGCAAAGCTACCTGCCATTTTCCCGCAGCATCGGTGGTAGTTTTGTAGCGCTTATTTTGAAAATGTACCGTAATTTTTTCGCCCGGATTGGCCCATCCCCAGATATTCAGTTGGGCATCGCGCTGAAGTACCATGCCATCGCTGATCAATTTGGGTAAACGGAGCTGCGCCTGAGCGGACAGGCTCAGTATGGCGAGAAATAAAAGTAGGGATGCTTTTTTCATGCTGACAGAATACATGCTTTTAATGGCTGGCTACACAGAAAGTACTTTTTGCTAAGGAAAATCTGGAAGTCGCTTTTTTTAGATGATGTTAGCTGATCTTAATATGCGCTTGTCTCAGGGTTTGATCAATTCCAGACTTCCGTCGGGTTTGCGCTTCAATTCCCGCACCTTGATGTTGCGCAAATGCGTCTTGCCCGACCGCTCCACGTCGTGGTAGAAGATGTACCATTTGCCATCGAATTCAACAATAGAATGGTGGGTCGTCCAGCCAGTAACCGGCTCCATGAAAGTTCCCTGATAGGTAAAGGGACCATAAGGAGAATCGCTAGTGGCGTAGGCGAGGAAATGGGTATCGCCGGTGGAGTAAGAAAAATAGTATTTACCATTGTATTTATGCATCCAAGCTCCTTCAAAAAAACGCCGGTCGTGATCACCTGCCAGCAACGGTTTTCCTCCTTTATCAATGATTTGCACATCCTTTACGGGTTCGGCGAAAGTGAGCATATCGTTGCTCATCCGAACTACCTTAGGACTCAGCGCGGGCTCATTGTCTTTCCCCAGATCAGTTTTCAAGGAAGCGTCATACTCCCCCGTATGCCAGCGCTGAAGCTGTCCGCCCCAGATTCCACCGAAGTACATGTAAGTGGTTCCATCTGTATCGGTGAACACCGCCGGATCAATGCTGTAGCTGCCGGGAATGGGAGCAGGTTCGGCTTTGAAGGGGCCCGTGGGCGATTTGCTGGTGGCTACGCCTATCCGGAACACATCCTGCTTATCCTTTACCGGAAAGTAGAGGTAGTACGTATCGTTTTTAGACGCCGCATCAGGGGCCCACATCTGACGACCCGCCCAGGGTACGTCCTTGATGTCGAGGGCCACGCCGTGGTCGGTGACCTTGCCATCGATTTTGTCCATGGAGTACACATGGTAATCCTTCATATCGAAGTGGCCGCCCTCATCATCCTGTGGTACGTTGGCATCTATATCGTGCGAGGGATAAATATAAATTTTGCCATTGAAGACGTGGGCCGAGGGGTCGGCCGTGTACAGGTCGGTAACCAAGGGCTTGGGACTGAATATCGTGTCACTGGATGCCGTGTCTGTCTTCTGGTTGTTACTATTACACGCGTTGAAACCAATACTGATTAAGACCAGTCCGGCAAGTGCGATGTTTTTTGAATTATACATATTTATTTATTAGAAATTGGCTAGTAAAATGTGTCTATCGGAAGCGGATTCTATTGTGTTAGTTGCGCCCGGGAGGCTTCCGGACAACCTTGACCATTGGCCAATTGAATTTCAAAGCGTACAATGAGGCAAAAAAACTCAAAAGATGCAAGAGAACGCTTCAAGCGATTCTCCTGCATCCAGTAAAGCAAATGGGTTCTTACGTGAAATTTCTGTTAGTAGCCGGTATTTTGCGGGAAGGTCGGTCCCTCCACAACCCGGTCTATCTGTGATTGAGGAATGGGCCTTAGCATATGAAAATCCTTAATATAGGGCGCAGCTTCCGGATTCCAGGCTTTTACCCGACGAACCAGCGAACGGGTACGAACCAAATCATGCCAGCGCTGCCACTCGCCGAAAAACTCACGGCTGCGCTCATCAAGAATAAAATCAACAGTAACGTCAGCCGCCGAAATAGTCATAGCCGTTGCGGCCGCCGTATTCTGAGCGGCGGTATTGGTTTTTCGGTAGGCTGCCCGCTGCCGTACTACATTTAGCAGATCAGCGGCCTTCGCGGCGTCCCCTGATTTCAGGTAAGCTTCGGCACCCGTCAGATAAACATCGGAAAAGCGGTACAGCACTACGGGCCGACTCGAGGGATCATTAAAGTTGGCGCCCCGACTGGTATCCATAAACTTCTTCAATGCGGGGAAAATCCCGTTGTTCCACAGGCTTGGTGGTACCACAATACCTTTGAAGGGCCTTGTCCCGACGAACTGTGGTGCTCCTGGTACTTCATAATCGGGCAGCCACGCGGCCGTATCAACACCCACTACGGTAGTGTAGCCGATTCCACGCTTGTTGTTAGGAGCCGTAGGGGTATTGGTAACAGAGGTGTTGGAGATGTAAACTGTATAGAACGAATTGGCAAAGCGCGTATCGACATTCCGGTTTGTAAAAGCCTGATCCAGGAAATAGTTTTTTCCCGCATTATCGCCCGTAGGCCATACGTAACTATTAGGACGCATCCGTACATAAGGACGTCCGTACTGAGAATCTCGGATCATACCGGATGTACCACTGTTGACCAGCGTTCCGGACGCATTTACGTACGAATTAATCCCACTATTGTTGGGGTAGTTCCAATTGGTGAACCAGGGAGTCAAATTCTGCGCCGCCCCGCCACTGGCCGCTCCCCCAACGGTATAATATCCATATTTGGGATCAAGTACGTGGTCGCTGACAAACATCGTTTCCTTGCCATAATCATTGGCTGGTACAAAGGCATCACCGTAATCCTGCCATAAATCCAGGCCATACGCTGATTTGTTGGCGATGATCTCCGAGCAGATGCTGGCTGCCTGCGCAAAGTCAGAGGCCGTATTGTTGAGCCAGCCCCGGGTCAGGTAGGCCTTTGCCAACAGCAACTGGGCGACGGGCTTGGTAGCTGCTTTGCCCAAAAAAGGTGCCGTGGGTTTGTCGGGTAAATCAGCGGCCGCCTCGGTCAAATCCTGGATGATCAATTTATAGACCTCAGCTACGGGTTGCCGGGATGCGGCCTGGGAAGGTACCGTGATAAACTCGGTGTGCAACGGAACATCTCCCCAGGTCTGTACCAGATAAAAGTACCAGAATCCCCTCAAAAACTTGGCCTGCGCCAAGTACTGCTTACGGGTAGCTTCCGGCAAATCAATGGTTTGTCCGTACTGAAGTACCCCATTAAGGGTATTAATGTCCTGGAAAGCCACGCCCCAGGCGGAACCAAAATTACTGCCGTTGAGTCCGTTGTAGGTATAAGCGATACCACTGCCAGCACTGGCAGCCTGCAAAAATTCGTCCGTTCCGGCCTGCATTTCTACCGAAAAGCCTTCGGTACCCCACTGGGAACGTATGTCGTTATAGACCCCGGAAATTCCGCCTAAAACCCCGGAAGGGCTGTTAAAATAGGAAGGGACAATTTGTGATTGGGGTTGCTCTTCCAAAATATTTTCACAGCCTGAGCCCAAGAATGCTGTAAGGCCGATGAATAAGCCAATTTTTATCGTTTTCATATTGATGTCTGGAATTAGAATTTGAGGTTTAACCCGAGCGTGTATTGGCGCACGGGAGGATTGTTCAGGTTCACAGAGATCTGACGCTCCGGCGCTCCCCGTTCGCTGGCTCCTTGTGGGTTCAAAGTTGCCGAACCAGTAGCATAGCTATTTCCCTCAGGATCGACGGCCAGATTTTGACTTACCAAGGGAGAATAAAGGATTAGCGGATTGGTTGCGTTGATATAAATCCGGGCCGAACTGGCACCTGCTTTTTTGAGTAAAGTACTTGTGAACGTATACCCCAGATTGATACTTCTGATTTTAATAAACGAGCCATCATAGTACCCTAACGTCGAGCCGAAATAGGCTACAGCGCTAGCCGCATCGGGCGCAGGGAATGCATTGGTTGGGTTGTTTTCCGTCCAATAATCCACTTTTACCTGATTGACCCGGCTTTGGTTGAAAAAGGCAAACCCGCCCGAACCCGTGGAATTGCCCGTGAGGTAGGGTACCAGCACTTTCATGCCCATCCGGGCGTAGGTGACAATAGACGCATCGAAGTTTTTAAATTCAAATCGGTTCGTAATACCTCCTTCCCATTTGGGCTGGAAATTACCCAGTATCTGCCGATCGGAAGCGTCGATCTTGTTATCCCCGTTTACATCCTCCACTCTGATTTGTCCGGGGAACTGTACCGGTGAGGTTTGTTGTGCCAATGTCCCGTTTTCCTGATCGGCCAGCTGCCATATTCCCAGTTTGCGGTAGTCATAGATCACCGAGAGCGGTTGCCCTACAAACCAACCTGCGCCAAGGTTGGCCTTTTCGTCGGGGGTAGTTAGCTGGGTGATTTTTTCGCGGTTGAAAAAGTAAATCAGATCGGCACTCCAGTTAAACCCTCGCGGCTTTCTGAATAGCTCAATGGTCAGGGACGTTTCCAAACCCTTGCCCTCCGTTTTACCCAGGTTTTTCAGGGTCGAACCGGCACCATTACTGGGTGGCAGTGGCACCGACAGAAGAATGTCCTTGGTTTTTTGATGATACCAATCTACTGTAGCCGTAATTCTATTATTCAGCAGGCCAAAGTCAATACCGATGTCAACCTGAGAGGTGGATTGCCAGCCCAGATCAGTAGCCGGCAGGCTTGTGACGGTATAAGCCAACTGCTGCCCGGCGGTACCCAGCCCAAAATTATAATAGCCTGCCGATAACGCACCAAGCGTAGAATACGCCCCCACGTTTCTGTTACCTGATATGCCCCATCCGCCCCTCAATTTCAAATTCGATATAACGGGGACGCTTTTCATAAAACCCTCCTCGATAACATTCCATCCGGCCCCGATGGCAGGGTAGTTGAAGTACCGGTTGGCAGGCGACAAGGTCGAAGAGCCATCTCGCCGGAGGGTCAGGGTCAAGAGATAGCGGTCGTTGTAGCTATAGTTCACCCGGCCCATGTAGGAGATGAGCCCAACTTCAGAAAACGAGTTGCCGAAATCAGAACTCGCGACTGGTTGTCCGGAGGCAAGCGAAAAATTTGACGTCTTGATATAATCTGCTGGTACCCCGGTGACTGTAAAACGGCTACCCAGCGAATGGTTTTTGGTGATCTCATAGAGTCCGGTAAGACCCAACTTATGTTTTCCGGCAAAAACTTTGTCGTAGTACAGCAAGTGCTGCAGGTTGATATCCCAGTACTCGGTATTACTGATTTCGGCGTTGGAAGAGGACTGAACCGTGGCCGTATTGAAATACGTAAGCGGTCCGCCGTAACCGTTGTAGGTCGACTGGCTGAAATTCAGACCGGCATTGAATCTGTAACGCAGGCCATCTACAATATTTACCTCAGCGTAGAGGCTGTTGAAGGTCCGCAAAGATCTGGTACGGCCTAAGTATGAGTCTTTTTTCGTGAGGATGGTCAACGGACTAATCCCGGCGGCATCAATCGATCCTTCGGCCGGGTTCAGGTTTACCGTACCATCTTGATTATACGGAGAGGCCAGGGGGTAAGACGTACCAAGCCGCCCGGTATGCCCCCACCTCCGGGGGTATTCTGATAGGTAACCGTGTTAAGGGTATTCAATCCCAGCTTCACGTGCTTGCCGATTCGCTGGTCGATGGTGGCCCGGATGTTGAACCTTTGAAAATTTTGGCTTGGAATAATACCCGTTTCATTGAAGTAGCCAAGTCCGAGTGAGTACTGAGTGTTTTCTACTCCTCCCTGCAAACCCAGTTGATGGTTGGTATTAAAGCCAGGCTGATAAATCAAATCCTGCCAGTCGGTCGAAATGCCCGCTGCCAAAGCTTCCGTTTCCTTGGGAGTAAGCAGGTAGCCCGAGGTCCCCGGGGCGGTACGGTTGTATGTGGCGGCATCTTCTTTGAACTGGGCATATTCCTGGCCATTCATGACATTGTATTTGCCCATGATGGTAGTTACGCCATGATAGCCGTCATAACTGATGACGGGTTTTCCTATTTTCCCACGCTTCGTCGTAATTAGAATCACCCCGCCGGCCCCTCTCGAACCGTAAATGGCCGTGGCTGAGGCATCTTTCAAAATTTCAAGGCTGGCGATATCATTCGGGTTGATATCATTCAATCCCCCGAACGGGATTCCATCGACAACGACCAAAGGCCCATCCAGACCGTCACCATTACCGGTCGTCAGGGTTCGGTTTCCCCGGATTCTGATTTGCCCCTGCGAACCCGGTGTAGAGCCATTGCTAACAATGGTAACCCCGGCAGCGCGTCCTTTCAACTGATTGACCAGGTTGGGAGCAGGTACTTCCTTCAATGTTTCTTCACTCACCGAAACGACTGACCCGGTAACATCCCGCTTGCGTTGCGTACCGTACCCCACAACTACCACTTCTTCGAGCGTCTTGTCATCGACTGCCATCGTTACATTGATCGTCGTCTGAGTACCCACCTCTACCTCCTGCGTCGTGTAGCCTATATAGGAAAAAATCAGCGTGGTGTTATCCCTTTCCTGGATTACCAGTCGGTATCTGCCTTCGGCGTCGGTACTTGTTCCCTGGGTAGTGGACTTTACCTGAATATTGACTCCGGGAAGGGCGTTGCCATCTTCACCAACTACCCGCCCCGTAATTTCTACCTCCAGGCTTTCCGTAATATTGGCATCAACCGATGAGCTTCGACCGGAGCTGGGAGTGGAAGCCGGAACGTAACTTCGCTTAATGACAATCTGCTGTCCTGCGACTTCATACCCCAGGTTCAAAGGGGTTAAAACCTGATCAAGTACGCGTGAAAGTTTTTCGTTGGATGCCTGATAGGAGATTTTACGTTTGGACTGGATAATCTCCCGGCTGAAAAGCAACCTGACATTAGCCTGTTGCTCGATCATTTTAAGAAATGATTCGACGGATTGGTTTTGTACCTGAAAGCTCACCCGGCGATTTAAAAGCTCCTGAGCATTACTGCTCAAGGCAAAACTAACCTGGACGATGGTGACTGCCAGTAGAATTTGGAGGCTTGAGATCTTCATGAATCTGACCCAACCATTGTGCGAATTAAAAATGTAATGCATAAGTTTGTGTAATTTGTTGTTCTTTTTTCGAATGAGAATGGACAAAGGAACCCTTCCCCTCCTAGGAGGGATATCGTGTTGCTGGAGGCACATACCTGGGGACTTTACGGGCGGTAGTGTTGGAAGCACTACCGCTTTTGTCGTTTGGCGAATCAATAGCGTCTACTTCATACCATGATATAGTTTAGGTTAAGGCGTTGGTAACAAGTTGCAACCTCGACTCTGAATGACTACCTGATTGTCTACAATTTCAAAAGTCGAGTCGATGGTCAGGCATATGAGGCGGATTTTCTCAAGGAAGGGAACGTCATCCAGTTGGCCGGTAAAGGTGCAGTTTTGAAGAAGATTCCGGTCATAGCGTATCGGCATATGGTACGTAGACTCCAACTGATCGAATACGTAAGGAACGGGACTAAATTCAAACTTAAATGGGTTGGATATAATGTCGGTTAAAGTTTCGCTTGCGACCGCTTGCTTCTGCTTTTCTACTTTTTCTGACTTGGTGTTTATAGTCAGTTGCTCATTCACATTCAGAAACGACTGATTTTTGGGGGACTTCGTTGGAAATACGGTCACTTTACCCGTCTTGACCTTTACGAAGGAAGTAGCTTCATCATCGAATGAGCGTACCTGAAAACTGGTACCTAGTACCTTGGTTGTCAGATTTGTAGTATAAACCATAAACGGTTTATCCGGATTTTTGGAAACTTCAAAAAAACCCTCTCCTTTCAGATATACTTCTCGTAAAGGGCTATTTTCACTGTTCCTGAATCGTATCTGGCTACCCGGGGAAAGGAGTACCGACGAGTTTTCGGGTAAAAGAGTCACTTCCGGGCCATCGGTGTCGTTGGCCACTGTTCTCCACTCGTTTATCGTTACAGAATCTGCTCCGGCTATTTCCTTCCCCGCTATTTTTTTCAGTAGGGGTGTATCAAGTTGCCACCATAGCAGGCCGACAAGGATTGCAGCCGCCGCAGTCCACTTCATCCAGTTCCAGTTCACTACCGATGCCCGGGCCGAACCGATCGTGTAAACCGGGTGATCGGTATCCGTGCTTTGTCGGTCCGGTTGTTCGACCGGACTATCCTGAATAGCTAAATAGAGCGCAACTGCATTTTCGTAGAGGTCTCTCTTCTCAGGGTTCAGAGCCAGCCATTCTTGCCAATATGCCCGATCTTCGGCGCGCCGTTCCTTTACCCAGCGCCTGAATGCCGCATTTTCCAGAAAATCCTCGACGGTCGAAAAGCGCTGCGGAAAGTGGCCCATTGGTGTTATTCAAGTATTTTTATTGATAGTATGAAGAACCGCCACCCAGATACCCTTCTTAAGTCAATTTTTTTTATAATAAAATACAAATCATAAGTAGTGCAGGCCCAATCCATTGATTACGAAGTTTGCAGAGTGCTTTCTGCAGGAAATTGGAGACCGACTGACGATTCACCTGCATGACCTCTGCTATTTCAGGTATTGACAGATTTTCGTAGTATCGCAGATACAGGGCTTCCCGCTCCCGGTCGGGTAGGGTAGCCAGTTTGGCTTTCATTTGCCTGGTTAGCTGCTCCAGGGATTCCCGCCGGATCATCAGTGTTTCGGAGTCTGCTTCATCAGCGACCGAGCTATCCCAGTCCAGCTCCTCGTAAGCGGCCCGCTTTTGAAACCGCAAATGTTGAATGATATGGCTCCGCAGTGATTTCAGTAAGTAGTGCTTTACGGAATTGGTATCGTTTATGTAAATACGATTTTGGTGCAACTGTAAAAACAGGTCCTGTATGCAGTCTTCAACAACCGACTCGTCCACCATGAATTTTAGCCCATAGTGCTTGAGCATGCGGTGATACCGGTCCAATAATTGACCCAGGGCCTGATTTTCGCCCTCCAGAAATGATTTCCACAGTGTTTGGTCCTGGATCTCGTATTTCATAGTCTTTTACGATCTGTTACCAAAAAAGTATCTTCTGTACCGGACAACTTGCTTGTAATTACGGGCTTTTAGCCCCTCGGTCATCAAGGGTACCTATGGTACCATCAGTAGGTCAGCTTTGTCCACACAGTAAGTGACAAGCTCAAAAATTAACCACCGCCTTGAAGGCTTCTTTAGGTTGGTAGTTCTGGTCAAACAGCAGCGGATAATCCTTGCGACCCGGCACGGGGAAATTGTCCAGCCAGGATGAGCGGTCCGATACATTCCAGAACGTCACGCCCGTCAGGGTACCTTTGTGTTTCCGGAAGGTGTCGAAGAGCATTTTGTACTGGGCGGTTTGCCTTTTGGTCATGTCCTCGGTCAGCTCGCTGGTATCGGTGTCCTTTTTGGCCCGGCGCGCGTGCTCTTTCGGGTACACTGACAGGTCAAGTTCCGTAATCTGAACGTCGAGCCCCAGGCTGGCAAACTTTTCAATAGACGCTTCCAACTCCTGAGAAGTAGGTTCGTAAATGGACCAGTGGCCCTGCAGACCTACGCCGTGGATGGGTACCTTCTTGTCTTTCAGTTTTTTGACAATCTGAAATATCTTATCCCGCTTGGTCTTGTTTTCGGTGTTGTAGTCATTGTAGAAAAGCTTGGCGTCGGGATCGGCGGCGTGGGCGTATTCAAAGGCCTTTTCGATGTAGTCTTCTCCGATAATCTCGTAAAATTTGGACGGACGATATATGCTTTCACCGCCGTCGGGAACGGCTTCGTTCACCACATCCCAGGCGTAGATTTTGCCTTTATAGCGCCCGACGACCTCGGTAATATGCTGTTTCAAACGTTCCAGAAGTACCTCGCGGCTGACCTGATTTCCGGCGGCATCCGTGAAAAACCAGCGGGGCGTCTGATTGTGCCAGCAAAGCGTATGGCCTCGTACTTTCAAGCCGTTCTTCTGGGCAAAATCGACGATCGCGTCGGCGTCCTTCCAGAAATAGCGGTTTTCTTCCGGGTGGATCGGCCCCATTTTCATGGCATTTTCGGGTGTAACGCTACTGAATTGCTGTATGATCAAATCAGCTTCCGGCCCCGTCAGATTGCGGGGAGCAACGGCGACACCTATGGGAAAGTAGTCTTTGTAAGCGGCTTTCAGGGTAGGTTGCGCCTGGGGTTCCACGCAGGAGAAAAGCAGGGTACCTACGCAAAGCGTCAGTCGGAATATCTTTTTCATAATTCAAATTTTGAGTGGTTTTAACTACGAAAGTACCTGCTACTTAAAGAGGAGCTGTGAAAATTCCATTAGGTCGTGGCGCCAGACCGGCCAGGTATGGCCGCCGGCGTACTCGCTGTACTGGTACTTGATTCCCATGTCATCGAATTTTTTGAGCATGACCTGGGAGTTCTGATAGGCGATGTCCTCCTTGCCGCCCATCGAAATCCACAGCTCCTTCAAATTACTGTTGATGGTCTGCGCGTTGTTTTTCATAAACTCGTACTGCGGATCAGACAGCTTGGGGTTGTTGGCAAACCAGCCCGAGCTAAATACGCCCAGATACGCAAATTGATCGGTGTTCTTGATGCCCGCGTACAGGGTTTGGAGTCCGCCCATGGAGAGGCCCGCCAAGGCTCGGCTTTTGGCGTCGGCCTTCACCCGGAAGTTGTTTTCCACGAAAGGAATGGCGGCGACCTTCAATTCGTTTTCAAAGGCCCGCAGTATGTTTTCGTTGAATCCGGCCAGACCGCCGCTGCTCACGTTTCCGTCCAGCATCGCCACGATCATGGGTTTGGCTTTGCCTTCGGCGATCAGATTATCCAGAATGACGTTCGTTTTTCCCTGCGTGGCCCAGCCCCGCTGATCTTCTCCGCCGCCGTGCAACAGGTACAGCACGGGGTACTTTTCGTCGGATTGGTCGTAGCCGGGTGGAGTATACACGTACATCTCGCGCCAAGCATCCAGGGCTTTGGAATAGTACTGTTTGGTCCGCACATCGCCGTGGGGTACCTCCTTTATGGTGTAGTAGCCGCTCCCCGGAAAGGGAATTTCGATGCCGCTGGCCATGCGTCCCATGCCGTAGAAAGTTTCACTGGCGGGATCGACGACGGGTACCCCATCGATGAGTAGGGAGTAGTAATGAAAGCCCCGGCTAATGGGCTCGGTAGTTACGGTCCAGAATCCGCTCGTGTCTTTAACGGCCTCGTACTTTTTGCCCAGATCAAACTGTACCTTCTGCGCATCGGGAGCCTTTATCCGGAACACGACCCGGTTATCGGGCAGAATCTGCGGATATTTTGCATTCCGCACATTGGTCGAAGCTGGGGTACCCAGTACGGAATACTTTGTCAACGAAGCGGTATCTACCGGTTTGAAGAGAAATTGGGAGAACATGTACAGGCCATTCTTCCACACTTTGAAATCGTGTACGCCGGGCTCGATGTAGTAAATGTGTGGTACCTCGTGCTGATAAAGATAGTCGTGGGTACGTTTGCTGAACGTAATCAGCCCATCCTGATCGCCGCAGGAAATCCAGAGGAGTTTCAGTTTCTTTTTGGCTTCCTCGGGATCAGGTACCAGCTCCTGGGGTAGTTTGGTATTGGGCGCCGATGAAAACCCACCTACCCAGGCGAATTTATCAAGATTCCCCAAGCCAAAGTTCAGTGATTGACCGCCGCCCATCGACAGACCGGCAATGGCGCGGTGCTCTTGGTCGGTGAGGGTAGGGTACTTTTTTTCGATAAAGGGAATCAGGTCATTCAGCAGGTCTTTTTCAAACGTGGCAAAGGCCTCAACTTTGTCTTTTTCAAATACATTCCCCACCGCCCGGTCGTCCTTCATGGCCCGGCCATTGGGCATCACCACGATCATCGGCTTTATTTTCCCTTCGGCGTACAGATTGTCCAGAATCACCTGCGGACTACCGCCTTTCAGCCATTCTTTTTCATCACCCCCTATCCCGTGCAGCAGGTACAGTACCGGGTACTTGGTTTTTTTATCATAGCCTGGCGGGGTATAGATCAGCGCCCGGCGGGTGGTACCCACCGTTTTGGAAGGGTAGCTAATCGTATCGATTTTGCCAGTGGCAATGCCCGCACGTACCTGATCGAAGCCCTTGGGTGCTTCTTTCTCGATGGTCTGAGCGTAGCCCATAGACCCAGTCAGCAGAAGAACGAGCGCTATTAGGATGCCTTTAAGTTTGGTCGTTTTTGTCATATTTTTGGTACATTACTTTCTTAGTGGGGTGATGATCGGGTACTTGGTGCTACTTAAACAGCAACGGAGCGAGTTCATGCAAACTCCGGCGCCAGGTCTGGAATTCGTGCCCCGTACCCTCCGAAACGTACGAAACCGCGTTGTATCCTGCGCCTTTCAGGTCATCGACGGCTTTCTTTACTCCTTCGGGGCGTTCCTTGCTGCCGCAGCTAATGAAAACAAGCTTCGGTTTTGGCTCGTCTTTCAGGTCGTCCGGATTGTAGAGGCCACCGCTGAGCAGGCCATAGTACCCAAATGTTTCCGGCTTGTTGAGGGTAATCATTTTGGTTTCCATACCGCCCATCGACAGACCCGCCATCGCCCGGTTATCCCGGTTGCTCAGGGTACGGAAGTTAGCATCCACGTACGGAATCAACTCTTCGGTCAGTACCGTCTGGAAGGGGTCGATCTTAAACTCCCGTAGCTTTCCCCACTTCAATTCGTTGGTCATGCCGTAGGTCATCACGATAATAAACGGTTTCGTTTTTCCTTCCGCAATCAGGTTGTCCATGATCAGGTTTGCGTGCCCCTGATTGCTCCAGGCCGTTTCGTCCTCGCCCCAGCCGTGTTGCAGGTACAATACAGGGTACTTGGTGGACTGGTTTTTCTCATAGCCCGGCGGGGTGTACACAAACGCCCGGCGGGATGTACCGGTACTTTTGGAGGGAAACAGAATCTGCTGTACATGACCGTGCGGGACGTCTTTCAGGGCGTAGAATTCCTGATCGTGGGCCGGTATTTCGATACCGCTCTCCCACCGTACCGACCCGTAGTAGTTCTTGGCGCCGGGGTCGTTGAATTTGCCGCCATCAACCGTCACGTTGTAGTAGTGAAAGCCTTCATCCATCGGGCCTTCCGTGGTGCCGGTCCAAAAGCCGTCAGCTCCTTTGGTGAGCCTTGTTCCCCCGCGGCCACCCAGCCCCAGGCTTACCTTCACACTATCCGCTTTGGGGGCGTTGATTCGGAACCGGGCGTAGCCCTGGGAGTTTACCTGCGGGTATTCCTGCCCCGGCTGATTCAGCGAGGACGGTTTGAAATCTTCCGCTATGGCCGTTGAGCTTGTCTGCGAAAAACTGGTTACGCTCAGAAAGGTGGCTACGACGAAGGTAGCGAGTGTTATCCGGGTCATGGGGTTATCGTTTTTAGGTTTAAAGAATGTCAAATGAATCAAGTTCTGTCTCAAAAGGGCTTCACTTAAAAAGCTGCGGCAGGGTGTTAGCCAGATATAGTTTGCAGTTCATCCAGGTATGGCCGCCCGGCACGATGAGCGGTTTCACGTTGATTTTTTTCTCGTTAAACATCGCGATGTTTTGTTTCACGGGCTCGTAAAGGAAATCTTCGGTGCCCACGCTGACGGTGAAAAGTTTGAGTTGCTTATTCATCGCATCGGCATTCGGCGACCAATCGCTGAAATTCTTCTTGAACTCTTCGGTGGCGGTATAGGGTGCGTACGAGCATACGTAGGCAAACTTGTCAGGATTGGTGAGGCCGATATTGAGCGTCTGTCCGCCACCGACTGAAAAACCCGCCACCGCCCGGCCTTTACTGTCCTTGATAACCGGGTAGTTGGCTTCCACGAAAGGAATAATATCGTTCACGACATCTTTGGTAAAGTCGGCCATGGGCGCGGGACGCACATTGCCGTAGGGCATCACGATGAGCATCGGTTTGGCTTTTCCCTGCGCAATGAGGTTATCGGCAATCAGGTTGGCTCGGCCCACTTTGATCCAGGTTTCTTCGGTGTCAGACCCGCCATGAATCAGGTACAAAACGGGGTACTGCGTTTTAGCCTTTGGGTCAAAATTCGGCGGGGTGTACACCAGCAAAGTCCGGGTAGTGTCCAGGGTACTTGACTTGTAGTACCGGTAGCTCACTTTGCCATGCGGCACATTTTGCAGCGAATGAACCAGTGGCTGGTCGCCGGGAACTTCCACGATGCTGCGCTTAAAACGCTCATTGGCAAAGATGTACGTATTGTTGGGATCAGACATTTGTACATTATCCACCGTAAAACTGTACGGGTAGATATCCGGCTTCACTGGGGGTACCGTGACGCTCCAGATTCCGGCGGTATCCTTCGTCATCGCCATTGGAGCTTTCAGAAATTCTCCATTTAGAGTCACATTCTGGGCATTTTTTGAAAAATACCGAAAGGTGATGGTATGGTCGGGATGCACGTCGGGCGAGCTGAGCGCGGGGGGACGTTGCGCCATGGCCGACGTAAACGCCGTCAGCAGGGCAAGAAGTAAAAACAGGGAGCGATTCATAGGGCGGATCGGGTTTAGATTTTATCGAAAAAGTATGGGAGCGGACTTGGCCACGTAATCTTTTACATTCATCCAGGTATGGCCCCCTTCGCTGATGTAGGGTTTGAAATCCACCTTTTTGGCTTTGAGGTACTCCATAAATTCCGTGGTTCCGTTGTACAGAAAATCATCCTTTCCGACGCTGACCCACAGTAGCTTCAATTGTTTATTAGTCTGGTCGGGCTGACTGCCGATCTGGCCGAAACTTTTGTCCATTTCCGCAGGCGACAGGTAGGAGCTGTAACTGCATACCCAGGCAAATTTGTCCATGTTCCCGAAGGCCGCCCGCAGGGTTTGGCCGCCCCCGCGCGAAAATCCACCGATGGCGCGGCTGTCGCGGGTAGCTTCCGTGCGATAATTCTTATCCACGTAGGGAATCACCTGACTGATCAAATCGTTTTCAAACGCCCTGGCGCGGCTCACCGCATCGTCCCCATCGCGGCTGGTAGGATCGGCGGGTTTTGCCGCTCCCCTTTGTTCGGCTACTCGGGCCGCCACATTGCCGTACGGCATGACAATGATCATGGGTTTGGCTTTGTTTTCCGCAATCAGGTTGTCCAGGATAAAGTTGACCTTGCCTACTTTGAAAAAGGTTTCCTCGGTATCGGTGGTACCGCTGATGAGGTAAAAAACCGGGTACTTTTTCGTCGGATTTTTGTCGTATCCCGGCGGTGTATAAACCACCAGAGAACCCGTCGTACCCGAAACCGAAGGGTAGTATTCGTAGCTCACAGTCCCATGAGGTACATCTTTCAGGGCGTGGACCAGCGGCGTATCGCCGGGAATATCCACCAGACTGGCCTTAAATCGCTCGTTTGGGAAAAAGGCCACGTTGGCCGGGTCCATCACCGAAATACCATCCACCTGAAAATTGTAGGGGTAGATGTCGGGAGCAATGGGTCCGACGGTCACGCTCCAGATCCCCTGAGCGTCTTTAGTCATCGGGCTGGGCGCTTTCAGAAACTGACCACTCAGTTTAACTACCTGGGCCTCAGGCGCCAGGTACCGGAAGGTGACGGATTTGTCGGCGTATACTTCGGGAGAAATCACCCAAGGTCCCCGCGGCGGCTGGCTTTGGGCAAAGCCCGCTACCAAAAGCAGGCTTATGATTAAGTTAAACGTAGAGATTTTCATAGGTTAAAATCAAGGGTTAGGTACTTTTTTTTCACATCAGCTTATTCTCAATCCTGAAATAGTCGAAATCGGCAAATCCGCCCGTCTCCTGGGTCGCGTAATTGAACAGCCCGAAGCGGTAGCCCATAAAATGCGGCAGCGTGTAGGGCATTTTTATGGGTTCGCCGATTGGCTGCCAGCTTTTGCCGTCGAGGCTGTAAAAAAACTGGGCGGTATCTTTCCGATCCCGGAAATCGCACTGGGCTTTGAAATAGATTTTATCTTGGCTGAGAGGTACTTGCTGCATGGTTTCGGCCTTTCCCGAGGCTGCGCTCACCATGTCAATCGTTTTAGTGCCGTTGCGTAGTTTCACCCCGACCAACCCGTAGTTTTTTTGCAGCAGCGCTAATCCCGCAAAATCCCCTTCTTTCAGATGGGAGACATCCAGCACAGTGAAACCCGTGCATTCCGGCCCGATGGTACGTTGCGTGAGCGTGTTCCTGGCCATCACGAAGGAGGTATCGACCCGCCCGGTTTTGAGCCGGAGAAAGCCTTTGCGCTCTGTGACCGACCACAGGTTGTTGTCAGGATTGTGGTTCCATTGCCACACCAGCGGCAGGGCGGGCTGTCCTTTTTTTCGGTCGAATTCGTCCGAGGCGACGATGCCGGGAATCAGCCCTTTACTCGCAGGCAAAGCGAGCGTTTCGGGTACTTTGCCGTTTTCGCCCAGCACCGGCCAGCCGTCTTCCCAGGTGACCGGGACCAGATACGGGATACGACCCACGCCGCCCGAATCACGAAAAAGGTAGGCGTACCACTTTCCAGCGGGCGTATCGATAAGTCCGCCCTGTGCTACGCCCTTGTCCTGCAAGGCCACCTTTCCTTCGTAGGGTCCCGTAATTTTGTCGGCCCGGTGAATGACCACCGTGCGCATCCCGCCGCGTGGCCAGGTAATGTTGAACAGGTAGTACTTCCCGTTTACCTTGAATAATTGGGAGCCCTCGGCGGGTAATCCGCCCTGCGTCCCCGAAGGCGCGCTGGCATTTTCGATAATGACCTGCTCGGTGGTACCGGGCTTGACGCCGGAAGCATCCGCATTTAGCTCCACCAGTTTGATTTTGCCGCCACCGTAGATGAGGTACGTGCGGCCGTCGTCGTCAAAAAACAGAGTGTGATCGTGGTAGGAAGGCCGGAACGCACTTACTTTCCAGGGACCTTTTTCCAGACTTTTGGTGGTGAAGACGTGCGTTTTTCCGGTAGTTTGGGCAAAAGTCGAAACGTAAAAGGTACCCTGATGGTAGCGCAAGCTGCTCGCCCACGAACCCCGGCCGTAGGTGCTCTGCCCGTTGGTCAGATTTAAGGCGTCCAGATTCGCCAGGGTATCATAGGCGTAGTTCACCAACTGCCAATTGACCAGATCCTTCGATTTCATGATCGGTAGCCCCGGACTCATGTGCATGGTCGTACTACTCATGTAGTAAGTATCCCCGACCCGAATCATGGCCATGTCGGGCACATCGGCGTGAATGATGGGGTTATGCGCCGTCTGGGCTGCCGCAGATAGGTGAAGCAGAAGGAGCGCCAGGAAATGGGATAGAAAAAATCGTTTCATAGTACTTTGGGCAGTCAGCACATAACCCGAATGACCTATTTGAACATGGGATCATCCCCGCTGTACTTCAGGTACTTGAACGAGGCGGTATTGCCAGAGGCTTCTCCCGAAGAAGTGGCATACAAGCCATAGAGACAGCCAATGAAGCCACCGGCTGCTTTGGTACTCAGGAATTTACCATCCACGTTGTCTTTCAGTACTTGCCAGTCCTTGCCATTTGTTGCGTAAGAAAAACGGTAGCTATCGCCCGCCGAAGCAATGCGGATGCCTACCTTGCCGGCATTGGAAGTCAGGGGTACCTGGGCCAGGACTTCCATGCGTTTTTCTCTCGGAACACTTTTAAGCAATTGAAGTACAGGCTTTCCGTCTTCCAAGGTTTTGCTGACAAAATAGAAATGCCCCTCATCCTGCAAAATGACCAGCCCCGCTTTTTCATTGGCATTGTTGGGCGTGAAATTCAGTTCGGTTTCGGCGGTACTGTACAGGTGTTGCTGGCGCTTGCCGATGAACGCCGGATTGCCCATCTCCATAATCGTTTCAGGCTTAAGTTTGAGGGTGAGGCCCTCTTTTTTGGAGAGCGAATACCAGCTTTTGTCGAGCGTGCGCATGAACAGCAGCGAAGGGTCCAGGGCTTTGTCGAAGGCAATGGTATAAGAAAAATTGCCGGACTGCGGCAGCGCGTCTTTCTGCTTCACTTCCTTAAAGTCAGCCGTGTAGGCGTACTTAATTTCCTTGCTATCGGGATTGATGATGGGCCATTCGTCCTTCCACACGACGGGCGCGATGAAAGTTTCTCGGCCCGTGTTGTAGTAGTCCCCCTCGTAGGGCCGGACCGCCAGGAAAATTGCGTAGGTTTTGCCATCCGGGCCTTCCACAAACTGCGCGTGCCCCGCCGACGTGACGGGGTCTTTCCGATCTTCGGGTAGTCCTTTTTGGGTCAGGATCGGGTTGTTCTCGTAGGGTACATAGGGCCCCCACACGTCCTTGCTCCTGAATACGACCTCCGAGTGATTGACCGAGGTACCTCCTTCGGCGGCGTAGAGGTAGTACCAGTCGTTTCTTTTCATAATGTGGGGCGCTTCGATCCAGACGGGCTTTTTCGAAAGATCCACGCCTCCGTTGACCAACTGCTTTTCCTCGCCCACTACCTTCATGTTTTTGTAATCAAACTCATACATGCGGATGGTCCGATGGCCCGGATACAGGGGTTTGTGGTCGGGGGCATCGCTGTTATAAAGGATGTAGGCTTTGTCAGTCGATTCATCAAAATAAATCGACGGGTCGATTCCCCGCACCTGGGGTACTTTCACCGGGTTACTCCACGGTCCGGCGGGATCTTTGGCCGTCGCTACAAAATTACCATCGTGGTCGATGTCGGTGCAGGTAACGTAGAAAGTACCCTTATAGAAGCTAATGGCCGGGGCGAACAGACCGCGCGTCAAGCGCTCGCCCATGAAATCCATTTGCTCGGGCCGATCGATGACATTGCCGATCTGCTTCCAGTTTTTGAGGTCCTTGCTGTGAAAAACCGGAATGCCGGGGAAATAGGAAAATGTGGAATTGACCAGGTAGTAGTCATCCCCGGCGCGCACGATGCTGGGATCGGGATAAAAACCCATCAGGATGGGGTTAACGAGCGTGGTCGTTTGTGCCAAGAGTAACGGGCTGTTGGCAAGCCACAGAGTCGAAAAAATGAGCGTGAGTACTTTTTTAGCCTTGTTCATAATAAGTTCAGGATTGGGTTATTGGGCTATCAGCGTGTATACTTTTCCGGCCTGGGTGGGCAGATCGTATACCAAGGTGGCTTTCAGATTGGGTTCGGATAAATCAGCGGAGGGAGCTATAATGGGAGCGGGCGTTTCGGGCAGCTGATAAAAAGGATTAGTATTGCTTCCGTCGGCCGCTTTAAGAGTACCTTCCCTTACAGCCAAAGCATTGGGTACCCGCAAACGCAGATTCCCGCCCAGGGTTGATTTGATTTTAACCTGCGTCAACTGGCCTTCCTTCCACGCCATGCTTTCAACTTCAAATCCGCCCAAAGCCCGTATGCCACTGATACGACCGGCGGACCATACATCCGGCAGGGCCGGTAACAAATGCACGGCCCCGTCGGCACTTTGCACGAGCATCTCGGTAATGCCCGAAGTGCAGCCAAAGTTGCCGTCGATCTGAAACGGTGGGTGCGCATCGAACAGGTTATTGTAAGTACCTCCACCGCCCGGATTGGTACCCAGCGGGGACAACTGACGTTGAATCAGAGCGTAGGCGTGATTCCCGTCCTGCAGACGAGCCCACCAGTTGACTTTCCAGCCCATGCTCCATCCCGTGGATACATCACCCCGTTGTAACAGCGTAGTGCGGGCGGCACTGAATAGCTTGGGCGTACGGTAGGCTGAAATCTGGTTAGAGGGGAAAAGTCCGTACAAATGCGACACGTGCCGGTGGTGATCCTCGGGGTCATCTACATCGTCCAGCCACTCCTGCAACTGCCCATGCTGCCCGATGTGCATGGGGGCTAATTGGCTGCGCATCTGTTTGAGCGTATCCGTAAAGCTGGCGTCTTTTTTCAGTAGTTCAGCCGCGCGGATGACCGTGCTGAAGGCATCGAATACAATTTGATTGTCCATGGTAGTACCGGCATCCAGCGACGAACCGGCGTGGGCCTTGGGGGCATTTTCGGGCGAACTACCCGGATTTACCACCAGCCAGGGGTAGTTGGGATGCTTCACCAAAAAATCCACGTAGAACATGGCGGCTCCTTTCAGTACCGGATAAACGGAGGCCAGGTAGGTTTTATCACCGCCATACAGGTAATGTTCCCAGAGGTGTTGCGCGGTCCAGCCGCCGCCCGCGGTCCACATGCCCCAAAAGGCACCGTCGATGGCCCCCGTCGTCCGCCAGATGTCAGTGTTATGATGTGCCATCCAGCCTCTTGCCCCGTACATCGTTTTGGCCGTTTCCTGTCCGGTTACCGACAGTTCTTTGACCATCGTTAAAAAAGGCTCGTGCAGCTCGGCCAGGTTGGTCCGTTCGGCCGGCCAGTAGTTCATCTCGGCGTTGATATTGATGGTGTATTTGCTGTCCCAGGGCGGGCGCATTTTATTGTTCCAGATCCCCTGTAGATTGGCGGGTTGGCCGCCGGGTTGGGAGGCCGAAATCAACAGGTACCTTCCGTACTGGTAATATAGTGTTACCAGCGCCGGGTCGTTGGTATTCCGGAAGTTTTGCAGCCGCTGGTCGATGGGCAAGTTGGCCGCCTCGGTGGTACCCAAGTCGAAGCTTACCCGGTTGAAGTACTTCTGGTACGCCAGCTGATGCTGCTTCTGGATCGACTCGAACGATTTAGGGTAGACCTTATCCAAATAAGACGCGGCCCGGGCGGCAGCATCGCCGCTGAGATCCTTATAATTATTGAAGTTGGTGGCAATGGAAATGTAAATCGTAGCCTTGTTCGCTTTGGTCACGGTGAGCGAAGTATCATTGGATATCTGGGTACCTCCTTCGGTTTTGATACGGGTGATTCCTTCAAAATTCACCTTTCCTTCGACTCCCTCGTGGTCGGAGGTAGTACCGGCGAGGATCAGTTCGCGGTCCGGTGTAGTTTTAATTGAAGCTTTCTTGTGAAGCGTGGAATAGGATGCTGTAAAAGAAATACTGCCGGGTTTGCTGGCGGTCAGTTGCATGAAGATGACGCGGTCGGGCAGCGACGCCAGGATTTCCCGCGTATACTTCACGCCGTCTACGGTATAAGTCGTTTTGGCGACCGCTTTTTCTAAATCCAATTCCCGATAGTACTCAGAAAAGTTTTCGTGCCCTTCGAAACGGAGCAGTAAGTTGCCAACGGGCTGAAACATTTGCCCGTGCGACTTTTTGGTAATGATGGTTTTGTTGGCCAGCTGCTCGGCATCCTTCTGCTTACCATCGAATATCAGCTGACGGATTTCGGGCAACGAAGCCAACGCCGCCGGATTATCGTTCCGGTTGGGACTTCCGCTCCAGACGGTATGCTCATTGAGCTGAATCGTTTCATCCTCCACGTTTCCATACACCATCGCGCCCAACCGACCATTGCCAATGGGTAAGGCATTTTCCCACGTTTTGCCGGACGGCTGATCGTACCATAATTTTAGACCGGAACTCGTTTGTGAGTAGCCGACATGGTATAAGTTCAGGAAAACGATGCACCACAGTTTTTTCATGAGTTAGCGTAATTGTCAGCAGTTTTGAATAAAATTTTATTCAAAACTATCGAATTAAAAATAGCCTCAAAGGCTCAGGCACTCGTAGGCCGTCTTCTCCCGCCGCAACCCGTGGAGGATAAAGTGATCAGGGTTTGATCAATTCCAGGCTTCCGTCGGGTTTGCGCTTCAATTCCCACACCTTGATGTTGCGCAAATGCGTCTTGCCCGACCGCTCCACGTCGTGGTAGAAGATGTACCACCTGCCCTTGAACTCGATGATGGAGTGGTGGGTCGTCCAGCCAGTAACCGGCTCCATGAAGGTACCCTGGTAGGTGAAGGGGCCGTAGGGCGAGTCGCTGGTGGCGTAGGCCAGGAAGTGGGTGTCGCCGGTGGAGTAGGAGAAGTAGTACCTGCCCTGGTACTTGTGCATCCAGGCCCCCTCGAAGAAGCGCCGGTCGTGATCGCCCGCCAGCAGCGGCTTGCCGTTTTTATCCAGGATCTGCACATCCCTGACCGGTTCGGCGAAGGTGAGCATATCATTGCTCATGCGAACTACCTTAGCACTGAGCGCAGGCTCGTTGTCTTTGCCCAGATCCGTCTTCAGCGAGGCGTTGTACTCCCCGGTATGCCAGCGCTGGAGCTGCCCGCCCCAGATACCCCCGAAGTACATGTAGGTGGTACCGTCCGTGTCGGTGAACACCGCCGGGTCGATGCTGAAGCTGCCGGGAATGGGAGCAGGTTCGGCTTTGAAGGGGCCCGTGGGCGATTTGCTGGTGGCTACGCCGATGCGGAACACATCCTGCTTATCCTTTACCGGAAAGTAGAGGTAGTATGTATCGTTTTTATACGCCGCATCAGGGGCCCACATCTGACGACCCGCCCAGGGTACGTCCTTGATGTCGAGGGCCACGCCGTGGTCGGTGACCTTGCCATCGATTTTGTCCATGGAATACACATGGTAATCCCTCATATCGAAGTGGCCGCCCTCATCATCCTGTGGTACGTTGGCTTCGATGTCGTGCGAGGGATAAATATAAATCTTCCCGTTGAAGACGTGGGCCGAAGGGTCGGCCGTGTACAGGTCGGTGACCAGGGGTTTGGGACTGGCCGGGGTAGTGGTATTCTGGCAAACACCACCTACTGCACTGAAACTAGCCCAGGCAAGAATTGATATCAGTTTTCTATTATAAGAAATCATCATTTTTAGGTTCGTATAAATCGTGGTGCCTTATAAGTATTGCCTGCCTACCCACCTGTTTAAAAAAATATTTCAAACAATTTGTGAAGAAAGCAAACGTGTATATTTGACACATAAGGATTAGTGTCAAATATACACATATTTGTTAATTATCATTATCCCAGTAAAAAAAAATATTTTACTGGGACAGGTTATCGTATTGAAATGATTTTACGTCTTCTGATGCCTTACATTTTACAATATGCTCGCCTGTAAAATGTAGGGTAGGTTTTCGCGTACCGAACCTATGTTTTTGCAGCTTTTTTCATAGTAACATGAACATGCAGGAAGTCAAAATGTAGGTAAAGCCTGAGTAGCTTTCCATAGGATAAGTAAGTAGTTTACCGAATCTTTTGGTCCGGTAGCGCCGATTTGATACCCTCGTCCAGAGGCATCCGATCAGGCTCCGCTCCGGTCTCTTTCAGTAACCGGGCCAATTCGGCATTCAATTCATCGCGTTTTCCGGCGTAAGCAGGGTTGTCTATGAGATTTTTATTCTCGCCGGGGTCATTGGTGAGGTGGTAAAGCTCAGCCATGTGCTGGTCTGTCGAGCCATTGCCGGTGGGGTAGTGAATGTACTTCCAATCGTCGGTGCGTACGCCGCGTACGTTGGGCGTGTAGGGGAACTGTTTTTCGTAATTGTACTCATAAAACCACGCCTTGCGCCAGTGGGTAGTGTCGCCCTGGACCAAGCGCTTGAACGACTGTCCGTGGATGTTTTTCAGTGCCGGGGCGCCGCACAATTCCAGAATCGTAGGAGCGATGTCCAGCGTCAGTACCTGCTTGCTAACCATTACGGGCTGATCGATGGGAGTCAGGCCCGGATACCGCACGACCAACGGAATCCGGATGCTGGGCTCGTGCATAGTGCGCTTATCCACCATGCCGTGCTCGCCGTTGAGCAGGCCGTTGTCGGAGGTAAACACAAAAATGGTATTGTCCAGCTCACCTGATTCTTTCAATGTTTTGTATAATTCTCCCACACTGTCATCAACGGAAAGAATGGTACCCCAGTAAGCGTGAATCATAGCCTCAAAATCCTTGACAGCCTCGGCTGAGGAGTCCGGGAATTGCTTGCGCCAGTCGAACAGAGGCCCGTAAATGCCGTGCCAGGTAGTCAACCGTTGCCTGATCCACTCGGGCTTGTCGTCCAGTTCAAAAGCGCTGGCCGGGTAGGGAATGCGAACGTCGTTGAACGTCCCTGCGTACTTGGGTTCGGGAGTGTAAAAGCTGTGGGGAGCCTTGTGGCCCAGAATGAGCATAAATGGTTTAGTGCGGGGCTTTTTCAACCACTCGTCTGCCATTTGGGTGACCACCGTAGTATAGTACCCCTTGATTTCCTTGCTACCGGCCCCATTGATATTGAACTCCGTGTCCCAATATTTCCCCTGGCCCTTGTGGGTCACGAAATAATCGAAGCCGGGGCGCGGATTGTCGTTGTCTTCACCCATGTGCCATTTGCCGATGTATGCGGTTTCGTAGCCGGCATCCTGTAATATCCGCGGAAAACTGGGCAGATCCACGGGGTACTCGGTGAAATTGTTGACCACGCCATGCGCGTGCGCGTATTGCCCGCTCAGGATGGAGGCCCGGCTGGGGGAGCAGAGCGAGGTAGTACAAAAATAGTTTTTGAAGAAGACACCTTCTTGGGCCAGCTTGTCAATATGGGGCGTTTTCAGGTGAGGGTTTCCTGCAAAACTCAGGGCATCCCAGCGCTGGTCGTCCGTCAAAATGACGATGACGTTGGGTTGTTTGGTGGTCTCTTTTTTGTCACAACTGCCAAAAGCCAAAGGTAGGGCCAGGGTGAAACTGATTTTGAATGCTACTTGAAAGAGTCTTCTCATCTTATTTAGCGTAAACCCGACAATGCGGAACAAATAAAGTACTGGCTGCGCTATCCGAGTGTTACGCGCAGAGGTTTTCCGTTTCTTTCGGTGCGAATTCCCTTAAACTCTTTCCACACATCCCGGTCGGGCTCGCCGACGCGTACGGTGTACTTGCCTTTCTCAAAAACCGGAGGGCGGAAACTATTTCCCTTGATCCGTAACGTATACTCGATCTCGTTCGTAGTTTCATTCACAACCTGCACCACTGCGTTGGTCTGGTCATTGACCTCGACCTGAGGCAGATAGGCATAGGGTTTGCGGCCGTAGTTGTCGTACTGGTTGACGGTGATCGGCCAGCCGTCATACTGGCTGTCAGCGGTAGGATTGGCAGGGTCGGCGCTGCGTTTCCAGCATTCAAACGTAATCTGCCGATCCTCCGGATCGATTTTCACGATACCGTATCCCGTAGCGCGGTCGTGGATAATGGCCGGACGGAGGCCGGTAAGCCGTGGACTGGCCGCCGCGTGTACGGTGATTTTATTCTTAAATCCATCTTCAAAACGTCCCGTATAGGCGGGCTGCCCCGGCAGTGGCTCGTGATTGGCGGGTAGGGTAGGCCACCAGCGCCGTGGGAAGATGTTGTTCAGGGCGGGACCTGCAAAAGCAAAGCCTGCGTCATCGTGGGTATCCACGCCGTACCGAATGACCGAGCCAATGTGCTGATCTCCGGCCAGGTGCAGGGCGAATCCCCGGCGGATGATATCCACGGCCTTGTTGCGTTTGCTGTGGGGCCAGCCGTTGGAATCCATATCCCGGGTAGGGTAATCCCCTTCGACATACTCACCGGGTTTGGGTATAGGTAGGGTAGGTACGGCCGAGTCGCCTGTAGAGTTTTTGGGTAGGGTAGCCAATGTACAGAAGTTTGTCTGCGAGAGCAGGATTTTCATGCGGGCCCCATGCTTCCAGTCGGTGACCCATTCCTGAAGAAATTTCTCCTGCCGAGGCCCGAGCAACTCGGCCTGGGGGGCACTGAGGTAACGCTCGTCCTTAAAATCCAGATTGGTGATGAAGCCATTCTGGATACCCGCCGCGGCGGGAAATATATTCTTGGGGGCCGATTTGAACTTCCGGTCTTCAATGATTGCAAAACTCAGCGGTCCCCAGTTCCAGTGGGTGTAGTACACATCTATACCCTGTTTTACGGGGGTAGGGTCATAGGGATCGGGCAGGTGGCTGGTCTGGGTGTGATCCACCATCTTTACCCAATCAGGATGCATTTTGTAGCCCCCTGAATCCTGGCGGATATAGGCCGAGCCTTCGGGGATGGCGGCCTTGCCCCCTTCGCCCCACACATTGCCGTGGTACACGTCGTGGTCGTCGGGAATGGTGATGCAGGGTACATGGCGGAACACATCGCGGTAGGACCAGCCGAACTGCTGCCACTTGCGCATGTAGTCCAGAATAGAGCGATCCAGCGTGGAGGCCTCCACGCCGAAACCACCGGAAACCTCATAAAACTGGTCGCCCAAGAACAAGGCGGCATCGATGGTATGATACAGCATACTGGCGCGCAGATCATTATCCGGAAATCCGTGGTCGGTATTGCAACTAAACAGCCCGAGCCAGATAGGCTTGTCGACAGCGGGAGCCGGGGCGATGCTTCCTTCATAGTAATAAGGAAGGGGCTGGTTGTTGTGATCCAGCAACGGATAGGTGAGCCGGTAAGCAACCGGCGAACTGGCTTGCCAATCAGTCAGTCGGAATGCCGCAATACGACTGACGGGATCTACGGCACTAGTGGCGGTTTTTTTCCAGGTACCCCCCTCCTTCAGTTCAAGTACCACTTCACCACCGGCGGTACCCACGGGCGCACAGAGCGCCGAGAGCTTTACGGTACCATTGTGCAGGGTATACTGGGCAAAGTACAGTGGACCATAGGTTTGCTCAGGGTTGGAAATTACTTTGGTACCCTCTACCCGCCAGTTTTCAAACCGGGCGCTGGGGGCGAATTCCTGCTGTTGCGGGGTATTGCCATGGCTGACCAGGGCCAGTCCGCCCAGAAGGTCGGCGGCAGGTACCTGACCGATCGAGGTCTCCGCTACTGGTTTTTCATCATCCCGCAGGCGTAGGATCAAACTGTATTGGTTATTTCCAGCAGGTTCGCCCTTGATTTCAAAGGTCAGGGTTTTTGAAAGTACGTCGGCTGGTAGCGTCGAGTCCATGCTTTTCTCACCCACTACCCACTTGCCATCGGCCCGCACGCCCAGAAGCAATCCCTTTCCATAGATTGCCGCCGACCGGTAATCGTCGATAGGGCCTTTACTGCCAATCCGAACACCCAATGTGTCGGAGGGGTCGTCCCGGTTGAGGAATCGCAGATCCGTACTAATCGAAAAATCTCCACGCTCCGAACCCAGGGAGTGGGTGAGCAGGGCCACTGAACGATTACGACCGCGCACAATGCATTCCAGACCGCCGTCGTGTAAGTGCCAGTCCTGCAATCGATTGGCCCATAGGCTCTCGCCCACCCAGGTACGGTTGGGTAGGGTATGCCAGTTGCTGGCGTAGGCAACCGAGGCGTTGTTTTCTTGTGAGGGCGAGGTGTCTTTTGTCAGAGAGGTCGGCGGAAGCACCGAAAGACTGGCCGAAGCCAGCAGCGAATTTTCAAGAAAAGTACGGCGTTTCATGCAGAGAGAAAGATTAAACGGTTGTTTCGAACGGGTTTTCCGTTTAAAAACAAAATGTAGAACGAGGATCTGAATCAGCTTCGGCCATTGGGATAAGGCTGTCGTATGAGGGTTACTTTACCCTTGTCACAAAAAAGGCAGTAAAATGACTTTTTACTGCCTTCTATTACCGACATATTGAAAATTTTCCCACTAGGGTACCCTTAAGTAAGTACCCGACTCCCCGTACCGAAATGTTTTTTTATTAATGTGAAAATACAACTAGGGAGAGGGGAGTTTCTTTTTTAGAAGATTCATGGTGGCCTTTTGCCTGATTTCGACGAACTTCTGTCCCCGTGCGGCCTTTTTCCGTGCGGCCACGGGATCTTGAGCCATGGCGAGTACGGCCGGCACGTAGCGGGCGATGTCCTCTTCTTTATCAAAGTCGAAAAGCCATTCGTCCATTCCAATGTCGTGCCACATAAAACCCTTGCTGGTCTGCTCGGCAAAACGACCCACAATGGCCGGAATGCCATTGCCAAGGCACATGATGGGCGAATGCATCTCTAACCCAAAAATCCCCGCCGAACGAAGGTAGGTACTTACAGCCTCATCCGTAAGCCAGTAGTGGTCGCGCCACACGACCTTGGATTTTACGTCGTCAGGTAGCTTATCCAGCAATATCTGTCTGCCCAGCTTAACCTGGGTTTCGTCTTCGGGACAAATCAGGATTTTCATCGGCGTCTGCCGGACGACAGCCACGATAGCTTCGCGCAGGGGCGCGTTGTCGTGCTCGCGCATAGCTTCATTGCGGGCATTTTTCTTTTCGTCCAAAGTCCGGTTTTTGCTCGGAATCTCCCACCACGGCGTCAGACGGTTGCGGGGAATGACGCACATGAATTTCCCATCTTCCAGGCCATGCTCCTTCATGAAAGCATCGGCGGCGGGGTCGTTGCGCAAATCCACCGCGAAGGCCCCGTCGGGGCAAAATTCCATGATGGGGTTATGGACGCCCAGCTTTTTGGCCAGATCCAGCGAAACCGAATCGCGGAAAAAGGCAAAAGCCGCGGCATTGAGCAGTTCGATATCGAGTGGATTGGCCTGTACCATCTCTTTCGGATCGTCGCTGTATACGCCCGGAAACGTAATGCCGTACACCCCGAACGGCTTGCCCGTTTCCTTATGCCATCGCTGGACGTCGCTGCGGGCGACGAGGGAAGGTCCGGAGCCGTGGAGCAGGAAATCGCATTCGTGCAAGGCCCGGCCCACGGCCTCTTTGTCGGCATTGGTGAAAATCTCCAGCATCGGAAAGCGTTTCGCCAGCATTTCCCGTACGCCGTTACCTACATCGGAAGCCCACAATCGCACGTTGACTTCAGGTAGGTACTTTTCCAATAAATTCAATACGCCCGGGGTATGTCCAATATCGCCGATGTTGACCGTTTGCCAGGACGAGCGAAGGACGAGTTCTTTTTTTGCCTTGGAAGATGATCCCTTGGCGCTTGACGCCAGCGAATCCAGGCTCAGGAGTGTGGCCGTAAGCAGAGGGATTGAAGTGAGGAAGTTGCGGCGGCTGGAATTTTCGATCCGTATTTGAGGAAGTGAATTTTTCATATTGATTTTAAGGAAATGACCTTCAATTATAGGTTTTGAGATGTGGTTTCATTTTATCACACTGGATGAACATGCAGATGACGCCCTTGTCGATTGTATATTTTATTGCCGTTACAGGTTAGAACTTGGATCAGTAGCATTCTACTATAAGGGCTTTAGAGTTAAGATATAACCAATATGCTAATCTGGAAATGTAGTTTCCGGCAATTTGAAGAGGTATACGTTCACGTCAGAATCAGTATTTTCTGGTGGATATACTTTTTCGCCCTTCCCAAAAATTGACAGGTACTTCAATACTTTACCGGCCGCATCGACCTTGTGGTAGTACCAATCGGGTTGCTTTTCTATATCGCCTATTTTCATGCCGTTGTAGGGTTTATAAAGGTACCACAGTCTGTTATGGCCGGGTAGGTGTTGAAAATCAACGCCCAAATTCTTAAAGTAACTATCGAAGTCGCTGGATACCAACCGAACATCGCTGCCATAGATCGTGTTAAAATGAAAATCGTAAGCCTCTTCGTAGTAGCGAAAAGAGGGGAGATTATTCCAGTATACGTACACTACGTCACCAGGCCGGTAATTTTTTTGCAAATATTGCATGGCTTCCCGTTGCCGGGATTTTTTATAGTCACCGAATAAATCCGGGTTGATCAATTGTCTGGCCGAATTCATCAATGGGGCGGCCAACAATGCCAGCATGACCAGGTTTTTAACGAATGGATTGGAAAAATGAAACTCAACGCTTTCAATACCCTTGGCAACCACAAGAACGAAAATGGGCGCCAGAAACACCGTCAGCCGCTCACTCAAAGGATAAAATTCCAACGCTGATGCCACCAGCGCCATCAGGACGGGCATGGCAAACAAGAGGAAGATTCGTTTTTCATACCGTAATAGCCTCAACGCTCCCCATGCACCAATCAAAGCAGGAAGAAGCGGCATCCGGGCCAAAAAACGGGCGGCGTCAGAAAAGGGGTAGGTATAATTCAAATCAAACCAAGTAAGCCCCAGCGGATAATGTAAAAGTGAGTAGGTCTGCCGGAGGGGCCATACTAATTCATGGATTGAATGCGGCGGCAAAGGCCAAAACGCTTCCCGGTTTCGCCAGAATTGAACAAGCCATGTTTCTTCGGGGTACCTGCGGATAAAAAGCGTATACACTATTCCAAAGCTAATGAACCATATTCCAAACGGAATGGCTCGCTGGGTAAGCAGCCTCCAATTTTTCGTTCGAAGGTCTGTCAGCGAAACGGCAATCCCGATCCCAGCAAGTACAAATAAAGAAGAAAAAGAAAACCACAAAATGATCGCCCCACCCACTGCCCAGAGTACCATCGGTTGAAGCGACCGGGCCGCATGGTAGCGTGCATACAGATACAGGCAGAGCACAGTGGAAAGAAACTCCGTTCCGTATTGTTTTACTTCTACCGCATGATATACCAAAGGAGGCGCAAATGCTACTATGGCTAATGCGGTTACCTGGCTACGGCTGGTTTTTAGGAAATATTTTGCCACGGGTACAGACAGAAACATGGAAACAACACCTCCCAGCAAAGAAACCAGGCGGAGTGCCATTTCTTTGTTATTGAAACACAGGATACTGGCCCTGACCAACCACAGAAAGCCAAGGGGAGCACGCTGTTGATATTCCAGGGGCTGAGAGGCTAGTTGGGTAAAGTTCATGTGGATCAGGCTGGATGCCAGGAATACTTCGTCTTCCCACAAAGAACGATTATCCAAATAGTGAAACAAACGCAACAGAATCCCACAGCCAATCAGGATAGGAATGGTTAATGAGTTGGTGCTGAGGCGATCAATGAGGTGGTGGGAGTGCTTAGCCATAGAAAACTTCCTTCTCAGAAATTGCGTGGCCTTTCCGGAGGATCGACTGCCATCGATCAGGTAGGTTCAATTCGATAGTAGTATTACTTATCCTAAAGAACGGTTGGTACTTGCAGCAGAAACGAGGGACCAGATTGCCGGGGAGAAATATACAATTTTCTGCTGACCATCAATCTATTTTCTGCTAGAATGAATCATTTCTGTAACCTGTGATACTTAGTAAGTTTACCTTTAACTTCCGCATCCTCAGGATTGATTCTTGTCAAGAAAGAATAGGCCTTATTGGAAACAAATGAATTCTCTACCAGGAGAAGATCGGACACCCTACGGCAGGTTTCGGCATCGGTAATGTTGTGGCGAAGAAACAGATCCAGAATATTGGAAACAAGCTGACCATTAAAGGAAATGAGGTTTTTTGCCAATTCCTTCCGGACTCTTTCAGTAATCGGAGATGCCTCGTCGAGCTTCGCGAGCAGAAGCTTTTGAGTACTGTAATTAGTTTGCAGAAATTTCTGAACCAGGATAGCCTGCAAAGTATCCGATTTGAGGTCGGTCGGAGAAATCGAGTTCAGTGCCCTCTCGGTGAGGTTGTAGTTGGTGTCGCTTATGCAGGCCAGGACGGAACGTTGCAAAGTGGGGGTAGGTTGAATAAACCCGTTGATATGGTTTAAAGCCCACAGCTTGTCACTTAGATGCGAACTGTTCAGGATAAGCTGGATGAGTTCGGGCGTGAGTTTCTGGCAGGTTAGAGTTTCTGCCTTCTGCTTAGCCGTACCGTACACGAGATGCCAGAGTTTGTAGGTCGTGAAAGCAGCGCCCTCGACTACATGCTCCAGTACATTGGCCGAAGTAGCCCCCGACACCGCATCCACCTTTTCGTAAGTTGAATCCGCTTTGGGGACGATCTCGTTGTAGTGGAAATTGGCCAGGGCCGACAAGGAATCGGTCAGGATGGCGTGGAGGCGCTGGTATTCTTTCTCCGTAAAAGGTTCGTGGTCGTACTTGCTGAGGAATTCTTTCTCGGGTAGTTCAAAGCCCAGGTACCGACCCGTGACGTTCCAGCGCAACGTGATATCCAGCGGCCGGCATTTATTGTCAAAACAGACCCCAGTCCGCAAGTGCCGGGCGTAGCTGATGGGGTACCCTTCCTTCGACAAGTACTGGACCAGGGTGTCATTAGCGATGTCGTCGCCGAAATCCAGTACATGGTAAACGGTCGTGTCAACCGGGAGTGGCAGGGTAGGGGGATGGGAATACCGAATCCTGCCGGAAGGGTAGTGCCCCGACAGGATCAGTATCCCGATAAAAAGGAAAACGGACGTTCTGGTGATGGTGTTTGAAGCCATTTCTTGAAACAAAAGTACTACACCAAACCCGGCACAATGCCCCCGTGCGATTCGATAAGGTTTTTGAGCTCGCCGAAAGGTACCTCCAGCGGCGTAGTACCATGCGTGTGCGCCAGTACGGCTGCCGCCGCAGCGGCCTGTCCCATGCCCATCGAAGATGCCTGTACCCGCAAAGCCGAGTTGGCCAGCCGGTCGCTGCTGACACAACGTCCCGCCACAATGAGGTTTCGGCTGTTTTTAGGTACCAGCGCCCGCAAAGGAATGGTAGGTACCACGCCTTCGTTCAGGTGTTTGGGAATGATGCCTTTCTCGTCGTGCAAGTCGATGGGGTAGTAAGAATACGAAACAGCGTCATCGAACATCTTACCCGTCACGTAATCTTCGTGCGAAATCTGGTAATGACCGTCGATCCGGTAGGTTTCCCGCACGGCGGTTTCGTTCTGGACATCGATGATTTTCAATTTTTCCAGATTGGGCAAAGTACGCAGGAAACGCACCGTATTCAGCAGCGAGGCCCGGCCTTTGATATTGGCCAGCGTATGTGATTCCGAGGTAGTAGAATCGGCCCCCATCACGTGGCTGATGTTATCGCCCCGGCTTTTCAGCAACCCAATTACATTGTTGCGGAACTCGTACTTGTCGAGGGTACCTTTTTTGATTTCTTCCTGGTACTTTTCCCTGATCAGATTCAGGTCAAGTTTCTCGAAATCATACCCGCCAATCTGAAACATCAGGGAGCCTGGCTGCGTGACCTCCTCCCGAAGTACCGGGTACCCGGCCAAGGTTGTGGCGAAGGCGTTACCGGTACAGTCGATCAGCTGATTGCACTGGATTTCGGTGTTGATTCCTTTTCCTATCGTTTCCACCAGCCAGCCATTTTTCTGGGGCGTTATTTTGGTAGGTGTTTCATAGAAACGGATATGTACCCCCGCCTGCACGCATTTCTCCTCGATGAGCATCGCGTAAAGCTGACCATTGAGCCGTACCTGGTGCCGGGGGTGATTCTTGCCGTGAGGAATAGAAAAATTGGGTAGAACGTCGTCGTTCAGATCCACGGCTTCTTTGACAAGCTCCCAGCCAATGCCGGAAATGACCTGCTTGCCCCAGGCAAAAAAGATCCCCGGATAAGCCACGCCGCCGGTGGTGGTGGTACCTCCCAACTGGCTGACGTTCTCGACCAGAATCGTTTTTTTGCCGGCCCTCCCCGCCTGAATAGCGGCGATGACACCAGCTGTGCCGCCGCCGATCACCAGAATATCGGTTTTCAGCGTCTGCTTTTTGATAGAATAATAGACATTCACGGGTACCTCTTTCTCTTTGAGCAAAAAGTCTTTCGATGATATACCCAGCGAGATGGAGCCGAGTGAAGCCAGGGCTGAGCGTCTTTTCATTTTTGTCATAATTCTAATGTTTAATAGCCCGGATTTTGATCCGTAGCCGGGTCCAGGGCTTCATTGAAATTCAGTTCCGATACCGGGATGGGCCAAAGCAAATGCTTGTCGGCTACGTCGATTCCCTTGACGGCTTTGATCGCTTCCTTTACTTTGCCAATCCGTTTCAGATCGAGGTAGCGCTTACCCAGATATAAAAATTCGTAAGCCCGCTCCTGAATCACCCGATCGATAAAAGTGGCAGCTGTATAATCGGCTACCTTGAAATCTACCGTGGAAGGGCTGGCAGGTACTTTGCCGTAGGCGCGGCGATGTACCCGGTTGAGCGCTTCCACCGCTTCGGGCGTTACGCTGTTGCCGGCCCGGGCGGCGGCTTCGGCGTAGATGAGCAGTACGTCGTTCAAGCCATACACCGGATCGTCGTTGCCGGCGCCTTGCTGACTGATAGCGTTGGCATCCGCAAACTTGGCGCTGATGAGCGTGTTGGCACCCAATCCAATATTGACTGGCTGCCACAGGGCTTTCCTTATGTCGCCACTGTCCCAGTTTTTATAGAACGATTCGGTCGTGAAACCGTACACCACGTAGGCCCCGCCAAAGTTGAATAGATTGGTGCTGGGATGATTGGTGATCCAGAGCATGTAGTTGCCCTGATTGACCTGCCGGGTGTATTTCAGATAAAAAATTTCCTCGGAGGTACTCACCAATTCGGGACCGAACACCTTGGTTTGAAAGTCGCTGACCGATTGAACGGGTACCAGCGAAAATTTATTGCTTTTGATTACTTCGTCGGCTTTGTCGCGCGCTTCGGCGTACTGGCCGAGGGTCAGGTACACATCAGCCAGCAGGGTTTTGGCTGCCCATTTCGACGGTTTTCCTACCCTGGAAGCTTGGTCGGGTAGTTTCTGTTCGGCTTCCAGCAGGTCGGCGACGATGAGGGTATATACCTCCTCGGGGGGACTTTTCCTTAGGTCGTTCTGGGTCATGTTGGCCTCGGTGCGCAAAGGTACCCCCGCCCAGTTGCGTACCAGCTGTAAGTAGTTGAAGGCCCGCAGAAACTTAGCTTCGCCCACATTCTTATCAATATTGGCCTGACTGATCGAGGTACCATTCGGCGCGTTGGCAATCACCAGGTTGGCGTTGCGGATGCTTAGGTAAAAGGCGTTCCAAAGGCCCGCCACGCGGGTGATATTGGCATCGTTCAGGCCCTTGTGCTCGTGCAGGGGCGTCCAGCTGCCCCGGCCGTAGGCGTAGTCGGCCTGGCATTCCAGCGTGGTTTCGTACACGGTATAGTTGGTACCCCGCAGCGGAATATAGACGGCATTCACGGCGGCTTCGACTTCTTCGGCGGTATTGAAGAAATTTTCGACCACGATGAATTTAGGATTCTCTTCGAGAGCGTCTTCGCAGGCACCCAGCGAAACCAGCAGGGTTAGGCAAAGCAGAATTTTTCCTGGATTCAACATTGAAAGTCGGCGGCGGTATATTTTTGATGTTTTCATGATTTTCTGAATTTGGAATGATTAATCGAGCGGCAGGAAAGGGTACTTTAGAATCCAACGCGTAGTCCGACGGTAGTTGATTTGGCCGTCGGGTAGCTGTTCCAATCCAGTCCCTGTGATGTAGAATTGGCCCCGCCGCGTGAATTCACCTCCGGGTCCCACCAGGAGTAGTTGGTAAAGGTCAGCAGGTTCTGCCCGCTCACGTAAATTTGGGCACTTCGCAGCCAGGCAATGCCCCATTTCTCGACCGGAGCGTTGTAGGCCAGTTGAATATTCCGCAGCCGCAGGTAGGAACCATCCTCCACGAAGCGGTCGGACACGCGGGCGTTAGTATTGCGGCTGATCAGGGGGTACTTTGAGTTGGGATTTTCGGGCGTCCAGCTATTCAGAAAAACGTCGCGGGTCATGTTGAGGCCGAAACCGTGGTCCATGGTATTCACAATGGAACTTACGTTGAGTAGGTCGTTGCCCTGTACCCCCTGCACAAACAGCGTCAGGTCGAAGCCTTTGTACGACATCGAAGAATTGAGCCCGTAGATAAATTTTGGATTGGGATTCCCGATGAAGGTTTTGTCGTTCTGATTGATGGTACCGTTGCCGTCCAGATCCTGATAGGTGATACGTCCCTGCTCATTGTATCCTTCTTCAAGGTACCCCCAAAAACTCCCGATGGGATGGCCTTCCCGCAGAATGCTGGTTACGTCATTAATTACCACCACCCCGACATTGCCGCCGAGAATATCTTCACCCCCATAAAGCTTCACCACTTTGTTACGATTGATCGAAAGGTTGGCGTTGAGGTTCCACTTGAAAGCTCCGGTCAGCACACGGCCGTCCACCCCAAGTTCAAATCCTTTATTCTGTACCTGCCCGATGTTCTGGAAAGTGGAGGTGAAGCCCAGGGAAGAGGGCAGAATCACGGTGTTCAGCAGGTCGCGGGTATTCTTGATATAGTAGTCGGCCGTAAACAGCAACCGATTTTTGAACAGCCCCAGGTCGACGCCAAAATCGAGCTGTTCGGTGGTTTCCCATTTCAGATTACCGGGTAGCCGGGTACCTGGCGAGAAGGCGGTGTACATGGCATCGTCAAACACCGTCCGGTTGGCGTTGAGCTCGTTGAGGGTAGCGTAAGCGGCGATGGCCTGACTACCCGTCAGCCCCCAACTGGCGCGTACTTTCAGTTCGGAGATATCAGGGCTGTTTTTCAGGAAGTCTTCGTTGGCCACTTTCCAGGCCACGGCTGCCGAGGGAAAGTACCCCCATTTGTTGCCGGGACTATACCGCGACGAGCCGTCGCGGCGGATGCTGGCCGTCAAAAGGTACCTATCGGCATAACTATAATTGGCCCGCCCCAGATACGAAACCAGTACCGATTTGGCATAGCCCGACGACGGGATGCCGGGCGTGATGGCCGATCCGAGATCGAAACTTTCGGTGATGTCGCTCAGGAAACCGTTGCCACTTCCGCCCAGGGTTTTGGTGGTGAAATCCTGGTAGGTAAAACCCGCCACCGCCGAAAAACTATGCAACTGGTTGAACGTCTTGGTATAGCTAACCGTGTTTTCATTGAGCAGGCTCGTAAACTGATAAGAGCTGACGCTAGCACGGCCCGGTGAGTTGAAAAAATTTCGGGTCGTGTAGTTGTCCGTGCGGTCGTCCTGGTTTTCGATACCACCCGCTATTTTTATCGTCAGTTCAGGAATGGGATTGAATATTAAAGCGGCGTTGGTCAGGATGCGGTTGGCATTGATTTGCTCACTTTGTTCATTGATGAAATTCAGCGGGTTGATCAGGTCCGTGGCTACGAAAGGGTAGGCAATGGCCAGTCTCGTATAGGTACCATCCTCGTTATAGGGAGAAAGGGTGGGGGGAGCTGAGAGCGCCGCCGAAATCATGGAATTTCCCCGTGAGCCGCCCTGGCTATCCCGACGATCGGTTTTCAAACGGGATAAGGTATTAGAGAGCGTCACGCTGAATTTCTTGCTCACCTGATGATTGATGTTGGTACGCAGGGAATATCGATTGTAATCGCTGCCTTTGATGATCCCTTCCTGCCCGAAGTAGCTGCCCGATACCGAAAACTGGGTTTTGTCGTTTCCGCCGTTGATGTTCAGCGAAGTGGTTTTCATGGGTGCCTTCTGAAAAATCAGATCCTGCCAGTCGAAGCCTTCTCCGAAAGCATTGACCTGATCCTGCGTAAAATAGGGAGCCAAATTGTCATTGGCCGCCTGCTGGTTATAAAACATAGCGTATTCGCGGCCATTCATCAGGTCCAGCTTTTTGCGCAGCGTTTGCTGACTGTAGCTGGTCTCAAAATCGACCTTTGTGCGTCCCGTTTTGCCTTGTTTGGTTGTGATAATCACTACACCATTGGCACCGCGCGACCCGTAGATGGCGGTCGCTGAGGCATCTTTCAGTACTTCCACACTCTCGATGTCGGCGTTGTTGAGTATAGTTGGGTTACTGCCAAAAATCGGAAAACCATCCACCACGTACAGCGGTTCGTTGCTGCCCTGGATAGAATTGGTACCCCGGATGCGCACGCTAATGCCGCCGCCGGGAGCGCCGGTATTCTGCGTGACCTGGACCCCGGCCGCCCGACCCGAAAGCGCCTGCAACGGATTGGCCGTGGGGAAGCTATTAATTTCTTCGGCTTTCACCTGCGCTACCGAACCGGTCAAATCACTTTTTTTAACGGTACCATAACCGACCACGACCACTTCTTCCAGCGCCTTCGTATCAGTTGCAAGACTTATATTAAGGCGGGTCCGATCACCTACCGCTACTTCCTGGGCCACGTAGCCTACAAAGCTGAAAACCAGCACGGCACTTTGGTCAGGTACTTCGAGAGAAAAAAGCCCCTCCTGATTGGTCGTTGTTCCTCGTTGTGTTCCTTTTATTAAAATGCTCACGCCTGGTAGTTCCAGGCCAGCTTCGTCGGTTACCTTGCCCGTAATGATTTGCTCCAATTGTTTTTGTAATGACGCTACTGGTACATCGGCCGAGGGAGTCTGAAGGGCCACGTTTCCGCTCGGGCGGCTGGAATTCGGAAGAGGCTCGGGTAGGGTTGAGGACTCGTTGGATGATTTCTTTCGTTCATCAACTTTTTTCAGGATTAGATAGGTATTCCGGCGTATCTTTCTATAACGCAGGCCTGTCCCTTCAAGAAGAATCGTTAAGGTTCTTTCAATGGATTGATCGGATTTGGCATTTTTTTTCACAACCTGCTTATCCACCAGCAATCGTTCGTCGAAAATGATATCTACCTGCTCCTGATCCATCAAATCCAGCAATACTGAGCGCAGAGAAATGGACGGTAAGTCCTGCCGGGGCAATTGGCTATTCTGTTGTCGGGCAGAGGCCAGGAGTTGGGGATAGCCTGTCTGCAAAGTCAGGCACAGTGGTACGAAAAGACTCCATCGCAAGGAGCGTTTGATAACTTTAAAAATGTTCCTCATATCAGGAAAGGGATTAGGCTTAAAGAAATAGTAAGTTATTTGACTAAGTACTTTTGGTTGTTACGCGTCTCGATTCTGTAGCCCGTCAACTCCGTAATAATTTCCAGCAGATCCTCGGCCCGCTCAGCCCGAAAGCGCCCCGTAATCTGGTAGGCAGCCAACGAATCGTTTTCCAGCTTGACAGACTCTCCAAACTGGTCGTTAAGCATCATGAGTACTTCGGATAGGGAGTGATGGTCGAACACAAACAGGTGTTTCTGCCAGGCCGCCAACTGGCGGGTGGGCTGATGGGAAATCAGCCGCAGTTGTCGGTCCTTGCCACCAGCCGTATAGGCTACGTCGCCGGGCTGGAGGGTAACTACGGGTTCGCTGCCCTGCCGATTATTCTGCTCAAGGGCGATTTTTCCCGTATGCAAGGCCACCCGAAACCGGTCCTTTCTGGAGCGGACTACGAATTCGGTACCCAGTACTACCACATTGACATCACTGGACGTTTCGACTACGAACCGTTGTTCATTGGTGCGGTGGGTTACTGAAAAGTCGGCCTCTCCGGCCAGTTTGACGATCCGGTCACAATAGGGCAAGAACAAAACCGGGACACGTAATTCGGAGTTGGCATTCAGTGTGGTCTGGCTACCATCGGGCAGCCGGAGGGAAGTGATTTCGCCATTGCCCGTGTGGTACGTAGTATAAAAGAGATTTTCTCGAAGAAGGAAGATCAGTCCGCCAAATAAAAGCAAACTGGCCGCCACCGTCCACCAGCGAAAAATACCTAGCCAGGTACGCGGATTTCTCTCGTAAATCTGGTACGTCGGGGTAGTTTCGATTTGATTCTCCAGTTGCTGAGTCAGGCTAGCCCAGGCACCCTCTGAGTCGCCCAATGCCTGGGGATGTAGTTCCTCCCATTCGATCAACCACTGGTAAAAGGTTTCCTGGTGGGAGGGATCTTCCAGCCACTGTACGATGAGTTTCTGTTGCATGGGCGTGGCGAGCCCTGACCAGTATAAAAATAGCAACTCCCGATTAATGGTCTGATTCATAGGTATAAAAAGGCATTTATAATGTGTTTCAAAGAAGAGAATGTCTTACAGATCATCTATAATGTTTCGCAGTACCCGCAGAGCCCGATAAATATGTACTTCCACCGTTTTGTAGGAGATCGATAATTCCTCGGCAATTTCAGCGTGTGATTTTCCCTCGAATCGGCTCAGCATAAATACCCGCTGGCCTTTTGGCGGCAGCGACTTTACCCCCTGCTGAATAGCGAGGTACAATTCATCGAACAGAATCGTGTTTTCAGCCGAAGGAGACTGGAAAGCCAATTTCTGGGCTTCCGAATCGTCCAGCGATTCATGTTTGAATTCCCGGCGCAAGTGCGCCAGAGCGGCATAGCGAACTGACGTCAATAAATAAAGGCGGTAAGAAGACGTAACCTTGAGATAGATTTCTTTCTGCCAAAAATTCAGAAAGACTTCGCTTACTACATCCCCGCTAGATCGGGGGAGTACAGTATGCGGGTGGCGTGGCTGTATAAAGGCTGATAATAACGCCGGAATAACAATTCAAAGCCGGCCCGGGGATCCTGCTCGAAAGCCTGCCGGATAAATGTTTCCCTGTCATCGAATTGGCTGTTCGTCGGTTTTCCCGGATCGCCAAAAGGCGACGGTTCGGGTTGTATTTCTTCGTTGTTGGGTAGGGACATAAAAAGAAAAGTGGAAGAAGTCTTTCCCTTACAGGAGACTTTTGAAGAAGGAATCACTTACTCGATATGATGATTTTTTCAGAATTAGTATAAAATTTCGGGTTTATTGTCTGAAAAGTCAGTTAATGAGTCTGAAATGATAGCTATCAAAATAAAAAACACGCGCTGGGTTATCCCAACGCGTGTTGCAAAGCCAACCCATAAGGGGCGATTTTAAACTACCATTTCCAGTACATACAGTACATGATCATATAATAAAAAACATCCGTTGTCTACTTAGCAGACAACGGATACGGTAACTACAATCAAAGGTGTTTTACTCCTGTTGAACTTTATACTTTCGGCTCCCAGCCTTTGGCGTACTCGCGGCTCCAGAGCTTCTGAGCTTCCTTGTCGCCGATGATATGGCCGGTTTTAGGGTCGATATTCAGATCGCGACCCACGCGCCAGGCAATATTGCCCAATTGCATGGCTACTACACTCTTGTAGCCGGTTTCGACGTCGCAGTTGGGGCGGCGGTTGTTGCGAATGGCGTCCGCGAAGTCAGCCACGTGCAGGCTGTCCATGCCCAGGCTGGGACTGGCCAGGTTACGGCCCTGCATTTCGTCCTCTTCCATGACTGATTTAACTTCCTTCACCAGTTTGCCCTCCATATCGTACACCTTGTAGCTGTCGCCACCGGTATCCAGGCTACCATTTTCTCCGTAGAAAATAATGCCCCGGTCCTGGCCCTCGATCTTGCGGCCGTTGGAACTGCGCGACTCCCACATCAGGGAGATGCGACCGGGGTAGTCCATGATCACGATCTGCGTATCGGGTGTTTGCCAGTCGTCTTTGAACTCATAACGACCACCCACCGAGCTTACCCGCGTAGGGTAGTCCACGTTCAAGCCCCAGCGAGCCACATCGACCTCGTGGGTACCATTGTTGAGCGCTTCACCGGTGCCCCAGTTCCAGAACCAGTGCCAGTTGTAGTGAATCAGGTTGTCCTGATACGCCGTACGAGGGGCCGGGCCTTGCCACAGTTCGTAGTCCAGCCACTCGGGTACCGGGGCGGGCTTGAGTACGGTAGCCTTGCGGTTGTTGGTGTACCAGGTTTTGGCCAGATATACACGACCAATAATCCCTTGGTGCAATTGCTGAATACCCTGCGTCAGGACGGGAGCCGAGCGGCGCTGAGCTCCCATTTGGACTACTTTATTGTACTTACGGGCGGCTTCTATGGCTAGTTCGCCCTCGCGGGGATTATGACTCACGGGTTTTTCCACGTACACATGCTTGTCGGCCTGGCAGCCCATGATGGCGAGTGGGGCGTGCCAGTGGTCGGGCGTGGCGATGTAGATGGCATCGATGGATTTGTCTTCCATTACCTTGCGGCAATCGCCCTGCGAAGTAGGCGTCAGTTTTTGCCCCGCCTTCTGAATGGTTTGGATGGCTTTAGGGATGGCCCGCGAATCCACATCGCAGACGGTACCTACCTCCACATTTTTAGTTTTAGCGAACGTTGCGCCCATGCCGTTGCCCCGGCTGTTGACGCCGATGGTAGCTACCCGTAGTAATTCATTAGCTCCAATGATTCGATTGTAGCTTTTGGGACTGAATGCGTAAGCCGAGCTGCCAATGGCCATTCCTACGGAGCCTGCTGCTATATTTTTGATAAAATCACGTCTCTTTTGCATACCGTATTTTTATAGGGGTTTGATTTTTATATTTCTGAAAGCCACTTCCGCTCCGTGCTCCTGTAGCAGAATATGGCCCTTGGGTACCGTTCCAAAGGCCGGTACCGCATCTTTGAATTTGCTGTAGCTCACGGCTTTGGTGTATTCAGGGGTACCTCGGGTAAATTCCAAGATTTTTACTCCGTTCAGCCAGTGCTCCACCTTTTTGCCCTGAGCCAGAATCCTGACGCTGTTCCACTGGCCGGGGGCGTTCATCTTTTTCAGGGAGGCATTGGGAGGCATTACATCATAAAAGGAACCCGTCAGGTGATTCTCCTTCTTGTTGTCTTCGGCGAGCTTGTCGTCAAGAAGCTGATACTCGATGCCCAGATTGCCCCCTTCTCGTAGGTAGTATAAAAGTACTTGACCCCGCTATTGCCTTCGACTTCAAGGTTATAGTCGAACATCAGGTCGAAATCACCATACTGATTCTGGCTGACGATATCTCCCCCCTTACCTTCTTTCAGGGCCGTAAGGGTACCTTCCTTCACAGCCCAACCCGAGGGTACGGCGGCACCTTTGGGGGTACTCCATCCCTGCGTGCTGGTGCCGTCAAAAAGCAGTTGCCAGCCGTCGCGTTTTTCTTTGGGAGTGAGGGTATTGGCTTTTTGGGAAAAAGCCGAAGAGGACAGTCCGAGGACCGCCGCCAGGCATCCCAGTGTAAATAGCCTACTCGTTGGTTTCATACGCATCAGTAGCCGGGATTTTGTTTGATTTTATCGGGATTGGACTGAATCACCTGCAAAGGAATTGGGAACAGTAGCATGTTGTCATTCCAGGCCGAAGGACTGAAGCCATTCTGCACCTGTTGTTCCTGGATCATCACGGGTTTGGCGCGCTCCGTGCGTACCAGATCAAACCAGCGGTGGTTTTCAAAGGCCAGCTCCACCCGGCGCTCCTTTTCGATCGCCAGCAAAAAGGCATCATCCGAGCTAAAAGGAGCATAATCGGGCAGGACAGAAGCCGAGCCACCCGTACTGTTCCGGGCCCTTTGCCGAATCTTGTTCAGGTAGGTCAGGGCTACGTCCAGTTGCTTTTTTTGACGCACCAGTGCTTCGGCGTACAGCAGGTAGATATCTGCTAGACGTAGTTCGATCCAGTTGTTATTGTTATCCGAGCCACTGAACGACACATCGTAATATTTCTTGACGTACTTCTCGTTCACGGTTACGCCCCCTGGTACTGATACATACCCATCGCTCATGGAGATGGCCTTGCGCGGATCACCGGTTTCGTAGGCATTGGACATAGAGGGCGTGGGAGCATTGAAGCCACTCTTGTCGCCTACCAGTACTACCTCCTTGTTGGAGAAGCGAGGGGCGAAATCGTTGTTCCAGGGGCTGCCCGTGCCGGTACCGCCTTTTTTGTATTGTACTTCAAAAAGTGATTCAGGACCGTTTTTCTGATTGGGATCAAAAAGCGCTTTATAATCAGGCACCAGGGAGTACTGCGGACTATTGATCACTTCCAGGGCTTTGGCTTCGGCCAGGGCGTAGTAGGGAGCTCCTTTTTTCAGGGGGTACCCGGCCATGGTCATGTATACTTTGGCCAGCAGGCCCTTGGCTCCTCCGACGGTCACGCGGCCCTTATTGACCGCCGCATAGCTGGCGGGCAGATTGGCTTCCGCAAATTTCAGATCCTCCACGATGAAATCATAGATTTCCTGGGTAGGAGTACGGCCCAGCGTGTAGGCTTCTTTGACCGAAAGCTCGTGATCCACCTTAGGTACATCGCCATAGATGCGTACCAGGTAGAAATAGGTCAACGCCCGGATGAAGCGGGCTTCGGCTTTGTACTGTTCTTTCAGCTTGGGATCTGTAAATGGAACATCTTCGATTTTGTCCAGCACAATATTGCTACGCAGGATAGTATTGTAGGCGTTATTCCAGAGGTTGGTGACAAACGAATTATCCGAGAGTAGCACATCTCCGAAGTTGTCAATGGAGGTCATGTCTTTGGAATTGCCCGGTACCCACGAAAATGTGGTGTTGTCCGAGCGTACTTCCCCTACATAGATATAGAGCTGATTGTACAGGGCCTGCAATGAAGCGTAGGGCGACATGACCGCTTGGTTCATGTCTTGTTCGGTCTTATAGAAAGTCCCCGCGTTCATTTCCGAAATGGGCTGAAGATTGATAAAATCCTCTTTGCACGAAAAAGAAGCGGCGATTAGCAAGGTGAATAGGATCGTTTTTTTTATTTTCAAAAGAATTAAAAGGGGGTACTTAAAACGTTACGTTGAGGCCTACGATGATGGTACGGGCGGCGGGGTAGCCCAGGTAGTCACCCCCGCGCGACAGGCCATCGCCCTGGCTGCTGGTTTCCGGATCGAAGCCGGGGTACTTCGTGAAGGTGTATAGGTTTTGGCCCGTCACGTAAGCACGGAGCCCACTGATACGCGCTTTTTGAATCAGAGTAGTCGGGAATGTGTAGCCAAGCGAGACGTTACGTATGCGTAGAAAGGAACCGTTTTCCACCCAGTAGCTCGACGGTTCCTTCTGCAAACCCTTGGGGTCGCGGTTAGCACGTAGGATCTGGCCCGAACCGGGGTCTTCCTCTGAGCGCCAGCGGTCGTTCAGCTTGTCGAGGCCGTTGCGATCGCCGTGATAGATTCCGATCATGCGGTTGAAAAAGCTGAACAGCTGAGCTCCCTGTGATCCAGTCAACTGTACATTCAGGTCGAAATTGTTATATGAGAAATCATTACTGAACCCATAGATAAATTTGGGCTGGTTGTTGCCCAGGTAGGTTTTGTCGCTGGCGTTGATCATCCCATCGCCATTGATATCGATATACCGTGGATCGCCGGGATGGTCGTTGGCCAGGTGCGGAGCGGCATCCAGCTCGGCCTGGTTCATAAAGACCCCATCGTAGAGATAGCCATAAAACGTGGCAATGGGACGTCCAATGGTGGTAATGAAGGTGTTGTTGGCATTGGGTGCTCCGGCATAAATGGGCCGCTCGTCGGGCCCCAGCGCCAGTACCTTGTTGCGGTTGAAAGAGATATTGAAATCCGTCGACCATTTGAATCGTTCCACTGTATTGCGGGTCCGCACCAGAAACTCCATGCCCTTGTTTTCCACCTGACCAATGTTTTGAAGTTGGGAAGCGTAGCCCGTTAGGGTAGGTACGGGTACATTTAGGAGCAAGTCCACCGAGCGGCTGTTATACACATCGGCTTCCAGGTGGATGCGCTCGTTGAGCAAGCCCAGATCCATGCCCAGGTTCCATTGGCGGGTTTTTTCCCAGCCCAGATCGGGATTGGGATAGTTGATGGGATTGACCGCGTTGACCAGGTTGTTATTCAGGGAGTAATAGCTGATGCTGGTGCGGGCGATGGCGTCGTAGTTGCCAATGCGATTATTACCCACCAATCCCCAGCTGGCGCGGAGCTTCAGGTCGCTGACGGCCCGGATATTCTGCATGAAAGGCTCCGCGCTGATACGCCACCCGGCCGAGGCCGAAGGAAAGGTACCCCACTTATTGTTGGCTCCGAAACGCGACGAGCCGTCCGTCCGGATACTGGCCGAAAACAGGTACTTGTCGTCAAAGGAGTAGTTGACCCGTCCCAGATACGAAATCAGCGAATTCTGATATTCGGTGTTGGTGCCTCCTACGATCTGTCCGGCGCTGAGCGTGCGCACGACATCATTCGGGAAATTCTGCGCCCGAATCTGAGCGTACTCCCCGGATGACTTCTGCGTAGTATAACCCACCAGGACATTGAAGTTATTCTTCTGAATGGTTTTGTTGTAGTTCAGCGTTTGCTCGATCAGCCAGTCCTTGTCGAGCCAGGTTTCGTTGCGGGCATCGGCGGTTTTGGGAGCCCGCGAACCATCAGTGTCTACAAAGGATGGACGGTAGTATTTAAGACGCCGGTTTTCGAGGGTACCATTCAGACTGATCTTGTATTGTAGGCCGTCTATGATGTTGTATTGAGCATAGGCCGAGGCAATGATACCATTGCGATTCATGAAGTTGGTAATATTCTCGGCAATACCCACGGGGTTAGCTACGTCGCCGGCCCAGATTTCGGAATTCCGAACCTGCGAGCCATAGGTACCGTCGGCATTGCGAAGCGGATAAATGGGCGGAAGGTAGAGAGCATAGGAAAGGGGGCTATCCTTGCCGTTGTCCACCTGATTGTTTTCGGAAAAGTACCCGCTGATCGATACGCCGACTTCCAGCTTTGAGGTGACGTTGGAAGTCAGGTTGGTACGCAGATTATACCGTTTGTAATCACTGTTGATCTGGATCCCTTTCTGATCGGTATATCCCGCCGAGACAGCATACCGGGTTTTGTCAGCCCCGCCCGTTACCGATAGTTCGTGGCGCTGGGTGGGCGCGTTGCGAAAAATCTGATCCTGCCAGTTGATGTCGGCAAAATTGCTGGGATTGTTAAAGCTTTCGGGAATGATGTAAAAACTGGAATTGGTGTACTTGCTCCGGATGTCGTTGCCATCGGTGATCGAGTGGGGAGCATCGCCGGGCAGGGGGGCGCGGTCGAGCCACGCCTGGTTGTGGCCGTCCTTGAAAAATTCGAGGTATTCAGCCGTATTCATCATGTCGATTTGACGAGCCACCTGTTGGACCCCGAAGAAGGTATTGAACGATACCGTGGGGGTACCTACCTTGCCTTTTTTGGTGGTCACAATGATGACCCCATTGGAGCCCCGTGACCCGTAAATTGCCGTGGAAGAGGCATCTTTCAATACCTGGATACTCTCGATGTCCGAAGGGTTTACCAATGAAAAAGCACTGCTCTCCATGGGGTAGCCGTCAATCACATACAGGGGCGAGCTACCGGCTGTGATGGAGCCCGTACCCCGTACCCTGATTGTAAGTCCCTCACCACCGGGTGCGCCATTGGTTTGCTGAACCTGTACACCGGCCATTTGTCCTACCAGTGCTTCTCCATAAGAAACCGCCGCCTTGTTCTTCAACTTATCTGCCGATATGGTAGCGATAGCGCCCGTTAGGTCGGCTTTCTTTTGTACGCCGTAGCCTACCACTACCACTTCATTGAGGGCCTTGCTCTCAGGTACCATCGCTAATTGCAACGTAGACTGATTACCTACTGCTACCTCCTGGCTCACGTACCCTACAAAGCTAAATACGAGCGTAGGGGAACCGGTGTCGGGTATTTCCAATTGAAACTGACCTTCAGCATTGGTCGTGGTACCGCGCTGTGTACCTTTCAACACCACGCTCACGCCCGGTAGCCCCGCGTTGTTTTCATCCGTGACGGTACCTGTCAGCTGGCGATCGACGGGAAGCGTAATGGTTCGTGGCACTATACCAGTAGGCGAAGACTCGGTTTCGGGAATAGGGCTCAAAATAATCTGCTGACCAACTACCTCATAGACAAGATGTAAGGGCTTGGTGATTTTGTCCAATATGGAACTCAGTGCTTCATTCGAAACAACCAGGGTAATCTTCTGATTGGCGGGGATAAGTACAGGGCGGTAGGCAAACCGTACTTTGGTCTGCTTCTCAATGGCCAACAGTACCTGGCGGATTTCCTGATTTTCGATTTTCAGGCTAATCCGCTTTTGTAGCAGTTCTTGAGCCGTGACATTGTGCGCCATGGATACACCCGTAAAAACCACTGCCACAAGATATTGAATCAGTGAGATTTTCATAAGGTGAAAAACTAGGGGTTTGAAACGTACTGTTTTTTTCATTAGGTTTGGTTGTTTTTGTGAATAGATAAGCAAAGGCTCCTCCTGTACCTCTGGAAACAGATGCTTGATGAGTAGGACTATCAAAGGGAGGAAACTGGCATCAGTTGTGCTCGCAACACGACTGGTGCTTTTATTTTACTAGGGGAAGGGGAAAGATTTTTTCATGTTGTGAAAATGTTGAGTTCAGGAACTGTTTAATTTTACTACAAAGAGGTAAAGCCGCCCAAAATCAATTGCCAATCAACAGCCTTTGCTGTATATAATCACCTGGCCATCAATAACTTTATACTCAGCTCCTAGTACCTTGCAGATCACTTTTAGCTTCTGGTATAAGTCTTCTTCGGTCAGATTAACCGTTAACGAACAGTTGCGGAGTAATTCTTCATCAAATACCACATCGATACCGTAGGCTTTTTCCAGCGATTCAAAAACGTGGTGAGCCGAAGCATCTTCAAAGGCAAAAAGATTTTTCTGGCTTTTAGGAATCAGCAGAATAGGTTTTTCAACCAGGGACTTACTGATGGTCGCCTCCGGTCTTTGAAAAACGGCTTTCTGATTGGGAGTAAGTACAACGCCTTCAGCTTCGGGGTCCTGGGTGGGATTGGATTTATCGGCATATACCGATACCCGACCCGACTTGACGGATACGGTAACGTTAGGAGAATACAGGGGTGCCTGAACCTGAAAACTCGTACCTAGTACTTTGGTGATCAGGCCATTGGTATATACCAGAAATGGTTTCTTGGGATTTTTTTGAATGTCGAAAAAAGCCTCGCCTGTGAGGTATACTTCACGGGTAGAACCCGTAAAATCCTTGGGATATTTGAGGCGGCTGTGCTTACTCAGTTGGATTCTGCTGCCGTCTGATAGCTTTAGTAGCATCGTTTTCTCGGCTTCGTTTACCGTATCTATCCACTCATGCTGTTGCTTGGAAGGGTAGGAAGCCAGTCCAGGCTCGTTCGTTGGCCTGTAAGATCGTAACATCCAGCCCAGCGCTAGCAGCAATGCAACGGATGCTGCCAGCTGCCAGAATTGCTGCTTGGAAAGCCAGCGTCCGGGCGATTCCCGCTCTATGGAGGCAAGGGTACCTTCAATGCGGGTCCATACGTGGTTTACCTGGGTAGCCGAAAGCACGTCCTGATGTATCGTCCCCAAGCCTTCTACCAATCTACGGGCTTCTTCCACCTGGTAATACCGCTCAGGATACTCGGCCAGAAACTCCCGCCAGAACGCCTCACTTCGGGGCGTAGGGGTCAATACCCACTCCTTGAAGTAGTCGTCGACGGCAAAGTCTTCGGCGGTGAATTGATAGTAGTCCATTGTGTCGTAGTTGGCTTATGTTCAGGTGGTGGCTATGTCGGAAAATCACAAAAAATCTCTCAAAAAGAGCGCAGCGTACAGACTCAGAATACGGATATTTTCACGTAGTACCTTCAGAGCCGAGTATATGAACTTACAGGCCGACTGGTAGTTGATGCCCATGATACGGGCGATTTCCTCGTTGCTAAAATGGTGTGTAAAACGTAGGTCGATGGCCTGCTGTTGCCGTGGACTCAGGTGGGCATACCCTGCTTTGAGCTGCCGAAGAAGCTGCTCCTCTCCCTCGGTTTTGATCCATTGGGTTTCTATAATTTCGTCTTCGCCTTCCAGGTGATGCATTTGGGCTACGTCGGTGGCCCTATGGAATACATCCTGCTGCTGGGCCCGCTGAATCTTGTTGCGCAACGATCTGAACAGGTAAAACCGAATGGAGTCGGTTTCACTGAGGTTCTCACGGCTCTGCCATAGCTCGATGAAGAGATCATGCAGGCTATCCTCGATAAGCTGTACGTTGCTGGTGATACGGTACCCGTAGCTGACCAGCTCCCGGGCGTGCAGCTCATAAATGCGCTGAAACGCGGTCCGATCGCCCTGCCGGAAAGTATTCCACAAGCTTTTGTTTTGGGTTTTGGATAGCACCGAGTTACAGGATTTATGAATTCAGGTTGGTGGACTTATCAAGCTCTGACCGGCCTTTAGTATACTTATGACAGCAAGTAGCGATTTTAATCCTATTTTTTCTGAAAATTTTTAAAACTGTTGAAGTTTAGGCCAGAAACAATGCTTTTAAAAGAATAGACTCACAAAAAAGCCCACCCTGGTTTATCCGGGGCGGGCCATTCTTCTATTCTGTGGTTTTGTTGTTACAGGTTCTTCTTTTTCATTTCTTCCACGGCGTGGTTGGCCGCCCGGGCCGTGAAGGCCATGTAGGTCAACGACGGATTCTGGGTGGAGGTGGAGGTCATGCTGGCGCCGTCGGTGACGAACACGTTGGGTACCTCATGCAATTGGTGCCATTTGTTGAGCATGGAGGTTTTAGGGTCTTTTCCCATGCGCACTCCGCCCATTTCGTGGATGTCCAGGCCGGGGGCCTGCTTGCTGTCGCTGGTGCGGAGGTTGGTGAAGCCCGCCATCGTAAACATTTCGGTCATTTGCTCCAGATAATCCTTCACCATTTTCTCGTCATTATCGTCGTAAGCGACGTTAATTTTCAACTGGGGCAGACCGTACGGATCTTTCAGGCTAGGGTCAAGCGCCAGGTAGTTGCTCTCCTTGGGAATCGTTTCGCCCATCATGTGCGAACCCACACTCCAGTTGCCCAACTCCGGATGCAACAAGCTTTCTTTCAGGGAAGCCCCCAGTGAATCGCGGTCACTGCCCGATCGGCGATGGGCGCTGAAACCGGCGGCATAACCCCGCAGGAACCGGGACGCCGGACCGCTCGTTTCTTGCTTGTACAGGTTGCGGAAGCGGGGGATGTAGCTGCCGTTGGGCCGCCGACCGTCGGTGGTGGTATCCAAAAAGCCCTCGTATTCGCCCGAAATCCGGGCGCGGTAATTATGGAAGGCGAAGTACCGGCCCAGGGTACCACTGTCGTTGCCGAGGCCGTTCGGGAAACGCGACGAGGTGGAATTGAGCAGAATCAGGTTGGAGTTAATGGCCGCCGCATTCACGAATATCACCCTGGCGTAAAACTCCGTCATCTCCTTGGTGTTGGCGTCGATCACCCGTACCCCCGTTGCCTTCTGCTTCTTCTCATCGTAAATGATCGAATGTACCACCGAGTGGGGCCGCAGGGTCATGTTGCCGGTTTTCATGGCCCAGGGGATTGTTGATGCATTGGCGCTGAAAAAGCCGCCAAACGGACAGCCCCGCTCGCACATGACGCGGTGCTGGCACTTGGCCCGGCCCTGATCGTAGTGAATCTGTTGCGGATCGGTCAGGTGCGCGGCGCGACCAATGATGATATGCCGGTCTTTGTAGGTACCCGCTACTTTTTCCTTGAAATACTTCTCCACGCACGTCATCTCGTGGGGAGCCAGAAATTCGCCATCAGGTAGGGCGTCCAGACCGTCCTTGTTGCCCGTGATACCCGCAAATTTCTCCACGTAGCTGTACCAGGGAGCGATGTCGTCGTAGCCGATGGGCCATTCCACCGCAAAGCCGTCGCGGGCCGGGCCCTCGAAGTCGTACTTGCTCCACCGCTGGGTTTGGCGGGCCCACAGCATCGACTTGCCCCCTACCTGGTAGCCCCTGATCCAGTCGAAGGGTTTCTCCTGCACGTAGGGCTGGTCCTGATCACGGATAAAAAAGTGCGCGGCTGATTCCTTAAAATTATAACATTTGCTCTGAATGGGGTTGGCCTCCACCACCTCCCTGGGCATCCGCTCCCGGTGCTCAAACTCCCAGGGCATTTTATTGGTCGTGGGATAATCTACGTTGTGTTTTACATCGCGGCCGCGTTCGAGCACGAGGGTTTTCAGGCCTTTCTCAGTGAATTCCTTGGCGGCCCAGCCGCCGCTCATGCCCGATCCGATCACGATGGCGTCGTAGGTACGGGCTTTCTGACTATCTATGTTGAAATTTGGCATGTGGGTTGATCTGTGGCGTTAAAATGTTGTTGAACTGTTTTTTGTTTTTTGTCGAAATGGTTTTGATTGAGAATACACTATTCCAAAACAGCCTGGTTGAAGCGAACAACCTACCAGTAAACACAAAACGATTCAACAAAAAACAATTTTCACGCTTTCTCCACCGGTACGCAGCCATGAAACCGGCCGGGGATCATCTCATAATGGGTGAGGTTGGTCATGACGTACTCTGAATTCATATAACCCTGAATCGTGAGGTTTTTGACCATACCGAAAAAAGCTTTTTTGGCCGGATCGTCGCTCAGCTCGGTACCTTCCAGAATATAGATCCGTTGTGGGGCGGTACCTTCCGCAAAAGGCTTTTTGAAGATCTGCTGACTGAACCCATCCAACGCCGCCAGGCCCGCTTTGAACGATTCCTGGGCCTTCTGGTCGTAGCAGTCGTCGAGCATTTTCTGCACAAAACGGTGGACGCCCAGTTCCTTGGCGCCGGGTGTATCGGTAGCCGGAATGATGGTTTCCACCACTTCGGCCAGGAGCGTATCTTCGGCGGGTGTGAGAAAATGGGTTTTGGAAAGCTGCTGCTGATTCCAGCCGTTAGCCCAGGCGGGGAGGGCGGCCAGCCCGGCCAGGGTAGTGGCTACGTTTTTAAGCGCGGTACGTCGTTGCATATTGTAAAAAAAAGGGATTGATCTGCCTATCAAAACAATAAAACGGGAAAATCTAACCGGCCGCGCCTTCACATTTAAGTTTTTTTCGTTTATCCGCCTTTGAAAGTCGCCAATCCGATCGCTGCGAGCTATTGGCCATCAGACAACCGTCAGTGCAGGGCCATATAAACCTCACCGTCCGAAAATAGCTGAAAAGTATAGGCGTCCGGGCTGTTGAAGATATGTTGCCGCGCTTCGTTTCCCACACAAAAAGGCTCCGACAGCGTGATGGTACCCGAACCCAGATTGACGATCCGCCAGCTTTGTCCCTTCCGGCTAGCCGCCGGGGGTACCGTAAAGCGCGCGTCTCCACCCTTATGAATATACAGGTTTACATCGGGCGAAAGTACCGTGTCGCCGGTGGTAGTCACGAAGTGGGGCTGGGAGGTGGGCAGAGTTTTTTTATGAAATACCCCTTGCGCATCGATGGTCAGTACATCCGTGTCGTCGGTCCCGTATTGTAGTCCGGTTACCTGAATCGGATCGGTAGGGGCCGACACCGTGAGCGCATGGGCGATGACCGTGGTGCCAATACCTACAGACCCCGAGAAATAGTTTTTCAGCTGGGCGGGCGCAATATAGATTCCCCAGCCCTGGTTGATGATACCGGGATTTACTCCCCGAAAACCTTCGAGCCGGAGGCCATAAAAGTTGTCGATCACGGCCGGGTTACCCGCTTCGCTGTCGGTGAATAGCCGCAGGTTGATCAGGTCGAAATCGGTGGTCCGGTAGGGGCGGGCGTTGTGACCAAAGGTACCCGATACCTTCACGGTAGCCAGCTTGGCTACCTGTCCGCCGTCGCGGTAACCCAGCGTATCGGGCGATCCCCGGAAGATATTGAACTCGCCCGAGCTCGTGTGGACGTCGGGAAATATCACGCCGGTTTTGAAATTGGCAAAATTGTTCACAATCAGCCCCTGGGAACTGTCCTGGGGCCGGGCGATTAGTCCCACCGCCGTGGAATCGGGGATGTCCAGGTCGTAACGCGGCTCGTTCATGCCCACGTACAGGCCGCGGGCAAGCAGTGAATCGTAGCGGGTGCTAATCAGCATCATGTTGTTCAGGGGATGCTTGTGCTGCTGCGAAATAACCACGGCCCCGCTCCGGGCTATTTTGGATGTGTCGTTGTAGTTGAACTGCGTGGAGTCCAACGCCATTTTCCAGTTCGATTGGGCCAGTACGCGGCCAGTCAGCCCCGCCAGCCCGCCGACGAGTAGGAGTATACGCAGGATTTTCATACAAGAAGTCGTTTGTTTTCGGTTCAGTGCCAGCAAGATACGATGAAAGTACCTGATTGCCGCCTGTTGAACGAGGGTACCTAGGGCGTAGTTGCCCTTGGGAAAGAATCTGTACGACAGCTCGTGTAGCATAAACCTATCGCAGTAGCCACGACGGTACAAAAGTGTGAAGTAGGGGTAGATACATCCCCGGATAACTACGGATTTCGGCGATCAGCGGGGCTGTCATCGGCCTCGTTCTCATCGGATGGCAGATCATCGTACTCGTCGCAGTGACACCATTCTCCAAACGGGCACTCCTCCTGGATGTAATTGCAAAATTCAAGGGTAACCATACCGTGCTGGGACACAAAAACCTCCCGTTGTAATGTACCCACCGCGGTCGTGTAGGCTATCTCGGCGGGTACCCCCTCGGGTATGACCAAGCAAATGCCCCAGCTTGAAAGCAGTTCGGTATAAGCCGAAACCACAGCCCGCATCTGATGGGCCGTAAGCTGCTGCACGGGCGGGAACTGCTCCGGCAGGAGATCGAGCATCTCGCCAAGCTGCTGCTCGTGATCACTGCTGAGGTACCGCACTACATCCGCAAAGTCCAGTTCGACACCTTCTTCTGGGTTGTACCAGGGTTCGGATGGACCTCTCTGTAAGGCTTTCAAATCCTCAATTAGTTGAGTAATGTAGCGGTTCATTCCAACTGAAGCGTTTAATGTAAGGCTCTATCGTAAAATCTTACCGGGTCAGGCTGTTCCCCAATCGGGTAGGAGACAGGCCTGCCTGGATGAAGTAATGATTCGAAAAATGACCTTGAAACCCGGTCACTTTCTACCGCTCGGTACTCAGGTACCTCTCAAAGATTTTATCCCCTACCTGCTCCCGATGCCGGGATGCCTGCCTCAATCCACCACAACTCATTTAAAATGAGTAGGATATTGTCAAATTTGAAGGTCCCGATACCAGACCATAAAGCATTTCTCGTGCAGATATCGTACCAATTTTCTCGCTTTTGGGCAGAATTTTCAATTTTTTAATAGAAGCCGGTATGTTGCGTGAAGGTACCCTGGATTACAACATACGTTTAGGACGAGGTAGGGGCGAGTATGGTACCCTTTGGGTTCCAATCGGAAGGTACCTTATACGTGTTGGTTGAGCCGTCGGTAGGATGTTTCCACCCGATCGCACCGGGATCTTCTGAAAGCACCGACTCCTGGCTGGAAGAATTTCTCCTTTTATTTCCGTACGTACTCGACCGAATAGCCGGAGGGTACCTTGGGTACCAGCACGAAATTGCCCTGGCCTTCGACCGGGGATGAACGTTTGCAGTAGCGTTCGGTGACTGTGTAGGTTACTTTTTTCGCGCTCTCGTCACGCTGCACATTACGCAGGTAGGTACTGTGTTGGCCTTTATTGACCGTGGTCAATCCCAGCAGATCGTATTGCGTGAAATCCAGGCTATCCAACCGGGCGGCGCAACAATGGGCAAACACCCGGCGGTACTGCGCGTCGGTGGTGATGTGGATGCCGAAGCGCGCAAGGTCCTCGCCCCGTTCGGGATCATAGGCCGAGTAGGTTTGGTCGCCGATTACCTTGATCACTATTCCCGCGATTTCGTCGTTGGGTTTTTCATTACAGAAAGGTTTGTCGCAGGCATACAAAGCAAGTAGTGAGAGAAACAGTAGCTTTTTCATGTAGATTGAGGTTTAGCCCTTTACTTTATACAAAATTCCAAACCGGATCAGGTTAGACTTCACACGAGTCCGCTCAACCTTCCAGCCATATGTCCAGCTCCGGGGTGTATAATTCACGAACCCGTTTGAATAGCCCGCATACACCCCAAACCGCTTTCGCGTCAGGGTGAGCTGGTATCGGGTGCGGGCATCGAAAGAGTTGGTTTTATAGCGCCTTTGTACCTGGTATGTTTTGCCCTCGTCGGTGGTGGCCCGACCCACTATGCGGCCAAAGTATAGGTACCCCACATCCACGCCACCCGTAAGGTCGAGTGCCATTGGCCCGAGATCGAAGCGGTAGCCGAGGTAGGGGAAGCCGTTGATGAAGTGGTTGGCCAAGTACGCCCGACCGGAAGCGGGTGTATTGAATGAAGTGTAGTATACCATCCCCTCCACCGCTTCGATAGGTACCCTGCTGCGTAAATTTTCGTAGCCCAGGCTCATCCCCGCGATAAAGTGTTCCTGGTGCACGCGCTGAACCTGAAAGCAGGTACCGTAGGAGAGTCCCTGCTTCGGTCCATAGGGCAGCGACAGAATGGAGTTGTCGTACTGGTTGTTATAGACGGAAAGGTAGGAGGTGATACGGACGTTGTCAGGTACCACAACCCCCGAAACGAAAACAGCCCCGAATTCAACGATACGAAGGCTTCGGTTTTTTGTCCGAGAGCCAGGGTACCCGGCAAAAGTGCGGAAAGCAATAACAGCGATTTTTTCATAGTGGGTGTGGTTTTAGCTACCTGAATTTTCACTCGGCAATTACCAGCGGCTGCGGAAAGGTTAGGGTACGCTGGCTTTCTCCACAATTCATGGTAACGGAAACTTCGTAAGAACCTGGGCCGGGGGGTACCTTGGGGGAAGACGTGTAAAACAGGCTTACGCGGTTGTCGATTCCGGATGGGCATCTGTTAAGAAAATAATCGCCAAGGTAGGACGGTAGGGTGTTGTCGTGCTGCGCACCGGTTGACAGGTTTTTTAAACGTATTGCAAAAACCTTAAAAGAACTGAACGGATTTTGCAAAGGTACCTGGATTTGCATGGAATTGGCGTTACTGCTGTCTCGTGAATAGGTGATGGGGATATTTCCTAGTACTTCCGGGCAACCGAGAGGACGAATGAAGTTAATCTGGTAGGTGGTCGTATTGCGGTATATGGCCGTTTTTTTGTCATTAGCCACGATCAGGGTTGTCGGATTGGATGTATTGAGCGAGTGGTCTCCGCAAAGAAGCCTCGATTCAAAAGTACCGGCCGGGGTCAACCCTTCCAGGATTTCGGTATTTTCAGTGAGTTGAAAATTAGGCTTTAAACCGCCTTCCGGTACCATGGCCGGAAGCTGCACATTGATGACATAACGTTCGGGAATGAACTCGATGTCTTTGTCGGGAATACCCGAGATGGAAATGGATTTGATGCGCGGTTTGTCTTCGTCAATTTCGTTGGGCTTTTCACAGGAAAATAGCAATGCGGCGAGGCTCAGGGCGAGGAAGGTTGCAGTGGATTTCATTGATTCAGTAATCAGATGGCAAATGTTTTATTTCACTTAGTGAAGGTAATGCGCGTGGGGAAAACGATAGGTACCTTTTCCTTTTCGCAGGATGCCCGGACAGAAACCTCATAAACCCCGGTAGGTAGCTGGACGAGTTTTGTATCGAAGGGTACCGTAAGGCGATTGATCGAGTCGTTGCTGCATATATTGATGCAAGGAGTTTCGTAGAACAGATTGGTGTACGTTTGACCCGTAGCCACGTTTTTCAAAAATACCCCATCGACGTGGGTACTTTGGTACAGGTTCCTGATGGGTAAATGGATTTGGATGAAATCCGGGCCATTGACGTCGGATGATTTGTGACGGGTGAAGGTAACGGGAAGTTCACCGTTCGGCTCGGGGCAACCTGGGGGAGGTGCCAGGGCCACGTTATAAATGGTCGCAGGGGAAGAATTATTCGTAGTGACTGGATCATGGGTAATCACCAATTGGCTCTCCTCATCCAGGCCAGCCGCATGACCACATTCACAAAACCGGGTTAGATCCAGTTTTCCATCGGGAGTCAATCCTTCAGAGACTATGGAATTGTGGGTCAGGTCCAGCAAAGGAATCAAACCTTCCGATGGCAGCAAGGCGGGTACCCTGACGGTAATCTGATGGAGCCGCTGGTCGATTGTAACGTCGCTGGCCGGAATTCCGGTAAACGAAATGGACTTGATCAAAGGCTTGCTTTCATCAATCTCGTTTCTCTCACAGGCCGAAAGGACAAGCCCGAGCAGAAGAAAGAAGGTACCACTGGCTAAGGTTTTCATAAGAATCAATGGCTGGGTTGTGGATAGGGTACCTTGCGTACCTAAATGGTTGGAAAAGGGATCAGATTTTTTCAGAAAGCGGGTAGTGAATTTACCTGAAAAGGATTGGAATTAAAACACAAGTCACAAAAACTTGTCTACCGCTGCTTTCAATTCGTTCGGCTTTTGGGTACCGATCAGAATTTTACCGCCATTTTTTTTTACGATTTGTAAGCCCCAATTTCCTTTGGCATTATATACCGTGCCGTAGCGGAAGGAGAACCGGATGCCGTACCCCACAAAGCCGTATTTTATGATTTCTGCGCTTTCCACTTCATGCCAGGGAATGCGGGTCCGCCACATAGGAAAGTAGATTACCCGGATTTCCTCCGAAGAAATCTCTGTTGTGAGTCTGAGCAGATAAAAAAGCACAAGCACCAGAATCAGCACAAGGGCCGAAGACCAGAGTTCGGGGCTATACACAAACTCGGCTAGTGAAAGTTGCCGGGCTACGGTTTCGGCCACTAACTCCCCAAGTACGATGCCCGTCGTACCGAGCAGGATCGCCCAAAGCCACCACTGGGTCATGCGTTGTGTTTCGGTAAAAATAGTCATTCCGGTCAAGTGGAAGCGATACCGATTAAAGGTACTTTTTTACCCTATTTTTAGCAATCCTTTTTCGAAAAAATGCCCCTGTTTTATTTAAATGCCTTTGTATTCCAATAGAAGTAGGACACAATAGCCTTTATCAAAAAAACGCCCAAGCGTTGATCATGCTTATAGGCGACTTCCAAAAACCACTGATTGTACCGAAATCACCATGAACCAACTTGAAAACCAACCGTCGCGGAGAGGATTTTTAAAACAAGCGACTGGCGCACTAATCGGCCTGACCGCTACGAATACCCTCGCTCAGGCGGCAATTGGAGCAGAACAGCCCGCCGCCTATTCATTACCGCTGGGGGTTTGTGCGACCTATGATAAAGTGGATTTGTTAAAAAGTCTGGGCTTTTCGTTTATCGAAGAAAGTGTACCCGCATTTCTCCTGCCCGACGGAAGCGAGGTGCAATACGAGAAGAATCTGCGCGCGCTCAGGACGGGACAATTCCCGATCCGCTCATATATCTATTTTTTGCCGGGCAAACTAAAATCCGTCGGCCCTGATGTGCAGCATGAGGCTATTTTAGAACGGTCTGAACTGGTTTTCAAGCGGGCGAAAGAGACTGGAACAAAGAACATCGTGTATGGAAGCGGCGGCTCGCGGTTCATTCCCGATGGCTTCGACCGGGATAAGGCCAAAGCCCAGCATATCGACCTATGTCGGAAACTGGCACCCCTGGCCGAACAATATAAAGTAGCGTTGGCGATTGAACCGCTCAACCGGGGTGAAACGAATTTTATCAACAGCCTGGCCGAAGGGGTGGAGATTATTCAGGCGGTCAATAACCCCTCGATGCGGCTGCAATGCGATATTTACCACATGCTCAAAGAAGACGAGAGCCCAGACGAGATTCTTAAATATGGTCAGTACATCTCGCATTGCCACATCGCCGAAAAACGGAAACGCACTGTACCCGGCGTAGATGGGGATGATTTTCGGCCTTATTTCCGTGCCTTGAAGAAAATGAAGTATACCGGAGGCATGTCGCTCGAATGTAATTGGACTGATTTCGATAAGGAAGTTAGGCAGGGCCTGGCCGTCCTGAAAAAGCAATTGGCAGATGTGTGAGAAGAAGTTATCTGAAAAACACAATGGGTAAACGTGCAAAGTGACGGGCCTCCGACAACTGAAAAACTCTTTGCGCTCTTACGTTGCCGTCGGGTGCTTCTACCTGACAAGGCTGGAATAAACCGATTATCTGCGCTTAAAACGAATCGTTCGTACAATATGTGGGCTTCCTCCCTTGGGTAAATAATAGTAATCTGCAAAACTATTATCGCTCAGGTAAAATTGAAGCGCATCGGTTAAATTGCCAGTAGGTATGCTGTCATTAGTACGAGGATAGAAGAATACAGTGTAGGAAGTGGTGCCTTTTTCTCCGGATCGTGATTCGATATAAGCTTTTGGGAATGTCAAATTCTGGCCGGGAGAGTATTCATCGTTCGGTGTGGATCGAATGTCAATTTGTACAGTATCGTTGGCTACTTTGGTGATTGTCATTGTCACACTTTCGCCATTGATGGGGTAGGATACCGGGTTTGATGAACCACCACCATAATAGGTATCAGAAACGTATTCACCCGCGAGAAAACTGGCAGGGTCGGGGTTGGTGTCCTTGTTTTTACAAGCATCTAAAATAAGTACCAGCAGACCGAAGAATAGGACTTGCTTTTTCATAGAAGATTCGAGGTTTTAATGGTAGGTGGAAACCTTGGATAAGCAAGTTAGGATTTAATTTATTGTAGTAAAAATCGTACTGCTTGAATCTTCTCCTTTTTCTACAAAGTCAGGGAAAGCGTATTTTGTATTTCATGATCAAAAAAACGCGCCCCAGAAATGCATCCGGGGCGCAGTAGAAAAACACGATTAGCCCTTCATTATTAACCGTCAATCGTCAACTATTTCTCCATCGGGTACTGCTTCAACAGTTCGGCGGGTTTGTAAAATGATCCGTCTTTCTCGGTCAGGGCGCGAACCTGCTTTACTTTTTCGGGCGTGATGGCCGACGCATTATTGCCAAATGATTTTCGGACATAGGTCAGTACCGCGGCTACTTCCTCGTCGTTGAGCATGCCGCCAAAAGGCGTCATGGGTACCTGGCCTGCGTAATCTTTTCCATTCACCTGAATTGGACCCATAAGACCTTTCAGTACGATTTTGATCAGACGCTCTTCGTTGCCATTCACCCACTTCGTGCCCGCCAGCGGTGGAAAACCGGAGGCGGAAAGTCCTTGGCCGTCGGTCTGATGGCAGGTAGCACAGAAACCATCCCGGGAAAATATTTCCTTACCTCGGGCAAAGGCATCGAGTTCGGGAGCCTTCGTAGCCGCAACTACCTTCTTCTCTTGTTTTTGTTTGACAAACCGATCATTTAAATGCGCTTCGGCAGTTTCGAACGATTTTTCCATCCAGGAGTCGATTGGCATTTTCTTGGCCTCTTCCAACACGGCTAACCCATCGTCTTTGTCCAACCAGGAAGCGGCTACAATTGCTTCCAGCCTTACCCTGCCGTGGGGATCGTGGGCAGCTGCTTTGAGTAGCTCAGTCTGGTTGGGAATCTGGTGGCCCACGTAACGCACCACCCGCACGGCAGCGGCGCGTGCGTGGTAGTCTTTGGCGTGAAGCATCTGATCCAGCAACTTTCTGTCTACTTTGTCCAGACCCCAGGTAGTCCAGAGCGCTTCGAGTACGTTGTGTTCGTATTTAGGATCTTTCTTGTTCAACCCAGCTACCCATTTCGTGATCTTGGGAAGCACCTCCGCGGGCTTGCGGCCGCGCAGCTCACGCTGAGTGCGGTAGCGGGTACGGTACTCGGGTAGTTTAAGGTTGTCGAGCAGTTGCTCCACGGTGGCTCCGGCTACCTTGGCGGGTTTTACCAACGGCCGCGAAGGGTAGGTGACGCGGTAGATACGTCCGTGGACGTGGTCGCGCAGGGGGTCGCGGGCATTGTGTTGCATGTGGCCGATCAGAATGTTGTGCCAGTCGATGAAGTACAGTGAGCCATCGGGCGCAAACTCCATATCGACGGGCCGGAAGTTGCGGTCTTCGCCTTTCACCAAATCCATCACGAAATTGCTTTTGTAGCCGGTACCATCATCTTTAAGCGTATGCATCTTCATGCCCAGAAAGCCGATGGTGTTATTGATCAGAAAATTGCCCTGTACATCGTCGGGGAAGTGGCGACTTGAAACAAATTCCAGACCCGAGGTAGGTCGTACGCGCTGGTCGGGTTGGATCAGCTGCACTCCTTTATCCATACTCTCGCCGTACATGGGCTTCACCGTACCGGGCAGCATCCAACGCACGTCAGGGCTGGACGTTTCGGCATAAATCTGTTGCCCCCACTCGTCGAAAGCAATGCCCCAGGGATTGGGAATAGGTACCTGCGATACGCGCTCTAGCTTGTGTAGCTGGGGAGCGTAGCGGTAAAAACCACCATTGGTACCCCGCACCGTGCCGTAGGAGGTCTCGACGTTGGTGTGCAGGAACACGCCTTCGCCCATGTACATGGCACCCGATGGGTCGGAAGTCCAGGCGCTGATTTCGTGGTGGGTATCGTGGTCGTCGAAACCACTCATGATAATTGTTTCCTTATCGGCATGGTCGTCGCCGTCGGTGTCGGTGAAGAGTTTCAGGTTGGTACCCTGCGATACGTACACGCCCTCCGGCGTAATTTCAAAGCCCACAGGTACCGACAAACCACGGACAAAAATGGTTTCTTTATCAGCTTTGCCATCGTTGTTGGTATCCTCATAAATCATGATCTTATCGTCAGGCTTGCTGTCACCGGGCTTGTAGTGAGGGTAGCTGGGCATAGTCACCACCCACAGGCGGCCCTTGTTATCGAAGGTCATCTGGACGGGATTGGCCAGATCGGGAAATTCCTTCTCCGAAGCAAAGAGTTCGATTTTGTAGCCCTGGGGTACCTTCAATTTGTCCAATGCATCCTGGCCGTAGAGGTAGGTCAGGCTGCCGTTGGCTTCGGGATTGAAGTTGGTTTTGACGGGAGGCAGTTTGCGGGTACGCTTGTCGGCCGCAGCTACATCGATGGCGAAGCCCTCGCAGTTGCAGGCAGCCGCCCAGACCGCCGTATCGCGGATGGCGGTCATCTGCCGGATCTTGTCGATTTCGTAGGGGTAGTTGTCGGGCCCGAAAGGGTTGAAGCGTCGGCCCCAGGCGTGAACTCCGTTGGGAATCTTGTAATCATCGAGCCACATGAAGTTTTTCTCCATCACGGCTTTATGTACCATTTCGCGGTTTGTACCCGACTTGGCCGATTCTTTACCGAAAATCTTATCAGCCAGCAGTACGCCTAATTTTTGGTACCCTTCATCGTTGAGTTGCGAGCCATCGATGGTCAGCGGTTCTTTGCTGGCGGCGTACCATTCCTTCGAAGGGGTGAAGGCATCGACGAAAAGTACCTTGTTTTTTTCGCAAACTTCCTTCATTCCCTGCGTGTAAAGCCACAGGTTTTCGTTTTCTTTCTTGCCGTTGGGTACATCTTTGATGTCGGAAATGTCTTCAAAAGCGATGGGCGACACGATGGCCATTTTGGGCGGCGTGATGCCGTTGTAGCGGATGGACAGGCTGTGCTTCAGAAAAGCGTCGAGCTCGGCTTTGAAATTATCCAGTCCGGCTGGTCCCTGAAACGATTCACTGAAACCGAAGAAACCCACTACCACATCGGCGCCCAGGCGGATAAGCCATTCGTCGTCGGAGGGAAAATTACCCTGGCTGTCGGAGGGATTGGCGAACTCTGTCTGAAATTTTTCGGCTCCGGGGAAAGCCCAGGGTGAAAAACGCGCCGAGCGGGGCCGGAAGCCGGGCGTATCGCCGGGGTCGCACATGTTGCGGATAAAAAGCTGATGATCGGGATAACGTACCTGCATTTCCGTTTCGAAATGCCCGAAGTTGATCATCCGCGATCCCAGGTTTCCTCCTACCATGAAGATGCGCTCACCCCGGTCGATGGGCAGCGTGTCGTCTTCGATAAAACGAAAGGCGGTAAATCCGAGCAGTGCCACGGTAAGGAAAAGGAATAAGCCTTTTATGCTTCTTTTAACAGGTTTTGACATGATTTTTGTAAGAGATGTATATTCTTATTTGACGCGGTTTGGTGAGTAAACACCTTACCTTGCATAAAGGTACCCCCCTTCCTTATTTACCCCAAAAGCACCTTGGGAAAGGTGCTTTTTGAGGGATCGAGAAATGAAAAGGTACCTGCTGAATGACTTTACAGGTAGGCGCTAAGGTCTAGTTCATCGTTCATTTCCTGTTGTTGCTGAATCAGTTTCGCCTTCAGGTCCTTCAAAATAGGTTTGCTAGATGCTAGATCGGCGATATCATGCATTTCTTCAGGATCTTTCTTTAAATCGAACAGAAGGGTTTTTGAAGCTTTGGGATATACGATCAGCTTGTAGCGGTCAGTCCTTACCATCCTTTGCCGGTCCATATAACAGCCGTAAATACTGGGGTACTGGCTGGGGGCATTTTTATTTTTTATATAGGGCAGCAGGCTGTTGAAATATACGTGGGCGGGTTTTGTGCTACCCGCCAGATCCAGGGCGGTGGCCATGATGTCCTGTAGGTAGACGTTCTGATCTCTTTTTTGATTTTTGGGAATATCTGGGCCGCTTACAATCAGTGGTGGGCGCATACTGTGGTCGAACATACTTTGTTTGCCCATGAGCCCATGATGGCCCACGGCCAGGCCATGATCAGCAGTAAAGAAAATATAGGTATTATCTAGTTTCCCACTTTTACGAAGGGCTTCCAAAATCCGGCCGATCTGCTCGTCGGTATACGAAATGCTGGCATAATATTCCTGGATATTCTTTTTTACGGCATAGGGAGTACGCGGAAAAGGAGCCAGTTTTTCATCCCTAAGCTCTTTACCAGCACCCATCTCTTCTTTAAAAGGGTATTCATCCAGATAGCTCACCGGAAGTTTAATATCATCCACAGGATAGCGGTCTACCCACCGTTTGGGAGCCTGACGTGGATCATGCGGTGAGTTGAAAGCCAAATACATAAAAAACGGGGTATCTTTTTTCGATGCTTCACCGATGTAGTTGATAGCGTCATCGGCCACTACCTGAGTCCAGTGGGTTCCGCCTTCCCAAAAACCATCGTATTTTTTATCCCAGGGCTGCCAGGTGGTATCTGTCCTTGACAACGGCCGGTTATACCCCTCCGGGGTTTGATTGGGCATTCCCGGCCGCTCATGGACCACATGATCAAAAATGTCCTCTACTTTTTGCTTGACATGCCATTTTCCTGTCATATAGGTTTCGTAGCCTGCCTTTTTCATTTGCTGAGGCCAAAAACCTTGCTTATTAAACAGCCTGGAGTAGTCCTTTTCTTCCTTATACACATCCCAGACCGTCATACCTGTCACTAACATGGCCCGACTGGTAACGCAAACCGCACCTCCCCAGGCTCCCATGTTGTAAGCGTGCGTGAAGGTGGTACCTTGTTGCACGAGGCGGTCCAGGTTGGGGGTAATCACCTGCGCATCGCCCAGGGCGTGGATGGTATTGTAGCGCTGGTCGTCGGTGAAAATGAGGATAATGTTCGGCTTGCCTGCCGGAGCCTTGCTTTTTGGGGCGGGGGTACCCGCGGATAGGCCCAGTGCGGAAATCAGAACGACCGAGAGGCGGAAAATCGAGGATTTGAATGTCTGTTTCATAGGGTGTTATAAAGGTTTTACTCAGCCTACCAGCCCGGATTCTGGGTCAGATTCGGATTAAGTCCGAGTTCATCCAACGGGAGCGGCAGGAAATAATTTTTTGTTTCATCGAAAGTACGACCGCCCGGCAGGGAATTGGCATACGGCAGGATATAGCCTTCGTCGTTTACAAAAATACTACTACCGACCACTGCCTTGGGGTACTGGCTTTGAATGAACTTCATGCCTAAAACAGGCTTGTTGAGCAGACGGCCCGCTTTCCAACGAACCAGATCTTCATAACGGAGACCCTCGATGGCCAGTTCTACCCTTCGCTCCCGCCTGATTTCGTCCAATAGTACCGGAATTTCAGGAAAATCCGAGTTTTGATCTTTTACCAAACTACCGATGACCATAGGAGGCATGCCCACTCTTTTGCGTAGCAGATTCACGGTTTTATCCAGGACTTCCTGCGTGGCCTGGCCCATTTCTGCTTTTGCTTCGGCATTGATGAGCAGCACTTCGGCGTACCGATAAATCGGGGCATCCAGGATACCATTCTGAATGCGGACGAATTCGGTCTGGTCGGGTACCCAATACTTGGCCAGTTGATAGCCGGTGGGCACAATACCCACGCCGCTGAATCCCGAACCGGGAATCGCAGCGGCTCCATAGCCAGCCTGGATGCCCGTTCCCGGATACACCACCGTCTGGGTCAGCCGGGGGTCCCGGTTTTTCATTTCCGCCTGGATGCTGTCGTCACCCATGTAGAGGGGACTTTGCGAGATGGGTTTTCCGTCGATGGCCAGGTAGGACTCTACTAACGATTTGGAAACGCTTGTATTGAAATTGTTGAGTTGGATATTCCACGAAGTGGCGTTTCCGAGCAGACCGGTTTCGTAGGCTTTGTAAAAAATGATTTCCTTGTTGTTGCTCAGATCCAGCGAATTGAACAGGGCCGCATAATCCGATCCCGGTTTTCCGGTAGAATATACCTGGTAGTGCTGCTCATTGATGAGCTGATCGGACGCCGCGATGGCTTCCTGCAAAAATTTCTCACTTCCGGCAATGCCGCGGTATTTTCTAAAGGTACCTTCGAACAGACAAATCCGGGCTTTCAGCACCAGGGCGATATCCTTGTTGATCCGCCCCGCTTCGGCCTGACCTTTGGTGGGTAGGTTGGCGATGGCGGTATTGATGGTAGCCAGCAAAGAATCCATGACCAGCACCCGGCTGTCGCGGGGTGCGTACAACTCCGGGGAATTAGTGGTGAGGTCTTTCGAAAGCCAGGGTACATCGCCAAAATCAACCACTTTATTGTAATAATCCCAAGCTTTGAAAAAACGCACTTCGCCGGCATACTTGTCTTTTATTTCCTGACTGATCGGGGTCTGGTTGTACCGGGCTAAAAAATAATTGCACGATCGGATCAGAGTCCAGTTCCAGCCCCCGCCCGAGGTAGGTACGATGTTTTTGCCCGCTGCCACCAGATCGAAATTCAGTGGAACCATGTTGTCGCTCTGGTTGTCGGCCGCCACCAGGGGACTTTGAGAAGTGGCCGTGGAGTGGCCGACAAAATTCTGGTAAAGGGTGTTGGCATACTGCTTCAGTTCGGTCTCATTATGCCAAAAATTACTTTCATTCAACGAATCCGTGGGAATGCGATCCAGAAAATCATCGGAACAGGAAGAGGCGAAAAGGAAGGTGATTCCCAGTAGTACTTTTGAAAAACTATGTCTCATAACAATATGATTTTAAAGCGATAACTGAACCCCAAATGATACCACGCGCTGTAAGGGATAAAACACGCCTACATCGCCGGAACCGGTAACTTCCGGATCGAAATTTCCTTTCAACTTGGTGTATTCCCAGAGATTCTGGCCCGTAACGTACAGCCGGGCATTGGTGAGTCTGATTTTTTGAATGGCTTTCAGCGGAACTGTGTAGCCGAGCGAAATATTTTTCAGCCGTAGGTAGGCCGAACTTTGTAAAAAACGGGTCTGTGGCAGAATGTTGAAGGATGAGTTTGCTTTATAAATAGGGTAGTATCCTTCGGGGTTCTCCGTTGACCATGAATCCTGGTACACTTCCCGGGTACCCACGGCCCCGGCGTTGTTGATGGCTCCCCAAAAATAACTGCCCCTGGGAACGAAATCCCGTTTTCCGACGCCTTGCAGTAGCAGGTTGAAATCGAAATTATGCCAGGATAGGTTGCCGACAATGCCATATTGGTACTTGGGCGTCGTATTGCCAATGATCCGCTGATCGCCCGGATTATCGACCGTATTGGCACCCCGGGTAATGACTTTGTCTCCGTTCAGATCGGCGTACTGGATGTCGCCCGCGCCCCATTTACCCGAATTACCGAGCTGGTCCTGATTGGCAGCATTGGGTACATCCCCGGTATTCTGGAATATTCCTACCGTTTCGAACCCCCAGATTTCGCCCACGGATTGTCCGACGTAATAATTGTTGATCAGTTTGTTGGGGTTGTTATCGAATTTGGTGATAACGGCCTTGTAGTTCGACAGCACGAGGCCAAGGTCATACTTGATGGGATGCGTCATTTGGGTCTGGCCGATCCACTTCGCACTGAATTCGAATCCCGTGGTTTGCAGTTCGGCGCCATTCCGTTGGGGAACCGAGGTACCCAGGACCGCCGGCAGGCGGTCGCCAGCCACCAGCATGCCCGAAGTGGTTCTTTTGTACCAGTCGAAACCCAGGTTGAGCCTGCCCCAAAGGTTGGCATCGGCCCCGAAATCGAGCGTGGAAACTTTCTCCCAGGTCAAATCAGGGCTCACCAGGCCGGGCGCCGAAATGCCAAGTGGCAGCGCGCCACTCAGAATGAAAGGTACCTGCTGGTTGATGTCGAAGAGAGAAACGTACGGGAAGTTTTCATTCAACAATTGATTTCCCAGACTTCCGTACGAGGCGCGGAATTTGAGATCCTGCAGTACCCGGAAAAAGGAGTCCATGAATTTTTCCTTCGAAATTCTCCAGCCTGCCGATACCGACGGAAAGTAGCCGAACCGACGACCGGACGGGAACCGGGAGGTACCATCGTAGCGGCTATTGAATTCGATCAGGTACTTGCCCATGTAGTCATAATTGAAGCGGGCGAACACGCCGCGTATCGCCCAGGATGTCTGCTCGTCGGTGCTGGTGATGGGACCCGTGGCCAGGTTCAGTACCGGCACGCCGCCGCTGATCAAGTCCTGCCGCTTGATCCGGGCACCGGTAAAATTGTACCATTCCTGATTGTAGCCTACCAAAGCCGCCAGACTGTGTTTTTGATTGATGACGGTGCTGTAATCGGCAAAGAGGTTGGTCGCAAAGTAATCCGATGCGTTGAAATCGCGCTGTACGAACGAGGGCGAAGTACCCGAAATCTGGGGGATCCAGGTATCCCGGATGTAAGGAAAGGCCACCTGATGTTCCTTGATATTCTGCCGCATGGAGGTATACGAAAAATTGCCACTGATTTTCAAACCCTCTATGACATAGGCATCCGCATTGATGCTGTAAATTCCGGTGGCCGAATTGTTGACCCTCCGGGAGCCGCTTTCCAGAAAATTGACAAAATTTTCCGTGGCAATGCCTTCTCCCACCGGTGAGCCCGCCGGGGTTTTGGCCGGGAACAAAACCTGGGGCTCGCCCCGTGTCATTTGCTCCCACCAGTCGGAACCTTTGTTGGGGTACTTATGCGGCTCGTCGTAGCTGGTGGAGATGTAGTTGGCCTTAGCCCCTACGGTAAGCCAGGTGGCCAGTTCGGTGCTGACGTTGGTCGTGAAATTGTACCGTTTGAAAACGTCGGTGGAAGTTTTGAACAAACCATCCTGATTAAGAGCTCCGGCCGACACGTAGTAGGAGGTTTTGGCGTTTCCGCCGTTGACATTGATGGTATGGTTCTGGCCCGGTGCCCACGGCTTCACCATGGCCTCGATTACATCGTTGGAAGCATTCCAGAAAATTTTACCATTGGGCAGGATGTGGTAGCTGGGGTTATTGACAGGATCAGCCTTGTAGTCCCGTACCCATTGGAGTTGCTCATCCGAATATTTCTGACTTCCATTCAGATTCCTCTGCGCCACGTTTTGTGATTCGAGGTACTCCTCGGTAGTCAGAAGGTCGGGCAGGTAGGTAGGTTTGTTAAATTGCAGACTCCCCGAATAACTGATCACCGGTTTGCGGTCTTTGGTACCTTTCTTGGTCGTGACCAGAATGACGCCGAAGGCCCCCGTGCGCCATAAATCGCGGCCGAGGCGGCGTCTTTCAACACTGTAATGCTCTCGACATCCGCCGGGTTGAGCAGGTTCATGTCCATCTGAATGCCATCGACCAAAACCAGCGCGCTGCCGCCCGTCAGTGAGGTGGTACCCCGAATGTTAAACGTGGGGTTTGCGTTGGGATTTCCGTCAGGATTGGTGATGTTCAGGTTCGGGATCAGCCCTTGCAGGGCTTGCCCGAGTTTGGTGATGGGACGGCTGGTTAAGGCTTCGCCACTGATTTGGGCAATCGCGCCCGTTACATTTTCACGTTTTTTCGTGCCATACCCTACCACCACTACCTCATCGAGCGAGCGGCTTTCGGGTACCATCGACACGCTGAGCTGCTGCTGGCTTCCTACCACAAGCTCCTGGTTTTTGTAGCCCACAAAGCTGAATATCAGAATAGATTCGTCGGAGGGTACCTCCAGCTCAAAGGTACCTTCGGCGTTGGTCGTGGTACCCCGGGTCGTTTCCTTAATCACCACGCTCACGCCCGGGAGGCCGGTCCCGCTTTCGTCGAGTACCGTGCCGCGCACCATGCGTTTCGGGGCTTCTGCTTGTGCTCGCTCCGGGGTGTCGATCTGGAATGGGGTAGTCGCAGCCTCGGCTGGCAGGCTGGCAGCTACTGACTCCAGGTCGGTTTTCAAGGCGCGCGATGAGGTTTCACTCCCCGATTTGACTTCCGTGATGACGAAGGTACCCTTACGGATTTTCTTGAATTTCAAATTGGTGCTGCGCAAAATGGTATCAAGATTACGCTCGATGGGCAGCGAATAATCCAGCGCTTCGGAGGCTATGCTTTGACTACTCACAAGCCGGTCTTCAAATACGATCTCGACATTGTAATGCTGCTGTACCTGAAGAAGGAGGGTTTTTAACTTGACCATCTTGGGTGCATTCCGTACGGTACGCTGCTGGACAAAAGCCAGGGTTTGCGAAAATACCGACGCCGGGAGCAGGAAGGCCAGCAGTAGGGCCAGCCCAGTCAGCCGGGTTAGTCGTAGTGGTTTGAACATGGTAATCAGGATTTAGGATTTTGATTAGGGTTTAGGAGTAGTAAGGTCTTGTTGTCTTTCCTGATTTCCAGGTTCAGCACTTCCACGAGTACCTCAAGCAGATCTTCGGCGGACTGGGCTTTGAAGTTGCCCGAGATGGTACGGGCGGCAATTTCCGGATCGCTGGCGCGAACGATGAGACCGAAATTTTCTTCAAATAAGGCGCATATTTCAGCCACGGAAGTATTGTTAAAAACAAAACGATGTTCTTTCCAGGCCGAAAGTGCGTCGGAATCCGGGGAGTGCTTCACCCGCAGGCTACCTGCCGTGTTCAAAGTGGCAAGCTCGCCGGGTTTCATCAACACATGCTTTTTCGTAGTACCATGCCGGTAGTCCAGCCGGATTTTTCCTTTGCTCAGCGCCACTTTGGTACCTCGTGGCCGGGCAAATACCGTAAACTCGGTACCCAGCACTTCGATCTGAAACTGGTCGGACGTACTGACCACAAACCGCTGGTGGGTAGGGGTATGCCGCACCGAGAATTCGGCTTCGCCCCGCAGGTGCACAGTGCGGACTCCCGTTTCGAAGCCGAAACGGGGTACGTCCAGCGAGGAATTGGCGTTGAGCGTTACGTGACTGCCATCGTTCAGAATAAAAGAACTGGTTTGTCCGTATTCGGTTGCGTAGGTTTTGTAAAGCAGGGGTTTGCGCAACAGCCAGCCAGCCGCACAAAGCAGCAACGCCACGGAGGCCGCTATTGGCCAGTTCAGGAACGAAAAGCGCCGGCGCAGGGGCACTGTTTTTTGGAGATTCGAAGCCATGGTTTCCTGCGAATCGATGCGTTCCAGCAGCGACTGATAGGCGGTTTCTGAGTCAGGTACGTACTGGGGCGACTTGGTTTCCCATTCCAGCAGCCACTGGTGGAAGGTTTCGGTGTCGCCGCCTTTTCTAAGCCACTCTTCCACGGCCTGCCTTTCGAGGGGGGTAGCCCGATTGGCGAGGTACCTAAAGACCATCGGTTTATTGATTGGATATTCCATGCTTGTTTTAGTTAATATTTCGTCGGGGAAAACTCTTCGCTGAGAGCATCAGCGGATGAGCAAGAGGATCAATACCAACATCCACTCGCCCTGTAGCGCAACCCGCAGACAGCGGAGCGCCTTGGAGATATGCACTTCGACGGTCTTGGGAGAAATGCGGAGTTCGTCGGCGATTTCGTGGTATTTCTTGTTCTCGAAGCGGCTCAACAGAAAAACCCGCTGGCATTGGGTGGGTAGCTGCGCAATGGCCTCGTTGACTTTCAGCAAAAGATGATTGTACTGTACCTCGGCATCGGGGCTGAGGGCCTGCGGGTCGTGCTGATTGTCATAGGTAGAGTCCAGCGGACTGGTACGGCCAAATTCGCGACGCAGGTACGTAAAGGCCTCATTGCGTACCGACCGGAACAGGTAGCTGGTGTAGGACGTGGTAATATGCCGGTAAGCTTCGGTTTTATAAAATTGAAAGAATACTTCACTCACCAGGTCCTCGGCAATCTGCCGCGAATACACAAAACGGACCGCATGACTGCACAAGGGGGCGTGGTATTTCCGGAACAGTAGCTCCAGACCCTTGCGGGCGTCTTGTTCAAAGGTCGCTTTCAGAAAGAGCTCGGCGTCGAGGTGCCGGCCCTGAACCTTTGGTTGAGGAGGAAACGAAGCTTTTTCGGACTTGGTAGATTCGTGGGAAGGCTCTTGCATACAATGTTCCAGGTAGTAAGTCGCCCATATGACTCACTACCCCTTGCTTTCCCCTAGTCATTTGTATAAAAAAAAGAAAAAAAGGCATTTAAGGAGATAAAGAGATAAGTAAATCCCCATTAACTCACCGGATAAGCTGTTTTTTATAGCTGTAAATTATTATCAACCACCTCGCAAATGAGGCCACTACTTCACAAACTCCCAGGCGGGTACGTGCGAGGGTCGGTGCTCTTTTTTGACGATCTGGTCGAAGCGCGCTACGAGGTCAGGGTACTTGGTGGCCAGGTCGGTGGTTTCGCTTTCGTCTTTTTCCAGGTCGTAGAGTTCCCAGCGGGCCTGCGGGTTCTTTTTCATTTCCACTTTTACGCCTTTCCATTTACCCATCCGGATAGCCAGTTGTCCGTTTTTTTCGGGGTACTCCCAGTAGACGTACTCGTGTTTTTTCTGGGCCTTGTTGTTGCCCAGGAGGGTAGGCAAAAAGGATATGCCGTCGCTGGGTACCGGGGGCGCTTTGACCAGATCCACCAGCGTGGCCAATACGTCGTAGTGTACCGCAACGTGGGAGGTAACACGACCCGGCGCGATATGGCCCGGCCAGCGGGCTACCATCGGCATCCGGATGCCACCTTCGTACACGTCCATTTTGAGACCCCGGTAGGGGCCAACGCTTTCAAAAAATTTAGCATCCACGCCCCCGTTGAAGGTAGTACCGTTGTCGGAGGTAAAGATCACGAGTGTGTTATCGTCCAGTCCCAACTCCTTTAACAAACTCATTACTTGGCCCACTTTGGTGTCCATGTAGGTAATCATGGCGGCGTAGGTAGCGTGGGGCCAGGGCGTAGAAGCATAGCCCTGCCCGCCGTAGTAAGGCGTTTCGGGAAATTGTCCTTTGTATTCATTCACCGCTGCATCGGGCGCCTGTAACGAGACATGCGGAATGGTGAAGGGTAGGTACAGGAAAAAGGGGCGATCCTTGTTCTCCCTCACGAAGTTGAGGGCTTTTTCGGCCATTTTGTCGATGGCGTAGTCGTTGCCCTTATAGTAGGCAAAATCGGCGGCCGTAGCCGTTTTTGGGTCGAGCCGGCGGTGTACATCGATCACCGGATTGTTGAGCGTGTCCCATTTTTCATTTTCCCACAGGTGGGTGGGGTAGTAGTTGTGGGCCTGTTTTTGATCGTAGTAGCCATAGAAATAATCGAAGCCCTGCTTATTGGGGCTGCCGGTACTGTATCCCATTCCCAGCCCCCACTTGCCAATGGCGGCGGTACGGTAGCCCTGTTTTTGCAGAAGGGTACCTATAGTGACGGTATTGGCTGGCAAAGGCATCTGTCCCCGCTCGGTGGAGTCAGGAAAGCCGCCCAGTTCGTAATTGCCTCGGATGTAAGAGTGGCCCGCGTGGGTACCTGTCAGCAATTGACAGCGCGAAGGCGCACACACGGGCGTGCTGGTGTAGTAGTCGGTGAATTTGATTCCTTCCCGGCCGATGCGGTCGATGTTGGGCGTGCGGATTTTCTTTTGACCGTAAACGCCCAGTTCAGCATAGCCCAGATCATCGGCGTAGATGTAGACGATGTTGGGTAGGGCCGGTTTCTGGCTTTTCTGGGCGAAGCTGCCAGTGATGCTACTCAAAAACAAAAGGATCAAAAGGCTGAGAATACGCATAGATTGGTGGAAAGGTTACGGAAACGAGTCAGGCTAAATTACTTATTTTTTGCGGTCAGACCCGCTTCCCGAACATTATGGCCTGGCCGTTTCGTGATATCATCGCCCAGATCCTGACGTGCCTCTTCGGCAATTTTCTGCAGCACTTCTACTATGGTGGGGTAGGTAGCCTGTACGTCGTAGCGTTCACCGGGATCGCGCCGCAGATCGTATAATGCCATGGGGTAAGGGGTGTTCTCGGGTGCCTTGCCGGGGTAGCCATCGTTGCCGGGCTGCTGCCCTTCGTACGAACGTCCTTCGTGGGGTAGCACCAGTTTCCAGTCACCCCGACGTACGGCTTCCAGGTTGTTCCGGCGATAATAGTAATAGAAGATTTTCCGGGGCGTAGCCTGATTGTCGCCTTTGAACAGGGGTAGTATGCTCACGCCGTCGATTTTATGATCGGGTAGTTTGGCGTTAGTGATGGCCGCAAAAGTCGGGAGCAGATCAATGTTCGAGGCCAGCTGATTACAGATGGTACCCGCCGGTGCCACGCCCGGCCAGCGCACGATACAGGGTTCGCGCTGGCCACCCTCGGTACTGACGCCCTTGCCTTCCCGCAAGCCACCCGTCGAGCCGGCATGGTTGCCGTAGTTGAGCCAGGGGCCGTTGTCGCTGGTAAATACCACGAGCGTATTATCGTCGATGCCGTTTTCTTTCAGCGCTTTCAGGATTTCACCCACCGACCAGTCCAATTCCATCACCACATCGCCGTAGGTACCCTGCTTGCTTTTGCCTTTGAATCGGGGCGATGCCGCGATAGGTACGTGGGGCATGGAGTGGGGCAGGTACAGGAAGAAAGGATCTTTTTTGTGTTTTTTGATAAAATTAACCGCCTTTTCGGTATAAATCCCGGTGAGTTCGGCTTGCTCATCCAGCGTCGTAATGGCCCGGAGCGTGTCGTTCCCGCTCAGCAGGGGGAGTAGGGGAAAGGCTTTTTTTCGCCAGTCGTTCTCGCCTACCGGCTTGCCATCATAATCCACCGCCCACATGTCGTTGGAGTAGGGCAGGCCCACGTATTCATCGAAGCCATGCTGCAAAGGGAGAAATTCTTTCGTATCGCCCAGATGCCATTTTCCGAACATGCCCGTCGCATAGCCCTGACCTTTAAGTAGCTCGGCGATCGTTGTTTCCTGCTGATTGAGCCCTTTCCCGGCGTTAGGGAACAAAGCACCAGTGATGCCAATGCGGTTGGGGTAGCAGCCCGTCAGCAAGGCCGCCCGGGAAGCACTGCACACGGCCTGGGCGGCCATGAAATTGGTAAAGCGAATGCCCTCGCTGGCCATGCGGTCGAGGTTGGGGGTCTGGTACTCCGTAGCCCCGTAGACTCCCAGATCACCGTAGCCCATGTCATCCATGAAAATTACGATGATATTCGGCTTGGCAGTGGGTTTTGGGGCTAACTGAATAGCCAATAGGCTTAATACAAAAAGAAAACCAATGGAGAAAGAAACAACTCTTTTCATGGGTATTAATTTAATGATAAAAAGGAAAACCGGGATGTTAAGTAATCCCGGTTTTCATAGGATAGGACTACCAGCCCGGATTCTGCGTAAGACCTGGGTTAAGATCCAGCTCTTTCTGCGGAATTGGCCACAGGTAGTCACGGGTGGGCTTGAACACGCGCTCAAACGCCTGTACCTGAATGGTGCTCAGGGTACCTTCGTTGATCCAGGTCATGCCATAAATACTACCCGGCATGACCTTCTCTGCGATTTTCCAGCGCCGGATATCGAATAGACGGAGTCCTTCAAAGGCTAACTCCACTTCGCGTTCATGCCGGACTATTTCCCGCAGTTCGGCCTGCGAAAGCCCGGTGGCGATGGAAGGCAGCTTTACATCCTGGCGCCCATTGCGCACTTTGTTGATGGCATCGTATACGGATTGATCCAATTGATTGAGTTCAATCTTGGCTTCCGCGTAGGTGAGCAGTACTTCGGCGTAGCGGATCAAAATAATGTTGATGCCGCTCACGCCCGGGGTACCGAAGTCTTCGGAATTGATGTATTTCTTTACCACAAAACCCGTGGTCGTAGCCAGGTAGGTATTGCCCACGGCGTCGGTGGTGCCGCTGTTGGGCTCAGGACGGAAAGTTGCCCCGCTGGGCAGTGGATCGCCGGACAAAAACATGGTGAAGCCCAGCCGGGGGTCACGGTCTTTGTAGGGAGCGCGGGGGTCAAAGCCGCTGGCCGGGTCGGTAATGGGTAGCCCGTTTTTCATCGTAAAGGCGTCCGCCAGGGCTTTGGTGGGTACAAAGGTGTTGTTGGCTGTCTTCTGGCTATAAGGGGCCATCTGGGCAAAGACGTTATTACTGAGTCCGGAACTGTTGACGTACTGGTGGTCCAGAATGACCTCAATGTTGTTTTCGGCCCCGTAGGTAAAGAGCTTGCCGTAGTTGGGGTATAGGTCATAGCCCAGCTTCATGACTTCACTGGCCGCTGTGGCAGCCTGCTGAAACCTACCTGCGTATAAATTGGCGCGGGCCAATAAAGCCAGCGCGGCTCCTTTGGTGATACGCCCCTTGTCGGCTGCCGGGTAGGTAGTGGGCAATGCCGCTGCTGCCGCGGTGAGTTCGGAAGTAGCAAAATCCCACACTTTCTGGATGTCGTCACGCTTAAGTTGTTTGGCTTCGTCGGTACTCAAGGTTTTGGTTACGATAGGTACCCCCCCGTACAGGCTTGCTAGATTGACGTAGTGATACGCGCGCAAAAACCGCATTTCGCCCTTCAGTCGTTCGATCAGGGTCGTGTTGGTAGTGGTTACGCGGTCGACATTTTCCAGAAAATCGTTGACCGTGGCGATTCCGGTATAGGCATTTTCCCACTCGTCAGTCACTCGAGAATTAGACGCGTCGTAAGAGCCGCTTTCGATGAAGGAGTTGACATTGAACACCTGATTGGTATGCCCGATGTCAGTCACTCCGTCGAAGGCGAAGATTGAATATAACTTCGTCACGTTATTGATGGTGAAGGTTGAATGCCCCGGCAGGTATACATAAGCAGCGTTGGCTGCTAGTATTGCGTCCGTTTCAGTTTTCCAGAAAATGGCTGTCGAAATCCGGTCGTTGGGTACCGGGTCCAGCAAATTGTCCTTGCAGGACAGCAGCGTAGCAAGCAACGCCACCCCCAGGATTTTTTTTGATTTAAGTAGGTAGTTCATATCAGTATCGTGCTAAGTCGAATAATCAGGAAAAATTAAAATTGGAGGTTAACGCCGATGGTTTTCAATGCCGTCTGGGGGTAGTAAACCGCCCGGCCCGATTCTACTTCGGGGTCCAGGTTCCATTCGTTCAGCTTCGAAATGGTGAACACGTTGGAAGCCGACACATACACGCTGGCGCGCTGCACCCAGAATTTCTTGCTGAAGGTACCTGGTATGTTGTAGACCAGCTGCACATTTTTGAGTCGGAAGTATGACCCGTCGATAATCAGGCGATCGGTCGTAGCCTGGTTTCTCAAATCCAGCTTGGTGGGCCGGGGAAAGCGCGCGTCGGTACGTTCGGGCGTCCAGTAGTTGTCTGTGTATATTTTGCTGGTAAAACCCTCGTAGTTACCCTGCTCGGCCAGAGCTCCCGACAGCCGGACGTCGACATCGGCGGTACCCTGAAAAAACAAATTCAACTGAAAATTCTTATAGCCCAGCCCACTGGTGAGGCTGAACGAATACTTCGGAAAGGGATTGCCGATCATGGTCATGTCGGCGGTTGTGATGATGCCGTCGCCATTCTGATCCACAAAAGCCACGTCGCCGGGCTTGGCCGAGCGCTGGAAGTATGGTGTCGCGTCGGCTTCGGCCTGCGTTTGGATGAGGCCGTTGGTCTGGTAGCCCCAGTGCGCGTTAATGGGCAGTCCTTCCTGAATGATGTAGCGGGGATCGATGTCCGATCCGGTAATATAGGGGCCGGTACCGTTCAGGCTCTTGACCTTGTTGTTGTTCATCGAGAAATTTCCTCCCAGGCTGTAATTCAAGCCCCATTTCGCGGTGTTCTGGTAGTTTACGCCCAGCTCTACCCCCTTGTTTTCCACAATCCCGGCGTTTTGCGGACCAGGCAGCAGCCCGATCGTGAGCGGAATGGGCAGGTTGAGCAGGATACCGTCGGTGATTTTTTTGTAATAATCAAACGTCACAGAAAGCTTTTTCTGAAACAAGGCGGCGTCCAGACCGAAGTTGGTTTGCGTGTTGGTCTCCCAGGTCACCGAGGGGTCGATGCGGGTCGACTGCCGGTAGCCGGTCACGACGGTACCGCCGAAGGTGTAGCTGCTGGCCGATAGCTGCGGGAAGAACAAATAGGGCGAAATGGCCTGGTTACCCGTCTGCCCATACGAAGCCCGCAGTTTGAGCTCATGAAATACATTTTTCAAAGGACTGAAAAAGTCTTCCTCCGAAATACGCCATCCTACCGAACCCGATGGGAAAAAGGCAAACTGCCGCGCGGGCGAGAACCGCGACGAACCGTCACGACGGGCGTTGATTTCCAGGAGGTACTTGTTAGCAAAGGTATAGTTGATCCGACTGAAAAAAGACCGCAAACCGCCTTCTTCGTCGTAGCCACCGTTGTTCTTGGTACCATCGTTGATCCCCTGGTTGATCGACTGAATGTCGTTGTTGTAAAACTGCTGACGGTACGCATTCAGACCGAAATACTGATAGTAATACTCCTGGTACCCGCCCATGATGCTGAAATCGTGATTGCCCCAGGTGTGATGATAAGTCAGCAGGTCGGTGATGGTGTATTCGCGCTGCTGGTTGCGGGTTTCGGTGAGGGTGTTGTTAGCCACCGTTTTGACTACGCCGGTGTTCTGGTCGCGGTTGGTGTAGGCGTTGTTAAAGTCTTTCTGGTACGTACCTGTATAATTCCCGGCTACCTGAACGGACAACGTAAGGTCGTCGAGAATGTCCCATTCGCCTTTTACGTTCCCCACGATCCGGTCCACGGCTTGGCGCGACAGTCCGCCAATTTCGAGGTACATTAGGGGGTTGTTGCCTTGCTGGCTCAGACCGTAGGTACCATCGGGGTACTTGGGGACCGCCCACAGCGCGCCGTGGAAAAAGTTATTGATGGCGTTGACGGATGGAGTCGTAGAGGTATTGTAGCGGTAGTTAGCGTCGGCACTAAACCGGATTTTGGGCGATGCTGTAAAGTCGGTGGTCAGGCGAAGTTCTTTTACCTGGCTGCCGTAGTTTTGCACCACGCCCTTCTGGTCCATCAGCCGTACACTGGCCCGCGCCCGGAAATTTTCATTTCCCCCACTCACCGAAAGAGTCTGGTTGGACATCGGAGCGGGTTTGAGCAAAGTCTGAAACCAGGTATTGGGCAACGGATATTTCAGCCGGTCGGTCGTAGTGATCCAGGTATTGATGGATTCGTCGGTGTAGCGATCGGGTACCGCCGCTCCGACATTTTTGTAGGCAGTCTGCTCCAGACGCATGTAGGCTTCCAGCCCCATCATTTCCGGGGCATTGATCGAATTCTGAATGCCATAATAGCCATTGTAGGCGACCGATACCTTTCCGGCTTTCCCCCGTTTGGTCGTGACCAGAATTACCCCATTCGCGCCACGAGAACCATAAATGGCGGTGGAAGAAGCATCTTTCAGTACCGTGACCGACTCGATATCTTCCGGGTTCATGTCGAACAACGTCTGTTCAACGCCATCCACGATAACCAGAGCCGAGTTATCGCCCAGGGTGGTGATGCCCCGTACGCGCATGGTGGCACTGGAACGGCCCGGTGCTCCGCCGCGGTCCAGTACCGTGAGGCCGGGCGCCAGGCCTTGTAAAGACTGTTGTACATTGCTCACGGGTCGGGCCGTAATCTGCTCGCTCTGGATCGTGGACACGGCACTGGTCATGGTTGCTTTTTTCTGGGTACCAAAACCCACCACCACCACTTCCGAGAGATTGGCGACGTCGGCCTGTAGCTTCACGGAAATATTCGTCTGATTACCCACGGTGATTTCCTGGCTCGTGTAGCCCACAAAACTGAAAATAAGTACAGACTCGCTGCCGGGTACATCCAGCTCAAAGATACCCTCACCGTTGGTAGTGGTACCGCGGGTAGTACCTTTCAGCACCACGCTCACGCCGGGTAGTCCGGTGCCGTTTTCGTCGGTTACAGTACCGGTGATGGCCTGCACCAGCGTCCTGTATGGAGCTAGTGTCTCCGTTTCAAAGGGCGAATTGAAAGCCTGTTTTCGAGGCGTGTTTTGGGCCGGGGCATTGTTTTCTTTGGTAATCACGTAGGTACCTGATTTGGTTTTCTTATATACCAAACCCAGCGGGCGCAGCAGGGCGTCCAGATTTTTATCCAGCTGCTGTTTTACATCAATCGCTGATGCCGGTACCTCTCTGTCTTCGACCACACTGTCGAAATAAAGAATATCCACTTTGTAATGGTCTTTCAATTCCTGAAGCACGGCTTTTAGCTGCTTTTTGTCGCGTGCAGGGGAGGGGGTGTCCACCAGAGGGCGTGCATGCTGATTGCGGGCGAAAAGCTGGGAATGAGCTCCGGGTGGGTAGCTGCCCAGGGCCGCGGTCACGCACAAGAGAGCGAGTACTTGTTTTTTCATGGGTATTGTTTGATTAAGCAGGTTAGTTCGATTGGGTTTGGATTGTAATGGTTCGTTTGTTTTTACTATACGTCAAAGTAGAAGCCTCGGCCAGGGTTTCTATGAGTTCTTCGGCATCGTGGGCGGTGAAAGATCCCGACACGGTCATCTGTGCCACGGCGGGCTCCAGAATCAGTATCTTGACCCCAAATACTTCCTGGACCATAAGGGCAATTTCGGATAGTGGAGTGGCCGAGAATACGAAGCGATGCTCTTTCCAGGCGGTCGGTGCGGCGGGATTCTCCATCGGGGTGATGGCCACCTGGTGGCCTCGTTGGTCCAGCGTGGCCAACTCGCCGGGCTTCATGCTCTTTTTCTGAACCTTCTTACCGGCTTTATAGAAAAGCTGTACTTTTCCCTGCGTAAGAGCCACCCGCGTGGCCCGGCTACGGGCAAAGACAGAAAACTGGGTACCTAGAACGACTACATCCAGCGCATAGGGTGTTTTTACGATAAACCGGGCGTTGTTGTGGGTGTGCTTCACCTGAAATTCGGCTTCTCCCTGAAGAAACACTTCCCGGGAATCGTCCCCGAAGCCGAAGCGGGGAAGGCGGAGCGACGAATTGGCGTTGAGAGTCACCTGACTGCCGTCCGGTAGGCCAAACGATAGGGTCTGGCCATACTCAGTCGCGTAGGTTTTGTATTGGAAAAAGGTATGGTACAAGCCGATAGCTGCGCACAGCAGCAGTACTACCGAGGCGGCAGCCAGCCAGTACCGGGGTGTCCTGCGCCGCCAATCAGCGCCCGCTGGTCGGGACAATTCCTGCCTCGCGGAATCTTGGGTGAGATTTTCCATGCGCTGCATGTGGCGGCGTATAGCCTCCTTCGTATCGGTTTGGTACTGAAGATTTTGCTTTTCCCACCGGGCCAGCGCTTGGTAGAACAGAGCCAGGTTGGAGGTATCCCGAAGCCATTCTTCAATCTGATTCTTTTGTAAGCTGCTGGCCTGTCCGGAGAAATAGCGAAACAGGAGATCGTCGTGCGGAGAAGTGTTCATAGGGGCAGGATTGGTGGGCGTAAAGTCCTGATCGGAGCGATGATTAGCAGGGTACTCAGTGTACAAAAAAAGGACAAGCAGAAACCATTTGGAACGAAGCTCTTCCCGGATTTGCCGAATGGCCTGGTACAAATGGGCCTCGACTGTCCGGATGGATAAGCTCAGTTCCCGGGCGATTTCAGGGTTTTTCTTACCCTCAAAACGGTGCATGAGGTAAATTTGCCGCCGCTTGATGGGCATGCCACCAATGGCAGCTTCTACATCCTGGCACAGGTTTTCGTATTGGGTGATGGAATCGGGCTCCTGCGCCGACTGGATGCTTACATGCGCCGCATATTCCAGAGAATTGCTGCGGTGCACCTCCCGGCGTACATAATCGAAGGCACGGTTGCGCACCGAAGCAAACAGGTAGGCCCGGTAGGAGGTGGTGATGGTGTGGTAGAGCTGGCGGGCGTGAAATTCGTAGAAAATATCGGAGACGATGTCTTCGGCAATGGCCTTGGACGACACAAAGCGCACGGCATGACTGCACAGCAGAGCGTGGTAGCAGTGGAAAAGGCACTGAATGCCCTCATTGGGGTCGTTCTGGAACGCTTGCTGAATTATTTTTTCGGATAAATCGGTTTCCGAAAACCCCTCATGATTGACAGGAAGTGGCGTGGAAACGGATTTGTTCGGTAGCGATTTCTCCGGGATGTGATAGTATTTTTCCTGCATTAGGGTACCCTGCTTTTAGAAAAAGAAAACGTACTATTCAAATATTGTTATTCCGTATTTATTAGCAAGACGATTCAGCCGGGCTAATTACTTAGTCTTGTACAGGATATTTTTAAAACTAGCTTCGGATAAATACCTGACGGTAAACCGGAGCCCTCAACCCCACTTTCCAATCCGCTGAAACAAGGGGTACCTGCCTATTTTATCGTCTGATAGTAAAAGGTGAATAAAAACAGAATCATATGAACAGAAGAAATTTCGTGAAGGCAGGGGCCCTGGGCGCGGCGGCGGGCATCTCGTTTATTCCGTCCCGGACCATCGGTAAATCGCTGGGACACGTAGCCCCCAGCGACAAAGTGAACCTGGCCTGCATTGGGATCGGCAACCGGGGTGGAGAAATCACCAGAGCTTTGCACGCCACGGGCCTGGCCAATATCGTGGCCTTTTGTGATGTGGACATGGGAGCACCGCATACCTTGGCCGTATTGAAGCAGTTTCCGGACGTACCCCGTTTTCAGGATTTCCGGGAGATGTTTGATAAAATGGGCAAAAACATTGAGGCCGTGAGTGTGGGGGTACCCGATTTTTCTCACTTCCCCATCACCATGCTGGCCATGTCACAGGGCAAGCACGTGTACGTGGAAAAACCCATGGCCCGTACCTTCAGAGAAGTGGAGCTGATGATGAAAGGTGCGGCGAAATACAAGGTAGCTACCCAAATGGGGAACCAGGGACACTCAGACGCCAACTATTTTCAGTTCAAAGCCTGGACCGACGCCGGCATTATTAAGGACGTCACCTCCATCACGGCCCACATGAACAGCCGCCGCCGCTGGCACGACTGGGACCCCAAAATGACACATTTTCCGAACGGCGAGCCGATTCCGAAGACGCTGGATTGGGATACCTGGCTCATGACGGCGCAAGAACACGATTATCAGAAGGATTTTGTCAACGGACAGTGGCGCTGCTGGTACGACTTCGGCATGGGTACCCTGGGCGACTGGGGCGCGCACATCATCGATACGGCTCATCAGTTCCTGAACCTGGGCCTGCCCTACGAAATTGACCCGGTGATGCTGGAAGGGCACAATCCGTTCTTCTTTCCGATGTCTACCTCGCTTTCGTTCAAGTTTCCCAAGCGGGGTACCATGCCGCCGCTGGAAATCAACTGGTATGACGGCTTGACCAATATTCCGAGTGTTCCGGCGGGCTATGGCGTATCGGAAATTGACCCCAACATACCCCCACCCAGCAATGGGAAATTGCAACCAGCCAAACTGAATCCGGGCAAGATCATTTATAGCAAGGAGTTGACCTTCAAAGGTGGTTCGCACGGGAGTACCCTGTCCATTATTCCAGAAGAGAAAGCCAAAGACATGGCCTCAAAGTTACCGGAGGTACCCGCGAGTCCATCCAACCACTTTGCCAACTTCCTCAAAGGCTGCAAGGGAGAAGAAAAATGCCGCTCGTCGTTCGAAATAGCCGGACCGTTAAGTCAGGTATTCAACCTGGGGGTACTGGCCCAGCGCCTGAATACCAAACTCCTATTCGACCGCGAAACGCAGCGGATCACCAACAATCCGCTGGCCAATTTCCTGCTTGCTGGAGCTGCCCCCCGCAAGGGTTGGGAGGAATATTATTTGTTGTAACGCGTTACGGGTTGTCAACATAAAGGGGGTACCTGCTCGAGCAGGTACCCCCTTTATGTAAGTCTTAATACCCTACTTGCCCTCGGCTTTGGCGATGATCCGTTCGGCGGCGCGGATGTCGTAGCTGCCGTCCACTTTCTCACCCACAATCACCGCTTTCACGGCCGGGTAGGCCTTGCGGGCCTCGTCTCCCAGCTGATCCAGTACGCTGAGCGCCTGCACCCGCGCCATCTGGTTGCCTTGTTTGAGGGCGTCGATCAGCGCATCGACTGCCTTTTGCTTTTCGCCCAGTTTGGTCAAAGCCTCGGCCGCAGCAATGCGGACGCTCACTTCCTTGTCGCTGAGAAGCGACAGCAAATCGTACTTGGCCGGTGTGGCGTGGTGGCCCAGAATGGTGCAGCCCGTAGCAGCCCAGTAGCGGATGATGGGGTCTTTGTCTTTCAGCATTTTCATCATTTTTTCCACGTTCTTCGGATCGCCCTGCGAGGCTAACTCGGCGGTTTCAACCACCTTTTTTACCTCATAATGGCCGCTGCGGGCGTAGTCGTACAGCGGGATGATACCCGAAATCTCCTCCATCATGGCTTCAGGCAGGAAGCCCACGTCTTTGCTATCAATGACGTAATCGTGGTTGGCCTGACGCATCCTTTTCAGAATGGCGGCGTACTTGGGATCGCCGGCCAGGTTGTTGACATTGTGCGGGTCGGCATCCACATCGAATAGTTCTTCGACGGGCTTGGTCTCCCAGAATTTCTTTTGCACGTCGTTCAGAGTCCCTGCCTTGTAGGCGGCCTCCCAGGAGCCCATCGATGGGGCTTTCCACAGGTATTCGAGGTACTGCCCGTAGATTTTATGCGGCATGTAGTTGCGGATATAGCGGTACTTCTTGTCACGCACGGAACGCACCAGGTCGATGCGCTCGTCCATGCGGCCCCGGAAGGCGTGGGCATATTGGCGTTCGGGCGTATTCTGGGTACCCAGGAAGGCCTTGCCGGGCATGTAATCAGGGATAGGTACCCCGGCCAGACTCAGCAGGGTAGGGGCAAAGTCCAGGAACGTGACGATCCGGTCGGTTTTGGTGCCGGGCTGGCCGGGCGCCAGATGCGCGTATTTTTTAGGAAAACGGATCACCATCGGAATATGCAGCCCCGACTCGTACATGAACCGCTTGCTGCGGCCCAGCACCCCGCCGTGGTCGCTGTAATAGAAGACAATGGTATTCTCCGCCTCGCCTGAAGCTTCCAGGTCGGCCAGAACCTTGCCCACAAAGGTATCCATGTCCTCCACCTTGTCGTAGTACTGCGCCCAGTCGTGCCGCATTTCGGGCGTATTGGGGTGATAGGGGGGGATGGGTACCTTGGCCGGGTCGTGGCGCAATTTGTCATTAGGAATAAAAGTATGCAGGCAGCTCTCGTGGGAAATGGTGGTGTTGAAGATGGCGAAAAACGGCTGACCGGGTTTGCGCTTTGTGTACGTAGCACTATTGCTCGACTCGTCCCAGGCATCTTCCTGGTCCTGATCTACATTATAATCCTTCTTGACATTGTTGCTGGTATAGTACCCCGCCTCGCGCAGGTACTTGGGGTAGAATTTGACAAAATCAGGGATGGGGTAGGTGCTGCGCATGTTCTCGGTGCCCAGCGAGGGCGGGTACATGCCGGTGATGAGCGTCGAGCGCGAGGGCGCACACACGGGGGCAGTGGCGAAGGCATTGGTATAAAGTACTCCTTGTGTGGCCAGCTTGTCGATGTTGGGGGTGGTCGCAAATGTGTCGCCATAGGCCCCGATGAAAGGGCTATTGTCCTCGCTCACAATCCACAGGATGTTGGGCTTGTCGGAGGTTTGGGCTTTCGCCAAAAATGAGGCTACAAAGAGTAAAATTGCAAAAACGATTTTACCAACTCTCCTATCTAATAATTCATATCTCATATCTACTAAATTTTAAAAAGGTCCTTTTTTGTTAATCCGATCGGCGTTTTTGGCCGCGCCGGGCATCTCGCCCCGCTGGTCTTTGGCAGGCAGCGGTTTGCCCGTGTCGCGGTGATACCAGTCGGGCGTTATGTTTTCGGGAAAGGTATCGCCCGTTTCGTCCTGCCATTGGTTAAGTACCTTTCGCAGGGTTTCTACTTTTTGCGCGTAGGCCGGATCATCAATCAAATTCTTCTCCTGAATCAAATCGGTCCGGACATCAAAAAACTCCTCGGGCGGGCGAGGCGCGCGGAATACATCCTCCTGAATGGGCGTCAGGGCTCCTTCCTGGCGGGCCGCTTTCAGGTCCAGCGCCGACGGACTTTGGTTGGCGTCGATGGGCCCTTCGTTGGTGAGTTCCGGCCGGCGGTTGATCAGGTAGAGGTAGTCCTTCGTACGCACCGCCCGCTCGTAGGCGGCGTAATCGTGCCAGTTATGCTCCGAGAAAACGTAGTTCCTGAATTTCTTATCTGGATTTTTTAACAAATCAAAGAAACTCACGCCCTGCACCGTGGCCGACGGCCCGGCCTGGGCGGCTTCCAGTAAAGTGGGTGCCAGGTCGATGCTGCTGACCATACTCGCACAAACGGCGTTCATATTTTTAATTCCCGCAGGCCATTTGATGACGAACGGGCTACGCATCCCCGTATCGTACACGCGCGTTTTGCTACCCGAAAAAGGACGGCCGTTGTCGGCCATAAAGATGATGATCGTGTTATCGGCGATGCCCTGCCGATCGAGTTCGCGCTGCAATTCGCCTAGGTAGCGGTCGATGCGTCCTATTTCGTTGTAATAATCGGCCAGATCGGTGCGGGTACCCCTGGTGTCGAGCAGGGTGGGAGGAATGGTGATGTCGGTACCCGGATTGTGTGGCTGCGGAAAACTGTCCACCGCCGACCAGGGCCGGTGGGCGTCAAAAGGAGCTAACCAGAAGAAAAAAGGCTTGTCTTTGGGCCGGGCTTGCAGCAGGGGTACCCATTGCTGTTCGCCACCCTCACCCACCAATTTCCGATCGTTTACCATCACATCGTAGGCGCGGCGGGTGTTGGGGCCTTCGTGGAATTTGCCCGAATGCGCCGTGTAGTACCCCGCTTTTTTCATCAATTCCGGGAAATAATCGAGGTGAGCGGGCAGGGGCGTATGCAGTTCGGCCGCGCCGGTATTGTGGGGGTACCGGCCGGTGAGGATACTCGTCCGGCTGGGACTGCACGAGCTGGCCGTGAGGTAGAAATTGGTGAATTTAATCCCTTCCTTCGCCATGCGGTCGATGTTGGGCGTGCGGATTTTTGGGTTGCCGTAGCAGCCGATGTCCTCGGCCGAGATGTCGTCCCCGATGATGAAAATAATATTGGGGGGAGGAGCGGCTGGGGGATCGATGGTACCTATTGCGAATGGCAGGAACAGTAAGAAGAGGAGAGAAGCTAGCATGGCGTGCACGGAAATTCTTTGTGTCTATAATCAAAGAATTATTTTTACAATCCTACTTCCCAATGAACGCAGACAGCGTTTTAAACCCGCAATGGAATTGCCGCAATGGAATTGGCTGTCTGCGTTAGGACCAAGGTACCTCTACTCCACAATCGGCTTACCTTCGTAATTGATTTTATTGTAGGGTACCGTTTCTGTTTCGTCGATGACGTAGTTCCATTGCCTGACGTATTCGAGGCCGGGCCGGAATTGGTCGTTGCGCTCACGCAGTACTTTATTCAATCGCTTGTCCAGATCGGCCTGGATCTTTTTGACTTCCGGTTTTCCAACCAGATTATTCAGCTGGAAAGGATCTTTTTCGTTGTCGAACAGCAGCCATGGACCGTTCAGGTCACGGGTGTAGGTGTAGCGCTGCGTCACGATGCCACGGTACTCTTTGCCGCCCCGTGCCCGCGACCATTGGCCGAAGGGTTGCACGCAGGAAATGAGTGTTTCTTCTACCTTGTTCTTACTTTCCCCTTTCAGAACTTTCGAAAAATCCTTCCCTTCCACGGAGTTGGGGATGGAGATACCAACCATACCAAGCAGGGTAGGCATGATATCGGGCGTGTTGAGCAGTAGGTCGGAGGTTTGAGCGGTTTTGCCTAGAACGGCGGGATAATGAATCAAAAAAGGTACCCGGATGCTCTCTTCGTAGGGCTGCTGCTTGTTCCAGTCTCCGTGCGAACCGAGTAAGTCGCCGTGATCGGCCGAGAAAACCAGAATCGTGTTCTCCTCGACGCCCGCATCTTTTAGCGTTTGCCAGAGCTTGCCAATGTTGTCGTCGATGGCGGCAATGTGCGAATAGTACCCCCGCAGGGTTTCGATGGCCCGCTCGCGCTTGTCGGCGGGAATGTTGTCGCGTAGGATGAGCTCTTTGTTTTCATACATTTTACGGTATTTCTCCGGAGCGGTCTGGTAGGGATCGTGCGGAGCGCCCATGGATATGATCAGCGCGAACGGTTTATCCTGTCTGGCTTTTTCCTTAATGTACTTCGAGGCATCGTCGGCCTGGGCGATCACATCGTAGCCATCCCATACTTTTCTTTCGGGGGAGTCGCCGATGTAATACTCCGAGTGGTTGTAGTTGTGGGTACATTCCAGCACTTTCCAGTACTCGAATCCCTGCTGCCGGGTGGGCGGTATGTAGCTGCGGCGGCCATGCCCGTCGACGTGCCATTTGCCGATGATGCCCGTCGTGTACCCGTTTTGGGTCAGTACCTTTCCTAGCGTGACTTTATTCGTATCCAGTAACACGTCATTCATAAAAACGCCGTGGGTGAGGGGGTACTGTCCCGTGAGCAGCGACGCGCGGTGCGGCGAACACACCGGCATGCCCGACACGGCGTTGTGGACGTTGACACTCTGAGCCGCCAGCCGATCCAGATTGGGCGTGTGGGCGTTTTTGTCGCCCGCGTAGCCCGTTGCCTGGGCTCGCCATTGATCGACCAGAATGTAGACGATGTTTGGTTTTTTATCGGCCTTTTTTACCTCACCGGGTTTAAATTCACACAGAAAGAAAATGGAACAAATCAGAAATATACTTTTGTAGATTTTCATACAGACAGGCTTTAAAAGGGCCGGTCCCGCCCCGGCGGGACCGGCCCTGATTTTTTTCTATTTTAGGGAAAGCTCTCCGGAAGAGGGTACTTTCGATATGGTTCAACTAGAAATATAAAAACAGTGAAACGATTCATTCATACTCCTGAACCCTAATTTATCGATCTTACGACGAAATAAGCAAACCACCTAATACCCTGGGTTCTGTTGTAATTTATTGACCAGAACTTCGTTGGCCGGAATCGGGGCCAGCAGCTTATTGGGCGTAATCGTGTAAGCACCATCATACAGGTAGGGCTTCATGGCCTGTTCGCGTTTTCCGTGGGCGGTCATCACCTCGATGGCTTTGCCCGTCCGCTTCAGATCGTACCAGCGGTGGTTCTCGAAGCACAGCTCCACCTGACGCTCCTTGGCGATGAGGTCTTGCAGCGCTCCCTTGTCCGTGGCGGTGATGGGCGTGGTGAGCTTGGCCCGGTTGCGCACCTGCTGCACGTAGGGAATTGCTTCGCTGGTTTTGCCCTGTTCGTTCAGTACCTCGGCGTACATCAGCAGCACGTCGGAGTAGCGCAGGATGGGGAAATTGTCCCCGGCGCGGTTGTCGGGGGCGGCGATGGGCGGCTTGTACTTGTTGCAGTAGGGGATGGGGCGCACCTTGTTGTCCCAGTCCAGCCCGTTCCAGTAGCCGATCGAAACATCCTTGCGCACGTCGCCCGGCTCGAAGGCGTTGATCAGGTCGTCGGTGGGCTGGTTCCAGCCCGCGCCCACGATGTTGATGTTAGGCCGCAGGGTCACGGCACCGCCGGAGGTGTGCGGGGCAAACAGGAAAATGAACTGGTTGGCTACCTCGGCGCTGGCCTCAGAGTACTGCATCGCGAAAATCGTTTCCTTATAGTCCTTGTTGGCGGGATTGAACAGGTCGGCGTAGTTGGACAGCAACTGGTACTTGCCCGAATTGATGACCGCCAGCAGCGCCTGCTGCGCTTCGGGGTACTTGTGGAGCGTGAGCTGTACCTTGCCCAGCATACCTTGCGCGGCCCACTCGTTGGCCCGTCCGGTTTCGGCCACGTCGCGGGCTTTGGCAAAATGGGCGATGGCCTCGGTCAGGTCCTGCACGATCTGGGCATACACCTGTTCCTCGGTGGAGCGCTTGACGCCCACGGCCTCCTGCGACGTGATGGGGGTAGTGACCAAGGGTACCCCACCAAACTGCCGCACCAAATTGAAGTAGTACACCGAACGCAGGAACAGGGCTTCCCCGGCGCAGCGGTCCTTATAGGATTCTTTGGAAAATGTCACCCCCTCCCGGTCCAGTTCGCTCAGGAGCTTGTTGCAGCGGGTGATACCGTTGTACGATAAGTCCCAAAAGTCCTCGTACGCCCGGTTGTCTGAACCCAAAATAAACTGATCGATCACGCCGCGCGAGGCCTCGCCGGTGCGGATGTTGTTCTGATGGGTGGTGTTGTCGGAGATGAGTTCGGCCAGCACCCAGTGCTGGTTCTTTTCGTAGTCGCGCATGGGCACATAGCAGCCGTTGGCCAGCAGGATGAACTCGGTTTCGGTTTTGTAAAAATTGCCTTCATTCAGGGTAGCCTGGGGATAAAGCTCCAGAAATTTATCCGAGCAGGAGGTCAGGAAAGCGATGATTAGAAGTAGGGGTACCTTTTTCATATTGAGATCGTTTTGAAAAAGCTGATAGCTGATGGCCGTTAGCCTTTGTTTTTCTGATTAAAAATTGTGTTGATGTCCAAAGCCATTAGCTATCTTAAAATGTTACATTAATCCCTATCGACGAGGTGCGCGACAGCGGATAGGACGACATGTCGAACCCTGGCGACAGCGTGTTGTCGATGTTACGCGACTGGGCTTCGGGGTTGGCGCCTTCGTATCGGGTGAACATGGCCAGATTCTGGATCGTGGCGTAGATGCGGGCGCCGCGGATGAAACCGGTCCTGCGCATCATGAGATCGGGCAACGAATAGCCGATATTGACATTGGCAATGCGCAGGAACGAAGCATCCTCCACCCACAATGAGTTGACGCGGTGCCCCCAGCTTGGGGTCAGCTTGGGTACCCCGGAAAGGATTCCGTTACCAGGGTCGTCGGTACTCCGCCAGCGGTCGACCCAGGCCGCGCGCACATTGAAAAAGCCTTGCAGGTTGTCGATGGACTGGCGCAGGCCGTTCATCACCTGTCCGCCCTGCTGGCCGGTGATGATGACACCCAGCGTGAACCGCTTGTAGCTGAAGTTGTTGGAAAGCCCGAAGGTGAAATTCGGCTGTGGGTTACCAATGATGGCGTAGTCCAATACATCGCTCACGATGCCATCGCCGTTGACATCGCGGTACTTGGGGTTACCCTCGTAGACCTGGGGCGTTTTGATGATATCGGGATTTTCGATGTCGGCCTTGGTGTACACCCCGTCGTTGATGAAGCCGTAGAACTGCCCGATGGGCTTGCCCACCACGCTGATGTGCGTAGGATTGTTGTCGTTGTTGCCCGACAGGATGCGGTCGCTATTGTCGTTGAGCGACAGAACTATGTTGCGGTTGAAGGCGATGTTGGCGTTGACGTCCCAACGCAGTTCTCCTGCTATGGGACTCCCACCAAGCGAAATCTCGAGGCCCCGGTTGCGGACATTGCCCTTGTTGACGATCTGCGAGCCAAAACCCGTGATAGCCGGAATGACGTCGTTGAGCAGCATGTTCTTGCTTTTCCGATTGTAAAAATCAACCGTCAGCAGCAGGTTGCTCTTGAAAAGTTCCAGATCGACGCCGGCGTCGATCTGTGAGGATTCTTCCCAGGTCAGGAACGGGTTGGAAAGGCCCACGAAGGAAGCCGTGACCAGATTGTTGGCAAACACGTAGGAACCCGCATTAATCGCCGCCAGGTGCGAGTAGTTACCGATGTTGTTGTTGCCGCTGGTACCATAACTGGCCCGCAGCTTGAGTGAGCTGATGGTTTTGTTGTCCTTCAAAAAATTCTCCTCCGACACGCGCCAGGCTCCCGCAATGGATGGGAAGGTGGCGAAACGGTTGTTGGCCCCGAAGCGCGACGATCCGTCGGAACGGATGGTGGCGGTTAGCAGGTACTTGTCCTGAAAGCCGTAATTGATCCGGCCCAGGTACGAGACAATGCTCCATTCGTTCACGTTCTGATCCCAAGTACTAATAGTCTGGGCGGCGTTGATGGTCTGGATCAGGTCGTTGGGGTAGGGGCTAGCGTTGAGGTTGATGCTGTTGGACGTGCTTTTTTGGGTGGTGTAGCCCGCTAACACGTTGATGCGGTGGTTGCCGAAGCTCTTGTTGTAGGTCAGCGTGTTCTCAATCAGCCAGTTGAAATTCTCCGAGCGGTTGTTGGACGATGACCCCGTACCTGCTACCGGTGGGCGGTTGGAGCCGCCCACCGTGCTGGGGGTATAGGAATTGAACTTGGAGGTGGACCAGATGGTGTTGAGCGACGTGCGGGCCACCAGCGCGGGGGTGATGTTCCATTGGACATAGGCCGAACCCAGGTTCTGGAACTGCTGCTGGGTTTGGGTAGTTTCACGCAGCACGAACAGCGGATTGGCGAAGCTCCAGGCCGAGTGGTACTTGCTTTGGGGAGAAGTCACGTAGGGCAGCAGGTTGCCGTTGGCGTCGTAGGGCGACACGACGGGGTTGGCCCAGTTGGCCACGCCGATCACATCCTCGCGGTTGGAGTTGGTGTTGGTGCGGTCCTGGGTGATGAAGGTAGGTTGGATCGTACCGCCGATCGTCAGGTTTTTTCCGATGCCGGTTTCCATGCTCAGCTTGCTGCTGTAGCGTTCCACGCCGGTGTATTTCAGTACCCCGTCCTGCTTGAAGTACCCCAGGCTGAAATCCATGCGCGAATCTTCCGAACCTTTCTGCACGCTCACGTTGTAGTCATGGATGGCGGCGTCGCGTAGCAGCAGGTCGTACCAGTCGGTGCCTTTGCCCTGCAATTTATCCAGGTCCCGGTACTCCACCGGATAATCTTCCAGGGTAGCCTCACGGTTTTCGGCGCGCCGGACGGCGATATCGATCTTGTTGCGCTGGTATTCGGCAAAATCGCGCGCTCCCATCAAATTCGGGCGACCTTTCTGGGGTACCGTCTGCACGCCCGTCATGGCAGAAATGGTCACGTTTGTTTTGTTGAAGGCTCCTTTCTTGGTGGTGATGATGATGACGCCGTTCGCCCCCCGCGACCCGTAGATAGCCGTGGAGGAAGCATCTTTCAGCACGTTGATCGACTCGATGTCGTTGGGATTGATCAGCAGCAACGGATTGAGGTTCTGGTTCAAGCCGGCCGAGTAGGGCATGCCGTCCACCACGTAGAGCGGCTCATTGCCCGCACCCAGCGAACCGCTGCCGCGAATCCTTACGGAGGTACCCCCGCCGGGCGAGCCGGAAGGCTGCGTGATCTGGACGCCCGCTACCTGGCCGATCATCTTCTGGTCGAGGGTGGCGACGGGCAGGTCTTTGATGACTTCCTGGTTGATGGTCGCCACGGCTCCGGTCACGTCCTTGGCTTTTTGGGTACCATAGCCCACTACCACTACTTCATTGAGGGCCTTGCTTTCGGGCTCCATGGTAATCTTGAGGGAAGTACGGCTGCCCAGCAATACTTCCTGACTCTTGTAGCCCACAAAACTGAACACCAGCGTCGTTTCACCGTCGGGGGTATCGAGTTCGAATTTGCCCTCCGTGTCGGTGGTCGTGCCGCGGGTGGTACCTTTAATAACTACACTTACGCCGGGCAAACCGCCACCGGTTTCGTCGATCACCGAACCCCGCACGAGTTGTTTGGGTACCAGCACCGGAATCGAATTGAGCCAGGAAGAAGCTTTTTCGGTAACGGACGGCTTTCCAGACAGGATGATTTTCCGCCCTACCAGTTCATAGTTGATTTTTAGTGGTTTTAGCAGATTGTCCAGCACTTCGCCCAGTGTCGCATCGTTTTTCTGAATGGATACCCGAAGCGACGGACTGACTACCTGCGAACTGTACACGAAGCGTACCTCGGTCGATTTTTCAATGTCAGCCAGCACTTTTTTGATTTCCTGATTCTCCGCCCGCAGGGTCAGGCGGCGGCTAAGGTACTCCTGGGCTTTGGACGAATGTGCGTAGGAGACACCCACCAGCAAAAGCATAACTAGACTTTGCGTAAAGGAGAACTTCATGAGTGTAACCCAGAATTGTCTGGTAGCGGGTTTTTTCATAGTTTTGTAGAAGGTTAATGGTTCTTTTTCAAGGGAATCGTGCAACACGAAGTCTTTACTTTGGCGAGCGAGCGCTTCGTGATGCGGCCTGTCGGCAGTAGCCCCGCTACTGCCGTTTTTTTAGGATTCTTCAATTCATTCTGTTCTTGATTTACATAGGTCACGGGTTTGAGAAATTAAGCATTTTTCAACTTTCCATTTGCACCGGGTCACCGGCATCCTTCTCCACTCAGCACAATCTGCCCGTCCACGATTTCGTAGCTGGCGGAAACGGTTTTGCAGAGTAGGTCCAGTTTTTCGTACAACGTTTCGTTGGAGAGCGTGGCGGTGATCTGGCAGGGTTTAAAATTCTGCTCATCGAATTGTATCGTGATTCCGTAGCTGTTTTCCAGCTGATGCAGAATGTCGGACAAGGGTACCTCGTCGTAACGGATGTCCATGGGCAACACTTTCCTATTGAGCGGGACCGGGTTGGCGACCAGTGTTTTGGACAAATGATGCAGTTTTTTTTCAAAGATGGCCGCTTGGTTGGCCGTCAGAATCACCCCGTTCCGTTCCCGGCTTTCGGCCGCCCGGTTGGGTTCGGAACGGTAGACCGAGACTTTGCCCGACAGCACCTGCACTGTCATTTTCTGGTTTCGTTCGTAGGCACTCACCACAAAATGGGTACCCAGTACCTTCGTGACCATCTCACCGGTATGGACCTTGAAAGGCCGGTTCTGTCGATTGACCTGGAAACTCGCTTCTCCCGACAGGTACACCACGCGCTCCGTATCCGAAAAACGGGAAGGGTACCTCAGCTGGCTCTGGGGGCCGAGAATCACTTCCGAATTGTCGCTGAGCAACAACCGCAGAGGTTCGTCGCTGGGATTGTTCGTTTCTACCAGTTGGGCCACCAAACGGTCGGGCGGGCGGGGAATTTCAGCAGTCTGCTTTTTGGGTGTGAGGTCGGTATAGTACCAACTCAGGCTTAGCCCGATGACGACCAGGGCCGCAATAGCCGCGAATTGCCGGAACCGTGAGCTGCGGAAAATGCCCGTTCGTATAGCTGGAGGTACTTGTTCTGGAAAGGCAGCGGCCGAACCAGTGGCGCGTTCCAGGAAGCGCTGGACCTCAGTACGGATTTCCCGTTCGCCCAGCGGTTCGGCGGCGACCGACGTGGCGCGGATGAACCGCTCGGCCTGGTGGAAGGCTTCCGATGTGTTGGGGTACTTTTGCAGGAACGACAACCAGAATGTCTCCTGCTGGCCATGGCCCTGCACCCAGTCCCGAAAAGATTCGTCCTGGATAAAGTCCTCTACGCTATACTGTTCATAGTTTTTCATCGGTTTGCTCGATCGGTTTGTAGCATGATACCGCCCGGATTACATTATACCCTGGAAAAACTGAAATCCCAGAAAAACGGCCACCCAGTGCCGGCGCAAACTCAGCAGGGATTTTTGTAAAAGATTATACACCGACTGCCGCCCGAGCTGCATCACTTCGGCGATCTGTTCAAAACTCAGATTCTGGTAAAAGCGCAGGTAGATCAGCTCCTGCTGCCGGGGCGAAAGCTGGTTGATCACCTGTTCCAGCTTGCGCAACTGGTACACCTCGTGCTCCTCGTCGATGAAGCGGAGATCGGCCGAGAATTCGATGCAAAACGTATAATCATCGGTGAGCGCAGCGCTGAGTTTATGTTCTTTTTTGGAAAGTTCGCGCAGAATGCGGCTTTTCAGCACCACCAGCAGGTACGAACGCACATTGTCCACCGAAGCGATGGTGGCCTGTATTTTCCATAGACTCAGGAACATTTCCTGAATACAGTCCTTTACAAACTCGCGGTCGCTGTGCAGGCGCATCCCCCAGTTGAACAGGTCGGGGTAGGAACGTTCCATCAGGTTGGCCAGCGCGTAGATGTCGCCCCCGCGATATTCCTGCCACAGTTTTTGGGTTTCCTCAGAAGTAAGCCGTCTGGTCATGCATTACACTGTTTGGTAGTAGGAGCGGCTTTGGGAGAAAACCTAACCCTATTTCTTGGCTATTTTTTATAAAAAGTAGTAGGATAGTGCTAAAAACCTAGCCTTGGGACCAGGAATAGAGTATTTTTTTCAGCCGTTGACTTATTCAATCGACACGAATCTGGGAAAACCCATAATCTTGAATCTTGTATGAAAAAAATAGTGCTGGCTCTGCTGATGGCAGGTACCCTGGTGCAGGCGCAGAAACGCAAAACCGAGGTTTCCATTCAGGGCGGAGATTTTTACATCAACCAGAAAATCACCCTGAAAGGCAAAGTCTACCAGGGCATGAAACTGGAAGGCCTGCTGCCCAACTCGCGGATGGTGCAGGGGATTTATGACGATCTGAACCCCGAAACCCGCATCCTGTGGAAGTACCCCGACACGGGTACCTGGGACGCCGACCGCAACACTAACGAGTTCATCAAGGCAATGCCGACGTGGAAAAACCATGGTCTGCTGGCCATTACGCTCAATTTGCAGGGTGGTAGTCCGCAGGGCTATTCGAAAGACCAACCCTGGATCAACACCGCCTTCAAATCCGACGGCTCGCTGGACGAGGTTTACACGAAGCGCCTGGAAAAGATTCTGGACAAGGCCGATCAATTGGGCATGGTGGTGATCCTGGGGTACTTCTACTTCGGGCAGGACGAGCGCCTAAATGACGAAGCGGCCGTAGTGAACGCGGTGAAAAATGCTACGGACTGGCTATTGGACAAGAACTACCGGAACGTGCTGGTAGAAGTGAATAACGAAAGCAATATCAATAAATACGACCACGCAATTCTGAAAGAAAACCGGATTCATGAACTCATCAGCCTGGTGAAATCCAGGCAGCGGGACGGCCGCCGATTGCTGGTTTCGACGAGCTTTGGGGGCGGGTTTATTCCCGTAGACAACGTGCTGGCAGTGAATGATTTTGTGCTGGTGCACGGGAATGGTGTCAAGGACCCCGCCCGGATTGAGCAGATGGTAAAAACCATTCGGGAAAAATCCAGCTACGGGGGACAACCCATCGTGTTCAACGAAGACGATCACTTTGATTTCGACAAACCCTACAACAACTTCATCGCCGCCACCAAAGCCGGCGCTTCCTGGGGGTACTTCGACTATCGCATGAAGGATGAAGGTTTTGTGGAGGGGTACCAGAGCATCCCCGCCGACTGGAGCATCAACAGCGAGCGGAAGAAAGGCTTTTTCGGGTTATTGAAAAAAATGACGAAATGATTCGAATAGTGCTCGATCCGCGGCGGGCAGGGCGTTATTCCGGCTTCTGGATAACCAGGCTCATCGTTTTTTCCTTGAAACTTTCGCCAATACCGATGGCTTTGAGCTTCACGGCGTAGGACGTGTCTTTGCCACTGAGCCGCTTGTACCAATGAATCGGGTCTTTTAGCGTGGAAGTTATTTTATCGCCAAAATCCCACTGGTAGCCCGTGGCATTGGTGGACATATTGATAAATTTCACTTTGGTCGAGTCGGTACGGGAATTGTCCAGTTCTACGCCGAAATTGGCCACAAGCTCGGGTCCCAGTATCGTCACCGAATCGGATTTTAGGTGGGTACCCTGGGCGTTTGAAGCGGTCAGTTCCACTTTGTATTTTCCCGCACTGGTGTAGGTTTTGACTGGATTTTGCTGCGTGGACGAAGTACCGTCGCCGAAAGTCCACAGGTAAGTTGTTGCGTTTTCGGACTGGTTGGTGAAGACAACCTCGCAGGGGGCGGTACAATTGCCCCCGGTAAAGGTAAAACCAGCCACCGGACCTTTGCCTTTAACCGTCACGGTCAGGCTGCTGTCGGTGGCATTTCCGTACTTGCCGCTCAGGGAAAGTGTTACCTGGTGGGTACCCGTCTGGGTATAGGTATGCGACGGATTTTTTTCGGTGGAGGATGTGCCATCCCCAAAGTCCCAGCGGTAGTTCCAGGCATAAAGGCCTCTACCCGTGGAGGCGTCGGTAAACTGAACTGTGCAGGGAGCGGTACAATCGGTAGCGGATGCTGACCCGGCGGCCACGGGGAGGGTAGGATCTTCCAGCTGACAGCCGGCGGCCATCCACACCAGGACGAAGTACAGGAAAGGCTTAAGGTAGGTACTCATGGCGTTGGTTTTTGGTTAGAACGAGTAGCGCACTTTCAATCCGGCGTAGCGCTGCGGGCCACTGATTTGGGGCGACAGGGAGAGTTTTTTCTGTTTCAGCTGGTTGCGCAAATCCCGCGCCTTTCGGCTGCTGCCCCCGCCTATGGCCCACAATACGCCCGCCGCTACCACGCC